>NZ_JBGDUO010000003.1:0-566833 GCF_046552235.1 Salmonella sp. SAL00670
TTGGTGGGTCGTGCAGGATTCGAACCTGCGACCAATTGATTAAAAGTCAACTGCTCTACCAACTGAGCTAACGACCCACTTTTGCGTCGCTTTCGAGTTGTTTAATATCCCGTGGCAACGGCGGCATATATTACTGATTTCAGATTTGAGCGCAACAAAAATTTCGACGCAGAGGGCTCAACTGCTTAGGAATCGCACGACGCGACCAGAAAAAAGGCGTTTTCTGGTCGCATGGTACGCATTACATCGCGTTAAGACGCTTCTGCGCCTGTTTCGCGCCATCAGTGCCAGGATATTTGTTAATCACCTGCTGATAAACTGCTTTCGCTTTTGCCGTATCACCTTTGTCCTGCATGATAACGCCAACTTTGTACATCGCGTCCGCAGCCTTCGGCGACTTAGGATAGTTTTTTACTACCGAGGCGAAATAATAGGCGGCGTCATCTTTTTTACCCTTGTTGTAATTCAACTGGCCCAGCCAATAATTGGCGTTCGGCTGATAAGTAGAATCAGGGTATTTCTTGATGAAGTTCTGAAACGCCACAATCGCATCATCCTGGCGAGACTTATCCTGCACCAGCGCAATTGCCGCATTGTAATCGGTATTCGCATCGCCACTTTGTACCGGCGCCCCTGAGGTTGCCGTACCGGCATCCGGGGCGGGGGTCGCAGTGGTTGCCGCCCCGCTCTGGTCACCAGCTGCTGGCTGCGCTGCGCCGCCATTATTTAAGCTCCCCAGCTGCAGCATAATTTGCTTCTGGCGCTCCATCACCTGATTCAGTTGATACTGATTTTCCTGGATTTGGCCGCGCAAAGAATCGATATCGGACTGATTATCGGAGAGCTGCTGCTGAAGTTGGGTTAAAAGCTGGCTGTGAGCGTTAGAGATACGCTCAAGTTGAGTGACGCGGTCTTCGACCGAGCCTGAGCCGACACTACTGATTGGCGCCTGAGCAAAAGCGGCCCAGGGGGCCGCTATGCCAACCAGTAACGACAGACTCAACAGGTGATGTCTGAAGTTACTGCTCATGCAATTCTCTTAGTAAACCAGTACAGCGCGACGGTTCTTAGCGTAAGCCGCTTCGTCGTGGCCCAGTACGGCAGGTTTTTCTTTACCGTAAGAAACGATGGAGATCTGGTCAGCGGAAACGCCTTTACCCTGCAGGTACATTTTAACGGCGTTAGCACGACGCTCACCCAGGGAGATGTTGTACTCCGGAGTACCGCGTTCGTCCGCGTGACCTTCTACGGTGACTTTGTAAGACGGGTTGCTACGCAGGAAGTTAGCGTGCGCATCCAGCATTGCCGCGAAGTCAGAACGGATATCGTACTTGTCGAGATCGAAGTAAACGATGTTGTTCTGCTGCAGCTGCTGCATCTGCAGACGCGCTTGCTCTTCAGATGACATGTTGCCGTTGCCGTTAGCGTCCATACCAGTGCCGGCGCCGTTCAGCATACCGCCTTCGCTACCGTCATTGCTGGCGTTCTTGTTGGAAGAACATGCCGCGATTGCCATAACAGGCAGGGCAATCATCAGGCCCTTCAGCACTTTGTTCAGTTGCATTTCTTTAATTCCTTTAGTAATCAATTAATTATTATCACAGATACGGCGACCAGGCAGGCGATTTCACCTGACCATCAGTTGCCGGAAGACGCGCTTTGAAACGCCCATCTGTAGAAACCAAATTCAGCACAGATCCCATCCCCTGAGAAGAGCTGTAGATTACCATCGTGCCGTTAGGTGCCAGACTTGGCGTTTCATCCAGGAACGTTGACGACAGAACCTGTACGCCACCCGTCACCAGATCTTGTTTGGCAATGTGCTGCTGCCCGTTATTTGAGCTTACCATTACCATAAATTTACCGTCGCTGCTGACATCCGCATCCTGGTTTTGCGAACCTTCCCAGGTAATACGCTGCGCCGCACCGCCGTTAATGTTCATTTTATACACTTGCGGACGTCCAGCCTGGTCAGAGGTAAAGGCCAGAGTCTGGCTGTCCGGGAACCAGGTCGGCTCCGTATTGTTGCTACGGCCGTCCGTTATCTGACGAATCTGACCGGAGGCGAGATCCATAACGTACAGGTTCAGACTTCCGGTTTTCGATAACGCGAACGCCAGTTTCGTCCCATCCGGCGAGAAGGCCGGCGCGCCGTTGTGACGCGGGAAGGACGCAACCTGACGCACTGCGCCGTTTGCCAGCGTCTGGATAACCAGCGCGGAGCGACCGCTTTCAAATGTCACGTAAGCCAGTTTTGAGCCGTCCGGAGACCACGCCGGAGACATCAACGGCTGCGGAGAACGGTGCACCACAAACTGATTGTAACCATCGTAATCCGACACACGCAGTTCATACGGGAACTGACCGCCATTAGTCTGTACCACATAGGCGATACGAGTACGGAACGCGCCCTTAATGCCCGTCAGTTTTTCAAAGACTTCGTCACTGGCGGTATGGCCTGCATAACGCAGCCACTGCTTGTTCACTTTATAAGAGTTTTGCGCCAGTACGGTACCCGGCGCGCCGCCAGTGTCAACCAGCTGATAAGCAACATTGTAGGAACCGTCCGGATTCGGCGTGACCTGTCCAACGACGACGGCATCAATACCCAGCGCAGACCATGCGGTAGGCTGAACTTCCTGAGCGGTGGCTGGCTGCTGCGGCAGTCGGGACCGGTCTAACGGATTAAATTTACCGCTATTGCGTAAATCTGCCGCCACGATGCCACCGATATCTTCAGGCGCAGCGCCCGGTCCGGCCCATTTAAAAGGCACAACGCCAATCGGTCGCGCCGAGTCCACCCCCTGGGTGATCTCAATACGGACTTCTGCGTGCAGCACCGCCGCCCACAGCATCAGAAAACCAAATGCTACTCGTAATGCCTGCTTCATCATATCTCCCATACCTGGGCCTGCGACCCACGATAATTTAGCAGAATGTTAACAAACTCAAATACACAAAACCACCAGGACCAGTAACAACTCAACTGCTCTAACTTCCATAAAGAAAAGTATCTACAGTTTAAAGTCTAGTTTGGCATCCTTTATTTTCTCATAAACAGCCTGGCTTGGCGGTTTAGGAATTTTCGCGGTTTTTGCCGCCATTAACGCCGCCTGACAAAGCGCCGGATCGCCGCCCTCAGACGTAATGCTTTTTAATGAGCCATCCGGCGCCAGGCTAATATGCAAGACACATTGTTTGCCCTGATACAGGCTCGCATCATACAGACGGCTCTGAATGGCGACCTGAATCTGTTTCGCGTAGGCGCTGATATCAGCGCCTGTCGCCCCACCGTTAGCGCCCGATGTACCGCTATCTTTCGATGGCTGGCCATTCCCTTTCGCGCCGCCGCCGGTTTTCGGCGCATTCTTACCCGAGCTGAGATCGCCAAGCAGATCATCGACGCCTTCTGCGGCGGCCGCTTTTTCGGCAGCCGCTTTCTTCTTAGCGTCCGCCGCTGCTTTCGCCGCCGCGGCATCCGCTTTCTTCTTCGCCTCCGCCGCCGCTTTCGCCGCCTCGGCATCCGCTTTCTTCTTAGCGTCCGCCGCTGCTTTCGCCGCTTCGGCCTCCGCTTTCTTCTTCGCCTCCGCCGCTGCTTTCGCCGCTTCGGCCTCTGCTTTCTTCTTCGCGTCCGCCGCTGCTTTCGCCGCTTCGGCTTCCGCTTTCTTCTTCGCGTCCGCTGCCGCTTTTACCGCCTCGGCCTCTGCTTTCTTCTTCGCGTCCGCCGCCGCTTTCGCCGCCTCGGCCTCCGCTTTTTTCTTCGCGTCCGCCGCCGCTTTCGCCGCTTCTTCGGCCTGTTGCTGCTGCTGTTGCGCCAGTTTTGCTGCTTCTTCAGCCTGCTTTTGCTGCTCCTGAGCCGCTAAACGTTCTTTCTCAAGTTGTTTCAACCGCTCCTGTTCGGCAGCCTGCTTCTGCTGCAGCTCCTCTGCTTGCTGCTGTTGCAGCTTTTTACGCTCTTCTTCCGCGCGTCTGGCGCTGGCCTGTTGATCCTGCTGACGGTTGTACTGCTGCACAACGGCGCCAGGATCGACCATCACCGCGTCGATAGCGGAACCGCCGCCGCCGCCGGCAGAAGCCTCTATATGCTCATCAAACGAACTCCAGATCAGCACTGCAAATAAGATGATATGCAGCACGGCTGAAATAATTATCGCCCGTTTGAGCTTGTCGTTTTGTTCGGTTGCCTTTGACACTCTCGGTTCCCAAAAAACTGTTCGCCTGTTACTCGCCGTCTTTCAAGCCAACGGGACGCAGACTTCAGATTGGCTGCGTCATTAAGCCAACCGATTTTACGCCCGCGCTGTGTAACAAGTTCAGCGCTTTAATTATTTCATCGTACGGCACCTCTTTCGCGCCGCCGATTAAAAAGACTGTTTTCGGATTAGCCTGCAGATGACGCTTTACTTCTGCGATCACCTGTTCAGACGGCAGTTGATCCATTCGATCTTTATCAACCACTACGCTGTATTGCCCTACTCCGGAAACCTCAATAATGACCGGTGGATCGTCGTTACTACTGACCGCCTGCGACTGATTCGCCTCCGGTAAGTCGACTTCCACGCTCTGGGTAATGATCGGCGCGGTTGCCATAAAGATCAGCAGCAGCACCAACAGTACGTCGAGTAGCGGTACGATATTGATTTCGGACTTAAGTTCGCGACGACCTCGTCCACGCGTTCTGGCCATGGCTTACCCCTTGTTGCTTTCGCTTACGGTAAACGCCTGGCGGTGCAGAATCGCGGTGAACTCTTCCATAAAGTTGTCGTAATTCAGTTCCAGCTTGTTCACGCGCTGATTCAGTCGGTTGTAAGCCATAACCGCAGGGATAGCGGCAAACAGACCAATCGCCGTGGCAATCAATGCTTCGGCAATACCCGGCGCAACCATTTGCAGAGTCGCCTGTTTCACCGCGCCCAGGGCGATAAACGCATGCATAATCCCCCATACGGTGCCAAACAGACCGATATAAGGACTGATAGAGCCTACCGTGCCAAGAAACGGGATATGCGTTTCCAGCGTTTCCAGCTCTCGGTTCATGGAGATGCGCATCGCACGCGACGCCCCCTCTACCACTGCCTCCGGCGCATGGCTGTTGGCGCGATGGAGCCGGACAAACTCTTTGAACCCGCTATAAAAGATTTGTTCCGAGCCCGACAGACTATCGCGTCTCCCCTGGCTTTCCTGGTACAGACGCGATAGTTCGATTCCGGACCAGAATTTATCTTCAAACGCTTCCGCCTCACGCGCAGCGGCGTTCAGGATACGCGTTCGCTGGATAATGATGGCCCAGGATGCTATTGAAAAACCAATCAAAATCAACATGATAAGTTTAACCAGAAGGCTTGCCTTCAGGAACAAATCAAGGATATTCATGTCAGTCACTGCTTAAACTCCGCGACAATAGACTTAGGAAGCGCACGAGGCTTCATTTTGAGTGGATCAACGCAAACAATCAGAACCTCTGCTTCATTTAGCAGCGTGTTCTCTGCGTTGACAATGCGTTGCGTGAAAACCAAAGCGGTGCCACGCATTGACGTAATTTCTGTTTGAACTTCAAGCATATCGTCGAGCCGCGCAGGCGCATAGTATTCCAGCGTCATCTTGCGCACCACAAAGGCGACCCGCTCCGCCAGCAGCACCTGTTGGCTGAAGTGATGGTGACGCAGCATCTCCGTGCGCGCTCTTTCATAAAAAGCGACATAGCTGGCGTGATAAACCACACCGCCGGCGTCCGTGTCTTCGTAATAAACTCGAATTGGCCATCGAAACATATACTTATTCATCCCTGCAGCCTCTTTGTTGGCGTCATCCGCTTGCCGCCGTAATGCCTCAAGAATGCCGTTGTATATCGCCTTGTATTCACTTTACATCCCGGTAATGCAACAAAAGTAGAGCTTTTAAACGTTGCTACTATACGCGTGGGAATGAGGCTTGGGAATGGGGGGAAGTTAAGGGAGAGTAAAAATATATGGGCTTATGCAAGCCCATATATTTTTAAGGAGGTTTCTTATTCACAAGAAGAAGAAAATCAGGCCGACGATAAGGACGATATCCGCAAGGAGCGGACAAAAAATCCCTTGCCAGTGTACGGATTCAGGGCGAAAACCCACGCCGTGGATTATGCCTGCGCAAACCGCCCACATCAGCAATAATCCGTGCCAGATTTCAAGCGTGCTGGTCCTGGCGGCAAACCGTGACGGGTCCCAGAACATACATCCTGCCAGCACTATCGCCATCACGAAGGAAAGCGCCCTTAACGGGCGCTTGTCCATTACCGCATACAGTTTTGCGATAATATGGGTCATTAGCTTTCTTCTTGACCGGTTTTACCCGCTTCAACGTGCTCAAGCGCCAGGGCGGTAATGATCCCGAATGCACAGGCAAGAAGCGTTCCCAGAATCCATGCGAAATACCACATTTTAAGCTCCTTACTTAGTACAGAGAGTGGGTGTTGCTTTCAATATGTTCTTTAGTGATACGACCGAACATTTTCCAGTAACACCAGCTGGTGTAGATCAGAATGATCGGTACGAACACCGCCGCAACCCAGGTCATCAGGTTCAGCGTCATCTGGCTGGATGTCGCATCCCACATGGTCAGGCTGGCATTCATCATCGTGCTGGACGGCATCACAAATGGGAACATAGCGATACCCGCCGTCAGAATAATGCAGGCCAGGGTCAGCGAAGAGAACAGGAATGCCCACGCGCCTTTCTCCATACGGGAAGTCAGGATAGTCAGCAGCGGCAGAACCACGCCCAGAGCCGGAACCAACCACAGGATCGGAGCATTATTAAAGTTCACCAGCCAGGCGCCAGCTTCACGCGCCACTTCTTTAGTCAGCGGGTTAGAGGCGGCATGATGGTCAATCGCGGATGTCACGACATAACCATCAATACCATACATTACCCAAACGCCCGCCAGCGCAAAGCACACTAATGTCACCAGCGCCGCAATCTGCGAGGTGGCGCGCGCGCGCAGGTGCAGTTCGCCAACGGTACGCATTTGCAGGTAAGTCGCCCCCTGCGTGATGATCATCCCTACGCTTACGATACCCGCCAGCAGACCAAACGGGTTCAGCAACTGGAAGAAGTTACCGGTGTAGTACAGACGCAGATACTCATCCACGTGGAACGGCACGCCCTGCAACAGGTTGCCAAAGGCCACGCCAATCACCAGCGGCGGCACAAAGCTACCGATGAACACGCCCCAGTCCCACATGTTGCGCCAGCGCGGGTCTTCAATCTTGGAACGGTAATCAAAACCGACCGGACGGAAGAACAAAGACGCCAGCACCAGGATCATCGCTACATAGAAACCGGAGAACGCCGCGGCGTAAACCATCGGCCAGGCAGCAAACAACGCACCGCCCGCGGTGATCAACCACACCTGGTTACCGTCCCAGTGCGGGGCGATAGAGTTAATCATAATTCGACGTTCGGTGTCGTTACGACCGAGGAAACGGGTGAGCATCCCCACCCCCATGTCGAACCCATCGGTGACGGCGAAACCAATTAGCAAAATGCCAACCAGCAGCCACCAGATAAAACGTAGTACTTCATAATCGATCATTTGACGACTCCTGTCTTAGCGTGCCGGCTGAGAAGTCACGGTGGACTGCTCAAAGTGATAGCGACCGGTTTTCAGGCTGCTTGGGCCAAGGCGTGCAAATTTGAACATCAGGAACAATTCTGCCACCAGGAACAGGGTATACAGGCCGCAAATCAGGAACATGGAGAACAGCAGATCGCCCACGGTCAGCGATGAGTTCGCCACGGCTGTCGGCAACACTTCGCCGATCGCCCACGGCTGACGACCATACTCGGCGACGAACCAACCTGCTTCAACCGCAATCCACGGCAGTGGAATGCCGTACAGCGCCGCGCGCAGCAGCCATTTTTTCTCACCGATGCGGTTACGAATCACGCTCCAGAAGGAAAGTGCGATGATCGCCAGCAGCAGGAAGCCGCACGCCACCATGATACGGAAAGCGAAGTACAGCGGCGCAACGCGAGGAATGGAATCTTTCGTCGCTTGCTGGATCTGCGCTTCGGTCGCGTCAGTCACATTAGGCGTATAGCGTTTCAGCAGCAGGCCGTAACCGAGATCTTTCTTCATGCTGTTAAACTGGTCGCGAACGGCCTGGTCGGTAGAACCGGCGCGCAGCTGCTCCAGCAGTTCATAGGCTTTCATCCCGTTACGGATACGCTCTTCATGCTGAACCATGAGATCTTTCAGACCAATAACCGGCGTGTCCACGGAACGCGTAGCGATAATGCCGAGCGCATAAGGGATCTGAATCGCCAGATGGTTTTCCTGTTTGTCCTGGTCAGGAATGCCGAACAGGGTAAAGGAGGCCGGAGCAGGTTGCGTTTCCCATTCTGCTTCAATCGCAGCGAGCTTGGTTTTCTGCACGTCGCCCATTTCGTAACCGGATTCGTCACCGAGTACGATAACGGACAGTACGGCAGCCATACCGAAGCTGGCAGCAATAGCAAAGGAGCGTTTAGCAAAGGCGAAGTCACGACCTTTCAGCATGTAGTAAGCGCTGATACCGAGGATGAACATCGCGCCGGTGACATAGCCGGACGCCACAGTGTGAACAAATTTCACCTGTGCTACCGGGTTCAGTACCAGTTCAGAGAAGCTCACCATTTCCATACGCATGGTTTCGAAATTGAAATCCGCAGCGATTGGGTTTTGCATCCAGCCGTTCGCTACCAGAATCCATAACGCGGAGAGGTTGGACCCCAGAGCCACCAGCCAGGTGACGCACATATGCTGAACTTTACTCAGACGATCCCAGCCGAAGAAGAACAGACCTACAAAGGTGGATTCGAGGAAGAAGGCCATCAAACCTTCGATGGCCAGCGGCGCACCGAAGATGTCCCCAACATAGTGGGAGTAGTACGACCAGTTTGTCCCGAACTGGAACTCCATGGTCAAACCGGTAGCCACACCCAGAGCAAAGTTGATACCAAACAACTTGCCCCAGAACTTGGTCATATCTTTATAAATCTGTTTGCCGGAAAGGACGTATACCGTTTCCATAATGGCCAGCAGGAACGCCATACCGAGCGTTAGCGGCACAAACAGGAAGTGGTACATCGCGGTCAAGGCAAACTGTAAGCGCGACAGTTCGACTATATCTAACATCATGACTCCTTGCTCATCGCATGAAGACTCCGAGAGTGAACCCCGTTAGAAAGGGTCACACGCATGCCCCAATACAAATTTATTTGCGGCCTTCCATCGTACTATCCCCTCGGGAAGGAAACAGTAATGATGAAAAGTTACAAACATGTTAATAAAAAACCCAAATTGATCCCGCAAATATATTACGCCGTAAAACCCTTACAATAAACAGGTTTTTAGTGGGTCAGATTTGCTTTTTTCGACAGCGATCAATTTATGGCTAATCTATCGCTTTTCAGGGAATTTGATCACGGACAATTTAACCAGTTTTGATGCTCTTTTCCAACATTTAAATATTGATTAAAATCAATTTTTGAAGTTAATGTTAATAATGTTTATTCATTGAATGCATGGTGAATTTTTTGTTAACTTTTTGTTTTTGCAAAGAGTAATTTTAAACCCCCTGTAAAAAGAGGCTTATTCGATAAGGCTAAACATTTTGTGCGTTTTTTACTGCCCCGCATCCCGTAAAAAACATTCCACATTGATGTTCAATTATTGCTAAATAGCTCACAGATTTTTTCTGCAGGTTATCAATACTTATTATTTTATACATTTAGTCTATTTTTATTTTACTTATAATTAACACCGCAAAGAAACTATCTCATTGCACACGCGCCATCATCCCACCGGGATTACCCTGCCCCAACTTCCCTTTCCCGACGACTAACGGCCAGGATCATCTTGCCAGGTTATCGCCTTAATTATCGCTAATAAGCTTTCCAGATAGCCAGAAACAAACATTTTATTCGCTAATTTTTCTTTATTTCAATAACACCGTATTTGCCTCTCTATAATTATTATAGTGAAGATTCTGTTATCACCTTCACAGATTTACCCTCAATATCTACGTCACTCATAGTGATAATTCTGTTTATTCGCAGCCATAAATACCCTTTAAACATGATTAATCACGAACGAATAGTGTCAATAAGTTCTTAATAATTTTTAAAGTTAACCTCTTTTAACCAGCAAAAGTTCATATGATTTATTAAACGATATCTTTAATACTTCAGGGAAATAATGCTGGTACTCTTATGATTAAAATAGCTGTTTTATTCTGCCATTAAACAAGCAGTCTGTGTAAGCGCGATACATCTGAGGAGACGTGTAGTTCGCGCTCAGGCAAACATGCGCGGCCACAGAGTCAAGCGTCAATTTACTATAGAGGTTAGCGTCAACATAGTGTAATGCTGCAATGCGTTTTTTTCATGGCGGAAAGCGCATAATCCGTCTCCAGTGAGGTCGGCAGGTCTTTCACTAAGACAGCATCTGTATTTGCTGCAAAAGAGTTAACCGGCAAACTGAGTAAATTTACTGCCGCTGCCAGACGGTTATTATCAATTATTTTTAGACTCCACCATGTTTTTTTAATGAGGCATCATTTTCCTATAGCTCAATATTTACAAAGCCAATAATTTTATATCCCGGATGCTTCACCCGTACTTTGCCACAAACAATAAAGCCATAAAAAAGGCCACCGTAAAGGTGGCCAACCATGTCGAAAACGGACATTTATCTGTTCCCGCAGGAACAGCGAGTTTTATTTTATAATTGCTTTCAGCGCTTCGCCGATATCGGCCAGACTGCGAACCGTCTTCACGCCAGCAGCTTCCAGCGCGGCGAATTTTTCATCCGCGGTGCCTTTACCACCGGCAATGATGGCGCCAGCGTGGCCCATACGCTTGCCTTTCGGCGCGGTAACACCCGCGATATAGCCAACAACCGGCTTGGTCACGTGGTCTTTAATGTAAGCCGCCGCTTCTTCTTCTGCACTACCGCCGATCTCACCGATCATCACGATCGCTTCAGTCTGCGGATCTTCCTGGAACAGTTTCAGGATATCGATAAAGTTAGAGCCCGGAATCGGGTCGCCGCCGATACCCACGCAGGTGGACTGGCCGAAACCGTAGTCGGTGGTCTGCTTAACCGCTTCGTAGGTCAGCGTGCCGGAACGGGAAACGATACCCACTTTACCCGGCTTATGAATGTGACCCGGCATGATGCCGATTTTGCATTCGCCCGGGGTGATCACACCTGGGCAGTTCGGGCCGATCATGCGCACGCCTGCTTCGTCCAGCTTCACTTTCACGGTCAGCATATCCAGCGTCGGAATACCTTCGGTGATGGTGATAATCAGTTTGATGCCTGCGTCGATCGCTTCCAGAATGGAGTCTTTGCAGAACGGCGCCGGGACGTAGATAACGGATGCGGTCGCACCGGTAGCTTCTACCGCTTCGCGCACGGTGTTGAACACCGGCAGCCCCAGATGCGTGGTGCCGCCTTTGCCCGGCGTTACGCCGCCCACCATCTGCGTACCGTAAGCAATCGCCTGTTCGGAGTGGAAAGTCCCCTGGCTACCGGTGAAGCCCTGGCAGATAACCTTGGTATCTTTATTAATTAAAACGGACATTATTTCCCCTCCACTGCGGCAACAACCTGCTGAGCTGCATCCGTCAGACTTTTCGCTGCAATAATATTCAGGCCACTGTCAGCCAGTTTCTTCGCGCCGAGTTCGGCGTTGTTGCCTTCCAGACGCACCACCACCGGAACGTTCACGCCCACTTCTTCCACCGCGCCGATGATACCGTCGGCAATCAGGTCACAACGGACGATACCGCCGAAGATGTTAACCAGAACCGCTTTCACGTTGTCATCCGAGAGGATAATTTTAAACGCTTCGGTGACGCGCTCTTTGGTTGCGCCGCCGCCCACGTCAAGGAAGTTAGCCGGTTCGCCGCCATGCAGCTTAACGATGTCCATGGTGCCCATCGCCAGACCCGCGCCGTTCACCATGCAACCGATGTTGCCGTCCAGCGCGACGTAGTTCAGTTCCCACTGCGCTGCCTGCGCTTCACGCGGGTCTTCCTGAGACTGGTCACGCATTTCACGCAGATCCGGCTGGCGGAACAGCGCGTTGCCGTCAGCGCCCAGCTTGCCGTCGAGGCAAATCAGATCGCCCTGCTTAGTAATCACCAGCGGGTTGATTTCGATCAGCGCCAGGTCGCGCTCAAGGAAAATGGTTGCCAGACCCATAAAGATTTTGGTGAACTGCTGCACCAGTTTACCTTCCAGACCCAATTTGAACGCCAGTTCCCGTCCCTGATACGGCATCGGGCCGGTCAGCGGATCGAGCGCGACTTTATGGATCAGATGCGGGGTTTCCTCCGCAACTTTTTCGATCTCTACGCCACCTTCGGTAGACGCCATAAAGACCACGCGACGAGAACTACGGTCAACCACCGCGCCGAGGTACAGTTCTTTGCCGATGTCGGTCGCCGCTTCAACCAGAATCTGGTTTACCGGTTGGCCATTAGCGTCTGTTTGATAGGTCACCAGACGTTTGCCCAGCCAGTTTTCCGCGAAGGCGCGAATCTCTTCTTTGCTTTTTACTACCTTCACACCGCCCGCTTTGCCGCGGCCGCCAGCGTGAACCTGACATTTCACTACCCACGGGCCGGCACCGATTTTAGACGCGGCTTCTTCGGCTTCACGCGGAGTAGTACAGGCATAACCCACCGGCGCCGGTAAGCCATAGCGGGCAAAAAGTTGTTTTGCCTGATATTCATGTAAGTTCATGTGTTCTGTCCATCCTTCAGGTAATCGTTATCTTTAGACCTGTAGGCCTGAAAGCTGCGCGCCATCAGGCATTACACCATCGCCGGATGGCGGCGTGAACGCCTTATCCAGCCTACAGGTAGCAGGTGATGCTCTTGCTGACTACACGTCCAACAGCAGACGGGTCGGATCTTCCAGCAACTCTTTGATGGTGACCAGGAAGCCCACGGATTCGCGACCATCGATCAGGCGATGATCGTAAGAGAGCGCCAGGTACATCATCGGCAGGATTTCCACCTTGCCATCCACCGCCATCGGCCTGTCTTTAATAGCATGCATTCCCAGAATCGCGCTCTGCGGCGGGTTGATGATCGGGGTAGACATCAGCGAACCGAATACGCCGCCGTTGGTAATGGTAAAGTTACCACCGGTCAGGTCTTCTACGGTCAGCTTGCCGTCGCGGCCTTTGACAGCCAGTTCTTTAATTTTTTTCTCGATGTCAGCCATGCCCAGCGTATCCACGTCACGCAGGACCGGCGTGACCAGGCCGCGCGGCGTAGACACCGCCATGCTCACATCAAAGTAGTTGTGATACACCACGTCATCGCCGTCGATAGAGGCGTTCACTTCCGGATAACGCTTCAGCGCTTCCACTACCGCTTTCACGTAGAAGGACATAAAGCCCAGGCGGATACCATGACGTTTTTCAAACACTTCGCCATACTGCTTACGCAAATCCATAATCGGCTTCATGTTGACTTCATTGAAGGTCGTCAGCATGGCGGTGGAATTTTTCGCTTCCAGTAGACGCTCGGCCACGCGCTTGCGCAGGCGGGTCATTGGCACGCGTTTTTCGCCGCGCGCGCCCAGAGCGGGTTGTGCTGCAGGTTCAACAGCGGGTGCTTTAGACTCGCCTTTCGCCAGATGTTTTTCCACATCTTCACGGGTCAGACGCCCACCCACACCAGTGCCTTTAATGGCGCTGGCTTCCAGATTGTGTTCAGCCAGCAGGCGACGGATCGCCGGGCTGAGCGCATCGTTGTTTTGTTCTTCCAGCGACGCCTGCTGGCGCTGTGCCGGCGTAGACGCTTTCTCTTCAGATTTCGCGCTGGTCTCTTTACCCGCGCTGTTTCCTTCACGCAGGCGACCCAGGATCTGGCGAGAGGTGACAGTCGTCCCCTCCTCTTCCAGAACCGCATCCAGAATGCCGTCCGCTGATGCCGGTACTTCCAGTACCACTTTGTCAGTTTCGATTTCTACCAGCACTTCGTCACGAACAACCGCATCGCCCGGTTTTTTATGCCAGGTGGCGACGGTCGCGTCCGCTACGGACTCAGGCAGGTCGGGAACAAGAATATCTACGCTACTCATTATTTATCCTTTATTTAATCGATGTTCAGCGCGTCATTAACCAGATCTTGTTGCTGTTTCTGGTGAACGGACATATACCCTACCGCCGGAGAGGCGGAGGCCGGGCGACCTGCATAACGCAGAGCGGCCCCAAACGGAATCACTTCACGGAAATGATGCTGACTGCAGTACCATGCGCCCTGGTTGAGCGGCTCTTCCTGGCACCAGACAAAATCATGGACGTGAGCGTATGGTTGCAGCGCTTCCTGCACCGCTTTATGCGGGAACGGATAGAGCTGTTCGATGCGCACGATAGCGACATCTTTCTGGTCGTTTTTGCGACGTTGTTCCAGCAGGTCGTAATAAACCTTACCAGAACACATTACCACGCGTTTTACGGCTTTAGGGTCCAGCTCGTCAATTTCGCCAATGGCCGGCTGGAAGGAACCGTTCGCCAGTTCATCAAGCGTGGAAACCGCCAGCGGGTGACGCAGCAGCGATTTCGGCGACATCACCACCAGCGGACGACGCATCCCGCGCAGCGCCTGACGGCGCAGCATATGGTAGACCTGCGCCGGGGTGGACGGCACGCAAACCTGCATATTCTGCTCGGCGCAAAGTTGCAGATAACGTTCCAGACGCGCGGAGGAGTGCTCCGGGCCCTGCCCTTCATAGCCGTGCGGCAACAGCATCACCAGACCGCACATCCGGCCCCATTTCTGCTCGCCGGAGGAGATGAACTGGTCAATCACTACCTGCGCGCCGTTGGCAAAATCGCCAAACTGCGCTTCCCAGATAGTCAGGGTACGTGGTTCCGCCGTGGCATAACCGTATTCAAAAGCCAGTACCGCTTCTTCAGACAGCACGGAGTCCCAGACTTTAAACTGTCCCTGACCGCTGTGAATATGCTGCAACGGCGTATACGTTGAGCCGTTCGTCTGGTTGTGGATCACCGCATGACGATGGAAGAAGGTGCCGCGACCGGAGTCTTCCCCGGACAGGCGCACCGGAATGCCTTCATCGACCAGCGTGGCGTAAGCCAGATTTTCCGCGCCGCCCCAGTCAAACAATTTCTCGCCTGCCGCCATTGCCTGACGGTCGCCATAAATTTTCGCCACGCGAGACTGCATTTCAATGGCTTCCGGCACGGTGCTGATACGTTTTGCCAGCTCCTGCAGACGCTTCATCTCAACTTTGTTCGGGTAGCTTTCGTCCCATTCGTGGTTTAGATACGGCGACCAGGTGAACGAGTGCATATTCATCGGACGCCACTCTTTCACCACGCATTCGCCTGCATCCAGCGCATCGCGATAGAGGTTGACCATTTCGGTGGCATCTTCCAGCGTTGCGACCTTATCAGCTTCCAGTTTGTCGGCGTAGATTTTACGCGGCGTCGGATGCTTTTTGATTTTCTGGTACATCAGCGGCTGGGTTGCGCTTGGCTCGTCGGCTTCGTTGTGGCCGTGACGGCGGTAGCACACCAGATCGATGAACACATCGCGTTTAAAGGTGTTACGGAAGTCCAGCGCCAGACGGGTCACAAAAGCGACGGCTTCCGGATCGTCCGCATTGACGTGGAAAATCGGCGCCTGGACCATTTTACCGATATCGGTGCAGTAAGGCGTTGAACGCGCATCCAGTGGGTTAGAGGTGGTGAAGCCCACCTGGTTGTTGATAACGATACGTACCGTACCGCCCACTTCGTAACCGCGCGCTTTCGACATGTTCAGAGTTTCCTGAACCACGCCCTGGCCGGTCACCGCGGCGTCGCCGTGAATAGTGATCGGCAACACTTTGTTGCTGCTCGGTTCGTCCAGTCTGTCCAGACGGGCGCGCACGGAGCCCATCACCACCGGGCTCACAATTTCCAAATGCGATGGGTTAAACGCCAGCGCCAGGTGAACCAGACCGCCTTCGGTTTCGATATCTGACGAGAAGCCCATGTGATACTTCACGTCGCCGGTACCCAGATGTTCTTTATGCTTACCGGCAAATTCGTCGAACAGATCCTGCGGTTTTTTACCCAGTACGTTGATCAGCACGTTCAGGCGACCGCGGTGCGCCATCCCCAGCACCACTTCGCGAGTGCCGCTGTTACCCGCATGGCGAACCATCTCTTTCAGCATGGGTATCAGCGCATCTCCCCCCTCAAGCGAGAAACGTTTCGCACCCGGGAATTTGGCGCCCAGATAACGTTCCAGCCCTTCAGCGGCGGTCAGTTCGTTCAGGAAACGTTTTTTCTCGTCAGCGCTAAAAGCCGCACGACCGGATTCGATGCGCTGTTGGATCCAGCGTTTCTCTTCGGTGCTGGTGATGTGCATATACTCAGCGCCAATCGGGCCGCAGTAGGTCTGTTTGAGCGCGTCGAGCAGCTCGCCCAGCTTCATCGTCTCTTTGCCGCTGGCAAAGGAGCCGACATTAAAGGTTTCCTGGAAATCGGCCTCGGTCAAATCATGGAAAGAAGGGTCCAGATCCGCCACACGTTCTTGCTTCCACAGTCCCAGCGGATCGAGGTTTGCATGCTGATGGCCACGGAAACGATAAGCGTTGATAAGCTGCAGGACTTTAACCTGCTTCACATTGGTGTCAGGGTCGGAAATCGTAGAAGAGTGACGTGAGCCAGCCAACGCCTGCCGCCGGAAATATTCACGTGTTTTTGAATGGAGTTGATCCGGTTTGACTCCGGTACCAGGTAACTGCTGGAACGTCAAACGCCAGTTAGCGTCTACCGAGTCAGGATCGGTTAAGAAGTCTTCATAGAGCTGTTCTATCCAGCTCTGATTCGAACCAGAGAGGTAAGAAGAGTCCAACCAGGCTTTCAAAGCGCTGTTCTGCATCGTGATCCCTTAAGCATCTTTTCTGCTTATTTAATACTCTAAATAGGTCACGTTTCAGGAAGGCGGCAAGCTTGCGAATCCCTGGGAGCTTACATCCAGTAAGTGACCGGGGTGAGCAAGTGCAGCCAACGCACATGCAACGTGAACTATGACGAGTATTTCGCCGTGGATACTAACCACGCATACGCTGTATGCGTGCCGGGGTTCACTTGTTGCGGACTGTCGTGTCATCTGCGTCCGCTAAGGAACCTTTAAAAACTGTCTAATAATCTTCGCTGTTCAGGCTACGACTGCGTTGCGGCCTTCGCTCACTCCGGTCACATAGTTAACTATGCTCCCGAAGATTCGTTCAGACCGCGCCTTGTCTCGCTCTGAACATCTCGATTATTACTAATCATATGGCAGTTTTTAGAGGTTTCCTGCACTTCTATTGCCTGATGGCGCTGCGCTTATCAGGCCTACGGGGTTGCGCCTGTAGGCCGGATAAGACGGTACGTCGCCATCCGGCAACCACTACAACTACTTATGCGCTACGCTGCAACAGCATCGACTTAATATGGCCGATAGCGCGCGTCGGGTTTAGTCCCTTAGGACATACACTGACGCAGTTCATAATGCTGTGACAGCGGAATACGCTGAATGCATCGCTCATCCCTTCCAGACGACTGTCGGTCTCGGTATCACGACTATCGATCAGGAATCGATACGCCGCGAGCAGCCCCGCCGGACCGATAAACTTATCCGGGTTCCACCAGAATGACGGGCAGGATGTTGAGCAACAGGCGCAAAGAATACATTCATACAGCCCATCGAGTTTTTCACGCTGCTCCGGCATCTGCAGATGCTCACGAGCCGGTGGATTTTGCCCATTATTCAATAAGTAAGGCTTAATCTTCTCATATTGTGCGTAGAATTGCCCCATGTCTACCACCAAATCGCGGATCACCGGCAAACCGGGCAGCGGGCGAATCACAATCTTCTTACCCGGCTGAGTCAGCGCCGAAATAGGGGTAATACAGGCCAGACCATTCTTACCGTTCATATTCAAACCATCAGAACCGCACACACCTTCGCGGCAGGAACGGCGGAAAGAAAGGCTGGGATCTTTTTCTTTAAGCTGGATTAACGCATCCAGCAGCATCATGTCGCGCCCTTCTTCGCCTTCCAGGGTGTAATCCTGCATACGCGGAGCGTTATCGACATCCGGGTTATAACGATAAATCGAAAATTCGAGTTTCATCATCCTGTCTCCGCAATTAATAAGTACGAATCTTCGGCGGGAACGCCGGACGCAGTTTCGGCTCCATATTGACGCTTCGGCGCGTCATGGATTCCGTTTGCGGCTGATACAGGGTATGACACAACCAGTTGGCATCATCACGCTCCGGGAAATCGAAGCGGCTATGCGCGCCGCGGCTTTCCGTTCGGAAGTTGGCTGATACGGCAGTGGCGTAGGCGGTTTCCATCAGGTTATCCAGCTCCAGACACTCAACACGCTGGGTATTAAACTCGCTGGACGTGTCATCCAGACGGGCGTTTTTCAGACGCTCGCGGATCACTTTCAACTGCTCAAGCCCTTTCGCCATCGCGTCGCCTTCACGGAATACGGAGAAGTTATGCTGCATACACTCCTGCAACGCTTTGCGGATAGCCACCGGATCTTCGCCATTGCGGTTATTGTTCCAGCGATTCAGGCGCTCCAGAGAACCTTCAACGTCAGACTCGCTGGCGTCGCGCAGCACGCCCTGCTCGGCGATGGATTCCTGTAAATGCAGCCCCGCCGCGCGGCCAAAGACCACCAGATCCAGCAGTGAGTTACCGCCCAGACGGTTGGCGCCGTGAACCGATACACAGGCGATTTCGCCTACCGCAAACAGCCCCGGAATGACCACGTCTTCGCCCTGCTCGTTCACGGTCAGCGCCTGACCGGTCACTTTAGTCGGAATACCGCCCATCATGTAGTGGCAGGTCGGGATAACCGGAATCGGCTCTTTCACCGGGTCAACGTGGGCGAAAGTACGGGACAGCTCCAGGATACCCGGCAGGCGAGATTCCAGCACCTCTTTACCCAGGTGATCCAGTTTCAGTTTAGCGTGCGGCCCCCACGGACCATCACAGCCGCGGCCTTCACGGATTTCGATCATGATGGAACGCGCCACCACGTCACGACCCGCCAGGTCTTTGGCGTTCGGCGCATAACGCTCCATAAAGCGCTCGCCGTGTTTGTTCAGCAGGTAACCGCCTTCGCCGCGGCAGCCTTCTGTCACCAGCACGCCCGCCCCGGCGATGCCGGTCGGGTGGAACTGCCACATTTCCATGTCCTGCACCGGGACACCGGCACGCAGCGCCATACCGACACCGTCACCGGTGTTGATGTGAGCGTTGGTGGTGGACTGGTAGATACGGCCTGCGCCGCCGGTCGCCAGCACCGTCGCGCGGGCTTTGAAGTACACCACTTCACCGGTTTCGATGCACAGTGCGGTACACCCCACCACCGCGCCATCCTGGTTTTTCACCAGATCCAGCGCATACCATTCGGAGAAAATCGTGGTGTGGTTTTTCAAATTCTGTTGATACAGCGTGTGTAGCAAGGCGTGACCGGTACGGTCAGCCGCCGCCGCGGTACGTGCCGCCTGCTCGCCGCCAAAGTTTTTCGACTGGCCGCCGAACGGGCGCTGATAGATACGTCCATCATCAAGACGGGAGAACGGTAGCCCCATGTGCTCCAGTTCCAGAATCGCTTCCGGTCCGGTCTTACACATATATTCGATGGCATCCTGGTCACCAATGTAGTCCGACCCTTTTACGGTGTCGTACATGTGCCATTCCCAGTTATCTTCATGGGTATTGCCGAGCGCCACGGTGATACCGCCCTGCGCGGAAACGGTATGGGAACGGGTCGGGAAGACTTTCGAGAGCAGCGCACAGGTTTGGCCGCTCTGGGAAATTTGCAGCGCCGCGCGCATACCTGCGCCACCGGCACCAATCACAACAGCATCAAATTCTCTGACTGGCAGTTTCATTACACACCCCACACCACAACAAATCCATAGATGACGTAAACCACCAGCGCAACAACAATAACGAGTTGCAGTATCAGACGCACTGCCAGTGGTTTAACGTAGTCGGTTAACACCTGCCACATGCCGATCCAGGCATGAATCAAGATGGAAAAAAGCGCCAGCAGGGTGAAGACTTTGGTGAAGGCCGATGAGAAGAAACCGGTCCAGGCTTCAAAGGTCAGTTCGCCGCTCGTGGCGAAAAAACCCACCATGTAGATGATGTATAACGTCAGAACGATAGCGGTAGCACGGACCAGGATGAAGTCATGTACGCCATTGCGTCCTAATGCGGAGGCGTTGCTTACCATACGAGGACTCCTGCGAGAAGTGAAAGCACGACAGTGATAACAAAAGAGATTTTGGCAGAGCGTTGACCCGCTTCGAATGTTTCTTCCAGATAGCCAAAATCCATTAACATGTGACGAATTCCCACGATGACGTGATACGCCAGCGCGGTAAGGATGCCCCACATGATAAATTTAACGATGAAGCCGTCCATGATATCGGCGGCCTGCTGGAATCCTTCCGGAGAAGAGAGGCTGGTGCCCAGTAGCCACAGTAGTATGCCGACGGCGATGAAAGTAATCACACCGGATACGCGATGGAGAATGGACGCTATCGCTGTGATGGGGAACCGAATAGTTTGTAGATCCAGATTGACAGGTCTTTGTTTTTTCACATTTCTTATCATGAATAACGCCCACATGCTGTTCTTATTATTCCCTTAAGACTTCGGTTACAGAGGTGAATCTACCTGTAGCCAGAAAGACGACGGGATTTCCTTCCTCCGGTCTGCGTGCGGGTCAGACAGCGTCCTTTCTATAACTGCGCGTCATGTAAAACACTGCTTCCAGTAGCTAAAACGACACGTTACAACGCTGGGTGGCTCGGGATTGCAGGGTATTCCGGAGACCTGGCGGCAGTATAGGACGTTCACAAAATCATTACAATTAACCTACATATAGTTTGTCGGGTTTTATCCTGAACAGTGACACAGGTCACGATAACAACATTTTTTTAATTTTCAATCATCTGATTTGACAAACATTAAACAAAATTGTTACAAACGACACCAGAAAAAGCATATAATGCGTAAAAGTTATGGGGTCACTCTTTCACCTGTTAATAAGTTATGCAACAGTACAATGATATTGACCCATTCTTTCAGGACAGTTATTAGTGATAGACAGGTTACATTACTCGGATTGCTACGTTCCTGATTTGCTGCTAATTCGAAATTAATCAAGCCGTTACCTGCAAGCGCCCATTGCTCTGTACCCAGGTCATCCCCTCTTTCACAGAGCGGCGAGCCAAATAACAAACTGGTAACGGTTGATTGATGCATACACAGAATCTTCCCTGCACTAACGACAAGGAAGATGACGTGGAGAAGGCAAGTCTGAGTTCCGGCAGTCTTAAGCAATAAGGCGCTAAGGAGACCGTAAATGGCTGATACAAAGGCAAAAATCACCCTTACTGGTGACACTGCTATTGAACTGGATGTGCTAAAAGGTACACTCGGTCAAGATGTTATTGATATTCGTAGTCTCGGTTCAAAAGGAGTTTTTACTTTTGACCCTGGTTTCACCTCTACCGCATCCTGCGAATCTAAAATCACCTTCATCGACGGCGACGAAGGCATTTTGTTGCATCGCGGTTTCCCGATTGACCAGCTTGCTACCGATTCCAACTATCTGGAAGTCTGTTACATCCTGCTGTACGGCGAAAAACCGACGCAGGAAGAGTATGACGAGTTCAGAACGACAGTCACCCGCCATACGATGATCCATGAGCAAATCACTCGCCTGTTCCATGCTTTCCGTCGCGACTCACATCCGATGGCGGTAATGTGCGGGATCACTGGCGCGCTGGCAGCGTTCTACCACGACTCGCTGGATGTGAACAATCCGCGCCACCGTGAAATCGCGGCGTTCCGCCTGCTGTCCAAAATGCCGACCATGGCGGCGATGTGTTACAAATATTCAATCGGTCAGCCGTTTGTTTATCCGCGCAACGACCTTTCCTACGCCGGTAACTTCCTGAACATGATGTTCTCCACGCCGTGTGAAACCTATGAAGTGAATCCGGTACTAGAGCGCGCGATGGACCGTATTCTGATCCTGCACGCTGACCATGAGCAGAACGCCTCAACGTCAACGGTACGTACCGCAGGTTCAAGCGGCGCCAACCCATTCGCCTGCATTGCCGCCGGGATCGCCTCCCTGTGGGGACCCGCGCACGGCGGCGCCAACGAAGCCGCGCTGAAAATGCTGGAAGAAATCAGCTCTGTTAAACACATTCCGGAATTTGTTCGCCGTGCGAAAGACAAGAATGATTCTTTCCGCCTGATGGGCTTCGGTCACCGTGTTTACAAAAACTACGATCCGCGCGCCACCGTGATGCGTGAAACCTGCCACGAAGTGCTGAAAGAGCTGGGCACCAAAGACGATCTGCTGGAAGTGGCGATGGAGCTTGAGCACATTGCGCTCAACGACCCGTACTTCATCGAGAAGAAACTGTACCCGAACGTAGACTTCTACTCCGGCATCATTCTGAAAGCGATGGGCATTCCATCTTCGATGTTCACCGTGATCTTCGCCATGGCGCGTACCGTTGGCTGGATTGCACACTGGAATGAAATGCACACTGACGGCATGAAAATCGCCCGTCCTCGTCAGCTGTATACCGGCTACGATAAACGCGATTTTAAATCGGCGCTGAAGCGTTAATTGACAACCGGATGGCGAGGCAACCCTCGCCATCCGGTACATTTTCCCTTTTTTCTTATCCTCATTATTTTATTCTTACCCCGTTACTCTCTATGATTAATTAAGGTTTCGCTAAATATCATTCAGGGAGCATGGAATGCCGATTCTGCAGTGGTTTTTGTTGTTCCTGTTATCGCTGCTCATTTCCCTTATTTTTCTCTATCTGCACCTTCCGGCGGCAATGCTGCTCGGTCCAATGATTGCGGGTATCGTGTTGAGTTTGCGAGGTAGTACGCTACAACTTCCGCGCGGTATTTTTCTCGCCGCGCAGGCAATTCTCGGCTGTATGATCGCCCAAAATCTAACCGGTTCGATATTGACCACCCTCGCCCTCTACTGGCCGGTCGTGCTTTTAGTGTTGCTGGTGACGCTGCTTTCCAGCGCGGTAGTCGGCTGGCTGCTGGTACGTTACAGCTCGCTGCCCGGCAACACCGGCGCATGGGGGTCTTCGCCGGGCGGCGCGGCGGCAATGGTAGCGATGGCGCAAGATTACGGGGCGGATATCCGCCTGGTGGCGTTTATGCAGTATCTACGGGTACTGTTTGTGGCTGGCGCGGCGGTGCTGGTGACACGCCTGATACTCGGCGACAGCGCGGCAGCGGTCAGCCAACAGGTGATCTGGTTTCCGCCGCTTAGCGGTAATGTATTGACGACGCTGTTATTAGCGATCGTGGCGGGCATTGCCGGTCGCCTGATGCGTATCCCTTCCGGCACGATGCTGCTCCCCATGTTGGCAGGCGCGCTTCTCCATTCGCAAGGCATCATTGAGATTGAATTACCCGAATGGCTGCTGGCCGTGGCGTATATGGCGATAGGCTGGCGTATTGGGCTGGGTTTTGACAGACAGGTGTTTTTTATGGCGCTGCGGCCATTGCCGCAAATCTTATTGTCAATTTTCGCGCTGATGGCGATTTGCGCCGCGATGGCGTGGGGAATGGCTTACTACATGCAGATTGATTTTATGACGGCTTATCTTGCCACCAGTCCCGGTGGTCTGGATACGGTTGCCGCGATCGCGGCAGGAAGCAGTGCCGATATGGCGCTCATCATGGCAATGCAAACCCTACGGCTGTTCAGCATTCTGTTAACTGGGCCAGCAGTGGCCCGTTTTATATCAACCTATGCGCCCAAACAACCTTTGTAGGGCTGATAAGCGTCGCGCCATCAGGCAATAGCCGCTCGCCGATGACGGTTCCGGCTATTTCTGGCAATGCGGGCACCAGTAAAACGGGCGTGAGGACAGTGTTGTCTTTTCAATAATGCCGCCGCACCGCTCGCACACTTCGCCGTCACGGTGGAAAACCTTAAAGCGAAACAGTGCGCCATGATGCTTGTTCTCATCCGCCTGACCGCGAGTAGTGTAGGAAAGGCGCGGAATATCCAACAGCGCGTGAGAAAGCGCATTCAGTTGCGCCTCGTTGAGATCTTTCGCTTTATGCTGTCCGGTTAACCCTACCTGCCAGAGGATTTCAACGCGCAGATAATTCCCCAATCCCGCCAGAAAGGCCTGATCCAGCAACAGTCCGGAAAATTGTCGGTTGCGAAAACGCGGCGACAGCAATCGAGCTTTAACCTCTTCCGGAGTAAGACGCGCGTCCAACACATCCGGACCGACTCGCTGTAAAAAAGGGTGCGTCGTGAGCTGCTCTGCTGTCAGCATTTCGATATCAGACGCGCTATAAAGCAGAATAGTTTTATCCGCCGTTTGTAGCCTGACGCGCAATATACGCGTGGTCTGCGGTATTTCACCAGTATCGATCACCCGCCATACGCCATAGAGTTGGTTGTGGCTGTAGAGCGTCAGGCCATTTGAAAAGTGGGTCAATAACGCTTTTCCCCGCGTCTCTATCCGGGTAACAAGTTGACCGGTAAGCTGCGATTCATACGGTTTTAACTGTGCAAAGGCAAACCAGACATCGGTTAAGGGTTTGCCTTTGATTGCCGCCTCCAGATTATCCGCCGCACGACGAATTTCCGGGCCTTCAGGCATGATAATATCCTTTGTTAACAGTTGATTAATGGACTACACCGCCTCTGACTATCTGGAATGCACATCGAACACCATAATGAACATCCACAGCGGATGGACAAACAGGCGGTGGTATTCAGTGATAATAACATTATCGCAGCACGAGACCACTTCCCCGTCAGGGTTAACATGATCGCGCCAGGGCATAATCGACTCAGCCCTTGTCGGGCGAGCGCCCAATAATGATTGTCTGCCTACCGGAATTAAATGACGCTTAGTTATATTTTGCCCAAAATTTTTTTCTGTTGATCCTTTTAAAGCCTTCTTTCCAATAACTGGCATTCAACTCTTTGATATAATTTTCTCCGGGAAAAAGTTTATCCTTTAAAGGCAGTTTCTTGGCTAGCACGATTCTTTCTGCGTTAGATCCCGCGGACTCTGAATGTGTGAGGGAAGATAAGGCGTCCAGTTGAACGCTTGAGGGTCTGGCTATCAATTCAAAAAAAGGTTCTGACAATACAACACTACTAAGTGCTGCATAATTTCCTTTTTGTATGAGCGGTTTGACGTACTCAAAAAAAGAAATAATCCCTGATTGCAATCTTGCTGCTTTTTTTAAATACTCAATTTCAGAACCACTGCTATCTTCACGTACAGGAATTATTCCATTATCCGTTTTTTTATAGCCAATTGTTGACCCAGTATTGTCAGCCATAGCGAACTCCATTATTTCCACCCCTCCTGATAAGAAAAGATCACACTTATCGTTGGGATGGCCATAGTTGGTTAGCCAACCAAACATCTTATTATAAATAGATCGGTTATCATTGGCGCCAGCAAAAGTTGCCAAATAAAACCCATGTATTTGTTTTTCTGCCCATTGCGCACCTAAAGAACGAGCAAATACTGATTGAATATTACCCATCCATCCTACATCGATAAGTGCTATATTTTTATAACCTTCACAGGCCGTTTTAAAGTAATCAGCGTAAACTTCCCTGTGCTGAGTATTTTTTAATAAAATATATGGAAATAATTTATTTATAAGCCAGTGAACCTTATGTTCCTCTCCTGAAACAGGAATATACTCCTCGTCAGGAAAACCAACATGATGTATATCTGAAATATGCTCACTCGCATCTAACCCCGCGATAGCAAGTATCTTTTTAATACTTTTCTTATTCTTACCACCAAAAAGATGCCAAATCCTGTGCATCGGCCAATCAGTCATCCCCACCATATAAGCTGATGCGCGGGATATATATAAATATTCACATTTTACATGTTCTTCTGAAAAGTATTCATTATAAATTTTATAGATTAAGTGAGCATCGCGTGCTAAAAAAAGCGCTTTATCAATTTTATGAATCTTTAACTGATTCGCTAACCAGGATACATAACCTAATAATAACGGACCAAATACTTTAAATCCTATCTCGTTTAAAGGATCATTTTGATGGAAAGCAGAAACTTGTTTAAGTAATAAAGCCTTACAAATAGATTCACCAATAATATCTTTAGCTTTCCAATGATTAGATACCCCATGATTATACTCTGACCAATCAGCATGGAGAGTATTTATACCGAGTTTTTTAGCGTTCAGAATATCTGCATGAACATTGTCGCCAACATGCATCCACGATGCAATATCTACATTTTCATTTTTCTTGACTATTGAAAACAACTTGCCACTATTTTTAGAGTGCCGCTCTTCACCAGATGAATAAACTGGAATGTTACTGATATCATAGCCACATGATGTTAACAACTCCTTTAATATTGCTGATGGAAGGTACATATCACTAATTAAAATAACTTTGCAACCATCACTAATAGCCTTTTCAAACAAACAGCTTCCACGCGAATTTTTATATAAAACAATCTTCTCCATTTGTATTTCCAGATCGATTATCTTTTCTACTGTCGCTGGTGAAAGCTGCGGATGCTTTTTTAAAATTTCATCGTATATTTCAGATATGAGTACTTCCGGCTCGCCGCCAAAACGCCTGACCCTATTCTCTCTGGCACTTACTTCCGCCTGAACTCTTATCTCTGGAAAATTATCAATAATATCAATCTCGCACGCTGATATAAAAAAGTTCTCAGTTGCTAAAGTTGATTGCATCAATGAAAACAAATCTCTGGGACGGTAAACCCTCCGGCTAACCAATGTATCAAAGATATCAAAGCTTACGGTCTTGTATTTTTTAAAGTTCATATCCATATTTTATTTAATCTTATTTTCAATATAAGAGATTTTATGAAAAAGACTATTGTTAGCAATATTTGAAAGTAACACATTGAGCAATGATGAGTCATCAATACTTCTCATCATTTTATTTTCTGCAATTTTGCATTCTATATCAAATAACTCATTGTTAATTACGGTATAATTGCCAAATTCAAAGTCATCATTTTCTCTGAAATGATAAAATGCCAGTGCTTCAGGTAAGATCCAAACATCATTTTCTGCAAGGTAATGAATAAAAAAAGGCCAGAAAAATGCAGGAGAGGATAATTTATGACTTTCAATCATATCGATAACAGAATTTTTATCGAATAAACACGAGGAAAGTGGAATAGAATTCCTGTAATAAATAACATCAAAACTAACAGGGCCAGCATTTAAATAGTGGTTCCATGGTTGCGTTGAATTTATAATTATTCTATTATTTTCCGCAATCTCAGCAACTTTATTTGTATGGCATGCTATTGCATTTACAGATGAATACGTTGACTGTATATTCGCCAAAACACTGAGTAGCCTTGACACATATTCAGGGGCCCAGGAATCGTCATCATCCATAAAGCATAAATAATTAGATTCAGACATCTTAATAGCATTAAAGATACAGTTTTCGTCGTAGATAACACTATATATATTTGACAGTTCTTTCAGATAAAAATCATCCACATTGTGACATTTCAATTCTTCCTCCATGCAGAAAATGATGATATTTATTTTTTTGAACGTCTGGTCATTAATGGATTGCAAGGCCCGCATTAATAGACGAGTACGCCCAGGTTTATGTCGGACAATAACTAAAAGACTCTTTTCCATATTCTGATTTCGCGTTTTACGGTATATATAAAAATTAACACCCTATGAATGAATGCTGACATTGGGTAAGGATTATAATATTTTATTAGACTGACACCAGATAAGGTGTAGCAACAGAACCATACCTAAGATTATCATAGTCATATAATTAAAAAATCGGTATAATTCTCATCAACACCACTTACATCATGTTTAATATTTATCTTCAGATTTTTTATTGAATTTTTTATACCAAAAGAGCTTTGAGGTAAGATAGGGCAAACTATTTTTCATCTCTTTTTTTGCAGATTTAAACCGATAAAAATTTTTGACTGCCGTAAACAAACCATTAATAATAACTTTAAAAAACTCCATTTTTGAGTGGGTAAGTTTTAATAATTTGCCATTTTCTATATTTAAATGATAGATAGTAATTCTCCGGAATGAAAACTTAGTAGGGTGATAATGACGATAATCAACCACGATTGGTTTTTTAATTAAAAAGAAAGCTGGAATTAAGTGTCCATTAAGGGTTATGCATCTAAAAAATTTGTAGATGGCTTTTTCTTTACCAGAACATGGGTAATCAACACAACCATTAACAATATCAATACCTTCTACATTGAATTTTTCATTATGAGTTATTGCATTAATTCTTTTTCTTATCTCCAGAAGATCTACATTATCTTCCCAAAACTCCCGTCCAGAAAGACAATCGTTATATGACATAATCATTGCTCTGGCAAGTTCATAGCGGCATGAAAAACTCGCAAGAAAGACTTCCCGCACAAAGAAAACACTTAACAGTAGTGCAGCAAACTTTCTTTTACTAATTAATGCAGGTACAGCAACAGTCCTGAAGTTCAAATAGCTATTTAGAACCGATATTTTTCTTTCAAAATCCATTTGCCACGAAGCCACACCATTAAGTGTGACAATATTATGTTTTTTATGCATATATCCAAATAGCAGGTCATCACCACGAACAAAGAAAGGAAATGAGTAATATTCAATAGCGTTAATATTAAAGGCAAAAAACCACCATCCACCGTAGCCTATTTTTCTTTCATTATCAAAAGTATCTAAAGAATCTATTTCCCGAGCATCCAGATAATGTTTATCCGGGTAATGTAAAAAATCTCTATGCCATATGGCACCAGATTCATGTATGATTGCCGGGTTATCTTCAAAAAGCATACAGCCAGTAACAACTGTATTTTTGTCTTTAGCCATCAGTAAAAAAGCATGAGTTCGACAAATCGATTCAATTTCACATGAGCCGTCGTCATCCATAAATATGACATGTTTGACATCGTTGATTTTCCCTGCCTCTATCAAACCTCTCATAAACCCGCCTGACCCACCGAGGTTTTCATTATTGATAACTATAATGCCGTTTCCTGACGGGTGATTAATCGCCTCGCCATTATTAACGACAATCAATTTAAAACGATCTTTAAATTCGCTCTGGGTTAAGAGTGTTTTATTAATTCTATTGATTGTTTTAGTAACAGCTTCTTTTCTATTATAAGTTGTTATAACTAAAGCCATAGATGATTTACTAACATGATCTTTAGTCAGAAATTCAAATCCATTTAAAACAGAGTCTTCGTCTGATTGCCACTCCACATAGATATATCCAAAATTTATTTTTGATATATCAATCTCAATCTCATCACTAATATTACATGACGATTTAAAATCAATTTGCTTTAATACTCTAATGACACCATTCTCTTTATGCCTTACAGTTATAGTTCCGCGACCAATTATATTAACCCGCAAAAAAAGTGATGTTAAGGTTGTATATTTTTTCCATTTCTTAATTGAGAATGCATTAAAAAAAGTATCAAAATATGCAACCTTATGACGCGGAACAAGTAAGTTACGTGAGGTATAGTTATACTTCCCGCCCTGAGTTCTGAAATAAAGCTGCTCTTCCGTGCATAGATCAATGTTTGGTAAAATTACTTTTTGAAGTAAAAAATACATAACGAACCTATAAATTTATATTATCTGGGGTAACGCTATTATAAAATAGTAAATTTCTCACCGCGTAGTGATATAAATACTGCAATAAGAATATTAAAATCCGCCTTTGCTAACTATCTCACCGTGCTCAAGCCTGATGAACTTATTACATACAGATTTAGCCAGTTCATCATCGTGAGTGGCCATTACCATAATGCCCGCTTTAGAGATAAAGCTATTTAATCTCATCTCTGCTTTTCTTTTAAAATCACTATCACCCACGCTCATCCATTCATCCATCAGTAAAATTTCAGGATTAATTGCAGTAGAAATAGAAAAACCAAGCCTCAGAACCATACCACTAGAATACGTTCTAACGGGGATTTTAATAAAATCACCTAACTCGCTGAACTCGATGACATCTTCTGTAATATTTTTTATTTCATTTTTTGACAGACCGAGAAATAGTCCCCTCAGTTTTATATTTTCCAGGCCGGTAAGCTCACCATCCATTCCCATCATGGGATCAATGAGGCTGGTGACTCGACCAATACATTCATACTTCCCTGAAGTTGGTTTATAGGCCCCTGCAAGTACTCTCAGAAGAGTTGTTTTGCCCGAACCATTGTGTCCGATAAGCGCAAGACGGTTACCTTCGGTAAGCGTAAAATCAATTTTTTTTAATGCCTCTACTTCAATAATCCCGGTATTCGATGAGCCAATTCGTCCACCTGAAGCAGCCTGTAGAAAAGTTTTTTTAAATGAACGGTGGCTGGAGTTAAATATAGGGAGTATTACGCCAACGTTTTTGCAAGAGATTTTCATTAATTATAACCAGTATACGATTCTTGAGCGATATTTAGTCAACACTAAGGTTGAGACCATCAACATAATAATAGAGGTTATTATTGTGTAAAACCATATAGTTACATCTGGTACAGTTCCCATTAATGGTTTCCTGAGCATCTCCATAAAGTAATAAAAAATATTATAATCAACAAATTCCTTTCTTCCCTTTGGTAATTGTTCCGATGTCCAAATGATGGGAGTTATAAAAAAACACAACGTTACCACACTTTGAACAACCGGTCCCATATCACGATATCTTGTGCAAAAAATGGCGAGAATCATACCTGTAGAAATTAATGAGATGGATGTTATTACAATTGCAGGTATAAAAAGGAGAATATCAAGATTTACCGATGTATTGGTAAAAAAAATCACGAAAGGTATAATGATAAAATTATGCAACATAATCATAAACTGCCGATAGAAAACACGTAATATATATAAATATAGCGGAAGGTCAGATTGTTTAATAATTGATGCGGACTCATTAAATATTCCGCATGACTCATTAATAGTTGCTGATAGAAAGGCCCAAAAGATCATACCTAAAGTAAGATGCATGATAAAATTTTCGGAACCAGAACTGAACAGCGAACCGTAAAGAGGTCCCATCGCTGATATGGTGACCCCCATCGAAATCGTTATCCAAAAAGGCCCTAACACCGATCGCCGGTATCGTCCCAGGACATCATTCCAACCTAGCGAAATCCAAAGTTGGTGCCTGGCCAGAGCTTCTTTCAAATCATTCATTGTTTCCGTGTCACCTTTACCTGAAGAACTTATTCTTTAACGATATGAAAATATAACTTATTTATTTTCTATAATATTTACATACTATTTATCTAAACACTGACCTACTTCATAAGCACTTTATGGTGTTAGCAACCAATAGTGTCTTTATAAATTTGCAATGTCTTATTAATGACTAATATGCTGGAAAACAATTCCTTTACACGTTTTCTTCCATTCGCCCCCATCTCTAAGCGAATCTGTGGATTTTTTAACAAATACTCTAATTCTACCGCTAACTCCTGAGCTGAATTACTTTTCACGATCAACCCATTATAGTTATGAATAATTAAGCTATCACATCCGCCGGTATCATAAGCAATACATGCACGTCCTACAGATGATGCCTCTAATAAAAGCCGTGGTACTCCTTCCGGATAAATAGATGGTAATGCAACGATATTCGATTTCTGAATAAGCTCATATACATTCGAAGAGCGTCCCAGCCAGTTAATTAGTCCTTCATTATGCCAGTGATGAATGAGCTCCAAAGGGATAGCATCTTTATCGTCCTCGGCCAATATACCTGCAACATTTAAAACAAAATGAATATTTTTTTGTCTGAGGATCTTTTTTGCTTCAATGAGATCGCCAAGACCTTTACTCCATAACATTCGGCTTGCAAAAAGGACTATCGGTATCTCATGTTTTTTCTCTATAGAGAATTTATAAATATCCGGGTTAATTCCAGCACCTTCGATAACGATAGTTTTATGATAATCAATACCTACTAAACGCGATATTTTTCGTCGATCTTTATCATGTTCAAAAATAAAAACACCACGCTTATTACCGGCAATATATTTGTAAACCAAAACGGTTAACGCACGCAATATTCTCATTGGCACGGTATTATATAAAAAGATTCGACCAAGTCCGACAAAGCTGATAACAACTGGACTATTACTTCTCCTGGCGCTAACCCCACCAATCAGGCAAGGTTTGAGCGTAATACAATGCAATAAGTCAGGATTAATCTCTTTAATAATTTTCCGAGCGTTAAGGAATGCTCTAAAAAAAACAAACATATTAAATGACTGAGCAACAAGAGACACATTGTGACAAATAAAACCAAGCGTTTTGAATTTTTTTATAATCTCTTCACCAATAAAATGACTTATGATATGAATTTCATAACCCGCATCCCTTGCCGCTATCGCACGTTCTGTCCAATGTAAATCAAAGTACCAGTCTGAATTTACAAAATAACATAACCTTTTCATCTCTTCGTCCTGCTAATGATATTTCCCACTAATACCTTTAAGTCCATGAAGTATTCCCTGCCAGATAAAATATAGATAACGAAATTTCTTACGCTGCCATGGTAATATGGCGAGATATTTAGAGAGGCGTAACACTATAGAAAGAACACTGAATATCCTGGGAACGGGTAAAAGTTTTCTCAGCAGCAACAAATTTCTACAAAGATAATATACTTTCCATTCGGGGCAGATACACTTTCCATGAATAGAGATATCATGAATAAATTTAATTTCTGGGGAGTAACGAATTTTCTGCCCGGACAATACTAGCTTATAACCAAAGAAAAAATCATCATAATAAAGGAAAAGTTCATCATGGATATCGTTAAGATGGTTATTCAATACCTTTCGATCAATAATCATACCAACGAATGACACAGTTTGAACATCAGTAACCTGAGTTCTTACTGGAGAAAACCTCTCTGGGCGTATCACATAATAAATAGTCTCAAACACCGTAGATGGAACCCTGATGAAAGGCAAATTCATCCGACAAGACCGTCCATAGGTGTCCTGAACTCGCGACGCAAATATACGGTATCTTGAGGTATCTAATAACGAGAAATGCTTTAAAATATTAATTTCCGGGTAAGCATCATCATCATAGAAAAATACCCAATCGGCATTACTATATGAGCATATATATTGACTACCTACTTTAAATCCGCCAGCACCACCAAGATTATCTTTAAGATTAAGTATCGTGATGCCAGGTTCACTTAATGAAGAAAGCCATTCCCTGGTACCGTCGCTTGAGCCATTATTAACGATAACAATAGAGGAAAAACCCGCCTTAACAGTCTCTCGCACACTTTTTTTTAATTTTTCAAGACGGTTAAAAGTTACGATTAGCGCTGTACACTTCATCAAACGGTAACTGTAAAAGCTGGCATTTCTTTTTGTTCATATAGCGACGTTAAGTATACATCCGCCGTCTGTAATGCTTCAGCTATCGTGATGTCCATATCGAGATAACGATAAGTGCCAAGACGACCAATGAAAGTAATATTTTTTTCTTTTTTAGCCCGCGACAGATATTTATTCAGTAAATCCATTTTATCTGCCCTGCGAACAGGATAGTAGGGTATATCACCAGCTTCACATTCCCGACTATATTCTTGATAACATATTGAAGCTTCATGTCTCTCCCACGGAGAAAAATATTTATGCTCAGTAATCCGAGTATAAGGAGTATCTATTGAACAATAATTCATTACTGCGCATCCTTGATAATCACTCTGGCAAATTATTTTTTTAAAGTCTAATGTACGATATTCCAGTCGGCCATATTGACAGGAGTAAAAGGCATCCAGCGCGCCACTAAAAAAAACATGATCATAATCTGTCCGCATTTCTTGAGTGAAGGAGCGACATAGTTCAACAGCGATATTTTCGTGTTCGACAATGGACTTGACCATTTGTGTATAACCAAATTTTGGTATTCCCTGAAACTTATGATTGAAATAGTTATCATCATAATTAAAGCGAACAGGGATACGTTTCAATACAGAAGCGGGTAACGCGGAAGGATGAAGCCCCCATTGTTTAATGGTATAACCTTTAAAAAAGGCTTCATATAACTCTTCACCAATGAAACGCAAGGCCTGTTGCTCAAAATTTTGTGGTTCCAGAATGGTGCTATCACATTTTTGAAGCAGTAATTTCCTGGCATCATCAGGTGAGCAGGCGACACCAAAAAATTGATTGATGGTATGAAGATTGATAGGTAAAGAAAATACCTGACCATTTACTGTGGCCTTAACTTTATTGATATAAGGCATCATCTCAGCGTATTTATTTACATAATTCCATACAGTTTCATTATCAGTATGAAAAATATGAGGACCATAAACGTGCACCATAATACCCGTGTGCTCATCTCGGGCATCATAAGCGTTACCACCGATATGCGAACGTTGATCAATAATATTGACTACATGTCCCTGCTCGGCTAACTGGCGTGCTATTACTGCGCCTGAAAGGCCCGCACCTACAATTAGTATCTTTTTACGTTGCATTATTTTTGTCACTCTGTTCGCAGACACAGATAATATTAGATAGTTTATCCAGAACCATTTTCATTTATATCAGAAGGGTAAAGTGAAATTTACTCAACGCATCCAGATAATTCCACGCTACCGCCACAGCGCGTAAACCCTCGCACTGATTACAGATTCATTAATGTCACACGTTATGCGGTATTTCCGGACAACGATGATTGCCATATTTATTTTGTGAAGATAACTCATTCAGAACGCAACATTATGGGTCTGAATACCGCGCGGCATGATGTAAATATGCTGTCAGCATAAATCCGGTGCGTTACCGGCCCCAGTTTTTACCAACCCACTCTGTTGACTGATGTCCGGGCCGACGTCCGGTATCCTTATTCTTACCGCATCAGATAGCGGTACTCCTGTCGGGATATCCCAGCGTTGTTTCAGCGTCTGCTCCGCGAGCCAGACCTGCCTCACGCCGGTTCCCAGCATACGGGCCGTCATTTCCGGGCTACAGCCTGACAACAGTAATCCCAGCACCCGCCGTCCCTGTTTTGGCAGACGCTCTGACAGTAACCTGACCAGCGTGCGGCTGTTTATCTCCATCACCAGCTCCGGCACGCTCAACGCGCTTTTCATCTCCTCCTCGTAAGGCGATGTCTGTAGTGATGACCATATGGCAAGCTCAGCCATTCTGGCCAGAACCCTTACCGACATGGCGCGTTTAATCAGCCTCAGATGGCGGAAGTAACCTTCCACGCTGTCGTCAACCGGTAAAAACGCGTTACTGCTGCAAAAAACCACTGTCCGCGGATAACGCTGAAAAACCTGTTGCCACAGCAGAAGCTGGGTTGATGGCCGTCCGGCGGATATCACCATCGCGCCGGGCCACCGACGCAACCGATCCAGCAGCCCTTCTGGTGTCCTGAGACGAACGCAGTCCTCCACGCAAAGGCCACCGGTATCCGGAAACTGCGCAGGATTTTCGCCTGACTGACAAAACATAATCAGCCGGAGAGGCGGCAGTACTCTGGTTAACGTCTGCATATCAGTACGTCAGAACCTGATACAGGCTGAACAACGCTGCGACGGTGGAGACCGCCAGCAGGAGCAAAAATATTTTTGCGCCCATACTGTACCGGCACTTACTGGTCCCCCCCCTTCCGGTGGACATTTCCGCATATTCTTGCGTCATCAGATTGTTCTCCTCTGGCCATTGCCGACCCGGCACTGCGCCAGCAACGGCAGCTTCGTGTTGTGGAAACAACATGTCCGCACCCTTTCGTGGACCGGGAGCCATTCCATGTCTGTATGAAAAATGACGTCTGGCCCTATCTAAACACTGCTCTCTGACACCCTGTCCGGTTCTGCTTTTCGGCTGCACAGGCCGTCAGTCCCCCTGGTAGTACATGCTCCTGCCGCAGGGTAATTCTGCCCTGTGCGGAGTACAAAATGACAAATAGAAAACACAGTAATCTATTGATTTATATGTTGATTATGTAAATCAGCTTTCCCTGAACAGACTTCTCTGTGATTTAACAATATGATTCAAAAGGTAAAATAAAGGATTTAATTCTTTGATATGATAATTAATTAGTATTAAATATTATTTAATACGTTTTTTTAACACTAAAAATTAACATTTTGTGCAGGCAGGACAAAAATGATTACAGCATAGTGCTGGTTGGACCAGGTAAATTTTCCCTTAGTTTTTTTATTGTTATAGGGATAACTCCTTAATAAGCAAGAGATTACGATTGCATGACTCTTGTGTGGAAGGGGTAAATCTGAGAGGATGATGAAAGCGCGAAGCGGACTTAACTTTTTGAATCAGAACGTACGGTTATACTCGACGTTTTTTTCGCCATATTCCATGAAAACGCCCGGCGTTACTTGCGGTGTATCTTACGGTGTGCTGGATGTTCCTGTGCCCCAGATAGTCCTGTATGAGTCGTGTATCAATCCCTTTGTCAGCAAGGGCGTAGCCGCAGGCATGTCGCAGCATATGAGGATGTGGCGCTATCGTTAATTCGGCCAACCGCCCTGCCTCACGAAGTATGTAAAAAAATTGTTGTCTGCTGAGCGGATGCCGTCGCAGCGACAGGAACAGCCAGTCTCCGTCAGCCCCTTTCTCAAGATACTTCCTGGCCCTGAGCCAGCTTTTCAGTACGTTATACTCATCGGGAAGGAGGGGGTGACACGTTGAAAAGCCATTTTTGAGGCGCCGGATATAAAGCTGTCTTCCTGCAAGATCAATATCCGACAAGCGCAGCCCCAGCAGCTCACTGGCCCGGAAGCCATGAATAAACGCCATCAGGATTAAGCAGCGGTTTCTTTCCGGGAAGGGCATTCTGTCGGTCGCTGACAGCAGTTTTTCAATCTCTTCTTGCGTAAGATATTTTCTTTTCACAAAACAAATCCATCATAACAAAATGAGTAATATACTAAAAAATCACTGATCAGATGAGTTTAATTTTCCTAAAAAAGTTGCTATGCGTAAACAGCTTAAAATCCATATAGCTGGCAATCTGGCACGCTATCCATGACGTGATAGTGAAACAGCGAATCAATCTGGCTTCAGTCTCCTGATAAGTCGTCATGACGAAGAATATAAATGCTAAAAATGAGGCTATCGTGAGGTAAATCAATCAGAAAGGGGTAATAAAGAGTCAGGTAGTTTACCCGCCCCGGAGGTTTGATTAGATGGCGATAGCTAACAATATCATAATGATTTTCAAAAACTCTGCTGCTAACAGCAATAAGCTCATCATACTGGCTATTACAGCATCACTTGGTTATTTTTAAAATAATATATTATAAGGGGATTTATATAGTATTGAATAAATCCCTCTTCCTGACATTAAGAGAACAGAACACGATAATTTTTAGCAGCCGTAATATAATAGCTTCAATCGTCGGGCTCTCAGGCAATAACGTGTATATTACGCGCATTGAACGCGGCGCGTAGCCTGCGAGCGAATGCAAGCGCATACTCGCCGTCGCCATGAATGCACACCGTTTGCGCCGTGACAGTCGTCCACACGCCAGTAACGCTTTTCACTCTCCCGGCTTGTACCATATCCAGCGTTTGCGCCAGCGCCTGCTCTTCATCGTGAATCAGCGCGCCAGGTTGCATGCGCGGCACCAGGCTACCGTCGGCCTGATAGCCGCGATCGGCAAACACCTCCTGCCGCGTCACCAGGCGATGGCGCTCACCGGCCCGGATCAGCTCACTTCCCGCCAGTCCAACCAGTATCAGTGACGGATCATAGTCGTGTACCGCTTTCGCAATCGCCTGTGCCAGATGAGGATCTTTCGCCGCCTGGTTATAGAGCATACCGTGCGGTTTGACATGGCGCATCACGCCGCCTTGCGCCTGGACAATCGCCCCCAGCGCGCCGATTTGGTACAGCGTCTGGGCGTATACCGTTTCCGGCGGCAAAACCATCGCCGTCCGCCCAAAATTATCCCGATCCGGAAAGCTGGGATGCGCGCCGATCGCCACGCCGTTTTTCAGCGCCTCGCGCACACAGGTCAGCATGGTTTGCGCATCACCGGCGTGAAAACCACAGGCGATATTGGCGGAGGAGACCAGCGTTAATAATTCGCTGTCGCTGGCGCAACCTTCGCCCACATCCGCATTTAAATCAATGTTCATGCTGAAGTCGCCAGGTAAGCTGTTCCAGATAGCGCTGACGCTCGCGGCGCGCGTTGAGCGCCTCTTCCAGCGAACATTGCACAAAATGGATCGGTTGTCCTAGCGGGATCTGCGCCAGATGGTACATATCTGCCTCGATGATGCAGGCAATGCGCGGATAGCCGCCAGTTGTCTGGGCATCATTCATTAACACAATAGGTTGGCCGTTGTAAGGCACCTGCACGACACCGGGCAGCAAACCGTGCGACAGCAGTTCGCGATCCGTTGTCCGCGTTAACGATTGTCCCTGCAAACGATAGCCCATGCGATTACTTTGCGGACTGAGCTGCCACGGCGAACGCCAGAACGCTTCTTGCGAGGCGCGATCGAACTCACGGTATTCCGGCCCCGGTAGCGCACGGATGCGATTCCCCCACAGTAACTGCTTCACGCCCTGCGGCCCGCTAAACTGTCGCGATGGTTTACCCGTCGCCAGCCGATCGCCATCTTTTAGCAGCCGTCCTTCCAGCCCACCGATGCCGGACTTCAGATCGGTACTACACGATCCCATCACCTCCGGCACAGCAATACCGCCCGCCACCGCCAGATAGCTACGCATCCCGTGAAGCGGTCGATGCAGCGTAAGACGCTGACCCGCTTTTACCGGCAATCGCCAGCCGGTCCAGACCGGTTGATCATCCAACTGCGCCTCGCAGCCTGCGCCGGTAAGAGCGAACCAGGTCTCATTTTCAAATTCGACAACCAGTTGACCGAGAGTGATTTCCAGCGCCGGGGCATTCGCATCGTTCCCGACCAGGAGATTAGCGGTCTGAAAGGCGGGTTTATCCAGCGCACCGCAGTGACTCAGCCCCGACTGACGAAAGCCGTGACGCCCGCTATCCTGCACGGAGGTATAAATCCCCGCGCGAATAATATTCAGCATATTCCCTCCTTTTGCGGCACAAAGCGTACGCTATCGCCAGGGCGTAGCAGAACCGGGGGCTCCCGCATCGGATCGAATAACTTCAACGGCGTGAGGCCGATCAGCTGCCAGCCGCCCGGCGTGGATAATGGATAAATACCCGTCTGCGCGCCGCCGATGCCGACAGAACCGGCCGGAACCTGCAGGCGCGGCTCCGCGCGTCTGGGCATATGGAGCGGTTCTGGTAAATTCCCAAGATAGGGAAAGCCAGGCTGAAAGCCTAAAAACCAGACGACATACTCAACGGAGGCATGTAGCTCCACGACCTGCTTTTCACTCAAACCGCTGTGCCGTGCCACCGCCGCCAGATCCGGCCCGCCTGCGCCGCCATAGATCACCGGGATCTCAACCGAACGCGAGTCCGGCTCCAGCGCCTCGCTCTCTTCCCACCAGCGCTGCAGACGCTCAATCGCATCCAGCGCCAGGGTTTGCGGTTCCCGCAAGATCACGGTGATATTGTTCATCCCGGGAATGGCTTCCACCACGTTCGGCATATCGACCAGACGCTGCGTCAGACGCCAGATGCGTTTCTGGCTCGCCAGCGTAATCGGCGGTTCAAGTTCCAGGACGACTGCCGTTTCGCCTAACAGATAACAACGCGCTCGCTGCACTTTATTACCTCTCAGTTATGCCGGGTTAGGGATATCAATAAACGTCACATCCAACGCCGTGTTTTCGTTCAACCATTCGCTCAGGGCGCGAATACCGCCGCGTTCAGTGGCATGGTGCCCGGCGGCATAAAAATGCAGCCCCTGTTCGCGTGCGGAATGAATGGTCTGTTCAGACACCTCGCCGGTAATAAAAGCATCCACGCCGAAGCGGGCGGCGCTATCAATAAAACTTTGTCCGCCGCCGGTACACCAGGCGACACGCTGCACATTCTCTGGCCCGGTATCGCCGCACCATAGCGGTTTACGCCCCAGACGCGCTTCAATCCATGAGGCCAGTTCCAGCCCCGGCACCGGCATTGAGAGCTCTCCCCACGGCACCAGCGGCTCAATTTCTCCTTTCACGGTAATGCCCAATAGCGCCGCCAACTGCGCATTGTTGCCCAGCTCAGGGTGCGCATCCAGCGGCAGATGCCAACCGTAAAGGTTAATATCATTTGCCAGTAACGTTTTTAAGCGACGGCGTTTCATGCCGCGAATAACCGGAGACTCGCCTTTCCAGAAGTAACCATGATGAACAATGACCGCATCGGCCTGCAAACGCACCGCCTCATCGAGCAGCGCCTGACTTGCGGTCACGCCGGTAACGATTTTCTGTACCGTCTCTTTTCCTTCGACCTGTAAACCATTCGGCGCATAATCGCTTATTGCCGCACTGTTCAGCTTGTCGTTAATCAGTTGTTCCAGCTCGGTGTTTTTCATCATCGCTCCCTTTAACCCACGTTCTACTTTCCCGTTACGGGTTCAGCCTCCGTTAACATAGCCTCCCGTTAGCCGTTCGTCGATAAACATTTGTTTGACACATCAAGAAACAATCACCCCCGGGTTTGGCGCAAATTACTTAGCAAAACACGATCGATTTCATGTATATTTATGCAATCAGAACGCATATTGCAGAAAAAATCAGTTCTGTATCATGTTGGTAACTTTAAGGAAACACGGCGATGCGGCAGGCTTAATAAGCCCACAAAGAAAGGCATTATCTGAGATGCCCGCTTTCTTGCCGCAGTGCCTCTATCCCGGAAATACGATGAATAAACAAGCATCTCAACCCCGCGCTATTTACTACGTTGTCGCCCTGCAAATTTGGGAGTACTTCAGCTTTTATGGTATGCGCGCCCTACTGATTCTTTATCTCACCAATCAGCTAAAATACGACGATAACCACGCCTATGAGTTATTCAGCGCTTATTGTTCGCTGGTCTACGTAACGCCGATTCTTGGCGGCTATCTGGCGGATAAGGTGCTTGGCAACCGAATGGCAGTCATGCTGGGCGCATTTTTAATGGCTATAGGTCATTTAGTGCTGGGCGCCAGTGAGATCGCGCCGACATTCCTTTATCTGTCGCTGGCGATCATTGTCTGCGGCTACGGCCTGTTTAAATCGAATATTAGCTGCCTGCTGGGCGAACTGTACCAGCCGGAAGATCCGCGCCGCGACGGCGGGTTCTCGCTGCTTTACGCAGCGGGCAATATTGGTTCGATCGTGGCGCCTATCGCCTGCGGCTATGTGCAAGAGGAGTACAGTTGGGCGATGGGCTTTGCGCTCGCCGCCATTGGTATGCTTGCGGGGTTAGTGATCTTCCTGTGTGGAAATCGTCATTTCACCCACACCACCGGCGTGAATAAAGCCGTGTTGTGCGCCAGAAACTACCTGCTGCCGAACTGGGGCTGGCTGTTAATTTTGCTGGTAGCGGCGCCGTTGCTGATTACCGTTCTGTTCTGGAAAGAATGGTCTGTCTATGCCTTAATCGTGGCGACCGCGATCGGCCTGGTCGTGCTGGCAAAAATTTATCACCAGGCGCAAACGGCCAAACAGCGCAAAGAACTGGGGCTGATTGTCACCCTGACCCTGTTCAGTATGCTGTTCTGGGCGTTTGCCCAGCAGGGCGGCAGTTCTATCAGTCTGTATATCGACCGCTTTGTGAACCGCGATATTCTGGGCTATTCCGTTCCTACCGCCATGTTCCAGTCGGTGAACGCCTTTGCCGTGATGCTGTGTGGGGTCGTCCTGGCCTGGCTGGTTAAAGAGAGCGTAAGCGGTAATCGCACCGTGCGTATCTGGGGCAAATTCGCGCTGGGTCTCGGTCTGATGAGCGCCGGATTCTGTATTCTGACCCTGAGCGCACGCTGGTCCGCCGCTTACGGACACTCTTCAATGCCGCTAATGGTGCTGGGACTGGCGGTGATGGGCTTTGCCGAGCTGTTTATCGACCCGGTCGCCATGTCGCAAATTACGCGCATTGATATCCCCGGCGTCACCGGCGTATTAACCGGAATTTATATGCTGCTGTCCGGCGCGATAGCTAACTATCTGGCAGGCATCATCGCTGACCAGACCTCGCAAAGCGCCTTCGACGCCAGCGGCGCGGTTAATTACGCCATCAACGCCTATGTGGATGTTTTTGAACAGATCACCTGGGGCGCGTTAGCCTGCGTAGGGGTTGTCCTGCTGATTTGGCTGTATCAGTCCTTCAAATTCAAAAGCCGCGCGCTGGCCGTCGAATCCTGATAGCAGAAGGCCCGGTAGTTTGCGCTACCGGGCCTGTATCACGCCCCTTTTCTCGCCGCCTCATAGGCGGAAAGCGTCGCGATTCTCGCCTGTTTGTGTTCAACAATAGGCCGAGGATAATCAAGCACGACTCCCGCTTTTTCCGCCCACCGCCACGGCTCGTGAATCGCTTTTCCAGGGATATCGCGTAATGCCGGTAGCCACTGGCGGATAAATTCGCCGTCGCGATCGAACCTCTCTCCCTGAGTCGTGGGATTAAAAATACGAAAATAAGGCGCGGAGTCAGTACCGGTTGAGGCGGCCCACTGCCAGCCGCCATTATTGGCAGCAAGATCGCCGTCAATAAGCTGCGACATGAAATAGCGCTCCCCCAACCGCCAGTCAATCAACAGATCTTTTACCAGAAAGCTGGCGGTAATCATGCGTAAACGGTTATGCATCCAGCCCGTCGCGTTAAGCTGGCGCATCGCCGCGTCGACAATGGGATAACCGGTTTCGCCTTTCTGCCATGCCTGAAAATAGTGCGGGTTCTCCTGCCACGCGACGCGTTTTGTCCAGCGGATAAACGGCTGGTGTTTGCATAATGCCGGATACCAGGTCATTAAATGACGGTAAAATTCCCGCCAGATGAGCTCATTCAACCAGACGCTTCCCGGTCCGCCGTCCAGCGCCTGCGGCTGCTCCGCCAGTAATCGGTGCAGGCACTGTCGCGGCGACAGGCCACCCGTCGCCAGGCTGGCGGAAAGCCGACTGGTGCCGTCGACCGCAGGGAAATCCCGCCGTGACTCATACCCGTCTGCGCCCTGCGCGCAAAACTGACGTAGCTGCGCGATGACCACGTTTTCTTCCACCGGGAAAAGCGCGGCGTCAAACGCCTGTTGCGGGTAGTTAAGCGAGACTGGCGTTAAGGGTGTAGAAAGCGCGCCGCTTACCCGGATCTTCGGGGCCGGAACGCACGGCGGGATATCCTCTTTTAGCCGTTTCAACCAGGCGTTTTTAAACGGCGTAAAAACTTTATACATTTCATGATTGCCGGTCATCACCGCGCCGGGCGCCAGAATCACGCTATCGTCAAAGCCTTCGCAGATGACAGAGGGCAGCGTTTTTTCCACCGCCGCATCACGCTGACGCTCGTTAAACTCATACTGATAGTTATAAAACAGATGGCTGACGTCATGCTGTCGGCAAACGTTTTTGACCGTTTCAATACTGGCGTTAAAATCCGCCACTTCATGAAACAGCAGCGGAATGCCTTTCTCTGCAAGGGCCGTCTGTAGCGCATTGAGCTGCGCGCTGATGAATGCCGCCTGCCGCGGCGCCATATCATGGGCCTGCCACTGCGCGGGGGTGGAAATATAAAGCGCCAGCACCCGCGCGGATGCATCGCGGCAGGCGGCGGCCAGCGCAAGGTTATCCTGTAAACGCAGATCGCGCCTGAACCAGACTAAATGGGTGGGCATACAACTCCTGAAAGATGAAACGTCACGGCGAATAGCGTTAAACAGTGTAGACCCTGGCGCATAAAAAAACCGCCAGCGTGGCGGCTGACGGTTTTTCAGGCTGGTCGCGATTAATAAAAGTCGCAGGTGGCTTTTTCAGCCTGCGCCATCCATACCGGTTTATCACTGGTTTTCGACCAGACACGGTGCAGATAACTATAAAAACGCGCGCGGTCTTTCCAGAAGAGCATCACCGGCAACGCCAGCACGCCTGCGATCACCGCGAAAGCACGACGGGCAAAAATGACATGCGCCGGATAGTCTTTATAGTGTTCCATACATTTCCCCCCTTTATACCGACGCTACCCGCCCCGGTATAGATTGAATCGGTGAATAGCACCGAAAAATTGAACCTCGTTACCTGATTAAAATAGTACCGCTTTCGGTGTAATTTTACTACTCATCCGACCACTTATTTTCACGCTTTTCCAGCAGATTTACATTCAAAGCGTAAATTAGTTACAAAAAGGTTAAATTAATACTAATCATTAGTTAAATAATGGTCTTTGCCATTTTTATACTTTTTTTACACTCCGCCCGCCAATTTTTGCGAAATCTTTGCAGCCAAAAAATTACCTTTCTCAGGAGTAAAACAATGCCACTGGAGGTGCTCTGTGAGTGCAGGCGTGATAACCGGCATCGTGCTGGTTTTCTTACTTTTAGGTTATCTGGTCTATGCCCTGATTAATGCGGAGGCGTTCTGATGGCCGCGCAAGGATTTTTACTGATCGCCAGTTTTTTACTGATTTTATTGGTACTGGCGAAACCGTTGGGTTCGGGCCTGGCAAGGCTCATCGCCGCCGTTCCGTTGCCGGGCGTGGCTGGCGTTGAGCGTATCCTCTGGCGGACTCTTGGCATTACCGACCACGAAATGAACTGGCGTCAGTATTTACTGGCGCTACTGACGCTCAATCTGCTGGGACTGGGCATCCTGTTTTGCCTGCTATTCTGGCAGGAGTGGCTGCCCTTAAATCCGCAGCGGCTACCGGGGCTGTCCTGGGATCTGGCGCTGAATACCGCCGTCAGCTTTGTCACCAATACCAACTGGCAAGCCTACAGCGGCGAAAGCACGCTGAGCTACTTTAGCCAGATGGCCGGGCTGACGGTGCAAAATTTCCTGTCGGCGGCGACCGGGATTGCGGTGGTTTTTGCGCTTATCCGCGCCTTTACGCGCCAGAATGTGCACACGCTGGGTAATGCCTGGCAGGATCTGGTACGCATTACGCTATGGATATTATTTCCTGTCGCGTTAATTATCGCGCTGTTTTTTATCCAACAAGGCGTACCGCAAAACCTGTCGGCTTATCAGCCCATCACCACCCTTGAAGGCGCTAAACAACTCTTGCCGATGGGGCCGGTTGCTTCGCAGGAGGCGATCAAAATGCTTGGCACCAACGGCGGCGGTTTCTTTAACGCCAACTCTTCGCATCCGTTCGAAAATCCCACCGCGCTCACTAATCTGGCGCAGATGCTGGCGATATTTTTGATTCCAGCCGCGCTCTGTTTCGCCTTTGGCGAAGCGGCGGGCGATCGCCGTCAGGGACGCGCCCTACTGTGGGCAATGTCATTCATTTTTGTGGTCTGCGTAGCGGTAGTGATGTGGGCGGAAGTTCAGGGAAATCCACATCTGTTGGCGGCAGGCGCGGACAGTAGCGTCAACATGGAAGGTAAAGAGGCACGCTTTGGCGTGCTGGCCAGCAGCCTGTTTGCCGTCGTCACGACCGCGGCGTCCTGCGGGGCGGTAAATGCCATGCACGACTCGTTTACCGCTCTGGGCGGTATGGTGCCGATGTGGCTGATGCAAATTGGCGAAGTGGTCTTTGGCGGCGTCGGTTCAGGGCTGTACGGCATGTTGCTGTTTGTCCTGCTGGCGGTGTTTATCGCGGGGCTGATGATCGGTCGCACGCCGGAGTATCTGGGGAAAAAAATCGACGTGCGCGAAATGAAAATGACCGCGCTGGCGATTCTGGTCACGCCGATGCTGGTCTTGTTGGGTTCGGCGCTGGCGATGATGACGGATGCCGGACGCAGCGCAATGCTGAACCCTGGCCCGCACGGTTTTAGCGAAGTGCTATATGCCGTCTCCTCTGCCGCCAACAACAACGGTAGCGCCTTTGCAGGTCTGAGCGCTAACTCGCCTTTCTGGAACTGTTTGCTGGCGTTCTGCATGTTCGTCGGACGTTTCGGCGTGATTATTCCTGTCATGGCCATCGCCGGATCGCTGGTCAGTAAAAAAGTACAGCCGGCCAGTCAGGGAACGCTGGCGACCCACGGCGCGCTATTTATTGGACTGCTCATCGGCACGGTACTGCTGGTCGGCGCGCTGACGTTTATTCCTGCCTTGGCGCTTGGCCCGGTAGCGGAACATTTCTCTTTACCTTGAGCGATGCGGAGTACATTGATATGAGTCGCAAGCAACTGGCGCTGTTTGAACCTGTTTTACTCGTACAGGCGCTAACGGATGCCGTAAAAAAATTAAGCCCACGCGCCCAGTGGCGTAACCCGGTGATGTTTGTGGTCTGGGCCGGCAGCGTGCTAACCACTCTGTTAACGCTCGCTATGGTAACAGGACAAATAGCGGGAAGCGCCTTGTTTACAGGGGTGATCAGCCTGTGGTTATGGTTCACCGTACTGTTCGCCAATTTTGCCGAAGCGCTGGCGGAAGGCCGCAGCAAAGCCCAGGCAAACAGTCTGAAAGGGGTGAAAAAGACCGCGTTCGCTCGCCGTCTGCGCGCCCCGCGCCATGATGCGCAGGCCGATAACGTGCCCGCCGCTGAACTGCGGAAAGGCGACATTGTCCTGGTCAAAGCGGGCGATATTATTCCCTGCGACGGCGAGGTCATCGAAGGCGGCGCCTCGGTGGATGAAAGTGCGATTACCGGCGAATCCGCGCCCGTGATCCGCGAGTCCGGCGGCGATTTCGCCTCTGTCACCGGCGGCACGCGAATTCTTTCCGACTGGCTGGTGATTGCCTGTAGCGTCAATCCTGGCGAAACCTTTCTTGATCGGATGATCGCGATGGTGGAAGGCGCGCAGCGGCGGAAAACGCCTAACGAGATTGCCCTGACGATTTTGCTCATCGCCCTGACCATTGTCTTTTTACTGGCGACCGCCACCCTGTGGCCCTTCTCCGCCTGGGGCGGTAACGCGGTCAGCGTCACCGTGTTGGTGGCGTTGCTGGTGTGCCTGATCCCCACCACCATCGGCGGGCTACTCTCCGCCATTGGCGTAGCCGGAATGAGCCGAATGTTGGGCGCGAACGTCATCGCCACCAGCGGCCGCGCCGTAGAAGCCGCGGGCGATGTCGACGTGTTACTGCTGGATAAAACCGGCACTATCACGCTCGGCAACCGCCAGGCGTCCGATTTTATACCCGCCCGAGGGGTGGACGAACGCACGCTGGCTGACGCCGCGCAGCTCGCTTCGCTGGCCGACGAAACGCCGGAAGGCCGCAGCATTGTGATCCTCGCCAAACAGCGCTTTAACCTGCGTGAACGCGATGTGCAGTCGCTTCATGCCACCTTTGTTCCGTTTACCGCGCAAAGCCGCATGAGCGGGATTAATATCGATAACCGGATGATCCGTAAAGGCTCGGTGGACGCGATTCGGCGTCATGTCGAGAGCAATGGCGGCCATTTTCCCGCCGATGTCGAGCAAAACGTCGAGAACGTGGCGCGTCTGGGCGCGACGCTGCTGGTAGTCGTGGAAGGCGCGCGCGTACTGGGTGTTATCGCCCTCAAGGATATCGTTAAAGGCGGCATTAAAGAACGTTTCGCCCAGCTACGAAAGATGGGCATTAAAACGGTGATGATCACTGGCGATAACCGCCTGACGGCGGCAGCGATTGCCGCCGAAGCCGGTGTGGACGATTTTCTTGCCGAAGCCACGCCGGAAGCCAAGCTGGCGCTGATCCGTCAATATCAGGCGGAAGGACGGCTGGTCGCCATGACCGGCGACGGCACTAACGATGCCCCGGCGCTGGCGCAGGCTGACGTCGCGGTGGCGATGAACTCCGGCACCCAGGCGGCGAAAGAAGCCGGTAATATGGTGGATCTGGACTCTAACCCGACCAAGTTGATTGAAGTGGTGCATATCGGTAAGCAGATGCTGATGACGCGCGGCTCGCTCACCACCTTCAGTATCGCGAATGATGTAGCGAAATATTTCGCCATTATTCCCGCCGCGTTTGCCGCTACCTATCCGCAGCTAAACGCGCTCAACGTGATGGGGCTGCATTCGCCGAACTCCGCCATTCTGAGCGCGGTGATCTTTAACGCCCTGATTATTATTTTTCTGATCCCGCTGGCATTAAAAGGCGTGAGTTATAAGCCGCTTTCCGCATCGGCCATGCTGCGCCGTAATTTATGGATCTATGGTCTGGGTGGTCTGGTGGTGCCGTTTATTGGCATCAAAGTGATTGATGTGCTGCTGACCCTGCTGGGTCTGGCGTGAGGTGTATGATGATCGGTTTACGTCCTGCTTTTTCGACAATGTTATTTCTGCTGTTATTGACCGGCGGCGTGTATCCGCTTCTGACCACGGCGCTGGGGCAGTGGTGGTTTCCCTGGCAGGCTAATGGCTCGCTGATTCATAAAGACAATGTGATACGCGGCTCAGCGCTTATCGGACAATCGTTTACCGCCGCGGGCTATTTTCATGGCCGGCCCTCCGCCACCGCCGATACGCCTTATAATCCACTGGCGTCGGGCGGAAGCAACCTGGCCGCCAGCAATCCCGAACTGGATGCGCAAATACAGTCCCGCGTCGCCGCGCTACGCGCCGCTAACCCCCAGGCGAGTTCCGCGGTTCCGGTTGAGCTGGCGACGGCCTCGGCAAGCGGGCTGGATAATAATCTGACGCCCGGCGCCGCGGCATGGCAAATCCCCCGCGTGGCGGCGGCTCGCCAGCTTCCCGTTGAACAGGTCGCGCAACTGGTTGCAGAATATACGCACAGGCCGCTGGCGCGCTTTCTTGGGCAACCGGTGGTGAATATTGTTGAGCTTAATCTGGCGCTGGATGCGCTACAGGGACACAGAGCGAAATGAACGACGAACCCTTGCGTCCTGATCCGGATCGCTTGTTGGAACAAACGCCCCCGCCCCACCGGGGGAAGTTGAAAATTTTCTTCGGCGCCTGCGCAGGCGTCGGAAAAACCTGGGCGATGCTGGCGCAAGCGCAGCGGCTGCGAGCGCAGGGGTTGGATGTGGTGATCGGCGTGGTAGAGACGCACGGCCGTGAAGAGACCGCCGCGCTACTTGACGGGCTGACCATTCTGCCGCCAAAACGTCACTCGCACCGGGGGCGGCAAATTCGCGAATTTGACCTGGATGCCGCCCTCGCCCGGCGTCCGGCGCTGATTTTAATGGATGAGCTGGCGCACAGTAACGCGCCTGGCTCACGCCATCCTAAGCGCTGGCAGGATATTGAAGAGCTGCTGGAAGCGGGAATCGACGTTTTCACCACCGTGAACGTACAACATCTGGAAAGTCTGAACGATGTGGTGAGCGGCGTCACGGGGATTCAGGTGCGCGAAACCGTCCCCGATCCCTTTTTTGATGCCGCTGATGAAGTCGTACTGGTCGATCTGCCGCCCGACGATCTGCGCCAACGGCTCAACGAAGGTAAAGTGTATATCGCCGGCCAGGCGGAACGCGCTATTGAACATTTTTTCCGCAAGGGCAATCTGATCGCCCTCCGCGAGCTGGCGCTACGCCGGACAGCCGATCGCGTGGACGATCAGATGCGCGCCTGGCGCGCGCATCCGGGCGAAGAAAAAGTATGGCATACCCGCGATGCTATTTTACTGTGTATCGGGCATAACACCGGCAGCGAAAAACTGGTGCGTACCGCGGCGCGTCTGGCCTCCCGGCTCGGCAGCGTCTGGCACGCCGTCTATGTCGAAACGCCAACGTTACACCGCTTACCGGAAAAGCAACGACGGGCCATTTTAAGCGCGCTGCGCCTGGCGCAGGAGCTTGGCGCGGAAACCGCCACCCTGTCCGATCCCGCCGAAGAGAAAGCGGTCGTGCGCTATGCCCGCGAACATAATCTGGGGAAAATCGTCATGGGCCGCCCGGCGTCGCGACGCTGGTGGCGACGTGACGCTTTCGCCGACCGTCTTGCCAGGCGCGCGCCGGATCTCGATCAGGTGATCGTCGCGCTGGAAGAACCGCCTGCCCGCGCGTTGGCGCAAACGCCTGATAACCGACCTTTTAAAGAGAAATGGCGTGGACAGATTCAGGGCTGTCTGGTCGCCGTGGCGCTTTGCGCCATCACCACGCTTATCGCTATGCAGTGGCTTGTCACCTTCGACGCCGCCAATCTGGTGATGCTCTATTTGCTGGGCGTAGTGGTGATTGCGCTGCTTTACGGACGCTGGCCGTCGGTGGTGGCGACGGTGATTAACGTGGCGAGTTTCGATCTCTTTTTTATCGCGCCACGCGGTACGCTCGCCGTTTCGGACGTGCAATATTTGCTGACCTTTGCCGTGATGCTGACGGTAGGTCTGGTGATTGGCAATCTTACTGCCGGGGTGCGCTATCAGGCGCGCGTCGCCCGTTATCGGGAACAGCGTACCCGTCATTTATATGAAATGTCTAAAGCGCTGGCCGTCGGGCGTAGCGAACATGATATCGCCGCGACCAGCGAGCGGTTTATCGCCTCGACGTTTCAGGCGCGCAGCCAAATTTTATTACCTGATACTAACGGTAAGTTGCTGCCTCTCACCCACCAGCAAGGCATGACGCCGTGGGACGACGCAATTGCGCGCTGGAGTTTTGATAAAGGCCAGCCTGCCGGCGCAGGCACCGATACCCTCCCTGGCGTGCCTTATCAAATCCTGCCGCTGAAAAGCGCCGATAAAACGTACGGTCTGGCTATCGTCGAACCGGGTAATTTGCGTCAGTTAATGGTGCCGGAGCAGCAACGCCTGCTGGAAACATTCACTCTGCTTGTCGCCAACGCGCTGGAACGACTGACGCTGACCGCCAGCGAAGAACAGGCGCGTCTCGCCAGCGAGCGAGAAAGTATTCGCAACGCTCTGCTGGCGGCGCTGTCGCATGATTTACGCACGCCACTGACGGTATTGTTCGGCCAGGCGGAAATTTTGACGCTGGATTTAGCCAGCGCAGGATCGCCCCACGCGCGTCAGGCCAGTGAAATCCGCCAGCATATTCTCAACACCACCCGGCTGGTGAATAATTTGCTGGATATGGCGCGTATTCAGTCCGGCGGGTTTAATCTTAAAAAAGAGTGGCTGACGCTGGAAGAGGTCGTCGGTAGCGCGTTACAGATGTTAGAGCCGGGTTTATTGCATCCGATTACATTGTCGCTGCCGCAACAGTTAACGCTTATCCATGTCGATGGCCCCTTATTTGAGCGTGTCCTGATCAACTTGCTGGAAAACGCCGTTAAGTACGCCGGGCCGCAGGCCAGTATCGGCATTGATGCTGCGGTTAAGGACGATCGTTTACAACTGGATGTCTGGGATAACGGGCCGGGTATTCCTGCGGGGCAAGAACAGAAGATTTTCGATAAGTTCGCCCGCGGCAACAAAGAGTCCGCCGTCCCCGGCGTGGGGCTGGGGCTGGCGATTTGCCATGCTATCGTAGAGGTACACGGCGGCACGCTTACCGCCTATAATCGACCGCAGGGCGGCGCCTGTTTCCGTGTGACGCTGCCGCAAGGAAAGCCACCTGCACTTGATGATTTTCATGAGGATATGTGACAAACGTTCTGATTGTTGAAGATGAACAGGCCATCCGCCGCTTTCTGCGCGCCGCGCTGGAAGGCGACGGCCTGCGCGTGTATGAAGCTGAAACATTACAACGTGGTTTACTGGAAGCCGCCACGCGAAAGCCCGATCTGATTATTCTCGATCTCGGCCTGCCGGACGGCGACGGAATCGATTTCATTCGCGACCTGCGTCAGTGGAGCGCAATACCGGTGATTGTCCTTTCCGCCCGCAGCGAAGAAAGCGATAAGATTGCCGCGCTTGACGCCGGAGCTGATGATTACCTGAGCAAGCCATTCGGCATTGGCGAGTTGCAGGCGCGTTTGCGTGTCGCGCTGCGACGGCACGCCGCCAGCCCTTGCGCCGATCCGATCGTCCGCTTTTCCGGCGTGACGGTCGATCTCGCCGCACGGTTGATCCACCGTGGCGACGAAGAAATCCATCTGACGCCGATTGAGTTCCGCCTGCTGGCGGTATTACTCAATAATGCTGGCAAGGTATTAACCCAACGGCAGTTATTAAACCAGGTCTGGGGCCCTAACGCCGTGGAGCATAGCCACTATTTGCGCATCTATATGGGACATTTACGCCAGAAACTGGAACAAGATCCCACCCGCCCACGCCATTTTATTACCGAAACCGGAATTGGCTATCGCTTTATGCCATGAATAGCTATTCATTATTTTTAAATAACTTCTAATTTTTATGTCATTTATTTTCGGCGTCGCGAATAATTATTTTCGCGGCGATATTATATTTTATGGAGAATATAAAAAACATATAATTAACATTTAAGAAACAATCCGTTATTTCACAGCACGATATGCATAATCGCCGACTAATTATTTTTCAAATGATCGTTTTTTGTTGATCTGGTTCACAGATTGCTGGCGCTTCCTGGATAAAATATCCATGCTTTCAATAAATCAATGAAAGGACCTCAAAATGGAAAATAATAATCGTTTTATGCCCCATATAAGGCGGACAACGCATATTATGATGTTTGCCCACCGTAATAGTTTCGACTTTCATTTCTTTAATGCCCGGTAGTTTTTCTGCTACGGGTACTTCAGCATACAGGTCTTTCCGACCCTTATGTCATTCAGGTCTATTGCCTAAATAACTCGAATTGTTAAAAGCGACAGTACGGTAATTCCTTTACGCCAAGCCAACTAACTATATGGTTTGACAGAAGAAACTCCGACTCAGCGCAATTTTAGTTATCGCGGTTTCTGCCTGTATATCGTAGTACTCAACTCCTTAAATCCTGAATTTCCTGCAACCGGACGGGTTGGGATTTATTACATCTAAAATAAAGCTAATTTACTGATTTTTTATCAGCGGGATAGCTTTGATTTTTTCCGGAAGAATCAGTTTCTCATGCGAGAAATTGAGGGCCTGCTATTACCTGAAATAAAGAGATGAAAAATGTCAGAATTAAAAATTGCCGTTAGCCGTCATTGCCCGGATTGTTTTTCTACACACCGTAATATTGTAAATGTTGATGAGAGTCGTTTCATCGACGTGGCTGCCATCGTGTTATCCATCGACGACATTGAACACGGAAAACTCGATGAAATCGACGCAACGGGTTACGGTATTCCCGTATTTGTCGCGACTCATGACGAAGGGCGCGTACCGCCTGAGTATTTGCCGCGTATCTCTGGTGTATTCGAATATAATGAATCCCGTACTGCCTTCTATGGTCGCCAGTTGGAAACCGCAGCAAGCCACTACGAAACGCAGTTACGTCCGCCGTTTTTCCGCGCGCTGGTGGATTATGTCAACCAGGGCAACAGCGCATTTGACTGCCCGGGGCATCAGGGCGGCGAATTCTTCCGCCGTCATCCTGCCGGTAATCAGTTCGTGGAATACTTTGGCGAAACGCTCTTCCGCTCCGACCTATGCAACGCGGACGTGGCGATGGGCGATCTGCTGATTCACGAAGGCGCGCCTTGCATTGCGCAGCAACATGCGGCGAAAGTCTTTAACGCCGATAAGACCTACTTTGTGCTGAACGGGACCTCCTCCTCTAACAAAGTCGTACTCAACGCGCTGTTAACGCCGGGCGATCTGGTACTGTTTGACCGTAACAACCACAAATCTAACCACCACGGCGCATTATTGCAGGCGGGCGCAACGCCAGTTTATCTGGAAACCGCGCGTAACCCGTATGGTTTTATCGGCGGGATCGACGCTCACTGCTTCGAAGAAGATTACCTGCGCGAGCTGATTAGCGAAGTCGCGCCGCAGCGTGCCCGCGAAGCACGTCCATTCCGTCTGGCCGTCATCCAGTTAGGCACCTACGACGGTACCATTTATAACGCCCGTCAGGTCGTCGATAAAATTGGTCACCTGTGCGACTACATCCTGTTTGACTCCGCCTGGGTCGGCTATGAACAATTTATTCCGATGATGGCCGATTGTTCGCCGCTGCTGCTGGAACTGAACGAAAACGATCCGGGTATTCTGGTGACGCAGTCCGTTCATAAACAACAAGCCGGTTTCTCCCAGACCTCGCAGATCCATAAAAAAGATAGCCATATCAAAGGGCAATCGCGCTACGTTCCGCATAAGCGCATGAACAACGCCTTTATGATGCATGCCTCCACCAGCCCGTTCTATCCGCTGTTCGCCGCGCTGGACGTTAACGCCAAAATGCACGAAGGCGTCAGCGGTCGCAATATGTGGATGGATTGCGTGGTTAACGGCATCGATGCCCGTAAATTGATCCTCGAAAACTGTCATCACATCCGTCCGTTCGTACCGGAACTGATTGATGGTAAGCCGTGGCAGTCATACCCGACGTCAGAGATCGCCAGCGATCTGCGCTTCTTCCACTTCGTTCCGGGAGAACACTGGCATGCGTTTGAAGGCTATGCCGAACATCAGTACTTTGTCGACCCTTGCAAACTGCTGCTCACCACACCGGGCATTAATGCAGCGAGCGGCGAATATGAAGACTTTGGCGTTCCTGCCACGATCCTCGCCAACTTCCTGCGCGAGAACGGCGTTGTGCCGGAAAAATGCGACCTCAACTCCATTCTGTTCCTGCTGACGCCGGCAGAAGACATGGCGAAGTTACAACAGCTTGTCGCCCTGCTGGCTCGTTTCGAAAAACTGCTGGAAGATGATGCGCCGTTAGCGGAAGTATTACCGTCCATCTACAAACAGCATGAAGCGCGTTATGCCGGCTATACCCTGCGTCAGCTTTGCCAGGAGATGCACGATCTCTATGCGCGGCACAACGTGAAACAACTGCAAAAAGAAATGTTCCGTAAATCGCATTTCCCGAAAGTCAGTATGAATCCGCAAGAGGCCAACTATGCCTATCTGCGCGGCGAGGTCGAACTGGTTCGCCTGCCGGAAGCGGAAGGTCGTATCGCGGCTGAAGGCGCTCTGCCTTACCCGCCGGGAGTGCTGTGTGTAGTTCCGGGTGAAATCTGGGGCGGTTCTGTCCTGCGTTACTTCAGCGCCCTGGAAGAAGGGATCAACCTGCTGCCGGGCTTTGCGCCTGAACTGCAGGGCGTTTATATCGAAGAACACGACGGCCGTAAGCAGGTCTGGTGCTACGTCATTAAACCTCGTGACGCGCAGCGCGCCCTGCTGAAGGAGGAAAAATTATGAGTAAACCTAAATCCAATAAAATGGGTGTCGTGCAGCTCACAATTCTGACTATGGTCAACATGATGGGCTCCGGGATCATCATGCTACCGACCAAACTGTCTGAAGTCGGCACGATATCCATTATCTCCTGGCTGGTCACCGCCGTCGGCTCGATGGCGCTGGCCTGGGCGTTTGCGAAATGCGGTATGTTTAGCCGTAAATCCGGCGGCATGGGCGGTTACGCCGAATATGCCTTCGGTAAATCCGGCAACTTTATGGCGAACTATACCTACGGCGTCTCGCTGCTGATAGCCAACGTGGCTATCGCCATCTCCGCTGTCGGCTATGGCACCGAACTGTTCGGCGCCGCGCTGACGCCGCTCCAGATCGGTCTGGCGACTATCGCCGTATTGTGGGTTTGTACTATCGCAAACTTTGGCGGCGCGCGTATTACCGGACAGATCAGTAGCGTTACCGTTTGGGGCGTCATCATTCCGGTTGTCGGCCTGTGCATCATTGGCTGGTTCTGGTTTAGCCCCAGCATGTACGTAGCGTCATGGAACCCGCACCATGTTCCGTTCTTTAGCGCGGTCGGTTCTTCCATCGCCATGACGTTGTGGGCATTTCTTGGACTGGAATCCGCCTGCGCCAACGCAGACGTGGTCGAGAATCCGGAAAAGAACGTCCCCATTGCGGTACTGGGCGGTACGCTGGGCGCGGCGGTCATCTATATCGTTTCGACTAACGTGATTGCCGGGATTGTGCCGAACATGGATCTGGCGAACTCCACGGCGCCGTTTGGTCTGGCGTTTGCACAGATGTTCACGCCTGCGGTAGGTAAAGTGATCATGGCGCTGATGGTAATGTCCTGCTGCGGCTCGCTGCTGGGCTGGCAGTTCACTATCGCTCAGGTCTTTAAATCCTCCGCTGACGAAGGCTATTTCCCGAAAGTCTTCTCTCGTGTAACGAAAGTCGACGCGCCGGTACAGGGGATGTTGATTATTGTGATTATTCAGACTGGCCTGTCGCTGATGACCATTAGCCCGTCGCTGAATAGTCAGTTTAACGTCCTGGTTAACCTGGCGGTGGTGACGAACATTATTCCGTATATTCTGTCGATGGCCGCGCTGGTTATCATTCAGAAAATGGCGAATGTGCCGTCATCAAAAGCGAAAGTCGCTAACTTCGTGGCCTTCGTTGGCGCCATGTATAGCTTCTACGCGCTATATTCCTCCGGTGAAGAAGCCATGCTGTACGGCTCAATTGTGACCTTCCTCGGCTGGACGTTATACGGCCTGGTCTCACCGCGTTTTGAATTGAAAAATAAACACGGCTGATGGCGCGCCCGGGCTGCGGTAACGGTAGTCCGGGCATTTTCACTCTTTGAATAAGATAATAGAAATGAGTAATCCAGAACGGGAAGTCACTGATATAGCAGAAATACTGGCTATTCTCAGTAAACACGAAGTGTGTCGGATAGGGTTTAACGACAATCTCTGTCCGTATGTTGTCCCCGTAAATTTTGGCTACGAGTATCAGAACGGACGCTGGATATTTTATTTTCACGGCGCACGCACCGGGAAAAAGATGCGTCTGTTACGTAAGAACCCGGCAGTATGCATTGAAATGGACGGCGACCATGCATTACTACGTGCCGATGACCCCTGTGATTATAGCTACGCCTACACCAGCGTTTTCGCCACCGGACTGGCATCGATATTGCAAACGCGCGAGGAGATGCGCCACGGCCTGGACGTCATTATGCGCCAGACCGATCCGGGAAAAACCTTCAGTTATCGGGAAGATATGATGAAAGCGGTTTGCGTGGTGCGTATCGAATGCGACGCCCTCACCTGCCGCCGACATCTGGCGACTCAGAGCGAATAAGTCAGATATCACAAGCGCCTTATCCGGCCTGGAGGCGATTTACAGGCCTGATAAGCGCAGCGCCGTTAATATAAAAAAGGAGCCTTACGGCTCCTTTTTCTTCCATATCGCCCATCAGGCGTTTTTCAATACTTCGCTAACGATTTCAACGGCTTCTTTCTCAATCTGCTTGCGATGTTCTTCCCCCAGGAAGCTTTCGCAATAGATCTTGTAAGCGTCTTCCGTACCGGATGGACGCGCGGCGAACCAGCCGTTATCGGTCATTACCTTCAGGCCGCCAATCGATGCGCCATTACCCGGCGCTGCGGTAAGACGCGCGGTGATCGGGTCGCCTGCCAGCGTGCTGGCGCTCACCATTTCCGGAGACAGTTTAGACAATGCCGCTTTCTGCGCGGAGGTCGCGCTCGCCTGCAGACGGTTATAGCTCGGCGCGCCAAAACGCGCTGCCAGTTCATTGTAATGCTCTTGCGGGTTTTTCCCGGTAACGGCGGTGATTTCCGCCGCCAGCAGGCACATGATGATACCGTCTTTATCGGTAGACCACGGCGTACCGTCGAAACGCAGGAACGAAGCGCCCGCGCTCTCTTCCCCGCCGAAACCAAAGCTGCCGTCGAACAAACCGTCAACAAACCATTTGAAGCCAACCGGCACTTCTACCAGCTTGCGTCCCAAGTCATTCACCACGCGGTCAATCATCGCGGAAGAGACCAGCGTTTTACCGACAGCCACGTCTTTGCCCCACAGCGGACGATGCTGGAACAGATAGTTAATGGCGACCGCCAGATAATGGTTCGGGTTCATCAGCCCTGCAGGCGTCACGATGCCATGACGGTCGTAGTCCGGGTCGTTGGCGAAGGCCAGGTCAAACTTGTCACGCAGCGCCAGCAAACCCGCCATCGCACATTCGGAGGAGCAATCCATACGGATCGCGCCATCTTTATCAAGGTGCATAAAGCGGAAGGTTTGATCAACCTGATCGTTAACTAACGTCAGGTTAAGTTTGTAATGCTCAGCGATACGTTTCCAGTATTCAATACCGGAGCCGCCCAGCGGATCGACACCCAGCGTCAGACCGGCTTTCTGAATCGCCGCCATATCAACGATATCCGCCAGCCCTTCGACAAACGGCTGTACCAGATCTACCGCTTTAACGTGGCCCGAGGCCATTGCCGCATCCAGAGAGATGCGCTTAACGCCTTGCAGGCCGCCCGCCAGCAGCGCATTGGCACGATCTTCTACCACTTTAGTGACGTTGGTATCCGCCGGGCCGCCATTGGGCGGATTATATTTAATACCGCCATCTTCCGGCGGGTTGTGCGACGGCGTAATGACAATACCATCAGCCAGCGGGCCGCCTTTTTTGTTATGGACCAGGATAGCATTTGACACGGCAGGCGTTGGCGTAAAGCCATTATTTTCCTGCACGATAACGTCTACGCCGTTTGCCGCCAGCACTTCCAGCACGGAAATGAAGGCCGGTTCCGAGAGCGCATGGGTATCTTTCCCCACATAGCAGGGGCCGGTAATGCCGTTTTTCGCCCGCTCTTCAGCAATCGCCTGGGCGATCGCCAGAATATGCGGTTCGTTGAAACTGTGACGACCTGCGCTGCCGCGATGGCCGGAAGTGCCAAATTTCACGGCATGTTCTGCATTCCCTGCCTCCGGTTTCAGTACATAATACTGCGCCGTCAGTTGGGCGACGTTAATCAAATCACTCTGTTGCGCGGGTTGTCCTGCGCGGTTGTGGATTGCCATTGCCTGGTCCTTCTAATGCAAGGATTAAATTGTTCCGCAAACCTTTTCAATCAATTCCGCCGGGAATTGCATTGACTGCATGATGTGTTCGATCATGCTGCATTTACGGCCGGTGTTGGTGTTGGTGATCACCCAGTACGGCGTGCCGGGAACGTGCTTAGGTTTAGTTTGATTCCCATTTTTCAGCAGCGTTTGTTCATCCGCCGCAAAATAGACGCGCGTGCGGCCATGCAACGACTCCGTCGCCTCCGCAAACGCGTGGTGATCCAGTGAATAGAGTGTAGTCAGAATCAGCATAAAGCGGTTGACCGCTTTTTTCTGCTCGGCATATTCGTCAGACAACAGCAGCTCACGCATCGCGCGAACTTTGTCTTTTACCGGGTTAACCGGTTTCGCTTCGGCAACGGGTTGCGCCGCAGGCGTCCCCTTCACCGCTGAAGCCGTTGGCTGTGTCGTGGCGGAAAACTTCAACATACGCCGTAAAATGTCGGATGCGCTCTCGCCGATATGCTTGGTGTGGCTGGCAATATAGCTATAGAGTTCATCATCAACTTCAATCGTTTTCATCTTAATCCAGTGCGATGTCTTTGCTGAATACAAGTCATTGGGATTATAGGAACAAATCCCAACAGCGGATAGCGTTAAGCCCGGCTGACAAAAAAACTCGGAGTAAACCTTAGAGGTTGCAGCCCAGTGGCAGAATGGTCAACATAATACCCTAACCCGACAGAGCGAAAAAAAGAACTTTGCCATGAAATTAAACATCCGAGCGCAATCTGCACAAAACCTGCACAATAATTCCCCCATCGTTCTCGTTCATGGTCTGTTTGGCAGCCTGGACAACCTCGGCGTACTGGCGCGCGATCTGGTGACCGATCACGACATTATTCAGGTCGATATGCGCAATCATGGTTTATCGCCGCGCGATCCGGTCATGGATTATCCGGCAATGGCCCAGGATCTTCTGGATACGCTTGACGCGCAGCAGATTGAAAAAGCGACGTTTATTGGTCATTCCATGGGCGGAAAAGCGGTAATGGCGCTGACGGCGCTGGCGCCCGATCGCATCGATCGTCTGGTCGCGATTGATATCGCCCCCGTGGATTATCACGTTCGCCGCCACGATCGCATTTTCGCGGCCATTAATGCCGTCAGCGAATCCGACGCGACATCCCGCCAACAGGCGGCAGGGATTATGCGCCAACACCTCAACGAAGAAGGCGTGATCCAGTTTCTGTTAAAATCCTGGGCTGAAGGCGAATGGCGTTTTAATGTTCCGGTATTATGGGAGCAGTATCCGCATATCGTCGGCTGGGAAACCATTCCGCCCTGGGAACATCCGGCACTGTTTATTCCAGGCGGTAACTCGCCGTACGTGACCGAAGCGTACCGCGACGCGCTGCTGGCGCAATTCCCTTTGGCGCGCGCGCATGTGATCGCTGGCGCGGGCCACTGGGTACATGCCGAAAAACCTGAGGCGGTTCTGCGCGCCATCCGCCGTTATCTGCACGATAAACGCTAACTGATTAAAAACTCATCGCCTGTGCGCGATTACGCGCGCGGGCGTTGGCGTCGCTTCCTCGCTGATGTATGATGGCGCGCTATCCATCCGGGCATAAGCCTGGCTGATTGTTTCCCCCGAAGTCACCAAAATCATGGCCAAAGAACAAACGGACCGTACGACATTAGATCTGTTCGCGCACGAGCGTCGCCCGGGACGACCTAAAACGAATCCGCTTTCGCGCGATGAACAGTTACGCATCAACAAGCGCAACCAGTTAAAACGCGACAAAGTTCGTGGCCTCAAGCGTGTCGAATTAAAACTCAACGCACAAGCGGTTGACGCGCTGAATGAGCTGGCCGAAGCGCGCAACATTAGCCGCAGCGAGCTCATTGAAGAAATATTAATGAAGCAGCTTATGGCGCTGCGCGGCCAGGGTTTAGTCTGAAAATAAGTTTTGTTTCATATTTCGTGTAGCAGAGCGTGCAGTCCCGCGTGATTGCTGTTTCCGCATATCTGCCTGTTCTGCTATGATTGCCCTTATCCGTGGGCAATTCGCCACCACCATTTCAATAAGTTTCAAGAGGTTATTTTACTCATGGCAATCACTGGCATCTTTTTCGGCAGCGACACCGGTAATACCGAAAATATCGCAAAAATGATTCAAAAACAGCTTGGTAAAGACGTTGCCGATGTGCATGACATTGCAAAAAGCAGTAAAGAAGACCTGGAAGGGTATGACATTCTGCTGCTGGGCATCCCAACCTGGTACTATGGCGAAGCGCAATGTGACTGGGATGACTTCTTCCCGACTCTCGAAGAGATTGACTTTAACGGTAAGCTGGTGGCGCTATTTGGCTGTGGCGATCAGGAAGACTACGCGGAATACTTCTGTGATGCGCTGGGCACGATTCGCGACATTATTGAGCCGCGCGGCGCCACGATTGTGGGTCACTGGCCAACCGCAGGCTATCATTTTGAAGCCTCTAAAGGTCTGGCTGACGACGATCATTTTGTCGGCCTGGCGATTGACGAAGACCGTCAGCCTGAACTGACCGCCGAGCGTGTTGAAAAATGGGTTAAGCAAGTTTCGGCTGAATTGCACCTCGACGACATCCTCAACGCCTAATCTTATGCGGCGCAGCGTTATATCTGCGCCGCATCAATAGACAAGACCAATCAAAATAATTGCTACAAATTTGTAACTTTCGCACCCATCCCTGTACAATGTCCGGGTGTAATCAGGTGGCGCCAGAATTTGCAGGCAAAACCACAGTTTTATTAACATCTGCGAGAGACTTGCGGTTTTCATTTCGGCATGGCAGTCCTATAATGATACGCATTATCTTGAGTGCAATTTCTGTCACTTCTCTAATGAAGTGAATCGCTTAGCAACAGGACAGATTCCGCATGACTGACAACAATACCGCATTAAAGAAGGCTGGCCTGAAAGTAACGCTTCCTCGTTTAAAAATTCTGGAAGTTCTTCAGGAACCAGATAACCATCACGTCAGTGCGGAAGATTTATACAAACGCCTGATCGACATGGGTGAAGAAATCGGTCTGGCAACCGTATACCGTGTGCTGAACCAGTTTGACGATGCCGGTATCGTGACCCGCCATAATTTTGAAGGCGGTAAATCCGTTTTTGAACTGACGCAACAGCATCATCACGACCATCTTATCTGCCTTGACTGCGGAAAAGTGATTGAATTTAGTGATGACTCTATTGAAGCGCGCCAGCGTGAAATTGCGGCGAAACACGGTATTCGTTTAACTAATCACAGCCTCTATCTTTACGGCCACTGCGCTGAAGGCGACTGCCGCGAAGACGAGCACGCGCACGATGACGCGACTAAATAAGTGTAAATCTTTCGAAGAGCCAACCGCCCGGTTGGCTTTTTTATATCCTCCCCTTTCCTGCCGCTTGATGTTGATTTAATGTAAAAAACGCTATCGCATCTCAGGAGAGCAGGAATGGAGCTTCGCCAGTTACGCTATTTCGTGCGTATTATTGAAACCGGCAGTATGGGCAGCGCCGCACAGGATCTTGATATTGGCGTTTCAGCATTAAGTCAACAGATGTCCCGTCTGGAAAACGAGCTTGCTATCCGTCTGCTGCAGCGCACCTCGCGCGGCGTAACGCCAACCAACGCCGGGCTGGCCTTTTATTCACAGGCGCAACTCGCCCTGCGTCATGCCGACGACGCGATTCTCGCCGCCAGAGAAGCGCGCCTTTCCGGTCATGTGAGCGTAGGAATGGCCCCCAGTACCGCCTCCATACTGGGTATACCGTTTATCCATGCCATGCAGGAAAACTATGCCGATGTCCGACTGCATGTGGTGGAAAGCTTGTCCGGTAATCTGGAAAGAATGATCAATACCCGCCAGATTGATTTAGCCGTTGTCTTTCAAAGAGATAAAATCCTGCGCTGGAGCGCCAGACCGATCCTTGAAGAACAGCTTTTTCTGATTGGCTCCCATGCCCTGCTGGCGGCGCTTCCTGATAACCCGATCACACCTGAACAACTGGCAGGCATTCCGCTCATTATGCCAAGCCAGGGACACGGGCTGCGCGGCAGGCTGGACGCTGTCTGCCAGGAACATGCGCTTAACGTTGAAATCGTCGCGGAAATTGACGGCCTGGCGTTGTTGATGCGCGCCGTGCGCGACGGTCTTGGCGCCACGTTGCAGCCCGGCGCGGCGATTTCTCATCTGGATAACGACGCGCTACGCGTGATCGGCGTCCATAATCCGGTACTCAGCCGCCCCAATTTTTTAGTCAGCCTGTCGGATGATGAACTGACGCCCGCCGGCCTTGCCGCCAGAGTAGTCCTTACCAAAGTTATGCGTCAGTTAGTCGACGCCGGTGAATGGCCAGGCGCAACCCTTTACGCTTACTAAACCCCTGTTTAGCGCTACCTGATAGCGCGCCGCTTATTTATCCGTATACATTTCAATTACAAATTTAACAAATAGTTAAATGGTACGGGAGTATAAGATGGTTGATGTACTGGTGATAGGCGGAGGCAATGCCGCATTATGCGCCGCCCTGACCGCACGGGAAGCGGGCGCATCGGTTCTGCTGCTGGAGGCTGCCCCGCGGGAATGGCGCGGCGGAAATTCTCAGCACACACGAAACCTGCGCTGTATGCATGATGCGCCGCAGGATGTGCTGGTAGAAAGCTATCCTGAAGAGGAATTCTGGCAGGATCTGTGGCGAGTCACCGACGGCAACACCAACGAGGCGCTGGCGCGGCTGGTCATTCGCACCTCTTCGCAATGCCGCGACTGGATGCGCAAACATGGCGTTAACTTTCAACCGCCGCTATCTGGGGCGCTCCACGTTGCGCGCACCAATGCGTTTTTTATGGGCGGCGGGAAAGCGCTCGTCAATGCCTATTACCGTAGCGCCGAACAGCTGGGCGTACAGATTCGCTATAACACGCCGGTTCACGCTCTTGAACTTCATGACGGCGAATTCGTAGCAGCGCTGGCAGGTAGCGAACGTATTACCGCCAAAGCCTGCGTATTAGCGGCTGGCGGTTTCGAATCAAACCGTGAATGGCTGCGGGAAGCCTGGGGAGAAAACGCCCGCGGCGAATGGCCCGCGGATAATTTCCTGATTCGCGGCACGCGTTTTAACCAGGGCGTATTACTCAAATTTATGATGGATGCCGGCGCGGATATCATTGGCGATCCGTCCCAGTCGCACTGCGTAGCGATTGATGCCAGGGCGCCGCTGTACGACGGCGGTATTTGTACTCGCGTGGATTGCGTATCGCTGGGTATTGTCGTGAATCGCGACGCCGAACGTTTTTATGATGAAGGCGAAGATTTCTGGCCGAAGCGTTACGCCATTTGGGGGCGGCTGGTTGCTCAACAGCCAGGACAAATTGGCTATTCGATTATTGACAGCAAAGCCATCGGCCACTTTATGCCGCCGGTTTTTCCTGGCGCGCAGGCCAATACGCTGGCTGAGCTGGCCTGCCAGTTGGGGCTGGACGCGGAAAAATTTACCCATACCGTCACGCAGTATAACCAGGCCTGCCAGCCCGGTCATTTTGATCATACCTTGCTTGATGACTGCGCTACTAAAAACCTGACGCCGGCGAAAACCCACTGGGCGCGCCCGCTTGATGCACCGCCCTACTACGGTTATGCGCTGCGACCCGGCATCACGTTTACCTACCTGGGTCTGAAAGTCAATGAACGTGCCGCGGTGCATTTTGCCGGTCATCCAAGCCGCAACCTGTTTGTTGCCGGCGAGATGATGGCAGGAAATGTTCTGGGCAAGGGGTATACCGCAGGCGTAGGCATGTCTATCGGCACAACCTTTGGCCGCATTGCGGGAATAGAAGCCGCCCGCGCGGCGCACAAGGAGGCGCAGCATGAAACAGCTTGAAAAATTAATCATTGAGGCCACCGTGCTTACCGAACCGGAAGCCGAGGTCGAACGCGTCATGCAAGTGTGTAACGCGTGTCGCTACTGCGAAGGTTTTTGCGCGGTATTTCCGGCGATGACCCAGCGGCTCGAATTCGGTAAAGCCGATATTCATTATCTGGCGAATTTATGTCATAACTGCGGCGCCTGCCTGCACGCGTGCCAGTACGCGCCGCCCCATGAATTTGCCATTAACGTGCCGAAAGCGATGGCGCAAGCCCGCCTGGAGACGTATCAACAGTATGCCCAGCCCGCGGCTTTTGGCGCGTTATACCGTCGGGCGGGGATCACCGTCGCGCTGGCGCTGATAATCGGTCTGACGCTCTTTTTATTACTGGCGATGGCGCTGAAAGGGTCGCTGATTCATCCGCCGCTGGCCGGTGACTTCTATCAAATTTTTCCGCATAGCCTGCTGGCATGGATGTTTGGCTCAGTTTTTGTGCTGGCAATCGGTTTGCTTATGGCGGGCGTAATCCGCTTCTGGCGTGAGATCTCGCCGGGTGTACCGCGTTCGGCGGAGATTGCGGAAGCGTCGCACAATGCATTAACGCTGAAATATCTCGACGGCGGTCACGGCAAAGGTTGTAACGAAGCGGACGATGCGTTCACGCTGCTGCGCCGTCGCTTTCATCACTTTACCTTTTACGGTTTTATGCTCTGTTTTGCCGCCACGGTCGTGGCGACAGGCTATCACTACGTCACCGGTTGGGAAGCGCCCTACCCGTTCTTTAGCCTGCCGGTCATGCTCGGCACGTTGGGCGGTATCGGTCTGCTTATCGGCCCGGCCGGGCTACTGTGGCTCAATCTGCGGCGGTCGCCGTTACATGGCGATGCGCGCCAGAAACCCATGGATCGCGGCTTTATTCTGCTGCTGTTCTTAACCAGTCTGACCGGGCTGGCGCTGCTGGCAGGCAGAGACACCAGCGGAATGGGCATACTGCTGGCGCTCCATTTAGGCGTGGTGATGGCGCTCTTTCTCACCCTTCCCTACGGAAAATTCGCCCACGGATTTTTCCGCTGCGCGGCCTTACTCAAATGGGCAGTTGAGAAGCGACGCGGAAAACATGCGGGGGATACAGGCAACTGACCCGCAACATCTTACCCATAAAACAATAAAGACAGTGGAGAGCAAACCCTATGGCACAACACACACCTGCAACATCGCGCGCCGGCACGTTCGGCGCAATACTGCGCGTGACAAGCGGCAATTTTCTTGAACAGTTTGATTTTTTCTTGTTCGGATTTTACGCCACCTATATCGCCAGAACGTTTTTTCCGGCGGAAAGCGAATTTGCCTCATTAATGTTGACCTTTGCCGTCTTTGGCTCCGGTTTTTTAATGCGCCCCGTCGGCGCGATTGTGCTTGGCGCCTATATTGACAGAATCGGACGCCGTAAAGGGCTGATGGTGACACTGGCGATTATGGGCTGCGGTACGTTGCTCATCGCCCTCGTCCCCGGCTACCAAACGATCGGCCTGGCAGCGCCTGCGTTGGTGCTGTTGGGCCGGTTATTACAAGGATTTTCTGCGGGCGTTGAGTTAGGCGGCGTCTCGGTCTATCTGTCCGAAATCGCAACGCCAGGCAATAAAGGGTTTTATACCAGCTGGCAATCCGCCAGTCAGCAGGTCGCTATCGTTGTCGCCGCGTTGATTGGTTATAGCCTGAATATCACGCTGGGACACGACGCGATATCGGAGTGGGGCTGGCGAATTCCGTTCTTTATCGGCTGTATGATCATTCCGCTGATTTTTGTTTTACGTCGTTCATTACAAGAAACAGAAGCGTTTTTACAACGCAAGCATCGCCCCGACACCAGGGAAATTTTTGCAACTATCGCCAAAAACTGGCGCATTATTACAGCCGGAACGCTGCTGGTGGCGATGACCACCACAACGTTTTATTTTATCACCGTTTATACACCGACCTATGGCAGAACCGTGCTTAATCTCAGCGCGCGGGACAGTTTGATCGTCACCATGTTAGTGGGGGTGTCCAATTTTATCTGGTTACCCATTGGCGGCGCGATTTCCGACCGGATTGGCCGTCGCGCCGTGTTAATGGGCATTACGTTGCTGGCGCTGATCACCACCTGGCCCGTCATGCAGTGGCTGACCGCCGCGCCCGACTTTACCCGCATGACGCTGGTACTGCTGTGGTTCTCTTTCTTTTTTGGCATGTATAACGGCGCAATGGTCGCGGCGTTAACCGAAGTGATGCCAGTCTATGTGCGTACCGTTGGTTTCTCGCTGGCCTTTAGCCTGGCGACGGCGATTTTTGGCGGCCTGACGCCGGCCATCTCTACCGCGCTGGTAAAGTTAACCGGCGATAAAAGCTCGCCCGGCTGGTGGCTGATGTGCGCAGCGTTATGTGGACTTGCCGCGACGGCGATGCTGTTTGTACGTCTGAGTCGCGGCTATATCGCGGCAGAAAATAAAGCCTGAAAAAACCACGGGCGGAAAACATTCGCCCGTGGGTGGCAAGGCAGGGTTTTATTGCACGTTATTATGACTGCGAATTTCCTGCCAGACCTTATCGCAGTCAGCCTTGACCGCCTGATCGTTACCCGTGCGCGTCGCCTGAATGCACTGCTGATAGTCCAGTACCCGCACGCTTTCTTCGTTAGCAAATTGCTGATGTTTACGCTCTTTTTTAAGGACATTCAGCACGCTTTGGCAGGCCTCTATCTTCTCAGGCGAGCCCTGTGCGGTATTGATACAGGCGCTGTACGCCTCTTTCAGCCGACTATCTTCTTCCGGCGCGGGTGATGACGCGCAGGCCGTCAAACCGGCGGTCATGCTGGCGATGAGTAAAATTTTTTTCATAGGTCGTTCCTCAACAGCGCGGCAGACCGGCAGCCTGCCGCATCTGACATCAGAAAATAGTGAATGGCGCAATAACGATAAATTTCACGTCACGCTCATCCTGGAAGATGTTGCCGTAACCACCGCCCCAACTTGGAATATTGGAGTGGTTGTCATATTCGGTGAAGTGCAGTTTGAACATGGTGCCTTTGGCACGCCCCTCCTGCAGGGTATAGACCGCATCCAGACTGTATGAGGACTCTTCAATAGTGCGGTTTTTGTCGTAGTAAGCATCCGGGTTACTTTGCCAGGTTGCCGGTTTAGCATCCCAGGCGTAAACGTAAGACGCACCCACAGCCCAGCCCGGCAGATTCCAGTTTTTCAGGTCATACATCGCGCCGAAGAAAACCGCCTTTTCACCGTTAGCGTTAAAGTCGGAGCGGTTATCCCACCAGATATCCAGACGACCGTTTGAAGAGGCGTAGGTTGGCGTCATACGTTGCAGAAAATAGCCCTGCTGACCGTCCGCTTTCACCCAGGTGCCTTCCAGACGCAGGTCAACCACTTCCGCGACTTTGTAGCCGAAGGTCAACGCCTGCAGCCAGGCCGTACCGTCGTAAATATCATTCACGCTGCGATCGTCTACTTTGTCGCGCGCGCCGTAGAACTGGTAACTGGTGGTGAACGGATTGCCGCCTAAATCAAATTTATAGCTGGCCTTTGCGAAATATTGATCGACATAGCCTTCGGACTGACCAAACGCCGCTTCCAGCACCAGATCATTTTTGAAGTCGTATTTCGCGCCGATGGAGTGGAGATAGTCCACATTGGTTTTTTTATCCGCCTGATAAAACTTATCCATTTCGGTATGCCACGGCGCTTTATATTCGTTAGTCCACATGTAGGAAAAACTTAACGCGCCCGCATCGCCATAGTCAAAACTGGCGCCGGCTTCCGCACCCTGATAGGTACCCGGCATAAAACTCCAGTGCGGCGCTAACAGTGTCTGACCGGTAGGCTGAATATAACCGGCGCGCGCCCAGACCGGGCCATATTTAAATTTCGCGGCGGCTTTATAAAGACTGATACCGCTCTTATCGCCGGAATAGTCTTCGTCGTAGCCTTTATTCTTTTTCGAGAAAGCAATTTCGTTTGGATGACCGCTGTCGCCGTTTTCTGCCATTTCAATCGCGGTAAACGCCGCGATATCCAGACCGAACATATCCGCAGCGTAACCAGACTGAAAATCCAGGTTAGCGTTCCAGGTCGCATGAGAAAGGTTAGTTTTATATTTGTCGCCGTCGGTCACATCTTTGCGATCGCGTTCACGCTGCCAATAATAGATGCCGCCCGTTAACGTGGAGTCGTCGAAAAAGCCGGAGGCTTGCGCCTGCGGAACAACGATCCACCCCGACATTGCTGTGATACCGGCGATAGCCAGAGCCAGCGTACTACGTTCGCCACTAAACGTACGCATAAGTTAATCCTCTTTGACGTATAAATTGCTGCCGACAAAAGCGAACAGCGAAAAAATAAAAATAAAAAGTAGCGCTGAGAAACCTCATTTACTACGTTAAATAGACTATTTTTCGCGATGCGAATTATCAATCTCTTTCTGTAACCAGTATGTAATAATATGAGCAACCGCACATATTTAATTGCTTTCTGTTACATTCGACTGCTGGTGGGGGAAGCAGACCGCCAGAAAGAAAATTGACTTGTTTTCCATAGGCATGAAAATAATTGTCTCCTGTTGACCTGACGCTTATAACATTTAGATTAATAATCATTTATCAGATCAATAATTTTCAAAGAATAATTAATTCGCCTCGCAAAAAAGAGAATCGACTTAGAGCCTATCCCACCAGGCGTTATTGGCGCAGCCAGTTTGGACACGGACAGCGCGCAAAAACCGGAGCGTACACGTAGTACGTGAGGTTTGACTCGCTACGCTCGCCCTTCGGGCCGCCGCTAGCGGCGTTCAAAACGCTAACGCGTTTTGGCGAGCACTGCCCAGGTCCAAAATGGCAAGTAAAATAGCCCTAATGGGATAGGCTCTTGGAAATGCAGAGAAAAAACGCCGCAAAACGCGGCGTTGACAAGGTATTTTTACAGCATTCGCCTGTTGGCGCAGTGCTTACTCGCCCGCTTTCGCCCAGGTATCACGCAGGCCCACGGTGCGGTTAAAGACCAGCTTATCGGCCGTTGCATAGCGGCTGTCGAGGCAGAAGTAGCCTTCACGTTCAAACTGGAAAGCTTTTCCTGCTACCGCCGCTTTCAGCGACGGCTCGCCATACCCCCGCTTAATCACTAATGATTCGGGGTTGATAACAGACAGGAAGTCCTCCGCGGCGCCCGGATTCGGCACGCTGAACAGACGGTCGTAGAGACGAATTTCAATCGGCAGCGCATGTGCTGCGCTAACCCAGTGGATTACGCCTTTCACTTTACGCCCGTCAGCCGGATCTTTACTCAGCGTATCGGCATCATAGGTACAGAAGATGGTGGTGATATTCCCTTCGGCATCCTTCTCTACGCGCTCCGCTTTAATGACGTAGGCATTACGCAGACGCACTTCTTTGCCCATCACCAGACGCTTGTACTGCTTGTTCGCTTCTTCGCGGAAATCTGCGCGATCGATCCAGATCTCACCGCTAAACGGCACTTCACGGCTGCCCATCTCCGGTTTATTCGGATGGTTAGGCATGGTAACCATTTCGCTCTCGCCCTGCGGGTAGTTTTCGATAACCAGTTTTACCGGATCGATTACCGCCATCGCGCGCGGCGCGTTTTCGTTCAGATCTTCGCGAATGCAGGATTCCAGCGACGCCATCTCAATGGTGTTGTCCTGCTTGGTGACGCCGATGCGTTTGCAGAACTCACGAATAGAAGCCGCGGTATAGCCGCGACGGCGCAGACCGGAAATAGTCGGCATACGCGGATCATCCCAGCCTTCGACGTGTTTGTCGGTCACCAGCAGGTTCAGCTTACGCTTGGACATCACGGTGTATTCCAGATTCAGCCGCGAGAATTCGTACTGGCGCGGGTGAACCGGAATGGTGATGTTGTCCAGCACCCAGTCGTACAGACGACGGTTATCCTGGAACTCCAGCGTACACAGAGAATGAGTAATGCCTTCCAGCGCATCGCTGATGCAATGAGTAAAGTCGTACATCGGATAGATGCACCACTTGTTGCCGGTCTGATGATGCTCGGCGAATTTAATGCGATACAGCACCGGATCGCGCATCACGATAAACGGCGACGCCATGTCGATTTTGGCGCGCAGACAGGCTTTACCCTCTTCAAAACCGCCGGTACGCATTTTTTCAAATAGCGCGAGGTTCTCTTCGACGCTGCGATCGCGGAACGGGCTGTTTTTACCCGGCGCGGTCAGCGTACCGCGGTATTCGCGGATCTGCTCCGGCGTCAGCTCATCAACGTAGGCCAGGCCTTTATTGATGAGCTCGACCGCATAGGCGTGCAGTTGGTCAAAGTAATCGGAGGAGTAGCGAATATCGCCAGACCAGTGAAAGCCTAACCACTCGACGTCGTTTTTGATCGAATCAACGTACTCGATATCTTCTTTTACCGGGTTGGTGTCATCGAAACGCAGGTTGCACTGGCCCTGATAATCTTGCGCAATGCCAAAGTTCAGGCAGATAGATTTCGCGTGGCCGATGTGCAGATAGCCATTCGGCTCCGGCGGAAAACGGGTATGGACAGTGGTATGTTTACCACTCGCCAGATCTTCATCAATAATCTGACGAATAAAGTTAGTCGGGCGGGCTTCAGCCTCACTCATCGTGGATTCCTCAAAGCGTAAACAACGTATAACGGCATATGATCTTATAAGCCGGACAGACTGACAACCTTTAGTTACTTAAAAAGTGGCTTTGCAGAAAATATTGGGGCTAATTGCGGTAAAAAAAGCGGCGAAGGTTTCCCTCTGCCGCTTATGTTTCCTGTGATATCGCCGGATGGCGTCTTACGCCTTATCCGGCCAGGAAGCGATTATTTGCTCTTGATCTCGTACAGTGGCGTTTTACCCGCTACCACGTGACCATCCGCTTTGATGACCAGAGCGCTGAAGTCATCGCTGTTGCTGCAAACAACCGGGCTTATCATGGAACGCGCGTTGGCATTCAGGAAGTCTAGATCCAGTTCCAGCACCGGCTGACCCGCCGTGACTTCCGCACCCTCTTCGACCAGACGCTTGAAGCCCTGACCGTTCAGCGCGACGGTATCGATACCCATATGGACAACGATCTCCGCGCCTTTTTCGGTTTCCAGACAGAACGCGTGGTTAGTGTTGAAGATTTTCACGATAGTACCCGCCGCCGGAGAAACCACGGTTTTATCGGTGGGTTTCACCGCCACGCCGTCGCCGACCGCTTTGCTGGCAAACGCTTCATCCGGTACCTGATCCAGCGCCACTACCTCACCGGTAATCGGAGAGACCAGTTCAGCGATAGTCACCGCATTCGGCACCGCCTGGGGTTTGGCCGCCGGAGCAGGTGTCGCAACGTGAGCCGCATCAGCAGACGCTGCCGCGACCGGCCCCCGCGCCACCACTTTCTTCATTTCATCGCCAATCGATTCCGCTTTCGCGCCGACAATAACCTGAATGGTCTGTTTGTTCAGTTTCACCACGCCGGAAGCGCCGAGGCGTTTGCAGGCCGCATCGTTGACGCGAGCAGAGTCGTTCACGGTCAGGCGCAGACGGGTAATACACGCATCGATCGCTTTCAGGTTGTCCGTACCGCCAACCGCAGCAATATAGCTGGTCGCCAGTTGCGTTAACCCTTCTTCGGTGTTGCTATTGGCTTCTTCCGTTACCATCTCATCAACTTTATCTTCGCGGCCCGGCGTTTTCAGGTTAAACATACGAATAACCGCGCTGAACAGCAGGAAGTAGATGATAAAGAATACAACGCCCATCACCAGCAACATCCAGACGTTATTGCTGGCCGCTGGCAGGTTATACATCAGAACATAGTCGATCGCGCCTGCCGAGAAAGAGAAGCCCGCATGGATACCCAGCAACGTCGCGACGAACAGGCTGATACCAGTCAAAATGGCGTGCAGGAGGTACAGCAGCGGCGCCAGGAACATAAACAGGAATTCCAGCGGCTCGGTTACGCCGGTCAGAAACGCGGTGATCGCGACAGACAGCAGCATACCGCCGACCATCGGACGACGTTCTTTCGGCGCGGCGAAATACATCGCCAGAGCGGCGCCCGGCAGACCAAACATCATGATCGGGAAGAAGCCGGACATAAACATCCCCGCCGTGCCGTCGCCAGCATAGAAGCGGTTGATGTCGCCGTGGAATACAGTGCCTGCGGCATTGGTGAATTCACCAATCTGGAACCAGGCGATGGTGTTCAGTACCTGATGCAGACCGGTTGGGATCAGCAGACGGTTGATGAAGCCAAAGATACCGGAACCCAGCGCGCCTGCGGAAACGATCCATTCACCGCCCGCATGGATGCCATGCTGTACCGGCGGCCAGACGTAACCGAAAATAGCGGCCAGCACCAGACAGAAAAAGCCCGTTGCGATCGGCACAAAACGTTTTCCACCGAAGAAACTGAGAAAATCAGGCAGTTTGATACCAGACCAACGATTATAAACCGCGCCGCCGACCAGACCGGTAATAATCCCCGCCAGCACGCCCATGTTGATTTCCGGGTTAATCGTCACCATCGCTTTGGTCATGACGAAGTAACCCACGGCTCCCGCCAGCGCTGCCGCGCCTGCGCTATCTTTAGACCAACTGGAGGCCACGCCGATAGCGAAAACCAACGCCAGGTTATCGAAAATAGACCCGCCCGCTTGCGCGATAAACGGCATATTCAGCAAATCTGGTTGGCCGAATCGCAGCAACAACGCTGCCACCGGCAACACGGCGATAGGGAGCTGCAACGCCCTACCCAGCCGCTGGAAAAAACCTAAAATATTCATCTTATTCCCCCTACGAGACGCCGATATGGCTTCTTTGAAGCCGTTTTTTATTGTGCTGCAAACGTTAAAAACGTGATGTTCTGTAATCGAACGGTGAGATCATCTTCTGCAGAGTGTGTGGAAAATTAATTCGCCTCGCAAATTAAACGGGTGTTTTTTGTGATTATAATCACTAAATATCGTAATTACCCCCACCATCCACTGGCTAACATGGAAAACTTATTTTATGATTCAAAAAATCAGGACGGATTGAACACGAACCCTGGATATCCAGGTTACGCTTAATACGATCCGCCAAATTTTGACATTGATTATTGAGGTGAAGAATGAGACTGATCCCCCTGAGTACCGCAGAACAGGTTGGCAAATGGGCCGCTCGCCATATCGTTAACCGTATTAATGCGTTCAAACCGACCGCCGATCGTCCGTTTGTCCTTGGACTGCCTACCGGCGGCACGCCGCTAACGGCGTACAAAGCGCTGGTTGAGATGCACAAAGCGGGCGAGGTCAGCTTTAAGCATGTGGTCACCTTTAATATGGACGAATATGTTGGCCTGCCGAAAGAGCACCCGGAAAGCTACCACAGCTTTATGCATCGTAACTTTTTCGATCACGTTGATATTCCAGCAGAAAACATCAATCTTCTCAACGGTAACGCACCGGATATCGATGCGGAATGCCGTCAATATGAAGAAAAAATTCGTTCTTACGGTAAAATCCATCTGTTTATGGGCGGCGTCGGCAACGACGGTCACATCGCCTTTAACGAACCGGCGTCTTCCCTGGCTTCCCGTACCCGTATCAAAACGTTAACCCATGATACTCGCGTAGCGAACTCCCGCTTCTTTGACGGTGACGTAAACCAGGTGCCGAAATACGCGCTGACGGTAGGCGTGGGTACGCTGCTGGATGCGGAAGAAGTGATGATTCTGGTGCTGGGCCATCAGAAAGCCCAGGCGCTGCAGGCGGCGGTTGAAGGCAACGTCAACCACATGTGGACCATTAGCTGCCTGCAACTCCATCCGAAAGCGGTTGTGGTATGCGATGAGCCTTCCACAATGGAACTTAAAGTTAAAACATTGAAATATTTCAATGAATTAGAAGCAGAGAATATTAAAGGTCTGTAATGTTGTCTCCGCCCCGCCAGTCAATGCGGGGCGGTAAATTTTTGATATCGGGGGTCGGAATGTATGCTTTAACCCAGGGCCGGATCTTTACCGGTCACGAAATTCTTGATGACCATGCGCTTGTTGTCGCTAATGGCCTGATTGACCGCGTTTGTCCGATGGCCGAACTGCCGCCGGGAATAGAACAACGCTCATTGAATGGGGCCATTCTCTCCCCCGGTTTTATTGATGTGCAGCTAAACGGCTGCGGCGGCGTGCAGTTTAACGATACCGCAGAAGCCGTCAGCGTTGAAACGCTGGAAATTATGCAGAAAGCCAATGAAAAATCGGGCTGTACTAACTTTCTGCCAACGCTTATCACTACCAGCGATGAATTGATGAAACAGGGCATTCGCGTCATGCGCGAATACCTGGAAAAACATCCGCACCAGGCGCTGGGTCTCCACCTGGAAGGGCCCTGGCTTAATCTGGTAAAAAAAGGCACCCATAATCCTGATTTCGTGCGTAAACCAGACGCTGCGCTGGTTGATTTCTTGTGCGATAATGCCGACGTCATCACCAAAGTTACACTCGCGCCGGAAATGGTGCCTGCCGACGTAATCGCTAAACTGGCGAATGCGGGCATTGTGGTTTCCGCAGGTCACTCCAACGCGACGTTAAAAGAGGCGAAAGCGGGCTTCCGCGCCGGGATTACCTTTGCGACTCACCTGTTTAACGCGATGCCGTACATTACAGGGCGTGAGCCGGGCCTTGCTGGCGCTGTTCTGGACGAAGCGGATATTTATTGCGGCGTTATCGCCGATGGTCTGCATGTCGACTACGCCAACATTCGCAATGCCAAACGCCTGAAAGGCGACAAACTTTGTCTGGTGACAGACGCCACCGCACCGGCGGGGGCCAATATTGAGCAGTTCATTTTCGCAGGTAAAACAATATACTACCGCAATGGACTGTGTGTGGATGAAAACGGTACGTTGAGCGGTTCGTCCTTAACCATGATTGAAGGCGTACGCAACCTGGTCGCGCATTGCGGCATCGCGCTGGATGAAGTGCTGCGCATGGCAACGCTCTATCCGGCACGCGCTATCGGCGTTGATAAACATCTCGGTAGCATTGCGCCGGGTAAAGTCGCCAACCTGACCGCGTTCACCCACGATTTTAAAATTATCAAGACCATCGTTAATGGTGACGAGGTCGTTGACTTGAGTAAGTGAGAATATGACACCAGGCGGACAAGCTCAGATAGGTAACGTTGATCTCGTAAAACAGCTTAACAGCGCGGCCGTTTACCGCCTGATTGACCAGCATGGTCCTATCTCGCGCATACAAATTGCCGAGCAAAGCCAGCTTGCCCCCGCCAGCGTAACGAAAATTACGCGTCAACTCATTGAACGCGGGCTGATCAAAGAAGTCGATCAGCAGGCCTCTACCGGAGGCCGCCGCGCTATCTCTATCGTCACGGAAACCCGCAACTTCCATGCCATTGGCGTTCGCCTGGGGCGTCATGACACCACTTTAACGCTCTACGATCTGAGCAGTAAAGTGGTCGCTGAGGAGCATTATCCGCTACCGGAGCGCACCCAGGAGACGCTGGAACATGCGCTGCTCAACACCATCGCCGTCTTTATTGATAGCTGTCAGCGTAAAATTCGTGAATTGATCGCTATCTCGGTGATCCTGCCAGGGCTTGTCGATCCGGAAAGCGGCGTGATTCGTTACATGCCGCACATTCAGGTTGAAAACTGGGGACTGGTCGAAGCGCTGGAAAAACGGTTTCACGTTACCTGTTTCGTGGGACACGATATCCGTAGCCTGGCGCTGGCGGAACACTACTTCGGCGCCAGTCAGGATTGCGAGGACTCGATTCTGGTGCGCGTTCATCGTGGTACTGGCGCCGGGATTATCTCCAACGGACGCATCTTCATTGGCCGTAACGGCAACGTCGGCGAAATTGGGCATATTCAGGTGGAGCCGTTGGGCGAGCGCTGCCACTGCGGTAATTTCGGCTGTCTGGAAACCATTGCCGCCAATGCGGCGATTGAACAACGGGTGCTGAATTTGCTTAAACAAGGGTATCAAAGCCGTGTTCCGCTTGACGACTGCACGATTAAAACCATCTGTAAGGCGGCAAACCGGGGCGACAGCCTGGCCTCGGAAGTCATTGAGCATGTTGGTCGCCATTTGGGCAAAACGATCGCCATTGCTATCAACCTGTTTAATCCGCAAAAAATCGTCATTGCCGGCGAGATCATTGAAGCCGATAAAGTCCTGTTGCCCGCTATCGAAAGCTGTATCAATACGCAGGCGTTAAAGGCATTTCGCAAAAATTTGCCGGTGGTACGCTCCACGCTGGATCACCGTTCTGCTATCGGCGCATTTGCCTTAGTTAAACGCGCCATGCTCAACGGAACATTGCTGCAACGTTTGCTGGAAAGTTGATGCGCTCTTATAGTATCGGATTATTCACAAATTCCCTGGGTAGTTCATGACCATCAAGAATGTAATCTGCGATATCGACGGCGTGCTGATGCACGACAACGTAGCCGTACCCGGTGCGGCGGAATTTCTGACGGGGATTCTGGAAAAAGGTTTGCCGCTGGTGCTGCTGACCAATTACCCGTCGCAAACCGGCCAGGATCTGGCGAACCGTTTTGCTACCGCTGGCGTTAACGTGCCGGACAGCGTGTTTTATACTTCAGCAATGGCGACAGCCGATTTTCTGCGCCGTCAGGAAGGTAAGAAAGCGTATGTCGTGGGCGAAGGCGCGCTCATTCACGAGCTCTATAAAGCGGGTTTTACCATTACCGATGTGAACCCTGATTTTGTCATCGTTGGAGAAACCCGCTCCTACAACTGGGACATGATGCATAAAGCAGCATTTTTCGTCGCCAATGGCGCGCGCTTTATCGCTACCAACCCGGATACTCACGGTCGCGGCTTTTATCCGGCCTGCGGCGCGCTGTGCGCAGGCATTGAAAAAATTTCCGGCCGGAAGCCGTTTTATGTCGGCAAACCCAGCCCGTGGATCATCCGCGCGGCGTTAAACAAAATGCAGGCGCACTCGGAAGAGACCGTTATCGTCGGCGACAACCTGCGCACCGACATTCTGGCGGGGTTCCAGGCCGGTCTGGAGACCATTCTGGTGCTTTCAGGCGTATCAACAATCAATGATATTGACAGTATGCCGTTCCGCCCAAGCTGGATTTACCCTTCCGTCGCCGAGATAGACGTTATCTAAACCTGCCCCCTGCCCGATGACGCGCAGCTTTCAGGCCTACGGTTCGAACAACATTGTAGGCCTGATAAGCGAAACGTCATCAGGAAAAACATAATTCAATTAAACCACGATAAAACTGAAGATCCATCAATAAATCCGCGCAATACGTAATCATTTTTCACTAATCAACAATGACGATTGCATTTTTCATTTTTCAGACCGTAATCCCCTTGCGCCTTCCACGCCTTTGCGGCATTTTTTAGTCAAGCAAACACAAAAAGTACGACGCAACAGATTAACGGAGAAGGCTATGTGTTCTATTTTCGGCGTATTCGATATCAAAACAGATGCAGCGGAACTGCGTAAAAAAGCCCTTGAACTGTCACGCCTGATGCGCCATCGCGGCCCGGACTGGTCCGGCATCTACGCTTGCGATAACGCGATTCTCGCACATGAACGTTTGTCGATTGTTGATGTTAACGCCGGCGCCCAGCCCCTGTATAACGCCAGAAAAACCCACGTGCTGGCGGTGAACGGTGAAATTTATAACCATCAAACGTTACGCGCGGAGTATGGCGATCGTTACGCGTTCCAGACAGGCTCCGACTGCGAAGTTATTCTCGCGCTATATCAGGAAAAAGGGCCGGATTTCCTTGACGATTTACAGGGGATGTTCGCCTTCGCCCTGTATGACAGCGAAAAAGACGCTTATCTGATTGGTCGTGACCATATCGGTATTATTCCGCTCTACATGGGCTATGACGAATTCGGCAACTTCTACGTAGCGTCAGAAATGAAAGCGCTGACCCCGGTCTGCCGCACCATTAAAGAGTTCCCGGCGGGCAGCTACCTGTGGAGCAAAGACGGCGAAATTCGTCAGTACTATCAGCGCGACTGGTTCGATTACGATGCGGTAAAAGACAACGTCACCGACAAAAACGCGCTGCGCCAGGCGCTGGAAGAATCCGTGAAAAGCCACCTGATGTCCGACGTGCCCTATGGCGTGCTGCTCTCCGGCGGTCTGGACTCGTCGGTTATTTCGGCAATCACCAAAAAATTCGCCGCCCGTCGCGTCGAAGATCAGGAGCGCTCCGAAGCCTGGTGGCCACAGTTGCACTCTTTTGCGGTCGGTCTGGAAGGTTCGCCTGACCTGAAGGCGGCCCAGGAAGTGGCTAACCACCTCGGCACCGTGCACCATGAAATTCACTTCACCGTGCAGGAAGGCCTTGATGCCATTCGTGATGTTATCTATCACATTGAAACCTATGACGTGACCACTATCCGCGCCTCAACGCCGATGTATCTGATGTCGCGTAAGATCAAAGCGATGGGCATCAAAATGGTGCTCTCCGGCGAAGGTTCCGATGAGGTGTTTGGCGGCTACCTGTACTTCCATAAAGCGCCGAACGCCAAAGAGTTACATGAAGAGACGGTCCGTAAGCTACAGGCGCTGCATATGTATGACTGCGCCCGCGCCAACAAAGCGATGTCCGCCTGGGGCGTGGAAGCGCGCGTACCGTTCCTGGATAAAAAATTCCTCGACGTGGCGATGCGTATCAACCCACAGGATAAAATGTGCGGCAACGGCAAGATGGAAAAACACGTGCTGCGCGAGTGCTTCGAGTCTTATCTGCCAGCAAGCGTCGCGTGGCGTCAGAAAGAGCAGTTCTCTGACGGCGTAGGCTACAGCTGGATCGATACGCTGAAAGAAGTGGCGGCGAAACAGATTTCCGATCAACAACTGGAAACCGCCCGCTTCCGCTTTCCATACAACACGCCGTCGTCTAAAGAGGCGTACTTGTACCGGGAAATTTTTGAAGAATTGTTCCCGGTGCCGAGCGCGGCGGAATGCGTACCCGGCGGCCCGTCCGTGGCCTGTTCTTCCGCCAAAGCCATTGAGTGGGATGAAGCATTCAAAACGATGGATGACCCGTCAGGCCGCGCGGTCGGCGTGCATCAGTCGGCGTACCAGTAAATTAACGATGACGAAAGAGCCCTTAGGGGCTCTTTTTTTATAGCAAACCACTTTCGGAAAAACGATTAATAACCAATAATTGCCGAATATTGCGCCACGCTGTTCGCAACCTAACCAAACAGACACTTTCCGACGTTTTTCGATGAAAAAGAGGTTGACGCTTCAAGGCTCAATACGCATAATGCGCCCCGCAACGCCGATAAGGTAACGCGAAAAAAGATGGCTACGTAGCTCAGTTGGTTAGAGCACATCACTCATAATGATGGGGTCACAGGTTCGAATCCCGTCGTAGCCACCATCTTTTTTGCGGGAGTGGCGAAATTGGTAGACGCACCAGATTTAGGTTCTGGCGCCGCAAGGTGTGCGAGTTCAAGTCTCGCCTCCCGCACCATTCACCGATAAGCGTTGTACGGATGGGGTATCGCCAAGCGGTAAGGCACCGGTTTTTGATACCGGCATTCCCTGGTTCGAATCCAGGTACCCCAGCCATATTTCTTCGAGTTTGCGGTTCACCGCGACGGTATTGGGGTATCGCCAAGCGGTAAGGCACCGGTTTTTGATACCGGCATTCCCTGGTTCGAATCCAGGTACCCCAGCCATCGAAGAAATCATCTGGCTACGTAGCTCAGTTGGTTAGAGCACATCACTCATAATGATGGGGTCACAGGTTCGAATCCCGTCGTAGCCACCATATTCAGAACGCGTCGAGATATTCGACCGGTTCGAAAATAATTTGTTGGGGTATCGCCAAGCGGTAAGGCACCGGATTCTGATTCCGGCATTCCGAGGTTCGAATCCTCGTACCCCAGCCAGTTTTAAAGACGCTCTGCTAACGAGCGCAAGAAGTACGACAATTGGGGTATCGCCAAGCGGTAAGGCACCGGATTCTGATTCCGGCATTCCGAGGTTCGAATCCTCGTACCCCAGCCACCTTTAAAAAGCTCGCTTCGGCGAGCTTTTTGCTTTTCTGCGTTTATAAATTCCGAAAGAGGTTTCCCCCTTAATGCCCTGCTATCAGTAAAACGCTATGATAAAGCCTTACAGGGATCGTTCGGTAACCTCACAATGAATTACCAGTTTTGTTGGTATCTCTTTTTGCGGCCATTAACATTTTTTATGGTCGTCTTGCTCTGCGCTTTCACCTTCATTGATATCACGGCCAGCGCCGCCTGGTTGATTATTTTGGGTCTGGTTTACCCCGTGGCAGTGTCAATGAGGCTACATATACTGCACCAGAAAAAGGCCGTCATGTTGCGCCAGAATAGTGCGGAATGGATAGTGTATCTGCCAGGGATCCCTGTGCAAGAAAAACAAAGCGCGCTGATTAATGTCGCGTTTTCCTCGAAAACGGCGCTGCGTGGATTCTATATTCGCGCCCTGTCCAGCAAAGTCATTCTTCACATCATCACTTTTTATATTCTGTGGTTTGATGTCCAACATGCAACACTGACGTGGTATCGGATTATCGCCGCATTAATCACCCTGGCGATTCTTGTAAAATCAATGAGTTCCACATTACTGATGCTACATAAAGTAGTACGTTGCCAATACAACGTATGCACAATTGAAATGGCATCACCTTGGTATGAAATTGATTTTAAAGGGAAATTAGGTTTATGTGCTTTATTTGCAGTAAAGTAAGATGTCAATACGCTTACCCGACCTGCAATTGAGCGTTTTTACAAACCGGGTAAGGCATTCAACGGGTTACAACCCCAACGCATACTTAAGCGCCTGACGTTTTAGCACGCCTGCGCGCTGCGCCGCCATCAGCCCCATATTGCGTAAAATACGCAGCGGCGGCAGTTCATTGCTGAACCCGGCATAAAACAGATCCATTCCACTTTGCATCATAAAATTATCTGCCATGCGCCGCGTCTGATAGCGTTTCAACACCGAATGGCTGGCCCAGGACTCGCCATAGCTACGGGCACTCGCCAGCACATCAATCAACGCATCAACATCCCGATACCCCAGGTTGACGCCCTGCCCGGCCAGCGGATGAATGGTATGCGCCGCGTCGCCTACCTGCGCCAGCCCCGGTTGCGCATACTGCAACGCGTGACGACGGGTTAGCGGAAACGCGCCCGCCGCGACAGGCATCACCGCCCCCAGACGCGCCGGAAAGTGCTGGTTAATTTCCACCTGCAATTGCGTCATCGATAAACCCTGCAACTGGCGAATACGTGCCGGAGCGTCATACCACACCAGCGACGCCCAATCATCGAACAGCGGCAAAAAGGCGCGCGGCCCCGTTGGCGTAAACTGCTGCCAGGTGCTGTCGCCTGGCGCATTTTCACACTTGACGGTGATAAGCATACACGACTGCGCATATTGCCAGGCATGAATGCCAATTCCCGCCATTTGCCGAACCTGCGAATTCGCGCCGTCGGCGCCAATCACTAACTTCGGCGTTACCCATTCGCCGTCGGCCAGTTCCAGCGCATAACCATCGTGGCGGCGGTGCAATGCCGCCAGTGAAGCCGGAACGCGCAGCGTCACGCCGGGGTGCGCTTCCAGCGCCTGCCACAGCGCCTGTTGCAGGACGTTGTTCTCTACCATATAGCCTAACAGCGGCAGCTTGAGTTCAGCGGCGTCGAACACCACATGGGCGTTTTCCCACTCCCAGGTCTCCAGTCGCCGATAAGGATGGCTACGCATCCCCTGCACCGCCTCCCAAACGCCCAGCCCCTTGAGCAGCGCCACGGATGCCGCGCTAATGGCCGAAATCCGCACGTCAGGCTGGCTGTCAGCCACAAACGGTGCAGGCGCGGCATGTTCTATTACCATCACCGTAAACCCTTGCTGCGCCAGACCCAGCGCCAGCGCGCCGCCGACCATTCCCCCGCCGACAATGGCAATTTCCGTTGGTTGATTTGTCATGGTCATTCATCCTGTTACGTTTTAGACAAGTTTACAGGATTTTTTACCCATTAGGACTGACGTCAGTCATACTGGTCACAACCGCGCCAAAGCATTACACTATGCGCCCTGCTTTTCAGCCACTATTTCGCAAGAGCAAGTCGATGACTAAAAAACTCCATATTAAAACCTGGGGCTGTCAGATGAACGAGTACGATTCATCGAAGATGGCCGATCTGCTGGACGCCACCCACGGCTATCAACTGACCGACGTGGCGGAAGAGGCGGATGTGCTGCTGTTGAATACCTGCTCAATCCGCGAGAAGGCTCAGGAAAAAGTCTTCCATCAATTAGGTCGCTGGAGACTGTTAAAAGAGAAAAATCCCGATCTGATTATCGGCGTCGGCGGCTGCGTGGCTTCCCAGGAAGGCGAGCACATTCGTCAACGCGCCCATTACGTCGACATTATTTTTGGCCCGCAAACCTTACACCGCCTACCGGAGATGATTAACTCCGTGCGTGGCGACCGCAGCCCGGTGGTCGATATCAGCTTCCCGGAAATCGAGAAGTTCGACCGTTTGCCGGAACCGCGCGCCGAAGGCCCGACCGCTTTCGTTTCTATCATGGAAGGCTGCAATAAATATTGTACTTACTGCGTGGTACCGTATACCCGCGGTGAAGAAGTCAGCCGTCCCTCAGACGATATCCTGTTCGAAATCGCCCAGTTAGCGGCGCAGGGCGTGCGTGAGGTCAACCTGCTGGGCCAGAACGTTAACGCCTGGCGCGGAGAAAACTACGACGGCACCACCGGCACCTTTGCCGATCTGCTGCGTCTGGTTGCCGCCATCGACGGCATTGACCGTATTCGCTTTACCACCAGCCATCCGATTGAGTTCACCGACGATATTATCGAGGTGTACCGCGATACGCCGGAACTGGTCAGTTTCCTGCATCTGCCGGTACAGAGCGGTTCCGATCGCGTGTTGAATCTGATGGGGCGCACACACACTGCGCTGGAATATAAAGCAATCATCCGTAAACTGCGCGCGGCGCGGCCGGACATTCAGATAAGCTCTGACTTTATCGTCGGTTTCCCAGGCGAAACTACCGATGATTTCGAAAAAACCATGAAGCTTATCGCCGACGTCAACTTTGATATGAGCTACAGCTTTATCTTCTCTGCGCGTCCGGGAACGCCGGCTGCCGATATGGTTGATGACGTACCGGAAGAAGAGAAAAAGCAGCGTCTGTATATTCTGCAAGAGCGTATCAATCAGCAGGCGATGGCATGGAGCCGCCGTATGCTCGGCACGACACAGCGCATTCTGGTGGAAGGCACGTCGCGTAAAAACATTATGGAACTGTCTGGCCGTACCGAAAACAATCGGGTGGTGAACTTTGAAGGCACGCCGGAGATGATTGGTAAGTTTGTCGATGTGGAAATTACTGACGTCTATCCGAACTCCCTGCGCGGAAAAGTGGTGCGTACCGAAGATGAAATGGGGCTGCGCGTCGCCGAAACGCCGGAGTCCGTCATTGCCCGTACCCGTAAAGAAAATGAGCTGGGCGTAGGATTCTACCAGCCTTAATCCTGCAGGAAAGGCAATAATGCCCGATGGCGCTACGCCTGTCGGGCTTCCTGGTCATGGCCTGTCGCCCGACGGGCCTTGCAATTTTCTCTCTTCATCCCCATCTTCATTGCAATGCTTGCGCCTTTTCCCTATGGCGTGAATAATTTCCTTAGATGCCGGTAAATGTTCAGCGTCCGGCGATACAGACACAAGAGGAACAGTTTGAATATAGACACTCGCGAAATTACCCTTGAGCCTGCAGACAACGCCCGTCTGTTAAGCCTTTGCGGGCCGTTTGATGACAATATTAAACAGCTCGAACGTCGTCTCGGTATTGAAATCAACCGCCGTGACAATCACTTTAAACTGACCGGTCGTCCGATTTGCGTGACCGCGGCGACAGATATTTTGCGAAGTCTGTATGTCGATACCGCACCGATGCGCGGCCAGACTCAGGATATCGAACCGGAACAAATTCATCTGGCGATCAAAGAAGCGCGGGTGCTGGAACAGAGCGCGGAAAGCGTGCCTGACTATGGCAAAGCGATCAATATCAAAACCAAGCGCGGCGTGATTAAACCGCGTACCCCGAACCAGGCGCAGTACATCGCCAATATTCTCGATCATGATATTACCTTTGGCGTCGGCCCGGCGGGTACCGGTAAAACTTATCTTGCGGTCGCCGCTGCGGTAGACGCCCTGGAGCGCCAGGAGATTCGCCGTATTCTACTGACCCGTCCGGCGGTGGAAGCGGGCGAAAAACTCGGCTTTCTGCCAGGCGATTTAAGTCAGAAGGTGGACCCGTACCTGCGTCCGCTGTATGACGCGCTGTTCGAAATGCTCGGCTTTGAAAAAGTCGAGAAGCTGATTGAACGCAATGTGATTGAAGTCGCACCGCTGGCCTATATGCGCGGACGCACGTTAAACGACGCCTTTATCATTCTGGATGAAAGCCAGAACACCACTATCGAACAGATGAAGATGTTCCTGACGCGTATCGGCTTTAACTCGAAAGCGGTGATCACCGGCGACGTGACGCAGATTGACCTGCCACGCAACACCAAATCCGGCTTGCGTCATGCCATTGAAGTGCTGGCGGAAGTCGATGAAATCAGCTTTAACTTCTTCCACAGCGAAGACGTGGTGCGCCATCCGGTCGTTGCCCGCATTGTTAACGCCTATGAAGCCTGGGAAGAGGCCGAACAAAAACGCAAAGCGGCATTGGCGGCAGAGCGTAAGCGTGAAGCCCAGGAGCAGGAACAGAAATGAGCCAGGTGATCCTCGATTTACAGTTGGCCTGTGAAAACCACGCGGGCCTGCCGGATGAAGCTCAGTTTCAACGCTGGCTGGACGGCGTTATTCCGCAGTTTCAGGAAGAGGCGGAAGTCACAATCCGTCTGGTGGATGAGGCCGAAAGCCACGACCTTAATTTGACGTACCGCGGGAAAGATAAACCCACTAATGTTCTCTCCTTCCCGTTTGAAGCGCCCCCCGGCATTGAAATGCCGCTACTGGGCGATCTGATTATTTGCCGTCAGGTCGTGGAGCAGGAAGCGCAAGAACAGAGCAAGCCGCTGGAGGCGCACTGGGCGCACATGGTCGTGCACGGTAGCCTGCATTTGCTGGGTTACGATCATATCGACGATGACGAAGCGGAAGAGATGGAGTCTCTCGAAACGGAGATTATGCTTGCTATGGGCTATGAGGATCCGTACATTGCCGAGAAGATTGCAGAATAGTAGCTTGCCGGATGGCGGCGCTTGCGCCTTATCCGGCCTACATTCATGCCTTTTGTAGCCCTGATAAGCGTAGCGTCATCAGGCAAAACATGCCGTCACAGCTGAGTATACGCATGACGAGCTTTGTATTAACTAACATGAGAACCCATACGACGCCATGAGCGACGACAATTCACACAGTAGTGACACAGTAAACAGTAAAAAGGGATTTTTTTCCCTGCTACTCAGCCAGCTTTTCCACGGTGAACCTAAAAACCGTGATGAGTTGCTGGCGCTGATCCGTGATTCCGGGCAGAACGAGCTTATCGATGAAGATACGCGCGATATGCTCGAAGGCGTAATGGACATCGCCGACCAGCGCGTTCGCGATATTATGATCCCGCGCTCCCAGATGATTACCCTGAAACGCAACCAGACGCTGGACGAATGTCTCGATGTTATCATCGAGTCCGCCCACTCGCGTTTTCCGGTGATCAGCGAAGATAAAGATCACATTGAAGGGATTCTGATGGCCAAAGATTTGCTGCCGTTTATGCGCAGCGATGCCGAAGCCTTCAGCATGGACAAAGTGTTACGCACCGCGGTTGTCGTACCGGAAAGCAAACGGGTTGACCGTATGCTCAAGGAATTCCGCTCCCAGCGCTACCATATGGCCATCGTTATCGATGAGTTTGGCGGCGTTTCCGGCCTTGTGACTATCGAAGACATCCTCGAACTGATTGTCGGTGAAATTGAAGATGAGTATGACGAAGAAGACGATATCGACTTCCGTCAGCTTAGCCGCCATACCTGGACGATTCGCGCGCTGGCGTCGATTGAAGACTTCAATGACGCTTTCGGCACCCACTTCAGCGATGAAGAAGTCGATACCATCGGCGGGCTGGTGATGCAGGCGTTCGGCCATTTACCGGCCCGCGGCGAAACCATTGACATTGATGGTTACCAGTTCAAAGTGGCGATGGCCGATAGTCGTCGTATTATTCAGGTGCATGTCAGGATCCCGGATGACTCGCCCCAGCCAAAACTGGACGAATAACAGCAATAGTGGACTAAAAATGGCATTTGCCTCGTTAATTGAACGCCAGCGTATTCGCCTGCTGCTGGCGTTATTATTCGGCGCCTGCGGAACACTGGCTTTCTCTCCGTATGACGTCTGGCCCGCAGCGATAGTGTCGCTTATCGGGCTGCAGGCCTTAACGTTTAATCGCCGCCCGCTCCAGTCTGCCGCCATCGGCTATTGCTGGGGACTCGGACTTTTCGGCAGCGGGATTAACTGGGTTTATGTCAGTATCGCGCAGTTTGGCGGCATGCCGGGCCCGGTTAACGTTTTTCTGGTGGTGCTGCTTGCAGCTTATCTCTCGCTGTATACCGGACTGTTTGCCGGGATTTTGTCGCGCCTGTGGCCAAAAACCAACTGGCTGCGCGTCGCTATCGCCGCGCCTGCAATATGGCAAATCACCGAATTTTTACGCGGCTGGGTGCTGACCGGCTTCCCCTGGCTGCAATTTGGCTATAGTCAGGTCGATGGCCCGCTAAAAGGCCTGGCGCCGGTAATGGGCGTCGAAGCGATCAACTTCCTGCTGATGATGGTCAGCGGCCTGTTAGCGCTGGCACTGGCGACGCGGAACTGGCGTCCGCTGGCTGTCGCCGTGATTCTGTTTGCTTTGCCCTTTCCGCTACGTTATATCCAGTGGTTTACGCTGGAACCGGCCAAAGCGACCCAGGTATCGCTGGTGCAGGGCGATATTCCGCAGTCGCTGAAGTGGGACGAAAACCAGCTACTGAATACGCTAAAAATTTATCTCAACGAAACTCGCCCAGAGTTAGGCAAATCACAGATTATTATCTGGCCTGAGTCGGCGATTCCGGATCTCGAAATCAATCAGCAGCCTTTCCTTCGTTCGCTGGACGAGATGTTACGCGAAAAAAATAGCACGCTGATCACCGGTATTGTCGATGCGCGTCTCAATAAACAGAATCGATACGACACCTACAATACGATTATTACGTTGGGCAAGGATAATCCATACAGTTATGACTCGCCCAATCGCTACAATAAAAATCACCTTGTACCCTTTGGCGAGTTCGTTCCGCTGGAGTCTATCCTGCGTCCGCTGGCGCCGTTCTTCGATCTGCCCATGTCCTCCTTTAGCCGCGGCCCTTATATCCAGCCGCAGTTACATGCGCACGACTATAAGCTGACGGCGGCAATCTGTTATGAAATTATTCTTGGCGAGCAGGTGCGAGATAACTTCCGCCCGGACACCGACTACCTGCTGACGATTTCTAACGACGCCTGGTTTGGTAAGTCCATTGGCCCGTGGCAACATCTCCAGATGGCGCGGATGCGTTCGCTGGAGCTGGCGCGTCCGTTGCTGCGCAGTACTAATAACGGTATTACGGCGGTGATTGGCCCGCAGGGCGAAATTCAGGCGATGATCCCGCAGTTCACACGCCAGGTACTGACCACCCACGTCACGCCAACCACGGGGTTAACTCCCTATGCCCGTACCGGCAACTGGCCGCTATGGGTACTGACCGCGCTGTTTGCTTTTGGCGCGGTAGTGATGAGTCTGCGACAACGACGGAAATAATCTCTCCCCAGGCCGGATAGCGCTTCATTTATCCGGCCTGAAAATCCTCCTTTTTCCCCCATTCTGGCACGTCTATTGCTTTGTTAAACATGGCAAACCTGTTCTGGCTGCTTGTGCAACCTGGTCGCACCAAAATCGATCATCGGTAGCACCTGAACGGTGCAATGTAGGATTTTTGCCTCTGAACGGTGCGGCGCACTTCGCAAAAATAAACAATATCGCAGCAAAATATTTACAACAAGCCACACTAAATGTTAACAAACACACATAACACTGCACGCGCAAGTTGCAGGCAATAACAACATCACAATAGCTATCAATGCGTCGACGGCGCAGATGATAAAGGAGTTGGATATGCAATTACGTAAGCTAACCACAGCAATGCTGGTCATGGGACTGTCTGCGGGCCTTGCGCACGCAGAAGATGGCGCGCCTGCCGCTGGTAGCACCCTGGACAAGATCGCTAAAAATGGCGTGATCGTCGTCGGGCATCGCGAATCTTCTGTGCCCTTTTCTTATTACGACAACCAGCAGAAAGTGGTCGGCTATTCCCAGGACTACTCCAACGCCATTGTGGAAGCGGTAAAAAAGAAACTTAACAAGCCCGATCTGCAGGTGAAGCTGATCCCGATCACCTCGCAAAACCGTATTCCGCTGTTGCAAAACGGAACCTTCGATTTTGAATGTGGTTCAACGACTAACAACCTTGAGCGCCAGAAACAGGCCGCCTTCTCCGATACGATTTTCGTCGTCGGGACGCGACTGCTGACTAAAAAAGGCGGCGATATTAAAGATTTCCCGGATCTGAAAGGCAAAGCGGTCGTCGTCACCTCCGGGACGACCTCTGAAATTCTGCTGCATAAGCTTAACGAAGAGCAAAAGATGGGGATGCGTATTATTAGCGCGAAAGACCACGGTGACTCGTTCCGCACCCTGGAAAGCGGTCGCGCCGTCGCCTTTATGATGGATGACGCGCTGCTGGCCGGCGAGCGCGCCAAAGCCAAGAAACCGGATAACTGGGAGATTGTCGGTAAACCGCAGTCCCAGGAAGCCTACGGCTGTATGCTGCGTAAAAACGACCCTGAGTTTAAAAAGCTGATGGACGATACCATCGCCCAGGCGCAAACCTCCGGCGAAGCGGAAAAGTGGTTTGATAAGTGGTTTAAAAATCCGATCCCACCGAAAAACCTGAACATGAATTTCGAGTTGTCTGACGAGATGAAAGCCCTGTTCAAAGCACCGAATGATAAAGCGCTTAACTAACTAAAACTAAATGGGACGGGACTCCTGTCCTCTCGATTGTCGCTCAGCACGGACAGACTATAAGCCTGATGGTCGTTCCCCATCGGGCCTGAAGCCGCAAATCGCCGGGCAACAATCTTCGAGGGTAGCGCTGCTACCCTTTTTTTTCGGAGTAGATGTATGTCAATAGACTGGAACTGGGGTATTTTTTTACAGGAAGCCCCCTTCGGCAATACCACCTATCTCGGCTGGCTATGGAGTGGTTTTCAGGTCACCGTCGCCCTTTCGATTACCGCCTGGATTATCGCTTTCCTGGTAGGATCTATTTTCGGCATTTTACGTACCGTTCCCAACCGTTTCCTCTCCGGACTGGGCACGTTGTACGTAGAACTGTTCCGTAATGTGCCGCTGATCGTGCAATTCTTCACCTGGTACCTGGTGGTGCCTGAACTGTTGCCGGAAGATCTTGGCATGTGGTTTAAGGCGGAACTCGATCCCAATATTCAGTTTTTCCTCTCCTCAATGATCTGTCTGGGACTGTTTACCGCCGCCCGCGTTTGCGAACAGGTGCGCGCCGCGATTCAGTCTCTGCCTCGCGGGCAGAAGAACGCGGCGTTGGCGATGGGGCTAACGCTGCCGCAGGCTTATCGCTATGTCCTGCTGCCGAATGCCTATCGCGTTATCGTGCCGCCAATGACGTCAGAGATGATGAACCTGGTGAAAAACTCGGCTATTGCCTCAACCATCGGCCTGGTGGATATGGCGGCGCAGGCAGGCAAACTGTTGGATTACTCGGCGCACGCCTGGGAATCCTTCACCGCCATTACGCTGGCCTATGTGCTGATTAACGCCGTTATCATGCTGGTCATGAGCCTGGTTGAACGCAAAGTCCGCCTGCCGGGCAACGTGGGGAGCAAATAATGTACGAATTTGACTGGAGTTCGATTATCCCCTCACTGCCTTACCTGCTGGCCGGGTTGGTCATCACGCTGAAGATCACCGTCACCGCCGTTATCGTGGGGATAGTCTGGGGAACCATTCTGGCCGTCATGCGCCTCTCAAGCTTTGCCCCTATCGCCTGGTTTGCTAAAGCGTATGTTAACGTTTTCCGTTCCATCCCGTTGGTGATGGTGCTGCTGTGGTTCTATCTGATTGTACCCGGCTTTCTGCAAAACGTGCTGGGACTATCGCCGAAAACCGATATCCGCCTGATCTCCGCGATGGTGGCATTCTCTATGTTTGAAGCGGCCTACTATTCCGAGATTATTCGCGCCGGTATTCAAAGTATTTCCCGCGGGCAGTCCAGCGCCGCGCTGGCGCTGGGGATGACCCACTGGCAGTCGATGAAGCTCATTATTCTGCCGCAGGCGTTTCGGGCGATGGTGCCGCTGTTGCTTACGCAGGGCATCGTGCTATTTCAGGACACCTCTTTAGTTTATGTACTCAGCCTGGCGGACTTCTTCCGCACCGCGTCGACTATCGGCGAGCGTGACGGTACTCAGGTCGAAATGATTCTGTTCGCCGGCGCCGTTTATTTTGTTATCAGCCTGAGCGCGTCGTTGCTGGTCAGCTATTTGAAGAAAAGGACAGTTTAATGATTACCCTGAAAAATGTTTCAAAATGGTATGGTCACTTTCAGGTGCTGACCGATTGTTCAACAGAAGTGAAAAAAGGTGAGGTGGTGGTAGTCTGCGGGCCATCGGGTTCCGGTAAATCCACGCTGATTAAGACCGTCAATGGTCTGGAACCGGTGCAAAAAGGCGAAATTACCGTTAACGGCATTATAGTGAACGACAAAAAAACCGATCTGGCGAAACTGCGTTCCCGCGTAGGCATGGTATTCCAGCACTTCGAACTGTTTCCCCACCTGTCGATCATCGAAAACCTGACGCTGGCGCAGGTGAAAGTGCTGAAACGCGATAAGGCCGCCGCCCGCGATAAAGGCCTGAAGCTGTTGGAGCGCGTTGGCCTGTCTGCACATGCCAACAAGTTCCCGGCGCAGCTTTCCGGCGGCCAGCAGCAGCGCGTGGCGATCGCCCGCGCGCTATGTATGGACCCCATTGCCATGTTATTCGATGAACCGACTTCCGCGCTCGATCCGGAAATGATCAACGAGGTGCTGGACGTGATGGTCGAACTGGCGAACGAAGGGATGACTATGATGGTGGTGACGCACGAAATGGGCTTTGCCCGTAAAGTGGCTAACCGGGTGATCTTTATGGATGAAGGTAAAATCGTCGAAGATTCGCCAAAAGAGGAGTTCTTCGCTAACCCCAGTTCCGATCGCGCAAAAGACTTCCTTGCGAAAATCCTGCACTAATCTTCCCGGCGCGCACGTCAGAGTGCGCGCTATCTCACGCTTTACCGCTTCGCTTCTCGAAACGTATCCAGCCGGGCGTTAACCTTGTCACAAAGTACCGCTTACAAGGAGCCACAATGGCACTGCCCATTATTATTGATTGCGATCCGGGTCATGATGACGCGATCGCCCTCGTTCTCGCCCTCGCCTCCCCTGAACTGGAAGTGAAAGCGATCACCTCTTCCGCCGGTAACCAGACGCCGGAGAAGACCCTGCGCAACGTGCTGCGGATGCTGACACTGCTCAAACGCCCGGATATTCCGGTGGCGGGCGGCGCGGTGAAACCTCTCATGCGCGAACTGATTATCGCCGATAACGTTCACGGCGAAAGCGGCCTCGACGGCCCGGCGCTGCCCGAGCCGTCATTCGCCCCGCAAAGCGGCACTGCCGTTGAGCTGATGGCAAAAACACTGCGCGAGAGCTCACAGCCGGTCACCATCGTCTCTACTGGCCCACAGACCAACGTGGCGCTGCTGCTGAATAGCCATCCGGAACTGCATACGAAAATCGCCCGCATTGTGATCATGGGCGGCGCAATGGGATTGGGTAACTGGACGCCCGCTGCGGAATTTAATATTTACGTCGACCCGGAAGCGGCAGAAATTGTCTTCCAGTCAGGCATTCCGGTGGTGATGGCCGGGCTGGACGTCACCCATAAGGCGCAGATTCACGCCGCCGATATCGAGCGTTTCCGCGACATCGGCAATCCAATTTCGACGATCGTGGCTGAACTACTCGACTTCTTCTTTGAATACCACAAAGACGAAAAATGGGGATTTGTCGGCGCGCCGCTGCACGACCCTTGCACCATCGCCTGGCTGCTGAAACCTGAGATTTTCACCACCGTTGAGCGTTGGGTTGGCGTGGAAACCCAGGGGAAATACACCCAGGGGATGACGGTGGTGGATTATTATTTCCTGACGGGGAATAAGCCGAATGCGACGGTGATGGTGGATGTAGATCGCCAGGGATTTGTCGATTTGCTGGCGGAACGGCTGCAATACTACGCATAAAGCGCAAAGTAGAATCCAGGGATGAACAGCGATGTTTTGGCGTAACAATAGACCTGAAATCAGCCTGCTACAGCACGATGTAGCCCATATAACGTTTTCAGTACGTAACGGAAAAGCATTGCTTCGTCCCTGCGTTATCCACGCTCCCGACTCTGACGCCGGTATTCATACGCTTTCCTGGCATGGCTCGCCGCTGATTCGTTTTTTCTCTGAATCCTGGTGCCCAACCTGCGCAGAATTTGTTTATGCCGGTTTTAGCAATGATGATGAAGGCGCCGCGCAGTTTTTATCCTCACTTGCCGAGTGGAATCAGCCAGGAGTCGGGTTGAACGAAGCATTTACCGCCCTGACGCCGCTGTTTTCACTCTTTGCCGATGGCTATTACCGGCTGGAAGAACGCGAACTTTATCCGACGGATGGCAACGGGCATTTTTTCTGGGCGGTGGGTAACGAAAAACAACCGAATCCCGCTACCACAGGGCAGTGGATTGCTGACGTGGACTATCACTACCAGTCCGGCGAACCCTGTTTTTTACTGCCAGGCCAGCCCCCATCGCGATTTAACCCACAACGCGCCGGGTATTATCGCGATAAGCCAGAGAGCCACGCGCTGGCCTGGTATATGAATGACAGCTGGCTTTGCGTCCTGCTTGATGGTCACCATAAAGCCACCGCCGCCGCGCTGGAAGGCCGGCCCGTGAAGACCTGGGTCATCAGCCAGCCGGTGGCGATGACATGCTACGAGACGCGACAGCAATACCTGCGATTTTATGACGGCGAGCGCCTGGAAGAAGCCCAGTTTCAGCGCCGCATCCCCCTGAAAATACAGTACGAAAAACTACCGCCATCCCTTTGGGAGGATTACTTTACTCGCCATGACGAACGTTATACCCGCGTCAACTGGCCGAACGCATTGGCTAACTGCGCGGCGAATTATCCCAATCTTGCGGCCTGCGCAGACATTATTGCCGCAGGCGATCTGAGCGAGGCCGGCCTCAACAAAATCATGGCGCAAGGGATCACCGAAGAGGGATTTCCCGCCGTACTGTTACGCGCGCTGTTTTATACCCATTCTCCCTTGTTGATTGATTTTGTCCGTTTTCTGACTCGCGCACCCGGTTATGCCTGCCACTACCCGCTGGCGTTTCATTTACTGGCCCAGAAACGCACGCCACAGGCCGATGCTTTTTTCCTCGATTTCGCCATCAATGATGACGGCGAGCGCCCGGAGTTGACGAACATTATGGATGAATACTTTCGCCAGGCGTGACATTGATAAAGATCACCACGCCAGAGGGTGGTGTTCTTTATTCTATAAACTCTCTTTCCCGATAAATTAAACGCAATGGATAATGCAACGTTAGCGATTGGTATCGATCTCGGCACCACTAATAGTTTAATCGCCGTCTGGCAAGACGGAGCCGCACAATTAATACCTAATAAATTTGGTGAATATTTAACACCATCCATAATTAGTATGGATGAAAATAAACAAATTCTGGTGGGAAAACCTGCCGCAGCTCGTAAAACATCTCATCCAGATAAAACCGCTGCCTTATTTAAACGCGCAATGGGCAGTAATACTCACTGGCATTTGGGTGAAGAGTCGTTTAATGCGCCGGAATTATCTTCGCTGGTTTTACGCTCGCTGAAAGAAGATGCGGAAGACTACCTTCAGCAGCCAATCAAGGACGTCGTGATCTCGGTTCCGGCTTATTTCAGCGATGAGCAGCGGAAGCATACACGACTTGCCGCTGAGCTTGCGGGGTTAAACGCCGTGCGTTTGATCAATGAACCCACGGCGGCGGCAATGGCTTATGGCCTGCATACGCAGCAAAACAGCCGTTCGCTGGTTTTCGATCTGGGGGGCGGAACCTTTGATGTGACCGTTCTGGAATACGCTACGCCGATTATCGAAGTTCACGCCTCCGCTGGCGATAACTACCTCGGCGGCGAAGATTTCACGCATTTGTTACTTGATGAAGTGCTGAAACGCTGGAACCTCGATAAATCAGCGCTGACGGATAGCGATCTGGCTGCGCTGTATGCCTGTGTTGAAGCCGCAAAATGCGCCAGCAGCTCCCCGCTGCGCATGAGCTGGCTTTATCAGGAGAGCGTTCTGGAAAGCACGTTTTATGACGATGAGCTGGAAGCCCTGTGGCTACCGTTGCTCAACCGGCTGCGCACGCCCATTGAGCAGGCGCTGCGCGACTCCCGACTCAAACCGGAGCAAATTGACAGCCTGGTGCTGGTCGGCGGCGCGTCACAGATGCCGCTGGTGCAACGCATCGCGGTGCGCTTATTCGGTAAATTGCCCTATCAAAGTTACGATCCCAGCACCATCGTGGCGCTTGGCGCCGCAACTCAGGCCGCCTGTCGCCTGCGCCATGAAGACGTTGAAGAAGTGATCCTCACGGATATCTGCCCCTACTCGCTGGGCGTAGAGGTCAACCGACAGGGCGTGCCTGGCATCTTCTCGCCCATCATTGAACGCAATACCACCGTTCCGGTGTCAAAAGTGGAAACGTACTCCACCATGCACCCTGAGCAGGACTCTATTTGCGTCAGGGTATACCAGGGCGAAAGCCATAAGGTGAAAAATAATATCCTGATCGATTCTTTTGACGTCATGCTGAAGCCGAACGGGCACATTCAGGCCATTGATATTCGTTTTAGCTACGATATTAATGGTCTGCTGGAAGTTGACGTGCTGCTGGAAGACGGCAAGAGTGAATCCAGAATCATCAGTCACAATGCCACCTCACTGACGACGCAGCAAATCGACGCCAGCCGCGAGCGGCTGCTGGCGCTGAAAATTTATCCCCGCGATATGCTGATTAACCGGACGTTTAAAGCACAGTTAGAGGAGCAGTGGTCACGCGCGTTAGGCGATGAGCGCGAAATGCTGGGGGAGATTATTACCGATTTCGACGCGGCCCTGCTGTCTAATGATATGCAGCGCGTCGATGACGTGCGCCGTCGCGCCTGTGAATATCTGGGTATTGACGAGCCGAAAGCGCCGTAACGGCGCTTTCACTGCCCCTGTTCAGAAAAAATGGAAGAATCGATTTAACGCGCAGACAATCAACGCGATCAAACCGACAATCTTCATGATTTTCATCACCCCGCCAGATTCCGTCTGACGGGGTGCTTCGGTTTTCGCTTCAGAAGACAATTTTGTCTCTTCTTTCTCAGCCGCCAGCCTGAGCTCTTCCGCCAGCTCCTTTTTGTCGCGAATATCGCCTGGCTTCATGGCGATTTTTGATGACAATGCCTGGGTTATCAGCGCCTCCAGCGGACAGGATTGCCCCTCCTCCAGCCGGATCAGCAGGCGAAAAAAGGGCTTTTCTTTGGGAAACGCTTCCAGCACCACCTGCTCCGCCGTCCGGTACAGATCCAACAGCGGCGTTTCGGGTTCCCCCTGGGTACTCAGCCGTGAATTTGCCCACGCCATCGCTTTTCGCTTATAAAACAGGGAGTCAACAAATGAACGCCCCAGCGGTGATAACCTACCGCTGTGCAAAATGTCGGCCCACAGTAAACGCGTGCGCGCACTTTCACCGGGCACATATTCGGCATCCGCCATACAGCGCGCTTCGACCGCCATCACCGCCAGCGGGAAGAAATCAGGCCGGTGCTGGCGGCACCAGCCCAGCAACAGGTCGTCCGCCTGCGTGGAGGGGTAACGCTGCCAGAAATCGCAAAGATCGGCCAACAAGCTTTCCCCTTCACCGCAGAGCAAACGCTGTTTGCACAGGTAATAGTGCGCATCTTCGTTATCCGGCTCCGCGGCCTGCCAGCGACGAGCAATATCGACCAGTTCGGCCATGCCCCACTGCTCGGCGCTAAACCAGTGTAATAGTTTACGATGCAGCTGTTTATCATCGGGAATTATCCAGGCTCCCTGAACCTGCAGAGCGTCGGCAAAATGTTCGGGATAAAAGCGCCAGATACGCTCAAGCTTAAAAAAATAGGCGTCAGTTTGGTCTTGAACAACAAGAGGCAATTTGGCCAGACTTAGCAGATCAAACGCATCGCCCCGCTTTACGGTCTCCAGAAATGCTTCCAGCTCTTCTCCCTCAGCATCATCGTCTGCTTCCTGCGGCTGCCAGTTCAGACGCTGCGCCAACAATGCCAGGCAAGACAGCGAGATCGTTTCCGTTTTCATGGCGATGTCGCACAACTGCCAGCGCAGCTTATCTATCTCATCCATTGAACACTGGTTCAATTGCTGAATAAATTTCTGCCATGCCGAGGGCTGAAAGCGATCGCGCTCTGATGCCAGCAATTCCCTGAACGCCACCAGTATTACATGTTCGTCGCCCACCTCTTCCGTTTTTGCGTCCTCCGCAGGCGAGGCGGCCCAATGCTGCGCTTCTTCATAGGCCTGGCGCAATCGCTTAAAACCCTGCGGATCGCTCTCAGGGTGGAATGAGGGCAACAGGGCAAGATAAGCCTGACGGATACATTCCAGATCGGTGGTAGGTTCAATGCCCAGGATTTCCCAACAGATATTCATAAATCGCTCACTCCTTTAAGCGTTTCCGGGCATGTCGGTTGTTCGTTGAGCGGACGCCACGGTAGCTGCGCATAATAACTCTCTGTCGTAGAGGCCAGTTCATTAAATATCCGCGCGCCTGAAGCGTCGTACTTTAGGTGAGCGAAATATGCCTGTATGGTGTCCCCTTTAGCCTGCCAGTACAGCCGACCCAACGAATAGGCGGCAAAATATTGCGTCCAACCGTCGTAAAAATAGTACGCCCGCGCATAGATACGCGATTGCAGCCACAGGCTTTCCTCTTCCGTCAGCCATTGATTCAACACCCCCATCCGGCATAAAAACCCCATACGCACATAGTCCCAAGCTTTAATGCCGCCACGCCCGCAGCATAGTGCGGTTTCGGCAACAAATCGCGCATAAATCTGGCCCTGCTCGCCAAACTGCGCGGTAAATTCGCGCCATTGACGAGGAGATAGCGTAAACCAGCGGATATAAAAGGGAGCCAAATCTGCCGCATGACCATCGTCCGTCATCCGATAGATGGTTTGAATAAGATCTTCACGGTTATCAATCCCCCATGAATCGGAGAGATCGACAGCAGGAATTCCGGTATACATTGCTGGAGAGGTATGCGAAGGCTCATTGCCGATATATAGCACCTCCATCGGTGTGGAGAGCGCAAAAAGTAAATATTGTTCTTCCTTGTCCATATTCGATATCCCTAATGCATAAACTGGCGTAATACATGGCCGACAACGCCAATAAATAAAATGATTTTAATCACCTGCCAGAGGCCAAAGCCGCCGCCAGATTCCTCCACACTCTGCGAAGTCACTGTCGTCACCGGTTCTTCATCTGCGACTACAGCTTCACACGGTGTGGCGACAGCCGCAGCCCGCCCCAGCAACCCGCGAATAACCAGCGCTTCCAACGGGCAGATATCCGGCGCATCAAGCTTCGTTACCAGACTCTGTAACAATGCCGCTGACGGCTCCTCGGCGCACGCCAGGCTATCCGCCACCTGATACAACAGCCAGTATGGATGCTGGCTATGCGCCTCACTCATCGCTGGCGCGCCATAATTCAAACGCCGCGCAATAAAACTTTCGCTTAGCGGCGATAATGCGCCGCTGTGCAGCGCCTCGGCCCACAGCAAGCAGGTACGGGCGCTGGAGCCGGGAATATAGAGCAGCGGTTCGCCATCGATATCGACCTGCTCGCGCGTCTCAACCGCCATCACCAGCAGCGGGAAAAAGTCCGGCCGATGCTGGCGACACCAGCGCAGCAACAGATCGTCAAGCTGGGTAGAAGGATACGCCCACCACTGCGCGTAAAGTTCTGGCAGCAGGCTATCGCCTTCACCGCAGAATACGCGCTGGGCTAAGTAGTAATAACCCGGCGTCTGGCTATCGGGTTCAGCTTCCTGCCATGCCAGGGCGACAGGCAGCAGCTCCGCAATACCCCAGTGCAAGGTGCTGAACCAGCGTAACAGACGTCGTTGAAAGCGTAGATTGTCCGGGATAATCCAGGCGCCGTGCTGGGCCATAAGTTGGGCGAAATAGAGAGGATGCTCGAAAAAGGTGTTGTCCAGGGCATCATAAAAAGCAATGGTCTGGTTTTGTACCGCCACTGGCAAATGCAGCAATAGCGAATAATCAAACAGGTCGCCACGGCGGATTTCAAACAAAAGATCCTCCACCTCCTCGGCATCGACATCTCGATTATCACTCCCCTGTTCCCAGGCCAGGCGATCTGACAGCAGTTTCAGACACGAGTACGAAATAGGAAAGGTCTTCATCGCGATAGCGCACAGCCACCAGCGCGATTTTTCGACCTGTGAAATCGATAATTTATTGATCTGTTGGATAAACTCCTGCCATGCCTGCGGCTGAAAGCGCCGTTCGCCATCCGCCAGCAAATCACCGAATATCTCCCTGAGATAATTCACCCACGGGGTATCGGCATCCTCATCAACCACCGTAATGGCGGGCGATGTTGTCCCCTGCAATGCATTCTCATAGGCTTCTCGCAATTGCTTAAAACCCTGCGGATCGGTTTCCGGATGAAATGACGGCAGCAGCGCCAGATAAGCCTGACGAATGGCGTCGGTATCCGTGGTAGCCTCAATGCCAAGGACTTGCCAACAGGTTTTCATAGATCGCTCACCTCCTGAAGCGTGTCCGGGCATTCAGGGTAATGGGGCAGGTAGCGCCACGGCAGCGTGGCGTAAAAACTGTCCTTCCCGGCGATCAGTTTATTCATCATACGTCGCCCCGCGTCATCAAACTCCTTACGGGCGAATGTCTCGCGTAGCAGCGGTAGGTTATCGCCATTCCGTAACTGCCAGTACAAACGCCCGGTGTAATAAGCGCTGAAGTACGGCAACCAGCCGGAATAATAGCTGAGCGCGCGAAGCTGTATCCGCGACTGCAGCCACAGGCTCTCCTCTTCCGTCAGCCATTCATTGAGCACGCCCATGCGGCAGAGAAATCCCATCCGCACATAATCCCAGCTGCGAATACCGCCTTCGCCGCAACACACGGCGGTATCGGCGACGAATCGGGCATAAATGCGATCTCCCTCGTCCAGCGCGTCGGTATACTCCTGCCACTCCTGCGGCGCATACCTAAACCAGCGGCGATATAGCCATTCCAGTTGCGTGGCATGACCGTCATCCGTCATGCGGGAAATGGTCTGAAGCAGTTCATCGCGATTTTCAATACCCCACGACGATTCAAGATCGAAACGTTTTACACCTAAATACATTTTCGGTGACGAATGTGAAGGTAAACAGTCCTCGTTCAATACTTCCATCGGCGAGGAAAGTGCAAAGAGTAAATATTGTGATTCTTTATCCATAATAAATCGCCAAAATATATTCACACCACAAATAAAAACGCAATTGAAAACTAAAATAGAGTACAACAAAGCCAAATCGCAATATATTATTAATCTAAAAAACAATGGCGGGATAAATTAAAAAATGAATCATTCCATAACCAGTCATCCCTGCGACAACGTATCTTTAGCACAATTAACCGAACTGGCGCAGTCAGGAAATAGTGAAGCTCAATATATATTAGGCCGTTTATATAATGACGAACGTATAGATGGCAGCGAAGAGGATAAGCTCTCTTTTTATTGGTTGCAGCAGGCAGCTGAACAAGGACACTGCGAGGCACAATATTGGCTCGGCTTACGATACAAAGACACGCCTACCGACATGAAAGATAATACGCTGGCTTTATTCTGGTCAGAAAAAGCCGCACAGCAAGGACACCGCCACGCTTTCAACACATTAGGCTGGGTTCAGGAAGGAGAAACCGGGATGGCGCCAGATTATGCCCAGGCCGTTGCCTGGTATCGCAAAGGAGCAGAACAGAGCCACAACCTTGCGCAATATAATCTCGGGAGAATGTATCATTCAGGAACTGGCGTAGAGCAAAATGATACACAGGCACTCTACTGGTTTAAACAGGCAGCATTACAAGGCCATTGCGCCAGCCAGGAAAGACTGGCGTATATGTATGGCAATGGGAAAGGATGTCGGAAAAATTTATCCCTTGCCGCCCTTTGGTACAAGAAGAGCGCGCTACAAGAGAGCAGCTACTCGCAATATCAGATGGGCTATTGTTATTACATCGGAAAAGGTATCAAACAAGATTACCAGCAGGCAATATACTGGTTTCGAAAAGCGGCAGACCAGGGTGACGATGATGCCTATAACAGTATCGGCTGGATGTACAAATGCGGTCATGGCGTCGAGCAAAATTATTCGCTAGCACTAGAATGGTTCCACAAATCAGCAGAATGTAACAATTCATCGGGCTGGTACAACCTCGGATGCATGTACAGAGATGGATACGGTACCGCACAAGACCTACAACAAGCGCTCTACTGGTTCAAAAAAGCACAGCCCACGGGCAAATGGAACGTCGACGAAGAGATCCGCAAACTGGAAGCCCAACTGCACGCTTAACATGGCGGACGGCAACCGTCCGCTCACGATAATGAACCTTACGGCTCAAACGGCCTGCGCTGGAACTGATCGTGCCCACACTTCGGGCAGAGCGGCAGCACATCCGGCGTGTAAACCGCCAGATGATAGTGGCATTTCTCGCACACCAGATTCCCCAATCCCACCACTTCGCCACTGTGATACACGCCGTGGTGATTCAAATCCTGGAATACCTCGCGCCATTCCAGCTGGGTTTTGTCGGTAATGTCCGCCAGTTCCTGCCAGAGACTCTCTTTAATCACCCGTAAGAAGACGCTATCGTCCTGGCTCTCTTCGTAGCTCATGGCGAACTCTTCCAGATCGCGTCTGACAGCGCGCGTCAGTTCGTCCACCTCGGTTCGCGTTAACTCCCCTGTTTGCATCACGCGCTGGCGCGCCTGCTCCACCAGCGCATCAATGTCGCGCTCGCCATTGCGTAAACGCTCGCTTAATGAGGCCACCAGTTCACGGTAATATTGAGCAACCTTGTTCATCACTTCACCTCTTGGATCGTTAACTGCCTATAATAATAGACGTTATTTGCGTTACGCTTTGCAAGGCTGCCCACAGAGTCTGTAAATTCTTGTCAGGCCGACTCGCGTATCCAGCGCGTCAGCGAGGTACGATCGACATTTAACCGTTTCGCCACTAACGATTTATTATCCCTTTCCGCCTCTAATAATTTTCTCAAAATACGCAGGCGAATCGTTTTATAATCGCCAGCCAGCATCTGGCAGTCGTGGCAGGTACTTGGCTCGCGTCGGCTCCCCTCTTCCAGATCGTCCAGCAAGAGGCGGCCCTCATCCAGCGTTGCCGGGGAGTGATCAATAGAGAGCACCAGCCGTTCGATAATATTGCTTAACTGCCTGACGTTTCCGGGCCAGGCGAAGCGCTGAAGCTCTTGCCACAGCGCCGGGGTTAACGTTAGTGCCGGGCGTTTATAATGCTGGCTGAAACTAGTAAGCAGCGACAGGCCGATGGCTTTGATATCCTCCGGACGTTTGCGTAGCGGGATAGTGGTTACTTTTAATACGTTAAGCCGATAATAAAGATCTTCGCGAAATGTCCCGTCCGCAATGAGCTTCGTTAACGTCTGATTGGTCGCCGCAATCACGCGAATATCAACAGGTATCATCTGGTCTGAGCCCAGCCGCATAATCTGCCGCTCCTGCAATACCCGTAATAAGCGCGTCTGTAGCGGTTTATCCAGCTCGCTAATCTCATCCAGAAAAATGGTACCGTGGTGCGCTAATTCAAACAGGCCTATTTTGCCTTTCGGCGACGCGCCGGTAAATGCGCCGGCGACATAGCCAAAGAGTTCGCTCTCCAGAATCTGAGGGGCCATCGCGCCGCAGTTAATGGCGACAAACGGGCCGTTGACGCGTTGGCTGGCATTATGAATACTTTGCGCCAGCACCTCTTTTCCCGTCCCGCTTTCGCCATTAATTAAGATAGTCGCGTCCGTACCGGCATAATTTTTAATGATCGCCAGAAGACGCAGCATTTCCGGGTTTTCGGTAAGCAGATCGTCGAAATGATAGCGGGCGCTCAAGCCGCGGCGAGACAGTTCCTGGCGGCGAACATGATGTTCCGCCCCCTGTAAACTGGAGACGGTTTGCATCGTCAACACTACCCGGCTTAACTGTCTGGCCGCAAATACCGGATACAGATTAACCACCATCGCGCCTTGCGGCGTATCGACGACTTTCGCGCTGACGGTTTTTCCCTCACGTAATGTATGCCGCTCCTGGTGCAATACCTGTTTCAGGAAAGATGCGTCATAAATCTCACCGGAGGCGTTAATTTTAAAAAGTTGGCTCGCATATTTATTGTAATGCAGTAACGCGCCGGTATCATCAAGCGTGATAACAGCTTTATCAAACTGATCGAGAATCAGCTGCAGATGATGACGCTCGAGTAATTGGCTGCGAAAAGCCAGATATAATGAGCGGGCTTCTTCCAGAGCTTCGGTTATTGAGGCTGGGCTGGAATCAAGTAAACGGAATTGCGAGCCCAGCGGTGAAAAATAATCCTGACAAACGGTATCGCCAACAATGCAATCTAATGGCGTGGACGCTAATTGTTGCTTCAGGCAAGAAATCGTTTCTTTATCATTTCCCTGTAAGGTAAAAATTTTATAGTTAATATTTAACTGTTCCGCTACGCGCGCGCATCCTTTGATCACACTGGAAAAGCCGACAATACCGACAGTGCCTTTTTGTCCTTTAAAAGGGATAAGCGCATCAAGAATGTCGTAGCCGGACATTTTAATTTCGACTACCGGTAATTTACTGTGCTTTTTTAATATTTCCGCACAGCCGCCACGACTAATCAGTACCTGGTGCCCACGGGACTCTAATAAAGGTAGCTCATCCAGGATACGATTAAGCGTCGTTTGATGAATAGTGACGGCGTAATCCAACTGCGCGACCAGCGCCTCGGCAGCCTTTGCCAGTTGCGGGTAAGGAGAGACAAAACAGAGAGGAGATGCGGCTATATCTTTCGTCTTATTCATCACTCACCATCCTGTTGGTTTATGAACGGGCGAGACCGCCCGTCGTGATTTATTTTCCGCCGAAACGCTAACCGCCTGCGGCGGCTGGGTTCAGTTTACGATCGTAGCGTTTTTTTATCCATACGGTCAGGAAGGGGGCGCACAGAGCGGTAATAATCGTCGAGGCCGCCACCTGCGCCGCCGCCGTCGACGCCAGGTCGGTAAAATGCGGATCGAGCAGCGCGATTGCCGCTGGCGTCGCGACAGCGTTGCCAGAGGTGGTGGATACCGCCGCGCCTGCCACGCCGCTGCCTCCCGTCAGACGATCGGCGAAAATATTAAAAAATCCGCCAATCGCCACCGTCATGAGTCCCAGTAAAATGCCTGAAGAACCTGCCGTGATAAGTCTTGCGAAATCAATACCGTATCCTAACCCAAAGGCAAAAAAGGGAATCGTTACCACGCTGCCCTGTTTAAGAAACTTGCGCATGTCCTCATCCAGATTACCCAAAATCATGCCAATGATAATGGGAATAATAACCGCCACCAGATTCATAAAGGGTATCGACACCATGCCTGCCGATCCTAACGCCAGCATGGTGAAAAAGGGACCATCGTTCAACGATATTACCGCAATCGCGCCGCCGTCGGTTTCATCGCCGTACTCCCCCACCAACGCGGCATATAACCCACTGTTTGAGTTGGTCATCGCCGAAATAATCGCTAAAGCCGACAGACCTAATAACCCATCCGGGCCGCAAAATTTTCCGACCAGAATGCCAATAATCACGCCGCTGGCAAATTTCGCAAAGGTGATCGCAGCGCCTTTTTTCAGCGCTTTCGGCGCGGCTTTAAACTGGATATCCGCGCCCATACAGACTAAAAACATGCCTAAAATCGCCATTGCGCCATGCGAAATAGAGGTGACAAAACCGCCTATTTCCAGCGCCTCCGGCGCAAAGGTTTTAAACAATGCGCCGATGATCAGCGGTACAACCATCATACCACCAGGAAAACGTTCCAGTGTTTTTTTAATTTTCATAGCTTATTCCCAGGAGATAACCGGACAGCTTGTGCTGCCCGATTTGGTATCAGAACGTCGGCGCGATCTTATAAATAGAGAATTCGTTATGACCTAAATCTTCTGATTTAGTCGTTTTCCCATTCGCGACGCGTAAAATTTCCTGATAAATTTCCTCGCCCATTTGCGTAATAGAAGCCTCGCCAGACATAATGGCGGACACATCAATATCAATATTGTCCTGCATCATTTCCCACGTTGCTTTATTACCCGTAATTTTTATTACCGGCGCTATTGGGTTACCGGCAGGCGTTCCGCGACCGGTAGTAAAAATAACGATCTGCGCTCCACCCGCCACCATGCCGGAAATAGATTCAATATCCTGCCCCGGGGTATCCATAATCCACAGGCCCGGATGCGTTGGGCTATCGGCATATTCCAGTACGCCCTGTAGCGGCGCATGACCTGCTTTATGCATACAGCCTAACGATTTTTCTTCAATGGTAGTCAGCCCGCCTTTAATATTGCCCGGCGTCGGCTGTCCCCCGCGAATATCCTCGCCCAGCGCTTTTGCTCGCGCCTCGCAGCCGACCACTAAATCAATGAGCTGTTGACCAACCTCCGGCGTCACCGCGCGTTTCGCCATCACATGCTCGGCGCCAATAAATTCCGTCGTTTCAGAAAGAATTGAGCTTCCGCCACAGCGTATCAGCTTATCCGAGGCGACCCCGCAGGAAGGGTTAGACGCCAGCCCCGATGTCGTATCTGACCCGCCGCACTCCATCGCCAGCAGCAGCTCGCTAACCGGCGCTTGCTGCGGTTTTTGCATGGAGAGTTGTTGCGCATAGTCGCGGGCCAGCGAAATCCCCCTGGCCTGACATTTAAGCGTGCCGCCCTCTTCCTGAATGGTAATGCAGGAAGTCGGTTTGCCAAATGCGGTAATCTCTTCTGCGATGCGCAGCGGCTCCGCGCCTTCACAGCCTAAGCCCACAACCACAATAGCGCCGACGTTGGGATTATTCGCCACATTAATCAATGTCTTTTCCGTCAGACGCGCATCGCCTGCTACCTGGCAGCAGCCAAAATCGTTATTCACCCATGTCGCGCCTTTTACCTGCCGGGCAATATCCCGGGCAACTTTATTCGCACAAACGCTGGTAGGTAAAATCAGTACATAATTACGGATGCCAAAACGGCCGTCAGGGCGGCGGAAACCCAAAAAAGTCTCATTGCTCATAATCATTTTCCCTTGTTTTATATTATTTCCAGTCACCACGTCCGCGTTCGCTTTCCACATTGTGGACGTGCACATAGTCGCCACTTTTTATTTCCTGAGTGGCGCGGCCAATAGATTCGCCATATTTATAAACTTCGCCATGAAAAGGCACATCGCAGATGGCGAATTTGTGGCCAAATGGCACATCCTGATGTAACACAACGCTTATCTCGCGTTCGCCAATGAACATTGTGGCGGTTTCGCCGGCCTTGAGCGCCGTAATAGCCGTCGCGACGCAATCCTGAGGGTGAATCACCACTGCATTTTTTTTCACGATTAACTCCTTTGCTTTAGTCCTGTCCTCCCTAATCAAAAGGCGTGCCATTTTTTAATTGTATGTTTTATATGACTTTATTTTTATGGGCCGATCTGGCGGTGACAGGAACTGCGGTAATTTGCCTCAGTCGTGTCGCATTTTGCGTCACCTCCTCACGGACGCCTGGCGCGACAAATGTTCTACCCCCTGTTTTGACGTGCGTGTTTGGGCTATGCTATGCGGATCTAAACACCACCTCTAAAGCTACATTTGTAGCTGTATCGAAAACAGGACTACTGGCTGCCATGCAAGAGCAATACCGCCCGGAAGAGATAGAATCCAAAGTACAGCTTCACTGGGATGAGAAGCGCACATTTGAAGTGACCGAAGACGAGAGCAAAGAGAAGTATTACTGCCTGTCGATGCTTCCCTATCCTTCTGGCCGACTACACATGGGCCACGTACGTAACTACACCATCGGCGACGTGGTTGCCCGCTACCAGCGTATGCTGGGCAAAAACGTGCTGCAGCCAATCGGCTGGGACGCCTTCGGCCTGCCGGCGGAAGGCGCGGCGGTGAAGAACAACACCGCGCCGGCGCCGTGGACGTACGACAACATCGCGTACATGAAAAACCAGCTCAAAACGCTGGGTTTTGGCTATGACTGGAGCCGTGAAATCGCGACCTGCACCCCGGAATACTACCGTTGGGAACAGAAGTTCTTCACCGAGCTGTATAAAAAAGGCCTGGTGTACAAGAAGACTTCTGCCGTTAACTGGTGCCCGAACGATCAGACCGTTCTCGCCAACGAACAGGTGATCGACGGCTGCTGCTGGCGCTGCGACACCAAAGTTGAGCGTAAAGAGATCCCACAGTGGTTTATCAAAATCACCGCTTACGCAGACGAGCTGTTGCGCGATCTGGATAAGCTGGACCACTGGCCTGATACCGTAAAAACGATGCAGCGCAACTGGATTGGCCGCTCTGAAGGCGTGGAAATCACCTTCGATGTGAAGGGTTACGATAACACGCTGACCGTCTATACCACCCGTCCGGATACCTTTATGGGCGCCACCTACCTGGCAGTGGCCGCCGGTCATCCGCTGGCGCAAAAAGCGGCGGCGAATAACGCCGAGCTGGCGGCGTTCATCGACGAATGCCGTAACACCAAAGTGGCCGAAGCCGAAATGGCGACCATGGAGAAAAAAGGCGTCGACACCGGCTATAAAGCGATTCATCCGTTAACTGGCGAAGAGATCCCGGTCTGGGCGGCAAACTTTGTGCTGATGGAGTACGGCACTGGCGCGGTGATGGCCGTTCCGGGTCACGATCAGCGCGACTACGAATTTGCCTCCAAATACGGTTTGACCATCAAGCCGGTGATTCTGGCCGCCGACGGTTCCGAGCCGGATCTTTCCGAACAGGCGCTGACCGAAAAAGGCGTGCTGTTTAACTCCGGCGAGTTCGACGGTCTGGCCTTTGAAGCGGCGTTTAACGCCATTGCCGATAAACTGGCGGAAAAAGGCGTCGGCGAACGTAAAGTGAACTATCGTCTGCGTGACTGGGGCGTTTCCCGTCAGCGTTACTGGGGCGCGCCGATCCCGATGGTCACCCTGGAAGACGGCACCGTGCTGCCGACACCGGAAGATCAACTGCCGGTTATTCTGCCGGAAGATGTCGTCATGGACGGCATCACCAGCCCGATTAAAGCCGATCCTGAGTGGGCGAAAACCACCGTTAACGGTATGCCGGCGCTGCGTGAAACCGACACCTTCGACACCTTTATGGAATCGTCATGGTACTACGCGCGTTACACCTGCCCGCAGTATCAGGAAGGAATGCTGGATTCGAAAGCGGCAAACTACTGGCTGCCGGTCGACATCTACATCGGCGGTATTGAACATGCCATCATGCACCTGCTCTACTTCCGCTTCTTCCATAAGCTGATGCGCGATGCGGGCATGGTCACCTCTGACGAGCCGGCTAAACAGTTGCTGTGCCAGGGCATGGTACTGGCGGATGCGTTCTATTATGTCGGCGAGAACGGCGAACGTAACTGGGTTTCGCCAGTTGACGCTATCGTCGAGCGCGATGAAAAAGGCCGCATTGTCAAAGCAAAAGACGCAGCGGGTCATGAGCTGGTCTACACTGGCATGAGTAAAATGTCCAAGTCGAAAAATAACGGTATCGACCCGCAGGTAATGGTTGAACGTTATGGCGCGGACACGGTACGCCTGTTTATGATGTTCGCTTCTCCGGCGGATATGACTCTGGAATGGCAGGAGTCCGGCGTAGAAGGCGCAAACCGCTTTATTAAACGCGTCTGGAAGCTGGTTTACGAACACACCGCTAAAGGTCCTGTCGCGGCGCTGAACGTCGATGCGCTGAGCGAAGATCAAAAAGCGCTGCGTCGCGATGTGCATAAAACCATTGCCAAAGTGACCGATGATATCGGCCGCCGTCAGACGTTCAACACCGCCATTGCGGCGATCATGGAGTTGATGAACAAACTGGCGAAAGCCCCGCAGGAAGGCGAACAAGACCGCGCACTGCTTCAGGAAGCGCTGCAGGCCGTCGTGCGTATGCTTAACCCGTTCACGCCGCACGTCTGCTTTACCTTGTGGCAGGAGCTGGGTGGCGAAGGCGATATCGACAACGCGCCGTGGCCGGTAGCCGACGAGCAGGCAATGGTGGAAAACACCACGCTGGTTGTCGTGCAGGTTAACGGTAAAGTTCGCGGTAAGATCACCGTTGCGGTGGATGCCACCGAAGAACAGGTGCGTGAACGTGCAGGCCAGGAACATCTGGTGGCAAAATATCTTGATGGCGTTACCGTGCGTAAAGTGATTTACGTTCCGGGTAAACTCCTCAATCTGGTTGTTGGCTAAGCGCGGGAGGAAGCGTGCGATATCTGGTAACACTGTTGTTATCTCTGGCGGTGCTGGTCACCGCCGGATGCGGCTGGCATCTGCGTAGCACTACGCAGGTTCCGGCTTCAATGAAAACGATGATCCTCGATTCCGGCGATCCGAACGGTCCGCTAAGTCGTGCGGTACGTAATCAGTTACGGCTGAATAACGTAAACCTGCTTGATAAAGACACAACGCGCAAAGACGTTCCGTCTCTGCGGCTTGGAACGGTGACTATTTCGCAGGATACGGCGTCAGTGTTCCAGGACGGCCAGACGGCGGAATATCAGATGGTAATGACCGTCAATGCCTCGGTATTGATTCCGGGCCATGACATCTATCCTATCAGCACGAAAGTGTACCGTTCGTTCTTCGATAACCCGCAGATGGCGTTGGCGAAGGATAACGAGCAGGCCATGATCGTTCAGGAGATGTATGACAAAGCCGCTGAACAGCTGATTCGTAAGCTGACCAGCGTCCGCGCGGCGGATATTCAGGCGACGAAAGAGGAGGCTACCGCCGACAATGAGACGGCGGCGCCCGCCTCTACGCCAGCACGCGTCTCCACTACGCTGAGTAACTAATGATCAGGTTGTATCCTGAACAACTCCGCGCGCAGCTCAACGAAGGGCTGCGTGCGGCATATCTGCTATTGGGCAACGATCCGCTGCTGCTGCAGGAAAGTCAGGACGCTATTCGTCTGGCGGCTGCGTCGCAAGGCTTCGAAGAGCACCACGCTTTTACTCTCGATCCCAGTACCGACTGGGGATCGCTTTTCTCACTTTGCCAGGCGATGAGTCTGTTCGCCAGCCGTCAAACGCTGGTGCTGCAACTGCCGGAAAACGGGCCTAACGCGGCAATGAATGAGCAACTCGCCACGCTGAGCGAGCTGCTGCATGACGACCTGTTATTAATAGTACGCGGAAACAAACTCACCAAAGCGCAGGAAAACGCCGCCTGGTATACCGCGCTGGCAGACCGTAGCGTTCAGGTCAGTTGTCAGACGCCGGAGCAGGCGCAGCTTCCCCGCTGGGTAGCCGCCAGAGCGAAAGCACAGAATTTGCAACTGGATGACGCCGCGAACCAACTGCTGTGCTATTGCTATGAGGGCAATCTGTTGGCGCTGGCGCAGGCGCTGGAACGGCTGTCGCTGCTTTGGCCTGACGGTAAGTTAACGCTTCCTCGCGTAGAGCAGGCCGTCAATGACGCCGCCCACTTTACCCCTTTCCACTGGGTGGATGCGTTACTGATGGGGAAAAGCAAACGCGCGCTGCATATTCTGCAACAGCTACGCCTTGAAGGCAGCGAACCGGTTATTCTGCTGCGCACCCTCCAGCGAGAGCTGCTGCTACTGGTAAATCTCAAACGTCAGTCCGCGCATACGCCGTTACGCGCGCTGTTTGATAAACACCGGGTCTGGCAAAACCGTCGCCCCATGATCGGCGACGCGTTGCAGCGTCTCCATCCTGCGCAGCTTCGCCAGGCCGTGCAGTTACTGACGCGTACAGAAATTACGCTCAAACAGGATTATGGTCAGTCGGTATGGGCAGATCTTGAAGGGCTGTCGCTCCTGCTCTGCCATAAGGCGCTGGCAGACGTATTTATTGATGGGTGATATGAAATCGTTACAGGCTTTATTCGGCGGCACCTTTGATCCGGTGCATTATGGACATCTTAAACCTGTTGAAACGCTGGCGAATCTGATCGGCTTATCGCGGGTGATTATTATGCCTAACAATGTGCCGCCGCATCGCCCCCAGCCGGAAGCCTCCAGCGCGCAGCGTAAATATATGCTGGAGCTGGCTATCGCCGATAAGCCGCTTTTTACGCTGGATGAACGCGAGCTACAGCGAAACGCGCCCTCTTACACTGCGCAAACGCTGAAAGCATGGCGCGAAGAACAGGGCCCCGAAGCGCCGCTGGCGTTTATTATCGGCCAGGACTCGCTGCTTAACTTCCCCACCTGGCATGATTACGACACCATCCTTGATAACACTCACCTGATCGTTTGTCGTCGTCCGGGCTATCCCCTTGAAATGACGCAGGCGCAACACCAGCAGTGGCTGGAACAGCATCTGACCCATACGCCAGACGATCTGCACCAGTTGCCAGCCGGTAAAATTTACCTGGCGGAAACGCCCTGGCTTAATATCTCCGCAACCCTCATCCGCGAACGGCTGGAAAAAGGCGAGTCCTGCGACGATCTGTTGCCGGAAAACGTGCTGAACTACATCAATCAGCAGGGGTTATACCGGTAAGCACATTGCGCAGCGCCGCCAGCAGACGCTCGTTTTGCGCAGCGCTGCGTATCGCCACACGATAATAGCGGCTGTCCAGCCCCGGGTAGTTAGCGCAGCTACGGATTAAAATTCGCTGCGTCAGCAACCGCCGCTGCAGGTCAATATCCTCTCGCTCACAGCGTAACAACAGATAGTTTGCCCGCCCGGGATAGACCGTCAGCAGGGGGAGCTGACAAAGCGCCTGATAAAACCGGGCGCCCTCCTCCCGTAACCAATGCCAGGTCGCCTGTTGCCAGGCACTATCCTGTAACGCTACCTCACCGGCCAGCGCCGCCAGCGCGTTAATCGACCACGGCATTTGTTGGCGACGCATCCGCGCTACCGCCGCGTCATCGCTATTGACGAGATATCCCAACCGCAGGCCGGGAATGGCATAAAATTTGGTCAGCGAACGCAGCACCCAGATATGCGGATTATCTTTAAGAGCAGGAATAAAGCCCGTCTCATGCGGAATAAAATCGATAAACGCCTCATCCAGGATCAGGTTAATGCTCAGCGATTTGCAGCGATCGGCAATGGCCTGTAATAACGGCCGCTCCGGCAGCAGGCCGGTAGGATTATTGGGCGTACACAGAAACAGGCAGTCCAGATCGGGCGTCAACGCCTCGAGAATGGCATCGGTAAGCTGCCAGTCATCCGCTTCGCGTAGAGACCAGCGACGAATTTCACAGCCACTTTGCGCCAGCGCCCGGCCATACTCCGCGAAACCTGGCGTGACAATCATTGCACGACGCGGTTTAAGACCGCTCGCCACGGTAAAGATTGACTCCGTCTCGCCATTTCCCGCCAGTATCCACGATGCCGGCACCTGATGGTGACGCGCCAGCGCCTGGTGCAAATGAAAATAATCGGCGTCCGGGTAGCGCTCAATGCAGTCCAGATTGTCGATAAGCGCGCGTTTCACGCTGACAGGCATACCCAGCGGATTAATGTTTGCGCTAAAATCCAGTAACTGGTCAGGCGAGATGCCCAACACCGTCGCGGCTTCCCGAATATTACCGCCATGCGCGCTGTTGAATAACGCCATTATGCCTCCGGTCAAAAAACGCTATTTTAGTGAAAAAAACGTTGCGCAATCAGGGGCATTATCATGTTTTGCGCATTTAACCTCATGAGAAATACCATGCGATTGTGGCTAGTGCGTCATGGCGAAACCGAGGCTAATGTCGCCGGGTTGTATAGCGGACATGCTCCCACGCCGTTAACGGAAAATGGGATTGGCCAGGCGAAAACGCTACATACTTTATTGCGCCACGCGCCATTTGACCGGGTGTTATGCAGCGAGCTGGAACGCGCGCGCCATACCGCCCGGCTCGTACTGGAGGGCCGGGATACGCCGCAACACATCTTACCTGAGCTTAATGAGATGTACTTCGGCGACTGGGAAATGCGCCATCACCGCGACCTCGCCCATGAAGATGCCGAAAGCTATGCCGCCTGGTGTACGGACTGGCAGAATGCGGTTCCGACCAATGGCGAGGGTTTTCAGGCTTTTACCCGGCGCGTAGAGCGCTTTATCTCGCGACTCGACGCGTTCAGCGATTGCCAGAACCTGCTGATCGTCAGCCATCAGGGCGTACTCAGCCTGTTGATTGCCCGTCTGCTCGCAATGCCCGCCGCCTCGCTATGGCATTTCCGGGTAGAACAGGGATGCTGGAGCGCAATCGACATATGCGAAGGGTTCGCCACCCTGAAAGTATTAAATAGTCGTGCCGTCTGGCGGCCTGAGTGATGAATTTTCCGTTTTTTCTCGCCGCAGCGGTTTCGCCCATTGACAGCCCCCGACAGGCTGTTATTCTCCGCAGCCAGGCTTTTTTCACCTTGCAGAGCTTTGCAGAAATTGTTTTACAAAAATGGCGATGCTTTCTGTGACGTGGGATGGGATGATAATCTGGTTTTAAACGCCGATCCGGCGACATAAGTCCCGGTATCGCCGCTGATTCAGGTATACTACACGGCGTCCCGCCGGAAGGTTAGCGTTAACTCGCAACGCCTTACCGGTCCAGCCTGTTGGCCTTTTTTCTATCGTTATAACGCAATTATTCACCCAGGGGGAAAACTTGCAGGGTAAAGCACTCCAGGATTTTGTTATCGACAAAATTGATGACCTGAAAGGTCAGGACATCATCGCCTTAGATGTTCAGGGTAAATCCAGTATCACCGACTGTATGATTATTTGTACCGGCACCTCCAGCCGTCACGTTATGTCTATTGCCGACCACGTGGTGCAGTCGTCGCGCGCGGCCGGTATGCTGCCATTGGGCGTCGAAGGCGAAAATGCGGCTGACTGGATTGTCGTCGATCTGGGCGATGTGATTGTGCATGTCATGCAGGAAGAAAGTCGCCGCCTGTATGAACTGGAAAAACTCTGGAGTTAATGCGTGAAGCTGCAACTTGTCGCTGTCGGCACGAAGATGCCCGACTGGGTTCAAACGGGATTTACGGAATATCTGCGTCGTTTTCCGAAAGATATGCCCTTTGAGCTGATCGAAATCCCTGCGGGCAAACGCGGCAAGAACGCGGATATCAAACGCATTCTCGACAAAGAGGGCGAGCAGATGCTGGCCGCCGCCGGTAAGAATCGCATTGTTACCCTGGATATTCCAGGCAAGCCGTGGGATACGCCGCAGTTAGCCAATGAGCTGGAGCGCTGGAAACAGGACGGGCGCGACGTCAGTTTGCTGATTGGCGGCCCGGAAGGATTATCTCCCGCCTGCAAAGCGGCAGCGGAACAGAGCTGGTCGCTCTCGGCGTTAACGCTCCCTCACCCGCTGGTTCGGGTTCTGGTTGCGGAGAGTTTGTACCGGGCGTGGAGCATCACAACCAACCACCCTTATCACCGTGAGTGATCGTGAAGTCTTGAGAAGATTAAGCAGCGGATGAAACGACAAAATTCTTTTCGTGACTATACGGCTGAGTCCGCACTGTTTGTGCGTCGGGCGCTGGTCGCCTTTTTGGGTATTTTGCTGCTGACCGGCGTACTGATCGCCAATTTGTATAATCTGCAAATTCTCCGTTTTACCGATTACCAGACCCGCTCGAACGAAAACCGTATCAAGCTGGTGCCAATTGCGCCAAGCCGCGGGATAATCTACGACCGTAACGGCATTCCCCTTGCGCTGAACCGCACTATCTATCAGATTGAAATGATGCCGGAAAAGGTGGATAACGTTCAGCAAACGCTGGATGCGCTACGCAGTGTGGTCGATTTAAACGACGACGATATCGCCACCTTTAAAAAAGAGCGCGCCCGATCCCATCGCTTTACTTCTATTCCGGTGAAAACAAACCTGACGGAAGTTCAGGTCGCGCGCTTTGCTGTCAACCAGTACCGTTTTCCGGGCGTCGAAGTCAAAGGCTATAAACGCCGCTATTATCCATACGGATCGGCGCTGACCCACGTTATCGGCTACGTATCGAAAATCAATGATAAAGACGTCGAGCGTCTCGACAGAGAAAACAAACTGGCGAACTACGCCGCCACCCATGACATCGGCAAGCTGGGCATTGAGCGCTACTATGAAGATATTCTGCATGGTCAAACCGGTTATGAAGAGGTTGAAGTCAACAACCGCGGTCGCGTTATTCGCCAACTCAAAGAGGTGCCGCCGCAGGCCGGACACGATATCTACCTGACGCTGGATCTCAAGCTCCAGCAGTATATTGAAACGCTGCTGGCAGGCAGTCGCGCGGCGGTGATTGTCACCGATCCGCGTACCGGCGGCGTGCTATCGCTGGTCTCCATGCCAAGTTACGACCCTAACCTTTTCGTGGACGGCATCTCCAGCAAAGATTACTCCGGGCTGCTTAACGACCCGAACACGCCATTAGTGAACCGCGCGACTCAGGGTGTCTACCCACCTGCTTCTACCGTTAAGCCTTACGTCGCCGTATCGGCGTTAAGCGCTGGCGTCATCACCCGTAACACCAGTCTTTTCGACCCTGGCTGGTGGCAGTTGCCGGGGTCTGAGAAACGCTACCGCGACTGGAAAAAATGGGGCCACGGGCATCTGAATATCACCAAATCCCTTGAAGAGTCGGCGGATACCTTCTTCTATCAGGTGGCCTATGACATGGGGATCGATCGCCTGTCAGAATGGATGGGTAAGTTCGGCTATGGTCACTATACCGGAATTGATCTCGCAGAAGAGCGCTCTGGTAATATGCCGACCCGCGAGTGGAAACAGAAACGCTTTAAAAAACCGTGGTATCAGGGCGATACGATTCCGGTGGGCATCGGCCAGGGCTACTGGACGGCAACGCCGATTCAGATGAGTAAGGCGCTGATGATCCTTATTAACGACGGCGTAGTTAAAGTCCCGCACCTGTTAATGAGCACCGCGGAAAACGGTAAACAGGTGCCGTGGGTACAGCCGCATGAGCCGCCGGTGGGCGATATTCACTCCGGCTACTGGGAAATTGCGAAAGATGGCATGTATGGCGTCGCCAACCGCCCTAACGGCACGGCGCATAAATATTTTGCCAGCGCGCCCTATAAAATCGCGGCGAAGTCGGGCACCGCGCAGGTCTTTGGCCTGAAGGCCAACGAAACGTACAATGCGCATAAAATCGCCGAGCGCCTGCGCGACCATAAATTAATGACCGCCTTTGCGCCGTATAACAATCCCCAGGTTGCCGTCGCGATCATCCTTGAAAACGGCGGTGCAGGCCCGGCAGTAGGCACGATCATGCGCCAAATCCTTGATCACATCATGCTGGGCGACAACAACACCCATTTGCCTGCGGAAAACCCGGTGGTTGCAGCGGCGGAGGACCAATAATCATGACGGATAATCCGAACAAAAAAACCTTCTGGGATAAAATTCATATCGATCCCACGATGCTACTCATTCTGCTGGCGTTACTGGTTTACAGCGCATTGGTCATCTGGAGCGCCAGCGGCCAGGACATCGGCATGATGGAGCGTAAAATCGGTCAGATTGCGATGGGGCTGGTGGTCATGGTGGTGATGGCGCAGATCCCGCCGCGCGTGTATGAAGGCTGGGCGCCCTATCTCTATATCATTTGTATCATTCTGCTGGTCGCCGTTGATGCCTTCGGCGCAATATCCAAAGGCGCGCAGCGCTGGCTCGATCTGGGAATCGTTCGCTTTCAGCCTTCGGAAATAGCCAAAATCGCCGTGCCGCTGATGGTCGCCCGCTTTATTAACCGCGACGTCTGCCCGCCCTCGCTGAAAAATACCGCCATCGCCCTGGTATTAATCTTTATGCCTACCCTGCTGGTCGCCGCCCAGCCGGACCTGGGGACGTCTATTCTGGTCGCCCTTTCCGGTCTCTTTGTCCTATTTTTGTCTGGTCTGAGCTGGCGCTTAATTGGGGTCGCCATTGTATTGATCGCTGCATTTATTCCTATTTTGTGGTTTTTCCTGATGCACGATTACCAACGCCAGCGCGTCATGATGCTCCTTGATCCGGAGACCGATCCGCTGGGCGCGGGCTATCATATTATTCAGTCTAAAATCGCCATTGGCTCAGGCGGCCTGCGCGGTAAAGGCTGGCTCCACGGCACCCAGTCGCAGCTGGAGTTTTTACCCGAACGCCATACCGACTTTATCTTCGCGGTACTGGCGGAAGAGCTCGGTCTGGTGGGCATCCTGATTCTGCTCGCGCTCTATATTTTGCTAATAATGCGCGGCTTGTGGATTGCCGCCAGAGCGCAAACTACATTTGGTCGCGTGATGGCTGGCGGATTAATGTTAATATTATTCGTTTATGTCTTCGTAAATATTGGTATGGTGAGCGGTATTCTGCCTGTGGTTGGAGTACCTTTACCCCTGGTCAGCTACGGGGGCTCCGCACTGATTGTGCTGATGGCCGGGTTCGGGATTGTGATGTCGATCCACACCCACAGAAAAATGTTGTCGAAAAGCGTATAAGGGGTGCGCAATGCGTAAGCAGTTGCCTGTAATCTGCGTCGCGGCAGGGATAGTACTACTCGCGGCATGTACTAATGACGGCGGTCAGCAGCAAACCACCGTCGCGCCGCAACCTGCGGTATGTAATGGTCCGACTGTGGAAATCAGCGGAGCGGAACCGCGTTATGAACCTCTGAATCCGACCGCAAACCAGGATTATCAGCGTGACGGTAAAAGTTATAAAATCGTTCAGGACCCGTCCCGCTTTAGCCAGGCTGGCCTGGCCGCTATTTATGATGCGGAACCCGGCAGTAATTTAACCGCCTCCGGGGAGATGTTCGATCCGATGCAGCTTACCGCCGCCCATCCGACACTGCCTATCCCCAGCTATGCGCGAATCACCAACCAGGCCAACGGTCGCATGATCGTCGTGCGTATTAACGATCGCGGCCCCTATGGCACCGATCGGGTCATCTCCCTGTCCCGCGCGGCGGCGGATCGTCTGAATACCTCGAATAATACTAAAGTACGGATTGACCCTATTATCGTGGCGCCGGATGGTTCGCTCTCCGGCCCGGGGATGGCCTGTACGACGGTGGCGAAACAGACCTACGCTCTGCCCCCGCGCCCTGATTTAAGCGGCGGAATGGGAAGCGCCTCTTCAGCGCCTGCGCAACCGCAAGGCGACGTTCTTCCGGTCAGTAATTCCACGTTGAAAAGTGACGACACCACCGGCGCGCCGGTGAGCAGCAGCGGCTTCCTCGGCGCGCCGACTACGCTGGCGCCTGGCGTGCTGGAGGGTAATGAACCGACGCCGGCGCCACAGCCAGCGCCGGTTTCCGCGCCGGTGGCGGCTCCAGCGACTGCGACGCCGGTTAGCGCGCCTGCCGCCGCGGCCCCGGTATCTGCCCCGGTGAGCGCGCCTGCCACCGCGGCGAGCGGTCGTTTCGTCGTCCAGGTCGGCGCCGTCAGCGATCAAACGCGCGCGCAGCAGTACCAACAGCGTTTAAGTCAGCAGTTCAGCGTACCAGGGCGCGTAATACAAAACGGCGCGGTCTGGCGTATTCAACTGGGGCCTTTTGCCAGTAAAGCCGAAGCCAGCGCGTTACAGCAACGTTTGCAAACAGAAGCACAATTACAGTCCTTTATCGCCAGCGCGCAGTAACCGATCGCAGGTATCTGTACTGTCAATTTCTGTAAATGACATTAACAAAGTCACGCGGAAAGTCAGATGCCTGCCAGTTATGCTTTTGCTATAGTAGGGCTCTTTTTTTAATTTCACCACGGACGTCGTAGTTCAGACCATGAAGACCACTTTTTCCGCTCGTTTTATGCAGCGCATGGCGCTCACCACGGCGCTTTGTGCCGCGTTTATCTCAACCGCACATGCCGATGACCTGAATATCAAAACTATGATCCCGGGTGTTCCGCAGATCGATGCGGAATCCTACATCCTGATCGACTACAACTCCGGCAAAGTTCTGGCGGAACAAAACGCCGACGAACGTCGCGACCCGGCCAGTCTGACAAAGATGATGACCAGTTACGTCATCGGACAGGCAATGAAAGCGGGTAAATTTAAAGAAACCGACCTGGTTACCGTCGGTAATGACGCCTGGGCCACCGGCAATCCGGTATTTAAAGGTTCCTCGCTGATGTTCCTCAAGCCGGGAATGCAGGTACCGGTCTCTCAGTTGATACGCGGCATCAATCTGCAATCCGGCAATGACGCCTGTGTGGCGATGGCTGATTTCGCCGCCGGTAGCCAGGATGCTTTCGTCGGGCTGATGAACAGCTATGTGAACGCGTTAGGGCTGAAAAATACCCACTTCCAGACCGTACACGGCCTGGACGCCGACGGACAATACAGTTCAGCTCGCGATATGGCGCTGATTGGTCAGGCGTTAATTCGCGATGTGCCTAACGAATATGCCGTTTATAAAGAAAAAGAGTTCACCTTTAACGGCATTCGCCAGTTAAACCGTAACGGTCTGCTGTGGGATAACAGCCTGAATGTGGACGGCATCAAAACCGGCCATACCAGCAAAGCGGGCTATAATCTGGTCGCTTCCGCAACCGAAGGCCAGATGCGGTTGATTTCCGCCGTAATGGGCGGACGAACCTATAAAGGCCGTGAAACAGAAAGCAAAAAACTGCTGACGTGGGGCTTCCGTTTCTTTGAAACCGTTAATCCGCTGAAGGCTGGTAAAGAGTTCGCCTCTGAACCCGCCTGGTTTGGTAATACCGATCGCGCCTCGCTGGGCGTCGATAAAGACGTTTACCTGACGATCCCTCGCGGTCGCATGAAAGATTTGAAAGCGAGCTATGTACTGAATACCGCAGAACTGCACGCGCCGCTGCAGAAAAACCAGGTAGTCGGCACCATCAACTTCCAGCTGGACGGTAAAACCATCGAGCAGCGTCCGCTGGTCGTACTGCAAGAGATCCCGGAAGGGAACTTCTTCGGTAAAATCATTGATTACATTAAATTAATGTTCCATCACTGGTTTGGATAAAAATTGAACGCTTGAAAGTGTGATTTTCGTCCCCATATACTATGCATCAGTAAAACTCCCGCCCTGTGGCGGGAGTTGTTATTTTTTTTACGTAATGCCGGAGCTGACATGAAAACCAAACTTAACGAACTGCTTGAATTCCCTACGCCATTTACTTACAAAGTAATGGGGCAGGCGTTACCTGAGCTGGTTGATCAGGTGGTTGAAGTGGTACAGCGCCATGCGCCTGGTGATTACTCTCCGACGGTAAAACCGAGCAGCAAAGGCAACTACCACTCGGTCTCTATCACCATTAATGCCACCCATATTGAACAGGTTGAAACGCTGTACGAAGAACTGGGCAATATTGATATCGTGCGAATGGTATTGTAATACATCCAGACGGTTACCCGGTCTTATCCGGGTAACTCCCCGCCTCCCCCGCTGTGATATACTTTCCTCTCTTTTTTCATTCTCTACGGAGATGCCGTTTTGTATCAGGATAAAATCCTTGTCCGCCAGCTCGGCCTTCAGCCCTATGAAGCTATCTCTCAGGCCATGCATAACTTTACCGATATGCGCGATGAAAACAGCCATGATGAAATCTGGTTGGTTGAGCATTACCCGGTGTTTACCCAGGGCCAGGCCGGTAAAGCGGAACATATATTGATGCCTGGCGATATTCCCGTTGTGCAGAGCGATCGTGGAGGACAGGTGACCTATCATGGTCCGGGCCAACAGGTAATGTACGTTTTACTTAACCTGAAACGACGTAAACTGGGCGTGCGTGATTTAGTCACCCTACTTGAACAGACCGTGGTGAATACGCTGGCTGAAATTGGTATTGAGGCGCATCCGCGCGCCGATGCGCCGGGCGTCTATGTGGGTGAAAAGAAAATCTGCTCGCTGGGTTTACGTATCCGTCGCGGCTGCTCATTCCACGGTTTAGCGCTAAACGTTAACATGGATCTTTCTCCTTTCCTACGCATCAACCCGTGTGGTTATGCCGGCATGGAAATGGCCAAAATAACGCAGTGGAAGGAAGACGCTACCACGGATAATATTGCGCCCCGCTTGCTGGCGAATATTTTAGCTCTGCTAAATAATCCACCGTATGAATATATTGCTGCTTAATGCGTAAAATATAATGGCCCAAGAAATTTATGGGTCATTAATCATATATGATTTGAATGCTTTACTTCTCCCCCCGCTTTCTATATTTTCGTTATATCCCTGCTGTAGCCGCCAGGCGGCATGGCCTCTTCAGTCCTCATGATGAGGAATTTTCCGTGACCAAAATCCCGGCCTTGCTGTTACTTATCTTATTGAAATGACTAAAAATACATTCATAAGAGTAATTTTAAAACCAACTCATAAATGCAAAATATACTATTTCATCTATTATTCATAATACGAATGAATTCGGAGCCAGAGCGTGAGTGATAATAATCAGGCAGAAAGACAACCGGCCGATCAACACCTACAAGACAAACCGCAAATTTTCAGAACACTGAGAAATATTGACCTCAATCTGTTGACGATTTTCGAGGCCGTATATGTCCATAAAGGGATCGTCAATGCAGCGAAAATTCTTAACCTGACGCCGTCAGCCATTAGCCAGTCCATTCAAAAATTACGGACTATATTTCCCGATCCGCTGTTTATTCGCAAAGGCCAGGGCGTAACGCCCACGACGTATGCTACGCATCTGCACGAATACATCAGCCAGGGGCTGGAATCTATTCTTGGCGCCCTGGATCTTACGGGCAGCTATGATAAGCAACGCACCATTACAATTGGCACGACGCCTTCGGTCGGCGCGCTAGTGATGCCGATTATTTACCAGGCCATCAGGCCGCGTTATCCTCAGCTTTTGCTGCGCAACATTCCGGTAGACGATGCCGAAAGCCAGCTTAGTCAGTTTCAGACCGATCTCATTATCAATACCCATAGCTATAACAACCGGAGCATCCAGCATCACGTCCTGTTTAGCGATACGCTTGAGATTGTCTGCCGCCAGCATCACCCGTGTCTGGCGAACGCCATTACTGAAGAGAGACTGAACAGCGCGGATCACACCTTTCTGATGCTGGAGGGACAACATCTTTCCCTCCTGCGCCAGCGACTGCAGGAGACATTTCCCGATCAGCAAATCAGTTTTAGCAGCTACAATATTTTTACCATTGCCTCGCTGATCGCCAGCAGCGATCTGCTGGGACTGATGCCCACCCGCTTCTACGACTTATTTAGCCGCTGCTGGCCGCTTGAGCGCCTTCCCTACGCGCCGGTGAATAGTGAACAGGTCGAGTTCTCGCTGCATTACAATAAACTGAGTCTGCGCGATCCGGTGCTGGAGAACGTCATTGAGATCATTCGTGAGGCGTTCTGACAAAAATGTTGCATCCAGGTCACGGAAGATATGGGCAAACAGCACAAAACAACAACTATTTTACATTTTGCCGGGCTGTCAGGCTGCTTTATGGCCCTTATCAATGATATACTGCGTGTCACAAATTCAAAAATAGTTGATAAATACAACTTTCCCTTGAATTGAAACGCTTTCCTTCGTTATTCGCAACTGGAACACGCACGCTATGAGTAAACCCATTGTGATGGAACGCGGTGTAAAATACCGCGATGCCGATAAGATGGCTCTTATCCCGGTTAAAAATGTGGTCACAGAGCGCGACGCTCTACTACGTAAACCGGAATGGATGAAAATAAAACTTCCGGCGGATTCTACCCGTATCCAGGGCATCAAAGCCGCAATGCGCAAAAATGGCCTGCATTCTGTCTGCGAGGAAGCGTCTTGCCCAAACCTGGCTGAATGTTTCAACCACGGTACCGCTACGTTTATGATCCTTGGGGCCATTTGCACTCGCCGCTGTCCGTTCTGTGATGTCGCCCATGGCCGCCCCGTTGCGCCGGATGCGGAAGAGCCGCAGAAACTGGCGCAAACGATCGCCGACATGGCGCTACGCTATGTGGTCATCACCTCTGTCGACCGTGACGATCTGCGTGACGGCGGCGCCCAGCATTTTGCTGACTGCATCACCGCCATCCGTGCCAAAAGCCCGGAGATAAAAATAGAGACGCTGGTGCCAGACTTCCGTGGACGTATGGATCGCGCGCTGGATATCCTTAACGCGACGCCGCCGGATGTGTTTAACCACAACCTGGAAAACGTGCCGCGTATCTACCGCCAGGTTCGTCCGGGCGCCGATTACAACTGGTCGCTGAAATTACTGGAACGCTTCAAAGAAGCGCACCCGGAAATTCCGACAAAATCGGGTCTGATGGTGGGCTTAGGCGAAACCAATGCGGAAATCATTGAGGTTATGCGCGACTTACGCCGTCACGGCGTTACCATGCTGACGCTTGGTCAGTATCTACAGCCAAGCCGCCATCACCTGCCGGTACAGCGTTATGTCAGCCCGGAAGAGTTTGACGAGATGAAAGCGGAAGCCCTGGCGATGGGCTTTACCCATGCCGCCTGTGGCCCCTTTGTACGTTCTTCGTACCATGCTGATCTCCAGGCCAAAGGCATGGAAGTGAAATGATCGTGTAATAGACGCTTACATTTCAGGCAAAAAAAAACCGGCAACTCGCCGGTTTTTTTACTCTGCGGAGCAAGCGCATTGCGCTATTACTCTTTGTGCGAGAGTTTTTCAGCCTGAACGCTACCGTCGACGTCTTTCTTAACGCCCGCGTCTTCATCGTTCATTGCTTTCTTGAATCCTTTAATCGCCGTGCCCAGGTCTCCGCCCAGCGTACGTAACTTCTTGGTACCAAACAGCAGAACAACCAGTGCGGCAACCACCAGCAGTTTGGTAATACTAATCTCACCCATAGATACCTTCTTCACTAAAAACAGGCTGCGTAACGCGCCGGATTAACCTGAGAATATTAACGGTCTTTCGACGCGCGCACACAATAGCAATCTGTAACAAGGTGAATCAAGCTTTGCGTAAAAAAACATCATAATAATTGCGGTGGCGCAAATCGTCGTTGCTGCAAAAGAGGAAGTTGCTCCCGCACCTGGTCTATTCGTTCTCTGAATATTTCCGCGACGATCAGCGCCGGACGATCGGCTGCCGCGGCTATCGTTACCCCCAACGGATCGATAATACGACTTTGACCAATATTACGATTACCACACTCCCCGGCCGCAATCATATAGCAGGTGGTATCCAGCGCTCTCGCCGCCAGCAGCGTCGACCACTGCTGCTCTTTCAACGGGCCGCGAACCCAGCCCGTCGGCAGCGCCAATACGTCAGCCCCCTGTAAAGCCAGCGCTAACGCCATGTCCGGAAAGCGCAGGTCATAACAGGTCATAAGCCCCACCTTAACCCCCTCCACGTCCAGCACAGGCGCGATAACGGTTCCGGCATCAATACTTTGGGATTCTTGCATCGAAAACGCATCATAGAGATGCAGCTTCGCGTAACGCGCGACAATGTGACCCGCCCGTAGCGCCACCAGCATATTAACCGCCCGTCCGGGCGTTGACGGGACAAGGATAGTGAATATCGTCGTCATATTATTATGAGCGCTTTCTTCCAGAAGCCGCGTCATAAACGCGCCATCCAGCGGCTGCGCGGCGCGAATCGGCAGATCAAGGTCGATGTCATCTCGCGCTAATATCCCCTCAGGCAGCACCAGAAGCGATACGCCGCGGCCCGCCGCCTGAGCCATTAACGAAACGCAAACTTGCGCATTCTTTTCCCATACAGAACTCACCACAAACTGCCCGGCTGCAACGAACATATCCCCTCCCACACCTCTGTCAGGACTCGCCAATTATGCGTGTTCGGCGTTACACTCCTCCTGTATAGCAACTAAATAAAGGATTCGGCAGTGTTACAGCTTCTTTTAGCAGTTTTTATCGGCGGTGGAACGGGGAGCGTAGCCCGGTGGATGCTAAGTATGCGTTTTAATCCGCTTCATCAGGCGATTCCCATCGGTACGCTAACAGCAAATTTGCTTGGCGCGTTTATTATCGGCATGGGGTTCGCCTGGTTTAACCGCATGACACATATCGATCCGATGTGGAAAGTGCTCATCACGACCGGCTTTTGCGGCGGCCTGACGACCTTTTCTACTTTTTCTGCTGAAGTGGTATTCTTGCTGCAAGAGGGGCGCTTTGGCTGGGCGCTGCTGAATGTGCTGATTAACCTGTTGGGTTCGTTTGCCATGACGGCGCTGGCATTCTGGCTATTTTCCGCCGCAGCGGCGCGTTAAGCGCAAAAAAAACCCGCCGAAAGGGCGGGTTTTGAAATCTTGCTGTCGGACGTATGCTTACAGAGCAGTTACGTTTGCAGCGGAAGGGCCTTTGGCACCGTTAGTGATTTCGAACTCTACGCGCTGACCTTCAGCCAGAGTTTTAAAACCATTGGTCTGGATTGCAGAGAAGTGTACGAACACGTCTTTGCTGCCATCTTCCGGAGTAATGAAACCGAATCCTTTGGATTCATTAAACCACTTAACGTTACCTTTAATCTTAGACATCAAAATTACCTTTACATGAAAAATAGACACAAATGCTGTGTCGGATACCAGTACAACAATTGTGATGCATTTTGTCCAGTCGAACTTTGCGAAAAAGTGATAAATATCGCGTTAATTTTTAGCCAACCCTATCTACTTATTGTTTTTTAAGGCTTTTTAATTCACAACAGAACAATGCCCTTCCCCGTCAAAACTGGAAACGCATCCAGGCGAAATAGACGTTTCCGTTGTTATACGAACCCGGAATGTAGGTCATCTGAAAGGTAGCGGGACCATAGCCTATCGACGCTAAAGGCAACAGCACAGGGATGGGAATATAATTCCAGTTGTCGCGCGCGGTAACGCCTGCGGTAAAGCCCAGTCCCAGACGAAAATTATCGTCTTCCAGCGGTCGCCAGGTTTTTTCCCAGCCATAACCGCCTATGGGTTCCCATTTGTTAAATGAATCTTTAAAGGCCATCATATAGAGGCCATGCCAGTTGCCTTTGTCGTCCCAGCGCGACTGACCAAAACCAACGCCCCACGGCCGCTCGTTATAGCGATCCGTTTTCTCTTTATCGTAGGCAAAGCGCGCATGCCAGGTAATGGCGGGGACATACAAATCATAATGCTCAGGCTGTCGCCACGTTTCTGCGACGTTATCGGTAAACGTGTTAAACCACCCTTTATCCGCCGCAGAGACTGAAGGAATAGCCAGCCATGGCATAACAAGGAGAGCAATAATAAGAAAATACTTTCTGATAATCATCACAACAGCCATACCGTTCAAAAATTCGACTGTGATAATAACAACATTAACCTGAATAAAATCTTAACAAACTATAAACAGAGAATAATCTGAGAGAGTATCGGGTTAACGGCGTTTGATTTAGCACTAAGAACCGTCGCGCGCTCCTTAATAAGCTTTCACAAAAAACACAAAACAAAGCACAACAAATAAAACAATAAAATAACAATAAATTAATACTTATAGCGCTACAGAAAATTCGTATAAGCATATTTCATCTTTAGCGATGACATGAAAAAATAACCGCGCCGTGATTTTAATCAGTAAGGCGCCATCCTTTATTCGGTACATTTTTATACCACTTTTGTGGCTCTTATTTTTACTCTGGGTGTCGATAAGACAGGGGAAACAATGCTAACAGTTATAGAACTCCTTATCGGAGTCGTCGTTATTGTGGGTGTAGCGCGCTACATCATTAAGGGATATTCCGCCACTGGCGTTTTATTTGTCGGCGGTCTGGTTCTGCTTATTATCAGCGCGCTGATGGGGCATAAGGTATTACCTGCCAGCGAAACCAGTACCGGCTATACCGCAACAGATATTGTTGAATACATCAAAATTTTGCTTATGAGTCGCGGCGGCGATCTTGGCATGATGATCATGATGCTGTGCGGCTTTGCCGCCTATATGACGCATATCGGCGCGAATGATATGGTCGTGAAGCTGGCGTCGAAACCTTTACAGTACATAAACTCGCCCTACCTGTTGATGATTGCTGCCTATTTTGTCGCCTGCCTGATGTCGCTGGCCGTCTCTTCCGCGACGGGGCTTGGCGTACTGCTCATGGCTACTCTCTTCCCGGTGATGGTCAACGTCGGCATTAGCCGCGGCGCGGCGGCGGCTATTTGCGCCTCTCCGGCCGCCATCATCCTCTCGCCAACGTCTGGCGATGTGGTTTTAGCCGCAAAAGCGGCGGAGATGCCGTTAATCGATTTTGCGTTCAAAACCACGCTGCCGATTTCCATCGCCGCCATTATCGGTATGGCGATTGCGCACTTTTTCTGGCAACGCTATCTGGATAAAAAAGAGAACATTTCACATGAGATGCTGGACGTGGCGGAGATTACCACCACAGCCCCGGCGTTTTATGCCCTTTTACCGTTCACGCCCATTATCGGCGTACTGATTTTTGACGGTAAATGGGGGCCGCAGTTGCACATTATTACCATTCTGGTGATCTGTATGCTGCTGGCCGCCGTGCTGGAATTCGTGCGCGGCTTCAACACGCAAAATGTGTTTTCCGGCCTGGAAGTGGCTTATCGCGGCATGGCGGATGCGTTTGCCGGCGTTGTGATGCTGCTGGTCGCGGCGGGCGTTTTCGCCCAGGGGCTGAGCACCATTGGCTTTATCCAAAGTCTGATCTCGATTGCCACTTCTTTTGGCTCCGCCAGCATTATTCTGATGCTGGTCTTAGTGATTTTAACCATGCTGGCCGCGATGACCACCGGTTCAGGCAATGCGCCTTTTTACGCCTTTGTTGAGATGATCCCTAAACTGGCGCACTCCTCCGGCATCAACCCAGCCTATTTATCTATCCCAATGCTGCAAGCCTCAAACCTGGGGCGCACGATTTCGCCAGTCTCCGGCGTCGTGGTCGCTGTCGCCGGGATGGCTAAAATATCACCGTTTGAAGTGGTGAAACGCACGTCCGTTCCGGTCATCGTCGGTCTGTTGATCGTCATTATCGCCACGGAAATTATGGTGCCAGGCGCCTCTTCCGCCGTTACTGGCGGCTGATAGCCGGTAAGCCGGGGCGAGGGAAAACATCGCCCCGGCATCTTAAACCAGGCTTAGCCGCCGTGGTAAATACGCTGCGGCCTGCCCACTTTGCCATGAATAATCTCTGCGACAATCAGGTGCCGACTCGCGCAATATTCCAGGTAGCGTCGGGATGTGGTGCGGCTTATCGTTAAGGCCTGCGCGACCGTTTCAGCCGTATGGCGTACGGTTGGATCGGCAAACAGCTTCATCACCGCATTAAGGGTTAAGGCATCAATACCGGTCGGCAAATCCCCTTTCGGTTCGCCGCGCGCATAGGCGTTGAACATTTCATCTATCTGCTTCTGGCTTGCGCTATCCGCGCTCGCCAGCATACGTCTGCGCTGTTGATAGCGGGTCAGCGTCTGCCCCAAACGCTCATAAGCAATAGGTTTGACCAGATAATCAAACGCGCCGCTACGTACCGCTTCCGCTACCGTCTCCATGTCACTGGCGGCGGTCGTAAACACAACGCCGCCGGGATAGCGCGACTGCATTAATTCATGCAGCAGCGTAATCCCCTTCCCATCCGGCAGATAATTATCCAACAGAATTAATCCAGGTTTGAACCGGTCAATCATCATTCTCGCCTGCGCCAGATTGCCCGCCAGCCATATCTGCTTAAAGCCAGGAATATGGCGGATATATTCTGCGTGCATCTCCGCCAGCAGCGTTTCATCCTCAACGATCAATAGGGTTAATGGTTCTGTCATCGTTTTTTTTCACTTTCGGAAGGAATAAAGAAAATAAGGTGCCACAAGGATCATTGTCTTCCAGCGTAATGACCCCGCCACAGCGCCCCACATAACTTGCAATCAGATATAACCCGATACCATGCTCACCGGGTTCGTCGGTGCGGGTACTTACGCCCTGTTCAAAAATCTTTTCCCGCAGCGCTTCAGGAACGCCGCAGCCCTGGTCGGCGACCTCTATTACCACCTCGTCGCCCTCGTCGCTCAGGAAAAGTTCGATGGTCTTGTCGCCTTCCTGCGTACGTAAACTCGCCTCAAACGCGTTATCCAGCAGATTCCCGACGATGGCGGCGAACTCCGTGCTATCCAGCCCCTCCGGCAGTTGATGTAGCTGGCTGCCGGGAACAATCACCATCTTGAGCCCCAGTTCACGCGCGCGCTGAACTTTGCCAAACAGCAAACCGGCCACCTGACGATCGGCGAAGGCGCCGCGTAAACTATCAATAAGTTGCTGCTGCGCCTGCGACTCACCCTGCACCATCTCTCTGACCCGATCATACTCTTTCATTTGCAGCAGGCCGTTCAGAGTCGACATCCAGTTCAGGTGCTCATGGCGTAGCGTGCGCAGGCTCTCAACATACTGTTTAATCTGGGTTAGCTGCGCGTTCAACGTCGCGATTTCATCTTTGCTGCGAAAACTAATAATAGCGCCCAGCAGCTCCTCGCCGGAACGGATAGCCTCACGATTGGCGATGACGCTCAGGCCATTGAAGTTGGCCATCACGTCCTGGCGTCTTTCTGCGATCTGGCAGGTAAAAAAGTCTGCCGGATTGACGACTTCCGCGATCAGCTTGCCCAGCCACTGACGCCCCGGCGACGGCAGCCCCAACATTTTTCTCGCACTGCGGTTAATCGCGGTAATATGTCCCTCAGGATCAACGGCGATCAGCCCTTCATAAACCGAGCTAAACAACGCCTCCTGCTGGCGTACCACGCGCGCAATCTGTTTCGGCTCCATGCCCAGCATTTGTCGGCGGATATGCGCGGCGAAAAACCAGGAAAGCAGCATTAATACCACCAGCAACAGGACAAAAACCCCCGCCATCGGTAATAAGAAGTCCAGCCGCCAGGAGTCGATTTTACTGACCAGATAGCCAATTGAAACAACGCCGATCACGTTGCCTTCGTTGTCAAAGATAGGCGTTTTGGCGCGCATCGCCATCCCTATTGAGCCCTTACCGGTAATGAAATAACTTTCTCCTCTTTCCAGCGCGCCGGGTTTCGTAAACTGCATGGGATAGCCGATTTTTTCCGGATTCGGATGGTAAAGCCGGATCGAGTGGCGATCGCCTATCACCACATAGTCAAAATCCGTCCCGCGCTGCAGTTTATTCGCAATTATCGCCAGGCGTTTATAGTCCCGGTTTTTTACGGCAGCGATAATGCTGTCGTTAGAAGCAATAATTTTTGCCTGATTCATCGCCATATCACGAACATGGGACGCCAGATAATCTTCGAAACTGGCAGACAAATATTGTGCTAACGCTGCCACGATGAAAACAGAAACTACCAGAATGAGCAGAAAAATACGTAACGGAAACGCGAGTTGCCGAAAAAAAGGAAACAGCTTTTTATTTTTCTGACAGGACATTAAGGTTCCTTATGGGCATTTCTCTTCAGATTTATCGCAAATGTAATAAAAATGTTTTGAGCATCTTGAAGCATATAAAAACCAATCGTTACAGATTCCCCACATTAAATCAATTAAACAACTAAAACCCACCGCCGGAATGGCGATTAAATTAATTAAAAAACTTAAAACCATAAAACACTTAAAAACCATCTAACGCTTTGTGAAATAAATCAAAATTTACCACCAAAATACTCCTTACGATGTATACGTCAGATAGAAAAATAAATTACTCGTCATAAAAATACTCCCACTCTGACTGAAAAGAAAAAGTTATCAAGTTGCAACACAGCGCAACATATACAGAAAAGTGGCAACAAGCATATCACCAGGATATTTCTTACTATGTTTGGCAATAATGTATTCACTCGGGTAAAACGCTCTGAAAATAAAAAAATGGCGGAGATCGCTCACTTTCTCAAAGAGAATGATTTAAGCGTCGATACCACTGTAGAAGTGTTTATTACCGTCAGCCGTGATGACCGTCTTATTGCCTGCGGCGGTATTGCCGGAAATATCATTAAATGCGTGGCCATTAGCGAATCTGTACGCGGCGAAGGCTTAGCGTTAACGCTGGCGACGGAATTGATTAATCTCGCCTGGGAACGGCACTGCACCCATCTTTTTATTTATACCAAAACGGAATACGAAGCGCTGTTTAAACAGTGCAGCTTTTCGACGATAGCCAGCGTCCCTGGCGTGATGGTCTTAATGGAAAATAGCGCGACCCGGTTGAAACGGTATGCGGAATCGCTGGCGACATTGCGTCATGAGGGAAAGAAAATTGGCTGTATTGTGATGAACGCCAATCCTTTCACGAACGGCCATCGCTATCTGATCCAACAGGCGGCGGCACAGTGCGACTGGCTGCATCTGTTCCTGGTCAAAGAAGATACGTCACGCTTTCCCTATGAAGACCGACTCGATCTGGTCCTTAAAGGGACCACCGATATCCCGCGCTTAACCGTTCACCGCGGCTCCGAATACATTATCTCTCGGGCAACGTTCCCCTGCTATTTCATTAAAGAGCAGAGCGTTATTAATCACTGTTATACCGAAATCGACCTGAAGATTTTTCGCCAGTATCTGGCGCCCGCGCTTGGCATCACACACCGCTTTGTCGGTACGGAACCGTTTTGCACCGTTACCGCCCAGTACAACCTTGATATGCGTTTCTGGCTGGAGACGCCAACGCTTCCCGCCCCACCCATTACGCTGGTGGAAATAGAGCGGCTTTGCTTCCAGGAGACGCCGATATCCGCCTCCTGGGTACGCAAGCTGCTGGTTAAACACGATCTCACGGCTATCGCGCCGCTGGTTCCCGACGCCACCCTGCGCTATTTGCAGGGCATGGTCGAACGCCATCCGGGCAGCGCGGCAGCCCGTCAAAAGTCCCCCGTCTTAGCAACAGGTGAAAAATGAAAATAAACCAGCTAGCCGTCGCAGGCACGCTTGAGTCCGGCGATGTGATGATACGCATTGCGCCGCTCGATACGCAGGATATTGACCTGCAAATCAACAGTAGCGTTGAAAAACAGTTTGGCGAGGCCATTCGCGCCACCATCCTGGAGGTGCTTTCTCGCTACGACGTGCGCGGCGTACAACTGAACGTCGATGATAAAGGCGCTCTGGACTGCATTTTGCGCGCCCGACTGGAAACGCTACTGGCGCGCGCCAGCGGTATTGCCGCTCTGCCCTGGGAGGATCGCCAATGATTTCCGCCTCTCTGCAACAACGTAAAACCCGCACCCGCCGCAGTATGTTATTCGTACCGGGCGCCAACGCGGCGATGGTGAGCAATTCGTTTATCTACCCGGCCGACGCGCTGATGTTCGACCTGGAAGACTCCGTTGCATTACGCGAAAAAGACGCGGCGCGCCGTCTGGTATATCACGCGCTGCAACACCCGCTTTACCGTGACGTCGAAACCATTGTCCGCGTGAATGCGCTGGATTCCGAATGGGGCGTCAACGATCTGGAAGCGGTCGTGCGCGGCGGCGCGGACGTGGTGCGTTTACCGAAAACCGACACCGCGCAGGACGTCATTGATATCGAAAACGAAATTCTGCGCATTGAAAACGCCTGCGGTCGCGAACCGGGCAGTACCGGCCTGTTAGCCGCCGTGGAATCGCCGCTGGGTATTACCCGCGCGGTAGAAATCGCCCACGCCTCTGAACGGTTGATCGGGATTGCGCTGGGCGCGGAAGACTATGTTCGCAACCTGCGCACCGAACGCTCTCCGGAAGGCACCGAACTGCTGTTCGCCCGCTGCGCCATTTTGCAGGCCGCGCGTTCCGTCGGCATTCAGGCCTTCGATACCGTCTATTCCGACGCCAACAACGAAGCCGGTTTCCTGCAAGAAGCCGCCCACATTAAACAGTTGGGCTTTGACGGTAAGTCACTGATCAACCCCCGCCAGATCGAACTGCTGCACAACCTTTATGCGCCAACGCGTAAAGAGGTCGCCCATGCGCGTCTGGTCGTTGAAGCCGCAGAAGCCGCCGCCCGCGAAGGTCTCGGCGTCGTTTCCCTTAACGGCAAGATGGTCGACAGCCCGGTGATTGAACGCGCCCGTCTGGTGCTCTCCCGTGCAGAACTTTCCGGTATTCGCGAAGAATAAGGCAAAAAAATGACGCAGAAAAATGAATCTCAACGCCAGGATCGCGTAGCAGCCTGGAGCCGTCACGCTGAAAGCGAACTGAGCGCTTACCAAAGTGCGGCAAAATTGGATCTACAAGCGCAAAAACCGCGCGACCACAAACTGTGCGCCAGCCTGGAAGAGGCCATCCGCCGTTCCGGTTTACGCGACGGCATGACGGTCTCCTTTCACCACGCGTTTCGCGGCGGCGATCTGACGATTAACCTGGTGATGGAAACCATCGCGAAGATGGGCTTCAAAAACCTGACGCTGGCCTCCAGTTCGCTGAGCGACTGCCATGCGCCGCTGGTTGAACACATTCGTAACGGGGTGGTCAGCCGCATCTACACGTCAGGCCTGCGCGGCCCGCTGGCGGAAGAAATTTCTCGCGGCTTGCTGGCTGAGCCGGTTCAGATTCACTCCCACGGCGGTCGTGTACATCTGGTACAAAGCGGCGAACTCAATATTGATGTTGCATTTCTTGGCGTGCCCTCCTGCGATGAATTCGGTAATGCTAACGGTTATACCGGCAAAGCCTGTTGCGGTTCACTGGGCTACGCGATGGTGGATGCCGACAGCGCGAAGCAGGTCGTGATGCTGACGGAGCAACTGCTGCCGTATCCGCATAACCCGGCAAGCATCGCTCAGGATCAGGTTGATCTGATCGTGCAAATCGAAGAAGTCGGTGATGCAAACAAAATCGGCGCTGGCGCGACCCGCATGACCACTAATCCGCGTGAACTGCTGATCGCCCGCAGCGCGGCGGAAGTCATTGCTCACTCCGGCTACTTCAACGAAGGTTTCTCCCTGCAAACCGGCACCGGCGGCGCATCGCTGGCGGTCACCCGCTTCCTGGAAGACAAAATGCGTAGCCGCAACATTGTGGCTAATTTCGCGCTGGGCGGTATCACCGCCACCATGGTCGACCTGCATGAAAAGGGCTTAATCCGCAAACTGCTTGACGTTCAGAGCTTCGATCGTAACGCTGCGCAATCTTTGGCCCGCAACCCGAACCATATCGAAATCAGCGCTAACCAGTACGCCAACTGGGGCTCTAAAGGCGCTTCCGTCGACCGTCTGGACGTGGTGGTACTGAGCGCGCTGGAAGTAGACACCCACTTCAATGTTAACGTGCTGACCGGCTCCGACGGCGTTCTACGCGGCGCGTCCGGCGGTCACTGCGATACCGCCGTCGCGGCGGCGCTGTCCATCATCGTCGCGCCGCTGGTGCGCGGTCGCATCCCAACGCTGGTTGATAACGTCACCACCTGCGTCACACCGGGCTCCAGCGTTGACATTCTGGTCACCGATCACGGTATCGCCGTCAATCCGGCGCGTCCGGAGTTGGCTGAACGCCTGAAAGCAGCGGGAATGAAAGTGGTATCGATTGAGTGGCTGCGCGAACGCGCGCAACTGCTTACCGGTCAGCCCCGCCCTATCGAATTCACCGACCGCGTGATTGCTGTCGTGCGTTATCGCGACGGTTCAGTGATCGATGTGGTGCATCAGGTGAAGGAATAAGCCATGCGCCTGTTTCCTGAACTCGCCACCTGTCACGATGTTTCTATTCCTGAGCTGCTCGCCAGCCGGGATGAGAGACAAGCAAGACAGCGCGCCTGGCTAACGCGTCACGCCACTCCGCTGGTCTCCTTTACCGTGGTGGCGCCAGGCCCGATGAAAGACAGCGCGTTAACCCGCCGGATCTTTAATCACGGCGTGGCTGCCCTGCACACGCTGGCAGAAGAGTATGGCTGGACGATCCGGGAGCAGGCTGCACTGGTTTCCGCCAGCGGGCCGGAAGGGCTGCTGGCGATTGACGCGCCCGCTCAGGCGCTCAAACAGGCGACCATCGCACTTGAACAGCGTTATCCACTGGGGCGCCTGTGGGATATCGATGTCCTGACGGCGGAAGGCGAAATACTCTCCCGCCGCCATTTCGCGCTTCCCGCTCGCCGCTGTCTGCTGTGCGGGCAAGGCGCGGCTGAATGCGCGCGGGGTAAAACCCACGCGCTGACTGATTTACTGATTCATATGGAGGCGCTGCTGCATGATGCCGATTCCTGCCAACCCGACTAACGCCTCCATTCAGCCTCAGTCGCTGTATGACGCCTGGGCCGATTTGGCCTGGCGCGCCATGCTGACCGAGGTAAATTTATCGCCAAAACCCGGTCTGGTAGACCGACTAAACTGCGGCGCGCACAAAGATATGGCGCTGGCGGATTTTCACCGCAGCGCGGAGGCGATTCGACACTGGCTGCCGCGCTTTATGGAATATGGCGCCAGCTGCACGCGCCTGCCGCCAGAGTCAGTTCTGGCGGGCCTGCGTCCATTGGGGATGGCCTGTGAAGCAGCGATGTTTCGCGCAACGGCGGGCGTCAATACCCATAAAGGCAGCATTTTCTCGCTGGGGTTACTGTGCGCCGCCATTGGCCGCCTGTATCAGCTACGCCAGCCGATCGCTGCAGAAACACTCTGCGCTACCGCCGCCGATTTTTGCCGCGGCCTGACCACGCGCGAACTGCGCCAGAACAACCTACAGCTCACCGCAGGTCAGCGGCTGTATCAGCAACTGGGATTAACCGGCGCGCGCGGCGAAGCGGAAGCGGGCTATCCGCTGGTCATCCGCCACGCGTTACCGCACTACCGCGCATTGCTGGCGCAGGGGCGCGATCCGGAACTGGCGCTGCTTGATACCTTACTGCTGCTGATGTCGCTTAACGGCGATACCAACGTCGCGTCGCGCGGCGGGGCGGACGGTCTGCGCTGGTTACAGCAGCAGGCGGCGGTCTTATTACAGCAGGGCGGCATACGGACGCCTGACGATCTCGTTTATCTCCACCGGTTCGATCAGCAATGCATTGAACGCAATCTCAGCCCAGGCGGTAGCGCCGATCTGCTGATCGTGACCTGGTTTTTAGCGCAAATTTCGCAAGTTAATCATTAACACAATTATAGAAAATATCCTTTCCGGAGAGTCATTTATGTCTTTATCCAAAGATAATATATGGAAGTTGTTGGCCCCATTAGTGGTGATGGGCGTCATGTTGCTAATTCCTGTTCCAGATGGTATGCCGCCGCAGGCCTGGCACTATTTTGCGGTTTTCGTCGCGATGATTGTCGGTATGATCCTGGAGCCGATCCCGGCGACAGCGATCAGTTTTATCGCCGTAACCATTTGCGTTATCGGCAGCAATTACCTGCTATTTGACGCTTCAGAACTGGCCGATCCGGCGTTTAAAGCCAGTAAACAGGCGCTGAAATGGGGGCTTGCCGGTTTCTCCAGCACCACGGTCTGGCTGGTTTTCGGCGCGTTTATTTTCGCGCTGGGCTACGAAGTGACCGGGCTGGGGCGCCGCATTGCGCTGTTTCTGGTAAAATTCATGGGTAAACGCACGCTGACGCTCGGCTATGCGATTGTCATTATCGATATTTTGCTGGCGCCGTTTACTCCCTCCAATACAGCTCGTACCGGCGGGACTGTCTTCCCGGTCATCAAGAACCTGCCGCCGCTGTTTAAATCGTTTCCAAACGATCCTTCCGCACGCCGCATCGGCGGTTATTTGATGTGGATGATGGTGATCAGTACCAGCCTGAGCTCTTCGATGTTTGTCACTGGCGCGGCGCCAAACGTGTTAGGTCTGGAGTTCGTCAGCAAGATCGCCGGCGTCCAGATTAGCTGGCTGCAGTGGTTTCTCAGCTTTCTGCCGGTAGGGATTATTTTACTGATCGTTGCGCCGTGGCTCTCCTATGTACTTTATAAACCTGAAGTGACCCACAGTGCGGAAGTCGCGGCCTGGGCTGGCGGCGAGTTAAAAAACATGGGGCGTCTGTCCCGCAAAGAGTGGACGCTGATTGGCCTGGTGCTGCTTAGCTTAGGATTGTGGGTTTTTGGTGGAAAAATCATCAACGCCACTGCCGTGGGTCTGCTGGCCGTCTCGCTGATGCTGGCGTTGCATGTTGTGCCGTGGAAAGACATTACGCGCTACAACAGCGCCTGGAACACCCTGGTGAACCTCGCTACTCTGGTGGTCATGGCCAATGGCTTAACCCGCTCCGGCTTTATTGACTGGTTCGCCAATACCATGAGTACGCATCTGGAAGGTTTCTCGCCGGATGCAACCGTCATTGTACTGGTACTGGTGTTCTATTTCGCGCACTATCTGTTCGCCAGTCTTTCCGCTCACACCGCGACCATGCTGCCGGTCATTCTGGCGGTGGGTAAAGGCATTCCGGGCGTTCCGATGGAACAACTGTGTATTCTGCTGGTGCTGTCTATCGGTATCATGGGCTGTCTGACGCCGTATGCCACCGGCCCTGGTGTGATTATCTACGGCTGCGGTTACGTGAAATCCAGAGACTACTGGCGGCTTGGCGCAATCTTTGGCGTTATCTATATCGCGATGCTGTTGCTGGTGGGCTGGCCGATTTTGGCAATGTGGAATTAAACATTACGCCAACGCAGGTTAAAAATGATGCCGTTCAGGTTCACCTGAGCGGCATTTTTTATGATTAAATGGGTAACATTCATAATGTGTATAAATTATCGAATTCATCATGAACACAATATGGCATTACAGTCCGCTGCTGGCTGCCCTCTTAACCCCGATTTTTGCCGCCAACGCCGACGAACTTCAGGCGCAACAGTACGGTGATTTCACTGACTATGTGCTGGCGCTTTCCTGGCAAACCGGTTTTTGTCAAAGCCAGCATGAACGCCGCCATCGGGAGCCCGATGAGTGCCGTCTGCAAAAAGAGCCAGCCAACAAAGCAGACTTTCTGACCGTCCACGGCCTGTGGCCAGGATTACCCAAATCTATCGCCGCACGCGGTGTTGACCAGAGACGCTGGCAGCGCTTTGGTTGTGCGACGCGGCCAATCCCGAATCTGCCTGAAGTCAAGGCCAGCCGGAAATGCTCAGCCCCCACCCCCGGACTTTCGCCTGACATCGCGACAGCGCTTAAGGAAGTGATGCCCGGCGCGGGGGGGAATTCCTGTCTGGAGCGCTACGAATATGCCAAACATGGCGCCTGTTTCGGGTTTGATCCCAATGCCTATTTCGGCACCATGATACGGCTGGATAAGGCGATAAAAGACAGCGCGCTGGGGCAGTTTCTGGCGGATAATTACGGCAAGACCGTTAGCCGCGCTGAGTTTGATAGCGTCGTCGCACAAACGTGGGGCCAGGATAATGTCAAAGCCGTTAAAGTAAACTGCCATGGCAATCCCGCCTATTTAACAGAGATTCAGTTTTCATTAAAGGCGTCGATGATTAACGCCCCGCTCTCCTCTGCCTCATTCCTGCCACAGCCGCATCCCGGCAACTGCGGGAAACAGTTTATTATCGATAAAGCCGGTTATTGACGAAGCAGAGGTTTAAAACCGTAGCCACATTTGAGAACACGCCCGAATGTAGACTAAAATTCACTCAGGGCTATGACGTTTGAGGATTTACCCGAATGTGAACTAAATCACTTCAAAGACGGGGTAAGTCTCAGTATCATCATGAGAGTTAAACCCTCGCCGCCAGACGGTGAGGGTTTTCTTTTGGGACCATTTACCTGCACTACTCGCAGTATCGATGACATGGAGTAAGAAATGTCCAGACCCACTATTATCATTAACGACCTTGACGCCGAACGTATTGATCGTCTTCTGGAACAGCCTGCGTATGCGGATCTGCCGATTGCCGACGCGCTCAACGCCGAACTGGATCGCGCGCAAATGTGTTCGCCACAAGAGATGCCGAACGATGTCGTCACCATGAACAGCCGCGTTAAATTCCGCAATTTGAGCGATGGTGAAACACGCGTGCGGACACTGGTGTACCCCGTCAATATGACGGATAGCAGTACCCAGCTTTCGGTAATGGCGCCCGTCGGCGCGGCGTTGCTGGGACTGCGCGTCGGCGACACCATTCACTGGGAACTGCCGGGCGGCGCCTCCACCCATCTCGAAGTGCTGGAACTCGAATATCAGCCTGAAGCCGCGGGCGACTTCCTGCGTTAAACCATCTGCATAAGCGTTAATGCGTTTACACAGAGGATGCCTGCGCATCCTCTTTCCGTTAGCCCTTTCATTGCTGCCTGCTTCAGACAACGCCGCCTGGCATCGGGTTGACTACTCCCGTCGCCTGTTTCTGCGCCGCTTGTGCCGACGTCGCTCCCGGCACCAGGATAACCTTCCGGCACTCTTCTTCGCGTTTTTCGAAAATTTCGTAGCCGCGCGCCGCCTCTTCAAACGGCATATAGTGCGTGACAATCTCCTCCGGCTTCAGCAACCCTTTTTCAATAAGCGGTAATAATTCCCCCAGCCACGCGTGAACATGGGTTTGACCCATTTTAAAAGTTAGCCCCTTATCAAAGGCGTCGCCGAATAAAAAGCCGTGAATAAAACCGGCATACACGCCGGGCACGCTGACCACGCCGCCGCGTCTGACCGCCGCGATACATTGTCGCAGCGCTTTGCCGCTGCTGCCTTCCAGTTTAAGGTTCGTCAGCACCGTCTCCGTCATGCTGCCTTTCGCTTCAAAGCCTACGGCATCAATTACCGCGTCCACGCCGCGGTGTCCTGCCGTCTGCTCGATGATTTTTTCCGCCGGATCGTTCTCATCATCGAAGTTGATCGGTATCGCGCCGTAACGTTCTTCGGCGAAACGCAGGCGCCAGGCGTGGTGATCAACGACGAAGATCTGCTCCGCGCCCAGCAGTCGCGCACAGGCGATAGTCAGTAATCCTACCGGCCCTGCGCCAAAAACCGCCACGCTGGAACCTTGCTGAATCTGGGCATTTTTTGCCGCCTGCCAGGCGGTAGGCAAAATATCAGAAAGAAACAGCGCCTTATCGTCAGATAACAGCGGCGGCACCTTAAATGGACCGACATTACCTTTTGGCACGCGAACATATTCGGCCTGTCCGCCGGGAACGCCGCCATACAGATGGCTATACCCAAACAGCGCCGCCGGTGGCGGGATCTGTTTTTTATTCATCGCCGCGCCGTGTCCGTCGTTAGTGTTTTCACACGCTGAATATTGCTGTAGCCGACAGAAAAAGCAGTCACCACAGGCAATGACAAACGGGATAACGACCCGGTCCCCTTTCTGAATATTCTTTACATCATGTCCGGTTTCCACCACTTCGCCCATAAATTCATGGCCGAAAATATCGCCATGTTTTACCTGTGGGATCTTGCCGCGATAAAGATGCAAATCAGATCCGCAAATCGCGGTGGCGGTAACACGCAAAATGATATCGTCAGGCTGCTCAATGCCGGGATCGGGTACGTTTTCAACCTTTACGTGATGTGGACCGTGATACGTCAATGCTTTCATGCAGCCTCCGGGGTAACGGTGAATGTCACGTTCGACTATAAAAGGGTAGCTATCCCGGAGAGACTGCCGGCAAAACAGGCGGCTTTAGGATTTTTCCTGGAAAATACACGACTTTTTTAACATCAGGTTGCCGTAATATTTAAAATTGCCAGACAAATAGCAGAAAGAAACATTATTATATGCTTGAATAAATTCAGTATTGATTAACAGGGAGTAACGGGTATGTATAAGACAATCATTATGCCGGTTGATGTTTTTGAAATGGAACTTAGCGATAAAGCCATTCGCCACGCTGAGTTTCTGGCGCAACAGGATGGCGTCATTCATCTGTTGCATGTACTGCCTGGGTCCGCGAGCATGAGTCTGCACCGCTTTGCCGCCGACGTGCGTCGCTTTGAAGAACATTTACAGCATGAGGCGGAAACGCGTCTGCAAACGATGGTGGGACACTTCAGTATCGATCCTTCACGAATTAAAACGCATGTTCGCTTTGGTAGCGTGCGCGATGTCGTCAATGAGATGGGCGAAGAACTGGATGCGGATGTCGTGGTAATCGGTTCGCGTAATCCGTCCATCACGACACACCTGTTGGGGTCTAACGCCTCAAGCGTGGTGCGCCATGCAACGCTGCCGGTATTGGTTGTGCGTTAACTCTGGCGGCTAAAAACTGACACGCCCTGCCAGGTCACGCCTGGCAGGGCTTTTTACTGCATCATCGTTAGTACAAATGCCCGATATTCACAATAGTACTCACCGTGTCGCCAAAAAAGACCAGCCGACTCAGAAATACGCCGACGAATAACAAGACGAACAGGAGTTTCGGGCGCGAATCACCGTGACGGCTGGCGACAAAAGCGAGCGCAAGGCAGACCAGGCTTGCCAGATAAAACGGTGAAGCCAACCATGAACGCGCCGTCATCTGCATTACCGTTCCCCCGCTTAACCACACCAGCGGCGCCGCGATAAGTACCGCGATACACACCACAATCCCCTGGCGTAACGCAGGAACGGCAGGCCTGAGTTTTAACAGCGGAATCGCCGCGCAACCCATGACCCATACCGTAATAAAAAATAACAGCATGGTAAACCCATTAGCGATAGCCACCATCGCTGGCGCGGCGTAGGTCATCCCCTGCACCGCCACCAGTAACACGCCGAACACGGAGGCGATAAGAGCCATCGCTTTATGTCCCTTTGCCAGGAACGTTACGCCGACCGCTGCGCCAAACAACGTGGCGCCCAGGATTTCCCGACTTAACCAGGCATGTCGCAGGTTAATCAGCGCATCATAAGCGCGATCGGGATGCGCCAGATGCAGAATCGCGGCAATAGACGCCAGTGCCAGCACCAGCCCGGTGGCCAACCAATAGAAACGCTGGCCTTCCACTTCACCACGCAGCGTACGCCATGTCAGTACCAAAGCCATCCCGACAGACATCTGGCTTAATACCGTAAAAAACACCAGCGGCAGTTCATATTTTTCCATTACTTGTCCTCCGGCTGCTTAGGCTGGCGCGCCAGAATAAAGCGCGTTCCTGGATTAAGCTGTGGCATATGCGGGAACCCTGGCGGATACTGCACCGCATTATCGGGCACAGGATCGGCATCCAAATCGATAATCGACAAGGCGCCCACCGGACAGGCGTTTACGCACGCCGGATTCATACCGATATCAAGACGCTCGTAGCACATACTGCATTTTTCCGCTTTACGCGTCTCTTCATTAAAACGCGGCGCGCCATAAGGACAGTTACGAATACAGTTTTTACAGCCGATGCAGCGCTCAGGGTTATGCACCACCACGCCATCTTCACGTTTGGTATAGGCTTCGACCGGACAGGCGGCGACGCAGGCCGGATGTTCGCAGTGGTTACAGGCCAGCGAGTAAAACGCCCGCTCTTCATGTGGATAGATGTCTTTATCCAACGGATAAACGTAGCGCCAGAAGCGATCCGGCTCCAGTTGGTTAAAGCTTTTACACGCCATAGCACAGCCGCGGCAGCCGATGCACTTATCGCTATTCACTAAAAACGCACGTCTCATGCTACGGATTCCCCTTTACCGATCAATACAACGTCAGCAAACTGACTGTGGATAGCGGCGCCCGGCGCGCCAGTTTTCATCAGCCCCATATCAGCAGGCGTATCGGCCACGACGTTTTGCACGTTGTACTGCCGTTTCGGGAACCACGCTTCATACATCACCAGAAAATCTTCCGGCACGTTGGTGGTGACTTTTGCCCGCAGCTCAACTTCACCGGTGCCATTGAAAACTTTGACCAGATCGTTCTCACTGATGCCCTTTTTCTTCGCGGAAGAAGGATGGATATAAACGAACGGTTCCGGGTAGAACACCTGCATCCAGTCCAGGTTGATAAACTGCGAGTGCAGGCCAAACTGCACGTGCGGCGTAAACAGATGGAACGGCAGTTTGCTCTCGGCTTCCGGTTTGTATTCCGGCAGCGCGGTGTGGCCGTTTTTCTCCGCCAGTTCAGATTTAAATTCATACTTGCCTGACGGCGTTTTGAACTTGCGATCGTACCAGGCGGCAGAACTTGGCAGGATCGCTTTTTTCGGCCCGTCCAGCAGATCGTCCCAGGAAGAGATGCCAAACATTTTCGCCATACCGTCGTTGAACTCCTGATCCAGCCAGCGCTTGTGATCGAACTCTTGCGGGAAGGTACAGGAACCCGGCGCCATCTTATTAATGGTGCGCGACAGCATGGTAGCGATTTCAAGGTCGCATTTTGCTTCATACATCGGCTTAATCGCCGGCTGATTAATGGAAAGCCAGTAGTGCCAGTAAGAAGCATCCACGTTCCACTCTTCAAACGCGGTGGTAACGGGCAGCACGATATCAGCGTGTTGCACCGTTTCGTTGAAGAACTGATCGGCGCAGACCACCATTTCCAGTTTTTCAAACGCTTTTTTCATCTTGCTGCGATCGAAATCCTGGGCAAACGGGTTTTTACAGGCGACCCACAGCATACGAACCGGCGGATCGTTGGCCTCCAGAATCCCCTGCGCCGTCTGGTTGATATTCAGAGAGCGATCGGAGTACTGCACGGCGTCGCTGCCAGCGGCAGCCCCGAATTCACTGGTGGTGCCCGCCGCTCCCGGTATGCCAATAGCGCCCACCGGCGGCTTCTGCAGCATGGCGTTATAATTAAAGCCCCAGGTATGCAGATGGCCATAACGCGCGCCGCCGCCTTCGACACCGATGTTGCCGGTCATAGCGACAAAGGCGTCGATAGCGCGAACGTTGGCGCCGCCGTTGACATGACGCTGCATCCCGTAACCAATCCAGACCGTGGCCGGCTTAACCGCCGTAAACTCTTCCGCCAGCTGGCGAATGACATCCGCAGACAGGCCGCAGATTTCTGCCGCCCACTCCACGGTTACATGGTTACGCAGATAGGCTTCAAATTCCGGATAGCCATGAGCATCGTTGTTAACAAAATCCTGATCCACCAGGCCTTTATCCACCAGATGACGCGCCATTCCCAGCGCCAGCGCACCGTCTGAGCCAGGCCGTACGCGCAGGTAGAGATCGGCTTTGGCAGCAGTCTGCGACAGCAGCGGGTCGATAACCACGACCTTCGCCCCTTTCTCGCGCGCCTGATAGATGTACTTCATGCTGTGCATTGAGCACCAGGCCGGGTTGGCGCCCCAGATAATGATGTATTTCGCTTTCACCATATCTTCCGGGTCGTTACACCACATGTCGCCCATGTCGTAGTTTTGCGCGTCGATACCGGCAGGCCAGCACGGCGTACCGGCAAAACGGGTGGTGTAGCCAAGCGAGGACATCATCCCTTCAACGGCATAGTTCAGCACGCCAAACTTACCGGAATATTTGGTCAGCGCCAGACCGAGCATAGAACCGTCTTTTTTCTTAATCTCCAGCATTTTGGCGGCAATGCGCTGCATCGCCTCTTCCCATGAGATGCGACGCCAGTTGCCGCTACCGCGAACGTCCTGCGCCATGGGATATTTAATACGATCGGGGCTATAAACCCGGCGCGGATAGCTTAACCCTTTGACGCAAGGGGTACCGTGAGTAAATGTTGATTCCGGCGCGCCTTCCACGAAAGTAATGACCCCGTCCTTTACCCATGTCTTGAGGCTACAGGTGTCATAGCAGTTACGCGGACACGCGTTACGATAAATTTTGTACGTTTTAGGGTTAAAGGGAACAGGCGGCTGCGCAAGCGCGCATCGGGAGGTCAGTAATCCTCCGGGTAAAGCCGCAACGGCGCCCAGTGCCACTATCCCCTTTAAAAAAGAACGTCTGTTCAGATGTCCTGTCTCATTACTCATATTGATACTCTCGTTTTAATTCATCAAACCAATAAAATAAGATGTCCGCCACCGTATATAACGTGGTCGTTTGTGCATGAGTTTTTATTTTTTCGATATATAATGGCACCCACTTTGTTAAATAGTTATTGATATATTGAGTGAGAGTAGAGCGGTATGGTGACGTTTGCCGGGTATTAGCCAGTAATAGTGTGGTCAATTCCAGCACGCAGGAAATATGATCGTCAGGAATATTGCTCTCCTGATTAACCGATAATCCCAACGCTGCCATAAACTCCCGTATCTCCAGCGTCGCCTTTCCCATCACCAGCGCATCCTCTTCCAGATACACTGAAGCGAAAGGCGCAGCCAGCAGCTTGCCAGGACCGACGAATAGCGCATTAAAGTCATACTCCGCCTCCAGCCACGCCCGATCGGTAAGGTTTACCGCAGCAGTGGGATTTAATCTCACGTAGGCAGATTTCAGTGAACGACTATCATGAGAATTAAAAAAATCACGCAATGTAAGCCCTGTTTTTTCTAATTCCGTCAGTGATTCATAGATTGAATCCATGAATAAATAACCTCACATACAAATGCAATATAAATCAAGAAAAAAGAATGGGCATGTTAACGGAAGCGCTTAATCTTTCTTTGATAAAAAAACAGAAAAATTCCAGTTAAATCCGTAGAAGGCTTTTTTATTGTTTCAAAGTTTAAAAACAGAAGACCGTTGAAATAAAAAACCGTCTGTTATTAACAGACGGTTTCAGAGTATTGATAATGAAGAAGGTGTTTTACCCGGTGGCGTTCCCCAGGCATAAACACCGCAGGCCCGAATAGCTTACACTATCGGGCCATTTACGATGGCCAGTTAACTGGCCTTGCAGGTGTGCTTACTTCTTTTTATGCGATTTTGGTGCGAATCAGATAATCAAAGGCGCTCAACGAGGCTTTCGCCCCTTCGCCTGTGGCGATGATAATCTGTTTGTAAGGAACGGTGGTGCAATCGCCTGCGGCGAAGATGCCCTTAACGCTGGTTTCACATTTGGCGTCAATAATGATCTCGCCCATGCGGTTACGCTCAAGCGCGCCTTCCAGCCAGTGGGTATTCGGCAACAGACCAATCTGCACAAAAATCCCTGCCAGCGCGACGCTATGAATATCGCCGCTGACACGGTCACGATACTCCAGCCCCACCACTTTCGAACCGTCGCCCTTCACTTCTGTCGTTTGCGCATTCAAAATGATATCGACATTTTTCAGGCTACGCACTTTGTCCTGTAGCACCTGATCCGCCTTCATCTCCGGCGCGAACTCCAGCAACGTAACGTGTTCTACAATACCTGCCAGATCGATAGCCGCTTCAACGCCAGAGTTGCCACCGCCGATGACCGCCACACGCTTCCCTTTAAATAACGGACCGTCGCAGTGCGGACAATAGGTGACGCCTTTGGTGCGATACTGATCCTCGCCCGGCACATTCATATTGCGCCATTTCGCGCCGGTGGCGATGATGATACTACGCGCTTTCAATACTGCGCCGGACGCCGTTTCAATCTGATGCAAGCCGCCTTCTGTTGCGGCCGGAACCAGTTTACTTGCGCTCTGGCTGTCGATAACGTCAACGTCGTAATCGCTGACATGCGCTTTCAGCGCGCCCGCCAGTTTCTGGCCTTCGGTTTTCGGCACCGAGATATAGTTTTCGATATCCACGGTATCCAGCACCTGACCGCCGAAGCGCTCGCCCATCAGACCGGTACGGATGCCTTTGCGCGCCGAGTAGACCGCTGCCGCCGCGCCCGCCGGGCCGGAGCCGACAATCAGTACGTCATACGCATCGCGTTTGTTCAGCGCTTCCGCCGCGCGTTTTTCTGCGCCAGTATCCACTTTAGCGACAATCTCGGTCAGAGTCATACGTCCCTGGCCGAACTCTTTACCGTTAACAAATACCGCCGGAACGCCCATCACGTTACGTTCGGTGATTTCGTTCTGGAAGGTGCCGCCATCAATTGCCGTATGTTTAATACGCGGGTTCAGCACCGCCATCAGGTTCAGCGCCTGCACTACGTCCGGGCAGTTATGACAGGAGAGTGAATAATAAGTTTCGAATTCAAAATCGCCGTCAATATCGCGAATCTGCTCCAGCAGCGACTGCGCTTCTTTTGACGGATGACCGCCGGTCCACAGCAGCGCCAAAACCAGCGATGTAAATTCGTGGCCCAGCGGAGAACCGGCAAAGCGCGGCCCCTGCTGAGAACCTGGATTCGTAATCAGGAAAGACGGCTTGCGCACCGGCAGAGTATTGTCTTCTTTAAACGTGACTTTGTCGGACAGCTCGGCGATTTCAGCCAGCAGTTCCTTGATTTCCGCCGATTTAGCGCTGTCATCCAGCGTGGCAATCAGCTCAACAGGTTTGGTCAGTTTCTCAAGGTAAGCCCTGAGCTGGGTTTTCATATTTGTGTCGAGCATTCTTCTTCCCTCTCTGAAAACATCATCATGCAAGCCGACTTCGCGGGACTGCATTAATGCAACTTGCGTCATGGTGCTGAAATGAAATGGGCGCGGGTGCGCCCATGACTGAAACAATTTCCAAAGTATTTCACGTCAGAGTAAGGCGGCTAGCCTGAGAATCCCCGGGAGCTTACTGAAGTAAGTGACCGGGGTGAGCAGGCGACGCCAACGCAGCTATGGCGTGAAAGACGACGGAAATTTAGATTTTACCGACCAGGTCTAAAGATGGAGCCAGAGTCGCTTCGCCTTCTTTCCATTTCGCCGGGCATACTTCGCCTGGGTGAGCGGCAACGTACTGTGCTGCTTTAATTTTACGCAGCAGGTCAGACGCGTCACGGCCGATACCTTCAGCGGTAACTTCGATCGCCTGGATGATACCCTGCGGGTCAACAACAAAGGTCGCACGGTCTGCCAGACCTTCGTCTTCACGCATGTTGTCGAAGTTACGGGTCAGGGCGCCAGTCGGGTCGCCGATCATCGCATATTTGATTTTTGCGATAGTTTCAGAGCTGCTGTGCCATGCTTTGTGCGTGAAGTGAGTATCGGTTGAGACGGAATAAACGTCTACGCCCAGCTTCTGCAGTTCTTCGTAATGGTCGGCAACGTCACCCAGTTCAGTCGGGCAAACAAAGGTAAAATCGGCCGGGTAGAAGAAGAAGACGCTCCAGCGGCCTTCGGTATCTTTCTCGGTGACTTCAATGAATTCACCATTTTTGAACGCCTGGTTTTTGAAAGGTTTGATTTTGGTGTTAATTAAGGACATCTATACTTCCTCCGTGTTTTCGTTGAGGAGTAAGTTAACGAAATTTTGCTGATTCGGCTAATGCGTTTCCATTATCAAATCAATAAGCGTTAACTAACAACCCGATTCGGGCGACATTGTGAACACTGCGCCCTGTCAGCCATCTAAAGTAAAAAGGCCGCCTGACAGGCGGCCCCATTACCTGAACTACCCGTAGGTAACTTCAGAGCCAGTACGACTCGTCTTGCAAATTACAGACGTATTGTCTGCAACTCGAAATCCATAGCGTATATGCTGGCTAAGTGTTGCGCTCTACATTACCTTAACAAAGGCTGTAACAGCGAAAAGGATTACATCACCCCAGCACAGAAAGGGCAATCCTGGCACGCCAGCTCTTACCTATGTCTGTGATAGGCATCATCATTAATACTCTTTTCGCTTTGATATTAAAAGGAAAAAATATGATTAAACGTACATTGCTGCTTGCTATGCTGCCCATTCTCGCCCACGCGGAAGAACTGCCTGCGCCGGTTAAAGCCATTGAAAAACAGGGTATAACTATCCTGAAATCCTTCGAGGCGCCGGGGGGCATGAAGGGCTATCTCGGAAAGTATCAGGATATGGGCGTCACGATTTACCTGACGCCGGACGGTAAACACGCGATTTCCGGCTATATGTATAATGAAAAAGGCGAAAATCTTAGCAACGCCCTGATAGAAAAAGAGATCTATGCGCCGGCCGGACGTGAAATGTGGCAGAAAATGGAAAAAGCGTCATGGATACTCGACGGTAAAAAAGACGCGCCGGTGGTGCTGTATGTCTTCGCCGACCCTTTCTGCCCCTATTGTAAGCAGTTTTGGCAACAAGCTCGTCCGTGGGTCGAATCCGGCAAGGTACAATTACGCACATTACTGGTCGGCGTGATTAAACCGGAAAGCCCGGCCACAGCCGCAGCGATTTTAGCCGCGAAAGACCCGGCGAAAACCTGGCATGACTATGAAGCCTCCGCAGGAAAGATGAAGCTGGAGGTTCCGGCGTCCATCCCCCCGGCGCAGATGAAAGTCATTAATCAGAATCAGCAGCTAATGGACGATCTTGGCGCTAACGCGACGCCAGCAATTTATTACATGAATAAAGATAAGATTTTGCAACAGGTTGTGGGTTTACCGGAAAAAGCGCAACTGGACGCCATGATGGGGCAGCCTTAACGCAGAAATTAGCAAAGCTGGAGCTTAACCGTACCACGCCCGATAGCGCTACGTTTGTCGGGCCAACCTCTGACTGGCATTAACGCGACGCCAGACCAGTATGTCATCCGACACAGCCTTTTTAGACTAACGGCGTGGTTATAAAAGTGTACGTTATGTCCGCCTTTACTGTAATTATTTACTCGCTAAAATATTCATAACTGTGGTATTTTAGTTTAAATAAACTCTACATTAAGTTTAATAAACATAACTCTGGTAAATTATTGAGATTAAGTCATAATCATGGAAGATACCATGATAATGCCGGGAACATACTATGGCTAACCTTTACGACCTTAAAAAATTTGATCTTAACCTGTTGGTTATATTTGAATGTATCTATCAACATTTAAGCATTAGCAAAGCAGCAGAAACACTCTATATTACACCTTCTGCCGTAAGCCAGTCATTGCAACGCCTGCGCACGCAATTCAACGACCCTCTATTTATTCGTTCAGGCAAAGGAATTACGCCTACCGTAACAGGCATTAATTTACATTATCATTTAGAAAATAATCTTAACAGCCTGGAACAAACTATTAATATAATGAATCAGTCCAGCCTGAAGAAAAAATTTATTATCTACAGCCCACAGCTGTTGATCACCCAATATGTGATGAAATTAGTTAAATATATCCGCAAAGATCCACAGGTTGAAATTGAACATCACGACATTTTGACCACTGACGAACTGCCTGAAGATCTGCTTGCCTACCGCAAAGCAGATATTGTGGTTTCAATGGCCCCACTGAATAATCGTTCTATTGTTTGTACTCACTTTAATAGGCTAGAATGCATCCTGGTTTGCAGTGAAAACCATCCCCGACTAGGCGACACCGCCACTATCGACGAAATTCTACAAGAGTCATTTACGCAACTCGTCTCCCGGGCAACCGGTATGAAAGAATATCATTCACTTATGGATGATGTGCTGGGGGAAAGAATAATTGGTTTCAGAAGCAAATCGCTGATGACCATCGCCAACTCTATCAGCTCCACGGAGCTTATTGGTTTTTTACCACAAACATTTTTTGACTATTACTCTTCCTCTATCAAACTTAAAAAAGTCACCATACCTTTTACCATTGCTCCCATACAATTCTATCTTATGTATAATAGGGCTTCGCTGAATAATAGCGGATTTGCTGAGCTCATTGAGCACATCACAAAAAAACATTAATAAGAAGGTCAGATAACGGATATTAATATAAATTTAATGTATATGTTTATGGGATATATTTATTTTACAAATATAATAAAGCATTGCAAGTTCATCTAATCTGCTTATCCTTTATGTTAATTATTTCGAATATACTGTAGTTAACACATCGGAGACTATCCAGAGATGTCGGTTTATAAAGTTCCGCTCGAGCAAAATGTTCTGGAAGCGGCTCAAGAGCGTATAATGTGGACCCTGGAAACCTTACCCCGGGTCTGCGTCTCATTTTCTGGTGGTAAAGATTCAGGACTTATGTTGCACCTGACGGCAACGTTGGCGCGCAAAATGAATAAAAAGATCCATGTTCTCTTCATTGACTGGGAAGCGCAATTCTCCTGTACCATCGCCTATATTGAATCGTTACGTGAATACTACGCGGACGTTATTGAGCGTTTTTATTGGGTCGCATTACCCTTAACCACACAAAATTCCCTTTCACAATACCAGCCGGAGTGGCAGTGTTGGCAGCCGGGTACCGACTGGGTACGACAACCGCCAGAAGATGCGATTACCGATCCGGCCTTTTTTTCCTTTTATCAACACGGCATGACCTTTGAACAGTTCGTTCGCGATTTTGCCGACTGGTTTTCAGAAAAACGTCCTGCCGCTATGCTGGTCGGTATTCGTTCCGACGAATCCTATAACCGATTTGCCGCTATCGCTAACTCGCATAAGCTGCGCTTTGCCGACGATAAGCCCTGGACCACGTTAGCCCCTAAAGGGCACACCTGGTATATCTATCCCATCTATGACTGGAAAACCGCAGATATCTGGACCTGGTTCGCCAAAACAGGTAAACCATGTAACCCTTTGTATAATTTGATGTATCAGGCTGGAGTGCCGCCCCGTTACATGCGTATTTGCGAACCGTTCGGCCCGGAACAACGACAGGGGTTATGGCTGTATCATGTTATCGAACCTGAGCGCTGGGCGGCCATGTGCGCCAGAGTCAGCGGCGCACTCAGCGGAGGAATATACGCCGGACAAGACAGCCATTTTTACGGCCACCGGAAAATTTTAAAACCCGATCACCTTAACTGGGAAGAGTACGCGCTGCTCCTGCTACACAGTATGCCTGAAGTCACTGCCGAACATTACCGTAATAAAATCGCCGTTTATTTGCAGTGGTATAAGAAAAAAGGCATGAACACTATTCCACAAACGCAGCATGGCGATATCGGATCGCGCGATATTCCGTCGTGGCGACGGATCTGCAAAGTATTACTGAACAATGATTACTGGTGCCGGGCGCTGTCATTCAGTCCGACAAAACCTAAGAATTACCAGCGTTATAACGAACGTATGAAAGCTAAACGCCAGGAATGGGGGATCTTATGCAACACCGACTCACAACCGAAATAACTCACTTTCTCTCTGAACTGCCTGAAGAGGAGAGGATCGCCGCCATTAATGAATTTAGAATGGCGATACATAGCGTTAGTCCTTTTCGCGATGAGCCTGTCGATTGTGTCCTGTGGGTGAAAAACGATCATATTTCACCTAATGACTACAACCCGAATAACGTTGCGCCGCCGGAGAAAAAACTGCTGCTTAAATCGATTGAACAAGATGGGTTTACTCAGCCGATCGTGGTGGTAAAGGCCAATACGGAGGAGTACGAGATTGTAGACGGTTTTCACCGTCATGAGCTGGGCAAAGGAAAAGCGGCCCTGAAAAGGCGTCTGAAAGGCTACCTGCCGATAACGTGTCTGGACAGAGAACGTCACGAACGCATGGCGGCAACCATTCGGCATAACCGCGCGCGCGGGCGCCACCAGATCCACGCCATGTCAGAAATCGTGCGCGAACTTTCTCTGCTAGGCTGGGACGAGAGCAAAATCGGCCAGGAGTTAGGTATGGACGCCGATGAAGTCCTGCGCCTGAAACAGATCAACGGCCTGCAGGAGCTTTTTGCAGACCGTCGATTCTCCAGAGCGTGGACGGTTAAATAACTACAGTTTACACAGGCGCTCTGCGGCGGCCAGCAGCGTTGATTCCTGTTTAGCGAAACATAAACGTATAAGCTGATGCGGGAAAGGGGCGGCGCAAAAGACAGAGAGCGGAATAGCGGCGACACCGACTTCTTCGGTTAGCCACTGACAAAACTCAACGTCATTTAGCGTCGACACTGCGCTGTAATCGATTAACAGAAAATAGGTACCTTCACAGGGCAGCACTTTTAATCGGCTTTGCGCCAGCGCGTTAACCAACACATCGCGTTTTTTCCGGTAAAAATCGGGTAACGCGCGATAGTGTTCCGGCGCGGCGCGCAGCATATCCGCCAGCGCCAGTTGCGCCGGCGTATTGACGCAAAACGTCAGGTACTGATGAACTTTGCGTATTTCGGCGCTAATGGCCGCAGGCGCAACGCAGTAACCAATCTTCCATCCTGTCATATGAAAGGTTTTACCAAACGATGAAACGGCAACCGCCCGCTCTCGTAACTGAGGGTGCGCCAATACGCTGGCATGACCTTCGACGGCAAAACAAATATGTTCGTACACTTCATCGCTTAACACATAAATTTCCCGCTCGCCGATAGCCTGCCACAGCGCCTCGATATCCGCCTGACACCAGACGGTAGCGGTGGGATTATGCGGCGTATTGAGGATCACCAGTCGCGTGCGCTCGCTAAGCAACGCCGAAAACGCCTGCCAGTCGACGCGAAAATGCGGCGGCGTAAGCGCTATGCGTTTTAACACGCCGCCGGAGAGCGCCACGGCTGGGGCATAGCTGTCGTAACTGGGATCGAAACAGATAACCTCATCCCCTGCCCGCACCAGCGCGGTAATCGCCGCATACAGCGCTTCTGTCGCGCCCGCTGTGACGGTGATATCACTGACGTCATCGGGTCGATAACCATATATTTCCGCCGTTTTATCGGCAATGGCCTCCCGCAGCGCCTGCGCCCCCGTCATCGGCGCATATTGATTCGCGCCCTGCGCGACATGATAAGCCAACCGCTCGTGCAAATAACGAGGACCATCAAAATCAGGGAAGCCTTGCGATAAATTTATTGCCTGATGTTTCTGCGCCAGCGCGCTCATTTGCGTAAAAATCGTGGTACCAAGATTTGGCAATTTGCTTTTTGGAATCAGTGGGTTATTTCTCATTATCTTCATACCCGCCAGTGATGTGGTTGTTGACACACTATCACAGGGTGTTAGTATTTGGCAATCAAGACGTTTAGATGTCTAAATATAATAACAACGGTGAGAAGACCCTAAGGACAACACAACATGAACCACACTGAGATCCGCGTCGTTACCGGCCCGGCGAATTATTTTTCCCATGCAGGAAGCCTCGAAAGACTGACCGACTTTTTCACGCCGGAACAGCTTTCCCACGCCGTTTGGGTGTACGGCGAACGCGCGATTGCCGCCGCCCGGCCTTACCTGCCGGAAGCGTTTGAACGTGCTGGCGCAAAGCATCTGCCGTTTACCGGCCATTGTAGCGAACGCCATGTTGCCCAACTGGCGCACGCCTGCAACGACGATCGTCAGGTGGTGATAGGCGTCGGCGGCGGCGCGCTGCTCGATACCGCCAAAGCGCTCGCCCGCCGTCTGGCGCTGCCGTTTGTCGCTATCCCGACAATCGCGGCAACCTGCGCCGCCTGGACACCGCTTTCCGTCTGGTATAACGACGCGGGACAGGCGTTACAGTTCGAAATTTTTGATGATGCCAATTTTCTGGTGCTGGTCGAACCGCGCATTATTCTGCAGGCGCCCGATGACTATCTGTTAGCTGGCATTGGCGATACGCTGGCGAAATGGTATGAAGCCGTTGTGCTTGCGCCGCAGCCTGAAACGTTGCCATTGACCGTAAGGCTGGGCATTAACAGCGCGTGCGCTATTCGCGATCTCCTGCTGACCAGCAGCGAACAAGCATTAGCGGATAAACAGCAGCGTCGGCTGACCCAGGCATTTTGCGACGTGGTGGATGCGATTATCGCTGGCGGCGGTATGGTCGGCGGCCTCGGGGAACGCTATACCCGTGTCGCCGCCGCCCATGCGGTACACAACGGTCTGACCGTTCTGCCGCAAACGGAAAAATTCCTGCACGGAACGAAAGTGGCTTATGGCATTCTGGTGCAAAGCGCGCTACTGGGACAAGATGACGTGCTGGCGCAATTGATTACAGCGTACCGGCGATTTCATCTGCCGACCCGGCTTAGCGAACTGGACGTGGATATTCATAACACCGCCGAGATCGATAGGGTCATCGCGCATACCCTGCGCCCGGTCGAATCCATCCACTATTTACCGGTGACGTTAACGCCAGACACCCTGCGTGCGGCGTTTGAAAAAGTTGAATTTTTCAGAATATAGCCTGGTGACGTTGCGTTTATCAGGCCTGGCAACACTCAGCAGCAACGCGCGCCGCCTTTTCCACCATAACGCGCATCCTGCCGCTCGCGGAAAAATTCTTCATAGGTCATCGGCGTCTGATCCGGATGCGTTATGCGCATATGTTCCACATAGTTGTCGTAGTCTGGCACGCCAATCATCATTTTTGCGGCCTGTCCCAGATATTTTCCGGCTTTCGAAAGCGTATCGAACATCGTTGTCACCTGTCATCCAAACGCCCTCTCCTTATTCTGGAGAGGGCTATTGATGAAAAAAGATTAGTGCGCGCCTTTCGCCTGCGTCACGATCTCATCCACATTTTCCGGCATCGGCTCATACGGCGTTTCATTCGCCGTCGGTTTATCAATCTTCAGAGCGGCCAGCGCTGTCTTAATAGAGAAGACTGCCAGCACCACGACCACCACCATAAAGAAGATTGTTAGCCCGGCATCCAGACGGTTATTGAATACCAACTGCGCGAGCTGCGATTCGGTGTACTGCGGCGGAATATTGCCGCTGTCGATCATCGCCTGGAACTTATTGGCAATGGCCAGGAAGCCGATTTTCGCATCCGGACTAAACGCTTTCTGCCAGCCCGCCGTCAGCGTACAAATCAGCAGCCAGGCCGTCGGCACCAGCGCGACCCACGCATAACGCTGACGCTTCATTTTGAACAGTACCACGGCGCAAAGCATCAGCGCCATACCCGCCAGCATCTGGTTGGCGATGCCAAACAGCGGCCACAGGGTGTTAATACCGCCCAACGGATCGACCACGCCCTGATGGAGGAAATACCCCCACGCCAGCACGCACAATGCCGTAGCAAGCAGGTTCGCTGGCAGCGAATCGGTACGTTTCAGCCCTGGCGACACTACGCCCAACAAATCCTGCAACATAAAGCGCGCCGCACGGGTACCCGCATCCACCGCCGTCAGAATAAACAGCGCTTCAAACAGAATGGCGAAGTGATACCAGAACGCCACATCCATCATGCCGCCCAACGCGCCATGTAAAATGTAGGCCATCCCTACCGCCAGCGTTGGCGCACCGCCTGCGCGGGAGATAATGGATTGTTCGCCGACTTCATTGGCAATCTGGTGTAACGTATCCGGCGTGATAGCGAAACCCCAACTACTGACCACCTGCGCGGCAGAAGCTACGACATCCGCTGTCCCCGCTGGCGCCAGTACCGCCATCGGGCTATTCATCGCAAAGTAAACGCCCGGATCGATAATACAGGCGGAGACCAGTGCCATAATGGCGACGAAAGATTCCATTAACATCCCGCCGTAACCGATAAAGCAGGCCTGGCCTTCGTTGGCTAACATCTTCGGCGTCGTGCCGGAGGAGATGAGCGCATGGAAACCGGAGACCGCGCCACAGGCGATGGTAATAAACAGGAACGGGAACAGGTCGCCCGTCCAGACCGGTCCGGTACCATCAACAAATTTGGTCAGCGCCGGCATAGTCAGCGTCGGACGCATGATCAGAATCCCGACCGCCAGACCGACAATCGTACCAATTTTCAGGAAGGTAGAGAGGTAATCACGCGGCGCGAGCAGCAGCCAGACCGGCAGTACCGCCGCGACAAAACCATACCCCACCAGCATCCAGGTAAGCTGCACGCCAGTAAAATCAAAGTACGGCGCCCAGGTTGGGCTTGCCGCCACCCATCCGCCGGAAATAATAGCGAAAATAAGAAATACCAGCCCAATGACCGACACCTCGCCGATGCGCCCCGGACGCAGATAACGCAGGTAGATGCCCATAAAAATCGCCAGTGGAATAGTGAACGCGACAGTGTACGTTCCCCACGGGCTATGGGTCAGCGCTTTCACCACGATCATCGCCAGGACGGCCAGAATGATCACCATGATCATAAAGCAGGCTACCAGCGCGATCACCCCTGCCGTCGCGCCCATCTCCTCTTTAACCAGCTCGCCAAGCGAACGCCCATCGCGCCGGGTCGAGACGAACAGCACCATAAAGTCCTGCACCGCTCCCGCCAGCACGACGCCCGCCAGCAGCCAGATCATCCCCGGCAGATAGCCCATCTGCGCCGCCAGTACCGGCCCGACCAGCGGACCTGCGCCAGCAATGGCCGCAAAATGGTGACCGAACAGCACTTTTTTATCGGTCGGGACATAATCCAGACCATCATTATGACGTACCGCGGGCGTCATACGCGTTGGGTCAACCGCCAGCACTTTTTTGGCGATATAGAGCCCATAAAAACGATACGCAATAAGATAGACACAGACCGACGCCACCACGATCCATAGCGCGTTGATCTGTTCCCCACGATTTAACGCAATATAGCCCAGGGCAAACGCACCCAATACTGAGAGCGCTGTCCAGACGAGGTATTTCCCTGATTTATTCATAGTTGTTGTCCGTTTGGGTGTTCCAGAGAGATGTTACATTTTGTTTCTATAACACCTTTACCGTAATTAACAACACAACAACATGATAAAACCGGATCGTTACCCATTTTTTACATTACAGTGTTAACCAGATCACTTCCTTTCTTGGTTAATGCTGCAATTGCATTTTACTTTGCCAGAACTATCCCATTACCGCCGTTCCCAGGCGACAGGTGCAGCAGCGCCTCCCCTGCTCGTCAAAGAGCGTAATTTCCCAGCTTTGATTCTGCCGCCCCAGATGCAGCGGCAGGCAAACGCCGCGTACTTTCCCCTGCGAGACGGCGCGGTGGTGAGTGGCGTTTAACTCGGTCCCGACCACGCACTGCCCGTCGCGGGTCATCAGATAACCCGCCATTGATCCTAACGTCTCCGCCAGCGCTGCCGATGCGCCGCCGTGTAGCAGACCAAACGGTTGATGAGTGCGGGCATCGACGGGCATTTCCGCCTCCAGCACGTCATCGCCCAGACGGGTGTAAACAATGCCCAGATGCGCCACCAGCGTGTTCTGACTGGTAGCGTTCAATTCATCCAGCGTTAAATGCCGTTTCCAGATCATCGTCAGGCTCCCAATGTTGAACCGCCGTCCACCACGATATCCTGCAAGGTAATGTGGCTGGCCAGATCGGAGGCAAGAAACAAAATGGTATTGGCTATCTCCTGCGGACGGGCGATTTTACCGAGCGGTATGCCGAGCTTAAACTGTTCGCCGAAACCGCGAATGCGCTGCTGTTCGGCATCTTCACTCACCCATAACGTGCGCTGCATATCGGTGTCGGTCGAGCCCGGCGACACCACATTACAGCGCACCCCACAGCCCGCCAGCTCCAGCCCTACGGTTAGCGCCAGGCTTTTCAGCGCCGCTTTAGAGGCGCCGTAAGCGCTCATACCGATACGCGGCGTATGCGCCGCATCTGAGGCTACGGTGACAATCGCCCCTCCCTGCTGACGGCGAAACTGCGCCATCGTCTGGGAAAACAGGTTAAATGCCCCGCCCACATTGACCGCAAATGTCTGCTGCCAGTCGTCGACGCTAAGCGCATCGGTCGCTCCCATACGCAAAATACCGGCAGCGTTGACCAGCACATCCAGCCGCGGCGTTTTTTGCAACACACGCTGGCACACCTGCGCAACCTGCCCGGCATCCGCCACATCCATAACTTCGGTAGCAAAGGGATAATTCTCTTGCGTAAATTCGCGATCGAAGCCGATCACCCGCGCCCCGGCGTCAACAAACGCCAGCGCCGTCGCGTAACCGATCCCTTTCCCCGCCCCGGTCACCCATACCGTTTTGTCTGAAAAATCAATACAGGGCATTACTCTACCCCGCGAGAAAGCAGCGCCCACCAGGCGTCAATGGTCGGGTTTTTCGCCAGCATCACGAAGTCGATATCGCCGTGTACTTTACGCCAGCGCGCCGCCAGCCCCATCATGCGTACTGAATCCAGGCCATAATCAATCAGGTTTTCATCGTCCAGCGGCTCGTCGGTCTCATCCAGCAACGGCAGAATCAACGCCCGCAGCGCCGCTTTACTGGCAGGAACCGGCGTCGGCAGCAGCGACTCGGTCATGACGACGCGACCGGAACGCCCCGCCACATAGTTCAGCGCCATCAGATGCTCTTCCCGGCTGAAATCCGCCAGCGCATCCGCCACCATAAACGGCTTAATGTCGCGCATAAACGCATCGGTAGCGGTGGTCATACAGCCAATATGTGCATATACGCCGGTAATGATGAGCTGATTGCGTCCGGTATCTTTTAACATCTGTTCCAGCGGCGAGCGGTGAAACGCGCTATAGCGCCACTTCACCAGCACCGTATCTGCCTCATCCGGCGTTAAGGCTTCTACCACCTTCTGCTGTTCCGGAGAGCGCGTCAGTCCCGGCCCCCACATATCATTGAGTAACGCGCGATCTTCATCGCTTTGCTCTTTCGGCTGAGCGGTGTAATAGACCGGGATATGATGTTCCTTACAGTACTGGCGCAGAGCGGCGATATTGGCAATTACCTGGTCCATCATTGGGCAGTTGCGGCCCCAAAAGCTGACAAAGTAATCCTGCATATCGTGGATGAGCAGCGCAGCGCGCTCCGGCTCAAATGCCCAGTTCACTTTGTTGGTCGGGATATCCAGTGCGGTGGGCAGCGCGTAAGACTGTAGTTTTGGAATGGCCATCTCTCTTTCTCCTTCAGAGCGGTGAACGTGACGCCAACCGCTGGCGTAATTGTTTTTTATCGACTTTACCAACCGGCGTCAGCGGCAGTGACGCAACGCACTCCACGCGATCCGGTAATTTAAATTCCGCCACGCCCTGCTCTCGCAGGAAACGGCGTACCTGTACCGCTCGCAGCGGCTCTTTTACCACCAGATATGCGCAACTTTTTTCCCCCAGCAGTTCATCTTCCATGCTGACCAGCGCCGCATGGATCACCGCCGGGTGGCGCAGTAACAGGTTTTCTATCTCTTCGGCGGCTATCTTCTCGCCGCCCCGATTGATCTGATCTTTTTCACGCCCGTGAACGGTGATGTAGCCGTCTTGATCAATGGAGATCAGATCGCCGGAACAGTAAAAACCGTTGGCGTCAAAGGCGCTGGCATTGTGTTGCGGACTGTTGAAATAGCCGCGAAAAGTATAGGGGCCGCGCGTCATCAGACGACCAATCTCGCCCGGCGGCAGTGGATTCCCGTCAGCATCCGCCACCCACACTTCGTCGTCCGGACACATGGGTCTTCCCTGGGTATTGATAATCCGTTCCGGACTATCGTCCAGCCGGGTATAGTTCACTAACCCTTCCGCCATGCCGAAGACCTGCTGCAACTGACAGCCAATTTCAGCCGGAATACGGGCGGCCAGCGTCGCAGAAAGCCGCGCGCCGCCAACCTGCAATAACCTTAATGACGCCAGCGGCGCATTACCGCCCCACTCCTGGATAGCCTGTAGCCATAGACTGACCGCGGGAGGCACCAGCGCCGTGGCATTAATCTGGTGTTTTTCGATCAGCGGGAAACAGAGCGTGGCGCTGGGATCGGTCGCCAGCACTACCGTTCCTTTGGCAAGAAAGACGCCCAGCGCGCCCGGCGAACTCATGGCGTAGTTATGCGCGGCGGGAATCGCGCACAGAAAACGCGTCTCCTCGTTGAAACCGCAAATCTCATTGCTGCGGCGCACGCTGTAGTAATAGTCGTTATGGGTACGGGGAATAAGCTTTGGCGTGCCGGTAGTACCGCCGGAAAGCTGAAAGTAGGCCACTTCGTCAGCAGGTGATGGCGTGGCGGTGAAATCTTCCGCCGCCTGCCGCATCGCCGCGTCCAGGCTGTGATCGCCGTCGTCGTTGCGCAATAACACCACCCGCACAGAGCGGTGTTCAGCCACAAACGTGTTGAGAAAGTCCTCCCCGGCGAACAGCGTATGTTGGCGATCGGCAATCACCAGCGTCGGCGCGATCTGCATCGCATAGGCGTTAAGTTCGGTACGTTGATGGCTAAACAGCGCCAGAACGGGCGCTACGCCAAGCTTCAACAGGGCGAAAAAGGTGATATACAGTTCCGGTACATTCCCCAGTTGTACCAGAGCGGTTTCGCCAGGTTTGATGCCCTGACGGCGTAAACTGCAGGCCAGATTATCTGCGGCCTGGTTGAGCTGGCGATAGCTGAATGCGCGCTCGCCTTCAATGACCGCCGTCTTGTCGCTGTCAGCGTGGCGGGTCAGAATATCGGTCAACGGCACGTCTTGCCAGTAGCCTTTTTCACGATAACGGCGGGCAAATTCATCCGGCCAACGGGTGAAAGGTATACGCATCATCGTTCCTTAATGCAGTCCAAAAACGTTCAACATCGTAGAGAGCTTGACGCCGGTTTCCCGCCACTCGCCGACTGGCGAAGAGGCAGGGACAATCCCGGCGCCAGCGAACAGGCGCACCTGATTACCGTGCAATTTCGCACAACGAATCGTCACTACCCACTCGCCGTTTCCTTCGGCATCGCACCAGCCGACAATGCCGCCAAACAGTTCACGATCGAACGGTTCCAGTTCAGCAATCAGCTTTTTCGCGACCTGATGAGGGAAACCGCTTAACGCAGGCGTTGGATGCAGCAGACAGGCCAGCGTCAGCGCGTTTTCTCCGGCGTTGGCCTTGCCCTCAAACGGCGTACCGAGATGCCATAGCGTCGGCGTGGTGATCAACTGCGGAGAGGAAGGTAATTGCAGTTCCGTGCTGCGATCGCGCAGGATCTGCTTCATCGCCTGCGTCACCAGCTCATGTTCATGCCGATCTTTTTGTGAAGCCAGTAGTCGGTTTCCCGCCTCGCGATCCAGAACGTCATCCGGCTGTCGACGTGCCGAGCCTGCTAACGGCAGCGAACTAAACCGCTCGCCCTCTTTGCGTAGCAGCAATTCGGGGCTGGCGCCCAGCAGAACGCCGCCATCCGCCAGTGGCACATGGAAGTTGTAACTAACTGGATTCTGCGCAACCAGCCGCTCCAGCAATGCTCCGCTATCCACCGCCACATCAGTGGTGATATCTATCAGCCGGGAAAGCACCACTTTATCGACGTCTGGCGTGGCGGTCAGCATAGCCGCGCGTGCGACCATCGCTTCAAAAGCATCCTGCTCCGGAATCGCCTTTCGCGCCGTCACCGTCAGCGACTGATGGTCAGTAAAATAACGCGCCGTGCGCTGCTTTTGCTGGCGGGAAAAGGACTGCCACGCCATCGGGATAAATAGCGACGACGGCTGACGAGTATCAAAGGGGATCGCCCCCACCAGGATAGGGTTGGCGATGCCCTGCGATTTGGCCTCGGCAAACTGCTGGCGCAATTTCTGCTGGAAAGGGCTATCCGGCGAATCTCCGGCAACCGCAGGCTCGGTATAACGGGCGAAGCACCCGGAAGTGGTAAAACTGCGATACGGCGACATGAAGAAAAAGCGATCGGGAGCAAGCGTTGCCATTGTCTCCTGAGCGTCCTCGGCCAGTGACATATCCATATCATCCTCCAATGATAAAGGCTTATATACACTTCATCTTTCAAGCTGCCTCTTTGTTGGCTGCGATCAGAAACCCCGGTCACACAGTTATCTATGCTCGCGGGGATTTCTTCCCTTGCCGTTGCGATGCTTCTTGAATGATTTTGTGTATAATAATGATTATTATTTCTATTTTTAGTGCGCTAACCTAAGAGTAAAACGTCGCTCTGTCAACTCTGGTCATGAGTTAAATGGCACTAAGGCTTGCATCTCGCTGCTGCTGACATGAAAATGAGAAGCATTAACTTTATTAATAACAGGACGCTATTGTGAGACTCCCCGCCTTTTATCGTTGGCTGCTTTTAGTGGTTGGTTTATCAATTTCAGGAATATCCTTAGCCCAGGACGCCGGTTGGCCCCGGCAAATTCAGGACAGCCGCGGCGTTCATACTCTGGACCACAAACCCGCGCGTATCGTCTCTACCAGCGTGACGTTGACAGGCTCGCTGCTGGCGATTGATGCGCCCGTCGTCGCCAGCGGAGCCACTACGCCGAATAACCGCTTTGCCGACGATCAAGGGTTTATGCGCCAGTGGAGCGACGTAGCAAAGGCTCGCCATGTCGCCCGGCTGTACATCGGCGAACCGAATGCCGAAACGGTCGCCGCGCAAATGCCGGATCTCATTTTGATTAGCGCCACCGGCGGCGACTCCGCGCTGGCGCTTTACGATCAGCTCTCCGCTATCGCGCCGACGCTCGTCATCAATTATGACGATAAAAGCTGGCAGAGTTTGCTCACGCAACTTGGCGAGATCACCGGTCAGGAGAAACAGGCCGCCGCGCGAATAGCGGAATTTGAGGCGCAACTGACGACGGTTAAACAGCGAATCGCCCTGCCGCCGCAGCCGGTTAGCGCGCTGGTGTATACCCCTGCCGCGCATAGCGCCAATCTGTGGACGCCAGAATCAGCACAAGGCAAGCTATTGACGCAGTTAGGCTTTACGCTGGCGACATTGCCCCGAGGGCTGCAAACCAGCAAAAGCCAGGGTAAGCGCCACGATATCATTCAGCTTGGCGGTGAAAATCTGGCCGCCGGGTTAAACGGCGAATCTCTTTTCCTGTTTGCCGGCGACAACAAAGATGTCGCGGCCCTTTACGCCAATCCGCTGCTGGCGCACCTGCCAGCGGTGCAAAATAAGCGCGTCTATGCCCTGGGTACGGAGACGTTCCGTCTGGATTATTACAGCGCAACATTGTTGCTTAACCGGCTTGCCGCCCTGTTTTAGCCTTATCGGAGTCTTATCCGACTGACCAGACAGATTTGGTCAGTCGGATAAACGCCCCTTCATCAGCCAGCATCGCTAACCGGCGGCGTCTGGCGAAAACGGCGTAGCTCGCCCAGCACTAACAGCAGCAACAAACCGATAATCACCAGCCCGAATCCACTCACGCTCGCGGAAGCGACCGGCGTCATCATTGCGCCAAGACCGCCTAACAGCGCCGCGCCGATAGCGTCTCCCGTGACGTTTTGCGCGGTCCACAGGCCGTTCATTCGCCCCAGCATATTTTCCGGCGTCTGGGTTTGCAGCAGAGTGTATTGTAATAACGAACTGATGGCGCTAAGCCAGCCAAATAGCGCCAGACAGATAACACCTGCGATCCAGACCGGCATGATGGCGAACACCCCCACCGCCAGAAAAGAACCGACTGTCGAAACCAGCATAATGAGCCCCGGACGAACGCTATGCGCCAGTTGTCCGCTGGTCAGCGCGCCAATGGCCGCCCCCAGCGGAATTGCCGCATACAGCAAACCGATTTGCGCCGCCGACATCTGCCAGCTCATCGCCAGCGCCGGATAGAGGACGCGTACCGCGCTTGCCATCGTCACCAGACCGCCAAGCAGCGCAATACCGCCGATAAGCGGACTGGCGAGCAAAAAACGAAATGCCGCCAGTAACGCGATAAATGGATTTTCCCGCGGCTGCGGAGGAACAGGCAGTCGCGGCAGCGTCAGTAACGGCAATAGCGTAATAAACGTCCCGGCGGCCGCCAGCCCATAGTTCCAGGCTACGCCGCCGCTGGCAAGCAATATGCCCCCCAACATCGGCGAAATAACCGATCCCAGACGTACCGTCAGCATGGTAATCGCGCCGGCCTGCATCAGATTTTCTCTTCCGACCAGCGCTGGCGTCGCCGCCAGTAACGCGGTCACGCCCAGAGACGCGAAAAAGCCGTCCCACAGGCCAAGGAGATATATCGCCAGCAATGACGGTTCCGGCAGCAGCGCGTTCACGCACAGGCCAATAAAGCCAATACCGCAAGTACCGCGCGCCAGCAGAATCACCTTTTTGCGTTCGTAGCGATCGGCCAGTACGCCACCCACCATTAAGCCAATAAACATGGCGCCGCCGGTTAACGTTACCGACAGCCCCACCTGCCAGGTGGAGTGCGTCATCATTTGGATCTGTACCGGAACCGCCACGCCAAGCAGCCCCAGCGAGACAATAGAGATAAAACGGGCCAGAAATACTGCGCGAAATGCAGGGTGCGTCTTCAACAGGCTGAGATTGAGCAGCCAGGATTGTCGATTCATTACAACGCCTTAATGCGAGTTTTTTTAAATATCCATTCAATGGCTGCACATGCTAACATAACCAAATAAGATAGATAACGATAATTACTATCATTATCAGGGAAGTTGCTATGTCATGCTCGTTTTCCGTGACGCGCGCGTTTGCCGTGCCCGGATTGTTGTTATTACTGAGTCTCGCCGCGATTTTAAGCCTGGTCATTGGCGCGAAACCGCTGCCCGCAGCCGCCGTGCTGGAGGCGTTCACCGGCGTGTGCCAAAGCGCCGATTGCACCATCGTCATGGATGCGCGTTTGCCGCGTACGCTGGCCGGATTACTGGCAGGCGGCGCGTTGGGTCTCGCCGGGGCGCTCATGCAAACTCTCACTCGCAACCCGCTCGCCGACCCGGGGATTCTGGGCGTTAACAACGGCGCCAGCTTCGCCATTGTACTGGGCGCGGCGCTGTTTGGTTTCTCCACGCCGCTGGAACAGCTTTTCATGGCATTTAGCGGCGCGCTTATCGCATCGCTGATTGTCGCCTTCACCGGTAGTCAGGGCGGCGGCCAGTTAAGCCCGGTCCGCCTGACACTGGCGGGCGTGGCGCTTGGCGCGGTACTGGAAGGACTGACCAGCGGCATCGCGCTGTTAAATCCAGAAGTCTATGACCAGCTTCGCTTCTGGCAGGCGGGATCGCTGGACATTCGTAGCCTGCAAACGTTGAAAGTCGCGCTCGCGCCCGTGGTTATCGCTGGGATCGTGGCGCTATTTCTGAGCCGAGCGCTGAACAGCCTGAGCCTCGGCAGCGATACCGCGACGGCGCTGGGGAGTAAAGTGGCGCGCACCCAACTTATCGGTTTACTGGCGATTACCGTCTTGTGCGGCAGCGCAACGGCGCTGGTCGGCCCTATCGCCTTTATTGGTCTGATGATGCCGCATATGGCGCGTTGGCTGGTGGGCGCAGACCACCGCTGGTCGCTGCCAGTGACGCTACTGGCAACCCCTGCTCTGCTGCTTTTTGCCGATATTATTGGTCGTCTGTTGGTGCCGGGCGAACTCCGGGTATCGGTCGTCAGTGCGTTTATCGGCGCGCCGGTACTTATCTTTCTGGTACGCCGTAAATCGAACGGAGGCGGCCTGTGATGTTTCTTTCTCGTCGGCTTATCGTAAGTTGCCTGCTTCTGGCGGCTGGCTGCTTCGCCATTGGCTTATGGAGTCTGCAAAGCGGCGCCGTGCCTCTTGAGACCGGGCAGATTATTGCCGCGCTGCTGGGCGACGCGCCGCGTAACATCACCCTTGTCGTAACCGAATGGCGACTACCGCGCGTATTAATGGCGCTGCTGATTGGCGCTGCGCTTGGCGTCAGTGGCGCGATTTTTCAGTCGTTGATGCGTAACCCGCTAGGCAGCCCTGATGTGATGGGCTTTAATACCGGCGCCTGGAGCGGCGTACTGGTCGCAATGGTCCTGTTTGGCCAGCATCTTACCGCGATCGCGCTGGCGGCAATGGCGGGCGGTATCGTCACGTCATTGATTGTCTGGCTGCTCGCCTGGCGTAACGGGATTGAAACTTTCCGGCTGATTATCATCGGTATCGGCATCCGCGCGATGTTAGTCGCCTTTAATACCTGGCTTCTGTTGCAGGCGTCGCTGGAAACGGCGCTCACCGCCGGCTTATGGAACGCCGGGTCGCTCAACGGTCTGACATGGGCAAAAACCTGGCCTTCGGCGCCGCTGATTATTGTAATGCTGACAGGCGCCGCGCTACTGGTGCGTCGTATGCGGCTGCTGGAGATGGGCGATGACAGCGCCTGCGCGCTGGGTGTTAGCGTGGAGCGGTCACGCCTGATGCTGATGCTGGTGGCGGTGTCGCTCACCGCTGCGGCAACGGCACTGGCAGGCCCCATCTCGTTTATTGCCCTTGTCGCGCCGCACATCGCCCGCCGTCTTAGCGGCACAGCGCGCTGGGGATTAACCCAGTCGGCGCTGTGCGGCGCATTATTACTACTGGCCGCCGATGCGTGCGCGCAGCAACTGTTTATGCCTTATCAGCTTCCAGTGGGCGTGGTCACCGTCAGCCTCGGCGGTATTTACCTTATCGTCTTGTTAATTCAGGAGTCCCGCAAAAAATGACCGAATCCGTAGCCCGTTTGCGCGGCGACCAGTTAACGCTGGGTTATGGCAGCTATACCGTCGCAAAAAACCTTAATGTTTCGATTCCGGACGGCCATTTTACCGCCATCATCGGCCCTAACGGCTGCGGCAAGTCGACGTTGCTACGTACGCTAAGCCGTCTGATGACGCCTGTTGACGGCCATGTCTGGCTGGATGGCGAACAAATACAGCGTTACGCCAGTAAAGAGGTGGCGCGGCGCATCGGATTGCTGGCGCAAAACGCCACCACGCCGGGCGATATCACCGTACAAGAGCTGGTCGCCAGAGGGCGTTATCCGCATCAGCCGTTATTTACCCGCTGGCGCAAGGAAGATGCCGACGCCGTCGCCAGTGCCATGCGTGCAACAGGTATCACCTCACTGGCGGCGCAAAGTGTAGACACTCTGTCCGGCGGCCAACGTCAGCGGGCGTGGATAGCCATGGTGCTGGCGCAGGAAACGTCCATCATGCTGCTGGATGAGCCGACAACGTGGCTGGATATTAGCCATCAAATTGATTTGCTGGAGTTGTTAAGCGATCTCAACCGCGAAAAAGGTTATACGCTCGCCGCCGTCCTGCACGACCTGAATCAGGCCTGCCGATACGCCACGCATTTGATTGCATTACGCGAAGGTAATATTGTCGCGCAGGGCGCGCCGAAAGAGATTGTTACCGCAGAGCTTATCGAAAAAATCTATGGGCTGCGCTGTATGATTATCGACGATCCGGTTGCCGGTACGCCGCTGGTGGTACCGTTGGGGCGGCGATAGTCGCCCACACAGATGACAAAGCCGGATATCGCTATCCGGCTTTTCGGGTAAATCAGACTAACCGTTCATCTATCGCCAGCGCGTTTTCCATTTTACGTGAGACCATCGCGTGACGCAGTAATACGCCGCCGCAGGCCATCATACCGCCAATCAACGCCGCCAGGATAATAATGACCGCTTTACCCGGGCCATCTTTTTTCACTGGCAGAGACGGCGACAGTTGATATTTAAACGGGGTAAACTTCACGTCGCTCACATTCATTGCCGCCAGTTGTTCAACATGGTATTGACGGTTACGCAAATCACCGTCGATCTCGGCCACGTCCGTTACCCCTTTTTCAATTTCCAGTTTGCGGGAAATACCATCCGCGCCGAGGGAAATAGAAAAATCCGGATCATCTTTTACCGCCTGACCATTGCTGTAAACCGGTCTCTTAATGCCGGCGGCGTTGGCGATTTCCAGCGAATAATGAAGACGTTGAATATTGGCATCAAGCTGATTTTTGAGACGCACCCGATCCATCGCCAGCTTTTCCTGCTCATAGCGGGTTTTGATTTCCAGCTGGTTACGAATATTTTCCAGCGTCTCTTTCACGACGATATCGGAGATGTACTGAATATAGCCAGCCAGCACTTTTTGCGCTTCTTCCCGCGTCGGCGCGGTAAAACTCAGCGTCCACGACGTGAATAACGACGTTTCATTTTTCTTGCCGACATTACTGTCCACCGCTTTCATTTTTTCGCTCAGCAGGACAATCGCCCGGTGAAGATCCTGCTCGTCTATTTGCGCGCCTTTTAATTGATCCATGACATACGGAGAAGAACGAAGATATTCTTCCAGCAGCGAGGGCGAGCTAAACTTTTTAATAAACAGATTAAATACGCTGCCCCGATCAACGCTTACCTCCATATCCAACACGCGCAGCGCGGTCAACGTTCTCTCCAGCCCCTGCCACTGTACCGACTCCGCCGGTGTGACAATCGCCTGGCTGGTCCATTTTTGCGGCAGCAGAAAGGACAGAAGCAACCCCACGCACGCAAAGGCGAAAACGGTAGCAAGAATACGACGTTTCGCCTGCCATAACACCTCTATAAGGCTAAACAAATCGATTTCATGACTGTTGGCGGGCGGCAGTGAGTAACCTGCAAATGACTGATTTTTTTCTTGTTTTACATTAAGAGATGGCATGCCGTATGACCTGAAAACTTTATCCAATGAAAGAACACATTCCTGTCAGAGATTCTAACAGCAAGTCAGAATTATCCGAAACAATCTTTACGCGCCAGTGCCCGAAAAGCTAAATATTCGGAATTAAACTTGCCTGTAGCATGTATCACTTATGTTAAAAGAATTAATAGTTGCAATAAAAAACCCATAATAATTAGTAATTATTATGGGTTTCAGGATTTAATTTGTTAAAGGCAGAAACAACGCCCGTTATTTATTAATAAGTTCGCTGATGATGGGCCCGATAGTTTCAAAAGCGGAGGGAGAAATAATATCTACATGCGCGCACGGCTGGCGATAAATAGCCAAAGACGCTATCCACGGCGACCAGCTCTGTTCAGGCGATACGCCTTCCGGCACCGTTTTATCCGCCACAAAGAGCGTAGCATGTCCATCAAACGGTACGCTATGCGCCGTCGTCAGCAAACGGACGGCATCCGCATAATTGCCTTCAATGGCGGTAAATAAGGCTTCGGAGGCATTTCCCTGCTGCGCGGCGACAAACGCAGCGCGTTCACGTTCAATTTCCGCCAATACGTCCGGATTGAGGCCATTCGCCTCTTTTTCCCGCCAGTTTTGCGTTTCCGGCGGCCAGGTGTCCAGTAACCCCAAAAACGCCACGGTTTCGCCGCGCGCGCACAACCGGGCGGCGATCCCTTGCGCCAGCGTCCCGCCCAGCGAATAGCCTAATAAATAATAAGGGCCATGCGGCTGCCGGGCGAGCAATGTCGCCAGATGATGTTCACATACCTCATCAAGGGTGGTTGCGGTTTGCATAGGGCCAGCGGGGCGCGGCGACTGAATCCCCATAATCGACCACGACGGGCTGAGATAGCGTGATAATACGCTAAATTGCCAGGCGAACCCCGACGCCGGATGGAAACAAAATAACGTTGGACCATCGCTTTCACGCAGCGGCAACAGCGGCCCGAACCCCAGATTGCGCGAGCGTTCGTCATCGTCAGTATCGAGCAGCTTACTTAACTGCGCCACGTCAGACGCCACCATCACCTGCCCCGGCGTCACCTGGCGGTTAAACGTCTGACTTAGCTGCGCGGCCAGTTTCATCGCCAGCAGCGAGTGTCCGCCCAGCGCAAAGAAATCACTTTCAACGTCGTTAATCTCACAGCCCAGCAGGCGGGAAAACGCCGCGGCGACAGCAATCTCCGTTGCGGACTGCGGCGCACGCCCTTTCACGCGCGGCGTCAGGTCCGGCAGCGGCAGGGCTTTACGATCCAGCTTGCCATTAGCGCTAAGCGGCAAACCGGCAAGTTGCAACAACACAACCGGCACCATATGCGCGGGAAGTTTTTGGCGTAATTTTTCCTGCAGCGCCGGTAAATCCAGCGGCAAACCGGAGTGCGACACCAGATAGCCGACCAGTTGCCGGGCATCCCCGCCCGTCGCCGCCGCCTGATTAAAGACGCAGGCATGTGCTACCGCCTGTTCAACATCCGGCAGCGTTTGCATGACGCGGTCAATCTCGCCCAGTTCAATACGTTGACCCCGAATTTTGAGCTGATCGTCGCTGCGCCCCAGGTACTCCACCGCGCCGGAATCCAGCCAGCGCGCCACATCTCCGGTACGGTACATCCGTTCGCCTGGCGCAAAAGGATCGGCGATAAAACGGCTGGCGGTAAGATCCGGACGCCCCAGATAGCCCTGCGCCAGTTGGATACCGGTAAGATAGAGATCGCCAGCCACGCCCGGCGGCACCGGCTGCATATGCGCATCGAGAATACGTAAACCGGTATTCCAGACGGGATAACCAATCGGGATGCTGTTGCCGTCAACAGCCGCCAGCTCATCGCCACAGGCCGGATACCAGCTCACATCCACCGCGGCCTCCGTTGGCCCGTACAGATTGTGTAGCGGCGCGTTGGTTAACGTCTCCCATTCGCGGCACAGCGCCGTCGGCAGGGCCTCGCCGCTACAGAAAACGCGCGTTAAGGAAGCGCAGCTTTTCCCCGCCGACGCTGGCGTGAGCGAGGCAATAAAGGCCGCCAGCATCGACGGCACAAAATGAGTGGTCGTGACGCCGTATTGCGCAAAGAACCGCTGCATCGCGAGCGGGTCGCGGTGCGCTTCCGGCTCGGCCATCACCAGTTTCGCCCCGGCGATAAACGGCCAGAAAAACTCCCATACTGAGACGTCAAAACTGCACGGCGTTTTTTGCGCTACTACATCATCCGCCGTCAACGGATAGTGATCCTGCATCCACAGCAGCCGGTTGACTATCGCCGTTTGTCCCACCATCACCCCTTTCGGCCTGCCCGTCGAGCCAGAGGTGAAAATGATGTAAGCGGTATGATGCGGTAACGACAGCCCCAGCGGAGTGGCGTCACTGACCGGTAGCGGTTGGCTATAACACAAATATTCCATCCCCGGAATATCGTGAAAGCGCGCCAGCTGCGCCTGAGTCGTAATTAACAGTTTCGGCTGCGCATCTTCCAACATCATTCGCAGCCGATCGTCAGGATAACCGGTATCCAGCGGCAGCCAGGCGGCGCCCGCTTCGACAATGCCGTGCAGCGCTAAGGTCAGAAAAACCGACCGCGGCAACGCCACCGCCACGCTATCGCCAGGCTGAACGCCGCGTTCCCGCAGCGCGTACGCCAGCGCTACAACCTGTTCGCGCATTTCACGGTAGGTAAAGTGATAATGCGCATCTGCCAACGCGGAAGCCTCTGGCGTTTTTTGCGCCTGCTGCGCCACCAAATCGCTAAGCGTGGCGGCGGGAATCGTTACCGCCGTATTATTAAGGTGTGTTAATTGCGTTTGTTCTTCCGCCAGCAGCATTTGCGCATCGCCGCAGCGCAGCGCCGGGTTATCCGCAAACTGCGTGATAAGCGCCATCAACCGTAAGGCATGGCGGGAGAGCGTGGCGTCATCGTAACGCTGCGCATTCGCCAGCAATTCAATATCCAGACCGCCGTTTTCATCCGGAAAAAGCGCCAGTTCAAGATCGTTAACCGGCCCCGTCGCCAGGGTATGGGTTTGCGCCTGTATGCCAGGAAGATCCAGATAATAATCAAACACTTTTATATTGAGCACCGGGCCAAATAGCGGCGTTTCCCCTGCGGCTCGCCCGCTATCGCGTACAATCTGTTCGGCGTCGTAACGCTGGTGGCGGCGCATCTTCTTTAACTGCGCCGCAAGACGCTTCGCCAGCGTTAGCAGATCTTCCGTCGCATGAAGGTTAACCGCCAGCGGCAACACGTTAAGGACAGGCCCGGTCGCCGTTAACGCCGCCGAGCCCATCCGCCGCATAAAGATAAACCCGGCGGCATAATCCATTCGCCCGCATAATCGCCCCAGCCACAACGTCACCAGCGCCAGGGCAAGATCCGCTCGCGGTATCTCAGGCATGTGCGCCGCCAGTTGGCGAAACGCCCCCGCCGGCGCGCTCAATTTCATACGCAGAATATCCGCGCTCGCCGACCGCCCCGGCAGCGGCGCGGCAGAAATTGACGCCGGCGGCGGCAGCTCGCGGCGCTGCTGCGCCCAGAAGGCGCCGTCACGCTGCCAGACCTCGCTCTGGCGATAGCGCTGATATTCCTCAACCACATCCACAAAGGGAGTAAAAGGCGACTCCGGCGTAGGGGCGTCGCTCTGCCAGGCACGATAAATCGCCGCAATCTGGCGAGTTATCGCCGGGAAACTAAAGCCATCCACCAGCAAATGGTGATAGCGCTGATACCAATACCAGCGGGTATCATCAATGCGGATTAACTGGTGAAACGCCAGCGGCTTACCGCTATCTGCGCGCAGGTTTTGCCGTAAATCCGCCTGCATTAACGCCTGCGCCGCGTAATGCGGATCGGGCTGGTCGCGTAAATCGGCAATCGGGGGCTCGCCGAAGGTGTGCTCAGGATCTATCCATTGCCAGACCTCGCCGTTCTCTTCGGTAAAACGCATCCGTAGCGTATCCGCCTGTTGCATCCCTACCGCTACCGCTTTTGCCAGCAAGGCAACATCCAGCTCGCCATTCAGTTCCACGTAGTGCGCCACGCTCCAGGCGGAGGGTAAATCAGAGAGTTTTTCCGCCATCCAGATCCCCGGCTGAGCGGCGACTAACGGTAAACGCTGCGTCATTTCGCCTCCTGCTTATCGGCATAATGCGCCGGATTCAGTGTTGTCCAGCGCGTATTAAGCCACTGCTGGCACGCGTCCTGCGATTGCGGTTCGCATACCACGTCCCAGCCTGCGGGAAGCACACATGCCGCTGGCCAAAGGCTGAATTGACGCTGCGCATTTTGCAGGATGTAAAACTGTCCCTGCGGATTATCGAAGGGATTACTGAATTCCATACTCAACTCCTGTCATGGACATGTGCCCGGTTAAAGCGTGTCGATAAGCGGCTGCCAAAGCAGCATCAGCCCTTGCGTTAGCCCGCCGCGCCAGCAAAGCGCATCGTGTCCGCCGTCAACCTGACGCCAGAAAATGGACTGCTGCGAGGTATTCAGTTGGGCATAAAGCGCCTGATTCGCCTGAAACACGATCGGCTCACGCACGCCGGCTTCCAGTACGATACGCAGTCCGCGCGCGCATAATGTGCCGGTTTTCAGCCGGGTAATGACTTCCCCCTCCGGCGGGGTGATGCGATGGGGCCACCAGAACGATCCTGACTGGCTTAGTACACAGCCAAAACGCGTCGGCCAGTTCAGGCCGGCATACAGCGCCGACAGGCCGCCAAAGCTCTGTCCGGCGACCACCGTTCGTCCGGCATCATCGCTAAAAGGCGTCACGGCTCTGACTTGCGGCAACAGTTCCTGCTGCACCGCCAGCCAGAAGTCGGCATTGCAGGGCAACTCCTGGCTGCGGTGTTGAGTATCAATCGCGTCAATCAGCAGATAGACGGCACCGGGAAGCAGGCGTTGATGAGTCAGCGAGGCGAGCGCGGGCCAGACGGGCATATTTTCTGCCCAGAATTGACCGTCCAGCAGAATAGCCAACGGTCTTTCCTCCGGCGCCTCGTCTCCGGTCGTCAATATCCATACGCGGCGGGAGTTACCCAGACGTTCGCTATGCCACTGCATCATCAAAGGCGGCGAGTACGGCGTTTCAGGACGATCCCATCCCGGCTGAAGGGGCGCATCCGGCATTTCCAGCGCTGAAACCGCATGACCACGTCCTCCCCGCCAGCTTCGCGAATTAAGCGGGTCGGCAATCGCCTGCGGTAATAGCTGTCGCCAGCCTTCACGCAGCGCGTTCCGATCGGGCGTTTCGCCCGGCGCAAAAGCGGCAAAAACGTCATCGCGTTCGGTAGGAATAAAACAGTAGCTGCCGCGCCAGTTAGCGCTAAGCGCCGTACTCCAGCGCCAGACATCCGTTCCGGCAATACGCGCCATCGTCTGAGGCTGCGCGTTTTGATGATGATCGGTTACGCCAGTGATGTAGACCCAGACACGCCGTATCGGGGAGTGTGTTTCGTTTCCCTGCGGGTCGCGCCACCAAAAAGTGACCCGATAATTTCCGTCTTTTTCCCGTATCCATTCCGGCCCGGTTTTCGTCCTCCACCAGGCCTCACTTCCCGTTGCCAGCGCCTCTTTCATTATAACCCTGTGTTTATTATGAATTTTGTATATAAAAGGTGAAATATATTGATAATATTATTGATAACTATTTGCATTTGCAATAGCGTATTGTCGCGCTATGGGACGCGCGAACACAATTTCACCACCCGGCCAATGCCTTTGACGGGCGCTTTGGCTTATGTGGCTAAAGAAAAGCAGGATATACAATGAACAAGAAGATTCATTCCCTGACCTTACTGGTCAATTTAGGGATTTACGGGGCCGCTCTGCCCGTGATGGCGGAAGACAAAACCGATAGCGCTGCGCTCACCAATGAAGACACCATCGTGGTGACCGCTGCCCAGCAAAACCTACAGGCGCCAGGCGTATCCACCATCACCGCCGATGAGATCCGCAAAAATCCGCCCGCGCGCGACGTGTCAGAAATCATCCGCACCATGCCGGGCGTAAACCTGACCGGCAACTCCACCAGCGGTCAGCGCGGGAATAACCGCCAAATCGATATTCGCGGCATGGGGCCGGAAAACACCCTCATCCTGATAGACGGTAAACCCGTCACCAGCCGTAACTCGGTGCGCCTGGGCTGGCGCGGCGAACGCGATACCCGCGGCGATACCGCGTGGGTGCCGCCGGAGATGATCGAACGCATTGAAGTGCTGCGTGGCCCTGCCGCTGCACGTTTCGGTAACGGCGCGGCGGGTGGCGTGGTCAATATCATTACCAAAAAAGGCGGTAGCGAGTGGCACGGTTCCTGGAATACCTATTTCAACGCGCCGGAACATAAAGACGAAGGCGCGACCAAACGCACTAACTTTAGCCTGAACGGCCCGCTGGGCGGGGATTTCAGCTTCCGTCTGTATGGCAACCTCGACAAAACGCAGGCGGATGCGCGTAATATTAATCAGGGGCATCAGTCTGAACGTACCGGGAGTTACGCCGACACGCTACCGGCAGGACGCGAGGGGGTCATTAACAAAGATATCAACGGTGTGGTTCGTTGGGATTTTGCTCCGCTTCAGTCTCTGGAGCTGGAGGCCGGATACAGTCGCCAGGGCAATCTCTATGCCGGCGATACTCAGAACACCAATACGAACCAACTGGTGAAAGATAATTACGGAAAAGAGACGAACCGCCTCTATCGGCAGAACTACTCTCTGACCTGGAACGGCGGCTGGAATAATGGCGTAACCACCAGTAACTGGGTGCAATACGAACATACCCGTAACTCCCGGATGCCGGAAGGCCTGGCAGGCGGCACCGAAGGGATTTTCGATCCCAAAGCATCGCAAAAATATGCCGATGCCGATTTGAATGACGTCACCCTACACAGCGAAGTGAGCCTTCCTTTCGATCTGCTGGTCAATCAAAACCTGACGCTGGGTACTGAATGGGCCCAACAGCGTATGAAAGACGAGCTCTCCAACTCGCAAACCTTTATGGGGGGAAATATCCCGGGTTACAGCAGTACCAATCGTAACCCCTATTCAAAAGCGGAAATTTTCTCTCTGTTTGCTGAAAACAATATGGAACTGACCGACAGCACCATGCTGACGCCGGGGCTACGTTTCGATCATCACAGTATTGTGGGGGATAACTGGAGCCCGTCGCTGAACCTGTCGCAAGGTCTGGGGGATGACTTTACCCTGAAAATGGGAATCGCCCGCGCTTATAAAGCCCCGAGTCTGTACCAGACTAACCCAAACTATATTTTGTACAGTAAAGGTCAGGGTTGCTACGCGACTGGCGCGGGTACCGGCATCGGCTGCTATATGATGGGTAACGATGATCTGAAAGCCGAAACCAGCATCAATAAAGAGATCGGTCTGGAATTTAAACGCGATGGCTGGCTGGCCGGCATCACCTGGTTCCGCAATGATTACCGCAATAAGATTGAAGCGGGTACAGTGCCGTTGCAGCGTATCAATAACGGCAAAACGGATGTCTATCAGTGGGAGAACGTGCCGAAAGCGGTCGTTGAAGGTCTGGAAGGCACGTTAAACGTACCGGTTAGCGACACCGTCAACTGGACGAATAACGTTACGTATATGCTGCAGAGTAAAAACAAAGAGACCGGCGAACGCCTGTCGATTATTCCACAGTACACGCTTAACTCTACCCTGAGCTGGCAGGTACGTCAGGACATTTCTCTGCAATCGACCTTCACCTGGTACGGCAAACAAGAGCCGAAGAAATATGATTATCAGGGTAACCCCGTTACCGGAACAGATAAGCAAGCGGTCAGCCCATACAGTATTGTTGGCCTGAGCGCGACCTGGGACGTGACCAAAAATGTCAGCCTGACCGGTGGCGTGGATAACCTCTTTGACAAACGTCTGTGGCGTGAAGGTAACGCGCAAACCGTCAGGGATACGCAAACTGGCGCTTATATGGCGGGTGCTGGCGCGTACACCTATAACGAACCGGGACGTACGTGGTATATGAGCATTAATACCCATTTCTGATGGCAACCTTCCCTCCCTCATTCGGGGAGGGAATTAGCAAAAAACGATGCGGACATCTCATTTTCCCCTTCCCTTTGCCGGACACAGGCTGCATATCGTCGACTTTGATGCGAGCAGCTTTCACGAACACGACCTGCTATGGCTGCCTCATCACGATCGGCTCCGGTCTGCCGGACGCAAGCGTAAAGCTGAACATCTGGCAGGCCGAATCGCCGCCGTTCATGCGCTACGCGAGGTGGGCGTCAGGACAGTGCCCGGTATTGGCGACAAGCGACAGCCGCTATGGCCGGACGGCCTATTTGGCAGCATCAGCCACTGTGCGACAACGGCGCTGGCCGTCATATCCCGACAGCGTATCGGCATTGATATAGAAAAAATCATGAGTCAGCACACGGCGACAGAGCTGGCGCCGTCCATTATTGATAGCGATGAGCGCCAAATTCTCCAGGCGAGCTTGCTCCCTTTTCCGCTTGCCCTGACGCTGGCTTTCTCCGCCAAAGAGAGCGTTTATAAAGCCTTTTCAGACCGCGTCACGCTCCCGGGATTCAATAGCGCAAAAGTTACCTCGCTTACCGCCACGCACATCTCGTTACATCTGCTGCCAGCCTTTGCCGCCACGATGGCTGAACGTACCGTCCGTACAGAATGGTTTCAACGTGACAATAGCGTTATTACTCTTGTTTCTGCAATAACGCGCGTTCCCCACGACAGGAGCGCTCCCGCTTCTATACTTAGCGCAATACCCCGATAAATGAGATCCCTATGGCGCTGAATGATTTTCACGTTTCTGAACCTTATACGCTTGGTATTGAGCTGGAGATGCAGGTGATCAATCCACCTGGCTACGATTTAAGTCAGGACTCTTCTACGCTGATCGACGCCGTTAAGCCCCAACTTACTGCGGGAGAAATTAAGCACGATATCACCGAAAGTATGCTGGAGATGGCCACGGGCGTCTGCCGCGATATTGACCAGGCGGCGGCCCAACTTTCTGCTATGCAGCACGTTATTTTACAGGCGGCGTCGGAACACCATCTCGGCATTTGCGGCGGCGGTACGCACCCTTTTCAAAAATGGCAGCGTCAGGAGGTCTGTGATAATGAGCGCTATCAACGCACGCTGGAAAATTTCGGCTACTTAATTCAACAGGCGACGGTTTTCGGTCAGCATGTCCACGTCGGCTGCGCGAACGGCGACGATGCGATTTATCTTTTACACGGGCTGTCGCATTTTGTGCCGCACTTTATTGCGCTCTCCGCCGCGTCTCCCTATATGCAAGGATCTGACACCCGTTTTGCCTGCGCGCGCCTGAATATTTTTTCCGCTTTTCCCGATAACGGTCCCATGCCGTGGGTCAGTAACTGGCAAGAGTTTGCCGGACTATTTCGCCGTCTGTCTTACACCACGATGATCGACAGCATCAAAGATTTGCACTGGGATATCCGCCCCAGCCCGGCCTTTGGCACGGTAGAAGTTCGGGTGATGGATACGCCGCTCACCCTTGATCATGCCATCAATATGGCAGGGTTGATTCAGGCGACCGCGCACTGGCTGCTGACCGAGCGTCCCTTTAAACCGCAGGAACAAGACTATCTGTTATATAAATTCAACCGTTTTCAGGCTTGCCGCTATGGTCTGGAGGGCGTGCTAACCGATGTCTATACCGGCGACCGCCGTCGCCTGGCAGATGATACGCTGCGTCTGCTGGATAACGTTACCCCCTCAGCGCGCAAGCTGGGCGCCGACAGCGCCATTGACGCGCTACGTTTGCAGGTGAAAAAAGGCGGTAACGAAGCGCAATATATGCGGGAGTTTATTGCCGACGGCGGATCGCTGATAGGCCTGATACAAAAACATTGTGAAATCTGGGCGGGACAATAGACAGCATATTTGCCTTACCAGGCGATATCCCGGACAATGGCGTTTTAACTTACGTTTAACAAAGCCATGAAACACCCGCTTGAATCATTGATGACCGCTGCCGGTATTTTGCTGATGGCGTTGCTCTCCAGCCTGCTGCTGCCCGCCCCTTCGCTCGGCCTTGCGCTGGCGCAAAAACTGGTCGGGATCTTTCATCTTATGGATCTCAACCAGCTTTATACTTTGTTGTTTTGTTTATGGTTTCTGTTGCTCGGCGCGCTGGAATATTATGTTATTCGCTTTATCTGGCGGCGCTGGTTTTCGCTGGCCGATTAAACATTTCAATGCGTACGGCCATGCTTTTCTTTACGATAAGCGCCTGGCGGCAGGTTGAACGTGCGGGTAAAAATGCGCGTAAAGGTTTGCTGCGAATCAAAACCATACTTGAGACAAATATCATACACCTTCTGGTCGGTGTCGAGCAGGTCGCGCGCCGCCAGTTTTAGCTTCCGTTCACGCACGTAGCGCCCCAGACTCTCCCCTTTGTACTGCATAAAAAGGCGCTGCAGGTGCCACTTGGAATACCCCGCATGACGGGCAATATCATCAATACGTAACGGCTGATTCAAATTATCATCAATCCACTCGACAATCGTGTCGATAACCTGAGCGGAAATGGTCATCGTGCTCTCCCCTCTATCAAACTCGTCAGCGGCTCCCGCACCGCACATTTACGGCAACAGCAATAAGCATAGTAATAACCACACAAATTGTGAGACAGCTTATCGCATGGCCTGCAATATGCTTTTCTACCACTTCATGCGGCAGCCCTTGATTATGAGTGAGTAAGCACTCATTATAGAAAGCAAAGATACGCCGTCAAGGTACTTTTCAAAGGTTGACATTCACCGTTGCGACGCGACAACGGGCATGATTCAATCATGTTTTTCCAGACATAAGGGTAACGTGTAGTGGCTCGTCCGAAGAGTGAAGACAAAAAACAAGCATTACTGGAAGCGGCAACCCAGGCGATAGCGCAATCCGGTATCGCCGCCTCAACGGCGGTGATTGCGCGTAACGCAGGTGTTGCAGAAGGAACATTGTTTCGCTATTTCGCGACCAAAGATGAGCTGATTAACACGTTGTATTTGCATTTAAAGCAGGATCTCTGCCAGTCAATGATAATGGAGCTGGATCGATCCATTACCGATGCCAAAACGATGACCCGCTTTATCTGGAACAGTTACATCAGTTGGGGTCTGAACCATCCCGCGCGCCACCGGGCGATCCGTCAACTGGCCGTCAGCGAAAAGCTCACCAAAGAGACGGAACAACGGGCCGACGATATGTTCCCCGAATTGCGCGATTTATGTCATCGTTCCGTTTTGATGGTGTTTATGTCGGATGAGTACCGCGCCTTCGGCGACGGCCTTTTTCTGGCGCTGGCTGAAACAACAATGGATTTCGCCGCGCGCGATCCCGCTCGCGCTGGCGAATATATTGCGCTGGGATTCGAAGCGATGTGGCGCGCGCTGACTCGCGAGGAGCAATAATGGACGGTCAAACACTGCACGCCTGGGCAAAACGCTTTGCGCTGGAACTGCCTTTTACCGAACACTGCTGGCCTTTCGGCCCACAGTACGATGTGTTTAAAGTCGGCGGCAAAATATTCATGCTGTTCACTGAACATCACTGTCGCCCAGTGGTAAACCTGAAGTCGGATCCCCAAAAATCCCTGGTAAATCAACAAATTTACCCCAGCATTGCGCCAGGCTATCACATGAATAAGAAACACTGGATTTCAGTCTATGCGGGCGAGGATATCACCGTCTCGCTACTCAACGATTTGATAAATGACTCATGGAATCTGGTCGTAGACGGGCTGCCTAAAAGAGAGCAACTGCGCCTGCGACCGCGCTGATGCAATAACCGTTTTCGCATTTTCCTCCCTTATCTTTTTACCGATAACCCGGTACCCTGCTGATACAAAAGGGTACTAAACCAACCAGGAGCATTTATGGATATCGTTTCTGTCGCCTTAAAGCGCTACTCCACTAAGGCGTTCGATCCCAGCAAAAAACTGACCGCCGAAGAAGCGGATAAAATAAAAACACTACTACAGTACAGCCCCTCCAGCACCAATTCCCAGCCGTGGCACTTTATTGTCGCCAGTACGGAAGAGGGCAAAGCGCGCGTAGCAAAATCCGCCGCCGCCAATTATGTGTTTAACGAACGTAAAATGTTAGACGCCTCCCATGTGGTGGTCTTCTGCGCGAAAACCGCGATGGATGACGCATGGCTTGAGCGCGTCGTCGATCAGGAAGAAGCCGATGGCCGTTTCGCTACGCCGGAAGCTAAAGCGGCAAATGATAAAGGTCGCCGCTTTTTCGCCGATATGCACCGCGTCTCGCTGAAAGATGACCACCAGTGGATGGCGAAGCAGGTTTATCTGAACGTCGGCAACTTTCTGCTGGGCGTCGCCGCGATGGGTCTCGACGCTGTCCCCATTGAAGGTTTCGACGCCGAGGTGCTCGACGCTGAATTTGGTCTGAAAGAAAAAGGCTATACCAGTCTGGTCGTGGTGCCGGTCGGCCATCATAGCGTCGAGGATTTCAACGCCGGGCTGCCGAAATCACGTCTGCCGCTTGAAACCACACTGACGGAAGTCTAATCCCCTGCCTAAGCCGGACGCCCGTCCGGCTTTTTTCACCTTTCTGCCAGGTTCCTCAATGATCAATGGCGCGAAGTGCCAGGTTTTACATCGCTAGTGTTAACTTCCTCTTTCAACCTATTGAAAATAAATAATATTTAAAACTGGCACGCCGTTTGCCATATCTGGATACCCCCTACCTGGATGAAGGAGAAAACGGGTGAGACATGTTTATGTAGCCAGCCATGGCCCTTTTGCCCGCGGACTTATTAACAGTCTATCGCTGCTGATTGGCGACGAACACGGCGTGACACCGGTTTGCGCCTACGATGGCGATATTGTCACCACGGAGCAGCTTGAACAAACCCTCGAAAATCTGATCGCGCAAGCCAACGGCGAAGAAGTGGTGGTGTTTACCGATCTGCTCGGCGGCAGCATCAACAATAGCGCCGCGAAAGTGCTGATGCGTCACCGTCACGTTTTTGTGGTGGCTGGCGTCAACATGACCCTGTTGCTGGAGTTTTTACTCTGTGAAGAAGAAAGCACAGACGCGGCCATTACCTACGCCACCAATGCGGCGCGTGAATCCATTGTCTTTATCAACACGCTAATAACACAACCATCCGCTGACCTACAGGGAGAATCCCATGATCAAATTAGTGCGCATTGATTACCGCCTGCTGCACGGCCAGGTGGTCTTCGCCTGGACCCGGGCGCTGGATATCGACCATATCATCGTCGCTAACGCCAACGCCGCCGGCGACGCGTTTGTCTCTATGTCATTAAGTCTGGCAAAACCCGCTGGCGTGTCGCTGGACATTATCACGGTGGAACAGGCGGCGGAAAAACTCGCCAGCGGCAAGCTGGATCACAAAAAAGTGATGGTGGTGCTGGGAAATACCGCCGAAACCCTCGCCTTCGTCGAGAAAGTGCCAGGGATTAGCGTTATCAACTACGGCGGTATCGCGCAAAAAGAGGGCGCGCAGCAGTTCGGCAAAGCCATATACCTGACCGAGCAGGAGATTGCCGATAGCCAGGCGCTAAAAGCCAAAGGCATCCGTCTGGAAATGCGCCAGGTTCCGGCTCATTCCGCCGAATTGCTTAACGATAAACTCTGAACCCGGAGGTCACTATGTTGCTCACCGCAACGCTGCTCGGCCTGATTGCCGCACTGGGCATTCTTGACGGGCGTTTACTCGGCGTGTCGATGATTGACCGTCCGCTGGTGATGTGCGCCCTCACCGGTCTGGTCTGCGGCAATTTACACGAAGGCATTCTGATCGGCGCGACGCTGGAACTGATCTTTTTAGGTAATGTCGCTATCGGCGCCGCGGTACCGCCTGATGTCGTCACCGGTTCGGTGCTGGCGACCGCGTTTTCTATTATGTCCGGGCGCGGGCCCGAAGCGGCGCTGACCATCGCGATTCCTATCTCTATGCTGGCGCAGACCCTCGGCGTCCTGGTGCGCGTGGTTAACGCCCGCTTTGGCCACATGGCCGATCGTTATGCGGCGCAGGGTAATACCCGGATGGTTGCCGTTATGCACCTGGGAGGCCCAACGCTGCTCTATTTTCTAAGCGGTTTTCTGCCGGTCTTTTTCGCCATTTTGCTCGGTTCTGCCGCCGTCACCTGGTTCCTCGACGCCATTCCCGCCTTTATTACCAATGGCCTGGTTGTCGCCAGTAAGATTTTGCCGGCGCTGGGTTTCGCGTTGCTGATCAGCATGATGCTTAGCAGCAAATTAATGCCTTACCTTGGGCTGGGCTTTCTGATCGCCGCATATACCAAACTGGACATCATCGCCATCGCGCTGTTTGCCGTGGTGCTGGCTTTCATTATCAGCCAGTTTCTTAACACATCCCAACAGGAGGGCTAATCATGAGTGAAGTGACGCAGACCCTGATCGACGACGCACAGGCTCACTCGCAAAGCGAAAGCCGCATCACCGCCCGCGATTTACGCAGCGTTTTCTGGCGCTCCTTTACGTTGCAAGGATCGTGGAACTATGAACGCCAGCAGCATATGGGCTATGCCTTCGCTATGTCGCCAGCGCTAAAGCGTATCTACCAGGACCCCGCCGAACTGGGGCGCGCCTTACAGCGCCATCTGGTGCTGTTTAATACCACGCCGCATCTGTCAACGTTTGTCTTTGGCCTGTCGATTGCGATGGAGGAGGAAAATCAACGCAACCCGGACTTTAACGAAGAGTCGATCAATGCCGTTAAAACCAGCCTGATGGGGCCGCTGGCCGGGATCGGCGATTCCATCTTTTGGGGATCGCTGAAAGTTATCGCCGCCGGGATGGGGATCTACTTTGCCCAGCAGGGCAGCATTCTGGGGCCGATTCTCGCCCTACTGGTCTATAACATTCCGCACATCCTCTGCCGCTGGTACGCCCTCAAGCTGGGCTACCGGGCGGGGACCACCTGGCTGATGCGCCTCTGGCAAAGCGGGCTGATGGACAGGGTGACTTATATCGCGTCAATCGTCGGGTTGATGGTCGTCGGCGCCATGACCGCCAGCATGATCGACATTACAACCCCGCTGAGCTTTACCGCCGGGCAGACTACCATGAAAGTGCAGGATTTTATTGACAAAATCCTCCCTTCCCTGCTGCCGCTGCTCTTCACGCTTGGCATGTACAAACTTATCCGTAAGGGCGTGAACATTAACTGGATCCTGTTAGGCACCGTCGCGTTTGGGCTTCTTGCCAGCGCGCTGGGCCTGCTTTGACGAGAGGTAACACTATGCAAGTAGAAGACTATATGAACGAGACGCCCCTTCGCCTGCTGGAGATGCTGACGCAGACGCGGGAAGATCTCTGGCGCGCGGCGCAGGCGCTAACGGAACGCGGCGTCACCCGCATTATTCTGACAGGCTCCGGCACGTCATACCACGGCGCGCTGACCGCTCGCGCGTTTATGCAGCGCTGGTGCGCATTGCCGGTGGATGTCTGCTGGCCGTTTATGCTTGACGACGAGACGCTTGCCCGCAGCGGCAAGGCGCTGGTTGTCGGCATCTCCCAGGGCGGCGGCAGCCTCTCAACGCTGGCGGCGATGGGGCGCGCCCGCAATGTTGGTCATATCACCGCCTCAATGGCTGGCGTGGCGCCTGCGACTATCGACCGGGCGGCGGATTATATCCTTACCGTTCCCTGCGGCGAAGAAACCGCTGGCGCGAAAACAAAAGGCTATCACTGCACGGTTCTCAATTTGATGCTGCTGGCGCTCGCCGTCGCCGGGCAGCAACAGCGGCTGGACGGCGAACAGCGCCGGTCACTGCTGCTACGGATGGAAAAGACCTTTAACCACCTGCCCGCGCTGATTACCGCCTCGCAGGCGTGGGCGCAAACCAATGCGCTGGCGCTGCGCGATAGCGCAGATATTCGTCTGACCGGCCCGGCAACGCTGTTCGGTACGGTGCAGGAGGGTGCGCTCAAGATGCTGGAGACGTTGCGCTGCCCGGTGTCGGGCTACGAATTCGAGGAGTTTATTCACGGTATTTACAATGCCTTTAATGCGCAATCCGCACTCATTATGCTCGACCCGCAGCCTGACGCGCGTCAGGATCGGCTGGCGCAAATGCTCAGTGAGTGGACGCCGTCTATTTACCGCATCGGCCCGCAGGTAGAAAATAATGGTCTGAATCTGAATTTCCCGTTTGTCAATGATGAGGACTTTGCCGTCTTTGAATATATCATTCCGCTGCAAATGCTATGCGCGATATTACCCCCGCAAAAAGGCATTAATCCGGCGATACCCAAAGATCCGCAATTCCATCAAAAAATGAAAAGTAAGCAAGAAATTTAATTTTTATTAATGCTCGTTATTATCCGCGCTGTTGCGGAGGACGCGCTACACGCTAAGGAGATAAATATGTCTGTTGCTCATGAAAATGCCCGCCGTATTATTAGCGATATTTTAGGTAAACAAAACATTGAACGCGTCTGGTTTGTCGGCTGCGGCGGTTCATTAACCGGCTTCTGGCCAGGGAAATACTTTCTGGACTGTGAAGCGTCAAAACTGGCTGTCGGTTATATCACCAGTAATGAATTTGTCCACGCCACACCAAAAGCATTAGGAAAAAATAGCGTCGTTATTCTCGCCTCGCAGCAGGGCAATACGGCGGAAACCGTCGCAGCCGCCCGCGTGGCGCGTGAAAAAGGGGCGGCGACCATCGGTCTGGTTTACCAACCTGACACGCCACTGTGCGAATACAGCGACTACATCATTGAATATCAGTGGGCGCGTTATCCGGAAACGGTCGACCCTGCACAACAAAAAGCCGCATACAGCCTGTGGCTGGCGCTGGAAATTCTCGCCCAAACAGAGGGCTATGCGCAATACGATGAGTTAGTCAGCGCGTTTGGGCGCTTTAGCGACGTTGTTCACGGCGCCCAACGGCAGGTACAAGAAGATGCTCAGCGTTTCGCCGCCGAATGGAAGGATGAGAAGGTGGTCTATATGATGGGCAGCGGCCCCTCTTTCGGCGCCGCGCATCAAGAGTCTATCTGTATTCTGCTGGAAATGCAGTGGATCAACTCCGCCAGCATACATAGCGGAGAGTATTTCCACGGACCGTTCGAAATCACCGAGCCGGGCACGCCGTTTATATTGCTGCAAAGCAGTGGTCGCACTCGCCCGCTGGACGATCGTGCGATTCGCTTTATTGAACGCTATCAGGGAAAACTGCAGTTGATCGATGCGGATAAACTCGGCATTCAGGATCTGTCCACCGACGTTGGCGAATACTTCTGCGGTCTGTTGCACAACTGTGTGCTGGACGTTTATAACCTCGCTCTGGCGACAGCCCGTAATCACCCACTGACCACCCGCCGGTATATGTGGAAAGTTGAATATTAATAGTTATGCCGGATGGCGGCTTCGCTTTATCCAGCCTACAAAGCGATCTGTAGGCCTGATAAGCGTAGCGCCATCAGGCCTTTCTTCTGCGGGGCGCTAGCGCCCCTTTTTTCCTGAACTACCGCGGCTACCAGCGAAAATCCTCTATCCGTAATTCGAAAATATCGTGGATATAGCCAATTTCCGCTACCGGCAGCGCCACGTTATAAAGAATTTTCAACCGCTGAAACGAATGATTTACCATCGCGATAAATTCACCATGCCGCTCGTTAAATTCCGTCATGTTTTTATAGTGGGTAATTTCATTGCGCATGACCAGCCGCTCAATCATACAGCTCAAATGAACATATAAACTAATAATCAAATTATTATTAAAGCTGAAGCCCAGCGTGTTTTGCCATTCGGCAATAATCGTTTCGATATGCCCTATCGTCTTATTGGCATTGAGAATGGTCAGCGAATTAACCACATTATGCAACGAAAATTCGCGAACCATATTTTTATTAATTAACGCAATTTGTTTATCGTTAAGATAACCGCTTAATAACTGACTTAAATGCGCATACCCCTGCTCGCCAAGCAGCTCTTCAATCCCCACCCAGGGAACGCCCGCCAGCTGCGGGTCAATAGTGCCGACAACCGCAATCACTTCATACTGATTCAGCAACGAGGCCGCCATCCGGCTGTTTTTCAGGCGAGTATATTCACAGGCGATAATATTAATATCAAAGTCGGTCAACTGACTTTTTTCCATCAAATTTTTAAATTTAAACGCCGTCCCGATGCCGGTAATACAGGTCACCAGCAGCGCGCGTGCTTTTTTCTGCGCGGGCCAGAAGACATCCCAGCGCGACTGATTTAACGGGACGATCTCTTCGGCGATCTGTTCGATGTTTTTTTGCAGCGCGATCTCGCTGGCCACGTTCAGCGCCAGACGCGTCGTAACGTTATCGACCACCACCAGCGGGCCATGAATTACGCTCAAAAGCGCATCGGCGATCTCTTTGGTGTATCCCATATCGATCAGCACCATGACGCCTGCGCGGGTATCCGTATGCTGGAGATAATCGACAATGGCCCGGCTGACATCGCTAAACGCGACCTCCATCGGCATATCCATCGCATGATAAATCTTTTCGCCAATCAGACGGTTCGCCACGCCTGCAATGCTGCTGGCAGTCGAATAACCATGCGCGATGATCAGCGCTTTTACCTTACCGCCGCTGGTGGCGTCAATGGCATTACTGACGATGGCCGCCACGACCAGTCTGTCGAGCGTGTCGATTAACAAATCATATTTATTATTTACCACGTCCAGCAGTTTTTGCGCCACACGCTGCGCCAGCCCCGGCGCCTCCTCCAGCCAGCGCAGCATCACATGGCGAACCGATGGCGACGCCTCCACCGGCGTTAACGGCAGGCTGGTAAGATAACGTCCGGTGAGATAAGCGAATTCCGCATTCAGTTCGAGATCGTAATGTGCAGCGATCGCTTTCCCGACATCTTCGATAAAACGCAGCCGCTTGTCCTGACGAGCGCGAGGGCTCTCTTTATTCATTAAGGCATCGAGATATAACGTAAGGTTTTGATAGACCAGCTTGTCAAACGTCCGTGCGGAAATATTCTCCTGCACCAGCTCTTCGCACAGGCCGCAAATGTTTTCCGTCAACCGTAAATATTCCTGATGCTGACCGGAAACTCGCGGAAAAACGCCACCTTCGCGATAAATCATGACGCGTTCCGCCGTCTGCGGAACGGTAAAGGGCACCTCCATCAGCAGACGATCCGGCAGTTGCCCGGCTTTTACTTCCAGTACCCCATCGTCACGCTGGCCGAAAGTCCAGGCGCTGGCGCAAATATTACGAATGAGATTTTCCAGGCCGCCGACATTCCCTTCCAGGGTCTCCTGCATCAGTTGGCTTATAATTTCACTATCCAGCGACAAATCGTGATGAAGACGCTGCGCCTCGCGACGAAAAAAATGGTGAATAAACGCCAGCCGCTCATACTGTCCGCGTTCGGCGATAGGCAGAATTTTGACAATGACCGGTATCCGGCGAATAAATGTCGCCAGAAAGTGCTTTTCCAGATCTTCGGTAGAGGCGAATATCAGGCGTACCGTGGCGCTGCGTTCATCGCTGCTTTCGCCTAAGCGACGCCAGGTGCCGTTATCCATAAAATGGAACAGTTTTTCCTGCCCTTCCGGCGGTAAACGGTGCACTTCATCGATAAACAATACGCCGCCATTACTGGTCTCAATTAACCCGGATACCGCTCTGTCTGCGCCGGTAAAAGCACCTTTGGCATGACCAAATAATTTTGACGTCAGCAATTCCGGGTTATTAGCATATTCGGCGCAGTTAAACACGGTAAAGGGCGCCTCCGGGGGCAAAATGCCCTGCTCGATGGCGTACTGCCAAAGCTGACGCGCCAAAAAACTTTTTCCTGTCCCCGTCGGGCCGCGCAGCAGCAAAGGCAAGCCCGCGCCGGGATAACTGATCGCCGCCTTACACTGACGCAGGGACTCCTGCAAGCTGCCCTGCGCGCCAATGAGCAGCTCCAGACTGTCCTGCCGCTCCGCGCACAGCGCCTGAATGGACGCGTAATCCCCCTGTCGAACCACCAGCCGGTGGTGACGACGTAGCGCCTCGACGGGCAGGAACAGCACCGGGCGGCTATTCACTTTGACCACCCGCTGCTCACGATGCAAGTTATTAAGATGGTGACTAATAATGCTGCGTTTTTGCCTGAGACTGTCGGCAATCGCCATTGCGCTAAACGCGCTTAACGCGTCAGCTGTTAGTGAACATCCGGCTAGCCGTAGCTCCAACTGACGAAATATGGACTCTTTATTCATACCTGCGCCCCGCCAAAAACGTAAACTCCGCTTATACGATAATTTACAAACGACGTCACAGGCTTCACCCACATTTTTGAAAATACTTACTTTTTATAAAACTTACCGTTGCGCTTTCGGCTCATCGTGTCACGAACGAACGGGGTTGGCCCTCCCTGGCGTGTCATCAAAATCGGGCGCTAAACCCAACGTTATAACGGGTTTGATTGCCATCGCTTAACCCTGCCGTTTGCGACAGCCCGGCGAAAGCGGACACCGTTGCCGACAGCGGAAAATCTGCGCCAATCGCGATATCAACCCAGTTTTTATCCTGCGTTTTTCCGTCGCGGCTAAACGTCAGCGCGGTCGATTTAAGGCCGCCGTTCGCCACATACGTATCATCGCCAAACTGACGGCGATAATTAATCTGCGCCCAGGAGTGAATGATGCTGTGGCGAAGATCCAGACGCCAGCCAGCGCCACCCACCTGCGAATGGGCGTTTTGGTCGCCAAAACGCATTGATGTACTGGTATTGAGCTTCTCGCTATAGCCATTAACGTGGCTGTAATCCCATGCATATTGCAGCATCGGTCCGGTCGTTAACCACGGCATCATGACAAAATCATAACCACTGGTTAACCTCGCGCCCCACAGCTGCCCGTTGGTTTCGCCCTCTTCCACCCGTCTTAGCGCACCGAGCGTGATACTGCGCTGGATGTTACTGAATTTAGCGGACAGATAGTGTAAATCGCTATCCAGCCACGCCTGACCGGCGCGTAAATGGCTGAATACGGTGGCCTGAAAACCACGGGCGTCATAACGATAATTATCGTCAGGATGTTGCTTATCCAGAGAACCGGCTATCAGCCCTCCCAGCAGTACCTGCTCGTTAAGCTGATAATCGACGCCAACCGTCAGATTATTATGATTACCGTTCCCGTCGGCCTCATTATTATCATAACGTTGATATCCCCCGCTGTATCCGCCGAACATGCCCAGCGAACCAACAGGGTTTTCCCCCTGGCGAAGCTGCTGATAACGGCTGTCAAGCGTGGTACGACTGCCTTGCGCCATCGACTGAACGCTTTGGTTCAGGTATGTCGCCTGTACCGGCGCGGCAATGATCGACTGGATATATTGCGCAATAATGGTATGGACCTGCGGACCGGGATGTAAATGATCGGCAAACAGATAGTCCTGCGACGCATTAAATCCAGGCATTGCCGAGGAGCACGCTGAAGCGGATACGCCCGGCGGGCAGGCCATACCTACGGTATTTGTCAGACCAAACGCCTGCGGGTTGGCAAGAATTTCCTTAAAGAGGCCGTTGATATCGGCACGGGCTATATTGCCGCCGTGTTGCTCCAGCCCCTTCTCTTCCATCTGATTATAATAATCGGTCAGAGCTGACGCCTGCCCTGCCGCCGCTTCATAGCCCGCCAGCAGTTGTTCAACGAGCAGTTGCTGAATAAATGGATTGCTGCTTACCGTTGCAGCCGCCGCCAGCAGCGCCTTGCGGATCGCCTGTTGCCGACTGGCGAAATCGGGCGTAGCTCCCTCCGCCAGCGCATCTAACGCCGCTTTTAGCGCCGGGGGCGCCGCTGCGCCCAGCCCAGCGGTGATTACCGCCTCCAGAAGCATTGGCGTCGCACTAATATCCGGTACGTTTGGCACCACGACCAGCCCGGCGCCGGCATCCAGTAACAGCCCTACCTGCGCCGCCGCGCTAGTGGCGCTATTACCGGCTATTTGCTGTGCCATGGCAGGTCGCGCGATGGCCGCCGCCAGATCGTTTCCGCCGACCCAGTGAATATACAAACCGTTGTGGTCGGCTTTTCCCCCCGTTTTGGCAAGCCACTGCCGTACCTGATCCGCGGTATTATCCTGCGGGTTTAATTCCGGGGTCGCCGTCGCGCCGCCAGCGGCATAATTAGAACCGCCATTGCTGGAAGGGCTTAATGCCAGCCCATATCGTTCGGCCAACTGTTCGTCGTAGAGCTTATTTTGACCACTATCCCAGGTCCAGCGACCGTTATTTCCGGTATCGCTAAGGCTATCGCCAATCACCGTAAGAGAGTCAAACGCACAGGCAGATAATGGCGCGGCCAGCGCCAGCGAGAGTATGCCGTATTTTAGCAGGGTACGCTTTTGGGTCATCCGATGTTCCTTAATGTTATTGTTGATAGGTACGACGGTGCTAATCATTATCCGACAGAGATATTGCAATCGTTTTAAACATTCTGGTTAAAAAGTTTTCATTCATTGTTGACGGACTGGCGCCTGTTCAAAAAGAGGGAACCGCGTAAAATAACGACGTTTACAGGGCGCTGGATAAAATATAGCGTATGGATAACCCCAGAGGCGCTTTTACCCGTCTGTTGCTGATTATGCCTGAAGCGCAGGCGTCCTGATTTGCATAAATGCCATTCAGCAGTCATCATAGGCTGCTGTTTATAAAGGAGAGATTATGCAGGAATTGATATCCCGGGTAGAAGATTTAGCGGGAATTGAAATGAATCACACCACGTCGCTGGTGGTGATATTTGGTATTATTTTTCTGACAGCAGTTGTCGTGCATATTATTTTGCACTGGATAGTACTGCGCGCTTTCGAAAAACGCGCCATCGCCAGTTCCCGCCTGTGGCTGCAAATTATTACCCAGAATAAATTATTCCATCGTCTGGCTTTTACGCTGCAAGGCATCATTGTCAATATTCAGGCCGCGCTCTGGCTACAAAAAGGCAGTGAGGCAGCGGATATCCTGACGACCTGCGCGCAGTTATGGATTATGACCTACGCCCTGCTGTCGTTATTTTCCTTGCTGGACGTGATTTTCAATCTATCGCAAAAATGGCCCGCCGCCTCTCAGTTACCGCTAAAAGGAATATTTCAGGGTATTAAGCTCATCGGCGCAATTATCGTCGGCATTCTGATGATCTCACTGCTGATTGGCCAGTCACCAGCAATTTTAATCAGCGGGCTGGGCGCGATGGCCGCGGTATTAATGCTGGTCTTTAAAGACCCGATTCTTGGCCTGGTTGCCGGTATCCAGCTTTCCGCCAACGATATGCTCAAACTAGGCGACTGGCTGGAAATGCCGAAATATGGCGCAGATGGCGCGGTCATTGATATTGGCTTAACCACGGTAAAAGTACGCAACTGGGATAATACCATCACCACCATTCCCACCTGGTCGCTGGTTTCCGACTCATTCAAAAACTGGAGCGGCATGTCTGCGTCCGGCGGACGCCGGATTAAACGCAGCATTAATATTGACGCGACCAGTATCCATTTTCTGGATGATGATGAAAAACAGCGGCTGTTAACCGCGCAACTGTTAAAGCCGTACCTTACCAGCCGTCATCAGGAAATCGATGAATGGAATAAACAACTGGATGCGCCGGAATCAGCCTTAAATCACCGCCGCATGACCAATATCGGGACATTTCGCGCCTATCTGAACGAATATTTACGCCACCATCCGCGCATCCGTAAAGACATGACGCTGATGGTACGCCAACTGGCGCCTGACGATCATGGTTTGCCGATAGAGATCTACGCCTTTACCAATACCGTCGTGTGGCTGGAATATGAGAGCATTCAGGCCGATATTTTCGACCATATTTTTGCCGTGGTGGAAGAGTTTGGCTTGCGTATTCATCAGACGCCGACCGGCAGCGATATTCGCGCGCTGTCAGGGACATTGCGGCATTAATGGATTGCCCGATCGCATGAACATGGGATCGGGCAAAAAAGTTAATGAGCCTTACGGCGCAAAACGGTAAACGCGATAAACAGGAATACAATCCATACCGGCAGCAAAATCGCCGACAATCGCATATCGTCCATCGTACACATTAACACCAGAATCAGCGCCAGAAACGCAATGCACAAATAGTTTCCGGCGGGATAGAACAGCGCCTTAAATTGCGTCTCGCGCCCTTTACGACGCATCGCCGCGCGAAAACGTAAATGCGCGAGACAGATCATTATCCAGTTTAGCAATAGCGTCGCGACAACCAGCGCCATCAACAGGCTAAACGCTTTTTGCGGCAACAGATAGTTGATCAGCACCACCAGCGAGGTAATCGCTCCGGAAAGCATCAGCGAGTTCACCGGCACGCCGCGATGGCTGACGCGGGTTAAAAATTTCGGCGCGTTGCCTTGTACGGACAGGCCGAACAGCATTCGGCTATTCGAATAAACGCCGCTGTTATACACCGAAAGCGACGCGACCAGGATAACGAAATTCAGCGCCGAAGCCACCACATTACTGTCCAGGTTATGGAAGATCATCACAAAAGGGCTGCTATTGGATTTCACCTCTACCCACGGATAGAGCGCCAGCAACACCACCAGCGAACCGATGTAGAACAGCAAAATACGGTATACCACCTGATTCACCGCTTTCGGAATGCTTTTTTGTGGATCGCGCGCTTCCGCCGCAGTAATGCCGATCAGCTCCAGTCCGCCAAAAGAAAACATAATCACCGCCAGCGACAGAAGCAAACCATGCCAACCGGTAGCGAAGAAACCGTTATAACGCCAGAGGTTATCAATGCTGGCATGTTCGCCGCCGTGGCCGGAGAACAGCAGCCACAGACCAAAACCTATCATGCCGATAATCGCCAGCACTTTAATCAGCGCGAACCAGAATTCCGTTTCGCCATACAGACGAACGTTCACCAGATTCACGGCATTAATGATAATAAAAAACGCCGCCGCCCATACCCATGTTGGTACGTCAGGCAGCCAGTACTGCATATAGATGCCCGCCGCGGTCAGCTCCGCCATCCCGACCAGCACAAACATGACCCAATAGTTCCAACCCGACAAAAAGCCCGCAAACGGCCCCCAATATTTCCAGGCGAAGTGGGCAAACGATCCGGAAACCGGCTCTTCCACGACCATTTCACCCAACTGGCGCATAATGAGAAAAGCGATAATCCCGGCAACGCCATAGCCCAACAAAACAGCCGGCCCCGCCATTTGAATCGCCGGGCCGATGCCCAGAAACAGTCCGGTGCCAATGGCGCCGCCCAGGGCGATTAGCTGAATATGGCGGTTTTGCAACCCCCGTTGAAGCGTCGGTTCATTCTTCGACGCGGCATCCGACACGCTGGCGCCGGATGCAGTTGACGCGTTTTTCACGTCCTACCCCTGTATCGTTTTTATTGAGGGGCACCTTTTAACATTTCGCTCTCGCTGCCGCAAGGCGCAATCGTTTGTCAAGGCTCAACTCCGGACGTTAACGTTATCGTGTAAAAAAAGATGTCACGGGCAGTAAAAAGAAAAGAGTGCGCGCCGATATAGTACGTTACGGGTGACAGACGCCGGGTATAAAATATGTGAATAACTCTGGACGAAAAGTACGACACCCTACAGAATACATTTAGTATTTTTTCAGTATTTTCAAAAAGGTGAATCAGACCTGGTATCTGTTATTCGTTTTTGAGCCACGCCAGGCATCAACGTCATGAATAAGATCATCAAACGTTTAGAGATCATCAAAAGCGCCATCGAACTTGAGGACGAAGAGATTATCCGTCAGCAGCTCATCTACCTGAAAAATGAGCCGCAGGATGCCGTAATCAGCGCGATTGCCCAGGCAATTGAAGCTCGTCGATTCAGTGACGCCATGCAAGAGATCGCCGCCTGGCTACAGGCTCAACGGGCGCTCTCGACGTGGCAAGATCCCTCTATTGCCGCCAGTAAACTGGAGCTGAAAGCGCTTGAAGCCCAGCTTCGCGATCTGATTGACAAACGAAATGCGCGGGTACAAATCCTCGACGATTTCAACGACCTCTATCATCTGCGCCTCGGGCCGTTGATGAGCCGTATTCTGGAGTTGCGTAAACAGCTCGCGGTGAGTATGCAGCGTAAGCAAGAAGCCGAAATAAAACGCCGGGAAAAGGATTATCAATCCTGCCTGCAATTTATTTCCCAGGCCGTGGATCAACTGGCAACGCTAAAACAGCAGTGGACAGGATTGAATGCCGCCTCGCGCGAAGCGGTGGGCATCCGTCAGCGAATCCAGCAGCAGACGGAGTTAATCACCGCGTTGCTGGCGGAAATTCGCGAGCTGGAAGCAGATTTTTCCCATCAGGACGACAGCGCATTCCGCCAGGCGCAGGAAAATGCGGAACAGGACTATCACCAGTACCGGGAGCAGCAGCAGGAAGCGCAATTCCGCTACGCCCGCGATCAACGTTTGTCGGCAGACGAACGCAGTGAATTAAAACGTTTGTGGCGTCAGGCCAGCCGCCTGTGTCACCCGGATGTGGTCGCCGATGAATTAAAAGAAAAAGCGCACCAGATGATGGTACAACTTAATCAGGCGCGGCAGAATGCCGATCTGGCGGCAATTCGCGCGTTATTGACGCAGCTGCAAAGCGGTCTGGAACCGATGATGGCAAGCGACAGGCTCAATAACCTGGAACATCTGCGCCATAAAATACGCCAGCTCCGCACGCAAATCGACGCGCTGTTGAAAGAGATAACGCAGCTGGAAACGGAAAACGCCTGGCGGCTCGCCTCTTCCGTTGCGGATAAGGAAGCCTATTTCTCCGAGCAGGAACGGGCGCTAACCGAAATTCGCAATACGCTGGAGGCGCAGGTTCAACAGGTGGAACAGGAACTTCTGGCAGGGTAGTCCATCATTCATCAACACATTGTCGGATGGCGCAAGCGCCACCCGACGAATCGCGGCATAAAGAGGGTAAGAGGGTCGCTACTGGCGCTGTAAAAGTAACGAACGGGCGGAGTCCGCCATGATCATCACCGCCCCTGCCAGCATTAACGTATCTTTTAATACCAGCCGCCCGGCGCCCGATAAATACGGAAAACCATAATGCGCATCGCCCAGCGGCATAACCCAGGCCTCCGGCGTGGTGATTAAAAACGACAGCGTGACAAATGGCGTCAGGAATGCCAGCACGCCGCCCGCCAGCCCTAACCAGCGGCTGACAGGGTTAGCCAGTACCAGCGCCGCGATAATCAATTCCACCACGCCCAGACCATCCGAAAACGCATACGTATTATTGGCGGTTTGCCAGGCGCGTTCCTCCGGTTTTAGTTCGCCCTCATGAGTCAGATGCTGACGATATTCTTCAGGATGTTCATAGAAAAAAGACATAAACGGACTGTTCGCCACAAACGGGGTAATACTGTCTGCCTCATAGGGCACAAATTTTAGTAGTCCAATCCAGATAAAAACGATGGCGATACTCAGGCGAATTAATGTTAATCCTAGCCGATCCCCCTGACTTAACAGACGAAGATATTTATCCATCTCAGGCTCTCCTTATTTATATAATATCGCAGTGGCGTAACCCGTATTATCAATACGCATGGACGTAATTTTCCACGACGACGCCTGTTTACTTTGCGCCAGTCTGGCAATAGCGTCTTCAAGCATTGACGGCGTTGCTGACACCGCAGAAACGCTGATATATTCAACGTCAGTTAGCGGCTGGGCGGAGGCGGAAAACGCCAGCGGCGCAGCCAATAATGAAGCAATAAGTGTGGTAACTTTTAACATCGAGATTTCCAGTCGTGGGTTATTTCAATGGTGTTATAATACGTTACGCCTGACTAAAGCCTTTTCTTTCAGACGCCAGCATATTTGTCCTGGCGTATTTTTATAGCCTGACAGGCCAAAAAAAGCCCTGATTAACAGGGCTACGTTATTTATGTTTTACTTAATGAGAGAGAAGAGATCGTTTAAAGACTCACTCATTGTAGGATGGGTAAATATCTGGTCGCGTAACACCGTATAAGGTAAATCTGCATCCATAACGGTTTTAACGATATTAATCATTTCATGAGAATCGACGCATAACAATGACACCCCTACAATACGCTGCGTATTCACGTCCACTACCGCTTTTAGTACGCCACGAGTATCGTTCATAACACGGGCGCGAGGGATCGCCGCCACCGGTAATGTCACCACCTGCACCGTTGCGCCGCTTGCCCGCGCTTGTTCTTCCGTCAGCCCGACACGAGAGAGCGGCGGCGTCATAAAGACGGAATACGGAACATTCTGGCGATCGCGGGTACTGCGTTTGCCATCTCCCAATAACCCGTCGCGTACAATACGAAAATCATCCAGTGAAATATAGGTAAACTGCAACCCACCGGTAACATCGCCCATCGCCCAGATATTGTCCGCCGTGGTACGCAGGTAATCATCCACGATGATCCCGCCGCGTTCGTTCACCGCCACACCGGCGTTCTGCAACTGTAAGCCAGCCGTCGCCGGTTTTCGCCCCGACGCCACCAGCAGGGCATCCACAAGATGCGCGCCTTCCGGCGTTTCTACTTGTACCGCGCCCTCCTTTGAGGATACGGCCTGTACGTTGGCGTTTAAAATCAGCTCGACGCCCTTTTCCTGTAAAATACGGGTAATTGCCTGCGCGATATCCCGATCTTCACGAGGCAGGAATTGCGGCGCTGCTTCAAAGATAGTGACCTTCGTACCAAAGTTGGCGAACATTGAGGCAAATTCAAGGCCAATATAACCACCGCCTAAAATCCCCAGCCGCGCCGGACGCTGGCTCAGGCTGAGTAGCCCGGTGCTATCGAACCCCCCTGCCGTCGTTGTTAAGCCCGTAATAGCCGGGATCACCGACTCTGCGCCAGTATTAATAAAGATCTTTTCTCCCCGTAACACCCGCTCGCCGTCCGCCTGGAATACCCGTAAGGTATGGTTATCAATAAACTCCGCCCTTCCCTCAATCACATCGACATTGTCCAGGTCGGCAAGATTATGAAAATTTTTGTCGCGTAAAAAATTTACGACCGCCGCTTTACGTTGCATGGCGACAGAAAAATCGCCCTCACGTTCCGCATCATGCACCAGCGTTTTCGTTGGAATACAGCCAATGTTGATGCAGGTTCCGCCGAACATACTGGCGGACTGTTCGATAATCGCCACGCGCCATCCCGTCTTCGCCAGAGTTGCCGCCAACGTTTTTCCTGCCTTGCCAAAACCAATAATGAGCGCCTGATACTGTGTCATCTTCTTTCTCCGCCAAATCACCATCTGTTTGTCAGGACAAGTATAAATAACGTCAAAAAAGACAGGGTTATCCGCAACGCGCCATTTTTTGTCTTATCGTCTAAATTGGCGGTTAGCAAAAACAAGGGTAGAAATGACATTGAGTCCGAAATATAGTGATCAGAGACAGAAATGGTTATCTCTAGTTTTGAAAATAAATCTGTTCTGGAGTCTATATGGATGCGCTTAGTCGGCTATTGACGCTTAACGCCCCTCAGGGCTCAATCGACAAGAATTGCCCGTTAGGCGGCGACTGGCAGTTGCCGCACGCCGCTGGCGAGCTATCGGTGATTCGCTGGCATACCGTTACGCAGGGCGAAGCGCAACTGGAAATGCCTACCGGCGACGCCATGACGCTTACGCCGGGAAAGGTGGTGATTCTGCCGCAAAACTCCGCCCACCGTTTGCGCCAGTCTGGCGAATCACCGACACATATCGTCTGCGGTAGTCTACGTCTGCACACGACGTCACGTTATTTCCTTACCGCGTTGCCGGAAGTGTTATGTCTTACCCCGCCGCCGCATAGCCCCGCCAGTATCTGGCTTAACGCCGCCATTTTGCTGTTACAGCAGGAGTCAGAACGCCATTTACCTGGCGCTGATGTCTTATACAGTCAGCAGTGCGCCACGCTGTTTACCCTCGCCGTTCGCGACTGGCTATCGCAGGCTGGCACGGCGAAAAGCGTGCTCAATTTATTGCTGCATCCCCGGCTGGGCCGCGTGATCCTTCACATGCTGGAAACACCGGCGCATCCCTGGACGGTCGAAACGCTGGCGCAACGGGTACACATGTCGCGGGCGAGCTTCGCCCAGCTATTTCGCGACGTGTCCGCTACAACGCCCTTAGCCGTGTTAACAACGCTGCGCCTGCAAATCGCCGCCCAGACCCTGTCGCGTGAAGCGCTGCCGGTGATGGTGATTGCCGAGTCGGTAGGTTATGCGAGCGAATCTTCTTTTCACAAAGCGTTTGTCCGTGAATTCGGTTGTACACCAGGCGAGTACCGCAAACGGGTCAGCGCGCTCGGACGATAAACGTATACTGAATCCGCCTACAGTTTGACGCCGCAGGCGGGCGACACACGTTAGCCGCAAGGCGACGATGCCTGCGCAGCCACATCAGCTTGTAGGCTGCCGGAATGATGAACAGCGACAGCAGCGGCGCGGTAATACGGCTCATCACCTCAGAACCCGCGCCGGTCCCCCATAAAACAGGTAGCAAACCGGCGATAATCACCGCTACCGTCATGGCTTTTGGCCGCACCCGGAGCACCGCCCCGTGGTAGAGCGCCTCATTGAGTGTTTCTGCCGAAAAGGTGTTGGGAGCTTGCGCTTTGAAGGCCGCGCCTGCTGAATCACCGGCGATCCCATCATGCTGCGCAGAGCGATCAGTAATTTACTCTCTAATGCGATGCGCTATACGCCGCCAGGTAAAACCATTACTCTTCGGATAAAAGAAGCGGACGACCAGATACATATTATTGTTGAAAACCCCGGTACGCCAATCGCGCCGGAACATTTGCCGCGCCTTTTCGATCGTTTTTATCGGGTTGATCCCTCCCGCCAGCGTAAAGGGGAAGGCAGCGGTATAGGCCTGGCAATTGTAAAATCCATCGTCATTGCGCATCAGGGAAAAGTTTCTGTCACCTCCGATACGCGCGCTACTCGTTTTATTTTGACATTACCCAAACACCTCCGTTGAACTGTAGCGATAGTGAAAGGCGCTATCGCTAACCAGCAAAATAATCTGACATCATCGTCATTATCCCGTCACGCGCCAGACTCAACGACTGTTTTATTATTTCTCTTATTAACCCACACCGGAGAAATAAGTTGAATAAGTTTACATCCCTTTTAGCTGTCGTTTTTTATTTCAGCTGGCGTAAAAGTCGCAGAGAAAATGGAATCCCGCCAATTATCCGCCACCGCGCATGAGATGATGAATAACGGTGACGCCTTCGCGCACCAGCAAATGGCTTAGACACAGAAAACCAGCGCCCCGACTCCTGTGGAAAATGCGACACCCTTTTCTGAAATGGACGACTATGAAAAAGCAATGGTCATCCATCAATCGATGAATAATGCCCATTCTTTCGCCCATGAGATCCAGGCTGAGGAGCACCATAAACAGATTAAACACAATTAGTTATTTGCATATTAGCGTCACGTACTGCGGATGGCACAACGTCGCCCCCGCAGAAGCTTACGGATTAACATAATTTTGAGAGGTTAAATGGCGCGCCCTGCAGGATTCGAACCTGCGACCCACGGCTTAGATGTTCCTGGAACTACCTGAGCTAACAACAAGTTATCCCATTACCACGGCGCTCACTCGCCCCATCTTCGAAAAACATGCAAAGCTTTGCAAGCCGATGCAAAGCTTTGTGTGTACCGTTTTTGTCCCAACCCACTCAGCAATCAGTAGCCTCAATTGATCGGTAACAACGATCAATTAATAATATAACAATAAGTTTAAACTATCAAATATCACATTATTGATCGTTTATATCGATCAAATCAATTTGTAGTGCTACACTCCAGACCTTTCCGAATCCGCTGATTTTCATAATGTTGAAGTTATTCGCTAAGTACACATCGATCGGTGTTCTTAACACGCTTATTCATTGGGGCGTATTTGCTTTTTGTGTGTATGGGATGCATACGCATCAGGCGTTGGCGAACTTTTCCGGTTTTGTTATCGCCGTATCGTTCAGCTTCTATGCCAATGCGCGCTTCACCTTTAACGCCAGCACCACCACGCTTCGCTACATGATGTACGTGGGATTTATGGGAACACTGAGCGCTGTTGTTGGCTGGATGGCTGACAAATGCTCCTTGCCACCACTCCTTACTCTTATCACCTTTTCAGCTATCAGCCTGATATGCGGATTCATTTATTCAAAGTTCATTGTCTTTAGGGATGCGAAATGAAAATCTCTCTTGTCGTTCCAGTTTTTAATGAAGAAGACACGATACCGATTTTCTATAAAACGGTACGTGAGTTTAATGAACTAAAAGAATATGAAGTGGAGATCGTTTTTATTAATGACGGAAGCAAAGATGCAACTGAATCAATAATTAACAAAATAGCTGCATCTGATCCGCTCGTTATTCCGCTTTCGTTTACGCGAAACTTCGGTAAAGAACCTGCTCTTTTCGCGGGGCTCGACCACGCAACCGGGGATGCGGTCATTCCTATTGATGTCGATTTACAGGATCCGATAGAAGTTATCCCCCATCTCATTGAGAAGTGGCAGGCTGGCGCAGATATGGTGCTGGCTAAGCGCTCAGACCGCTCAACTGACGGGCGCATGAAGCGTAAGACAGCTGAGTGGTTTTATAAGCTGCACAACAAAATCAGCAATCCGAAAATCGAAGAGAACGTTGGCGATTTTCGGTTAATGAGTCGTGAAGTTGTCGAAAATATTAAATTAATGCCCGAACGCAACTTGTTCATGAAGGGTGTGCTGAGTTGGGTTGGGGGACACAGTGATGTTGTGGAGTATGCGCGCGCGCAACGTGTGGCTGGCAACACTAAATTCAACGGATGGAAGCTATGGAATCTGGCGATAGAAGGTATAACTAGCTTCTCAACTTTTCCTCTGCGTATGTGGACCTATATCGGTCTGGTTGTCGCAGGAATGGCTTTTATTTACGGGGCGTGGATGATTTTGGATACGCTCGCCTTCGGAAACCCAGTAAGAGGATATCCTTCATTACTCGTCTCCATACTTTTCCTTGGAGGGGTGCAGTTGATAGGGATAGGCGTGCTGGGAGAATATATTGGCAGAATTTATATTGAAACCAAAAAACGTCCAAAATATTTACTTAAGGATATTAAAAAATGACCAAAAAGGGGCTTTCGGTAATATTAGTTTTTTTGATATTTTCATATATTTTTACCGCATTAAGCTATAAATTTATCCCAAGCTCTGACAGCATGAGTGGTATTTTAGAGGCTGCTGACATTGCAAACGGAAACATAACACTAAAAGGATGGTACTTATCTACAGTAACTTTCTATTTTACTGACTTAGTCTGGTTTGCTCTTGCTATAAAGCTTTTTGGTTATTCTGAATGGATAACATACGTTATACCTGGATTAATGGCTGGTAGCCTGTTCGCTTCATGCTATGCACTGGGAACAATTTCTGGCTACAAAAAAGCATGGGCTTTGCTACTGTTCCTTGCTTTCCCTGGTGCTGCTGTCAGTTACATGCTTTCTGTAGCGATAATCCATGTCCCTACATATACTTATATCGTTGTTTCATATATATTAATTGATTTTTATTGTCGCAGAAGAAATAGATTATATTTATTTCTATCATCAATAATCGCATCTTTAACGATATTTAGCGATGATATAACAATATATTTATTTTTTTTGCCAATTGCATTGAGCTGTTTTATAGCCAATGAAAATGCAAAAGATAAATTTGTAATATTTTCGTCTTTGGTTTTTTCGTATTTTTTATTCAAGTTAATCTTACATTTTACTAACTCGGCTGATTTTTTTTATTTGCCAGGGGTTGGTTCGCCTACATTTGTTAGTTATGACAAGTTAACTTTTAACATCTCGCTACTTTTTAAAGGGCTTTTGATATTATTCAACGCTGATTTTTTTAGTAAAATAATCAGTTCACCTGAAGGAATATTCTCTTCTTTAAAATTCACATCATTAGTTATATTTTTTATACTTTTAATTTCTTCGCTTATAAAAATAAGAAAGTTTAGTCTCGTTGACGCCGCGCTATTGATAGCATCTCTTATTATGATTCCTGCATATGCCTTAAGCGATAAACCAGTGGATGAGGGTACAACAAGATATTTAATTCCTGTCATTATTTTTGGTTCAATTTTCTTATGTCGAAATGCGAATGTACCAAAGATATCAAATATAGTTTTATGGTTTTTTTCAATTTCAATTTCTGCTTATTCATTAATATATGTAAATCAGCCTGATTTCTTATTTCGCAATGACAGAACCACATCAAAATATAGGCTTATATCTAATTTTTTGACTCAACACAACTTATCTAATGGATATGCAACATTCTGGAATGCGGCAGCGGTGAGTGTGGAAAAGAAATTCAATATAGCCCCTGTTAACATCGACATAGAAAATAAAAAAGTTTTGCCATCTTTTTGGTTAACAAAAATATCATATTTTAACAATGGAAATAACTTTTTCATTGTTGATAATGACCAACAAAAAAAAGTCATAGAAGAATTATATGGCAAACCAGAATTAACATATATGGTGTGGGATTCCCCCATCCTGGTTTACAGTCATTCTATTAATATTTATGATGGCGATATAGAAGGAAGTGCCAATGTAGTAAAAAGTGACTTCAAGGTTGGGGACAATAATCAAATATGCAATGCTGGCGTACAAGGCATGGTTGCATATGGGCCCTATAAGACTCTTGGTCGTGGGTGGTATTCTTTAAAAATTAATGCACATGGCGATCAGTATGAAGCATTAATTTTTTCTTATATAACAGGAAAAAAAATCAAGATGTCTGAGAATAAATATAAAAATGGTTCTTATATTTTCGAAATAAACGAAGATATGCCATCTGCAGAAATACAGTTATTCGCTCAAAAAGATTCAAATGTATGTTTTGAGTCATACTCACTTCAGCATATAAAATAATAAAGTCATGGAAAAGCGTCAGTAACTAATACAGGCGCTTTTTGTCTATAGAAAACTCATGCTGTTAAGCGGGTTTTGGTTGAAATGTTCCGAAAATCGGAATAGTTATTCCACACCAGCGCTATGAATTAGATGGCGAAGAGCATGCTGTAACCCCTACTATAGTAGCACCTTCAGATTGAACATACATGGTACCAATCTTATATAATTGCCTGGCGTCGAACGCCCCGAGAAGTACCGTACCAGTAGTTGCCGTCGATTATGTCTGGCGAGCGCCGATAACTTTCATGCCGCCTACTGAACAAGATGTTACCACATTAAGAGAGGAGACCAGCGATTACGATATTGCATCTGTTTTCGACACGTAGTCGTTCTCAATAGAAGAGGCGAAAAAACACCAAGCCACTTGATGGCGTTTTTTATTAGAGGCAATAAATGTCGGCTTTGGCAATGAAGGTTTTGAAATGCTAATCGCAGGAAATGTCAGCATCACCAGTGCTACTCTTACTTCTATTGCGTGTGATCTGAAAAAGAATATTAATGGTGACGGCTTTGACACGCCATATGATCCAGCAGGCTTCCGCAGATGTGTCTGGCTTGTTCAGCAGTCTCCAGAATCAGGGATACATCCGAAAAACGTCAAAATGAGTTCCGGAATTCAAAGATGCCCTCAGTAAATCGGACTCCCTCGTTGCGCTGTTAAAGTCTGAAATGGAGACACGCAGGAATGTAGCACCAACAACTCGCTAGAGAATCAAAAAGCTGAGCCAGATGCCCCCGGAATCACACAGCCTCACACTTGATGATGCCTGTGTATTTCTTCAAGTTACCAAACCTATCGCTACTAACTGGATTCACACAGGCTGTCTGTAAACATCATGTAAAGATTCCGCCAAGTCAGTCAATAGGTATGCATAAATTTAACCGAACACGCTAAGCAAATAGGCGTAATATTGAACGATTGTGTCCCAGCTTCCCCACAATGAAAGAGCAGAGAAAATAAAAGAAATGTAATTTGTTGATTTTTAGATGGCGCGCCCTGCAGGATTCGAACCTGCGACCCACGGCTTAGAAGTTCCTAGAACCACCTTTTAAGTCAACAACATACCACGTCACACCTGCGCTCACACGTCCCATCTTCGAAAAAGATAGAAATTGGTCGAAAGGCATATAAAAGCCTTTACGTCCCATTTTTGTCTCACGTCACCGAGAAATCATAAAACTCACCAGACCTCTCAGTGATGATTGCAGTATCGCTTGTCCTCATTTCTCCATCCATTCTGCAAACCAGCAACGAACAATCACATGCCTTTAGTGAGGCATCAACGACAGGCAGAGCACCGCTAATGATGCCTCGCGGTAGTGTGTCGCTCCGGATCTCATGAAGTATGTAGCCGCTGGCCTCGATATGATGCACTGCTCGATAGATATGCGCAGCTAAACGTAATCTTGCGCTGGACTCGGGAATCCCATAATGAACACCTCAATTACTGCTTATGCATACAGTTTTTTTAAGCAGGGAAATGATAAAGTACCGATGTCATGGGCGCGCCATCCAGGCCATCGATTAACCTTAACAGTTAATAGGTTGCTTTGATTGTAAATTTTAGGATGGAAGTTGAGTGTTGCAGTAATGAGGGGGGGCCGGAACAGGTCCGGGCTAAAATGTATGTTCAGGCAATGTCATATGAACTGTTGAAATCTACGTATGAATCCGTTGATGCAAACCCCCAAACATCGAACATACCTGGGTTAGTTGGTGAGTTTGAAGATCTAACCCAAGCCTGCACGGGGATAGCATTAACACCTAGATTTACCCCTACACCATGCACAGGCACATCCTCTTTGGGTAGTAATGCAGCAGGAATAGAAAATGCAGGTGAAGCCGTTCCTTTTCTCAATCGTCCGCTAATGAATACGCGATGACCGCAAACTATAGCTTTAAAGTTTTTGTCTTTAGCCCACCCATTTATTGGATTGCCCTGAATAGCTGATGGCAAATCATTAAAGCTTCCTAGTCCATTGACATATGCTATAACTTCATCTTTGTTAAAGCCATAACCGCCAGTATATTCAACGCCATATTCACCATTTTCATTAGTTAAAAGTCTTCCATGACTTAAAGTGTTGCCACCAAGAGAATATCCGCTTCTTGTATTGTTCTTTGAGTATCCGTGACCTATATCAATATAAGCTGCATTTTTATTAACTCTTATACCTCCAGATGCTGCGGAAATCGCATGCTGTCCAAGACTCCACCCTACGCACTTATCATTTATTTCAAGTGCGTAGTAATTCCCATAAACCTCAATGGCAGAGAATATGCCGATGTTGATGTTAGTAGTATATCCATCACTAGATGATGCTGCCACCAGACCCCAAGCGGCACCCTGAATTGCGAGTTCTCCTATGGTCACCCTGTCAATAGTCTGCCCGTCATGCGGGTCGTAAATCCCCCCCATAGATATGTCAGGCCATCCTGTGTTATCAATAAGACCAACTTTGATTCCATCAAGATGAATATCCCTGCATTTAGTCCCTGAATCAGATTTAAGAATAAACCCATCACCATATTGAGCATAGCAGTGAGACCATCCCCCGGTGATATTCCACCCTTTTAGAGTTAGGCCATGAAACCCGCCTATGCACTCTACATATCCTTTGTAAACGTCACCGGTTCTTTCAATCAGAATGCTATGAGTCCCTGGCTTTGAAGAAACCCCAAGAGAATTAAGCGTCTTGATATTGTTAACGAAGATATTTGAATTGTCACCAGCTTCATAAATATGAAGGCAATCTTCATAGGTGACATTGGGGAATACATTCTGAGAGACATAATTACCGCAATCAATTCCAAGGTTTTCTATATGAAATCCTTTGGCCTTATTCATAATAAGACCAAGTATTATAGTTCCTGACCCAGGAATGAAGTGCGATTTATCATCTGCAAGCCTTGGCATCCCCATCCCTATAATGGTCAGGTTTTCTATTGTGTTGGTTACGGGCTCCCCATCTGTATGCGTGGGAGAAACAAAGTATCCAGTAAGGTCATAAGGCTTCGATTTGCCAAGAACCAGGACGCTTCCAGGCGTAGTTTCCTGTAGCGCTTGCCTGAGATCCCCGTTGTAAGGAGGGTTATCTACTATGGTTAAAGAAGGAGCAACAAGGATATCATTTGCAAACGCCATTTTTGACCCCAGTAAACCACTCATGGAAAATGCCGAAAGACTTAGGAAATCTCTTCTGTTCATCCGTAACCACTCAACAAGCAAATAATTACAGATCATCACCTTAAAATGGACGAAGTGTCAATTTATTGTGGGGCATCAGGCCAGGATACAGATGATGAAGTTGGGTCTATGTTATGTAGCTTCTTGATATACTCAATCCACTCAGTTAATGATGTTTTATCATCATCACTCCATCATCAAAATACCAGCATCTCATGACGTTGGAAGGAAGTACCATACTCAACTAGAAGAATTGTAACAAAGACGCGTTAGATATGTAGTTGGCACACGTAAGCGGCGGGACGTGCTCAGTTTACAACCACGCAGCTTATCTAGATACACGCCGGGAAATGATGCAGTGGTGGGCGGACTGGCTCGATGAGAAGGTATCATAGGAAAGTAGCACAAAACCTTGCAATCCGATGCAAAGCTTTGTGTGCCTCAATTATGTCTAACTTTACTTTGTTAGGTATTGTCCAGAAAAATATACAGTTCCACCAGCTGGTATCGAGGCGAACCCAGCTACGTTTAATTGACCGTTAGTTTCAATATAACACTCAACTGGGATCATAGCGCTTGTCGCGCTAACACCCCATGCCGGGACAGGCACTCGCTTCAAAGGCCTGCACGCAGCGATAGTGTTATACGCAACCGCAGCTGTTCCGCGAGTCAGTGAACCTGTGATCTGCACAGTCTTGCCGGTTAGCATCATGTCAAAATCACCAGTATCAGCCCACCCATTTACAGGATTACCATCTTTTACGCCTGGATATCCTGAAACAAGAACCGTTCCGTTAACATAACCACGGACAAGAGAGGCATCAAAACCAATACCACCGAGGTAATCAACTCCAGCCTTCCCATTCTCATTAGCAAAGAGCACGCCGTGACTTAAACTGTTGCCTCCCAACGCATAACCACTCTCAGTATTCGCCTTTGAGGATCCGGTTCCAATATTGATTTCTGCAGAGTCCGGGTGAACACGAATGCCGCCAGATGCATTGCTAATTCTGTGCTCACCAATAGTCCAACCAACACATTTATTATCAATGGTTAATGAATAATAGTTCCCATAGACATTGAATGCAGAGTATCTACCAATGCTGACGTTTGTTATGAAACCGGTATTGGCATCAGATGGTATAAATCCCCATGACGCGTTCTGCACAATTAACTCACCAATAGTAATTTTGTCTATTGTTACGTTATCGTGAGCATCATAAATGCCACCAAGCGTTACATCTGGCCATCTGGAGTTATCATAAAGACCTACAGTAATTCTCTCCATGTGTATGTCTGCACATGCGCCACCAGAATCTGATTTAATGATGAAAGCATCACCGTACTGACCATAGCAGTGAGCGCGACCACCTTGCAGGTTTTGGCATTTTATTGTCAGACCGTGGAACCCACCAATACACTCAACATAACCCAAAGTTACACCGGATAATTGTTCAAGCAGAATGCTGTGAGTTCCTGGCTTACTGGCAACGTTAACTGAGCTCAGCGTCTTGACATTGTCAATTTCTATATTGGCGTTGGAACCAACACCATAGTGCGCAAGAGCGTCCTCGTAAGTTTCCGTTGTATACACATTCTGAGATACATAAGCACCAACATCGATCCCAAGGTTGAAGGTTTTAAACCCTCTCGCTTGATTCTTTACCGCCCCTTGAATAACTGTCCCAGTTCCATCGATAAATCTGGTTTTATCATCAGATAACTGAGGCATCCCAGTGCCAACAATAGAGATATTTTCAACTGTGTTCCTGCCAGTTCCGTACAAGCCGGTAATGTTGTATGTTTTTTTACCAAGCCAAAACACAGTACCGGCTTCAGCCTCAGAAAGTGCTGATTTTAGATCTCCGTTATATGGCTCGTTGTCGACGACGACAAATTTAGCCGGAAGGTTATAATGCTCGGCCAGTCCACCAACCAAAAGATAACCGTCTGGTTGGCTCAGCCTGTATTCAAGCTGATCTGGGTCATACTTCAATACGTTAGCAATATAGTCAACCTGATAACCATAGGCATCATAGATAGCCATGCTATGACCCTTAACGGTGACAACTTTCACCAGTTGGCCGTTGTATACGATTTTACCGGCTGCGTTGATAATTAGCGGCTGAGTAATCTGGACGTGAGAGCCATCCTCATTTTCAATGTATACGGGTATCTGATTGGCAGGATTAACCGGATCTGTATCAATCTGACCAATGTAAATTTTCCCATTCGCAACAGCTTTAAACGAACGGGATTCAGTGAAGATGGGACGAGGGTTAGAAACAACTACGTTTGCAGTGATATCTGTCATTTAATGTGCTCCAGATGCAAGGAATCGCCGCAGCGTGGCTACGGCAATGCGTCATTAAGACCACAGTGGTCTTATTGTGGATATAACCAGTAGATCATATGATGCCGATCCACTTACAAAAGTGAGGCATCAGAAATGGGAAGAGATGACCCGCAATTTAATCTTCGGCTACCTTACGAATTAAAGGAAAAGCTGAAACAGCGAGCTAAATCGAATGGCCGCTCACTGAATGCTGAATTAGTGCAGATAGTTACCGAAGCTATATCTAAACCATCTCCAGTATCAGGCTATCGTGATGAAGAGGAGCGATTAGCCTACTTAATTTCAGAGCAGGTAAAAGAAATAGCGGTTGATATTCTGAGGAAAGAAAAAACCCGCAGTTAAGCGGGTTGGCAAGGATGGCTCAGATTTGAGCCATCACGATTTCAGTGATATTTGACTTACGCCACTTCAACACCATGAATCAGGTGGCGAAGAGCTTCAATGCCATTGGCGTTATAGCGGAAGGCTTCAACCTGTTTACTGGAGTGAGCTGACTTATCCAAAAAGAATTTGCCGTACTGCTCAGTTTTGAGATTGTTCGCGTTAGCTATGCGTCCTATTTTATTGGCGCTGACGCCGATTTTCTCACCCACTTCCGCTGCGGTGTAGTAATGCTCTTCAATCACCGGCAAGGGGATCGCGTCATAACCGATAATCGGATTAATCAGCGAAGCCGCCAGCGTCTGGTGTGACATAGGGTCAAGACGGGGCAGCATCACCATCAGCTCACGAGCGGATGCGATATTTTTCTCCAGCGCCAGTGCTTTCAACTGTTCGGCCTTTGCAAGACGGTATTCAGGAAGACCGGAATTACTTTTGGTTGGAACCTGAATTGACTGCATGTCTTCCAACTTATCAACCAAAGAGCGGCGAACCGCTTTAGACTCGCGTGCTGCAACGCGGAGCGCTTGCTTGATGGACATATCAATGATGACCATCGAAGTTTTGTTCGCTTTTTGCACTACACTTTTTGTGTAGTGCTCGCCATCCAGCTCATCTTCAACTTTCTCAATGAATTTGTTATTGCGAACTTCCGGCTCACCGCACTGTTTACGTGCTTCATTGACCATCGCCAGCAGAGACTGGCTATCAATAGTTTTATCCGTGACAACAGATCCGATGTTTGCTACATTCTTAGAAGTCATTCGACATTCCTTATTTAAGTTAGGGTTTGTGACATAGCCGCCAGCAGCCACTGGCGGTTTTTCTTTGGTTAATCAGTGCCTCCTGGCAATTAACTCGTTAAGGTTATATTCCTCAAACTGGCTCAGCATCAACACGCCTTCCTGCTCTTGTGCCTTTAACTCAAGCAATGCGCGATCCATTTCTGCAATAAGCGGCTCAAAATCACCGCGGCGGCGGACGACGCGGCGAATAACGTCTTTCTCGAACGCATATACAGCGCTATTAAATGCCGATGTGATTTTCATGATGCGGCGGCACTCCTCACCCAAAACAGGTAAATCGTCCACAGTAAATGGCTGCGGAGATGGTCTGCCGGTAGCTGCGCGTAATGCATACCAGACACCATTGCTCCATGACTGTTTTAATCTCATGCTGTCTGTCATCAGCCAAATAAGACGTTTGAGATTGTTCATATCATTTGGTGTCAACGGATCTGCCGCTGGCTGACGCTCATAACGCCCGGATTTGCGGATCGTAGGAAGAACGTCATTGAATACCCAATCCTGAAATTGTTTGGCTTCCTGTTTGTTACTGCGGAAAATGACGCGGTAGAGATTTGGTTCGTTGACGTAAACTAACTGCTGTTTGCCGCCATCTGTAAGGGTGTAGATTTTATCTACCCCCTCTTTATCGAGCTGCTTCGCCATCAAATCGCGAGGGTTAGCAATGCACAGCACACCGCAAACATCTTTCAGGCAGAACCACGGTTCACCGTCGATTACCTGAATTCGTACATCATGAGTTTCATGGAAATTAAATGTTACTGCCGCAACAACAGTATTTTCGTTCTTCGATAATTTTGATATACTTTTCATGTCGATATTTCCTAGTCGGTTATTTTCGATAGAGACCCGGTTAGTGTTCGCGCACAGCCGGGTTTCGTTATTTTTAGAGAGCATTCTGCATTTTCTCCCGGAACTTCAACCACCAAGCTAGTCCCTGAACCAACACTGAGTTTTCTGACATCCCCTCTTCCTCGGCGATGCGTTTCACCTCTTCCTTAAAGCGGTGCGGATACCGAAGAGTCGTCTTCACTTCATTCTTTTCCATGCTGTCTCCTTATCTCACAAATGAAGGCAAATTGCCTTTAGAGTCAATTTACCATGATTGCACATGAAGTCAAGTTGCCTCTACAATGTTTTTTATTTGAGGTGTGCCATGTCGGAAAAATTCCCAAGCCAGATGCAAGACAAGTTCACCGTAAGGTTTCCGGACGGGCTGCGGGACGCAGTAGCTGAGAGAGCCAAACGTAACGGACGCTCAATGAACTCTGAGATCATTCAAATAATTGAGGATGCCATCAGCACAGAATTGGTTTCTTGGGATGAATCACTAGCCCCTAAAAGAACCGGTGAGAATGTGACCATGTCAATGGAGCAACTAAACAAAATAATTTCGATTACCGCTGAAGAGGCGGTTTCAGCAGTAACAAAGAAATTGACTGAAGAATACACAATGCAGCCTAAAAAATAGCTTTGCTCCACCTTGCGCTTACCTCATGGTATCCTGCACAAAACTAAGGAGGTTGGTGTGTATATTTCTTTGTCTACCATCGTTTTGGTTATCATCGCCATCTTTCTAATCAACATATGGCAGAAAGGCTCATCCAGTCACGCTGTGGCTTTGAGCAATAAAAATATGCTGATAAAAGAAGCTGAAAGAGTTATTGCATCTATGGAAAAATTATCCTGGACGGAAATGACTGATGGTCAGCGTGAAGTTCATGACTGTGCAATCGAAAGGCTAAGGCTCCTTAAATCTTACAAAAAGAACCATGCTCCTGATCACTACCCATTTATGAGGGAGTGGCCAACATGGTTTAACCCAAACCGTAATACTTGACCATCCTTGGTCATTTATTACTGCTGTGCCTTCTCGCTTGATGCCTGGGCTATAGGTGAAAGCGTTTCAGATACCCGCCTTATCGCTCTGTCATAAGCTGTGCTTCCTTTCGGGGTATTTGCAAGCTTAAGCATGGCGTTACGCAATAACCTTGACTCATAAGCCCTTCCAGCTAAACCAACGCCTGCTCCAATTGCTACAGCTTTGGCGGCAATAGGATTTAGCATACTAGCTAGTGCTGCCGGACCTGCCATAAGTTGTCCAGTTAGTGGGCTGGCAGCGCCGGTTGCCGCCTCCCTTGTTGAATCAAGATATTTCATCACACCATCTAGATATTTACCGTGTTCACCACGGAAGAATGTCGCCGCCTGCTTCCTGTTGCGATGCATCTCATTAATAAACTTTTCCACACTTACGTTTCCAGATGCGTCCGTTGCTTTATCCATAGCCCTTTGAACAATAGCCGCTCTTGCATTCTGCCTTCCCTTGTCATCAAGCAATTTATATAACTGTGAGCGCTCCGCTGGGCTTTGGCTGAAAATAAGCTTTGTTACATCCTCTGGAGTTGTTTTACCATTCTGCAACGCTTTCTGGACGCGAGTATTGCTCATCATGTCGTTGAACTTAGCCCATGACCTATCAACGCGAGCCATGTTCGCAGATTCCTGCGGTCCAAGGTTGGTAGCTACTGCTTTTTTCATATCAGAGGTGTAGGCGTCATATACTGACTTCGCAGCCTTCTCCAGGGTATCTCTATCAACTTCATCCTGAGCTGCCATGAACCGCTTGCGCAAGTTAGTTCTGTTTTCCCTTGCTAATCTTAGGTTGTTTGGGCCGCTGGTTATATCATCCTTGAATTGTTGTAGAACACTAACGGCTGCTCGGTCTTGTGATGCGCCTGGTCTGGTAATGTTAGCAATCTGATTATCGATCGCTTTCACTGTATTAGTGATATCTACTGGAGTGTCTCCCATGGCATCAATAATGCGGTTATATCGCTTACCTGCGGCATTAATAAACTGTTGCTGGCCCTTAGTAGCAGAATTGTAAAGCTGCGCATCAGAAATCCCTCCTACGTTATCGCTGAAGGTTTTAACAAGATTCTCTCTTGCAGATTGCTGAGCACTTCTTAATCCACCAGTACCGGCTAATGGAATTCGCTCAGCCAGCGTCCTAGCTTGCTTTCCGATATTAGTTTCTGGTGGAACAACATCAGTGGTCATCAATGGCAGGTTGTTCTGCTTGGCAAAATCAATCTGAGCTTGTTTTTCAGGAGCAATCTTACCCATAGCAGAACGCGACACTGCGCTTGCGGTGTTTTCTACCCCCTTCAGTACCCCACCAAGACCAGCGGAAATTGCAGTTTGAACTGGATTAACATCCTCACCGCCAGCGATCTGAGTGGCCCCCTGTAAAGCTAGATCAGTAGCGCCTGACTTTAGTGTTGCACCTACAACAGACGCAGCTCTACCTGCTGGAGTGAATGCAAGAGCGTTTGCCAAGAATGACGTTATATCCTGCGGTGACAAACCAGGCTTGTTAAGTGCATATTCTCCAGAAGGAAGGGTGACTATGGAATTTCCCTTCTCATCCTTCCGGATTTTCCCGCCAATGCTTTGCAGTATCTTCTCCTGTGAAGCGTCGGAACCAAATAGTTGCCCCCATCCAGCGCGCAGCGCATCGGTACTTAGGCTATTAAGTTCTGGAGCAGACCCAACATTTTGCAGTCTCTCCATTTCTGGTGTCATCCGTCTTTCACCGGTAACGGCATCGCGCATTGCAGCACCTAAAACAGCCCCTTGCTCAGCAGAGCGATCTAGCCCTTCCTTCTGCTGAGTGGCAAGCTGTGCATATCCTGATACAAGTGAGTTGTCTGCTGGCGCTTGCTGAACATCTTGTTGTGTTGGCGCTGACTGACCAGCAAAATACTCATCAATAGCAGCACCAATATCTTCCGTGCTGGTTCCATCAGGGAAGGTGAATGTCTTACCGTTGGCTGTAACTTTCATTATTCCACCGTGAATTGAATGCCGGATTTAGACGTGTAGCTTCCTCCGACTGATTGCTGAGTCGCTGGCTGCTGCCTTGATGATTTCTGCCCACCATTACCAACATCAACGTTGTACTGCTTGTTGTAGTTGTCGGTGTACTCTTGAATTTCTCTGGCTGATCGCTGTGCTGCTTCCGGGCTTGAGAAATCAAACTGTGGCATACCCTGAAAGTACATTTTCGCCTCTGCAACGGTGTTGATGCCGGATGCCCCCATATCCCTTGCTGCCGCTATGCCTTGATTTTGCATGCGACCCTGAATGCGCTGAGTAGCGTTGTAGAGTTGGCGTTGTTCTTTTCCAGAAAGCCTAGTGATCACATCTGCCCCTAACGCGGCCGTTCCGTTACCTCCAGTGACCCCCGTAATAAATTCCAAATCACCAGGTTTCGCACCTGCTATGGCATCAAGATCTTTCTTCATCGCGTAGTTCTGTGCGCTTGCCGCAGCCGTTGGAGGTGCAGCAATGGCGCTTGCCGGGACACGAACCATATTTCCGTTATCGTCAGTACCTTCGTAAAATGCACTAGCGCCAGATCCATGCAGCTTGCCATTGACATTAACGGTACGCCCGTCTGCTAATTGCACAACATTTTCCCCACCTGCATCCGGCCTGCCACGAACACGAAGATAAGTTTTTTGTTGTTCTGGCGACAAGCTATTGAAATACTGATATTCACGGACTGATGCCGGAACCGCCCCACCCGCAGAACGTAGCGAGTTTTGGGCACTAATATCCTGCCCCCTTCGAGCGGTAGCGGCACTAATATCCTGCCCTCTTGCGGTTAACTGGTTTCTTTCTCCTTCAAGTTGGCGACCAACCATCTTATCCTGAACAGCAAACGCCTTTTCTGTCCCAAGCGCACCGAGAGACATCGTAGTCAACATGTGTGATAGCTGTTCTGGGTTCTGTACTCCAGTCTGTATCATCCAGTCTGGATTAGCGCCAACACGGTTTAACCTGTCCTTGTTATCAGTAATGAATTTACTGTAGGCTTCCGGCCCCTGAGAAAGAGCGACATTAGCCTTCATAGCCAAATCGCCCATATCGTTACGCTGCTGCTCATTAAGACCGGAAAACGCCTGCTGTGCCTGCGCAACAAACGCCGGGTTTTCCTGCGCGAACTTGATGAGTCCTGAATTGTCACCAGTAGCCCATGCGTTGGCATGAACCTGGTTGAATGCGTTTAGCGCTTTCTGTTGCTGTTCCTGATTGTAAATATCAGCAACTCCAGCCAGACCACGTAACGCGGTCAGACCAACGTTATTTGCACCTGAGCGAGCCAACTCATTGTTTTCGCGGATCAGACCAAGCGTTGCGTTAATGTCGCTTGCTTTTGGCGCATTCTCATTTTGCGCACCAATGCCAGCCAGAAAACCACCAGAATTAATACCCTGTTGCCACGTAGCCATTGATTACCCCTTAAAACAACGAGCCAAGCAGACCAAGACCGCCGCCGATCGCAGCCCCCCACGGAGTTGATGAACCAATTAATTTCGCAAGTCCAGCCCCAGCAATAGCACCAGACGCACCTCCGCCAATAGCAGATTGCATTGCTGATGGTCTGTTGGCATTTGCCGCTGCAAGAGCCGCGCTTTGCTGTGAAATCTGGCTCATATTGTTGGCATATGTCTGTCCGGCGTTTGCCTGCCCCTGAAGCGCACCAAGACCAATATTTGCAAGGTTCTGATAGTTATTCATCTGACCTGACAGCCATTGCTGACCAAGTGTTGGGGCGATTGCTGCAAGCTGGTTACTGGTCGCTGTAGAACCCAGGCCACCTGTTGCTTCTGCCGCTGCCAGATTCTGATAGCGAGCCTGCCCCACAAGGTCCTGGTATTGTTGGGAGTTATAGTAATTATTAAGCGCCTGCCCCTGACCTTCGAGAGACGATAAACCTTCAAGACTGCCGATATACTTATCTGCCAGAGGAGTAAACGGCTTCAGGTTGTTCATGATGGTGTTGAACTGCTGGTTTTGCAGGTCTGCGGCATACTTTTGCGCTTCTGCTGCATACTTTGCGCTTTTATCTGCGCCACCTTTTCCGCCTTTTTCAGGGCAAAGAGGTTCCTCACCGCGCAGTTTTCTGCCCAGCGTAAATGCATATAACATGTTTATCTCCCGTGATTCAGGAAGTCGGTTAGTTCTTCGCGTGTGGCGCTGTAAAACGTCACGTCATCCACGCCTTTGAAGTATTTCTTGATGGTTCCTACACGCTTAAGGCCAATCATTGCGCAGTACATCTGACCGTGGCGAAATTTGCGTGCAGCAAATGATGTAACGCACTGAACGGTGGTGTTGGCGAGAATGTATCGCCAGAACGTCAGCCCGATTTCCTTACTGAATCCTCTAATCTCAGGCAGATACATGGCGTGGCAGTCAAAGGTCAGCGGCTGAATCTCGTTGTAATACACGATGCCACCGAACTGACCATGTACGTTCACTTCGAAATAGCGGCACTCAGGCTTGTAGTCGTATCCGTCACCGTTGTTGCTCCCGGCAATAATGTCAGGATGGTTGCCGACAGTTTCTATCAGGTCGATGTTGCGTGTTGGAGTGAATGTAATCATCAGTTGATCAATCCATGAGTTCGTATTGCATCTTCGAGAGCTTTGATACGCTGTCGCGCCTGCTGCAATCCGGTAGCCATAGCTGATACCTCAGACTGCGTATATGTGGCACTGACCGTGTATGCCTGGTTAGCGTTGAATGCACCGAGAAGCGCAGCGCCTGTTGCTGCTGTCCATCCGGTCTGTCGAGCACCGATAACTTTAGTGCCGCCAACTGAATAGGACGTTGTCACGTTGAGAGGTGACGCCAGCGATTGTGTTGCGGTGGCTGTTTTCGATACGTAATCAGTCTGCAATGCAGAAATATTTCCTTCCGCCGTCGTCACCCTGCCATCAAGAGCACTAACATCAGCCCGCAAGGTAACTATTTCGCCTTCAGCCATGGTTAGCCTGACATCCAGCCCTGCAATTGCATTGGTATTTGCAGTAATACGGATTTCATGGTCATCTACGTCGATGCGTAACTGCTGAATTCTCGCTTCGTGGTCTGCAATCTCAACATCCTGCTCATCGTTCTTCACCTGCGCGTCATAGGCACCTTGCCCTGCTTCATTTGCCTTTCCCGCAATAGCGCCAACGTCAGTCCCCTGCGCGATTACGTAGAGCAGATAGGACCGGCTGAAGACGTTGCGGGGGAGGATAGATGCATCAAGACGAGTGGCCTGAATAATGACAGGATTATTAAGTGACGGGTCTGCCATATTTTACTCCAGACGAATTTGACACCCGGATAGTGTTACTGGTGATTTGGTGATTACACGCAGTTTGAATCCGATTAATCGACGAATGCGCCCAACACGTTTCCATAAAACTCTCTTGTCGTACACAAACGGCTCATTCTGCTCAATCATCTGTTCGCGACCGTAATTGATTCCGTCTGTGGTTGCAGACAGGAACAGGCGGTCAGCGTATTGAGCAACACCAGTGGATGATTCAACTTCCAGATCGAAGCATCTGGCGTTATCTGCCTTGAAGAGGGGCGTAAACAACAGGTGTTCTTGCTGCTTGTCGTACTGACTACTGATGTCGAATTGCAACTGCCCCGTCACCGCTTCTGACTTGTCGCCACACGTAATCTGGTTGCCTTCGTACATGAAATCGATGGCGCGATAAACATCGTCGTATAAACCGGTTTTCAGTATGCACCATTGCGGCCCGTTCTGGCTTGATGAGGCATCGTAAACCAGCACATGACGCGGGAGATGGATAATCAGCAGTTCATGCGAATCGAACCTCAACGCTTCCATCACCCCGGTTGCCAGTTCATCAGCCGTGTATGAGCGGATAATTTTCTCAATACTGGCCGTCGCAATTGGTGAAGCCTGCCCTGACCCGATAATGTAGACGGAAGGTGCACCAGTAGCCGGGTGACTGATGAATGCATATGAATCAGCGAATGGCGTTTTACAGTATGTTCCGGCAATGCCCTTCTGTACCATCAGCGATGGCTGTGCGACATACAACGCAGCGCCAGCGGTGGTTGCACCAGTCAGGGAAAAATATTCAATCGTCGATGAACCAAAGCAGACAATGAAGTCTCGCCATGTGCCGATACCGATGATGCCGTCCGGCTGCGATTCTGCGCGATATTGTGCGCTGTATCGGTCAGGATGCGATTCGTCTTCAAGGTCAGTGATAAACCATGAATCAGTGCCGTCTTTTGACCACGCATAACGCCCACGTAAGCGAGTAATGTCACGGACTGAACCTAACTCATACTGCGTGAATCCGCTGTCTGCAGGCCAGTTTGCCATCGTCTTAACGGCGCCATCGTATCGGTACTCGATGAGCTGACCGTTCACACCTACCGCCTGAGAAGTACGACCGTGAGCAAGAGATACGCGGCCTGCCCCGGCAACGTCTCCGACTACGGTTTCGCCTTTGTAGAGCTTCCCACCACAGACGCGATATACGGCGTTCTGAGCGGTATTGTATTCAACACCACGCGATACACCATTTACATCGTTGCGCTTCGCTATGCCTGGGAATGAGCGTAAATAACCCGATGAGTTGAGGGCTTCTTTCGGTGTGGCCAACATATTGATTGGTAGGTAATCAATGTAGTCGGCATTCTTGAAGTCTTTACCCATTCCCTTCATCATGGGGAGTTGTTGAATCGGCATTCTGCTCTCCGGGGAAATAATGCCATTCGTTCAGATTGGCGAAACTGTTTCCACTGCCAGTTGGCATACGTGACGGGTAAGGAGCTCTTTTTGCTCTGGCGATGGCGGTCTGCTTATAGAGAAGCTCCTTCCCATATTTAGCGGTTGCGATAATTTTGGCGGTAGCCTCAAGCGCATAATCCGGCGCAATTCTGCAGGCCAGATTGTGGAATACTGCGCTGACTGCACTGGAGCGAAGGCCGTGGTCATCACCTTCAGCGGGAGGATTATCATCATCTGAGAATACATAGCCGGTGATGATGCCCTTTCCGTCCTGATACCACTCAGCCATCATCGCTTCAAGGTCGTCAACAGCATCCTGCATAGACTGTGGCTCAACATCAGTGAGAGTTGCATCTGATGCTACGCCCAGCTTACGCAGCGCCTCCCTGACCAGATCGCCTTTAGTCTTTATCTGCATCGCTTACCGCCTTGGGCTTACGTCCTTTGCGCGGCTTAGCATCGCCCGCTTCCGAGGACAGCAACTTTGAAGGATGGTCAAGCCAGCCATCTTTGACATATTCGGGAAGTTCGCTGGAGTCGATGACCTTCATCTGAGCCATTACGCCCCATACCATGACGCTTCCGTCCGGCTTATAGATTGCTATTTTCATAGCCACTCCATAAAGAAAGGGGCCGAAGCCCCTGTTAGTTACGCAGTCTGACCAGGCAGGCCAACACCGATTGCTTCCGGTCGTGTCGCGTTTACGCCGTACCACAGCGCAATACGGCACAGGCCGGACAGGGTGGAAATATCACCCTGCGTAGCGAAGATACCGTTAAGGCCGACATCCGGGATGCTGAATGAGGTAGTTTTCATACCTGCAAACAGTTCGTGGTTAGCCGGAATGGGCTGAGACACAATACGGATGGCGTCATCAGCCCAGAACACGTTGGTGCGAGCATCCTTAACGTTCAGGATGTTCACCGCCATTGCATCAGCCAGCGAGGTGTTAACGTTGGCGTATGCCCGTTGCTCAGGAGAAAGAGAAACATCATCCAGTGCTACAGGCTTCGGCGTGATTTCAACGTGAGTACCATCAACAACGCGAACTACGGAGAAAGTCGCGTCCTGCGCCAGTACGTTCTTAGCCATCTGACCAAGGAACTTCACGCCAGTAAAAGAAATTTTGTCGCCGCGTTTCAGGCCGGTAGTTGCAGACAGGGTGACGGTAGCAAAACGGTTATCAACGTTAACTTTGTTGCCATCGTTATCCAGTTGCCATGCGACAGGCTTGAAGGACTGCGCACCGGATACAGTGATGCCAGTTGCAGTAGATTTGGTCAGCACAGGAAGTTTCGGAGAGCGCAGGACATCATCGAAGCCAGCAACCTGACGCTGGATAGTGCCATCGCGGTACGCTTCTTCAGGAATGCGCCCGAAGATATCGCGCTTATTCAGGTCATAACCCGCCTTTTTGTAGTCCTGTGGGTTGAAGAAGTACGATGTCCCCATGTCGCGGTTAAGTTCGCGGGAGAACATCAGTTCTTCTGCATCGGCCACAAAGTTCCATGCGTCTGCGGTGTTAGTGCCGATAGCGTCCGGCGAAGTGATAACCAATGACCCCATCTCGGCGGCCATGTTTGCGACTTTCAGCTCAACGTTGTTAGCCAGTTTGCGAGCTGCTGACTGGATGCGGTGACGATACGCAGTCTCGTCTCGCAAGTCATCTGCGCGTAACTGGAAGAAGTCGTTATCCGGCTCTCCCATGTTTACCGCGACGTTAAGCTCCAGTAACCCTGTCGCTTTATCAGTTAAATCCCAACCCTCCTGAGTGGGGGACTCCTGCTCTACAGGCATCCAGATGGTATTGCTGGAGCGCTGCATAGAAGCCGCAGGCGGGGTGTATTTCTTGGCTTTCTGCGCCATTGGAGTGATTGCGGAGATGGTGTCAATAATCTCATCCACCGCCAGTGTAACAATTTGACCTTCGTTCAAAGCCATTATCGGATTCCTTTAAGTTTTGCCTTTAGCTTGCGGTAAGTTTCCACATCTCCCTTGCTCGCAGCCGCATCCATCTGTTTACGAATGGCATCTTTATTTGCTGCGCTGACATCACCGGTAATCGGCTGGTCAGCAGGGGGAGCGGAAGAGATTTGTTTACCGCGAGGCTTGAGAGTTAAGCGTTCGGATAGTCGAGTTAGTTCAATCAGCGCGGACTGCCCATCCATCGCCAGTAACTGGCGGGCTTTCTCCGGGTTTGCACCCAGGTGATACATGAGCGCGGCGGACTTCTCCGGGAACAGGCGCATAATGTCGGCCCCAACCGCAGGCGGAACCAGTTGCATAAATGCGTCTTCTTTCTCCTGATAGTCAGGGATATTGAGCTTTTCCGCCGCGTCATAGTGTTTGCGGGCAGCTTCGACGTATTGCGCTGATTGCTGGGTAAACTCCTGAGTTTTGCGGCCCTGTTCTGCTACGGCATTGCTGCGGGCGTCCTGCGCTTTCATTAGCCATTCGGTATTAGCAGCATTGAAAGCGGCAAGCGCACGGCTGTTGTCATAGTCATATTTGGCCAGGCCTTCTTCTGACAGATAGGCATTAATATCCGGCTGAGGTGGAAGGTCAGGGTTTACCCGTAAACTCTCCGGCAATTCTCCGCGTTTAACTGCTTCCATCTGCTGCTCAAGCTCGCGCTGTCGTTTGCGCTCGATGCGGCGGCGGGCGAATTCTGCGTTCTTTGCCGGGTCTTGTTTTGGTGCTGTCTCATCTTCCTTCAGGACAATCTCAAAGCCATCTTCCTGACCTGCATTGTCGTTGGCATTATCGACAACTAAGCTATCAGCAGATGCCGCTGCATAATCGCCGGACAGGGTTAAGTCTTCAGTTGCCTGAATTTCGGTGGTTGGTTCCATGATTAACTCTCTCTTATTGAGGTGTCTCGGCTACACTGCCGGAAGGTTGATTTTGTCTCTGCGATTGCAGGATGTTGGCAATGTCCATTCGCTGCTTGTGCGTCTGTTCATTGCCTTTAAGGAGTAACTCAGCATTTGCGCGAGCGTCTTCGCTGCGGTCCTGCTGGAATGAAGCAACGGTTTTGAGGAACTCTCTAAACTCAGATTGTTTACTGAGGTCCATGTTGTTGAATATTTCTGCGATTTTCGCAGCGTTAAGTTGGTTTTGAGCTTCGACTTTAGCCGCGTCGATTTGAAGAGATAGCGTCTGATTCTGCGCTTTAGCCAGTTCAGCCTGACCTTGCAACAGCACACCCTGCGCCTGAACCATTGCCGGGTCTTGCTGTCCTTGTTTGGCCTGCTGCGCTTCGACAAACCATTGCTGCTCTTCAGGTGTTTCCGGCTTCTTAACGCCCATCTGAATAAGCTGCTTATTGGCATAGTCACGCATCATCTCAACACCTTTACCATCAAGCAGGGTGAAGTACTGAAGCAACAACAGTTGATATTCTGGCGTTCCCTGCGGCGTCTTGCCGAGCAACTCAAGAATTTCTGCGCGGTTTTGCTGCTTCATGGACTGGAATGATGGCCCAACATCCGTGTAGCATTCATAGCGCCCCCTGATATCGTTCAGTACCTGTCGTTCACCAGTAGCAAGGTCAACAACCTCAGCCATTAGCTGAACATCTTTTTCGCTGCCATCCTCAAGGGTGATTGTCACGTTGCGAGGAACATCGTAGATGTCATTAACTATCGACTGGTAAATCTCACCGTCACGGCGCATAGCGGTAGCCAGATTATCCTGAAACACGTATGTCTCAAGGTCAGCACGCATGTTTAGCTGGTTAACAGTGTCGTAGGCTACCTGTCCACCGTTTACCGCCTCTGCATCAACACCTAGCGTTGCAACCTCTTTTACTGCACTGGTTGCAGCTTCCAGCATATAGGCATTGGCCTGTGGAACTTCCGGATTTTCGTAATATGCCAGCGGCTGAGTTGGCATTTCTCCGCTGTTTTCATCAGTGCGATTGAGCAGGTAGTACGGGTAATCGTCGTTACCGTCGTACATATGCTCAAAGCCTGCAATCTGCTCAGGCCAGAAGAACGGCTTCTTCTTCGGAGTACGGGCCACGATATCGGCGTTGAAGGACATAATCATGTTGCGCAGACGCTGACCGTCTTTTGTCAGGCGGACGACACCCTCATACACTTCTTTATCTTCAACGAAGCCCCACTCTCCGAATACCGGAACAATGGGGATATGTTCGCCAGCAATGAGTTGCTTGTCTTTCAGTACTGCGGTGCAGGTGATAATCGATTTGTATACCCGGCGACGCTTAATCTGGCGCTCTGCAATTTTGATAAATCCACTATCAGCCAGGTCGTCGATGACGTCTTTAATATCGCGCTTAAAGTAGCTTACCGGCTCACCCGTAACCGGGTCTTGGTAGATATACGCCGTCTCTTTCTTCTCGACCACTTCGTAAAACTCAGCGATCTGAATTGTGTCCTGCGTCAGCCATGGAAACACCCAATCGTTGGGGTTCTGGAATGATGGAATATCATCAGCATTGAGGTCGTATTTTTCTGCGAAATCCTCCCAACCATTCTGGCTCATTGAGTGGATAACTGTGCAGTGACGGGCGTCAGACTTGTCCATCAGTTTGCTGTTGCTGTCCCAGATAACATGGGAGCAGGCACTATGGATAGGCTCTCGACGGATAACCTGATTGTTGCTAGTTGGACTTTGGTCTTCGTAGTCAGTGACCAGACGCCACGCACCCACGCCTGCTTCAATCTGCTCACGAACGGCTATGTTGACAGCAATTTTCGCCGTATTGTGCCGCATGTCGGTGCGATACATGCCCATCAGCACATCAGCAGCGTCAGGACTTGCTCCATCCTTTGGACGATACAGAACATCAATAGGGTTCTGACGCATCTCAGAAACGAGCTTGCGCACTACCGGTCGAACGCAATCGAACTGCCCGCGATATTGCAGGGTTGTGTATTGTGATAGCCAGTCATCCCATTGGCTGATCCGACTAAAGAACAGGTCGTTCTTCGCCTCTCGTCTGGCTTCATCACTGGCTGTCCAGTCCGCATCAAAGCGCGACAGGATGCTCTCCAGCCTGTTTTCATTGTCGGCCATTATCGTCCTCTGCGTACTGGTCTAATCGGTGCGGGAATTGCTTTTGAAGGTTTGTTTTTGACTACCGGGAATGCAAATGTCAGCGCCAGCGCATCGGCCCGGTTGGGTGACGGAACGCCACGACGTTTCATATCGTCTTTGGACTCCAGAACAATCTTACCGTCTAGCTTCACTTTGTATTCAGGGGCGACAATCTCATCAGCGGTCTGCTGGTCATCAATGCTTCCGCCTTCATTCAGCCAGGATTTCATTGCGTTCCACATCTCGCCGCGCTTATTGAGCATTGCCGGGTCTTTCGATTCTCCCGCGAAGCTCACGAGTTGCCACTTTCTGCCCCACGACTTACCAACAGAATGAATGCCAGTTCCGTAACCGAAATCGATGAATACCGCGTCAGCTTTATGTTCATCTTCGATAGCAGCTACTACCTGCGCAAACTTCACATCGTCATCTGTTTTTGGGTAAGAACCTAAAAGCCTTGAATAAAGCCCCTGCCGCAGATAGATACACGCCTCATCACTGCCGGAGTATGCCGGGTCAACGCCGATAATCTTTGGAGCGAATCCATATTGACTGTGCTCCAGCTTTCTTGACATACCGGCATCAGCATAGCTTTGGGGAATAAATTGCAGGTCAGACGCAGACGGGAAGAGGCCACGAACGCGTACTTTAAAGAAGTCGCTATCCTCACCGTAATCGTTTCGCCATTCTTCAATGAGCTCTTTGTTCGTCATCTTCGCCAGACGACTATCAATTTGCTTGCGTCTCCAGCGATGCTTGAATTTACGGAAACATTCACGGAAGCGCCCGGTGTTACGTGTCGGGTTGCCGAACGCGAACCAGAAAGGCTCTCCGTCTGTCAGGCCGCCCTCAGCCACCTCCCAAATCTTGTCAGGCACCGCCGAGGCTTCATCGAAGATATAGAACGGGCTTGAGTTTGCAGCGTGGAGGCCAGCAAATGATTCGCTGTTTTCCTCGCGACAGGTCTGGCCGTCACAACGCCATGACTCCATGTGGTCTACATGGTAGATGTTCATGTTGCCTTTGCCGTTGTTGTATTCGAACCAGTGCCCGGTGATACAACGCTTCTTCCATTTACCAAGCTCGCCCCATGTTTTGGTTCGAAGCTGCTCTGAGGTGTTGGCTGTTACAACGCCCTTGCAGAACGGGCGGGTGCTCATGATGTAGAGAATTACCCATGCAGTGAGTGCACTTTTCCCGATGCCGTGACCTGAGCTTGTTGCGCAGCGGTATGCTTCTACTGGCTTTACACCATCAAAGTTGTTAGTGCTAATCGCCTCACCCCAATCAGTGAGGAATTCTTTCTGCCACTCATCTGGACCGTCAAAGCCATCAAGCTCTCCAACTCCCCACTCAAATGCATACATCACAAATCCGAGCGGGTCATAGAAGAATCGCCCCATATCGTCGGCAAGCATTGCCTCAAATTCTGATGACATTACTCACCCCTTGCGCGTTTGCGGGCCTCCTGAATGCGCTGAATCAGGCCAACCTCTCCGGTATGTTCTACTTCCTGTTTGTCACGCCATTTATCTCGCTGCCTGTTCTTAAGCCAGAAAATGGCGGCAGTCGTATCGGGTGGATAATGTTTCACAGTAGGAGTTATGACGATCGAACCATCGACTGCGCGAATATCATCTTCTGGGTGTTCGTACCCGGTGGCGCGGTGGAATAACTTTGCGGCGACTTCACTGTCCGCAACAGCTTTACCCTTTTTTATGGACTCAAGAAAAACAGGATGCGCGTGCTTCCACGCATTGATTGTTTGCTCGCTAACTTCAAAGAAAGAAGCCAGTTCTGCATCTGTATGCCCTAACAGACAAAGTTTTCTCGCCTGCTCGGCATACTCTGGTTTGTAAGCCGATGGGCGACCAATTTTCTTCTCTTCAGCCGCCATATCATTTCCTCGTTAGCTTCCTTGGGTAGTTGCGATAGTCACGTTAGCCGAACCATCAAAGGACGTTGAACCTGTGACAGCGCCGGTTAGTGTGATAGTGCGAGCAGTAGATAACTTATCCCCCGTCTCTGCATTCGTTACTGAACCGCTTGCAGAAGTGTACTTAGCTTCAAATGCTGTCTTGCTCATATAGAGCAGCTCGCCGTACTGGCTCCGGAACAGATATCCGCCAACCTCTGGCTTGAATACGGCTACTGTTTGCGCTGACATGTACTGGTCAGCATACGGGCCGTCGAATTCTGCGTTTGCACTTCCGTCATTAGCGTATTTGATAGCTTTAATCGGAAGAGCAGACACATATACACCGTCAGCATCTTTGTAGAGAGGCCATGATGGCGTGAAGTTTGGGTTTGCCATTACTTGGCTCCTTCTTTTTCTGGTTCATGAAAGAACGGCAGGAAGTGACTGAACATTCTGTCAAGCATGTAGCAGTAGGTTTCGTTTGCGTCGCCAGGATGAGTGGTTACACCAACATCTCGGCAGACATAGAATGCAACGTGAGCGCATTCATGAACCAGTGTGGCAGCATTTCCATTGAATACCCCAAGCAGGTAAAGGTTCTCGCCTGTTTCGGTATTGCAATATGACTGTGTTGCCCCCGCCAGCACCTCATTCCCGCCGCTATCAACTCCAAGATGAATACAAGCCTGATCCCACTCTTCCTTTGAACGACACAGGTAGACATTGGCGCTATGGAACAATGGCACGAAGAACCGGGGAAGTTTAGGCCACTTCGTCTTTGCCATTCGTTATGCTCCGGTAGTGAACAGGTCTAACGCTTCCTTCGATTTACGCACCGCTTCGATAGTGCGAGTCGTGATATCTGAATTAGCGCCGCCTGACTGGAAGTGAATTTTGAATAGCTCAAGCTTCAGCTCGTCAGTGCCAATGAATTGAAATGCTTCCTCTGCTGCTGCGTTCTGGTTCATGACCAGTTTGTAAATCTCTAACTGGAATTTCTGTTCTTCAGTCATGGGAATAATATCTGCCATTGTTGGCTCCGTTTATCCGTTAAAAGGGATATCAGTTAAGTTATCCCGTGTAGGGTATAAGCCATTATCAAAGTCACTCGGCATGGAATGGCTTTTGTAATAGCAATAAAAAAACCGCCCGGAGGCGGCTTGTGTTAAAGCCCCAAGAGAGGCTTAAAGTCATTTAGCTTCTCTGCTTTAATAACCAATCCGAGATTCATTGTAATTTCCGAACGCACAACTGGTGTGGCGACTGTTGGTACGTCAATAATTTCAATATTCCCACTAACATTCGTTACCGGCCCTGCATACAGCAACCCAAGGAAAATTAATCTCTCCCCCATAGCAATACCATCATTAGTAGCATATGAGCCTTGGTTCATTATATAAACAGGAGAACCGCTAGAACCACCGAAGCAAGCCATATCAATGAGGAATTCAGGCTTACCCTTCCAGTTTTCCATAGGTGATGATGCTGTGATGCCTTTCCTGGTAACAGGCCTATTGTTTACAGAATCCCATAATCCATTTGGATACCCTGTCATGTAAACGTCTTCGACAGGAGTAATGTAATTGTTACCACGCATCTGACGATCTGAGAAAAAGAAGAGTTCTGGGCGAATGCCACTTTTCTCCATCTCATTCAGCAATCCAGCGATAGGCAATATGCATATATCAACATTATCATCAGGGTGCATAATGAACGCATTTGCCCCCTCTGGAATTGTTAGGTTATAAAATTTTATTTCAGGATTTGCGCTGTCGGTAATGTTTAGATGTAGTCTAACTTCTGTTGCCCCGTTAACGACATGCTTATTAGTTACCAAGAGTGGAACAATCTTTCCACCACCTTCCATAACAAAGCAAAACCAGAAAGCAGTTCCTACCGAGGTTCCCTCTGGAGTATCACTTTCAACTCTAAGTGTAGACTTATAAATATCTTGACTGACAGACATATCCGTAAATCCCATATTTAAAAAGGGGATCAATATAGCATCAATCACATAAGAATTATCTGATCTGCTCGATGTATTGACCAAAGATATAAAACTTCTTCATGGCAGCAAAATAGTCTTCTACAGAGAGGTCCGAGACTCTTCAATCTTCTTGATACTAGCCTTATCGATGTTGCACTGACCCAGCGCCGATAGCAGGCTGACATTCAGATCCAGACTGGCCCCATAGGTCAGCGGTTCGGGAATGGCTGGCTGTTGCGTCTCAGCTGTCAGGTTTGCCGGTAGAGGCGCTACCGGAACCGGTACGTAAACTATCCGCGAATTGCCGCAGCCGGTCAGCAGCAGCAGGAGGCACAGGCCGATGAGCGCAGTCATCATTCGCAATAGCCACTTTGATATCTGCCTGGGCTCCCTGTGATTCCAGTGTGATCTGGTTCTTTGCATCCTGGTTGGCCTCTGAAATGGCATTGATGATGTTCACGAACTGAATGACGTTGGCGGTGATCGCCTCGGCGGCGTTGGCGTTCTGCTCGGCAGCATCTGCGCGTAGCCGTTCCGCCTGGTACTTATCGTGGTAATGGCTGGCTGACCAGACGATGCCGCCCAGTACGCTCAGTGCGAACGCGAAGATAATTATCTTGTAGTGGATCCTCATTGCTGACCCCACAAACAGACTTCTCGCTCAATCTCACGACGAGTCATCAGGCCTTTCCATTGTTTACCGCCAGCGTATGTCCAGCGACGTAGCTGATCACATGCGCCTTTGATGTCACCCTGATTTATTTTGCGAAGAAGTGTCGATGTTCTGAAGTTTCCTGCGCCAACATTGTAAACGAACGAGTAAAGAGCGCCGCGCGTTGTTTCCGGTATATCGACTTTGATGTACGGGTTAATTTGCCTGGCGACAGTGGCAAGCTCTTTATTCAGGAGGGTTTTACATTCTGCTTCGGTATACGTTTTACCAGGCATGATGTCTTTTCCGGTGTGGCCATAACACACAGTCAACACACCAACTACGTCCTTATATGGTTTGTATTTGACACCCTCCAGACCATCGTTACCACCGGGGCCAGTGATTAACACAGATGCTATGGCAATAGCCCCGCCACTTATCGCCGCTATTACGCTATTTCGTAGTGCCGGTGACATTGCCATTCAATCTGTCCTCACGCTCTTTGCGTTTGTAGTACCAGTTGATGCCAAATGTGCCGACAGTACAAAGAATACCAATGATTACAGCCCAGTCATTCAGGGAGAGAATGCCACCCATCGCAGTCAGTCCTCCGAAGCTGTAACTGAACCATTCTCTGATTTTGTCCATACGGTACATGCTCTACCCCCTTTATTGAGGGGATTTGCTCTATTGAATTAGGAATAAGGTCGATTACTGATAGAACAAATCCAGGCTACTGTGTTTAGTAATCAGATTTGTTCGTGACCGATATGCACGGGCAAAACGGCAGGAGGTTGTTATCGCAACCTCTTGCCACCCGCTTTCGCGAAGGTCATGTGTAGAAGGCCGCAGCATAACTATCACTGATTAGTTCAGGATAGCCAGTGGCTACGGCTCAGTTATGGTGCTGGTTAACGGACTTGAACCGCTACCCATTCGCTTACAAGGCGACTGCTCTACCATTGGAGCTAAACCAGCATGTTTGGCGGGACAGCGTGGACTCGAACCACGATAAGAAGGTTAACAGCCTTCCGTAATGACCTTTATACGACTGACCCAAATAAAAAAAGCCACCGTTGCAACTTAAGAGTCACTAACGGCAGCTTACCTTCTAATTATGGCTAAATGGATAATTGCATGTCAAGGCTTTTAACAGCAACATACTTAACTTTCTCAACACGTTTACGCATTTTGAAAGCTTTTTGCATTGGCTGGTATAAAACAAATAATGACGCTTTCAGGATGTCGTCAATTTCATTTCTACAGGTTGCCAGTGAAGGTTTTCTCCATCCCTCGCCACCACGTCCACACATCTTGCGTGGCTTTGCAGTCGCGTGATAGTAGGATGCAATTGCTCGCTTGGATGAACCATGAGCGTAGTAGCTGAGGAGGATGCCAAAGGCTTTCTTGTCAATGTACATGACGGAATCGACGACCTGAGAAATCAACATTCCATCATCATCATTGCACATTGGTCTTGTCATAACTCTCCCCGGCTCTACGCTCTCCATGAACTGCGCTATAACGCTGCTCATGCGTTTTTCGAGTCTTCCTGAATAAACCCATGCTCCCCATAGCTCAAGCCACCCATTAAGCCAGTCATGCTGCTCTTTAGTGAGGTTCAATTCTCGTATACTCATGCAGCATTGCCTCCCGACGGCTTGTTCAATCCAAGCCGGTTCACCAGTTCTCGCTCATGCAGATAATCCATCGCCTTCTGGTGTTGCTCCGTCATCTCTCTGACGCTGCGCAATTCAGCTTCGTCACGTTCACGCTGCTGTTTCGCCTGGTTAATGCTGGTTACGGTCATAGATACCTCTCCCGCCCTGATGAATCATTAAAACGCCGTTAACGATGGCGTGATACCTGGCTTCTTTGTCATACAGATAACGCCTGACTGTGTTGCGGTGGCACGATAAGCGCCGAGCGACTTCTGTCTGGTTTCCATATGTCTCTATGAGCATGTCTGGAATGGTTTTTACTGAGAACGTCATGCGGCCTCCAGTAGCTCTGTAATCATTGGCAAACGCCCACAGGTTTCAGTCACAACCAGTACAAGCATTCCGCCTTTAACCGCCTGACAGCGCTTGATGCGCATATCGTCTATCTGGCCGTCATCCAGCCAGAATCCCGCACTGGTGAGTGCGTCAAAAACGGCCTTTGGTAGATTGTCCAGGTCGCGTTTGCGGTTATCGGGAGGTGCTGCGAGAATGGTGATTCTGATGCGGGGTGTGATTTTAAGGTCTAGCTGTTGTTGCTGAATTATTTCGATTACTTCTCGCCGGTATCGCTTTCCCCAATCGCTGATGTAGTGGATTCCTCGAGAGTGACGCCAGTAGCGATTATTGGATGGAGGCCACGGCAACGCTATACGGTATTCGTTCATCGCACTGTTACCCTCCCTTCGCGTGTTAACTTTTGCAACGTTAAGACAATGGCGCGGTCCATTTCTGAGCGTCGCTCTTCCCGGCTTAAATCTTTTCCGTTGTCGATTCGCTCATGGCATGACGGGCAAAGCGCCGCCGTTAGGCTGTCGTCAACCTTTAGCCCTATTCCCTTTCCTTCGTTGCGATGCGCAGCCTGAACTCCATATCGACCACACAGAACGCAGCAATCTATCTCCCTTACTGCCTGAAGCCATTTATTGCTCCTGAATATCCTCATTAGACATATCTCCATTCGGATCTCGATATACCAGCCATTCGTTGATGCATTCTGCACAGGCGTAAATTTCATCAGGTGCCAGCTGCTTGTTACATCCGGCGCATAAGGCTCTCGCTATACTTTCCTGCTCGTAACTTCGATTGTGGTCAATCACCTTGTTTTCCTCGCACGTTCTCTAAGCCACCTGATGTCCCACAGGTGAGCCGTGTAATTGAAGGTTTTTACGTCAGATTCTTTTGGGATTGGCTTGCGTTTATTTCTGGAGCATTTCGTTGGAAGGTATTTGCAGTTTTCGCAGATTATGTCGGTGATACTTCGTCGCTGTCGTGCCATACGTCCTCCTTCGTCTCTGGCAGCGGGAAATTACCTACTGGCGACCGCTCACATCTGATACACCATTGGTGCCAATAAGGTTGATTTGGCCGGAATCGATAATCGTCTTTGCTTTCTCCGCAGCGGTAGCAGTGTTTCATGCGGCGTCTCCAAACCTCGCTTTCCATTCCAGTGCTAACCGGGCTTCGTCTGACCACTTAACGCCGCGCTCTGTACCGAATGCCTGTATAAGATCTAATAGCTCCGCAAACTCGCTTACACGCATCCTGCTGGTTGACTGGCCTATTACTACAAAGCCATTCCCGGCAAGGTTAGGGACAACATCCTGCTGCTTTAAGGCTGCGGTAAACACACACTTCCAGCTTTCAGCGTCAAGCCATCGCCCATGCCAGTTAACCTGACGTGAGACATCACCAAGGCAAGCCCAAAGCTTCCGATTTTGGTCTAAGCTGCGGTTGCGTTCCTGAATGGTTACTACGATTGGTTTGGTTGGGTCTGGAAGGATTTGCTGTACTGCGTGAATGGCATTTTGCTGATGTGCTGGAGATCGAATTTCAAAGGTTAGTTTTTTCATGTCTTCCCTCTCCCCCAAATAAAAAGGCCTGCGATTACCAGCAGGCCTGTTATTAGCTCAGTGATGTAGATGGTCATTGCCAGTACTCCTCATTGTCACGGTCTCTCCATGTGAGCCATATAAACTCATAGACGAACGGGATAAATGCTTCAAAAAACCGTTTCCACTGCTCATCAGAAAATCCTGTCGCTTTATCAACCATCAGCTCTATTGGATGTTGCCCCTTTGGTGGTCGAGTGACGCCTGACAACCTTTCGAATTGCATAATGAGCTCTTCTTCGTCGATACATCTGTTCAAAACAGCAATGAAGCGGGGATTCAAAAGCATTTCAGGTATTTTGTAGATGGTCATTGCCTAACCTCACGTAGCTTCTGGTTGAACATGGCACTCAAAGGATTTGGCCTATCGTGGTCGTAGTCTCCTGGCTTAACAGACATATCATTCACAATTACTTCGTCCCTGGTGGCTATGAAGTACCGGTAATGCTTTGGATTACCAACCCTCCGTAGGGTCCCGCGCTTTACCAGCTTGATTAGGGCAGATGTAACTGCGAATTTCTGAATGCCGGTTCCTGCTATAACCTCATGACAAAAGCAACCCGGATTAGTTGCAACGAAAGCTGCTATACCTCGCATTTGACCTTTGTCTTTCACGATTTGCTCCTGTAACTATCCCATGTGAAAGCCAGTGTGCATCCGCCTCCATCGTTCATGCGGTCTATAACTCGCTCACCGATAAAAGCAGAAAGCTCATCCTTGCTTTGGTTGCTTATCAGAATGGTTGGTTTCATGCGCTCATAGCGGGTATTGATAATCTCGAACATGATTAGCTTCTCGGCATCACTTCCGAACTGAACTCCGACCTCATCGATAATAAGTAGATCAGGCTTAGTGAACTGCTTAATCACCTCATCCTCAGTGCGCGTGGAGCTTTTAGACCATGTTGATTTGTATTCACGCGCAATTTTCAGGGCTGTTGTGAACACTGCAGAGCTTAGATGCTCAGTAATGGCGATACGAGCTATAGCCAACGCAAGGTGATTTTTCCCAGTCCCCGGCTTGCCACACATAACCAGGCCACCGCCTTTCTGTAATCGCTCAGGCCATTTACTGGCGTATGCCTGACACACCCGAAGTACTCGCTTTGCATCGTCGTTGACTGGCTCATAGTTTTGCAGTGTGCATCCCTTGAACCGCTCAGGAATATCCAGGTTATTCAACAGAAACTCAACAGTGCGCTTACGTGATGCCTCGTCGATTTTAATCTTCTCAGCCTGTAGCTCAATAAGCTCACCCCTCATGCATTCCGGGCATTCGCTGGGTCTTGAGGCAAACTTAATTGGTCCAGTGGAATAACGATTGCGCTGCTCAAACTCACCATGTTTTTCACAGGTGCCAGTGACAATTTCTACAGCAGTGTGCTCGATAGCAATTGGCGGAGAGCTCAACTCTGCAAGTTTTTTCTCCAGGTGAGATATCTTTTCGTCCAGCGTCATGTTCACTCCTGAGCCCATGAAGGCATTTCAGTTTGTCCGTAGTCCTTGGTGGCAAAACCCTCAGCTTGAAGGCCATTAGCAACCTTGCGTACCGGTCTTGATAACGCTTGCTTGTTCTGGTAACTGAGTTTCTGGCTGGCAGTGATAAACCAGTTCTTTGGCTTCTCATGGCTAAATTCGATATCCAGCCTTTCCAACTCGTACTTAAGGTCAATGTTCGGATACAGGCGTTTCCATGCTTCGTAGTCCTTGTGGTTTAACCGAACGATATTTCCTTCGAATGCATAGCGACTTGAAATTTTATGGACATCAGCCCCAGTCCCTTCACAAGTCGCGTCAGCGGCTTGGGTGTTAGAAAGGGAATCAGGAATCAGGTTAAGGGAATCAGGAATCAGGTTAAGGGAATCAGCAGGATTTAAATTGTTCTCTACTGGTTCTTGCACTGTACTTGCATAGTGCTTTTCTGGTACTTCATTATTTTCAATGAGTTGAGTTGATTCAGCACCATTCTTATCTTCCTCTTTGTCGCACTTGCACTGTTCTTGTCCGGTGCTGTCATTGTTCTCTACTGGTGCTGGTATCTCACTAGCCGCTTCTTTGCAGTGAGGATTCTGATGCTTCTTCCAGTTTGAAATTTGGATGAAACCTTCACCATTTACCTGGTAGCGATTGATAAATTTACGCTGATGTAGCTGTTGAAGAAGTTCATCACAGTCAACGTTGTCGAACGGCAGAACGAGCGCTTTAACCTTTTTGGGGCGGTCATCCAATCGCCCTTCTTTGTCAGCGATAGTCCACAGCCCGGCAAAAAGTAGGCGGGCATATGGAGAGCATTCGGCCAGTTCATCATTTGTGAAAAAGCCTGGTTTAATATTTCTTGAACGTGCCATTTATCCACCTTTAGTACGGGAGTTCTTCTTGAGCTTCGCGAATGCGTTCAGACACCCACTCCTTGAACGTTGTCCAGTTAGGTACTGTTTTCGCAAACTCGGTAAGTTCATCGAGATCTAAGTCGTATGAAAGCCATGCCTTGAGATAACCCATCACATGGTTTTGATTGATGTATATGCGGTTTTTAAGGATTCCTCTGATATATAGAATCCTTTGCTCTTCAGGGGTTTTTCTTTTAGTCGCTGCTATGCGAGGGATGTACTCAAAGAATTCGCCAGTAAGCTCGTGGGTTATTTCTTGGGTAAGTTTTTTGTCTGCGGCAAGCTCGATAGCATCGAGGATTTCTTCAACTTTATATATTCGAAGCCATCTCTTGATGGATTTTCGTCCATTGTCGTTGACGGTAAATGGCGCAATGCAGTCGTCAATTTTGGTAGCGACAATATCAACAACATCGTCTTTCAGGCTCTTAAGACCATCTCGCCACTTGATCATCATCTCCAGTTGCTCTCGCCTGGTATTAAGCTCCTGGAGTTGCTGCCTTTGCTTTTCCATTATTGAGTTATCGCTGAGCAGTTTGTCGCTTTTCCCGCCATTACAACTATCGCAAGAAGTGATAAGGTTCATCATGTCGTTATCGCCACCCTTGCTAACTGGGTTGATATGGTCGACATGAAGGATGACGTCTGGCGCAGAACTCCCACAGTACTGGCATTTGAAGCCATCGCGCTTGAAAACCTCAAACCGTATTTTCTTGGTAATGCCAGAACGAATCTTTTTTACCTGGTCTGGTGTAGGTTTTTTTGCCATAATTAACTCCGCGAAAAGTAGTTAGAAATCCATCTGGATTTGGTCAGAACGCTCGGTCTTGCACACCGGGCGTTTTTTATTTCTCGGCATCACAGCTTCCACCGCTTGCCTTGCCACTTCCCTGATTAAGCTTGTCTCCCATACCTTCTCCAGAAGAACGAACGTCACCGCCATATCCTGAATGTTCAGGCGGCTTACTTTTGAATCAGACCAACCCGCCATCTTTGCGAAATTTGTCTGCCCCATTGATACGAGTCGGGCGCGAAGCTCTGTTTCCACTTCGCGTATCTTTTTGCTGTGATTTGTGAGTTCCATTACTTAGTATTTCCTGTAGTTAATAGTTAGTTGTGGCTATGCGCACTGGCGCATAAACCTGTGGTTGATTTGTTATCTGGATTCGCCTTGTCAGCGACGTAGGACGAATGTCCGTTGTTGGAAGTGGTGTTGCTTACGCAGCCTTTGGTGGAAAAAGATCGTCTATGGTTAGTTCGTAACCGTATTCTTTGAACGCATTGATAAAAGCGCGACAAAGATTGATGTCCATTCCCCTTCTGCCTGTCTCGTAATGACAAACTGCACCACGCGTACAACCGAGTACTTTCGCAAGATCTTCCTGCGTTAAACCGAAGCGCTCGCGAAAATTGCGAATATTATTCATAGGCTCCTCCTCACCAACAAGTATACACATCGTATTCAATATCGCAATACATAGTTTACGAGTTGTGACTGTTCTTGTTTGATACAAATTGTATAATTTAAGGATGAAAATGAACTGGTATGACATAGCGAAGCAAAGGATTGATCAGCTTGGATTGAATCAGGATAAAGTTGCTGAACACCTTGGTGTAACCAAAGGTGCTGTTAGTCATTGGCTTAACGGAAGAAGGAACCCATCAATACAAGAAATTGGAGCAATTTTTCAATATCTTGGAGTTACAGACGTGAGGTTCAACGCTGACGGAACCTTTAGCGTTGGAGAATCAACAGAACAAAAGCCTGTTAAACCTCAATTTGAATACCCATTCTTCTCTCACGCTCAGGCTGGAATGTTTACACCAGAATTTCGCACATTCACCGAGAGAGATGCAGAATGCTGGATTAGTACGACCAAAAAAGCCAGTGATTCATCTTTTTGGCTTGAAGTTGAAGGCCACTCAATGACGGCTCCAGCGGGATCACGACCAAGCTTTCCTGAAGGAATGCTGATTCTTGTAGACCCAGAAGTTCCTGTAGACCCAGGCGATTTTTGCATTGCAAGGTTATGTGGTGATGAGTTCACTTTTAAGAAGCTCATCAAAGACAGCGGACAAGTATTCCTACAACCGCTAAACCCTCAGTTCCCAATAATGCCATGTAACGAACAATGCAGGGTTGTAGGTAAGGTTGTAGCCAGCCAATGGCCTGATGAGATATTCGGGTGATGATGGATAATGGATGTTTGGGTGATAGTGATTGTGTGAAACAGGTCGCAGAAATGCGGCCTTTTTTATTGGATGGAATTACAGGTGTAAAAAAACTCAGCTATAAGCCGATCAATTTGTTGAAGTTTTTATTTATCCTGGGTAGGATCCCGCTGTTGTGCGATCGTTTTCTGTTCGCCAACAACGGAAAGGCCCAGAAGGCGGCAACCTTCTGGGCCCACAAAAACACTGGCTAGAATGTTTTCTTGAGATCTCGATTGGGGAGATTACCTCAAGCGTTTTCCCCTGTAAAGCATTCGATGCCATCTTTTTTAGAAGGTATCAGGATGAAGCATATCTGTAAGAAAGACCATCGCTATGACCCTCGCTTTACCTCTCTCCCAGAAAACCAAGGCAATACCGGACGCCACAAATGCCCAGGATGCGCATTCGAGCTTGCAATGGAGCTAAAGGCTAAGGGCATTCCAATGTGCAACGACGATTCTATTCTGGCCGATCTGCCAGAGAGCCAAGCAGGAACCGTTCGTCATAAGGATGCTTTTGAAGCGTATAAGATGGCGTATCAGGCTTAACTAACCCAACCCGGCCACAGTGCCGGGTTTTCTTTGCCCTACTCTTCCAGTAGCTTCACGGCAAGTTTCATGCACTGCAACTGGTCGTCATCCCACTTATCCAGACCTTTCGCTATCTCCGTACGAATAACGTCAGCTATAGCCACTCTTTTGGTCTCATGACCCTCCGCAACCATAGCAAACACGACATCACCGACAATCCTGCACATTTCCTGATAGCGCAACTGCGCCAGTTCCTCGTTTTTCACACAGATTCCTCGCTCGTTTTTTGTTCAGAACAGTATGCCATAGAGGATTTAAAAAAATAAATCACTTTAAAAATCAACACAATGTAAACAAAACAACCATGAGGATACAAAATGTATTTGCAATGATGTTTACTATACGTATACTAAACACATCAACAGGACACACTACTCACCAGGATGGTGAACATACAACGATTCAGTGATGAATCTACGGCTCCGTCAACGAGCAATAACCAAAGTGAGCTTTGGGATGCGATGAATTGCAGTCCATCGAGGCAACCAGAAGATAAGCATCTGGCATCGCATCACCAAAGTTCATCAGGAGGTCTATATGACACGCAGAACACAGTTCAAAGGCACTTCTCGTGCTCGTCGTCGTGAACGTTTAAAGGCAAAGGCATTAGCTAATGGCGTGCTGGCTCGCGAAGAAGCAATAAGCTCAGAAGTAATGCATCGTCCTACTCTTAGCCGTGTACAGATTCAGGCCAAAGGAAAACACGAAACGCCAAAACGTATTGAAGACGCAAAATCACTTCAGTTCATGGCGAAAGATGCATTCTGGCAACTGGAAGAATACAGACGCAATCTGGAACGGGCAGCCATTGTGTACGCAAATGAGTTTGGACATAAGCCGCCAGAAACCGGTGTATGTTTGCCAGACGTAGCACTTTACGCGGCTGGGTATCGTAAGAGCAAACAAATAACAGCGAGGTAAGGTATTTGTCGGTTAAGTCGTTATTTTTTGAGCTGTTCGTCCTGTGCAATAAGTTCATTCATAAGAATGTCTGACTTCCCGGCAAATCTCATGTAGCACTCATTAAAATACTTTTCCGGGATAACAAAACGGTCAATATCAGGATATCCAATAACAGAAGGCAAGCGAGTGATAAGTCCTTTTTCGAGCAAAGAAATTGATTCAGGGCTTCCTTTTTCCGTCTTTAGCTGATTATTGGCGGCTACGGCGAAAGCCAAATACGCTCTTTCGCCAGGAGTTAACGAATCAAACAAATCCCGGACGACTTTTTCTTCTCTGGCCTTACGCCGCTGAGCAGTTAATGCCTCAATTCTTTCAGTAACAGCGTGATAAACGGAATTAAAAACACCGTTCAGCACATAGCTAACACAGAGCAGCAGGATGTAATACATCCAGTAATGAGGAAGGATTTCTGGATTATGCAGGTTTATCCATTCTTTTACGCTTACCGGCATAACAACAATCAATATGATCAGAATGATTAGCATATGAATCAACTGTTTAAGTGTCATTCCTTGCAGGAAAAAATGCATTAGTTCCTGCCACCATGAGTTGTTCATCGGCGATTCTCTTTTTGCTCTCTGTAGGGGTGAATAGAGTTTATCCGATTTCTCGCTGTAGGGGTACACGAGAACCACCGAGCCTGATGTGGTTAAAAGACAGGCACAATCCAGAATTTTCTACAGCAATGCTCACGTCTAATCAGGTCGCAATGCGGCCTTTTTTATTGCCAAAATTTAAGGAATAACAACATGAATTCAGCAGATTTATCGAAGATTCTTGAAGAACACAAAGTGTGGATTACCTCAATGCGTGAGAGCGGATCTAGAGCCAACCTGCGCGGTGCCAACCTGTACGGTGCCGACCTGTGCAATGCCAACCTGCGCGGTGCCGACCTGCGCGATGCCGACCTGTACGGTGCCAACCTGTACGGTGCCAACCTGTACGGTGCCAACCTGCGCGGTGCCAACCTGCGCGGTGCCGACCTGCGCGATGCCGACCTGTACGGTGCCAACCTGCGCGGTGCCAACCTGTACGGTGCCGACCTGTACGGTGCCAATCTGCCTGATCTCACTTTCGTAATCCTGGGTGAGAAATACTTCATAAGTATAACGAACGGTGAATATGTACGAGCAGGATGCCAGAACCACACAGTTGAGGAATGGAGAAAATATAGTAAGCAGAAAATTGCTGAGATGGATGGTCGTAAAGCTCTTAAATTTTATCCACGTCTTCTGGACATTATCGACTTCTATATTGGTAAAGGTGAACGCCCGGATTGGTTAACAAGTAAAGAATATGCAGATGAAGTAACTGAGTAAGCGTATTTTTGGCAGCGAATAAGCACCTATAGCAGATTTACGAGTCTGCTATGTGAGCAATATCGCTCGTAACCAAACGAGGACGACGACTCGTTCTGGTTAATCGAAAAATCATCCCTTGATGTTATTTGCCGCTCGCAGTCAGGGCGGCTTTTTTCGCATACCAACAACGCTTCATTCGAGGCATTTTTGTTATGCAAATTAACTAAAGAGCACGCCATGCAATATAGTTTTGCCGGGTGGCCCATTGCTGGCTGCCCTTCTGAATCACTTCTCGACAGAATTACCAGAAAATTACGGGCCGGATGGAAACGTCTCGGTGAAATTCTTAATCAGCCAGGAGTACCACGCCATGACCATTACGCCTGTTAACGGAACAATTCTTGTTCAGCAAGGAAACAGGGAGTTCAACAAGCTATATGAGAAAGTATTTCCGGATACAAAACAGGGAATATCTGACGCGTATACATGGGCTGCCGGAATAGCTCTTGGTTGGGATAAGTGGCAGGACGAAGAATGGGAGGCGCGTCATGTTGCATGATTTTGATGATGAAGAATTTATTGCTCTTATTTCTCCTGAAATTGAGGAAGAAGTGGAGCAGAAAATTAACTTAGCAGCAGAACGGCAGAATCCGGTTATTAGCTGGGATGAATTTGCGGGGTATTACTCATGAGCAAAGAGTTTTACGCAAGACTTGCTGAAATTCAGGAGCACCTGAACGCACCAAAGAATCAGTACAACTCGTTTGGTAAATACAAATACAGAAGCTGTGAAGACATTCTGGAGGGTGTTAAGCCACTACTGAAAGGCCTGTTCCTGTCTATCAGTGATGAAATCGTGCTGATTGGCGACCGTTATTACGTCAAGGCCACAGCGACCATTACAGATGGTGAAAATAGCCATTCAGCAAGCGCTATAGCGCGAGAAGAAGAAAACAAGAAGGGAATGGACGCAGCTCAGGTAACTGGCGCTACAAGCTCTTACGCTCGCAAATATTGCCTTAACGGTTTGTTTGGTATTGATGACGCCAAAGACGCTGATACTGACGAGCACAAACATCAGCAGAATGCAGCACCTGCGAAGCAAACTAAATCATCGCCTTCCTCCCCTGCTCCTGAACAGGTTCTTAAGGCATTCACTGAGGCCGCAATGCAGAAAAACACGGTGGAAGATCTTAAACAGGCTTTCGCTAAAGCGTGGAAGATGCTTGAGGGAACAGAAGAGCAAGCGAAGGCTAAGGACATTTACAACATCAGACGAGACGAATTAGAAGGAGCGATCGCATAATGGCACATTCAATCACTGTACGACTAAACAAGCCAGCAAGAGAGTTTCAGGCTGGAGAAAATATCGGATTCAACATTCGTGCTGGCGTCCAGTATTACGACCGCCAGACAAAAAAGAAAGAATGGACAAACTACAGTGCCGCTGTATTTGCCAAACCGGGGCCGCAGGCTGATTACTATCGCAGTGTTCTGGTTGAAGGCGGCGTTGTTGAAATTACCGGCGAAAACATCAAGGTTGATGTTTATCAGGGACAAAATGGTCAATCAATCACTCTTGAATTGCTGAACGCAAAAATTGGATTTGCAGCTTCAGGAAATAGCCCGCAGCAGCAAAGTAGTAACCAACAGAACACGCCTGTATACGACGATTCCATCCCCTTCTGATTTAGCAAAACAAGGATTTAATTATGCCAGCGCCTCTATATGGTGCGGATACCCCGTGCCGCTGTTCCGGCAATTCCGTCTCGGAGGTGCTGGAAAAATTCAGAAAGAACTACGACCTGATAATGTCGCTACCGCAGGAAACGAAAGAGGAAAAGGAATTTCGCCACTGTATATGGCTTGCAGAGAAAGAAGAACGCGAGCGAATTTACCAGACATCCATCCGGCCATTCCGCAAAGCCACTTACACCAAATTCATTGAAATAGACCCGCGCCTTAAAAATTACCGTTCGCGTTACGGCTCTATCAGCAATAACTGAGGAATTCATCATGAGAGGTTTGTCCTACGACCCCGGAATCCTTCCATCGTAAATGATTATTCGACACCGCTTCAAACCCATCAACGATATTCCACGCGAAGAAATGCTTAAGCGAAATAGTTTTCCATCAGTGAATGAAAACAAATATCTGAATGCAATGTTGCGGAGTGGGAAGAAATGAAAGAAGTGAAAATATACACGATTGTCAGTGACCAGTTATCACCACCAATAACAGGAGAATCATTCTGTACTGATATGGTGCGTCATAGTGATTATGCGGAACTAGAGGCGAAATGTGTGGCGCTGGCGGCGGAATGCGAGAGCAAAAAGAGCGCGCTGGCGGCAATTCTTGAGCATTGTCCGGTAAATGATCCGGATATCGACAAGGCGGTCGTGGCGATGATCGCCTACGACAATCTGTACTGTGAGAAAACCCCAGCCACTGACGCTTTTCTGGCTGAGGTGCGGGCAAGTGCAATCCCTGAAGGTTACGCGCTTGTCCCTCAACAAATTTTCCTTGAGCCATCGGACATTGAGTTAATTTGTTCACAATGTGGTGACGGTCATGAATCCGGGTACGGTGATTTTACTGACGGACTGCTGTGGGTTGGCAACATTCAACGTGACGACGGCAGCATTGTTCATGGTCTGCATATCTCGTCAGCAGATTACACAGAAGAAGGCGGTGTAACAGTTTGCGAGTTCGCCGCCCAACCTCGTAAAGGCGGTGCGGTATGAACATCGACAAACGTGCGCTGCGTGAAGTGGCGGAGAAGGCGACAAAAGACCCCTGGAAGGTATTTTCTGATATCGATACTAAAACTTTTTCCATCCACACCCCGCGAGATAAGCGCTGTGAGAACGTTATTAAGTGGGGTGGGTTTGATTGTCAACCGAATGCTGAGGCCAACGCTGAATTTATTGCTGCATTTAACCCGAAAGTCGCGCTGGCGCTGCTGGATGAGAATATTCAACTCCAGCGGGAAAAAGACGCAATAGAGGCCGTGGCGCTGGCGCTGCGTGATGATATGCGACAGGCGCGGGAGCAACTGGCAGCGCTTACCGCTGAACCTGTAAGCCAAACTTACGAGTTGCCAGAATTAATCGAAGGCATGGAAGTATCGGTAGACGTCAGTACCTGCGATTTTGATGCTGGTCATCGCTATTTCGGTACTGTCACCGAGGTATCAGAACTTGATTCAGCTAAGAACGGTTACATCCTTCTGGTTCAGGACGCAAAGCCAAATTTCGATGTGAATGGCAACTCTCCGGTAATTCCGGATGGCTGGATAAGCTGTAGTGAGAGAATGCCTATAATTGGCGAGCTAAATTGGAGAACTAGTTTTCCTTTGCTGATTACGTGTGAGATCGGCGTTATACCAGCTTATTACGGCTTTGTGAGCGTTAATGGGGATAAGCATTATGGTTTTATGGAGAGTCTTAAATACGGAGACGATCGCGGCGACCATCCTCAAACTAATGAATATGGTCTGATTAGCAATGTCACACACTGGATACCGCTACCAGAACCTCCCATCTGATAGCGAATCTTATACATATCTTTTACATCAACAATCTATTGTTAATCTCCCATCAATGTTACTTTGTTATCTCACTCATGCTTTGGGGGTAGTGATATGTCTTGTCCAAAATGCGGTTCTGGAAATATTGCAAAAGAAAAGACAATGCGTGGATGGTCTGGAGATTATGTGTGCTGTGATTGCGGATACAACGACTCTAAAGACGCATTTGGAATGCGCGGTAAAAACGAGTTTAATAAAAATAATAAAGAACGCGAAAGCAACGAAAAAAGCTAAATTATTTATTCATATATGAAAACAATGTAACCAATATTCGAATTGAAGAACTGAAAGAACACCAAGCCGCCTGATGGCGGTTTTTTATTGGAGATAAGAAATGTCAGGCCAGAGCAAATATTACGACTACTACATGGTAGAGGGTGAGGATGTTAAGGAGCTTATCCAGTCATACGACACCATTAACGATCAACGAAATTCAATCCTAACCACAGCCGCTGAAAAGGTTGGCGCAATCGCATGGACTACAACCCGTAGCTGGGGTGGAGAAGGCGGACTTCTACAAAGCTTCGTTTGGGAAAAAGGATATGAATTCCCATGCCAGATAACAATCAAACGCGAGGATTTTTTTGACGGGAAGAGAGTTGTGATAGCGCGAGGAAAGGGAAACACAAAGGAAGGCCGCGCATACAACAAAGAGCTGGATGCAATCATGCATAACGCTAACGCTAAGCTAAAATCCTTGCCTGAGTGGAATTACTACATAACCAACCACTACGGGATTATGCGTACAGGAATTGGTGGTCAATCGGGCCGTGGACTTGGTTTCGCTATGTTATCAACGTATGGCGGTAAGCACCCGAAGCGCAATGATTGTCTTATTTTTGCAATACCAAATAACAAAGAAGAGAGGCATGGCGAAGTTGTTATCCCTGACGGCTTCAAGAAAATAACTTACGGGAAATTCTACGACATCGCGAATGAAGTTGAAGAAGAAGCTGTGGAGTAATCATGGAATCACACAGTCTCACACTCGATGAGGCCTGTGCATTTCTCAAAATATCCAGACCTACCGCCACCAACTGGATTCGCACAGGCCGACTACAGGCAACACGTAAAGACCCCACCAAACCGAAATCACCTTACCTCACCACACGACAAGCCTGCATTGCGGCGCTTCAGTCTCCGCTGCATACTGTCCAGGTGAGCGCGGGTGATGACATAAAAGAGGAAAGAAAATGTCCATCTTCCGCAGAGGTGAAATATGGTACGCGTCCTACTCGACACCGGGCGGGAAGCGAATTAAGGAAAGCCTTGGGACTTCCGACAAGCGGCTCGCTACTGAGCTACATGACAAGCGCAAGGCTGAATTGTGGCGAGTAGACAGGCTTGGCGATTTTCCTGACGTAACGTTTGATGATGCCTGCATGCGCTGGCTGGAGGAAAAGGCAGAGAAGAAATCACTGAAAGATGACCGCAGCCGTATGGCTTTCTGGCTGGCGCATTTTGAGGGAGTACGGTTAAAGGATGTAACCGAGCAAAAGATTTACTTAGCAGTAAACAAGATGAGCAACCGCAAGCAGCTTGAGATATGGAAAATAAAAGCTGCCGCGGCGCAAAAGAATGGAGAGCCAGCGCCAGTTTATTCAGCTAAACCGGTCACCACCTCCACCAAAGCCAAGCACCTGGCATTAATGAAGGCTATTCTGCGTACAGCAGAACGTGACTGGAAATGGCTCGAGAAAGCACCTGTAATCAAGGTGCCTGCTGTCAGAAACAAACGCGTGAGGTGGCTTGAGCGTGATGAGGCAAAAAGACTTATTGAAGAATGTCCGGAGCCGTTGAAATCTGTTGTTAAATTTGCGCTGGCAACGGGACTTAGGCGGTCTAACATCATCAATATGGAATGGCAACAGATCGACATGCAGCGTCGTGTTGCCTGGGTGAACCCTGAAGACAGCAAGTCAAACCGCGCTATTGGCGTAGCGCTAAATGACACTGCCTGTAAGGTATTGCGTGACCAGATTGGTAAGCATCATAAATGGGTGTTCGTGCATACTAAAGAAGGCATCCGGCCTGATGGTTCAAAGACGCCAACCGTGAGAAAGATGCGCGTCGATGACCAGCGAGCATGGAATGCGGCTTGCCGCCGGGCTGGAATTGAGGATTTCCGTTTCCACGACCTGAGGCACACATGGGCCAGCTGGCTGATTCAGTCCGGAGTTCCGCTTTCTGTTTTGCAGGAAATGGGGGGATGGGAGAGCATCGAGATGGTGCGCCGATATGCCCACCTTGCGCCGAACCATTTAACGGAACACGCGAAGCAAATTGACTCGATTTTCAGTGATGATGTCCCAAATATGTCCCATATGGAAAATAATGAGGGAATTAAAGAGGCGTAACCAGTTGATATATAATGGCGCGCCCTGCAGGATTCGAACCTGCGACCCACGGCTTAGAAGGCCGTTGCTCTATCCAACTGAGCTAAGGGCGCCTTGTGAAGTGAAGACTTCGTGTAGACGAAACGCGAGAATTATACGGTCAGGCACTCCTGAGTCAATGGCTTTTGTTCTGGTTGCTGACTAAGTGTACGAATATCGTCTTTTCTGGCGCAATGCCAGGTTCCAGGAAATCGCCTGGACACATCTCAGCACGCATAAAGTGGGAATTAAGGCCGCCAGTATTTAGAAAATCAATAAGTTTCTTTAATATTTCACCATGATTCACCTGCCGTGTAGGATATTTTTTATGCTGAGTATCGCTATTAAGGAACAAAACAGTCACTTTGAGCATGGTTTGAAAATCATCATGACGCGTCTGGCGAATCAATGGCAGCAGAAAATTGACTTTCTGCCGCCAGAAGAGATAGATAATGCCGATATCGCTTTCCTGGCCCTGGATGATGATTGGTTCAGCGCAGGCTGTTACCAGATACCTATGCATACCCAACATCAGCTACGGGTGATTATTTGTAATAAATGCGATAAAGAAAAGCTCATGTTCAGACCATGTCTGTATATGCTGCCGCATATTTATCGGGAAGATGATGTTGAAGAAATTACCCGGAAAATGATATTGATCTTACATAAACGAGCGCTTCGACATAGCGTCCCTTCTGGCATTTGCCACTACTGCACGACTCGTCATTTTTCAGTAACAGAACGTCACCTGTTAAAACTGATCGCCAGCGGTTATCATTTAAGCGAAACGGCCGCTTTACTTTCACTTTCTGAAGAGCAGACAAAGTCACTCCGCCGGAGCATTATGCGAAAATTACATGTTAAAACGGAGCAGCAGTTTTTAAAATATATTAGAGTTAACCTTCATTTCTTACTCAGTAAGTAAACTCACTTAACTTTTTACAAGGCTTACGAAATATCTCACCAATAATTAAGTAACGATACCTACAGGCATTTTTTTAACGCTGCCACAATGATGCCCATAATATCCTGATAGATTCAGGGGTCGAAAATATATGGCTGCATCATAAATGCCTGGAGGAGTGTTTGGTGGCACAGGGTACTTTGTTAAAGGAAAGGATAACTCCCCCACACCTGGCGTCTTCGCCCACACGTCATTCATATCTCAACAGCGAATTGTTAAAATCTGAGCCAATCGTTAATCTCTCAACTGCGCAATTAATCGGCTATGAGGTCCTGACGCAACTTCCGTCAGAACATGATAGCGAAGTTTTTTTTCAGCAGTTAATGCTGATGGAAGGCATTGAAACATCAGAGCAACGAAGCATTGCTTTTTACGCTGGTGCAACGATGGAACAAGGTTATTTATGGCCAGCCATATTACCAGATATATATTAGAGCAATGGAAAAAGCAGGATGCGCAGCGTACCACGCAGGGAAAGACACCGCCGTTTAAGAAATGCTAAAGACTGCGCCTGCCGTTATCACTCTCCAACGCCGCAGATATTTGATCGCCTTGAGTTACTGAACCAACAGCTCAATTATGCCTTGCCGGTTGGTATCATTTCTCAGGCAATAATTACAACTGACAACTACCTCGGCTATTCATTGAGTCACTACTTATTTTCCGGAAAACGTACCGCAGCATTCCGCTCATTAGATGACATTTCTTTGTGGATTGAAAAGGGGTCGCTCAGACAACTGATTGTAGATATGGAGGCGCTACCTGTCTCCTGTATTGAGGCGCTTAACCAGCTACGCGCGCTCAGTTGGCAACAAAGCGATATCCAGATTTACCTGCTGGTATCAGATAAAACCCCCGCTATAGCTCAGTTTATCCGTATGGCTGGGCGTTTTTTTGTCCTGTCGCGACGACAAAATCTGGCCTCTGTACGTGAAGCCTTGTTATCAGCCGCCGAACCTCGCTTATCGGAAAGCTTTAGCCGTACTGACTGGTTGATGATTGAAACTTTAGCGCAAGGTGCCTCTTTAAAAGAAATAGCACGTCAGCAAAGCGTACCTTATCATCGTGTAGTTTACCGGCTTAAACAACTTATCACCCTCCTTAACCTTCCCCACAGGCAAAGCTTTCTTCGGCTGCTCCAGCAGCTAAACGTTACTTTCCACGATATTTTTTAACGGAGTAACGTTTTGGTGAATAAGATTTTTTAAGAAATTACTTATTTTCACTTCCATTAAATGTAAATATTTCACATAAAATTAATATTTACAACTCGTCCTGGTAAGCGATAAAAAATTTTTTCTTACATCGTCCCCTGTTCCTCCTCGTTTTTCGAGGTCTCCAGCGTCAACATCTTTCTGTTATTACATAACAAATACTAAACAATTAGTCTTTCATATTATTTTTATACTTAAAAACAACAGTTTAAACTACTCAATGTCAACTCTAAAGAAAATAGCTCCACCACGAACAAATTTTCTATAACGTCACAGAATATCCTACCCGCTATCCATAATTCGCATTTCGCAAGACTTTTCCGAGAAATCAGACCAGGTATAATCCATATTGTTTTTACTTAATCAGAAATTTCTTTTTTGTTGGTGCGAAATGGATATTCCACATATTTATTACTCTTACGCAAAATAGCCAGTCAACAGGGAGGTCTCATTCTTTATTATTGCTCCACTGTGTGGTGTGTAGATCTGGCTATTTCACAATCTTTAAGGTGTCTGACGCTTATTCTAAAACGAAGGACGCATAACAGTCTGAGGCATACAACAATGAAACCTGCATCTGTTATCATTATGGACGAACACCCTATTGTAAGAATGTCGATCGAAGTTTTACTCGGTAAAAATAGCAATATCCAGGTTGTCCTGAAAACGGATGATAGCCGAACAGCGATAGAGTATCTGCGCACTTATCCTGTTGACCTTGTCATTCTGGATATTGAATTACCGGGCACCGACGGCTTTACCTTACTTAAACGAATCAAATCTATCCAGGAACATACCCGGATACTTTTTTTATCGTCGAAATCAGAGGCTTTTTATGCCGGAAGAGCAATAAGAGCGGGCGCAAACGGATTTGTAAGTAAACGCAAAGACCTCAATGATATTTATAATGCGGTAAAAATGATTTTATCCGGCTATTCTTTTTTCCCATCTGAGACGCTTAATTTCATCAGTAATACCCGTCCCCCCAAAGGCGGGCACCATGATATGCCACTATCTAACCGCGAAGTTACCGTGCTGCGCTATCTGGCCAATGGAATGTCTAACAAAGAAATTGCCGAGCAACTTTTATTGAGTAACAAGACTATCAGCGCGCATAAGGCCAATATATTTTCTAAACTTGGCCTTCACTCTATCGTTGAGCTTATCGATTACGCCAAATCACACGAATTATTGTAAAGGTACTCCCGACGAATTATCGTTCGGGAGCCACAATAACGGACACTAATTGTAATTGATCAGGAAGGTCGCATCCGCGTTAGCAAGTCCGGGCTGCACGCCATCGGCTAAGGCGATATAGTTCGCATAGAATTTCAGGGTAGCATTGCCGTTGTTGTCAATATCGACGGCCTTGCTGGCCTGTTCAAGCGGCAATCGACGTTGATCGCCATCGCGAATTTCAATCGCCAGTTTTTGCGCCATTGCCGTATCAGCAAGCGCCAGTAATGCCGTGCCGGGCGCTGGCGTCCCGGAAAACGTTATAGACGCCGACCCCGGCGGGCAGCCTTCAAGTTTTAGGCTAAAGGCTACCGGTTGCGTGGCGTCACCGGCGGCGTGAAGCTGTTTTGTCGGCCAGGTGCCGAGGTTAACCGATTTGTTACTGTCGCCCGCAACCACGGCGCAGGTAAAATCCACCACGTTACCGCGCAGTTCAATATTCACTTCGCCCAGAGATGAGTTGGCCTGACTCAGCGGGCTGAACAAAACACAACCAATAGCGATGAAAACGCGCCGAAAGATCATTATGCCTCCTTAATCATAATCGACTCGTAGATAGCCGCGCGCAGTAAACGGCCCTTCCACCGGTTTATTCCCCGTCACGCTGATCGGCCAGGCGCGAATACCTACGCGAGCGGCGGCGTTATCATCAAGATGAAACGGAATTTTACTCGACAAATTATTGGGTGTGAGCGGCGTACCGTTGCTATTAGCAACCACAAAGCCTAAATCCGGATTATCGGACACCATCGCCTGCCCTGAGGCCTTTTCGGCTTCAAGCCGCATCGATAAATAGGCTTGCGCCGCGACGTTGGTACATTTAATAGCGATAGTTTTCGTTTGCGGCGTGACGCCTTGCGGACGATTACCCGCCCCCGCCTGACTAAATAACGACGCGCCGATATCGCCGAAATCAAACTCCACGACCTGTCCGGCATTCACTTCGCAGTTTTGCGGCACTTCCACTTTGCCGCTGTAGCTAATGGTATATACCGGCGTGCTCAACGCGTCGCCGGTAGAGGTCGTCACATAGACAGTAAACATTGTCTGGCGAGGGATCGTCACCATATTAATAAAAGGCCGTATCACTTTTAATTTAAAAACCAGCTTTGAGTCCTGCACGCCAAACGGCATTTGCTGCGACACGTTAGAGTCGACGCCCATGCGAATATAGTTACGGGGCGGATAAAATACGCCAGCGACACTATCGGTGATGCTCATCGCGCCCAGAAGGTAGTCATTCAGCTTGAGGTATTTAAAATTTCCTTCGGTGCTTCGTACCGGTAATTCTGATACATAGCTTCGGTAGGTATAATTTACCGTTGTCCCCGCCGGGCACGTCGCGTTTACGCCGACCCAACCTGATTTTTCCGGCAGCGTCACCACCTGTCCCGGCTGATTATTGCCGCTGGTGAAAACATCTGACAGGTCATAAAAGATATCGGTCGCCGTCCCGTTTGAATTACGGCAAACCGTCGCCAGCGCGGGATGGGTGAAAAAGAGTGCGGTCCCCGCCAGCAATAGCGCTGAGTATATTTTCATCTCTATTTTTCCTTTTATGACGACGGACGGATACAGGTCGCGCTGGCTATCGTAATCGCCTGCTTCAGGCTATCCTCCGCCAGGGCGTAAGGGGCGATACAACGCGCGTTTTTCCCCTCTCCCCACTGGATGAACAGTTCACCTTTTAGCGGCAAGCCGCTCAGATAAATTTGTCCGTCATCGCCGACCATGCTGGTAATGCCGCTGGCGGTTTCTCGTACTATCGCGCCAAACGGTAACGGACGTCCGCCAAGCCTCGCGGTAATGATTGCCCTTACGCCTATCCGCGTATCAAAAGCAGCCCGCACCAGCGCGCCTTCAGTCGGCACCACGCTGCTGACGTTATTTTCGACATCGGTATGGTTGTCCATCGTGTTGGTATCTAACGCGACGCGGTTATAGCGATATACCGTGGCGTAGGGCATTACCGCATAGCCCCGCCAGTCCGTTTTCACGCCGGTCTGGTTTTCGATGCGCACGCCTTTCGCTCCCGGCGCTTTAATCAAGACATTGGTATCGCCCAACGGTTGGCTAAACGTAATACCATCCGCATGACCGACCACGCCGCCGGAAAGTTGCCAGTTATAGTCATGCTGATCGCGATCGTAGTTATATCCCACGCCCAGCGTGCCATACGTCGCCTGCCAGCTAGCGCTGGCGCTGCCGCTATGACCATTGGTACTGCTACGCCCCTGCGTCACGCTGTAGCTCAGATTACGTCCTTCCAGAAGCGTGCCGCCCACGCCGGTCTGCCAGCTATTGTCGCCGTCGCGGTTGCGGTTGGCGTTAAACGTGGCATAAGTACGATCAAGAATAGTGTCGCGCGCATAGCGCCGTCCGGTCAGAACGCTAAACGGAACGGACATATTGAATGCCAGAATGCGGTCGGCGCCTGAGATCCCCACCGACTCGTTCCACGACCATGACAGCGAATAACTTATGCCTTGCCATCCACTGGCGTATCCCAGTTGATACCAGGTATTGGTATCCGGCGTATTCCAGTAATTTTGTTGACTGCCGGAAAGATACAGTGACCCGTAATCCCCCAGGTTTTGCGAAATATTGACCTGAAAGCGGCCTTTTTTGCTGTAGCGGAGATTGTGGTAGCTCTGCGCCACCGGCACTTTATGGCGGCGTCCGTCGCTATCGTATTCGTAGTCGTACCCTTCCATACTGCGGTATGCCACATCATCCAGGGTGTAAAATCCGCGCGTGGAATAGCGGTAACCCAGCAATTGAAAATTAGTCCCGTAATTATTCAGCGATTTGGCGTACAGAAAACGCAACGATTGCCCCTGATGGGTGCTGTCATCTGCCAGTTGGCTACGCGCATGTGTGACATCGACCGACACGGCACCCCAGTCGCCCAAATTTCGCCCCGCCCCGACCACCACGGCACGGTAACGATCGGCAAGTTGCGTACCACCGTAAGCCGTCAGCCCCGCAGGCAGGCCGGCAATCACCGTTCCCTGGAAAAAGAATGGCGAAGACTGCTGACTATTGCCGCTGCGAAAATCCCCGGCCACCAGGTCATACTTCACCCTGCCCTCACGCTGCAATAGCGGAACGGTAGAGTAAGGCACCGTGTAACGTTGTTGGCTACCGTCTTTTTCATCTACCGTCACCTCAAGGTCGCCGCTGGAAGAGGTAGGATTAAGATCGGTAATCGCAAACGCGCCCGGCGACACATAGCTTTGGTAGATAACATACCCGTTCTGTCGTATCGTCAGCTTTGCCGCCGTCCGGGCGATTCCTCTAACCGTGGGGGCGTAGCCCTGCAGGCTATCGGGATACATATTGTCAGAAGAGTACAGCCGCGCTCCGCGAAAGCCGACGCTGTCGAAAACATCGTTCCCGGTATTGCTGTCCCCCATGACCAGTTCGCTTTTTAGCGGAATGATGGCGCGCTGTACCCAGGTGCCAATGTTGTTCCAGCGTTGCGAATGATAGCCGTCCCCTTTCGAATAGTTCCAGGCTCCGTTATTACGCAGCCGCCAGGGGCCATAGTTCAACCCGCTCAGCAGACTCAAAAAATAGCTATCGCTGTCTGTTCCGCGGCTACCGGTAAAACTGTAATTAATGAGTGCGGCGGGTATCCCTTCATCCCACTCTTCCGGCGGGATATAGCCACGCGCGCTGTTGAGCAATGACGCCTGCGGCAAGCTAATATTTAAGCGCATCGACGCGAAATCAAACGCGACCTCCGCGCCCGGGATTTTCTCAGGAAGGTGAATACACGTGGTATCGACGTCTTTATCTGAGACAGGGAACACCGCGGTATTCACGCCCAGCCGTTTAATCCACTCCGGTGTAAAACAAGGCATCAGGCCGCCGGATTTATCACCGGCGCCCACGGCGCCCGCCTCAAAACGGATATCCTGCGTCGCTACGAATTCGTCGTTACGCCAGATATCCACCCGGTAAATACCGGGAGGCTGATGATTACCTTTTTCAAAGCGAGATAAATCCGCCACGGACGCGGTATCCGCCGACAAAAACGCAGGGTTGAAATAACTTTCGCCGCGGCTCGTCAGCGGACACAGCGCCGCCAACACCGACAGCGCCACGCCGTTTAACGGTGATACATAGCCGGGAAATCGCCCTGCAAACCAGGTTGTCTTCTTCATCGTGTTCTCGTGTGGCTTCACGCTCTCTGCTTAACCGAGACTGGCCGTTGTCGCCGACGTCAATGCGCCGTAATCATTGACTGTCTGAAATGTCACGCTGCCCTGCGCGCCAGTCGGTAAGGGAATTTGCATGTCGCTTTTTGGCGCGATCATCACGTTATCAATCTTTTTCGCGCCCACGCTGATATTGACCAGCGTGAGGTAATAAGCAGATGGGTTGGTTATCTTGAGATGGTTGCCGACACGGGAAAATTTCAGCAAGGTCAGCGCGTCTTCCGGCGTCTGCGGCAAATTCGCCGGACGCACGAACAGTTTGATGCGCGACAGAATCGCCAGTTGCAGAACGTTTTTTCCTTCAATATGACTTTTATCGACCGACGGGATGGCTTTCACGTTCATCCAGAATAACGACTCCCGATCCCCGGGTAGCGGTTGCCCGGCGTAGATAATACGCAGCGTGTTTTCACTTTTGGGCTCGCTGACGAATAAAGGCGGCGTAACGATAAACGTTTTTTCTTTCTGCCCAGCGTTATTTTCGATCCATGAATTGACGAGGTAACGTTCTTGAGTATCGCTATTACTGATTGCCAGAGAAGTCTGCTTCGCCGCCGAGGGATAAATAACTCGCGTGGCGCCTAATGCAATCCCCCCCGCCGCCTGTACGTTCAGCGAAGTAAATAACGTGAGAAGAACAATAAAGCCTACTTTTATACTATTCAGCATGGTAAAAAATACCTTTTGCATTGAGTCACGTCGGCAAGAAAATTCATGGGTAAACTAGCGTAAACCACACTTCTGAATGAATTCGTCCCGGCGTCATATTTTCTGAAATTGCCCGATAGCGGGCGGTAAAATGCAAAGTCATTTCTGACGTTAAAATGGGCGCGTAATGAAGCGGTAATGTGTTAGGGATGATTTGCCGCTGCTGGTCATCAAATAATGCCAGGCCGATTCCGGCATTACCGATACCTTCGCCGCTGGCCAGAAAAACGTGGGGATCTTCCGCAGGCGTAACGCCGGCAAACGCAATGCCGACATGACGCCAGACCTCCGCGCTACAGGAGATTAACCGTAACGAAAATGGAACGCTGACGGGAGCGAAGCTGCCAGGACCGGTAAACGCATTCGTGCGGTACTGTCCCATCAGTACGCGCAAATCCTGGCTTTCTGTGGCGACAGCGCAGCCGCCATTGACCAGTTGTCCGCGCAGGTGAATACGCCCGCTCTCCACCATTACCGGCTGCGCAATAACGGGCGACATCAAAACAAGCCCCACTAGCGCCGCGCCTTTCCTTATCATCTGCTATGTTCTCTTTTATCCCCGATAGCCTCTTCCGTTGAGGCGCCTCCCTTCCCTGGCGTTCCCAGACGGGATTATTCGTATTTCATGATAAAGGTGGCGTCGGCATTAGCCTGGCCTGGCGTCGTGGCGGTGGCGGTTGCCTTATAGCGTGCGGTAAAACGCAGCGTATTGGTGCCTTCAACCAGCGCCTGCTTCGCCGAGAAGGTCGCGCCGTCCGGTTTCAACGGTGAGGAGGTGTTATCAAGAATCTCAATCCCGACGCCGGTTGCGGTAGTGCTATTGTCCGCAGAGGAGACAGCCAGCAAATTAGGGTTGGTGTTATCTGCCTGACCAGAGAAAGCCACGGCAGCGGTAGCCGCCACTTTCGGATCGCAGTCATTCAGGACGATGGAGAAAGGCACCTGCGCGGTCGTATCATCAATCGCCGTAAAGCTGGCGGTACGGTATTGACCCAGCGTCACCGTTTGATCGGCGGATTTAGTGCTAACGGCACAGGCTGCATTAACCAGTTTACCTTCGAAATGAATAGTACCGCCACTCACGCTCACCGGAGTAGGATCAGCCGCAACCGCTGCGCCAGCGACAAACATCAGACTCGCAATAGTAGAGGTCATTAATTTATGTTTCATGGATTTCCCTTGAATTACACACACCCGGTTTCGGCATCCTGTCGGCTCCGTTTGAATTATTATCGACATAGCATGTCAGAAAAGTTATCTCTGCATCCTGTAAAGATAGATATCGCAGATTAATTAGTTTTCTGTTTCTCCCCTGAGTATCAGACGCAGTAATTAATCTTTGCGAATATGACATTTCGTCACGGTAATAAATTAAACATTTCGCTAAATAAAAAATAGCCGCAAACTCTTTTAATGACCTAAGCTAATTCTTATTGGGATATAAGAAGGGTCTAATCTTATTTTGTATAAAATGTCGCATTATGCCGCCCGATGCTATTAACGACGAGGGATTACGGTAACCATAGCCAGGGTGATGAATTGTTTCTTTTTGGTTAATCATGGCGCGCTTACGGGCCACGTCTCAGTATCGTCAACAGACGGGGGAGACGTCGCGTTTGCATCGGAAACACAAACGTTAACTGACAGCGAGGCCCGCTTCTGACAAAATAGCGTCATCCCCTTTGACTTGAAGTAACAGATGGAATCTTCTCTCTGATGGCAGCAAAGATTATTGACGGTAAAACGATTGCGCAGCAGGTGCGATCTGAGGTTGCTCAAAAAGTTCAGGCACGCGTCGCAGCAGGTCTTCGCGCTCCCGGCCTGGCTGTGGTGTTGGTCGGCAGCAATCCGGCCTCACAGATTTATGTCGCAAGCAAACGTAAAGCGTGCGACGAAGTGGGATTCGTCTCCCGCTCCTATGACCTGCCAGAAACCACCAGCGAAGCCGAACTGCTGGCGCTTATCGATACTCTGAATGCAGATAACACGATCGACGGTATTCTGGTGCAGTTGCCTTTACCGGCAGGCATCGACAACGTTAAAGTGCTGGAGCGTATCGCGCCAGATAAAGACGTAGACGGTTTTCATCCTTATAATGTCGGTCGTCTGTGCCAGCGTGCGCCGCGCCTGCGTCCCTGTACGCCCCGCGGTATTGTGACCCTGCTTGAGCGTTACAATATTGATACCTACGGCCTGAATGCGGTGGTCATTGGCGCGTCCAATATCGTTGGACGCCCAATGAGCATGGAGCTGCTGCTGGCTGGCTGTACGACTACCGTTACGCACCGCTTTACCAAAGATCTGCGTCACCATGTCGAGCATGCTGATTTGCTCATTGTCGCCGTAGGTAAACCGGGCTTTATTCCCGGCGAATGGATTAAAGAAGGCGCAATTGTGATTGATGTCGGTATTAACCGTCTGGAAAATGGCAAGGTCGTTGGCGACGTCGTGTTTGACGAAGCCGCGGCGCGCGCGTCATACATCACGCCAGTACCGGGCGGCGTCGGCCCGATGACGGTCGCCACGCTTATCGAAAACACGCTGCAGGCGTGCATTGAATATCACGATCCACAAGGAAAATAACATGGCGACATTCTCTTTAGGCAAGCACCCGCACGTCGAGCTGTGCGATCTGCTCAAGCTGGAAGGCTGGAGCGAAAGCGGCGCGCAGGCGAAAATCGCCATTGCCGACGGGTTGGTGAAGGTTGATGGCGTGGTTGAAACGCGTAAACGCTGCAAAATTGTCGCCGGGCAAACCGTTAGCTTTGAAGGCCAAAGTGTGAACGTCGTGGCCTGATACAAGTGCCGGATAGCGACGCAAAGCGTCTTATCCGGCCTGATTACGCTGTCTTTTCAGATAATCATCCACTTAATCCTCTGCGTTCCAACTGCTAGCATGGCTATTTCCCTGTGAACCATCGCTATGCCTACCGTTATCACCCACGCCGCCGTTCCTCTGTGTCTTGGCGCAGGCTTAGGCCTGAAAGTTATCCCTCCTCGCCTGCTGTTTGCCGGTGTTGTGCTGGCGATGCTCCCCGATGCCGACGTGCTGGCCTTTAAATTTGGCGTCGCCTACGGCAACGTGTTCGGCCATCGTGGATTTACCCATTCTTTACTTTTCGCATTCGTCCTCCCCCTGTTGTGCGTACTCGCGGGACGACGATGGTTTCGAGCGGGGCAGGTGCGCTGCTGGCTGTTTTTAACCGTTTCATTGCTGTCGCACAGCCTGCTGGATTCGATCACCACGGGTGGTAAAGGCGTCGGATGGCTGTGGCCGTGGTCAGATGAACGTTTTTTTGCGCCCTGGCAGGTGATTAAAGTCGCGCCGTTCGCGCTTTCAAGCTACATCACGCCGTATGGACATCAGGTCATTCTCTCAGAATTGCTGTGGGTGTGGTTGCCGGGAAGTATTTTAGTGTTATTTCTATGGGTACTTAAAACGCATATTAAAAGGAATCAATATGAATAAAATGACATTCGCCGCCGCGGTCGTCTGTTTCTCATTTTCCCACGCCAGCTATAGCGAAGAAATGTCTGCCACTGGATGGTATGCGGCATCGTCTGCGGTTGTCAGCGTGGGCAGTTCCGCACTGGTTAGCGGAATTATACTCTCCCCCGTACTGCTGCCGCTCAACCTGAGTATTGGATCTGTTGTCGAAAATAAAAAGCAAAAAACCGCGCTGTTAACCACTAAGTCCCCCGATAACAAAGACATTAAAATGCAAGTTCCGCTACATGTCGTCAAAGAAGGCAACCTCAAAGCAGGTGATAAAGTCACTCTGGAAAAAACGCAGGAAGGCACCGGCGCTTATTTGAAAAAAGAGGGCAAGATCCTTGCCCATATGGTAAATCAGGACGACGCAGGACTTTCCAGCAACCAGACGGTACCGGCCAAATGAAGCGGTTCGCGTTTGCCCTGTGGCTCAGCGCAATCTCGCTCAACGCTTATGCAGACAGTGCTAACTGTCACCAAAAAGCAAACACGCCGGAGAGCATCGCAGCGACAATGGATCAGGCGCTACAGCTCAAACAACAGCTTAACAGTCAATCCGATCCGGTCGTCATTCTGGTTCGCCAGGGGCAAGATATGTCGAGCCGACATTTAACCTGGTCACATGCTGGCTATGCCATGCGCCAGCCAAACGGAGACTGGCGGGTTTACCATAATCTGAATACTTGCAGAACCGCTGAATCAGCGCTCTATATACAAGGTCTGTATGAGTTTCTGGCTGATGACCTGGTGAATCAGAGCATTGCCGTTTTGCGCCCGCGTTCAGATATCGCGACGGCATTACAAACGCTCTTACATAGCGCTATCAAACTCAATCTCTTCCACAGTCCCCGCTATAACCTGATTGCGTGGCCTTTCTCCGGCCCTTATCAGAATTCGAATGGCTGGCTTCTCGAAGTGTTTGCGCGAGCAAACGATGCGCAGGTTTGGTCACGTAATGATGCCCGCCGCTGGTTGCAGCTTCAGGGTTATCAACCCTCTATCGTTAGTGCTGGCACTTTTGAACGATTAGGCGCAAAACTGTTCACCCCTAACGTTTTCACCGACGATCAGCCAGCAGAATTGCTGCGAAAAGGAGATGTGGGGCTAAACAGCGGCGACAGCGTCATCCGCTTTATTGCCCATTACAGCCGGGCAATACCCGGGTGTGAACATCAGAATCTGGGGGAGTCGGTGTGTGTTTATCTTTCGCCCGGTGCGAAAAAATAAAAAACAGGCCGTTCTATGCAAATAGAGCGGCCTGTAAAAGCGCTTACTTACGCCGCCAGGTGGTGCCCTGCGGGCCATCTTCCAGAATAATACCCATTTCAGTGAGACGATCGCGCGCCGCGTCCGCCGCCGCCCAGTCTTTCGCTTTACGGGCATCCAGACGCTGTTGAATCAAGGCTTCAATTTCCGCAACTTCACCGTCATCCGCCTGCGCGCCGCTTTGCAGGAAAACATCCGGCTCCTGCTCCAGCAGTCCCAGCACGCCGGAAATCTTCCGCAGATGAGACGCCATCGCATTCGCGGCGGTCATATCTTCGCCCTTCAGACGGTTGACTTCACGCGCCATATCAAACAGGACGGAGTAGGCTTCCGGCGTGTTGAAATCGTCATTCATCGCCTCCACGAAACGCGCTTCAAACGCCTCGCCGCCCGCCGGGGCCGCTGATTTATCCGTTCCACGCAATGCAGTGTATAACCGCTCCAGCGAGGCGCGCGCCTGCTTGAGGTTCTCTTCGCTGTAGTTCAGTTGGCTACGGTAATGCCCGGACATCAGGAAGTAGCGCACGGTTTCCGCATCGTAGTATTTCAGCACGTCGCGCACGGTAAAGAAGTTGCCCAGCGATTTGGACATCTTCTCGCGATCCACCATCACCATACCGGAGTGCATCCAGTAGTTGACGTATTCGCCGTCATGCGCGCAGGTAGACTGGGCAATCTCGTTTTCATGGTGCGGGAACATCAGATCGGAACCGCCGCCGTGAATATCAAAATGGTTGCCCAACTGCTTGCAGTTCATCGCCGAACATTCAATGTGCCAGCCCGGACGCCCTTCGCCCCACGGCGACGGCCAGCTCGGCTCGCCCTCTTTCGACATTTTCCACAGCACGAAGTCCATCGGGTTACGCTTCACGTCAACGACATCCACGCGCGCGCCCGCCTGAAGCTGCTCAAGATCCTGACGGGAAAGCTGCCCATAAGTCGGATCGGTCGGTACATCGAACATCACATCGCCGTTATCCGCCACATAGGCGTGCCCTTTCTCGATTAAGGTGCGGGTGAGCTCGATAATTTCCTGAATATGGTGCGTCGCACGCGGCTCGCTGTCCGGACGCAGAATATTCAGCGCGTCGAAGTCCTGATGCATTTCCGCAATCATTCTGTCGACCAGCGCGACAAAACTTTCGCCATTTTCATTGGCGCGTTTAATAATTTTATCGTCGATATCGGTAATGTTACGCACATACTTCAGCTTATAACCGAGAAAACGCAAATAGCGCGCGACAACGTCAAAAGCGACAAACGTGCGTCCGTGGCCAATGTGGCAGAGATCGTAAACGGTGATACCACACACGTACATGCCGACTTCCCCGGCATGAATGGGTTTGAATTCCTCTTTTTGGCGCGTCAGTGTATTAAAAATTTTTAACATCGAAGATTCCGTATAGACGTGTGTGGGTAATAATCTCCGTATGATACATATTATTCGTAATCGAAGCAGCACACTTTGCAAGGTGATCGCAGCTTACGGTTATGCTATAACAAGCCCCTATATGTGCCCCATTGCGGGCTAAAGCACCACTCTCTTGGAACAGGATGCAAAAATGGTTACTTTCCACACTAATCACGGCGATATCGTAATCAAAACCTTTGATGATAAAGCGCCTGAAACAGTTAAAAACTTCCTGGACTACTGCCGCGAAGGTTTTTACAACAACACCATTTTCCACCGTGTGATTAACGGTTTTATGATTCAGGGCGGCGGCTTTGAGCCGGGCATGAAACAGAAAGCCACCAAAGAGGCGATCAAAAACGAAGCCAACAATGGTCTGAAAAATACCCGTGGTACGCTGGCGATGGCGCGTACTCAGGCACCACATTCGGCTACCGCGCAATTCTTCATCAACGTGGCAGACAACGACTTCCTGAACTTCTCCGGCGAAAGTCTGCAGGGCTGGGGCTACTGCGTCTTTGCGGAAGTCGTAGAAGGTATGGACGTGGTAGATAAAATCAAAGGCGTCGCCACTGGCCGTAGCGGTATGCACCAAGACGTACCAAAAGAAGACGTCATCATTGAAAACGTGACCGTCAGCGAGTAATCGTGGCGACACTGTTTATTGCAGACTTGCATCTGCAAACGGAAGAACCGGCGATCGTCGCCGGTTTTCTGCGTTTTTTAGCCGTAGAAGCCCGTCAGGCCGACGCGCTGTATATTCTTGGCGATCTCTTCGAGGCCTGGATTGGCGACGACGACCCCAACCCGCTACATCGTGAAATGGCCGTTGCCATTAAATCGCTGGTTGATTCCGGCGTCCCCTGCTTCTTTATTCATGGTAATCGCGACTTCCTGATTGGCAAACGCTTTGCCCGCGAAAGCGGCATGATTCTACTGCCGCAGGAAAAAGTGCTCGACCTGTATGGCCGCAATGTGTTGATTATGCACGGCGATACGCTCTGTACCGATGATGCCGGATATCAGGCGTTTCGCGCCAAAGTCCATAATCCGTGGGTGCAACGACTGTTCCTTACCCTGCCGCTGTTTATCCGCCGCCGTATCGCCGCCAGAATGCGCGCCGGCAGTAAAGCCGCCAACAGCAGCAAATCGCTGGATATTATGGACGTCAATGCGCAGACCGTCGTCGCCGAAATGGAAAAACACCGCGTACAGTGGCTGATTCACGGTCATACCCACCGCCCGGCGGTGCATGAACTTTCCGCCAACGACCAGCCCGCATTCCGCGTGGTGTTAGGCGCATGGCATCATGAAGGTTCAATGGTAAAAGTCACGCCGGACAACGTTGAGTTAATCGCCTTCCCCCTGTAAATGTTCGTCGAATCGTCCGTTACGGCGCGCACGCAACCGTTTTCCTTGCCTGATTATCATGCTATTCTCTGACACCTCAAAAGCAGCGTGTCCCGCACCACAGGAGTTTTAAGACGCATGTCTTCCCGCAATAATCCGGCGCGTGTCGCCATCGTGATGGGGTCCAAAAGCGACTGGGCTACCATGCAATTCGCCGCCGAAATTTTTGAAATTCTGGATGTCCCGCACCATGTAGAAGTGGTTTCCGCTCATCGCACCCCCGATAAACTGTTCAGCTTCGCCGAAACGGCGGAAGAGAACGGATATCAAGTGATTATTGCCGGCGCGGGCGGCGCGGCGCACCTGCCGGGAATGATTGCGGCAAAAACGCTGGTCCCGGTACTCGGCGTGCCGGTACAAAGCGCTGCGCTAAGCGGCGTGGATAGCCTTTACTCCATTGTGCAGATGCCGCGCGGCATTCCGGTGGGTACACTGGCGATCGGTAAAGCCGGTGCCGCTAACGCCGCCCTGCTCGCCGCACAGATTCTGGCGCAACACGACGCGGAACTGCATCAGCGCATCGCCGACTGGCGCAAAGCGCAAACCGATGAAGTTCTGGAAAATCCCGATCCGCGGGGGACGCTATGAAGCAAGTTTGTGTTCTCGGCAACGGACAACTGGGCCGAATGCTGCGCCAGGCGGGCGAACCGCTGGGTATCGCCGTCTGGCCGGTTGGCCTGGATGCAGAGCCTACCGCCGTGCCGGTACAGCAGAGCGTCATTACCGCAGAGATTGAGCGCTGGCCGGAAACCGCGCTTACCCGCGAGCTGGCGCGCCACCCGGCCTTCGTCAATCGCGATGTATTTCCGATCATCGCCGACCGTCTGACACAAAAACAGCTTTTCGATAAACTGGGACTCGCGACCGCGCCGTGGCAGCTGCTGACCAGCGCCGACGAGTGGTCCGGCATCTTTGACCGTCTGGGAGAACTGGCGATTATTAAGCGTCGCGTTGGCGGCTACGATGGTCGCGGGCAGTGGCGTCTACGCGCGGACGAAACCGGGCAACTGCCGGATGACTGCTATGGCGAATGTATTGTTGAGCGCGGTATCCATTTTTCCGGCGAAGTGTCGTTAGTCGGCGCGCGCGCTCATGACGGCAGCACCGTGTTTTACCCGCTAACGCACAATTTGCATCAGGACGGCATCTTGCGGACCAGCGTCGCGTTCCCACAGGCGAACGCCGAACAGCAGGAGCAGGCGGAATCGATGCTGTCAGCAATTATGCAGGCGCTGAACTACGTCGGCGTAATGGCGATGGAATGTTTTATCACGCCGGAAGGCCTGTTAATCAATGAACTGGCGCCGCGCGTGCATAACAGCGGACACTGGACGCAAAATGGCGCCAGCATCAGTCAGTTTGAATTGCATTTGCGCGCGATTACCGGCCTGCCGTTGCCCGCGCCGGTGATTAACGCCCCGTCGGTGATGATCAACCTGATCGGCAGCGAGCTGAATTACGACTGGCTGAAGCTGCCGCTGGTACATCTGCACTGGTATGATAAAGCGGTACGTCCGGGGCGAAAAGTCGGCCATCTGAATCTGACCGACAGCGATACGTCACGTCTTAGCGCCACCCTGGAAGCGCTCTCTCCGCTCCTGCCGGGCGAATACGCCAGCGGCATTATCTGGGCGCAAAGTAAGCTTAAATAAACAGCGTGGGCGGCGCATTCTCTGTCGCCGCCCGTCGCGATCACAGACAGATGCAGGTTCCCGCTCTGCCCGCCAGGGTATCGTCAATACGCGACAATGCGCCAATCCATGCCGGCTTTCCGCACCGCTTCACATATCCGCTTACCGCGGTCACCTTCGGTCCCATCGCGCCATCGGCTTTGGCAAACGGCGCCAGCTCATCGGGCGAAGCCTGACGAATAGCGCGCTGCTGTGGCGTTCCCCAATGTTCATACACCGCATCCGCATCCGTCAAAATGATCAGACCATCGGCCGCTATCTGCTCCGCCAGCAATGCCGCCGCCAGGTCTTTATCTATCACCGCCTCGACCCCTTCGCCCTCGCCGGCAACAGGTACCCCGCCACCGCCGCTGCAAATCACCACATGGCCCTCTTTTAGCAATAACTCAATAGCGGCGCTTTCGATAATCTGACGCGGCGCCGGGGAAGCGACGACACGGCGCAGATATTTTCCATCACGTTTCATATGCCAGCCATAAGTCGCTTCCAGCGCCATTTGCTCTTCTGGCGAATAAACGGGACCGATAAACTTTTCCGGTTCAAGAAAAGCAGGATCGTCCGCCGATACCTTTATTCGCGTTAATACCGCAGTCACCGGCGGCATATCGGGTTCAAGCGCCAGACGCTGCGCCAGCATATAGCCGATCATTCCCTGACTTTCCGCCACCAGCACATCCAGCGGATAAGGCTCAACGGCTTTCCAGGCAAGGTTCTGTAAAGCCAACAGGCCGACCTGGGGGCCGTTGCCATGTACTATCGCCAGCCGATACGAGCGGGCAAGTCGCGCCAGCGCAGGCACCGCGTCGGCAATATTGCGATATTGATTCTCTGCCGTTAGCGCTTCTCCGCGCTGCAATAATGCGTTGCCGCCAAGAGCAACTACCAACGTTTTCATTCCCTATCCTTTTACTATTTGTTGTCCAAGCCAGAACCCCAGCAGCGTATCCGCGCCAGAGGTGTGCCCCAGCGCCAGCAGTCCGTCAATCGCCGTTTCTGTGCGAACATCTCGTCGCAGCGCATGAATAAAGTGGAGTAAAGGCGACGCGAAATAACCCATAGCCGCATAGCGTAAATAGCTAACGCTCACGAGCGTCGTCGCCCGATCAAGGCTGCCGGATTGGGCAAAAAAATTACGCCCGGCGCGTTCATCTATGGCGCCAAAATACCAGGCCGCCAGCAACATTCCTGTCAGCGTGTCGTCATGACTGGGCGTTAAGCCCGGCCCTTTACCCAGCCATAGCCGCCAGTCAGTCGCAGCACCTGCAAGCGCCGACTGAAAGCAGTGACAAAACTGGCGAAGTTCCGGACATAGAGGCTGAGCTGCGGCGACGGTTAACGGCCCAAACAGTCCCGTCTCCTCACTACGCTGCATGTACGTCGCGTTAAGACGCGGCGACGCAAGATAGCGTGGAACCCGCAGCGAACAGCGCCTCTCCGGCTCGCATAAAAGAAACTCGCCAATCTGAATACCGGCAGCGGTTGACTGCGGTTTTTCGCCATCGGTGAGCACATCGCGCAAGGCGTCAAAATCGCCGCCGCGCAGTATCCACCCTCCCGGACTGAAGCCGCTCCCCCGACGGTGAAGCGTTAATAACTCACCGCTTTTCGCCACAAAATTAATAGAGCGACGCCATACCCCTGACATCTGCCAGGGTTGCCGATAATCCGCCGATTGTCGGCTTGCCATAAGAGGATGGATACGTTTCATGAGACGCTCTCTTAACTTACGCCCATGCTTTCCGCCAGCGCTTCCAGCGCCTGCTCGAAACAGGCCAGCGGCGCACGGACGGTTCCCGCGCCAATCTGTCCAATCCCCGCCTCTTTATGCGCGATACCCGTGTTAATCAGCGGCGTAATTCCGGTCTCGACCACGCGGCGGATATCCAGTCCCAGACAGGCCCCCTGAAAATCCCAGCCGGGGATTTGTAGCTGCATGTTGCGTTCGAGATAAATTTCAGCCATCTCTTCAGAAACAGATTTCGCCGCTTCCATTCCCCCGGCACCGACAAAACGCGTTACGCCAGGCGCGGCAATCATCGCAGCGCCGCCAATACCAAACGTTTCAGTAATGGCGCTGTCGCCCATGTCCGGGTTGGCCTGATCCTGCGAAAAACCGGTAAAAAATAGCCCCTGCGGCATATTAACAGGCGCGGTGAACCAACGGTCGCCCAGACCGCTAACCCGAATGCCAAACATATCGCCATTACGGGTCATCGCCGTCACAATACTGCCGGCGCGAATCTGCGCGCCCGCGTCCATGGCGGCTTTACAGTAGGCCATCGCCAGATTAAGGAAGAATTGATCGGTGACGCTCAGAAAATCCATCACTTCCGCTATCTGCTGCTTATCATGTTCCAGACGGGCGATATGCGGCGCCAACTTGCGCATCAGCAATGCGGAAGAAGCGATATTGCGCTGGTGGAATTCATCTCCCATCGTAATGCCCTGCGCCATCATTGCGGTCAGGTCGAGCCCCCGCTCCAGACGTCCCAGCGCCGCGCTTAATACCGGCATCAGCACATCGCGCATCCAGCGCAAACGTTGCTGAACATCCTCGCCATAGGCGCCGAAACGCATCACTTTGCCGATCCCTTCGTTGAGATTGCAGTACGCGCGATTGCCGTCGGTGATATTTTCCACGACCAGCATCGGCATACTGGCTGACGTAATACCGCCCATCGGCCCCACGGCGTTAACGTGATGGCAGGGAATAAAGTTGACCTTTCCCTGCTCTAACAGCGCGAGCGCGCTCATTTCATCTTTGGCCCATCCTTCAAACAGGCATGCGCCGATACAGGCGCCTTTCATCGGGCCGGTCATCTCTTGCCAGCGCATCGGCGGGCCGGCATGAAGAAGCGTTTTCCCCTGATTGAGCACGCTAATTAATGAAGAAGCTGGCTTCACATCCAGCCAGTGCGGACGTGCGCGACGAATTTGTTCGATGACTGCAGCGTTGGCTTGCGCCACTGATGTAAACATGGGAACCCCTTATTGCAAACGTTCTAACAGACGAGCCAGTTTTTTATTACCGCCAGCGACAGGCGCCCACTGGTAGTGCACCACGGGCATACCGGCAGCCTGTAAATCCAGCGCGAAGCTACATAACCCGGCATTAATCACCGCTACCGCTTCCAGTAACCGGGGAGCTGATGGATGAGTGGAAGAAAGAGTGGGTCGAATCAGTTCCGCGGCCAACAGAGTGGCTTCGGGAAGAGAATCCACTACCGTGATGCCGGCATCTTCGAGCGCGGCGATTTGTTGCGAGCGGCACTGAGGATCGCGTTCCGTTCCGGTGACGGTTGCGATGGCGAACAGCGGCTGGTCGCTGGCGCGTGCGGCACATGCCTTCTGCCAGGCCTGAATCAGCGATGCGGCGGGATCGGCGGTCGCGCCAAAACCAATAACGACGTCCACTAATAACACGCGTACCTGCGACTGTGCGCCAAGCCCGGCGATAAGCTGATTACGTAACGCCGGGTCAATCATTGGATGTGGTCGCCCAACGGTATAAAAGTCATCGCCCAGATCGATAATCTGGTGGCCGTCAGCGTCAAGCATCATGCCATGGTGATGTTCCGTATCCGTCGCGACGCCCAGATAGCCGGCCAGCAGCCCCGCCGCTTCCGCCGCCAGCGTTCCGCCGGTATAGAGACCACGAATCACGCCGCCTGTTGAAACCATTTCTTTACGCTGCGACGTCACGCGAGACAATAAACATGCCAGTCGGGCGGCTTCATCCAGCGTCGAGGCAAACCAGACGTTTTCCTCACGCGCAACGGGGGAGGAAAACCCTAAGAACAGCGCTACAACGGGTTTGCCGGTGGCTTTCATCGCCGCGATAATATGCTGGCGAACCGCATCGGCAGGCGGTTTGGAGACAAAGGCCAGCACCTGGCTCTTTTCATCCGCGCTGAGTATCTCCAGTGCCGTTAGCGCGCTGATCCCGCCGACCTCGGCGCTCAAATCGCGTCCGCCAAGCCCGATGGCATGGGTAATCCCTTCCCCCGCCAGCGCAATCTGTGAACAGAGCTCCTGAATACCGGTGCCGGAAGCGCCAATCACCCCGATGTTGCCCTCTGGCATGACGTTAGCGAAAGCCAGCGGCGTATTGGCGATCATAGCGGTGCCGCAATCCGGCCCCATGACCAGCAGTCCTTTATCACGCGCCCGGCGTTTTAGTCTGATTTCATCGTCCAGCGTGACATTATCGGAGAAGATCATCACGTTCAACGAACGATCCAGCGCCTGCTCCGCCAGTTCCGCCGCATATTCGCCGGCCACCGATACCAGCGCCAGATTCGCCTCTGGCAGTTTCTGACAGGCGCTTTCCCAGCGTCTGACCTGGATTAACGACTGGCTACCGCTGCTTCCCTGCGCCAACTGCTGCAATGCTTCTTCGAGCTGTTGCACAATCACCTGCGTAATGCCGTCATCTACCGCTTCGGTACGAATCGCCACGCAAATGTCATTGGGCGTAGCGCCATGAAAATCGTCATGCCAGAAACCGGTAGTTTCCAGCAGCGACTTATTCGCAGGCGTTCCCATCATTACCGATACATCATCAACATTTTCGGACTCACTCAGCTTTCGAGAAATAATCATTAAGCTGACAGAGTCCTGAAAACACCCTTTTTTAATAAAGGCGTGGATCATAACAACTCCTTAATAATTGCACCCATTGCAATTGCACGAGCAGTGTTAATGTGCGCTTCACGGTATATATCCGGGAGGGTAAATAGAGTGATTAACGTCACATCAAATTTATTAACAAAAGAATTCAAACAACGGCTAAAGGATTAGTTATGATTTTCTAAAAAAGCTTTTTATTTAAGCAAAAAGATAAAACCCGCCTGATTATCAAATAAATTCTAATTATATTTTTTTGCCTGTCTGGATCACATAATCATTTTATTTTCCCGGTATGTTAATCGCAGTCATGCTTCACACCGTCGTTAAAAAGGAAGACAGATGAAAATCAGTCGGGAAACACTCCATCAGCTTATCGAAAATAAGCTTTATAAAGCCGGACTAAAACGTGAGCACGCCGCCATCGTCGCCGACGTACTGGTTTATGCAGATGCCAGAGGTATTCACTCACATGGCGCCGTACGCGTTGAATATTATGCCGAACGAATTTCAAAAGGCGGCACCAACCGGGAGCCGACGTTCCGCATTGAGAATACCGGTCCCTGTACGGCGATACTGCATGCCGATAATGCTGCCGGACAGGTCGCAGCCAAAATGGGAATGGAGCATGCTATTGAAATAGCCAAAAAAAATGGCGTCGCGGTTGTCGGCATTAGCAGAATGGGCCATAGCGGCGCCATCTCTTATTTCGTCCGCCAGGCTGCTCGCGAAGGCCTGATTGGTCTGTCTATCTGTCAGTCCGATCCTATGGTCGTGCCGTTTGGCGGGGCGGATATTTACTATGGCACTAATCCGCTGGCCTTTGCCGCGCCGGGCGAAGGCGATGACATCATTACCTTTGATATGGCCACCACCGTGCAGGCCTGGGGAAAAGTCCTCGATGCACGGTCCCGCAATGAGTCCATTCCGGAGAGTTGGGCCGTTGATAAAAATGGCGCGCCGACACAGGATCCTTTTGCCGTCAATGCGTTATTACCCGCCGCAGGCCCGAAAGGTTACGGCCTGATGATGATGATCGATATTCTGTCCGGTATTCTGCTGGGGCTGCCGTTTGGCCGCCAGGTCAGTTCGATGTATGAAGATTTACACGCCGGACGCAATTTAGGACAACTTCATCTGGTCATTAATCCGGCGTTCTTTTCTTCCTGTGAATTATTCCGCAAACATATTAGTCAGACTATGCAGGAACTCAATTCCGTGAAGCCCGCCCCCGGTTTTAAACAGGTTTATTATCCTGGACAGGATCAGGATATTAAACAGAAAAATGCCGATATGAATGGTATCGATATTGTTGATGATATTTATCAATATCTGATTTCCGATGCCCTCTATCTCAAGTCATACGAAACAAAAAATCCCTTTGCCCAATAATTATTGAAACAGGAATTTTCTATGATAAAGCATTTTCGCCACGCGATAGAAGAAACATTGCCCTGGCTCTCTTCCATTGGAGCCGATCCTACGGGTGGAATGACGCGTTTACTTTATTCGCCTGAGTGGCTGGAAACACAGCAGCAATTTAAAAAGCGAATGGCAGAAAGCGGTCTGGAAACACGCTTTGATGACGTCGGAAATTTATATGGCCGCCTTTGCGGCACACAATTTCCGGAGCAGGTGATTTTAAGCGGTTCGCATATTGATACGGTCGTCAACGGCGGCAATCTGGACGGACAATTCGGCGCGCTTGCCGCCTGGCTGGCGCTCGACTGGCTAAAAGCGACCTACGGCGCGCCGCTGCGCACCGTCGAAGTAGTGTCAATGGCAGAGGAAGAAGGCAGCCGTTTCCCTTACGTTTTTTGGGGCAGCAAGAACATTTTTGGCCTGGCGAATCCTGAAGAGGTACGCCATATCCAGGACGCCAAAGGCACAGGCTTTGTCGACGCTATGCAGGCGTGCGGATTTACCCTTCCCGCCGCGCCGCTCGCTGCGCGAACCGATATCCGCGCCTTTGTTGAATTGCATATTGAGCAAGGCTGCGTTCTGGAGAGCAACGGACAGTCGATTGGCGTCGTCAACGCCATCGTCGGGCAACGTCGCTACACGGTGACGCTCAACGGCGAGTCCAACCATGCAGGCACAACGCCAATGGGCTATCGTCGCGATACGGTGCACGCCTTCAGTCGTATTTGCAGTCAGTCCATTGAAAAAGCCAAACAGCATGGCGATCCCCTGGTATTAACGTTCGGCAAAGTTGAGCCGCAGCCGAATACGGTCAATGTTGTCCCTGGAAAAACCACATTTACAATCGATTGCCGGCATACGGACGCCGCGGTACTTCGCGAATTTACCGAACAGTTGGAAAACGATATGCGCGCCATCTGCGATGAAATGGATATCAGCATCGATATCGATTTGTGGATGGACGAAGCGCCGGTGCCGATGAACGCCGAACTGGTCGCGGCCCTCACCAGGCTGTGTGAAACCGAACAACTGAACTATCGCATAATGCATAGCGGCGCAGGTCATGACGCGCAAATTTTCGCGCCGCGCGTCCCTACCTGTATGATTTTCGTCCCCAGCATTAATGGTATCAGCCATAACCCGGCGGAACGTACCAACATTAATGACCTTGCTGAAGGGGTCAAAACTCTGGCATTAATGCTGCATCAACTTGCCTGGCAAAAATAAGGAGCCATCAATGGGATATCTGAATAACGTCACGGGTTACCGCGATGATTTACTGGCGAACCGCGCCATTGTGAAACACGGTAACTATGCGCTCTTAACGCCGGACGGTCTGGTGAAAAATATTATTCCCGGCTTTGAAAACTGTGACGTCACCATCCTTTCGACGCCGAAGCTGGGTGCTTCTTTCGTCGATTATCTGGTCACCTTACATCAGAATGGCGGCAACCAGCAGGGCTTTGGCGGCGAGGGGATTGAAACTTTTCTCTATGTCATTGCGGGAAATATTGAAGCTAAAGCAGAAGGAAAAACATTCTCTTTAACTCAGGGCGGATACCTCTATTGTCCACCGGGCGAGATGATGACCTTTAGCAACGCTCAAACGGAAGACAGCCAGCTATTTTTATATAAACGCCGCTATACTCCTGTCGAGGGGCATGCCCCGTGGTTGGTTTCCGGCAATGCCAGCCAGCTGGAGCGTATTCATTATGAAGGCATGGAAGATGTTATTCTGCTGGATTTCCTGCCTAAAGAGCTGGGCTTCGATATGAATATGCATATTCTGTCGTTCGAACCGGGCGCCAGCCACGGCTATATTGAAACCCACGTCCAGGAACATGGCGCTTATATCCTTTCCGGCCAGGGGGTTTATAACCTCGACAACAACTGGGTGCCGGTGAAAAAAGGCGACTACATCTTCATGGGCGCTTATTCCCTGCAGGCCGGATACGGTGTAGGTCGTGGCGAAGCATTCAGCTACATCTACTCCAAAGACTGTAACCGCGACGTTATGATTTAACGGCGGACAGCCCTCCTGATTATTTTTAATTTAGCTATGTTGGATTTTGCCACGGTGAGAACCGTGGCTTTTTTTATGCTTAACGAGTCCCGATGTCCTGGCCAAGTTTGATGACGCGGGCAATATTACAGGCGCTGTGGTAGAGATTTTGTTCACCGTTCGCCAGAACTTCCGGCAAAGGCGCCAGCCGCGGCAAAATACTGAATACTGCATCAATACCGTGGCGATGGACCACTTCCACGCCGTCGCCCAGTACGCCGGCAATGCCGATAACCGGGACATGATGCCGTTTCGCCACTGACGCGACGCCTATCGGCGCTTTTCCTCCCGCCGTTTGCGAGTCGATTCGCCCTTCTCCGGTAATCACCAGCGAGGCCTCTTTTACCGCCTCCTCCAGCTTCACCGCCTGCATAACAATCTCAATACCGGGCTTCATTTCCGCTTCCAGGAAGACGATAGCAGCAATCCCCATTCCTCCGGCCGCTCCACCGCCCGGTATTTGAGACATGTCGCGTCCGGTCAGGGCATGTAAAACACGGGCATAATTACGTAATCCATTTTCCAGCGTCTCAACCATTTCAGGCGTCGCCCCTTTCTGCGGACCGAATACCGCCGCCGCGCCGCGTGGCCCCACCAACGGGTTATCAACATCACAGGCGACCTCAATACGACACTCTGAAATTCGCGGATCGCACCCCTGCAGGTCAATGCTCGCCAGGCGCGATAAATTGCCACCTCCGGCGCCAAGCGGCGTTCCTTGCGCGTCCAGAAAACGCACACCGAGCGCCTGCGCTACTCCCATTCCGCCATCCACCGTGGCGCTGCCGCCGATACCCAGAATAATATGGCGAATCCCCGCGTCCAGGGCGTGACGAATCAATTCGCCGGTGCCGAAACTGGATGCCAGCAGCGGATTACGCGCCTCGGGCGCCACCAGCATCAATCCGCTCGCCGCCGCCATTTCAATAATCGCCGTTTTGCCGTCGCCGGTCAGGCCATAAAATCCGTTTACTTTTTCCCCCATCGGCCCGCTAACGTCCACAGAAACCCGTTTCCCGCCGGTCGCTGCCACCATCGCGTCCACGGTTCCTTCTCCACCATCGGCGATCGGTAAACAGACATAGCGCGCATCAGGAAATACGGTTGAAAATCCCGCTTTAATAGCCTGACAGCATTTATCAGCGCTTAAGCTCTCTTTAAATGAATCTGGCGCAATTACAATCTTCATCATGTCTCCTTGTTTTCTCATGTTATTTAATGCGTTCCCACGGAATAAGATTTTCCATAAGCACTGCCAGTAAGATTCCCACCAGTAATCCGTTACTAAGCAGAGGACGAATCATCAGTGGAAGATCCTGTAAATAGACCGGAGGAAGCCCCATCAAAAAAATGCCGACAAAAAGCGGTAATGCCAGGCGATAAATATTCCGCGCGGTAAACGTAATTTGCTGGCTAAAAACCAAACCGGAATAAAGTAAAGGTAAATAAGAGACCAGCATAACGGCGCTGCTGATCGCCAGTGGAATAGCGCAAAATAAGCGGGTTAACGGCGTTATAATGGCAACCAGCAGACACAGCGCGCTACCGCAGATAAAGGATTTGCGAGAACTGTCGCCGGTTTGCGTTAATAAACCAATGGAAGATACAAAAGGCGAAAAAGGCACGACCGCGAAAGGCACCGTCACTAACGTCATCAGTCCGGAAATCATAAAGCTTCGGCGATAACGAGAACTGCCCGACCCTTGATGCAGATAAAAGATATCGGTACCGCGGATGGCGCCGTAAGTGTTGCTGATGTTGACTAACCCCGTCATCACCGCCGTCACAATAATACCCGGCATCAGCGTGCCGTGGCTGCCCAGAGGAAACCATCGCCAGCTTAATTCACCCGGCGGTAAGTGTGATGAAGGAAAGCATAACCGCCATAGCCCCCACCCGACCACGGTCCCTACCAGTAACGCGTAACGGGAGATACGCTGTTGCAGGAAAATAATCATCGCGAGGATAAAACACATCACCGCGACCGCCAGCCCAAAGGGGGCCAATTTGATTCTGGCGCTGGTATCGGCAATGCCAAAAGGCAGCCCCAGCATGCCTTTAAAAAATATTGAGGTCAGCTGCGCGCCCAAAAGCAGCATGAAAAAAACCATTACCGCCGGCGTAAACAGGCGAGCCAGACGGTGTCCTAACCCGCTAATGCCGATAAATATCGTCACCATTGCGGAGATCGCGATCCCGACCGACAGGCTGGAGGCGATATCGTTCAGCGGCGTGCCGCGAGACGCCTCGCCAAGCGTAATCGTAAGAATAGCGCCCCACCACAGCCCTGTCGGCCCTTCCATAATGGCACGGCGATGGCCGCAAAATGCCTGAACCAGGCAGGCCAACGCGGTGGTCAAAAAAGCGTATTGTGTGAGCATTAACAGGTTATCAGCGGGAAGATGAAAAGCGGATAGCAAGGTAGGGGGAACCACAACCGTGTTACAGAAAATAAAGAAAAACCACTGAAAGCCGGACAACACACTTTCGCGGTTAATAACAGGGAACATATCCACACCTTAAAATAGAGAATGCCCGTCGTGACGACGGGCATTAAATCACACCGGATTACTGCTGATGTTTAAGGATAAACTGACCTTTTGGCGGCACAGGGAAGCCATGCTCGATGTCATAAATAACATCGCCGCGCAAAATCGTTTTGGTAATACGCGCGCCAATAGTACGGCCAACATACGGACTGACTTTATGGCGATATTCCAGATCTTCATTTTTCAGAACATAGCTGCTGTCAGGCTGAATAAAGACCAGGTCAGCATCTTTGCCGGGGGCAATACGTCCTTTATGTTTCAGACCAAAAATATCGGCGGCGTTGGTCGCCATTAATTTGCCAAACATCGGCAACGACATACCGCGTTTTTGCACCGCTTCATCAAACATGACGTCCATGCAGTTTTGCAGTCCGGCAATTCCGCCCCATGCTTGCATGATATTGCCTGCTTTCATTTCCGGAGGGCATGGAGAGTGGTCGGATACCAGGCAGTCGATTTCGCCGTTAAACAGTTTTTCCCACATCCCTTTCTGGTTTTCCTGGTCGCGAATTGGCGGAGAACATTTTGCCAGGGTGCCAATCTCTTCGAACTGATCGGTATCGAGGACAAAATAGTGCGGGCACGATTCACAGGTGACATCCTGACCTTCCTGACGCGCGCGCGTTACTTCCTCTACCCCCTCCGGGCTGCTGATATGGCAAACGTGCAGACGGCAACCTGCCGCTTTCGCCAGATACAGCACGCGACGAATGGCTTCCACTTCAGTAAATACCGGACGTGAGGCGACATAATCATGCGCCGTTACGCGTCCTTCGCGTTTAGCTTCCTCGCCCAGCTCATCGCAAATCAGAGCATTTTCGCAATGTACCAGTACCGTCTGGTCCATTTCCCCCAGTTTCTGCGCGCCTTTGTAAAACTGCCAGTCATTAACGTCGCGAAAATCATTATCGATGCCACGATCGCCGCAGGTGGCGACAAAGCACTTGAAGCCGACAACGCCCACTTCGTCCAGCTCATGAAGCCGATCCAGGTTATAAGAAACCAAACCGCCCAACTGCGCGGCGTCGATGGTCAATTTACCTTTTGCCGCGTCAAACTTGAGTTCAATCGTCTCACGATCGACCGTCGCCGGCAGCTGATTGAGCGGCATCTCAATCATCGTGGTAATACCGCCTTTCGCCGCCGCGCGGGTACCGGTTTCATAGCCTTCCCAGTGGGTACGGCCCGGTTCAGAAATGTGGGTATGCGCGTCAACCATGCCCGGCGAAACGATCAATCCCGTCGCATCCAGCACATTTTTCGCTTCCCCCAGGTTCTCGCCAATCGCGGCGATTTTTCCGCCCTGGACGGCGATATCGATAACTCTCGCTTCGTTTTCTAAGATGACAGTACCGTTCTTAATAATTAAATCAAAAGACATAACAAACTCCTTGTATGGATACAGATAGTTTTTAAATAGCGCACACTTCATTAAATACGCTTAATGCTTTTTCAATATTTAACCTGCGAGTTTTTTCTCTCCTGTATTTTCAAAACCCGTGCGTTTCTTCAATAGCGCATAAGCAACGAACGCAACTATTACGCCTACAAACCAGGACACGCGGGATAAAGGCTCCAAAAATGGTATAAACTTGCCGCCTAATGACAGAATAACTGCGACCAGGGTGACTGAAAATGCAGTCAGGTTAAATCCATTATCATAATATTTGTAATCACCGCTGGCGGTGTACAGCTCATCAAGATTAATTTTTCCACGCATTACCACAAAATAATGAGCTAACATTACGCCGATTACCGGGCCAAGCATACCGCCGATAATATCGAGGAACAGATAAATACTGTCCTGATTCTCCATTAATTTCCATGGGCAAATCAGTAGACTGATAATACTGGCAATCATTACGCCATTTTTATAGTTAAGCTTTGTCGGGGCAAGCGCCGCAATTTGATACCCCGCAGGTATAATATTACCGGTGGCGTTGGTTGAAATTGTCGTCATCAGAATCACCAACACCGCAAAGAATGAAGCAAACAGGCTGTCCCAGCGCTGCACAATATCCAGCACGTTCCAGGTATCCATACCATAATGAATACTGGCTCCGGCAATAATGCACACGCTGGCTACGGCGAATAATATATACGCTACGATAAGCCCCAGCGTTTGTCCCAATGCCTGAGCGCGAAATGAATGCGCGTTTTGCGTGAAATCGGACGCACTCACTGCTGGCGCAGCCCAGACGGCGACTACGGCGTTAATCACCACCAGGAACAGAAAGCCGCTGTGCTCTGCTTTTTGCACGCCTGAAGGCAGATAGTCCAGAATCGGGCCAATGCCGACCAGCGATATTGCCCAAATAGCCATGCCGCCAAAGACAATGTAAATACATGGATTGAGGATAGCGGTAAATTTATTTAATACTTTACCACCGCCAAAACCGATGCCAACGTTAATAATCCAAAAAATTAGAAAAGTAATTAGTCCTGGCAGTGAAAGACCCAGCAGCTTGAAATCTCCGCCTAATGTCAGAAATCCTGGCCAGATCTTCCCAATCAAAATAAGAAATGCCAGCGATCCCGCGTAACACTGTAAGCCGAACCACATAATTGCCGCGATTCCCCCTCGCAATAATCCAGGGAATAGCGCGCCGCGGACGCCGTAAGAACCTCGCAATATCATAGCAAAAGGAACGCCATATTTGCTGCCTGCCGCGCCATTCATTACCATCGCCGCCGCAATAAATAATGCGCTGATAATAATGGCCAACATGATATTAAATGTTGATAGCCCCAGTATAAAAAAACCGCCGACCATAACGTAATTTGGCACATTATGTACAGATCCCATCCATAAGGTGAAATAGTTAAATGCCTTCCAGTTTCGTTGGGTTTCTGTTTTAGGTAATAAGTCTTCGCTATAACCGCGCTGCTGGTATAGCTCTCTTTGATGTTCCATAAATCCCTCTTTTCACGCATCGGATAACGTTGTTATGGGTTTAGCTATGAGGAACAAATAAATATAAAATAAAGAATTAGTAGATATAATTATTTTTAAGCTGAAGCAATACGTTGCGTTGCTTTCTTTTTATATAAAGTGACGACAGCAAAGATCAGCGTTCCGGTGACCACTAAACATGCTGAAATCACAAAACTGATCTCTTTCGACCCCGTTACATCCGAAATAAATCCGGTCAACGTTGGGGCGACAACCGCTGAACTCATGCCAAAGAAGTTAAAAAGGCTGAAAGCTCTTCCCAGACTTTTTGCCGAAGCCTGTTCAGATACAAAGGAGATCAGGATCGGGTCTACCGCCATTTTCCCCAGCAAGCCGTATAGCGTCAGGCTGACCATCAGCATCGTGGTATTCGGGGACAAAACCGTAAACGCCAACATTGCTGCCGCCACAATTTCCAGACCGAGAATAACCTTAACTTTACTGTTACAAAATTTATCTGACAGATGGCTAAAAAATAACGCCCCCGGTACGCCAACTACCGCCACCAGCGCTGATGCCAGCCCGATAGCTCCGCCATCAAATCCTCTTTCAGTCTGTAGATAAGAGGGCAGCCAGGTCACTATCAAATAATAACCGTAGCAGGTACAGAAATAGAGGAAGTAAACGCTACACAATAAACCAGAGAATAAAGGCGCGCGTTTCTCATCTTCCATAACGGTTTGGGTTTGCTTTTCCGCTTGCGCAGAGTCGCTTTTGGCTTTACCACGAATGACCAGCGTAAAAACGCACAGCATGATTACTAATATCGCGGCCACGATATACAGTACATTCTGCCAGGCCATGCTCATGTTTTTTACTAATACGCTGGAACCGATTAAGCCAATCCCCATCCCTATAGCCGACCCGCTGTTGATAATCGCGTTGGCTAATGCCCGACGGGCCTGCGGCACGTTTGCCGAAGAGAGTGAATAAGCCGAGCTAAAGAAAGAAGCGCATCCGCCACCTGCCATTAGCGACCCTATATAGATCATGGTCAGGCCATTGGCTTTCGCGATACAGAGTGTACCAATAATAAAAAGCGTAAATCCGGCCATCAGCATGATTTTTTGACCGAATTTATCGACCAATATTCCGCAAGGGATTTGCATACTGCAGTAAGCAAAAAAGTAAAAACTTGCAATGGCGCCTATTTCTGCATTACTTACATTGTCTAAAGATGCCTGAATTTCTGGATAAATTGGCGTAAGCACGGTGCGATAGATCCAAATCGCTACCCAGCCCAGACTCATTACGACAACAATTTGTTTCCAGTAATCAATCCCGGATTTTTTAGTTTCACTCATGTTCTTCACCTTTACAGAGTGTTCCTTGTGAACAGGTATCGCTGCAGCCGCAGCGATACACATAATTAGGACAATTTATGATTGGCCATTAATTCCAGCGCCTGTACCATTGCCGAATGATCAAGCTGGCTCCCGCCATTTGCCGCACAGGTATTGAATAATTCCTGGCAGGTCGCCGTATTCGGTAAATTCAGCGCCAGCGCTTTTGCGCTTTGCAATGCAAGATTAAGGTCTTTCTGATGAAGCGCGATTTTGAAACCAGGCTCGAACGTCCGGTTGATCATGCGCTCGCCGTGAACTTCCAGAATGCGTGAAGAGGCGAACCCGCCCATTAACGCCTGGCGCACGCGTACCGGATCGGCGCCTGCTTTTGAAGCAAACACTAAGGCTTCAGAAACCGCTTCAATATTCAGCGCAACAATAATTTGGTTAGCCACCTTACAGGTTTGCCCATCCCCATTGCCGCCCACCAGGGTGATATTTTTTCCCAGGATGTCAAAGAGCGGTTTAACGCGGTCAAAGACTTTCTGCTCGCCGCCGACCATAATCGACAGAGTGCCTTCACGCGCCCCGATTTCTCCCCCGGAAACCGGGGCATCCAGGTAATCAGCGCCCATTTCATTAACGCGCTGGGCAAAACGTTTGGTTTCGATAGGAGAAATAGAACTCATATCGACGATGGTTTTTCCCTGAAGCGATGTTTTGGCGCAACCGTGTTCGCCAAATAACACGTCTTCAACCTGCGGCGTATCCGGCACCATTATGAAGATGATGTCTGCAAATTCAGTTACCTGACGTGCAGTCTCAACATTTACCGCCCCCAGCGAGAGCAGTTCGTCCGCGACCGGACCAATAGTCGTAACGTGTAATTGATGACCGGCGCGTGCCAAATTGATAGCCATTGGCGAGCCCATAATTCCCAGGCCAATAAATCCCAGTTTCATATACAACCTCTTTTATTGCTTTCGGTGTTTCCAGATTCAGGCAACACAATCCCCTTCCAACACAGTGGAAAAAAAAGCGCTGCCCGAATTATTCTGCGTTTTAACGGTACTGATTAATCCACGATAATCCCGCTTCCGTGGTAGTCAGTGGTTTATATTCACAGCCAACCCAGCCATCATAATCAGACTGTTTAATGACATTAAAAATAAAGTCATAATTGATTTCCCCGGTCCCCGGCTCGCCGCGACGCGGGTTATCAGCAATCTGTAAATGGCCTATTTTATCGGCCCATGCCGTCATGGTTTGCGTTAATTCCCCTTCCATGCGTTGCATGTGATAAATATCATACTGAATTTTGATATTATCACTGCCGATATCCTTAATTAATGCTAACGCCTGTTGAGTGCCGGTGAGATGGAATCCCGGCATATCAAAGTGATTAATAGGTTCGATAAGTAATAAAATGTCTTCTTTCGCCAGCATATTTGCCGCATAGCGCAGGTTTTCAACCAACGTGTCGTGGATCTCCGTTGCGGAGAATCCTGACGGCGTTTTACCCACCAGACAATTTATTTTCTTATTGCCTAACGCACGTGCATAGCGGATTGCGGCCGCTACGCCATCGCGAAACTCTTCTTCGCGCCCAGGAATACAGGCAATTCCACGTTCGCCAGCCGCCCAGTCGCCAGCAGGTAAATTATGTAACGTATGTTCCAGATTATTATCCCTGAGCTTACGTTTTAACACTTCGATGTCGTTATCGTAGGGAAACATGAATTCCACGCCGCGAAATCCCGACAACGCCGCTTTATCAAAGCGTTCCAGGAAATCATATTCCGTAAACAGCATAGAAAGATTGGCAGAGAAACGTAACATCGATTACCTCCCTTACTCATATTTCATAAAACAGGTTTCTGTTGGCGCATCTTTCGCACTATCCGCAACCTCTTCAAACTCGGTTACGTTATCCAGTTCGCTGCCCATGGAAATATTGGTTACGCGTTCCAGAATGACTTCCACCACCACCGGAACGCGATATTGCGCCATTAGCGCTTTGGCTTGTTCAAATGCAGGCGCAATATCTTCCGGTTTAAAGACACGAATTGCTTTACAGCCTAACCCTTCCGCCACTTTTACATGGTCAACGCCATAGCCATTCACTTCGCTGGAGTTGATATTTTCAAAGGCGAGCTGTACGCAGTAGTCCATGTCAAATGCGCGTTGCGACTGGCGAATCAGACCAAGATAAGCGTTGTTAACCAGCACATGGATATACGGAATGTTAAACTGCGCGCCGACGGCTAACTCTTCAATCAGGAACTGGAAGTCGAAATCGCCGGAAATCGCCACCACATTGCGTTGCGGATCGGCAGCACAAACCCCTAATGCCGCCGGGATTGTCCAGCCAAGAGGCCCCGCCTGGCCGCAGTTGATCCAGTGTCTGTCTTTAAACACATGCAGCATCTGCGCTGCCGCGATTTGCGACAATCCAATGGTGGTGACATAGCACACATCGCGACCAAAGGTTTTGTTCATCTCTTCATAGACGCGCTGCGGCTTCACTGGCACGTTGTCAAAGTGGGTTTTACGCAGCAAAGTCCGTTTACGCTGCTGGCATTCGTCCACCCAGGTCTTCCGGCATGGCAAACGCCCCGCCTTTTGCATCTCCTGCGCGACATCGATCAGCAACGTTAGCGCCGCTTTGGCGTCCGAAACGATGCCCAGATCCGGGCACAACACGCGGCCAATTTGCGTCGGTTCAATATCGATATGGATGATTTTTCGCCCCTGAGTATATTTCTCAACGGACCCCGTATGACGGTTGGCGAAACGGTTACCGATGCCAAAAACCATATCAGATGCCAGCAGAGTGGCGTTGCCGTAGCGATGCGCCGTTTGCAGGCCGACCATCCCCGCCATTAAGGGGTGATCGTCCGGGATACAGCCCCAGCCCATCAGAGTAGGGATCACCGGTACGCTGGTCAGTTCGGCAAACTGCTGCAGCAGTGGCGCGGCGTCGGCGTTAATAACCCCGCCGCCCGCGACAATTACCGGACGCTCGGACTGAATCAGCATCTCCAGCGCCTTTTCAATCTGTACGCGGCTGGCGGCTGGCTTATATACCGGCAGCGGCTCATACATATCCGGATCGAATTCGATTTCCGCAACCTGGACATCAAACGGTAAATCAACCAGCACAGGACCTGGGCGGCCTGAGCGCATCAGATGAAAAGCCTGCTGTAATACGCGCGGCACCAGCGCCGCCTCACGAACCGTCACTGCCATCTTGCTGACTGGTTTTGCAATCGCTTCAATATCGACTGCCTGGAAATCTTCCTTGTGCAGACGCGCTCGTGGCGCCTGACCAGTAATGCATAAAATCGGGATAGAGTCGGCAGAAGCGGAATAGAGCGCGGTGATCATGTCGGTTCCCGCCGGGCCGGAAGTGCCCAGGCAAACCCCAATATTACCTGCCGCCGCACGTGTGTAGCCCTCAGCCATATGTGAAGCGCCTTCCACATGACGCGCCAGTATATGGCGAATGCCTCCATGCTTACGCATTGCAGAATAGAAGGGGTTGATTGCAGCCCCAGGAACGCCGAATGCTGTGGTGATACCTTCTTTTTCCAGCACATACATTGCCGCATCCACGGCTCTCATTTTTGCCATTTTATTGCTACCTCTTTTTATTGGAAAAAGTTTCCAACTTTTAAAAATTTTAAAAAAGTCCCGCTCCAGCGAGCGGGATGCGGCTCAGGCTACAGGGGGTTTTAGCCCAAGCGCCGTACTGATGTCTTTCGCGGTATCCCGTACCAGTTCACCCTGGCTGATAAAGCGATCTTCCGTCAGCCGGGAAGCCGGTCCCGATATTGAGATAGCGGCGACCACGCTGCCCGCATCGTCATAGATAGCGGAGGCGATACAATTCAGCCCGACAACATGTTCTTCCTGGTCGACGGTGTAGCCCTGTTCACGCGCCTGCTCCAGATTTTTAAGCAGGATAGGTAAATCCACCAGAGTGGTCGGCGTAAACCGCCGCAAACCGGTATTGACGACGATCCCCACCAGCTCTTCTTCGGTGAGCGGGTAAAGCAGCGCTTTTCCGGCGCCGGAAGCATGTAACGGCAGACGACTCCCTAAGGGCGCGCACATTCTGACCATCGATTTGCACTCCTTTTGACCGATTAACACCGCTTCATTACCGTTGCGAATCGCTACGTTGACCGTCTCGCCAGAAAGCAGCATAAGTCGGTGCATAAAGGGTCCGGCCACCGAGAGGACATCGCGATTATGAATATACGCAGAGCCCACATTAAATACGCCTAAACCAATATGCCACCAGCCAAGCTGGCTATCCTGGTACACAAAATCAGCCGCTTGCAGTACCTTTAACAGGCGAAACGTCGTAGAAAGCGGTAAATCCAGGCTGCCGGAAATATCGCTAACTGATGAACTGCCGCCGCTTCTTTCGAGATATTGCAATATCGCTATGCCCCTCTCCAGCGCCTGAGCGCCTTTCTGCGCAGTCGGCTCTGCCTGTCCTGGCCTGCCGCGTCGTCTTACTTCCGTCATATTTACGTTAACTCCGGCCCAAAATATGAGCATAAACAATGAACAATATGTTCATCTTATGCAAGAAGGCCAATAGCGTCACGCAAAACAGAGTTCATGTGTCGGGATACTTTCAACATCACAGTTATCGCTGCCACCGCGATCCACCGTCAGAAAATCGGTAACCGTCTGCCATGCAAACAGCGGGTGATGCCATACATTACGGTGATAATTGACGCCCTGCCGTCCATTGCTAATAAACGCCCGCAGCGTGGAGAGATCGGGTTTATCATCGCCGAGCGCGACAATAACGACAAAAGCCTCGCCGTTCATCGGCACAAACGCCTGCGTACCTAAAGGATGACGTTCCAGTTCATGTACCACAATAGGCATCGCGGCCGGTTGCGCCCTGTTAATACTGATCAGCGTGCGATCCTGCTCCAGAACTTCAACCTTCGCCAGGTCGTGATATCGCTCAACTAACCCGTTGTTTATATGAAAAAAGTCACGTTCCTGCGTCTCAATAACATCGCCATAGGCGCTGAACGTCTTCTGATCTAACGGTAATACCTCAAGTTTCATTATTTTTCCCTTGTAGCTCGATTCCGTTTAACCGCGGTTTGGACTCTGTCCGGTTTCAATACCATGCAATCTAAAACCTTCGGGATTTAACATCAACATAAAAGTTGGAATATTTTTCCAAAAGTAGATTTAGACCACAAATCAAACATGGCTATTATGTAAAACTACTTAAAAATCATAGGAAAACAATTCTGGTTTTATCAGGATCGTAAGGAGGCGTCTGACGATGTTTGACCCGGAAACACTGCGTACCTTTATCAGCGTTGCCGAAACGGGGAGTTTCTCCAAAGCGGCGGAGCGCCTGTGTAAAACCACGGCAACCATTAGCTACCGCATCAAACTGTTGGAGGAAAATACCGGCGTAGGGCTGTTCTTTCGCACAACGCGAAGCGTCTCGTTGACGGCGGCGGGCTCTCACCTTCTCTCTCAGGCAAAAGACTGGCTTGCGTGGCTGGACAGCATGCCTGACGAGCTACGCCAGGTTAACGACGGCGTAGAGCGTCAGGTCAATATTGTGGTGAATAACCTGCTCTATAGCCCGCAAGCGGTCGCCAGTCTCTTATCGTGGCTTAATGCGCGTTACCCTTTCACTCAGTTTCACTTTTCCCGGCAAATTTATATGGGCGTCTGGGATTCGCTCCTGTATGAAGGTTTTTCGCTGGCGATTGGCGTAACTGGCACCGAGCCGTTGGCTAATACCTTTATGCTCGACCCTTTAGGTTCCGTACAATGGCGTTTTGTGATGTCTGCGGATCATCCTTTAGCTCACGTCAGCGGGCCTCTAACAGAAGCGCAGTTGCGCCGTTTCCCGGCAATTAATATCGAAGACAGCGCACGTACGCTGACCAAGCGGGTAGCCTGGCGCCTTCCGGGGCAGAAGGAAATTATCGTGCCTGATATGGAAACCAAAATCGCCGCTCATCTGGCAGGCGTCGGTATCGGTTTTGTCCCGCAGCCGCTTTGTCAAACGCTGATCGACAAAAACGAACTGGTAAGCTGTACCATCCCTACGATGCGTCCGCCCTCACCGTTAAGCCTCGCCTGGCATAAATTTGGCGGAGGCAAAGCGGTAGAAGACATTGTGAAATTATTTACCCAACGGCAACCCGAAATAGCCGGTTTTTTATCCATTTTCAATACCGTACGCTGTTAAAAATCAAGCCACTTTGCGAATTGGCGCGTAAAATAACGCAAGGGATGATTTGAGGTTACGTTTTACGTTATGCAAGACAGACAAAAAGCACAGGACTATCGCGCGATCCTCCTTGCCGATACGCCTTTAATTGATGTACGCGCGCCGATTGAGTTTGAACAGGGCGCCATGCCGGGCGCTATCAACCTGCCATTGATGATGGATGACGAGCGAGCCGCCGTCGGCACCTGCTACAAACGTCAGGGCGCGGATGCGGCGTTAGCGTTGGGGCATCGGCTGGTTTGCGGCGACATTCGCCAGCAGCGGCTTGAGGCCTGGAAAGCCGCGTATCAACGTTTCCCCAACGGGTATCTGTGCTGCGCGCGCGGCGGTCAGCGGTCACATATCGTACAACGTTGGCTGCAAGAAACAGGGATTGACTGCCCGCTTATTGAAGGCGGCTATAAAGCGCTGCGCCAGACAGCAATTCAGGCGACCTGGCAACTGGCGCAAAAACCGATACTTTTAATTGGCGGCTGTACGGGCAGCGGCAAAACGCAACTGGTGCGACAACAGCCCAACGGCGTGGATCTGGAAGGTCTTGCGCGTCATCGCGGCTCCTCTTTTGGCCGCACGCTGAACCCCCAGCTCAGCCAGGCCAGTTTTGAAAACAAACTTGCCGTTGAATTGCTGAAAATTAACGCGCGTCAGACGCTAAAAAGGTGGGTACTGGAAGATGAAGGGCGAACGATCGGCGCCAACCATCTGCCTGAGTGTTTACGCGAAAGAATGGCGCAGGCCCCCATTGCGGTAGTGGAAGATCCGTTTGCGCTTCGTCTGGAACGACTGCGTGAAGAGTATTTCATCCGTATGCATCACGACTTCACCCACGCCTACGACGATGAAGCCGGTTGGCAGGCGTATAGTGAATATCTTCATCATGGACTGTTCGCTATTCGCCGCCGTCTGGGGTTGCAACGCTTTGCCGAACTGACGGACACGCTGGATAGGGCGCTGGCAGAGCAATTATCCAGCGGCAGCACCGACGGCCATATGGCATGGCTGGTTCCGCTACTTAACGAATATTACGACCCAATGTATCGCTATCAACTGGAGAAAAAAGCCGCGAATATCGTTTTTCGCGGCCCATGGCAAGACGTTGCCAACTGGCTAAAAGCGCAATAGCTTACTTTTATTGCCGGCTGACGCCGGCTTAGTGTCTGTCGCGCTTGTCGGCACGTTTTGCCAGCCAGTCGCCCAGCATCTGAACGACCTGAACCAGCACAATCAACGCCACCACGGTAACAACCATCACTTCGGTTTCGTAACGGTAGTAGCCATAGCGAATCGCCAGGTCGCCTACCCCGCCGCCGCCGACAATCCCGGCCATCGCCGAGTAGCCGATTAAGCTTACCAATGTAATCGTCAGGCCGCGCAGCAGCCCTGCGCTGGCTTCCGGCAACAGTACGGTACAGATAATACGCATCGGACTAGCGCCGAATGCCAGCGCCGCCTCAATAATCCCTTTATCGACTTCACGGAGCGCGCTATCTACCAGGCGTGCATAAAACGCGATTGCGGCCACCGACAGCGGGACGGAGGCTGCAATCGGGCCAATGGTATTGCCCAGCAAAAGCTGCGTTAGCGGCAGTAACAGCACCAGTAAAATAACAAATGGCACCGAGCGGATAATATTCACCAGAACCGAGGCGACGAGATAAATAAAACGGTTCTGCCAGAACAGATGACGATCGGTGACAAAAATCAGAAAACCGAGCGGTAGACCGCCAAGAATCGCCAGCACCGTTGAAATACTCAACATCTGGAAAGTTTCATTGAACGCCAGCGTTAAATCCGGCAATAAATCATCCACGGATCACCTCCACCTGTGCAGTACGTTGACGGATATGCTCCACGGCGGCGGCCACCGCCGTTGGATTATGCGGCGCGGTTAATTGCACCACCAGAATGCCCAACGCGCGTTCGCCGATATACTCAATCTTGCCATGCAGGATATTGACCGCGACGCCAAACTTGATCGCCACCTCCGACAGTACCGGCTGCTCCGCCGAATCGCCGATAAACAAAATTTTCAGCAACTGCCCGGGCAGGTGTTCCCGTAAACGTTCCGGCAGGGTCAAATTAAGGGTATGAGACACCAGTTGCTGTGTGAAAGCGTGTTGCGGGTGGGCAAACACATCAAACACCTCGCCCGATTCCACAACCTTACCGCCCGACATCACCGCCACGCGATCGCAAATAGATTTGATCACGTTCATTTCATGGGTGATCAGCACAATAGTAATCCCGAGCTGTGCGTTGATCTGTCTGAGCAGAGCCAGAATCGTGGCGGAAGTTTCCAGATCCAGAGCGGAAGTTGGTTCGTCACACAACAACACATCCGGATGGTTAGCGATAGCGCGCGCTATCCCCACCCGCTGTTTTTGCCCGCCGCTGAGCTGTACCGGAAAACGGTTCGCTTTATCGGCAAGGCCCACCAGCGTTAAAATTTCCGCCACCCGTGGCGCGATTTTGCTGCGTTCCCAGCCAGCCGCTTTCAGGCTAAACGCAACGTTTTGCGCCACTGTCCGGGTATGCATTAAGTTAAAATGCTGGAAAATCATACCAATACGCTGCCGCGCCTGACGTAACGCTTTTCCGTCCAGCGCCGAAATTTCCACGCCGTTGACGTTGACGCGCCCCTGGCTGGGACGCGTTAAGGCGTTCAGGGTACGCAGCAGAGTGCTTTTTCCTGCGCCGCTGGTACCGACAATGCCAAAAATCTCGCCCGCGGCGATATGCAGGCTCACATCATCCACCGCGCGCGTGGGGGTACCGCGACCGGCGGTAAAATCGACGCAGACTTTTTCTATTTCAATCATATTCACCTCAGAAATTGGGGATGGCTACCGCTGCGATCAGGGTGTCGCGGTCATCCATTCCGGTTTCTGGAAGGCGCTATAAATATTCTTTGGATCGTCGATGACCGCGCGATAAGCCGGCGATTTCACCGCCTCGACAATATCTTTGGCAAACGGCTTATCGGCATCTTCACTGCGTACCGCAATGATATTTTTCAGATTCTCATCCAGGTGTTCCTGCTTAATCGCGCTGGAGAGATCCAGTCCTGCCGCCACCGCAAAGTTCCCGTTAACCAGCGCGCCGGTCACGCCATCCAGCGTGCGCGGTAGCTGTGCGGCTTCCAGCGGTTTGAAAACCAGTCCTTTTGGATTGCTGGCGATATCTCGTTCAGAGGCTTTGGTCGGATCGATATTGTCCTTAATCGTGATGAGCCCCAACGATTGCAGGAAGCGAAGGCCGCGCGCCAGGTTAGTCGGATCGTTGGAGAGAGTAATAATGTCCCCTTTTTTAAGCGCATCCAGACTGTTGATTTTACGTGAATAGAAGCCCATCCCAGCGGTCGGTACCACAATAAGTTTGCTGAGCTTCAGCCCTTTGTCAGCGGTGAATTTGTCAAAATAGAGGGTATGTTGAAAGAGGTTGGCGTCGATGCTGCCGTTAGCTAACGCCATATTGGGCTGGACATAGTCGCTAAACTCGCGCACCACGACCTTATACCCTTTTTCTTTTAATGTCGGCGCAATCGCCTGCTTCACCATGTCGCCATACGGCCCTGGCGCGACGCCAAATACGATCGTTTGCGGGGAACTATCGGCATGGGCAAACTGTAATCCGCAGGCCAGTAATAGCGTGCTGGCCGCAATGCGTAAACTCTGACGCAATCCCATAATTTCTCCATTTTAAATAGTGTGATGCTGTGCCGGATGCCGTTCATGCGGCATCGTCTGTTTTGGCCCAAACGAAAGGCTATTTCTTAACATGACACAGATCACAGCCTGCTGTCCTTGAAATTATTTCATGATGTTTCCTGGTGTGTCGTTAAATGTACGAGGCAGGCGCTCAGGCGTGTGTCAGGCGGGAATGGCGTAAAGGGAAATGCCGGATAAGAGGTCTTAACGCCAGCATCCGGCACAGGAAAACGCTTTAGAAATCGTAACGCAGACGCACCAGGTTCATATCGCCCAGATTGTCAGTGCTGGAGGTGAAAACATGTTCATAATCAACGCGGAAACCATAATCCAGTTGGAAGGTGATCCCCACGCCGTTATCGGTACGCAGATAGTCGCGGCCATTCACATATTCAATGCGGTCGCCCATAAAGTACGGTTGAATAGCTTTCACGGCATACTGACCAATCGGGAAAGCGTAACCGACAAAATATTCCAGACCCCACGCATCGCCGGCAAAGTAATCATTCACAGATACTTTTTTGGTCGTCATAAAGTTCTGATACCAACCGCCGCCTGCGGCGATAGTCCAGTTTTCCGGCGTCCAGCTTAACGCGGTACCGACAATATTTTGATCGTAAGTTTTATTGCCGTTGCCGCGCATCTCCGCACGGGTATAGTTCCATGCCGTCCCCCAGGTCAGATCGTCGGTGAGATGGTAATCCGCGCCTAAAGAACCGCCGCCTTTACGTTTGTAATTCAGGCCGTTATTGGCATTATAATCGTCGCTGAACAGATAAGACGCGTAGAGATCGACATTGCCAATGCTTTTCTTATACTTCAATGACTTACGCGTGCGGTAAGAACCATCGTAGTCGCCGTTAATCCCGTTGCCCGGCGCCTGACCTATCATGTCGTAATCCCAGATATCGGTTTTTACGCCCACCACATCGTAATAAATGCTGTTCTGTTGACCGAAGGTCAGCGTTCCCCACGTCGCGCTCTTGAAGCCGGTATACAGCATACGGCGAGTGGTATCAGTCGCGCCCTTCGCATAATGGTTATCCCAGTCAAATACCGCAGGGATATTGACGCCCAGCTCGTAATAGCTAATCCAACTGATATCATCAAACAGATAATAATCCGCGGCGAAGCGGAAACGCGTCCCGCCATCAAAACCATTACGTTTATAACCGTTCGCGCCGTCATTGCCGGTCATATTCTGGAACTGCGGACGAATACTCCCGCCAACGGTGAAATTGAGTCGGCTGAGTGGATTACCCGCCTGGGGATCTTGTTTTAAAACGGTGATTTCCGCCTGAGTGGCGAAAGGCATGAAAGCCATTGCCGCGCCGATCGATGCCGCCAACGCTGTTATTTTAATTGTCATTATATTTTCCTTGATAGATAGCCAATCCAAATCATTTAGCAGGCAAATAATAACCGTTATAAAACCTTACGTGTTGTGTATTTTTTAATGATTTGTGCTACTAAAAATCAAGGAGTTAGCAATTTGTGCGACTAAATAAAGTACGCGCCGTTTTAAAAACCGGCGCGAAATTATTCACATCATGAATCATCCGCTAAACTGTCGGAATAGCGCTTTGCCTTTCAGCAAACGAACGCCAAGCCAGCCGCCGCATACGGAAAGCAGCAGCGCGCCGCAAAACGGCAGTGCGACCCATAAACGCCAGTCCGGCTCCCAGGGGAAATCAAAAACGTTGATTTGTAAGATCGCCAGCGCCGTCTCCGCGCCAATCGCGGCGACCAGCCCGGCAACTAACCCCAGCATGGCGAATTCGCACCAGAGTGTGGTACGCAACAGTTTCTTTCCGGCTCCTAATGTGCGCCACACCACCAGCTCCTGATGGCGCTGACGCATCCCGACCTGTACCTGGGCCAGTAATAGCAACATGCCGCAGAGGGTGACTAGCACAACCATCACCTCCAGCGCCCGACTGACCTGCTCCAGCACCTGTCCCACCTGTTTCAGGATCGCCCCGATATCTAACAGGCTGACGGTAGGAAACTCGCGGTTAAGCTGCGTTAACATGCCGTTGCCATTCTCCCAGCGAAAACTGGTCAACCAGCTTTGCGGTTGCCCGTCCAGCGCCCCGGAAGGAAAAATGAAGAAAAAGTTGGGCCGCAGGCTTTCCCAGTCCACTTGACGCAGGCTGGTGACTTTAGCGCTAAATGCCTGGGTATCGCCCATAAAGGTTACGCTATCGCCGAGTTTGACGTTCAGCCGCTTCGCCAGCCCCTCTTCCATAGAGACTTCGCCCGGTTTTGGCGGCCAGTGACCGGCGACCAGCGGATTATGCGCCGGGCGCGTATCCTGCCAGGTCAAATTCAGTTCACGGTTGAGCGACTCATCCTGCTGACCTTCCGTCGGATTACCGTTTATCCTGGTTAACCGCGCCCGCACAATCGGATAAAACGTCTGCGGAATCACCTGATGTTCTGCCAAAAAGGCTTTCAGCGGCGCAACCTGTTCTGAAGCAATATTGATAAGGAAATAGTTCGGACTTTCCGGCGGGAGCTGCTGTTGCCAGCGATCAAGGAGGTCGCCGCGCAGCACCAGCAAGAGCGCCAGCAGCATAAACGAAAGCGAAAACGCCGAAAGCTGACTCAACGTTGACCACGGCTGACGCAGAAGTCGGCTGACGGCCAGACGCAGCGGTAGCGACGTCAACGTCATGCCGCGCAGCACGTTAAGCAGCATCCAGCCCACCAGACCGCACAGCAGCGCCAGTATCACGGCGCCCGCCAGAACCGCCCACAACAGCATACTTCCGCCCATCAATCCGGCGAGCAGCGCCACCACGACGGCGCAGGCGACAGGCAAATAAATTTTTAACGGCCAGACGCGAGCGACAACATCGCGGCGCAGCACCCGTAGCGGCTGGGTCGCCAGCAACAATCGATAAGGCCGTAAACCGACCAGCAGAGAGATGACCGTCATCGCGCCCAGCGCCCACAGCCAGGGCCACAGGCTGGCGGGCGGCAAATCGGCGGGCAGTACCGGTTTTAGCAGCACCAGCAATATGTTTTCAAACAGTAACCCAATCGCGCCTCCCGTGACGGCGGAAAGCCCCAGCACCATCAACCACTGTCCGATAATAAGTTTACGCAACTGGGCCCGGCCCGCGCCCAACGTTTTTAAAATCGCCACCAGATCGTAGCGGCTACGGCAGTAATGGCTCATCGCCACCGCGACGGCAGCTACCGCCAGCAGTAGCGTTAATAACGCCGAAAGCAGCAAAAACTGCTGCGAACGTTCGAGCGATTTCCCCAATGCCCCGTCATCCTGCTCCAGTCCGTACCAGCGATGTTCCGGTTTAAGCTGCGGTAACAGCCAGCTTTCATAGCCAGTAAGCTGTTGCGGCGTTCCGCCGAATTTATACCGCCACATCACGCGGCTCCCCGGCTGTATCGCACCGGTTTTTGCCACATCGGCCATATTCATCATCAGACGCGGCGCCATCTGAAAAGGGTTAAATCCGGAATCCGGCTCCTGCACCACTTCACCGGCAATACGCAAGGTCACGTCGCCGACATCAATGGTATCGCCCGTTTTCAAATTAAGCAGCGCCATCAGACGCGGCGCCAGCAGTACGCTACCCGGCTGCGGTTTCACTCCGTCAGGACAGGTTTGCAATTCGCCGTACATCGGATAAACGCTATCTACCGCCTTCACGCTGGCCAGTTGCGGCGTATCGCCGGCAAACGTCATGGTCGCAAAGGTTAACTGCTCGCCCACGTTAAGGCCGCGTTTACGCGCCTCTTCAAGCCAGGCTTTCGGTACCTCCCGCGAACTTTGCAGCGTCCGATCGCCTGCCATAAACTCGCGGCTTTGCTGACTTAACCCTTTTTCCATCCGGTCGCTGATACTGCCGAGCGCTAGTACGCAGGCCACCGCCAGACTCAACGCCAGCCAGACAATAATCAGCGACGGCGAGCGCCATTCGCGCCAGAACCAGCGAGCTATCATGCCTCCTCCTGTAACTGACCGTTGACCAACCGCAGCCGCCGGTCGCAGCGCGCCGCCAGCGCCGGGTCGTGCGTCACCAGAATCAGCGTGGTGCCGTGCTCGCGGTTAAGCGAAAATAGCAGGTCGGCGATTTTATCTCCGGTCTGACGGTCAAGGTTGCCCGTCGGCTCATCGGCAAACAGCACATCAGGACGCCCGTTAAACGCGCGCGCCAGCGCTACGCGCTGCTGTTCGCCGCCGGAAAGCTGTGCCGGAAGGTGGTCAAGCCGTTTTCCCAGTCCCAGTTGTTCGAGCAGCGCTTTCGCCCCCGCCTTACTCTGACCGCTGTTTTCACCGCGTAGCAGGGCCGGTAGCTCAACGTTTTCCAGCGCGTTAAGCGTAGGAATAAGCATGAAGGATTGAAAAACAAAACCGACATGCTGAGCGCGAAGCTGCGCCCGCGCCTCTTCGTCCATCTGGTGAAGCGGTTTCCCGACCAGTCTGACCTCTCCGCTACTGCCGTCATCCAGTCCGGCGAGAATCGCCAGCAGCGTAGATTTTCCCGATCCTGATTCGCCAATCAGCGCAATGGTTTCGCCGCGTTTGACAACCAGTTCAACTCCGGTAAGGATGGAAAGCTCATGCTCACCCTGACCGACGGACTTCCTGAGACGATGAACTTCAACACTGTTTTCCGCTGGCATTTGCCCTTCCTGTTTTTGATCCTGTTAACTTTCCGTGCCGCCGCCGCAGACACCTTATTAATTCTGGGCGATAGCCTCAGCGCCGGTTACCGTATGGCCGCCAGCGCGGCATGGCCGTCGCTCCTTAATGATAAATGGCAAAACAAAACGTCGGTCGTTAATGCCAGTATAAGCGGTGATACCTCGCAGCAGGGACTGGCGCGTTTGCCGGCGCTGTTGCAACAGCATCACCCGCGCTGGGTAGTGGTGGAGCTTGGCGGCAACGATGGCCTACGCGGTTTTGCGCCTGCGCAAACCGAACAGACGCTACGTAAAATCATTCAGACGGTGAAAGCCGCCGATGCCCAACCGTTACTGATGCAAATTCATCTGCCCGCTAACTACGGTCGCCGTTATAATGAATCCTTTAGCGCCATTTATCCTAAGCTCGCCAAAGAGTTCGATATTCCTCTGTTACCGTTTTTTATGGAAGAGGTATATCTGAAACCACAGTGGATGCAGGATGACGGTATTCATCCCAACCGCGACGCCCAGCCGTTTATTGCTGACTGGATGGCGAAGCAGTTGACCCCTTTTCTCTCCTGAATCATTCGAGTTGCATGAAGGCGGCACGTAAGAGAATTTCCAGGAGCACAGATACCTATGTGACTGGAGTAAACGAACGCACAGGCAACTTGAAGTATGACGGATATAGTTAAACACGACTCTTAAATCAACGGAGATCCTGACAGGTAAAGTTATGCAAAAATCGGTCTTAATAACAGGATGTTCCAGCGGAATCGGTCTGGACAGCGCGCTTGAACTTAAACGCCAGGGCTTTCAAATCCTGGCGGGCTGCCGCAAACCTGATGATGTCGCCCGGATGAACAGTATGGGATTTACCGGCGTGTTGATCGATCTCGACTCCCCTGAAAGCGTGGATCGTGCCGCCGATGAAGTGATCGCCCTGACCGATAATCGTCTGTATGGGATCTTTAACAATGCCGGCTACGGCGTATATGGCCCCCTTTCCACCATCAGCCGTGAGCAGATGGAGCAACAGTTTTCCAGTAATTTCTTCGGTGCGCATCAGCTTACTATGCGCTTACTTCCCGCCATGTTGCCGCATGGCGAAGGACGCATTGTGATGACCTCATCGGTAATGGGGCTGATTTCCACCCCAGGGCGCGGCGCTTACGCCGCCAGCAAATATGCGCTCGAAGCCTGGTCTGACGCGCTACGTATGGAGCTACGGCACACAGGCATTAAAGTGAGCCTGATAGAACCGGGGCCGATTCGTACCCGTTTTACCGATAACGTTAACCAGACGCAGCGTGATAAACCGGTAGAAAATCCCGGCATCGCCGCACGTTTCACCCGCGATCCTGACGCGGTAGTAGCGAAAGTACGTCATGCTTTTGCAAGCGATAAACCCAGGCTGCGCTATCCCGTTACGCTGGTCACCTGGGCGGTGATGGCGCTGAAACGCATATTGCCGGGCCGGATGCTGGATAAAATTTTACAAAGCTGAGTTGAAGCGCGCCCGTCAGCCCCCATGTAAACGTGACACAGACAAAAGAGAGCGACGCCATGTCCGTACAGAACATTGTCAATATTAATGAATCCAACCTGCAGCAGACCTTAGAACAGTCCATGACCACGCCGGTACTGTTCTATTTCTGGTCTGAACGCAGCCAACACTGTCTGCAATTAACGCCAGTGCTGGAAAGTCTGGCTGCCCAGTACCACGGTCAGTTTATTCTGGCAAAGCTGGACTGCGACGCCGAACAGATGATCGCCGCTCAGTTTGGGCTGCGCGCCATCCCGACAGTCTATCTGTTCCAGAATGGCCAACCGGTCGATGGTTTCCAGGGGCCGCAGCCGGAAGAGGCAATTCGCGCTCTGCTGGATAAAGTACTGCCGCGTGAAGAAGAGCTAAAAGCGCAACAAGCGATGCAGTTAATGCAGGAGGGCAACTACATTGACGCGCTGCCGTTGCTCAAAGACGCCTGGCAGCTCTCTTCGCAGAACAGTGAGATTGGCCTGTTACTGGCGGAAGCGCAAATTGCGCTGAACCGCTCTGAAGAGGCCGAAGCGGTGTTAAAAACTATACCGCTACAGGATCAGGATACCCGTTATCAGGGGCTGGTTGCGCAGATCGAACTGCTTAAACAGGCGGCGGATACGCCGGAAATTCAGCAACTTCAGCAGCAAGTCGCGGAGAATCCGCAGGATGCGGCTTTGGCAACGCAACTGGCGTTGCAGTTGCACCAGGTCGGACGTAATGAAGAAGCGCTGGAATTGCTGTTCAGCCATCTGAGAAAAGATCTTGCCGCCGCCGAGGGACAGACGCGCAAAACCTTCCAGGAGATCCTTGCCGCGCTCGGCACCGGCGATGCGCTGGCGTCGAAATACCGCCGCCAGTTGTACGCGCTACTGTATTAATCCTCTCTTGCCTGATGGCGCGCTTATCTGGCCTACCTGTCGTCCTCAGGCCGGATAAGGCGCTTGCGCCATCATCCGGCAACTATCATGATTTCTTGAGCGGCATCACTACCAACTGATGACGCGAATTATAGAACTTCCGGTAGGTTAAATAGCAGGCAATGATGGTAGACAGGCTGGCTGTCGACAACAGCATAAACGTTACCATAATTTGATATTTAATCGCTTTTACCGGATCGATCCCGGCAAAAATCAGCCCGGACATCATCCCCGGCAGGCTCACCAGCCCAACGGTCTTTGCCGAGTCGATCGTCGGGATAAGCGATGCGCGGATGCTATCGCGGATAAGCCCGGTGGAGGCCATTTTCGGCGTTGCGCCCAAACTTAACTTTTCCTGTATTTGCTGCTGCTCGCTATGAAAACGTAGCCCCAGTTGGTTGTAGCACAGCCCTACCGCTACCATCGCATTACCGGCGACCATGCCAGCGATGGGAATCACCTGCATCGGCGCAAATTCAATCGAACCGGTAAGCACCAGTACCGTCAGCGTTAGTCCGGCGCCGACGGTGATGGCGATAAACGAGGAGAGAAATGCCTTATCGATATATTTACTGCGCTTTTGCGCGTTCCAGGCGGCGTTAAAACAGATGAACAGCACCATCAGTAGCGTCAGGGCGGCATGATTAACGCCAAAGATGTATTTCAGTACATAGCCGACAATAATGAGCTGTATCACCGCCCGGCATACGCTCCACAGAATATCTTTTTCCAGCGCCAGCTTTTCCTTGTGACTGATGAGCATCGCGACCACCACCAGCAGCATCGATAACGCCAGCGAGGTATTGGTAATATTATGCTCGTTCATAACGCGCCTCCTGCATCTCTCCGGCAGATGGCGTTAACGTTATCACCTTATCCGCGTGTTGAATTTCATCTTTATCATGCGTTACCCACAAGACAGCGACCTGCTTATCGCGAACATAGCGATGAATAATATCATTCACATTCCGTTTGTTATGTTCATCCAGCGCGCTGGTTATTTCGTCGAGTAACAGTATTTTCGGCAGAAACTGTAGATTACGAATTAGAGCAATACGCTGTTTTTCCCCGCCGGAAAGCGCGGCAATCGGTTTTTGCAGAATCGTTTCCGGCAGTTCAAAACGCGCCAGATCGTCTGCGAAGGCTGTCGGCTGCGGGCGCTGATGGCGAATTTGCCAGGGAAAAATCAGGTTATCGTAAACCGTATCGCCAAATAGCGCTGGCGTCTGAGCGCAATAAGAAACCTGCTGGCGATAGTCTTCCGGACTCAGAGTAGTAATATCCTGCCCCTCAAAAAGAATCACGCCGATATCAGGGCTTATTAACGAGGCCACCATTTTCAACAACGTACTTTTTCCGCAGCCAGAAGGACCGGTAATTAACTTAAATTCGCCGCGTTGCAGCGTAAAACTGATGTTATTCACTATTTTTGTCGTCGCAGTCCGGTAACCGACCTGCTTTAACTCAAGCAACATGCTACGTTCTGTCATTTATTGCGCATCCGTTGTTCATATTTTTATAGCGATAGTGTATCCCTGTAATTAATAAGGGGGGAACATGCTTTACTGAATCAGGTATAATTCGCTTAATTCGTCAGCAAAATCGGTTTATGGACAACGCAACAGGAGGTTTAGCTATGCTCATTCTTATCCCTATTCTCATTTTCGTCGCGCTGGTGATCGTCGGCGCGGGCGTCAAAATCGTTCCGCAGGGATACCAGTGGACGGTGGAGCGCTTTGGACGTTACACCAAAACCCTGCAGCCGGGATTAAGCCTTGTTGTACCGTTTATGGACAGAATTGGCCGCAAGATCAATATGATGGAGCAGGTGCTGGATATTCCGTCGCAGGAGGTGATCTCAAAAGATAACGCCAACGTCACTATCGATGCGGTCTGTTTTATTCAGGTTATCGATGCGCCGCGCGCCGCCTATGAAGTCAGTAACCTGGAACTGGCGATCATTAACCTGACCATGACCAATATCCGTACGGTGCTCGGTTCGATGGAGCTGGATGAAATGCTCTCCCAGCGCGACAGCATCAACACGCGGCTGCTACATATTGTCGATGAAGCCACCAATCCGTGGGGAATTAAAGTTACCCGTATCGAAATTCGCGATGTCCGCCCGCCCGCGGAATTGATCTCCTCTATGAACGCCCAGATGAAAGCGGAACGTACCAAACGCGCCTATATCCTTGAGGCCGAAGGGGTACGTCAGGCGGAAATCCTCAAAGCCGAGGGGGAAAAACAGTCGCAGATTCTGAAAGCCGAAGGCGAACGTCAGTCCGCTTTCCTGCAGGCGGAAGCGCGCGAACGTTCCGCCGAAGCGGAAGCCCGCGCTACGCAGATGGTGTCTGAAGCCATCGCCGCCGGGGATATTCAGGCGATAAACTACTTTGTGGCGCAGAAATACACCGAAGCGTTACAGCAAATCGGCTCGGCGAATAACAGCAAAGTGGTCATGATGCCGCTGGATGCCAGCAGTCTGATGGGCGCTATCGCCGGGATCAGCGAGCTGGTTAAGGACAGCGCCAGCGAACGGAAAAAAGCATGATAGCGATGATTCTGGTGCATCCGCATATCTTCTGGCTTAGCCTCGGCGGCCTGTTGTTGGCTGCGGAAATGCTCGGCGGTAACGGCTATTTGCTGTGGAGCGGCGTGGCGGCAGTGATTACCGGCTTAACCGTCTGGCTCTTACCGCTCGGCTGGGAATGGCAGGGCGTGCTGTTTGCGGCCTTAACGTTGCTGGCGGCCTGGCTTTGGTGGCGCTGGCTGGCGCGTCGCGTGCGGGAACAGAAGCCGACCAACAGCCGCCTTAACCAACGCGGACAACAACTGGTAGGCCGCCGGTTTATGCTTGATGCCGCGTTAGTGAACGGACGGGGTCATATGCGTGTCGGCGACAGCTCGTGGCCGGTATGCGCTGACGAAGACCTGCGCGCAGGTACGCATGTCGAAGTGATCGCCGTAGAAGGCATCACCCTACGCATTCGCGCCGTTTAATCAACGTGGCTTTTGCGCCTTGTGATGACAGCAGCCGGAAAGATTATCAATAATCGGGCAGTCGGCGCTGTCATCGCCGGGACAACTCTCCGCCAGCGCCAGCAGTTGATCGCGCATTGATTGCAGCTCGCTGATATGGCGCTCGATCTCTGCGACCTTTTCCAGCGTCCGCTTTTTCACATCTGCGCTATGGCGTCGCGGATCGTTAAACAGATTGACCAGTTCGCCACACTCTTCCAGATTAAACCCCACCTGCCTCGCCTGTCGCAGCAACGTCAGCTCGTTTAAATGCTTCTGCGTGTAGGTGCGATAACCATTTTCGCTACGTAATGGCGGCGTCACCAGCCCTTTCTCTTCATAAAACCGAATGGCTTTGCTGGTTAAACCGGTTTTTTTCGCCACATCGCTAATATTCATATTTCCCCCTTGACCTTAACCTTGCTGGAAGGTTTAACCTTTATCACAGTGAGTCACTACGATTACTAAGGTCAATGAATTGATGACCAATCATAAAGGAGTTTTTACTATGTCTCAAACTATCGACCTGACCCTGGACGGTTTGTCCTGCGGTCATTGCGTTAAACGCGTGAAAGAAAGTCTTGAACAACGTCCGGATGTTGAGCTGGCGGACGTCACCGTAACCGAAGCGCACGTTACCGGTACCGCCAGTGCGGATGCGTTAATTGAAACCATCAAACAAGCCGGGTATGGCGCGACGTTAAGCCACCCAAAGGCTAAACCGCTGACAGAGTCATCAATCCCGTCGGAAGCACTGGCAGCGGTTCCTCATGAGCTTCCGGTAGCGACGGCCGATGAAGAAAGCCAACAGTTGCTGTTAAGCGGCATGAGCTGCGCCAGTTGTGTCACCCGCGTACAACATGCGCTACAAAGCGTACCGGGCGTCACGCAGGCACGGGTAAACCTGGCGGAACGCACTGCGCTGGTGATGGGCAGCGCGTCCGCCGCTGATTTAGTGCAGGCGGTGGAAAAAGCCGGCTACGGCGCAGAGGCGATTGAAGATGACATCAAACGCCGCGAGCGCCAGCAGGAAACCGCCATCGCCACCATGAAACGTTTTCGCTGGCAGGCCATCGTCGCCCTGGCGGTCGGTATACCGGTCATGGTCTGGGGGATGATCGGCGATAACATGATGGTGACCGGCGACAACCGCAGCCTGTGGCTGGCTATTGGCCTGATCACGCTTGCGGTGATGGTCTTTGCGGGCGGTCACTTTTACCGTAACGCGTGGAAAAGCCTGCTGAACGGCACGGCGACGATGGATACGCTGGTGGCGCTCGGCACCGGGGTCGCCTGGCTCTACTCCATGAGCGTCAACCTGTGGCCGCAGTGGTTCCCGATGGAAGCACGGCACCTCTATTACGAAGCCAGCGCGATGATTATCGGTCTGATTAATCTCGGACACATGCTGGAAGCGCGCGCCCGTCAGCGTTCCTCAAAAGCGCTGGAAAAATTACTCGATCTCACCCCGCCCACCGCACGCGTCGTGACAGAAGACGGCGAAAAAAGCGTCCCGCTGGCGGACGTTCAGCCAGGGATGCTACTGCGGCTCACTACCGGCGATCGCGTGCCGGTGGATGGCGAAATTACCCAGGGCGAAGCGTGGCTTGATGAAGCCATGCTGACCGGCGAACCCATTCCGCAGCAAAAAGGCGAAGGCGACAGCGTTCATGCCGGCACCGTCGTCCAGGACGGCAGCGTCCTGTTCCGCGCCAGCGCGGTGGGCAGTCATACCACGCTGTCACGCATTATTCGCATGGTACGCCAGGCGCAAAGCAGTAAACCGGAAATTGGCCAACTGGCCGATAAAATCTCCGCGGTATTCGTTCCCGTCGTCGTGGCCATTGCGCTGTTCAGCGCCGCTATCTGGTATTTCTTCGGACCGGCGCCGCAAATTGTTTATACGCTGGTCATCGCCACCACCGTACTGATTATCGCCTGCCCTTGCGCATTAGGCCTGGCGACGCCAATGTCGATTATTTCGGGTGTAGGCCGCGCTGCCGAATTCGGCGTGCTGGTACGCGACGCCGATGCCCTGCAACGCGCCAGTACGTTGGATACCCTCGTTTTTGATAAAACCGGGACGCTGACGGAAGGCAAGCCGCAAGTGGTGGCGGTAAAAACCTTTAACGGCGTTGAGGAAGCTCAGGCATTACGTCTGGCAGCCGCGCTCGAACAAGGCTCCAGCCACCCGCTGGCCCATGCGATTCTGGAAAAAGCCGGCGACGATAAACTGCCGCAGGTGAACGGTTTCAGAACTCTGCGCGGACTGGGCGTCAGCGGTGAAGCGGAAGGCCATCAACTGCTTCTGGGGAACCAGGCGTTGCTGAACGAACAGCACGTCGCCACGGATGATATGACGGCGGAAATCACCGCGCAGGCCTCGCAAGGCTCGACTCCGGTCCTGCTGGCGATTGACGGTAAAGCGGCGGCGTTACTGGCGGTACGCGATCCATTGCGCAGCGATAGTATTGCCGCGCTTGAACGCCTGCACAACGCCGGATACCGTCTGGTAATGCTCACCGGGGATAACCCAACGACGGCTAACGCGATTGCCAAAGAAGCGGGTATTGACGAAGTCATTGCGGGCGTTCTGCCGGATGGCAAAGCCGATGCGATTAAACGTCTGCAAAGCCAGGGTCGTCAGGTTGCGATGGTCGGCGATGGTATCAACGATGCGCCCGCGCTGGCGCAGGCGGACGTCGGTATCGCGATGGGCGGCGGCAGCGATGTGGCGATTGAAACCGCGGCGATTACGCTGATGCGCCATAGTCTGATGGGCGTGGCGGATGCGCTGGCCATTTCGCGCGCGACGTTGCGCAATATGAAGCAAAACCTGCTTGGCGCATTTATCTACAACAGCATTGGTATCCCGGTGGCCGCCGGTATTCTGTGGCCGTTTACCGGTACCTTGTTAAACCCGGTAGTAGCGGGCGCTGCAATGGCGCTGTCTTCCATTACCGTCGTAAGCAATGCCAACCGGCTATTGCGCTTTAAACCGAAAGCGTAAAAACGCTATATCAGGCAGCATCAGCTGCCTGATATATTATTAAGCCATCAGTAATTTACCGTATCAATATATAAAAATTTAACCGCACATCCTGTAGAAAAATAAAAAACAACATTTTATAATGTTTTTTTGAATCATAAGGATGTGTTATTTATGTTTAGAAAAGCAGTTACGCTTCTTTTCCTGCTTTCTCCCGCCGTCAGTTATGCAGGGTTATTTGATTCCACTCCAGAGTTAAAATGTGGCAACGATAATGCAGTCACGGCGGCAAAAGAATGGATTTACAATGAAGCATTAGGTCGTTTACAGCAAGACTATATTAAAGAGCCCTCCACGCTTTTCTTCGATATCCCCCAGACTCAATACGAGCAACAACTCCGGGCTATTCCTGTTCAATTCAGTGATGTAATCACGCAGAACCCTCAAGCAGAAAATGCCAACCTACGAACTTGCTCGGCTACCGTCGCCATGGGTATTCCTCAGCCATTATTTAAATTAATGAAAGACTTACCAAATACTCTATTCTATATTTCACAAGGGGATGGACAGGTAATAAACAATACGGTGACCTGGAAACAGGTTAACTACAATATTCAGCTAGCAGACAACAACAAAGATATTGTTGTCACCTCTGTGCAAAAAACCGATAAATTGGCGCGATCTATTTATGTAATGGCAAGAATGACGGTATCTGGTGATAGCATTATAAAGAAAAAAAATAACTCACTGATTGAAATCGCAGCAAAGAAATTTGAAAGTAGAGATCGCGAGCTTAATCAGGTCTGGAATTCACTACCCGCCTCTGCCCGAACGGCATTAAAACAAGAGCAGCGAGTCTGGGTGACCCAAAAAGAGCAGCAGTGCGGCAAACTTAGCGATGCCAAATCCGAGGCCATACCCGCTGAAAAGCGCATCAGTATTTATAAATGCCAGCTTGAAATGACCATCGCCAGAACGGCCTATCTCGACGGCAGCGAATAACCCGACCGATCGTTGACGTCCCGTCAGGGCGCATTGCGCCCTTTTCTCCAACGCGCTAGCATGAGCTTTTTCAAAGGGAGCGCGTATGGAGTTATTAAATCAACTTAAACGTTTATGGCGCGCGCTGCGTGGTACCCCAAATAGTTGGCCTGCTATCGATCTCTCCCTGCCCGGCGGTCGTCATCTGCATCTGGTTGGCAGTATCCATATGGGAACGCGCGATATGGCTCCTCTTCCAGCAAAGCTGGTGAAAAAGCTACGCCAGGCCGACGCGCTGGTCGTTGAAGCGGATATTTCTGGTAACGAAACGCCATTCAGCAATCTCCCCAAATGCCCGCCGTTGGTCGAACGTCTCAGCGCCGGGCAGTTAAGCGCACTGGAAAAACGGGTCAGCGAGTTGGGTATGCCGCTGATCCATTTTGATAATCAACCTTTATGGCAGATAGCTATGGTGCTACAGGCCACGCAGGCGCAACGGCTGGGATTGCGCCCGGACTATGGCATTGATTATCAGCTATTACAGGCTGCCCGCGAAATGTCGCTGCCGGTGCAAGAGCTGGAAGGGGCGAAACACCAGCTCGAACTACTATGCGATCTGCCCGATGGCGGGATGGCGCTGCTCGACGACACGCTGACGCACTGGCACACCAACGCACGGCTTTTGCAGGTGATGATCGGCTGGTGGCTTGAGCAGCCGCCGACCAGCGTCGGCGCTTCGCTCCCCAGAACGTTTAGCCAGCCGCTGTATGATGTACTGATGGTGAAACGCAATGAAGCCTGGCGCGACGCGCTGCTGGCACTGCCGCCGGGACGCTACGTGGTAGCCGTAGGGGCGCTACATCTGTACGGCGAAGGCAACCTACCGCAAATATTGAAATAAAAAAATGGCCAATATCGCTATTGGCCCGTCAAAGAGGAATTTCATCGTTATTATTATCCCGACGCTTTCGCTTCGGATCTTCAGATTGTCGCTCAAAGTTGCCGCAACTGCCAAGACCTAATGCACAAGATTATACTATTTTTTAGTCCGCTTTCGGGCGTATGCTGATGGCAAATCACGTCTGTAGTAAGAAGGAACGTTATGACACCCGCAGTTAAGTTACTCGAAAAAAACAAGATTCCGTTTAACATTCACACCTACGATCACGATCCGAATGAAACTAACTTTGGCGATGAAGTGGTGCGTAAGCTCGGGCTAAACGCCGATCAGGTGTATAAAACGCTTTTGGTCGCCGTGAATGGCGATATGAAGCAACTGGCCGTCGCCGTGACGCCTGTAGCCGGACAGCTGGATTTGAAAAAAGTCGCCAAAGCTCTGGGCGCGAAAAAGGTCGATATGGCCGACCCGATGGTGGCGCAACGCACCACGGGATATCTGGTCGGCGGGATCAGTCCGCTGGGACAGAAGAAACGGCTGCCCACGCTGATTGACGCGCCTGCCCGCACGTTTGCCACTATTTATGTTTCCGGTGGTAAACGCGGGCTGGATATTGAACTGGCGGCTGACGATTTGGCCGCCATACTGGGTGCTAAATTCGCTGATATCGCGCGTCGGGATTAAGCCTGCGTAAAATACATTGCCGGATAGCGGCGCAAACGCCTTATCCGGCCTACAGCAGACATAATCCGTAGGCCTTAAGGCTGCGCGCCATCAGGCAGTGATGGCTATCCGTACCGCTACAGCCAGCTTACCTCGCCTTTTGGCGTAAACGCCGCCGCATCCAGCGGTGAATTCTGCTGAATAAACTCTTTCAGCACTTCCGCGTCAATAAACCCGGTATTCACGTATCCCGGTTTGTTATCGATGCGCGGATAACCATCGCCGCCCGTGGCGTTGAAACTCAGCGTCGCCATGCGGTAGGTTTTGGCCGGATCAACAGGCTCGCCTTTGATTTTCAGATCGGTGAGCTTGCCCTCTTTGGCGACAAAGCTCACATTGGCGAACTGTGGATAGGCGCCGGAGTCCGGTTTCATCTGCGCTACGGCGGTGAGATAATCAACCACCTCTTTGCCGCTCATATCGGCATACACCACAATGTTGCCGAACGGCTGTACCTTGAGCACGCTTTTATAGGTAATATCTCCCGCCTCAATCGAGTCGCGAATACCGCCGCCGCTCATCACGCCAAAATCGGCGCCGGTGCGCGCGATCTGCGCAGCCAGAATCACCCGTCCCATATTGGTCTGGACAAATCTGACCTTACTGCGATCGCCTTCAAGAAGGCCATTCACGCTACCAATTTTCACCTCCAGTTGCGCTTTACCTTTATTCTGGAACGGCGTTAATAACGAGAGCATTTGCGGATTTTCTGCGATTTCCGGCGTGTAAAGTACACGCTCGCTTTTCCCGTTATCCCAGGTCACTTTTTTCTTGAGATTTACCGGAATAAGCTGGTAGTTAACCATTTTCATCTCGCCGTTACGGAATTCGAAATCCGCGCGGCCCACATATTTACCCCACTCATGCGCCTGCACGATCCAGATGCCATTTTGCTTATCCGGCGCGCAGGGCGTTCCCGGTACGTAATTCACCTGTTTTTTATTTTCCGACGCCATGCATACCGGGTCTTGTGAGTGACCGCCCACAATCATCGCCAACGAACCGGCAGGCAGGCTACGCGCCATCTCAACGTCGCCCGGCGCGTTCGAACCGTGATCGCCGTTGTCATAATGTCCCATATGCGTGGTCGCGATAATCACGTCCGGTTTTTCATTCATATTAAGTTCCTGAATCACCACCTTTGCTTCTTCAGCAGGTTTACGAAACTCAATATCGGTGAAATATTCCGGGTTGCCTATTTTCGCCGTGTCATCGGTGGTTAAGCCGATTACCGCGATTTTTATATCCTGGCGTGTAAAAATAGCCCACGGCTTAAACAGACGCTCGCCGGTACTTTTTTGATAAATATTGGCGGAAAGAAAGGGAAACTTCGCCCACTTTTCCTGCTGGCGCAATACGGTGAGCGGATTATCAAATTCATGATTACCGACGGCCATAGCGTCGTAGCCAATCAGATTCATCCCGCGGAAATCGGGCTCCGCATCCTGGAGATCGGATTCCGGCACCCCGGTATTAATGTCGCCGCCGGATAACAACAGGACGCTTCCCCCCTCTTGCGCCACCTCTTTACGGATACTGTCCACCAGCGTTTTTTGCGCCGCCAGACCATATTCGCCATATTCGCTGCGCCAGAAGTGACCGTGGTGATCGTTGGTATGCAGGATAGTAATTTTATAGGTTTTATCTTTTTCGTAAGCCTGTGCAGGCTGAGTCGTCAGCGCGAACGCCGCCAGTAACGCCAGCGCCACACCCCGTTTCAAAAATTTCATCTTTCTCTCCCTGACTCAATATCAACCGCAGAAATTACCTTTCCTTGCAATAATAGACAAATATGTTTTCAGAATTGAGACTTCCTTCAAACACATTTCACAGGTATGTTAGGCAAGTAATAATTACACATCCTACTATCTCCAACATCGCATAAAATTTAAGTGACTTTCTATGGCCATGAGTGAACCAACCCAGCCGTTAGCAGGCGCGCCCGCAGCGGCCGCTAAAGCACGTACTTCGTTTGGTATTTTGGGCGCGATCAGTCTTTCCCATCTGCTGAACGATATGATCCAGTCGCTAATCTTAGCCATTTATCCCCTGTTGCAGGCGGAGTTCTCGCTGACCTTCGTCCAGATAGGTTTGATCACCCTGACGTTCCAGCTCGCCTCATCGCTGCTGCAACCGGTCGTCGGCTACTGGACGGATAAGTATCCCATGCCGTGGTCGCTGCCTGTCGGCATGTGTTTTACCCTGAGCGGGCTGGTACTGCTGGCAATGGCGGGAAGTTTTGGCGGCGTATTGCTCGCTGCGGCGCTGGTGGGTACCGGCTCGTCCGTTTTTCACCCGGAATCGTCCCGCGTGGCGCGCATGGCCTCCGGCGGACGTCATGGTCTGGCGCAGTCTATCTTCCAGGTCGGCGGTAACTTCGGCAGTTCATTGGGCCCGCTGCTGGCCGCCGTGATTATCGCGCCCTATGGCAAAGGGAATGTCGCCTGGTTTGTGCTGGCCGCGCTGCTGGCGATCGTGGTGCTGGCGCAGATCAGCCGCTGGTATGCAGCCCAGCACCGGATAGCGAAAGGCAAGCCAAAAGCGATAATCGCTAACCCGCTGCCGCGCAATAAAGTCGTGCTGGCGGTCAGCGTGTTATTGCTACTCATTTTCTCGAAATATTTCTATATGGCGAGCATCAGTAGCTACTACACCTTTTATCTGATGCAAAAATTCGGATTATCAATACAAAACGCGCAGCTCCATCTGTTTGCCTTCCTGTTTGCGGTGGCTGCCGGGACGGTAATCGGCGGGCCGGTGGGCGATAAAATCGGCAGGAAATATGTGATTTGGGGCTCTATTCTCGGCGTCGCGCCGTTTACCCTTGTTTTACCCTACGCCACGCTGTACTGGACGGGGATTTTAACGGTGATTATCGGCTTTATTCTAGCGTCGGCGTTTTCCGCCATTCTGGTGTATGCCCAGGAGTTGCTGCCAGGACGCATCGGTATGGTTTCCGGCCTGTTTTTCGGGTTTGCCTTCGGGATGGGAGGCCTGGGCGCAGCGGTGCTGGGGCTGATTGCCGACCATACCAGTATCTATTTAGTTTATAAAATCTGTGCTTTCCTGCCGCTTCTGGGGATACTGACCATATTCTTACCTGATAATCGACATAAATCGTGATTTTATGGCGGTTAAAGGTACGCTTTAACCGCCTGTACATCCTGATGCCATCTTGCTTTGTCCATCCCATACTTATCACTTTTACGTTCCGTGCTCTTTTTGCCTTCAGATCGTATCTTTTTATAAAACACAACCATTTTTTATAAACATCCTGATTGAAATTGTCATAAACTATTACCCGGAGTTTTGGAGTCCAGCAACCAAAGGAGACGGAATGCATCACGCTACCCCGCTTATCACCACCATTGTCGGCGGCCTTGTGCTCGCTTTTATTCTCGGCATGATTGCCAACAAATTGCGTATTTCTCCACTGGTGGGATATCTGTTAGCGGGCGTTCTGGCGGGACCTTTTACCCCGGGTTTTGTTGCGGATACCAAACTGGCGCCGGAGCTGGCGGAGCTCGGCGTGATTCTATTGATGTTCGGCGTCGGGCTGCATTTTTCGCTGAAGGATTTGATGGCGGTAAAGTCTATCGCCATTCCCGGCGCTGTCGCTCAGATAGCGGTGGCGACGCTGCTGGGTATGGCGCTTTCCGCCGTGCTGGGATGGTCATTAATGACCGGCATCGTTTTTGGGCTCTGTCTGTCTACCGCCAGTACCGTCGTCCTGCTGCGCGCGCTTGAGGAGCGACAACTCCTTGATAGCCAGCGCGGGCAAATCGCCATCGGCTGGCTGATTGTCGAAGATCTGGTGATGGTGCTGACGCTGGTCTTGCTGCCCGCCGTTGCCGGCATGGTGGAAAAAGGCGATGTCGGCATAGCCTCGCTGGCAGTCGATATGGGGATAACCATTGGTAAAGTGGTGGCGTTTATCGCCATCATGATGCTGGTCGGACGCCGCCTGGTGCCGTGGATTATGGCCCGCAGCGCCGCCACCGGCTCGCGCGAATTATTTACCCTTTCCGTACTGGCGCTGGCGTTAGGCATTGCGTTTGGCGCGGTAGAACTGTTTGACGTCTCTTTTGCGCTGGGCGCGTTCTTCGCTGGAATGGTGCTTAATGAGTCGGAACTGAGTCACCGGGCGGCGCACGATACGTTGCCGCTGCGCGACGCCTTTGCCGTCCTGTTTTTTGTTTCCGTCGGCATGTTGTTCGATCCGTTAGTCTTGATTCAACAGCCGCTGGCGGTGCTGGCGACGCTTGCCATTATCGTCTTTGGTAAATCGATCGCTGCGTTTTTCCTGGTGCGTATGTTCGGCCACTCGCCGCGAACCGCGCTGACCATTGCCGCCAGCCTGGCGCAAATCGGCGAGTTCGCCTTTATTCTCGCCGGACTCGGCATGGCGCTCAACCTGCTGCCGCAGGCGGGACAGAACCTGGTGCTGGCAGGCGCTATTTTGTCGATTATGCTTAATCCCGTACTGTTTACCCTGCTGGAGAAGTATCTGGCGAAAACCGAAACGCTGGAAGAGCAAACTCTGGAAGAGGCTATCGAAGAAGAGAAGCAAATTCCGGTGGATATCTGTAATCATGCCCTGCTGGTGGGTTTTGGCCGCGTAGGCAGTCTGCTGGGAGAAAAATTACTGGCAGCGGGGATTCCGCTGGTGGTTATCGAAACGTCCCGTACCCGCGTGGATGAACTGCGCGAACGCGGGATTCGCGCCGTACTGGGCAACGCCGCTAACGAAGAAATCATGAATCTGGCGCATCTGGACTGCGCCCGCTGGCTGTTATTGACCATCCCCAACGGTTACGAAGCCGGTGAGATTGTCGCCTCAGCGCGGGAAAAAAGTCCTGATATCGAGATAATCGCCCGCGCGCACTATGATGATGAAGTGAAATATATTACCGAGCGGGGAGCTAATCAGGTAGTGATGGGCGAGCGAGAAATTGCCCGGGCGATGCTGGAACTGCTTGAAACGCCGCCCGCGGGTGAAGTCGTCGCCAGTTAAGGGTTTGCCGGACGGCCCGATGCGCGCAGCGCCATCGGGCAAGCCAGATTAGCGATCCCAGTACGACTCTTCCAGGCTGTCCTCACGTTCCGGCAGCCCGCGTGTCAGACGCGGAGAATGCTGGTTCAGTACCTGATAACTGACACGGTTAGCATATTTACACACCTGCGCCAGCGACGAATAGGTCAGCCAGGTGAATCTGTGCTTACTGGAGTTCGGTACGTTGCTACGATGGTAACTGTTCGCCGTAATATCGTGCAGCAGCGCCGCCAGCGCGCCATCGCCCGCGCCATTGGTGTTCATGATTTTTTCCGGCCCGCCCATATACGGCGCAATATGCGAATAAACGCGCAGCGGATTAGTACAATCTTTATGGCGCATTGCCCGGCTAAATTCATACTGGTTAAATTCAGCAATAGCCCCCGGCAGCAGCGGATGCTGGGTTTTACGTTTTGCTTCCTCTTCGGTGAAGCCCGCCATATATAACCCTATCGGCCCGGCGGTGCATAACACCAGGTCGACCCAGTCCAGCGCCTTATCCGCCGCCAGCAGCGGGTCGTTTTCGCCGGTCAGCGCTTCCGCTTCTTCTTCGTTCATTGCCAGAATCGAGACATTCTCTTTGAGAAACGCCTGCCACCACTGCGGATTATCGGCGATCACAAATTTGGTGCCCAGCGTCATGACAACCGGCACGTTATGCTTTTTCGCGTATTCGATCGCTTTCATCGTCGCGTCAGGCATCGGTTCGCCAGGCTTACAGCGCACCAGATATGAGGTCAACACCAGCGCGGAGGCGCCAGCGATCACCGCTTCCGGAATACTTTCCGCCCGTAGCTGATTCATATGGCCGGGGCTGATAGCGAAGGTACGCTCGCCGGATTCGCCAATCAGCGTGAAACAGCGGCCAATCGGGCCATCTACCGCTTGCAGATAATTCAGGTCGGTACGGCTGGAAGTATTACACAGGTAGCGATAAGCGTAGCTGCCAATCTCAATGTTGCTGCACATCACGCCCAGTAACACCGAACGGTCATCCGCCAGTACCGAGTAATTGTGCATCGTATTGCCTATAGTGCCGCCAGCAAACTGATGGGTGATCAGATTTTCCCGCGTCAGTTCCTGATACAGCTTCTCCGCCACCTCGTCTTCTATCACCAGAGAATGCCCGGCGCTTAATCCATAGCGTGTAATAAAATCGTCATCCACTTTCGCCTCAATATCCACCAACGTCTGGTCGATACCGACGACCCAGGAGGCGTTGGTTTCCTGTTCTGGCTGAATTTGTTGCAACAACGGGTCACGCGCATTGACGGGAAAATAGTGTTTGGATTTACGTTTACCGGGAAATTTCATGATTGTGCTTACGGATGAATAACGGAGCGCTGCATGGTAGCACATTCCCCCTGCTGCGCGCGACGGACGATGGCGTTTCAATATCGGACGACGAGATCGCAGTTTCTCCAGCCGCGTTTTTTACAATGGTTCACTTTCACAAGGAGCGTTTTATGAAGCCGGAAAATAAAATTCCCGTACTCACCCGACTGTCAGACGAAATGAAAGCCGTCGTAAACTTCCAGCAACCAGGCCTTCCCCCCTGGCCTGCCGATGGCGATATTGAGACCCAGCGTCAGTATTATCTTCTTGAGCGCCGTTTCTGGAATGCCGACGCGCCGTCCATGACCACCCGCACCTGCGCCGTCCCTACGCCTTATGGCGATGTAACAACCCGGCTCTACTCGCCGCAGCCGACCAGTCAGGCCACCTTATACTATCTGCACGGCGGCGGATTTATCCTCGGTAATCTGGATACGCATGACCGGATAATGCGTCTGCTGGCGCGTTATACCGGCTGCACCGTGATCGGTATTGATTATTCGCTGTCGCCGCAAGCGCGTTATCCGCAGGCCATTGAAGAAACCGTCGCGGTATACAGCTACTTCTCTCAACATGCCGATGAATACTCGCTCAACGTGGAGAAAATCGGTTTCGCCGGGGATTCCGCAGGCGCCATGCTGGCGCTTGCCAGCGCGCTCTGGCTACGTGATAAGCACATTCGCTGCGGTAACCTTATCGCGATTCTGTTGTGGTATGGGCTGTATGGGTTGCAGGACTCGGTAAGCCGCCGTCTGTTCGGCGGCGCATGGGACGGCCTGACGCGTGAAGATCTGGACATGTACGAAAAGGCCTATCTGCGTAACGATGAAGATCGGGAATCGCCCTGGTATTGTCTGTTTAATAACGATCTCACGCGCGATGTGCCGCCCTGCTTTATTGCCAGCGCGGAGTTTGATCCGCTCATTGATGACAGCCGCTTGCTGCACCAGACATTACAGGCGCACCAGCAGCCCTGCGAATACAAAATGTATCCCGGCACGCTGCACGCCTTTCTGCACTATTCGCGAATGATGACAATCGCCGACGATGCCTTGCAGGACGGCGCACGCTTCTTTATGGCGAGGATGAAGACGCCGCGTTAACGGTACGGCGCCGTGAGTTTCAGCATCATATCAATATGTTCCGGCGTCGCGTTCAGCGCCGGAATGTACGCATATTTTTTACCGCCCGCTTCAAGGAAAATCTCGCGATTCTGTTCCGCTATCTCTTCCAGCGTCTCCAGACAATCCGCGGCAAACCCCGGACACATGACCTGAATATGGCCCGTCCCCTTTTCACCCAACATTTTTAGCGTTTCATCGGTGTACGGCGTCAGCCACGGTTCACGGCCAAAGCGCGACTGGAACGTCATCATTACCTTTTCCGGCGGCAGTCCCAATGCGGAAACCAGTTCGCGCGTGGTATCGCGACAGCGCTGCGGGTAGTCATCGCCTTCATCCGCATAACGTTGTGGAATGCCGTGATAAGAGAGCAGAAGCACATCCGGCTCGCCGTGTCTGGCGAACGACTCACGCGCGCTTTTCGCCAGCGCATCGATATAAGCGCCGTCATCCGCGTAATCGCGAATAAATGAGATACCGGGAATACGACGTTTACGCGCCAGTATCCGCCCCAGTTCGTCCCAGACTGCGCCCACCGTTGAGCAAGAGTATTGCGGGTACAACGGCAGCACGACGATATGGTCGACGTCGCTTGCTAACAGTTCATCGACAGCGCTTTCCAGCGAGGGCGAGCCGTAGCTCATCCCCAGCGCGACGGGCGTGTCTGGCAACCGCGCGGCCAGCGCCTGTTGCTGTTCGCGGCTATATACCATGAGCGGCGAACCGCCATCCATCCAGATAGATTGATAGAGTTTCGCGACGCGCGGCGAACGCAGCGGTAAAATAACGCCACGCAGCAGCGGCCACCACAGCAGACGAGGAGTATCCACCACGCGTCTGTCGCTTAAAAATTGTTTCAGGTAGCGCTTTACCGCTTCGGGAGTTGGGGCATCTGGCGTGCCAAGGTTAGCCAGCAGGATACCGGTTTTCGTCTGACGCATTGCCGCCTCTTATCTATTCAAATTGTTGATAATTGTAGCGGAAAAGCGATAAAGAAGAACTAATTGCTGCAAGAGGTAAGACGAGAATTCGCCGAATGGCGCTAACGATGCCAGTAGGCCGGATAAGGCGTTCAGGCCGCCATCCGGCACCGATTGCCTGATGGCGTTACGCTTATCAGGCTTGCGGGATAACAGCAGGCCTGATAAGTGCTTCACTACGCGAAAAAATTAACCGAGGATTTTTTCCAGCGCTGCGCGGACGTCGGCAACGGCCTGCGTACCGTCAACTTTAGCGTATTTGGTGTTGCCCGCTTCCGCTTCTTTCTGGTAGTAGCCAATCAGCGGCGCGGTCATCTGATGATATTCCACCAGACGTTTGCGAACGGTCTCTTCCTGATCGTCTTTACGGGTGGTCAGATCTTCGCCGGTGACGTCATCTTTGCCTTCCACTTTCGGCGGATTAAACTTAACGTGGTAAACGCGGCCAGAGGCGGCGTGTACGCGACGACCCACAATACGGTCAACGATCAGTTCGTCCGGTACGTCGAATTCCAGCACGTAATCCACCACAATACCCGCTTCTTTCATCGCGTCAGCCTGCGGGATCGTGCGCGGGAAACCGTCCAGCAGAAAACCGTTACGGCAGTCTTCCTGGGCGATACGCTCTTTAACCAGCGCAATCACCAGTTCATCGGTCACCAGTTTACCGGCGTCCATGATATCTTTCGCCTGTTTGCCCAACTCGGAGCCTGATTTCACTGCGGCGCGCAGCATATCGCCAGTGGAGATTTGCGGAATACCATATTTCTCCATGATGAACTGAGCCTGAGTTCCTTTACCCGCGCCCGGAGCGCCAAGCAGAATAATACGCATTACGAAAATCCCCTCAAAGGTTGTCGATATTTTTTAAAAAGCGCTAAACGATACCACCATCACGCATTTCGCTCAAGGAAGCCGCCTGATGCTGAAACGGTTAACGAAGAGAAATCCAGAAAAGAGAAGGTATTATAAAAAATGCCGGATGGCGCTGGCGCTTATCCGGCCTACAAACAGTACTCGCCCGTAGGCCGGATAAGATGCTTCGCGTCGCCATCCGGCAGTCACAAAACAGTACCCGTCCGTAGGCCGGATAAGACGTTTCACGTCGCCATCCGGCAGTCACAAAACAGTACTCGCTCGTAGGCCGGATAAGATGCTTCGCGTCGCTATCCGGCAATCAGATGAGCGTTATCAGGACACCAGCAACTGGTTCATACGGCGGATAAACTGGTTCGGATCTTCCAGCGTACCGCGTTCAGCGAACAGCGCCTGATCCAGCAGCAGCTCGACCCACTCTTTAAACTGCGCTTCATCCTCGGTATCGGCAGTGCGTTTAACCAGCACATGATCCGGATTGAGCTCAAAGATGTATTTCACTTCCGGCACGGACTGACCGGCCGCGGCGAACAGTTTCGCCATCTGGGTGCTCATTTCATCCGCATCGGTGGTGACAATCGCCGGCGTGTCGGTTAAACGATGCGTCAGACGCACCTCTTTCACGCGATCGCCCAGCAGGGTTTTGACACGCTCCACGAACGGCTCAAGCGCCTTTTCCGCTTCTTTCGCGTTTTCGTCGACTTCATCCGCCAGTTTTTCGATGGACTCATCGGCTTTAGCGACCGACTGGAATGCTTTACCGTCAAACTCGGTCAGGTAGTTCATCATCCACTCGTCGATGCGATCGGAGAGCAGCAGCACTTCGATGCCTTTCTTACGCAGCAGCTCCAGGTGCGGGCTGTTTTTCGCCGCCGCATAGCTGTCTGCGGTGATGTAGTAGATTTTTTCCTGCCCTTCTTTCATCCGGGAGACGTAATCTTCCAGCGACACGGTCTGGGCGGAAGAGTCGGTATGGGTGGAGGCAAAGCGCAACAGTTTAGCGATCGCTTCCTGGTTGGCGTGATCTTCCGCCGGGCCTTCTTTCAACACCAGACCGAACTGTTTCCAGAAGGTTTGGTATTTTTCCGCGTCGTCTTTCGCCAGTTTTTCCAGCATTTGCAGAACGCGTTTGGTCAGGGCGCTGCGCAGATTACGCGTTACCGTGCTGTCCTGCAGGATTTCACGGGAGACGTTCAACGGCAGGTCGTTAGAATCAATCAGGCCGCGCACGAAGCGCAGATAGTTCGGCATGAACTGCTCGGCATCGTCCATAATGAACACGCGCTGTACGTACAGCTTCAGACCATGTTTGTGATCGCGGTTCCACAGATCCCACGGCGCCTGCGACGGGATATACAGCAGGCTGGTGTACTCCTGCTTACCTTCCACGCGGTTGTGGCTCCAGGTCAGCGGATCGGTGAAATCATGCGCGATGTGCTTGTAAAACTCGTTGTACTCGTCGTCTTTAATTTCCGACTTGTTACGGGTCCACAACGCCTGGGCCTTGTTGATTTTCTCCCAGGAAATCACGGTTTCGCCGTCTTTTTCTTCCCGTTTTTCAATCTCTACCGGCAATGCGATGTGATCGGAATATTTACTGATAATCGAGCGTACGCGCCAGTCATCGAGGAATTCATCTTCGCCTTCACGCAGGTGTAAGGTGATTTCCGTACCACGGTCATTTTTGGTGATATCGGCAACGGTGTATTCGCCTTCGCCTGCCGATTCCCAGAACACGCCATTTTCCGGCTTGTCGCCTGCCGCACGAGTACGTACGGTCACTTTATCGGCCACAATAAACGCGGAGTAGAAGCCTACGCCAAACTGACCGATGAGCTGGCTATCTTTCGCCTGATCGGACCCCATTGATTCGAGGAAAGATTTGGTGCCGGACTTGGCAATGGTGCCTAAGTGGTCAATCACCTCATCACGATTCATCCCCACGCCGTTATCGGCAATGGTCAACGTACGCTTATCTTTATCGAAAGAGACGCGCACACGCAGCTCGCCATCTCCTTCATACAGGTCCGGGTTTGACAGAGCGCGGAAACGCAGCTTGTCCGCCGCATCTGAGGCGTTAGAGATGAGTTCACGCAGGAAGATTTCTTTATTGGAATAAAGAGAATGGATCATCAGGTGCAGAAGCTGTTTAACTTCTGACTGAAAACCACGCGTTTCTTGTCCTTTCATGTGGATAGACCTCAACAATGCCATTTTTAATGGTAAAAATACGTTGAGGGTGAGATGGGGACAAGCGGGGGTGATTTCAAGCGGAGGCCGCGAATGCCGCCTCCGTTTGTTCAGAAAATAATCTTATGGCGTCCCGCCAGCGAGTGGGACAGCGTCGTACCGTCGACCATCTCCAGTTCGCCGCCAACCGGCACGCCGTGGGCGATACGACTGGCTTCGACGCCGGCCTCCGCGCACAGCTCGGCAATATAGTTTGCGGTAGCCTCTCCTTCAACCGTCGGGTTGGTCGCGAGGATCAGCTCACTGATTTTTTCTGACGCCAGCCGCTGTTCCAGACGATCGAGACCGATATCATCCGGCCCGATGCCGTCCAGCGGCGACAGGTGGCCCATCAGCACGAAATACCGCCCGGAAAATTGCCCGGTCTGCTCAATGGCGTAGATATCCGCAGGACTCTCCACCACGCAAATCTGGCCGTTTTCCTGACGCCGCGGGTTCGAACAGATATTACAGACATCCTGCTCGGTAAAGGTGCGGCAGTCGGCGCAGTGGCCGATTTCCGACATCGCCCGGGTCAGCGCCTGCGCCAGGCGCATTCCGCCGCTGCGATCGCGCTGCAACAGGGTAAACGCCATCCGCTGCGCCGACTTAGGGCCGACGCCCGGAAGGCAGCGCAACGCTTCCATAAGCTGAGTTAACAGCGGACTGGTTTGCATCAGAATGGCATCTTAAAGCCTGGCGGCAATTGCATACCGGAAGAGACGGAAGCCATCTTCTCTTTTTGAGTCTCTTCAATGCGGCGCGCCGCATCGTTGAAGGCCGCAGCGACCAGATCTTCCAGCATCTCTTTGTCATCTTCCAGCAGGCTTGGGTCAATTTCCACGCGGCGGCAGTTATGCGCGCCGTTGATGGTAACCTTCACCAGACCCGCGCCGGATTCGCCGGTCACTTCCAGCTGCGCAATCTCTTCCTGCATTTTCTGCATTTTTTCCTGCATCTGCTGGGCCTGCTTCATCAGATTGCCCAGACCGCCTTTTCCAAACATAAGCTCTCTCTCTTGATGGTTCACAATCGCAAGCCAGGCTTACGATCAAATGGGGCGGATACTCTCTTCATCCAGCTCGGCGTCGAAGAATCGACGCAGCGTCTGAATGTTATTATCCGCAATAATTGACTCACGCGCTTGCGCGAGTTTCTCTTCATAAATGGCCTGACGCCATTCCAGCGGCGTACGCACCGCGGGATTATCATCTTCAACGATGGTCAGTTCAACCGTCGTTCCCGTCAGATCGCTGAGCGCTTGCGCCAGCTTTTGCTGCGCGCCGCTGGAATTGAGGTGCCGCTGCGTCGAGCGCAGATGCAGACAAACCGCGTTGCCGTTCTGCTCCTTCCAGGCATTGAGCGCCACCTGCTCCACCAGCTTAGGCAAAGAAAGCTGGCTTACCTGCGCCGCCCACGGATCGCGCTCAATCGCCTCCGCCGCCAGTTTAGCCGCCAGCTCCGGCGTTTTTTCATGCTCCAGAGCTTTCTTAAGCGCTTTTGGCGTAGCCACCACTTCTTTGGTTTGTACTACCGGCGTGGTGGCCTTCCAGCGATAAGCCTCTTTCTTTACTGGCGCCGTTTCCAGCGCAGACGGCGCCGGGCGCGCCTGTACGCGCTCCGAAACCGAGGCCAGCCGCTCCAGCGCAGAGTTATTCACCGGCCGCGCGCGGGATGCGGCTGCCGGTTCACTCTTTTTTGTTTTGGTTACTCCCTGCGCGCGCTGTAGCTGATTGCGCGCCGCCAGCACCTGACTGGTAGATGCCGGCAGCGGCGCTGGCGATGTCTGCGGCGCGGGCGCCGACGGCTGCTGCACCTGCGGCGGCGTCATTACCGCCGTTGGGGCCACGGGCGCAAAAGACTGCCGCGGCGTTTCAGGCTCCGGCAAGGGCATACGCGGGTGAAACGCCAGTGCACGCAGTAACGTCATTTCAACGCCCATCCGCCGGTCCGGCGCCCAGGGCAATTCTTTGCGACCAATCAACAACGTCTGATAATAGAGCTGAAGATCGCCGGGAGGCACCGTCCGGGCAAGTTCGCGCATCCGTTGCTCGATAGCCGCCATATCGCTGCCTAACGCGGCAGGCGAAAGTTGCACCATCGCAATACGGTGCAGCAGGCTAAGCATTTCGACCAGCAGCGCTTCCCATTCAATACCGCGCGCCGCCGCCTCGTTGATAAGCGACATGACGCGTTCGCCGTTAGCGTCAACCACCGCCTCGACTAATGACAAAGCCTGGTCGTCGTCCAGCGTACCGAGCATGGCGCTTACCGCCTGCGTCGAAACCTGCCCGTCGCCGCTGGCGATCGCCTGGTCAGTCAGACTTAATGCATCGCGCAGGCTGCCGTCAGCCGCACGCGATAACAACTGCAACGCGCGGGGTTCGTGAGCGATATGTTCCTCATTGAGAATATGCTCAAGCTGATGGCGAATCTGTTCAACATCCAGCGCTTTGAGATGAAACTGTAGGCAGCGCGACAAAATGGTCACCGGCAGCTTCTGCGGATCGGTGGTCGCCAGTAAAAATTTCACATGCGCTGGCGGTTCTTCAAGCGTTTTAAGTAGCGCATTAAAGCTGTGGCGCGACAGCATGTGGACTTCATCGATCAGATAGACTTTAAAGCGACCGCGCGCAGGCGCGTACTGGACGTTATCCAGCAGGTCGCGGGTGTCTTCGACTTTGGTACGCGATGCGGCGTCAATCTCAATGAGATCGACAAAACGCCCCTGCTCAATTTCCCGACAGTTATCGCAAACGCCGCACGGCGTCGCGGTAATACCGGTTTCGCAGTTCAGCCCCTTCGCCAGCAGCCGGGCGATAGAGGTTTTACCGACGCCGCGCGTGCCGGAAAAAAGATATGCGTGATGAATGCGCCCTAACGACAAGCCGTTCGCCAGTGCGGTCAGCACATGTTCCTGGCCGACGACGTCAGCAAAGGTTTGTGGGCGCCATTTTCTGGCTAAGACCTGATAACTCATTGGCAGGCTCTGAAACGCTGGAAGGTGGATTCATAGAAGGGTAATGCTAACACAACCTCGCCGATACAGCGAGGTTGTCTCTCTGGCTAAAATAGCAGTGCGAATAGCCTGAATCAATGCCCTGGAAACGGCACCAGGCTATAACAGGTAATCCCCTGCTTTTCCAGACGCTGCTCGCCGCCCAGATCGAACAAATTGATGATGAACGCCGCATCGGTGACTTTCCCGCCCAGACGACGGATCAGCTTCACGGTCGCCTCAATGGTGCCGCCAGTCGCCAGCAGATCGTCCACGACCAGCACGTTGTCGCTAGGTTTAATCGCGTCGACATGAATTTCCAGCTGATCGGTGCCGTACTCTAATTCATAGGTCTCGGCAATAGTTTCACGCGGTAATTTGCGCGGTTTACGTACCGGAACAAAACCAACGCCCAGCCCAAGCGCAACCGGCGCGCCAAACAGGAAGCCACGCGCTTCGGTGCCGACCACTTTGGTGATACCCGCATTTTTATAACGCTCAACCAACAATTCAATACTGAGCGCGTAGGCTTTCGGGTCTTCCAGTAAGCTGGTGACATCACGGAAAAGAATGCCCGGTTTCGGGTAATCCTGAATGCTTTTGATGCTGTTTTTGAGAAACTCAAGCTGCTGTGCAGTCGCGGTCATGGATATATGCCTGCTAAGTACGGTGTTACTCACGGCGCAATACTTTTCGGTCAGGGGTAACGCTCGGTTACTCTTTGACCGCCTGCGCCTGTGCTCGAAAACGGTCGAATTTACTGGCTGTGAACGACAATTGCAACAGCGATTCGTGTGCTTCAGCGCTTTTGTTGCTTTTCATCAATCACCGGTATCCGCCACATAAAAATCAGCAGACAGGCCAAAATAACCAACAGCAGCACCCGCACCCACATCATATTCACCAGCCACAGCGAAATACCAAAGGTCAGCAATATCAACGCGATCGCTCGCGGTTTCGCTCCCGGCGGCATGGCCCGATAGCGCTGCCAGTGGCGCAGATAACCGCCAAACCATGAGCGGTATAACAACCAGGCATGGAAACGAGGCGACGAGCGGGCGAAACACCAGGCCGCCAGTAAAATGAACGGCGTAGTCGGCAACAGGGGCAAAACCACGCCCAATGTCCCTAATACTACCGCCAGCCAGCCAATGATGATTAAAATAGTACGTTGCATAATGCGAATCGTTATCAAACAGAAGGCTACTGTAGCACAGCCTGTCTTATTTTCATCGGGGTGTTGAATTGAAAACCGCTATGCTGTTACAGACGCTGGAAGAGAGGCTGGCGACGCTACGCCAACGCTGCGCGCCGCTGGCGCAACATGCGACGTTAAGCGCGCGCTTTGACCGACACCTTTTCCGTACCCGCAGTACTCTGTTGCAGGGATATCTGGAAGAGGCAGGCGCCAATCTCGTCGCGTTGCGTCAGGCGGTAAAACATGAGCAACTGCCGCAAGTCGCCTGGCTGGCGGAACATCTGGCTTCGCAACTGGAGGCGATATCGCGTGAAACCGCCGCCTGGTCGCTGCGCCAGTGGGACGCCGCCGCGCCAGGGCTTGGCCGTTGGCAGCGCAGACGAATACAGCATCAGGAGTTTGAACGTCGACTACTGGCGATGACACAGGAGCGCAAAATTCGTCTGGCGCAGGCGACCGGCCTTGTCGAACAACAAACGCTGCAAAAGGAAGTCGAGATCTATGAAGGACGGCTGGCGCGTTGCCGACATGCGCTGGAGAAAATAGAAAACGTACTGGCGCGTTTAACCCGCTAACCCTGGAGAAAGTATGTCGCTTGAAAATGCCCCTGATGAAGTCAAACTGGCCGTGGATTTAATTGTGCTGCTTGAAGAGAATCGCTTACCGGCACGAACGGTGCTACGCGCGCTGGAAATAGTTATGCGTGATTATGAAAACAAGTTAAAAAGTACGGAAGACGACTCGCAAACAGAGTAATTGCCCGCTGGTTTGTCCTCGTTGTCGCTGACAGAGTGGTCGCTACAGTCAGGCAACAAAGGACGGGGCATGGAACGTCTACCCACCACGCCGCACGATGCGGTATTTCGACAGATGCTGATGCAAAAAGAGGTCGCCCGCGACTTTCTGGCTATCCACATGCCAGAAGACTTTCTTGCAATCTGCGATCTGGATTCACTGAAGCTGGAGTCGGGGAGTTTTGTTGAAGACAATTTACGCAGCCGCTATTCAGATATTCTCTACTCTCTGCATACCCAACACGGCCCCGGGTATGTTTACGCGCTCATTGAACATCAGAGCAAATCAGACCGGCTGATGGCTTTTCGCCTGATGCGTTACGCCATTGCCGCCATGCAGCGTCATCTGGATGCCGGTCATGATACCTTGCCGCTGGTGGTACCAATCCTTTTTTATCACGGTCCGGAAAGCCCGTGGCCCTATAGCCTTAACTGGCATAATATGTTTGTGAAACCGGATATGGCGAAGGCCTTATACAGCCGCGATTTTGCGCTGGTCGACCTGACGACAATGCTGGATAATCAGCTTTTGCAGCATCGGCGGATAGCGATGTTAGAGCTCCTGCAAAAACATATTCGTCAACGCGATTTAAGCGAACTGCTCGACCCCCTTATCACGCTTTTAACGCAGGATCATTTGACGGACGCGCAGCTCAGTGTGCTGATCAACTATATGTTGAAAGCAGGAAACGCCGCAGAACCCGGGGCGCTAATTCGTCAACTGGCGCAGGGCGCGCCGCAGTATAAGGAACAACTGATGACAATAGCGGAATGGCTGGAAGAAAAAGGCCGAACGGAAGGGTTGCAAAAGGGCCTGCAAAAAGGCCTTGAGCAAGGGTTAGCACAAGGCCGTGAGGCCGAAGCGCGCGCTATTGCCCGCAAAATGCTTGCCAACGGGCTGGAACCCGGGCTCATCGCCAGCGTCACCGGCATTACGCCGGAAGAGCTTTCTACGCTTTCGCATTAGCGGCGCCGCGCGCACTCATAAAGCGCGCGGCCCACCGCCTTTTAGCTTGCCGTAGGTGCCAGATCGCCGCCGTTGAGATCGCGCTTCACTTCAGTGACTTCGTCGCCCTTCGCGTTATGCAGATGCACCTCAAGCTGGTTAAAGGCGATATTGATATCATTTTCACGGCACAGTCGATCGATCGCGCGGTTCAGTTCATCCACCGTATGGCTACGATCGCGCAATTCACGCACGTACAGACGCAGTTCATGATCCAGAGTGCTGGCGCCAAAGGTGGTGAAGAATACGGCAGGTTCCGGATCGTGCATCACCTTCGGATGCTCCATCGCCGCCTGTAGCAAGACTCTTTTCACTTTCTCCAGATCCGAGCCATAAGCCACGCCAAGCCGGATCACCAGACGTGTCGTGGTATCGGAGAGGGACCAGTTAATTAGCCGCTCCGTTACGAACGCTTTGTTCGGAATGATCACTTCTTTACGATCAAAATCGGTAATAGTGGTGGCGCGAATACGAATCTTACTGACCGTGCCGGAGTAGGTGCCGATCGTTACCGTATCGCCAATGCGTACCGGACGTTCGAAGAGGATGATTAAACCCGAGACAAAGTTACCGAAGATCTCCTGTAGCCCAAAGCCGAGACCCACCGACAACGCCGCCGCCAGCCACTGGAGTTTATCCCACGAGACGCCGAGCGATCCGAATACTGTCATCGCGCCAACAGCGATAATGACGTAGTTAAGGATCGTGGTGATCGCATACGAAGCCCCCTGGCGCATATTCAGGCGTGAAAGCACCAGCACTTCCAGCAGGCCGGGTAAGTTGCGGATGAGCGCCCAGGCCACCATCGCGGCAATAATGGCAAATAGCAAGCTGCCCATCGTCACGCTTTTCACCACCGCAGCGCCAGCTTCGGAGCCGTTGTAGTGCCACAGCGTGATGCTATCAAGATAGCTGAATACGGTGATCAAATCGGACCAAATCGCCCAGAACATAACGCCAAACAGGGCAAGCATTAGCAGCATCGTGATACGTAATGTTTGCTGGTTAATCTGCTCCAGCGCGATGGTGGGTTCTTCCTGTGGCTCCGCGCCTTCCGCACCCTCTTTTACCAGGTTCTGACGACGAGCCAGCGCGCGTCGCCAGGCAATCCGGCGCGCCGCTACACTTAACCCGCGCAGCACCGTTTGATAAAGCAGGTTCCAGATAATGACCAGATAGACGGTTTCAATCCAGCGCCCCGCCAGGCGCAGGGTGGTATAGAAATAGCCGGTCGCCGTTAATACCATTAACGCCACTGGAATAATGGAAAGAATCGTCACGGTCACCAGTCGAATGCCGTGAGATTCTTTATCGCGCCAGCTTTCCCGGCACAGTGGCCACACCAGCAATGTTATGACCAGCAGATTGAGGAAAATAACCGCCTGCCCCAGCACGTCATCCATCAGATTCAGCGGCGACAACTCCGCCACCACAGACCAAAAGTGCAGCGGCAGCAATGCGAGGCTAATGCGTACAATCTGGCGACGCCAGTGGCTGGTCAACTGCGCCGGCATACCAAAATGGCGTATCGCCACGCCCTCTTTTTCCAGCACCTTCCAGCACAGCCCAAAGACCAGCCAGAACATCGCGAGCTTTTTACTAAAGGCCCAGAGCAGATCGCTGATATTTAGCTGCATGGTCAGCAGGATCAGTCCAAGCGCGAGGATAATCAGGCACACCGGCAGCGCGCGGATCAGATCGATCAGAATAGCTTTTGGCGTATTGAGCTGACTATCGTTACGCAGCGATCCCACGGCGGCGGCCAGCTTCTGTTGATACGCTTTTAACCATTTCAGACGCCAGCGGATTAAACCGGCGATGAGCAAGAGCGGCAACCCGGCCAAAAAAGCAATAAATACCGCGGGCCAGGCTTTTTGCCAGTTCACCGTGATTTTCATGGCGCTGAATTGCTCTTTTAACGTTTGGGGGAACGCTTTAAGCCAGTCCCAGTCCATAGGGCGGTTACTGTTCACCCAAAAAATCTGCTGCGTCAAAATGGCTTTCAGATTTTTCGAGACGCTCATCAACTGCTGCTGGTTAACTTGCAGGTTAATCGCCATCATCAGCTGGTTACCCAACTGTTTATTTAGCTGATCCAATAGCTCACGGCGCATCTCCACCACCTGAAGCAACGCATCATGAACTTCATCATTCACCTCGCTGGTATGCCCCTCCTCCAGCTTGTCGACAAAGGCATCGCTTTGGAATAAGGCATCACGCTGCTGGTTGATTTCAAACTGCTCCAGACGCAAATCCGCAATGCGGTTGGTCATATCTTCGAGTTCGTCGGCGGAGGGCAGAGTTTGCTGCTGTTGATAAAGAATACGCGACAGCAACAGGCTGCCTTTTAAGACGGCAATCTGTTCTTTGATATTTCTTTCCGACTGCAGCGCGCGATCGAGCCAGTTTTTTACTTTAATGTTTTGCTGCATCAACATATTGCCGTTTTCGGTCGCGACAATCAGACGCTGGCTGAGTTGATGGTTAATATCCAGTTCCTGTTTTACCAGCGGGTTCGCCTGGATACGCGCCGTTTCGTCCGGCGAAATGGCCTCCTGGGCCGTTTTTTCCGTTAGCGTAAGTCGTTTACTGTTGACCGCCTCCTGTAAAAGTTGAAGCTGATGTTCAAGGCGATTACTGTTGGCCGTCACGTAATCTCGCTGTTTTTGCAGGGTGTCCTGCAAAACGGTATTCCCTTCAAGACTCTTACGTTGCTGGTCGATCTGCGCATTAAGCAGCGCCTGTTGTGCCTGTAATAACACCTGTTGGCTGGGGCGAAGCGCGGCTTCGCCGACGTTATTGCCGTCCAGACGGTTACGGATTTGCTGTATTTGCTGTGAGGCGGTATACATGGCGTTTTGCACGCGCTCAGGCTGGGTCTGTAGCGAAACAAGCTGGCTGTTATAAGCGGCAAGATCGTTTTGCGAATTTTGCAAATCATCCAGTACCTGCGCCACGCGCAGCTCAAGCTGACGTAGCGAAAGCGCACTCAGCGTTTTTCGCATTTCATCATCATTATCGACATCGCTCAGCGCATTCAACGCAGCCGTCGCCTGACGCATTTTTTCAGGCGCCTGCGCCACCTTCTGCCGTAGCTGTACGGTTTCCTCTTTTACCCGCTCGATTTTCTCCAGCGTAGCTAACGTATCAATAAGGTCCTGCTGGACGAGCTTATCCTGGGCGGAGAGATCTTTTTGCTTATTCAGCGTATCCAGCTGGTTTTGCACATCCGCTTTTGACGGCAGGTCGCCATTCGTTTGCCCCCGGGCAAACGCCAGAGACTGACAGGACAGCAGGATAATAAGGATGCTAATTGTAATAAAAACAAAATGCTGTGAACGTTTATAAAGCTGCAACATAGTCATGAGAATGAAGTGTCTGAACCGGCAAGCAGACCGGAAATAATTGAGTCGCAAGAATATCACGCCTGTAACAAACAGAATAGCGACACAGAAAATGTCCAGGAGTTTTCCTGGAATATTATCAGGGGGAGCCGTTGACCGTCGACGCGCGCAGCGTCGGACACAATTGATACATCTCCAGCAGGATCGTGACGTAGGCGCGAGCTTCTTTTTTTAAATCAAACGATTGCGGTGCAAATAACCAGTTTTCCATGAGCCCTGAAATAAAGCTGCGCATCAGTATCGCCGCACGACGGGTCAGCAGATTTTCAGGCAGCATTTTAGCATTAATACAATGTTTTAACGTTTGTTCAATCCGATCGTAACTTTCCAGACAAAGGCTACGTTGCGCCTGTTGAACCACAACCATTTCTCCGACAAACTCACATTTATGGAATATAATCTCCATCAATAAGCGGCGTCGTTCTTCTGTTACAGTAGCTTCAAGAATATGAACTAAAATTTCTCTTAATACAGATAGTGGATCGTCGGGGAATTTTGCCTGATACTCAATCTCAAGCTCACCAATATTGGATTCTGATAGCTCCCAGATCTCACTGAATAAATCCGACTTATTTTTGAAATGCCAATAGATTGCGCCGCGCGTCACGCCAGCAGCGTTCGCAATCTCCGCCAGCGAGGTTGCTGATACGCCTTGCTGCGAGAACAAACGCAGGGCCACATCCAGGATGTGTTGTCGTGTCTCCAGCGCTTGTTGTTTGGTTTTTCGTGCCATATGTCGGTGAATTTACAGGCGTTAGATTTACATACATTTATGGATGTATGTACCATAGCACGACGATAATATAAACGCAGCAATGGGTTTAAGGACCTTTGACCATTGACCAATTTGAAATCGGACACTCGAGGTTTACATATGAACAAAAACAGAGGGTTAACGCCTCTGGCGGTCGTTCTGATGCTCTCAGGCAGCTTAGCGCTAACAGGATGTGACGACAAACAGGACCAGCAAGGCGGCCAGCAGATGCCAGAAGTTGGGGTTGTCACACTAAAAACGGAACCACTGCAAATCACAACTGAACTTCCGGGTCGTACCGTTGCTTACCGTATCGCCGAAGTTCGCCCGCAGGTAAGCGGCATTATCCTGAAGCGTAATTTCGTTGAGGGAAGTGATATCGAAGCGGGAGTCTCTCTCTATCAGATTGATCCTGCGACTTACCAGGCGACTTACGACAGCGCTAAGGGCGATCTGGCAAAAGCGCAGGCCGCCGCGAATATCGCTGAACTGACGGTGAAGCGTTATCAAAAGCTGCTGGGTACGCAGTACATCAGTAAGCAGGAATACGATCAGGCGCTGGCTGACGCGCAACAAGCGACTGCCGCCGTTGTCGCAGCAAAAGCTGCCGTTGAAACCGCACGTATCAACCTGGCGTATACCAAAGTCACCTCGCCGATTAGTGGTCGTATTGGTAAGTCGTCCGTAACGGAAGGCGCGCTGGTACAGAACGGTCAGGCGTCGGCGCTGGCGACAGTGCAGCAGCTGGACCCTATTTATGTCGATGTGACCCAGTCCAGCAATGACTTCCTGCGCCTGAAGCAGGAGCTGGCAAATGGTTCGCTGAAGCAGGAAAACGGCAAAGCGAAGGTCGACCTGGTGACCAGCGACGGTATCAAATTCCCGCAGTCCGGTACGCTTGAGTTCTCCGATGTGACCGTTGACCAAACCACCGGATCTATTACTTTGCGCGCCATCTTCCCTAACCCGGATCACACCTTATTGCCAGGAATGTTCGTTCGCGCACGTCTGCAGGAAGGGACAAAACCGACGGCATTACTGGTTCCACAACAGGGCGTTACCCGTACTCCACGCGGCGATGCCACGGTGCTGGTGGTTGGCGCTGATAACAAAGTGGAAACCCGCCAAATCGTCGCAAGCCAGGCGATCGGCGATAAGTGGCTGGTGACTGACGGGTTGAAAGCGGGCGACCGCGTAGTCGTCAGCGGGCTGCAAAAAGTACGTCCTGGCGCACAGGTTAAAGTGCAGGAAATTACCGCGGATAACAAACAGCAAGCCGCAAGCGGTGATCAACCTGCTCAGCCCAGGTCTTAACTTAAACAGGAGCCGTTAAGACATGCCTAATTTCTTTATCGATCGCCCTATATTTGCGTGGGTGATCGCCATCATCATCATGTTGGCAGGGGGGCTCGCGATCCTCAAATTGCCGGTAGCGCAATATCCGACGATTGCGCCACCAGCAGTGACGATCTCCGCAACCTACCCTGGCGCTGATGCGAAAACGGTACAGGATACCGTCACGCAGGTTATCGAACAGAATATGAACGGTATCGATAACCTGATGTATATGTCCTCCAACAGTGACTCCACGGGGACCGTGCAGATCACGCTGACCTTTGAATCCGGCACCGATGCGGATATCGCGCAGGTTCAGGTTCAGAACAAGTTGCAACTGGCAATGCCTTTACTTCCCCAGGAAGTACAGCAACAGGGCGTGAGCGTTGAGAAGTCCTCAAGTAGCTTCCTGATGGTAGTGGGCGTCATTAACACCGACGGCACCATGACCCAGGAGGATATTTCGGATTACGTTGCCGCCAATATGAAAGATCCGATCAGCCGTACCTCTGGGGTGGGCGACGTTCAGCTGTTTGGTTCGCAGTATGCGATGCGTATCTGGATGAATCCGACAGAGCTGACCAAATACCAACTGACGCCGGTCGACGTGATTAACGCGATCAAAGCGCAGAACGCCCAGGTCGCGGCAGGTCAGCTCGGTGGTACGCCGCCGGTAAAAGGCCAGCAGCTTAACGCATCGATTATTGCCCAAACGCGTCTGACCTCAACGGATGAGTTTGGCAAAATCCTGCTGAAAGTGAATCAGGATGGCTCCCAGGTTCGTCTGCGGGATGTAGCGAAAATTGAGCTTGGCGGCGAGAACTACGACGTCATCGCGAAATTTAACGGTCAGCCAGCGTCAGGTCTTGGCATCAAACTGGCTACCGGCGCCAACGCGCTGGATACCGCTACCGCTATTCGCGCCGAACTGAAAAAAATGGAACCGTTCTTCCCGCCAGGGATGAAAATCGTCTACCCGTATGACACCACGCCGTTCGTGAAGATCTCTATTCATGAAGTGGTAAAAACGCTGGTCGAAGCGATTATCCTCGTGTTCCTGGTGATGTACCTGTTCCTGCAGAACTTCCGCGCGACGTTGATTCCGACTATTGCGGTTCCGGTGGTGTTGTTGGGAACCTTTGCCGTGCTTGCGGCATTCGGTTTCTCGATAAACACGCTGACGATGTTCGGGATGGTGCTCGCCATCGGCTTGCTGGTGGATGACGCCATCGTGGTGGTCGAGAACGTCGAACGTGTTATGACGGAAGAAGGCCTTCCGCCGAAGGAAGCGACGCGCAAATCCATGGGCCAGATTCAGGGCGCATTGGTGGGTATCGCGATGGTACTGTCGGCGGTATTTATTCCGATGGCTTTCTTTGGCGGCTCAACCGGGGCAATTTATCGTCAGTTCTCTATCACCATCGTATCGGCGATGGCGCTGTCGGTGCTGGTCGCGCTGATCCTGACGCCCGCGCTGTGCGCGACGATGCTCAAACCTGTCGCCAAAGGCGATCATGGCGAAGGGAAAAAAGGCTTTTTCGGCTGGTTTAACCGCCTGTTTGATAAGAGCACGCATCACTACACCGATAGCGTAGGCAATATTCTGCGCAGCACCGGGCGTTACCTGCTGCTCTATCTCATTATCGTCGTCGGTATGGCTTATCTGTTCGTTCGTCTGCCAAGCTCTTTCTTGCCGGATGAAGACCAGGGCGTATTCCTGACAATGGTCCAGCTCCCCGCGGGCGCAACGCAAGAGCGCACGCAAAAAGTGCTGGATGAGGTCACGGATTACTATCTGAACAAAGAGAAAGCCAACGTTGAATCGGTATTCGCCGTCAACGGCTTCGGTTTTGCAGGGCGCGGTCAGAATACCGGTATTGCATTCGTGTCGTTGAAAGACTGGGCCGATCGTCCAGGCGAAAAAAACAAGGTTGAAGCGATTACCCAGCGGGCAACCGCAGCGTTTTCACAAATTAAAGATGCGATGGTCTTCGCCTTTAACCTGCCGGCGATCGTTGAGCTGGGCACCGCAACCGGCTTTGACTTCGAGTTGATTGACCAGGCGGGACTTGGTCATGAGAAACTCACCCAGGCGCGTAATCAATTGTTCGGCGAGGTGGCGAAATATCCTGATCTGCTGGTCGGCGTTCGACCTAACGGTCTGGAAGATACGCCGCAGTTTAAAATCGATATCGACCAGGAAAAAGCTCAGGCGCTGGGCGTGTCTATTAGCGACATTAATACCACGCTGGGCGCAGCATGGGGCGGCAGCTATGTAAACGACTTTATCGATCGCGGTCGTGTGAAGAAAGTTTACGTGATGTCCGAAGCGAAATACCGCATGTTGCCGGATGATATTAACGACTGGTACGTTCGTGGTAGCGATGGTCAGATGGTGCCGTTCTCCGCATTCTCCTCTTCCCGCTGGGAATATGGTTCGCCACGTCTGGAACGCTATAACGGTCTGCCTTCGATGGAAATTCTGGGTCAGGCGGCGCCAGGCAAGAGTACTGGTGAAGCGATGGCGATGATGGAAGAACTGGCCAGCAAGCTGCCGTCAGGCATTGGGTATGACTGGACCGGGATGTCCTACCAGGAGCGGTTGTCCGGCAACCAGGCCCCTGCCCTGTATGCTATCTCGCTGATCGTCGTCTTCCTGTGTCTGGCGGCATTGTATGAGAGCTGGTCTATCCCGTTCTCCGTAATGCTGGTTGTTCCGCTTGGGGTTATCGGCGCGCTGCTGGCTGCGACCTTCCGCGGACTGACTAACGACGTTTACTTCCAGGTGGGCCTGCTCACAACCATTGGGTTGTCGGCGAAGAACGCGATACTTATCGTCGAATTCGCCAAAGACTTAATGGATAAAGAAGGGAAAGGTCTGGTAGAAGCGACGCTGGAGGCCGTTCGGATGCGTTTGCGCCCGATTCTGATGACCTCGTTAGCGTTCATGCTGGGGGTTATGCCGCTGGTTATCAGTTCCGGCGCGGGTTCCGGCGCGCAGAATGCGGTAGGTACTGGCGTACTGGGCGGGATGGTAACGGCAACCGTACTGGCTATTTTCTTCGTACCGGTCTTCTTCGTGGTGGTACGCCGCCGCTTTAGCCGTAAAAGCGAAGATATTGAGCATAGTCATTCGACAGAACATCGCTGATTTGCTCACTGTTGATAAGGCCGCGCAAGCGGCCTTTTTTACGCAAAAATCATAAAATACGCTTATTGTTAGATTGATTATTTTTTGCCATATTAATAAAAGGTATAATCCTTACTGCGTTAAAGGCTTTTCTTAGGAAAGTTGGCCATTTCTTAATTCAGCCATTAATTAAGAAATATTAAGAATATTCCTGGCTATTTTCTCCTGTCAGAGTCTATTGTTTTAGCCTGAAAAGCTAAAAAACGTTAACCCAATGATTACACAAACAATAAAACTGGTTCCTTTTTAGGCGACCGACGATCACTGTTAAAATTCGAAAAAGTATGGCAACACGCGGCTTTCACGCAATTGTAATTTTTCGTAATATGACGATGAAAAGTTTTTTAGAGTAGATTATAGTTAAATCATAAGGTGACGTGGGAAGTACCAGGTTAGTTAGTTGTATCCATCCCGAAGGTGTTCGGTTAGTTTAAGCCACTAAAAAGGGGATGCATTATGGACGAATACTCACCCAAAAGACATGATATAGCACAGCTTAAATTTCTTTGCGAAACCCTGTATCATGACTGTCTTGCAAACCTTGAAGAAAGCAACCATGGCTGGGTTAATGACCCGACCTCAGCAGTCAACCTGCAGCTCAATGAGCTGATAGAGCATATTGCAACTTTCGCGCTTAATTATAAAATTAAGTACAATGAAGACAATAAATTGATTGCGCAGATAGATGAATACCTGGACGACACCTTTATGTTGTTCAGCAGCTATGGTATTAATACGCAGGATTTGCAAAAATGGCGTAAATCGGGCAACCGCCTGTTCCGTTGTTTCGTCAACGCCACCAGGGCTAATCCTGTTAGTTTGTCTTGTTAAAAATTATTACAATCATAGGTAGAATTTATGTCTGATAAACCATTAACTAAAACTGATTATTTGATGCGTTTACGGCGCTGTCAGACAATTGACACTCTGGAGCGCGTCATTGAGAAAAATAAATATGAATTGTCCGACAATGAGCTGGCTGTATTTTACTCAGCTGCGGATCACCGTCTTGCAGAATTGACGATGAACAAACTCTACGACAAGATCCCCTCTTCAGTATGGAAATTCATTCGTTAATCACGCTACATTACTTTTTAGAGAACACGCAGGTGTTATCTGCCTCCTCGTTCAGGCTAATAGCACAACGGGCTATTATAGAACAGTGATATAGATCACATACCAATAGCGGGGAACGTTCCCTCTAATACTTTATTATTGCTTCTATTGCGATAATATCCACCAAGGGGAGCGCGCGATGAGTGACGAAAAACAAAAAATGATCGCTGGGGCACTGTATTGCCCGACCGATGAAACTTTATGCCAGGATCGACTGCGGGCGCGTCAACTCATCCATCAATACAATTATACTACGCCTGATGAAATAAATAAGCGTCAGGCGATTTTACGCGACCTGTTGGGTCGATGCGAAGACGCCTATATTGAACCTTCCTTTCGTTGCGACTACGGCTATAATATTTTTCTTGGTCACTCCTTTTACGCTAACTTCGACTGCGTCATGCTTGATGTTTGCCCAATTCATATTGGCGATAATTGTATGCTCGCGCCAGGGGTACATATCTATACCGCCACGCACCCGCTGGACGCCGTCGAACGCAACAGCGGCAGAGAATTAGGTAAACCCGTCACTATCGGAAATAATGTCTGGATAGGCGGACGAGCCGTCGTTAATCCGGGCGTAACCATCGGCGATAACGTCGTCGTCGCTTCAGGCGCTGTGGTGATAAAAAACGTACCGCCAGACGTTGTGGTAGGCGGAAATCCGGCGCGAATCATTAAAAAATTGTAGTCAAAATGATAACTGTTATGCTAATTCGTGGTTAATCTGTTACTTTTTTTCACGTTACACCTCCCTTTAAAATGGGCTGTTACTACCCCTATGTCGCAGAAATCATGAAGGCAAAAGATGACAGAGATACAGCGCCTGCTTAGCGAAACTATTGATGACTTAAACATCCGTGAAAAACGCGATAATAGGCCGCGTTTTAGTATCAGTTTTATCCGCAAGCATCCTGGGTTATTTATCGCGATGTATGCAGCCTGGTTTGCGACGCTGGCGGTCATGCTGCAATCAGAAACGCTGGTGGGGTCAGTGTGGCTGTTAGTGGTGTTATTTATCGCATTTAATGGCTTCTTCTTTTTCGACATCGCCCCGCGTTATCACTATAACGACATCGATGTGCTGGACCTCCGGGTCTGTTACAACGGCGAATGGTACAACACCCGCTTTGTTCCCCCCACGCTCATTGAGACGATTCTTCAGTCTCCACAGGTGGATAATGAACATAAAGTCCAGCTGCAAAAAATGGTTGCCCGTAAGGGCGAACTTTCCTTCTACGATATTTTTACGCTGGCCCGCGCAGAAGCCAGCCGGTAATAAAAAAGTGCGCACCCTCCCTGGTACGCACTGCTTTCCCTGAACTGTTGGTTTTTTAACGTCTTTTTTTACGCCCCTGAACCGCCTTAAAACGCGGATTTGTTTTACAAATCACGTATAAGCGTCCTTTGCGTTTGACTATCTGGCAATCCGGATGCCGTTGTTTTGCATTGCGAAGTGAGTTTAACACCTGCATTTCATTTACCCCCTTTTAGCGCCGATAAAATGACCAAAACGTTTCTGGAAGCGTGCGGCGCTACTTTCGCTATCAAACGTTTTCTGTCTACCGGTATAAAAAGGATGCGATTTTGATGACACATCAATAGTGACATACGGATATGTCACGCCGTCCAGTTCGATTTCACGTTCAGTTTTGATAGTTGATCCCACTTTCACATATTCATTTGCGCTGGTGTCGTGAAATACGACGGTGCGGTATACAGGATGAATATCAGGTTTCATTGCGCTCCCTCAATTATGTTATAACATAACAATAAAATACGCTATCAATGCTCCTTTTTCAACCGGTAAACATTCACGATCTCTTCCTGGCGGCAAAAGCAACGTGGCGTAACGCGTTAGTCTGGCCCCTGTATCTGTAAAATCGATAAAATAGCTTTATCATTCAAGGGCGCGATTTACGATCGGATATACTTTCTCTACGCTGTGTTTATAAGGACATCACTGTGACAACACGACATCTGGTCAGCCTGGTAACGGGAGTGCTTATCCTGTCTGTCCTTTTCCCGATAGGATTGAGTCTGTGGCTGGCGCACCGTCAAGTTGAAAAAAGGTTTAACGAAGAGCTGGATATCTTCTCGTCCCGGGTGGCGCTACGTACAGAAAGGGTCAGTGACCAGGCAAAAGCCGCGTTAACGCATATTGCCTCCTTTAAAGGCGAGCCCTGCAGCAGCGCCCATTTACTCGCCATGCGCCGCGTGTCTTATAGCTTTCGGTATGTCCAGGAAGTTCTGTATCTTAAAAATTCGATTCCCGTTTGCTCCTCACTTGAAAAAGAGAGCCATATTCCCGCTTTCCCTCCGCCCATGAAAATCACTCGCGACGGTTATCGCGCCTGGTTTACGGCGCAAAACGATCTGGGTATAAAACGCTATATGGCGGCACTCGGGAGCGACAGCTATATCGTGATGATCGACCCCGCGTCCTTTATCGATGTGATTCCGTTTGGCGCATGGCCGATTGACGTCGCTATTATTGGCCGGGAACGCAATACTGTGGTTGCCAGCAGCGGTAACCTTGACCTCGCTATTCTTCCGCTCATTCACCATGAGACGCCCCTGCGGCTGGAAAACCGAGGCATTCAGTATGCTATTCACCCCTTTCCGGAAATGGGCATTACTATCGTAAGCTGGGCACCGACCGCTCCGCTGGAAAGGAGCTGGTATCGACAGGCATTTATCTGGCTACCGGCGGGCATCGTAACGGGTCTGCTGGCTGCGGCCTTTATTCTGCGTATTTTGCGTCGGCTACAGTCGCCCCGCCACCGTCTCCAGGATGCGATAGACAATCGCGAAATTAACGTACACTATCAGCCTATTGTCTCCCTGAGCAGCGGAAAAATTGTCGGTGCCGAAGCCTTAGCTCGCTGGCAACAGGCGGACGGCACCTTCCTTTCGCCGGAAATTTTTATCGCGCTGGCTGAACAAACCGGGCTCACGGAGCCGCTAACCCGGCTAATCATCGACACCGTTTTTGAAGACATGGGGAGTTGGTTAAAGTCCCATCCCGAACAACATATTTCAATCAATCTTGAGGCATCCGATCTGGCGTCGGAAACGTTGCCGACGCTGTTAAGCATGCTGCTGAACCGTAGCCAAATTTCTCCGTCGCAAATCGCGCTTGAGTTAACGGAACGCGAGTTCGCCGATCCGAAAACCAGCGCGCCAATTGTCGCCAGATACCGTAACGCGGGACATTCAATTTATATTGATGACTTTGGCACCGGCTATTCTAGCCTCAGCTACTTACAAAATCTGGATGTGGATGTCCTTAAAATTGATAAATCTTTTGTCGATGCGCTGGAATATAAAAACGTCACGCCGCATATTATTGAAATGGCGAAAACGCTCAAACTCAAGATGGTCGCAGAAGGCATCGAAACGGCCAGGCAAGAACAGTGGCTACGCCAGCATGGCGTACATTATGGTCAGGGCTGGTTATACAGTAAGCCCCTACCCGCTACGGCATTTATTCTTTGGGCGGAACAGCGGCTATAACGTCGCACAGCAGAAAAGAACAGTGTGGAGAGGCACAAATGGGTGGGGGCCCTGCCAGCTACATCCCGGCACACGCGTCATCTGCCTTGGCTGCTTCCTTCCGGACCTGACCTGGTAAACAGAGTAGCGTTGCGGGAGAACCAACAGAGCCCCCATTGAGAGCGTTGTGAACCAACGCGCAGGCGCATTATCACTGCTATATCGTGCAATTGCAACCCATCAGGCATCGGATGCTGGTTTCTTGCGCATCCGGGCTTTCCTCTCCCCTTATTCCAGATTATCCTGAAGCATTAACGCAGGATTCTATTATGGATATTCAGGACACATTTCCTCAACGCGTCTGGCAAATCGTCGCCTCGATCCCGGAAGGATTTGTCACGACCTACGGTGATGTCGCCCGGCTTGCCGGTTCGCCTCGGGCGGCGCGTCAGGTCGGCGGAGTTTTAAAACGTCTGCCGGAAGGCAGCACTTTACCATGGCATCGGGTGGTGAACCGCCACGGCGCAATATCACTTACCGGGCCGGATCTACAGCGGCAACGTCAGGCATTACTGGCGGAAGGCGTGGTGGTGTCGGGAAGCGGACAAATCGATTTACAATGCTATCGCTGGGTGTATTAACCCTCTCCGTAACGGAGAGGGTTGGCGCAGGATTAATACTGGGTAGGCGCAGGAACGGCAGAAGACGGATTGACCTGGGTCGGTGAGGTCGATGGAACCGTCGTCGTCGCACCGCCGCTGGCCTGCACAGGCACCGCCGTTTGCTGTACCGGTACCAGCGTCAGATCCGCTTTAGTGCCGCCATTATTAATCACCGGTTTCACGCTATCGGTAATAAATACCAGCTTATTGTCAACGGTGATGGCCGCGCTCAGGAGAATACGCGCGTTAGGTTGAATATCTGATGGGTTAAACGGCAACACAAAACTGAAAGGCGCCTGTTTACCTTCGGTACGTACTGCTTTTTGCGACAGCACCTTAGACGGCGCATCAGCCAGCGAAGCATCTGAAAGCGTCACGGTCAGCACCGCATCTGGCGGCAGAGCGACCTTCTGGCGGATCCAGACGGTACCGGAAACATTGGGTTGCTGAATAGTAGACTGGTTAGCTGTAATCGACATGTTAGGGTTTGGCGCAGGCGTCTGGATATCAGCGCTTTTATCAGCGCAGGCCGCCAGAGATATCGCAACCGCTAAACCACTTACGATGTGCACGAGTTTCATTCAATTCTCCTTATCATCAATGCACCAGCAGGCCTTTCCCCCCGCCGGAAGAGTGGTTAACAGAAACATAACGTGATTAAGTGTGGCACATGTCACTCATTTTTGCCTGGAATTGGTCTGTTATTCAGACTTTTGTACCCATCGGACCACTTGCAAAATTGCGTTATACTCTGCCCTACCTCGCTTCGGCATCGTTGTCACCTGGAGAGTATGTATGAGTCAGACACTGAATAATTTGCTGACATTATTGAATCTGGAAAAAATTGAAGAAGGACTCTTTCGGGGCCAAAGTGAAGACTTAGGGCTGCGCCAGGTATTTGGCGGTCAGGTGGTGGGCCAGGCACTCTATGCCGCCAAAGAAACGGTGCCGGAAGCACGACTGGTGCATTCATTCCACAGTTATTTTCTGCGGCCAGGCGACAGCCAAAAACCCATTATCTATGACGTAGAAGTGCTGCGCGATGGGAATAGCTTCAGCGCCCGCCGCGTTGCCGCTATTCAGAACGGGAAACCCATCTTTTACATGACCGCCTCATTCCAGGCACCGGAACCGGGTTTTGAACATCAAAAAACCATGCCGACGGCAGTCGGGCCGGAAGGACTACCGTCAGAAACGGAAATCGCGCAATCGCTGGCGCATTTACTGCCGCCGATTCTGAAAGAAAAGTTTCTCTGCGATCGCCCGCTGGAAATTCGTCCCGTCGAATTTCACAATCCGTTGAAAGGTCACGTCGCCGCGCCTGTGCGTCAGGTATGGATTCGCGCCAACGGCACCGTTCCGGATGACATTCGCGTCCATCAATATTTACTGGGATATGCCTCGGATCTGAATTTCCTTCCCGTCGCGCTTCAGCCTCACGGCATCGGTTTTCTGGAAAAGGGCATTCAGATCGCCACTATCGATCACTCTATGTGGTTCCATCGCCCGTTCAATTTTAATGAATGGCTACTTTATAGCGTGGAGAGCACTTCCGCCTCCAGCGCCCGGGGCTTTGTTCGCGGCGAGTTTTATACTCAGGATGGCGCGTTGGTCGCTTCAACCGTGCAGGAAGGGGTAATGCGTAATCACAATTAAAAAACATGCCGCTATGCGGCGTTAATGGCCTGATGACGCTGCGCTTATCCGGCCTACGGTAGACTGGGTCAGCGCAGCGCCATCAGGCATGTTGCGCAATCACGCGTTATACGCATTCTCGCCGTGACTGTTCACATCCAGCCCCTCGCGCTCCTGCTCTTCCGGTACACGCAGTCCAACAAGGATATCCGCCAGTTTGTAACCAACAAACGCGACAACGCCGGACCAGACGACCGTAATAGCAATACTTTCCAGCTGTACCATCACCTGATGTCCCATCGTAACGCCGTCGACAAAGCCAACGCCGCCCAGCGAACTGGCGGCAAAAACGCCGGTCAGGATACAGCCGACTATTCCGCAAACGCCGTGAACGCCAAATACGTCGCACGGATCATCTACCCGTAACAGACGTTTAAGCATGGTGACTCCCCACAATCCCGCCAGACCCGCAATAACGCCGATAACCAGCGCGCCGCCAACGCCAACATAGCCACAGGCTGGCGTCACGCCGACCAGACCGGCAATCGCGCCGGAACAGGCTCCCAGCAGGGAAGGCTTACCGCGTAGCGTCCACTCGCCGATAATCCACCCCAGAATCGCGGCGGCGGTCGCCACCACGGTGTTCACAAAGGCCAGCGCTGCTATCTCGTTTGCGCTACCAGCAGAACCCGCGTTAAATCCAAACCAGCCGATATACAGAATCGCAGTACCGGTAAAGACCATCGGCAGGTTATGGGGTTTAAATGCTTCTTTCCCAAAGCCGACGCGTTTGCCAATTAAATAAGCCCCTACCAGCCCAGCGATAGCGGCGTTAATATGCACCACTGTACCACCAGCAAAATCCAGCGCGCCGTGAGCAGCCAGCAGGCCGCCGCCCCACACCATGTGCGCAATCGGGATATAAGAGAGCGTGAACCACACCACGACAAAAATCAGTACCGCCGAAAAACGAATACGCTCCGCCAGCGCGCCGACAATCAGCCCGACGGTAATACAGGCGAAAGATCCCTGAAACGCGACATGAATATACTGATAAATCGTACCCGTTACCGCCGTCAACGCGATATTCTTCAACATCGCCCCATCAGCATTACCGAAGAAATGATTCCCTTCGCCAAAAGCCAGCGAATAGCCGTACACCACCCATAAAATACAGACCAGCGCAAAGGTGACGGTCACTTGCGTTAACATTGACAGCACGTTCTTGGCGCGAATTAATCCGCCGTAAAACAGCGCGATACCCGGTATCGTCATGAACAGCACCAGCGCGGTGCAAATCATCATAAAAGCACTATCCGCTTTATCGGCAACCGCCGGCGCGGCTATCGTTAGCCCAGGCAGCAGCGCCAGTGAAGCCAGTGTGGTTTTTATCATCGCTATCTTCATTTTTTCATTTCCTGTTGCTGTGTGGCGGGTCTTACAGCGCTGCTTCGTCAGCTTCGCCGGTACGAATCCGAATAACGCGCATGAGCTCCGCGACGAAAATTTTGCCGTCGCCAATTTTTCCGGTGTAAGCCGCTTTACTGATGATATCGATCACCTCTTCCAGTTGGTCGTCGGCGATAGCCACATCAATTTTGACCTTCGGCAGGAAATTCACGCTGTACTCCGCGCCGCGATACAGTTCGGCGTGTCCTTTCTGACGGCCAAACCCTTTCACTTCGGTGACGGTCAGTCCCTGAATGCCAATGGAAGAAAGCGCCTCCCGCACGTCCTCCAGCTTGAACGGTTTGATAATCACGGTAACCAGCTTCATAGAACCCTCCAGTCAGAATTAGGTAACGGCTGCCGCCGCGCATGGACTCTTCAGGATGGATATTGCAAAGGATGTGCCAGAAGCTGGCGAGCGAGGAAAAGCGCGGTTAGCGGCGCGTCTTTATATTGACGCGCCCCAAAATCGAAGCAGGGAAAGAAAAACGCACCACGACGGTGCATAATGGGAGAGGTTTTGCCCTGTGGTGCCAAACCTTACGCCGCAGGGCCGGGTTCTTCGTGTACGCTGGCGGCTAACTCCTCGCCAACTAACTGTAATTGATACATTTGCCAGTAGCGCCCTTGCGCCGCCAGCAATTGTTGATGCGTCCCGCGCTCCACCGCCTGGCCGCGATGGAGAACCAGAATGGTATCCGCCTCCACGATTGTCGATAGCCGATGGGCAATAACCACCAGCGTGGTGCGCTCGCGAATCGCCGCCAGCGCCTGCTGTATCGCCTGCTCAGTGCCGGAATCGATGCTGGCCGTCGCTTCATCAAGAATTAATATTTGCGGGGCGTCAACCAGCACGCGCGCCAGCGCCAATAGCTGTTTTTGCCCGACGGACAGCGTATTTCCCTGCTCGCCGAGATGCGTATGCAGCCCGTCGCTCAGGCCGCGCGCCAGTTCCGCCAGTTGTACCGTTTCCAGCGCCTGCCACACCTGCGCCTCGGAGACATCGCGCCCCAGCGTCACATTAGCCAGAAAGGTATCCGCCATCACTACCGGGTCCTGTTGAACCATCGCCACGCCCTGGCGTAAAACGCGATGATTAAGAGAGGCGATTTCTCGCCCATCCAGCCGAATTTCGCCTTGTGTCAGGGGGTAATACCCCATTAATAAGCTGGCGAGCGTGCTCTTCCCGCTGCCGGTGTGCCCCACCAGCGCCACAAAGCTACGGGACGGTACTGATAGCGTAATGTCCTGTAAAACAAGATTATCGTCGCGGTAAGCAAACGACAGATGATCAATATCAATCGCCCCGCTTTGTAACGGCCTGTCATCGCTGCCATAGCGCTGGCGCGGGCGATCCATCAGTTCAAAAACACGTTCTCCCGCCACAACCGCCTGCTGTAGCATGGATTGCTGGGTGGTCAGTTCAATGAGCGGCTCGTTCAGACGTGACAAATAGCTAATGAACGCATACAGCACCCCGACCTCAATCGTACCGGCAGACGTAAAGCTGAAAAGCATCAACAAACCGCATAAAATGAGCGCGGAAAAGAGGCTAAGCAGCGGACGCAATAAAAAGCCATCCAAGCGCAGCGTCTGCATCCGCGCCATGTAGTGCGAGCGGCTGGCCTCGCCCATGCGTTCGCCGAAGCGCGCCTGCTGGCGAAACTGCTGGATTACGCTCATCCCATTGATGATTTCGTTAAAGCCGTCGTTAATATCCGCCAGGTATGCCCGCACGCGGCGTACAATCGGCGTGCTGTAGCGCTGATAAATGATCATCACGGTCAATACCGCCGGAAAAATCAAAATCGCCACCAGCGCCATCCGCCAGTCAAGGCTGAACATAGCGACCAGCATGGCGCCGATCAACGCCGCGCTACGTAATACCGTTGCGACGACCGTGACGTACAGATCGCGGATGACTTCCGTATCGTTGGTCACGCGTGAAATTAATTGTCCGACAGGCTGCGTGTCGAAGGCGCTTAGCGGCTGACGCAAGGCGGCATCCATGACGTCCGTGCGCAAGGACTGAACCACGCCAACGGCCGCCCGGTTAAATAATAAAGACTGGGCGTAATGGAGACCCGCCGCCAGAAACTGTAGCCCCACATAGGCGGCCGCCAGCCCCGCGACCTTGCCCAACGGTAAATGGTGGCGGGCCACCATGTTATCAATGAAATAGCTGATCAGCAGCGGACCGCTAACCTCCGCCGCCGCCGCAATCCACAGCATCATCACCGCGACAGAGAGCGGTTTTCGCCATGGCGAGCCATACGCCAGCAACCGTTTCAGCGTCGGCCATAGCTGTCCAAAACTACGCATTCACCGCCTCCTCGCCGCGTTCCGGCGCGTCATCCAGAGCGGCCTCCAGTTGCTGATAGCGATACATATCGCGATACCAGCCAATCTGCTGCGCCAGTTGATCGTGATCGCCGCGCTGAACAACATGACCATGTTGCATAACGATAATTTCATTGGCGTCGGTCAGCGCGGATAAACGATGCGCGCTGATGATGACCGTACGCCCTTCGCCCCACTGGCGCAAATTATGCAAAATCTGATGCTCCGTGCGGCCATCTACTGCAGAAAGCGCATCATCAAGAAGCAGAATTTCCGCATTTAACAGTAGCGCTCTGGCAATCGAGATACGCTGTTTTTGCCCTCCCGATAACATGACGCCACGTTCACCTACCTGCGTGTCATAGCCCTGAGGCAAACGGAGAATATCCTCATGTACGCTGGCTAAACGCGCCACCCGTTCAATCTCCTCTTGAGTCGCCTCCGGGCGTCCGAGCGCAATATTATTGGCAATAGAGTCCGAGAACAAAAACGGCGTCTGGCTGACGACCGCCAGTCGGCTACGCCAGCTATCCAGTTGCAGATGCGTCAACGGCATGTCATGGAATCGGATTTCTCCCTGCGTCACATCAAAATGGCGCTGGATAAGCGACAATATTGTGCTTTTCCCCGCGCCGGTCGGACCGCATATCCCCAGCATCTGACCCGGTTTAAGACGAAAGTTCACATTCTCCAGCGCCGGATGCGTCGTTTGCGGATAGCAAAACTCACGAATGGCCGCCGTCAGTTCGCCACGCCCCGCCGGGACCGGCTCTTCGCCATCCTTAACTACCGGCGCTTCCGCCAGCATGGCGCGGATGCGGCTGTAAGCGGCGCTACCCCGCTCCACGATATTAAACATCCAGGCCAGCGCCAGCATCGGCCAAATCATCAACCCCAGATACATCATAAAGCTGGTGAGTTCGCCCAGCGTCAGGCTGCCGTTAACCACCATCCAGCTTCCGCCGCTAATCGCGAGCAGGTTCGCCATGCCAATGGCGATGTAAATGGTTGGATCAAAACGCGCGTCAATACGCGCCACGCGCATATTTTTCTTGCCGGTATCTTCGGCATCCGCCGCAAACAGCGAAGACTGGCGATCCTCCAGACCAAACGCTTTGATCATGCGGATGCTGGTCAGACTCTCCTGCGTGCGATCGTTCAGGCTGGAGAAGGCGGCCTGCGCCAGTTTGAAATAATCATGCAGCCGATCGCCGTAACGTTTGATCATCAGCGCCATAATCGGCATTGGCAACAGCGCTAATAGCGTTAGCTGCCAGCTAATTTGCGTCGACATGACAATCAGTACCGCGCAGCCCATTACCAGCGAGTCAACCAGCGTCAGAACGCCCTCGCCCGCCGCAAATACGACGCGATCCACATCATTCGTCGCGCGCGCGATAAGATCGCCCGTCCGATGGCGCTGATAAAATTCAGGATGCTGACGACTCAGCTGGCGATAATAATCTTCACGCAGTTCGACGGCTAATTGATAAGAAGCGCCAAATAGCAGCACGCGCCAGACATAGCGCAACAAATAGACCACTACGGCGATCAGGGCAATGGTGCCAATCCACATCGCTATTCGGCCTGGAGTAAAATGCTGTGCGGTTACGCCATCCACGACAATCCCCACCACTTTGGGCGGGATCAGCTGAAGCATCGCAATAAGCATAAGCAGGGCCACCGCGCCAAGATAGCGACGCCATTCCCGGCGAAAGTACCAGCTTAATTGAGCAAATAATCGCACGCGTTATTTCCTGATATGATTTCCGGCAATACCGGGAGAATTATTCAATGGGCAGAGAGGTGGTGTACTTAATCTGTTCCATCGCAAAACTGGAGGTGACGTCTGACAGTCCTGGGACGCTATTGACCAGACGTTTATAGAAGTCGTCATACCGCTTCATGTCGGCCACCTGAACTCGCATCAGATAGTCGTATTCCCCCGCCATCCGCCAGAAGCCAAGCACTTCCGGCATCTCAGAGACGACGGTCACGAACCGACAGTACCATTCACTGCTGTGGTGCTGCGTTTTTATCAACACAAAAGCGGTTAATCCCAGCCCCAGTTTTTCCGGGTCCAGCAGCGCGACCCTGCCAAGCAGGATACCGTCATCTTCCAGGCGTTTAAGCCGCTTCCAGCAAGGCGTTGTCGTCAGATTAACGGCATCCGCCAGCGCCTGCAAAGAGAGGGTACAGTCCTGCTGCAATAAGCAAAGCAGTTTACGGTCAATTTTATCTAACATACCCACTCCATAGAGAATATTTTTCTCCTTACATTGTAATTTAAAGGTCAAATAGCAACAATTTTTTCCGTACTTTTCGCTACTCTTGGCACAAAATGATAAATGGATATTAATGATGAGTAGCAATTGGGTTAAAAATGCCATTAATGAAATTAACGCTGACCACCAGCGCTCGGCGGATACGCATCTTATTCGTTTGCCCCTGTCGGCATTTCCAGGTATCCAGCTTTACCTGAAAGATGAAAGCACGCATCCCACCGGTAGCCTCAAGCATCGCCTGGCGCGCTCGCTGTTCCTTTATGGGCTGTGCAATGGCTGGATTAAAGAAGGCACTCCGATTATTGAAGCGTCATCAGGCTCAACGGCGATTTCCGAAGCCTGGTTCGCGCGTTTACTGGGACTACCGTTCATCGCCGTCATGCCCGCCTGTACCGCAAAACGTAAAATCGAACAGATTCAATTTTACGGCGGCCACTGTCATTTTGTGGAGAGCGCCTGCGAAATTTATGCCGCCTCCGAGCGGCTGGCGCATGAACTGAACGGTCACTATATGGACCAGTTTACCTACGCAGAACGAGCTACCGACTGGCGGGGCAACAATAATATTGCCGACAGTATTTTCCGCCAGATGCGCAACGAACCCCATCCGGTACCGCGATTTATCGTCATGAGCGCCGGAACGGGCGGAACCTCTGCGACGATTGGGCGCTATATTCGCTGCCAGGGCTATGATACTCAGCTCATGGTGGTGGATCCGGAAAATTCCGTCTTTTTACCTTACTGGCAGGATCGCGACGCTTCATTACGCAGCCCGGTAGGCAGTAAAATTGAAGGAATTGGTCGTCCGCGAGTAGAGCCTTCTTTTATTCCGGATGTCGTAGATGAGATGCTGCGCGTGCCGGACGCCGCCAGCGTTGCCACCGCACACTGGCTGGAAACGCAGCTAGGCCGTAAAGTCGGCGCCTCTACCGGCACGAATATGTGGGGAGCGCTGCAACTAGCGGCCCGGATGCGCGAGGCTGGAGAAACCGGCGCTATCGTGACGTTATTGTGCGATAGCGGCGATCGCTATCTGGATACCTATTACCATCCGTCCTGGGTTAGCGACCATATCGGCGATTTGACGCCGTGGTCAGCGGCCATCGAAAAATTACTTACCGGCGACTAGAAACAAAAAAAAGCCAGACTGAATGTCTGGCTTGCTGGAAGAGATCTCTCATTCGGGGGAATAAGGTAGATGCGGATTGTCCAGCCAATGCGTCAAAAAGTGTGATACCGCTTGATTACCACAATGTCCGATAACCGAAAGGTGTGGCAGCGCGGCGATAAGCTGCGGCATGGCATTGCCCATAATGAGCCCCCGCCCGACGCTGCCCAGCATTTCCCGATCGTTCATCGCGTCGCCAAACGCCATGCAATCTGCCAGTGAAAGCCCTAAATGGTTGCTCAATACCGCCAGCGCCGATCCTTTATTGCACCCCAGCGGTAGCACTTCCAGGCAGTCGACGGCAGAGAAACAGAGGTGCGCGCGTTCTTCCAGCGCCTCATTGAGCTGAATGCGCAAACGGATCAGATCGTCATGATCGCCGCAAAAACAGATCTTCGTCACCTGATGGGCCGGAATGCTTTTTATATCGATAACCTGATAACGAAAGCCGCTGTAGACGTGCGCCTGGAGTAGCGCGGGGATCTCCTGGCCTGTAAACCAGCCATTGTCATTAAACACATGCATACTGGCTCGGGTATCCCAGGCATGGTGCATCACCGTATCGGCAACCTGAGGATCGAGATCCTGACGATGCAGCACGTCGCCTTCCAGCGAGTGAATTCGCGTCCCGTTACCGGTAATAAGATAAGCATCCAGTGAAAGCGTCCCCAGAATATGCCGCATTTCCAGCACATGACGACCCGTAGCGAATGTCAGGGTGATATCGCGTTCGCGCAGACGCGCCAGCGTGGCGATCGTTTCTCTACCCAAATGGTGATCGGGCATTAATAACGTGCCATCCATATCAAATGCTGCCAGACGGGCCATCTCTTTCTCCACACTGTGACGCGGTTAACTTGTTGTTCAGTATTACCTGAGATATACGGAAGTAATAGTGAACAGATAAAAGGAAGTGTTCCGGGTTTCTATGAGGCTACTGAATCGGCTTAATCAATATCAACGCCTCTGGCAGCCTTCCGCCGGGGAAACGCAACATGTCACCGTTAGCGAACTGGCCGAACGCTGTTTTTGTAGCGAGCGCCATCTGCGAACGCTGCTGCGTCAGGCCCAGCAGGCAGGTTGGCTAAGATGGGAGGCGCAGTCCGGGCGCGGGAAACGTGGACGGCTCCAGTTTCTGGTCACGCCGGAATCGCTCCGCACCGCCATGATGGAACAGGCGCTGGAAAAAGGGCAGCAGCTCAACGTACTGGAACTGGCGCAGCTGGCGCCGGGCGAGTTACGGGCGATGCTCCAGCCTTTTATGGGCGGCCAATGGCAAAACGATACGCCGACATTGCGTATTCCCTACTATCGTCCGCTTGATCCGCTGCAGCCGGGTTTCCTGCCAGGCCGCGCGGAACAGCATCTCGCAGGGCAAGTTTTTTCCGGGTTAACGCGCTTCGACCGCGACAGTCAATATCCTTGCGGGGATTTGGCGCATCACTGGGAGATTTCCGCCGACGGTTTACGCTGGGATTTTTATATTCGCTCCACGCTGCACTGGCATAATGGCGATACGGTGGATACCGCGCAGCTACACGAACGCCTGGAAAGGCTGCTTACCCTACCGGCGCTAAGCAAATTGTTTATTAGCGTCGCACGGATCGAAGTAACGCATCCTCAGTGCCTGACCTTTCTCCTTCACCGACCTGATTACTGGCTGGCGCATCGTCTGGCGAGCTATTGTAGCGGTCTGGCGCATCCTGACCTGCCGCTTATCGGCACCGGTCCTTTTCGCCTGGCGTTGTTCACGCCGGAACTGGTGCGTCTGGAAAGTCATGACCATTATCACCTCAGCCATCCGCTGCTGAAAGCGATTGAATTCTGGATCACCCCGCAACTGTTTGCCCAGGATCTGGGCACCAGTTGCCGCCATCCGGTGCAGATTGCCATCGGCAAACCGGAAGAGCTGGCGACGCTGAGTCAGGTAAGTAGTGGTATCAGTCTTGGCTTTTGTTATTTAACCCTCAAAAAGGGCTCACGGCTCAACGTACAGCAGGCGCGGCGTCTGATACATATTATCCATCATACTTCGCTGCTGAAAACCTTACCGGTAGATGAGAACTTGATTATGCCAAGTCAGGGGCTGCTACCCGGCTGGACAATCCCGCAATGGCAGGACGTTGATGAAACGCCATTGCCGAAAAAACTTACCCTGGCGTATCACCTTCCCGTAGAGCTGCATACGATGGCGGAACAGCTTCGACATTACCTGGCGACGCTCGGCTGTGAGTTAACGTTGATTTTTCATAATGCCAAAAACTGGGATAACTGCCCTGCGTTGGCGCAAGCGGATCTGATGATGGGCGACAGGCTGATCGGCGAAGCGCCGGAATATACGCTGGAGCAGTGGCTACGTTGCGATCAGATCTGGCCGCATGTCCTGGACGCGCCTGCGTTTTCCCATCTGCAGGCTACGCTTGACGCTCTGCAAATTCAGCCCAATGAAAAAGATCGCCGCGCCGCGCTACAACAAGTTTTTGCTAACCTGATGGATGACGCCACACTTACGCCGCTGTTTAATTATCACTATCGCATCAGCGCCCCACCGGGCGTTAACGGCGTTCGACTCACCCCTCGCGGCTGGTTTGAATTTAGCGAAGCCTGGCTTCCGCCGCCTTCGCCGTGAAGAAGCTGGTCGGGATTATCCGTACGCGTTACCATATTGGCTTTCGTCATTGATCAGGATAACTATGAAACGCGCCGTTGTTGTATTTAGTGGAGGTCAGGACTCCACCACTTGTCTGGCGCAAGCGCGGCATCAGTATGATGAAGTGCATTGTGTCACGTTTGATTATGGTCAGCGCCACCGCGCAGAGATTGATGTCGCGCGCGATCTGGCGTTAAAACTTGGCGCACGCGCGCATAAAGTGCTGGATGTCACTTTACTGAACGAACTGGCGGTCAGTAGCCTGACGCGGGATAGCATTCCGGTGCCGGACTATGAACCGAACGCTGACGGTATCCCCAATACTTTCGTACCGGGACGCAATATTCTCTTTCTGACGCTGGCGGCGATTTACGCTTATCAGGTCAAAGCCGAAGCGGTGATCACCGGCGTTTGCGAGACCGATTTTTCCGGCTATCCAGACTGTCGCGATGAGTTCGTCAAAGCGCTGAATCACGCGGTGAATCTGGGCATGGCGAAAGATATCCGTTTCGAAACGCCCCTAATGTGGATTGATAAAGCTGAAACCTGGGCGCTGGCCGATTATTGGGGCCAACTGGATTTAGTTCGCGAAGAGACGCTGACCTGCTATAACGGCATTAAAGGCGATGGCTGTGGTCATTGCGCAGCCTGTAATCTGCGCGCTAACGGCCTGAATCATTATCTGTCGAATAAAGCGGCGGTGATGGCGGCAATGAAGCAAAAAACCGGGTTAAGGTGATTGTTTTGCCGGATGGCGGCGCACGCGCCTTATCCGGCCTGGCGATATTCACCATGGTCAATATCGCCAGGCCGGACAAGTTCAACGCCATCAGACTGCGAAGCGTTATTGCACCATCTGTTCCAGCTTTTCACGCAATTCGCCTTCCAGCGGCAGCGCTTTTTGCGTTTTTAAATCAATACAAACAAACGTGATGAGCGCATCAGCCACCACCTGCCCTTCTGGCTCCAGCGTAATCGTCTGGCTTAATACGCCGCTTTTACCGTTAAGCTGTTGTACCTGGCTGGTCACGGTCAGTAGATCGCTCAATACCGCCGGGCGACGGTAATTTATATTGATGTTTACCACCACAAAGGCAATATTGCGGGCCGTCATCCACTGAAAGCTGTCGCTGTTTTCCAGCCCATCCCAACGGGCCTCTTCCAGAAACTCCAGATAGCGGGCATTATTAACATGTTGATAAACATCAAGATGATATCCACGAACTTTGATTTGTGTTTGCATAGCGCAATAACCTTACGTTGTTGTTATAAGTAAACGACAAGTACAGAGGTCATAACTGGTATGACCTCTACAGTCTGGCAAATTTTTGCCACTGTGCAAGTGATTACAATGTTAAAACTGCCAGATTACGCTCCACCAGCGCGCTTCCCATTCCCGGCACCTGCTTTAAATCATCCACCGTTTTAAAAGGACCATACTCCTCCCGATAGCTCACAATAGCCTGCGCTTTTTTCAGCCCAACGCCGTTCATCACCCGCGCCAGATCCTCCGCAGACGCGGTATTAATGCTCACCCTGGTACCTTCATCATCGCTGGCTTTAGCAGGTAATGCCGCTTTGGCGGAGGATGAAGAAGGCGTATCCGCTTTTGTTTCCACCGCTGCATTTTTTGCGACAGGCGTCGCCGCCAGCGCGCTATGGGCCATGCCCGCGCAGGTTAAAGAAAGTGTAATAAGCAGTGCTTTAATTCCGTGTTTCATACTGTTTTCTCCTTGTTTGTTAACAGTGCAGCCACGATAGCGGGGCGGAGAAAAACGAACAAACGACAATTCTCAGAAATGGAAAAGGCCGCGAAAGCGGCCTTTGTGGGATACAACGTTTTGCAATTTTTTGCGAAGCGCCTCGACGATTACTGCTGTTCCAGAGCGTCGCCGATTTTGATTTTCGCCTCTTTACGCAGATTGCTCATCAGCGCCTCAAAGACAATTTGCGCATTGTTCTGCGTGATGCCCTGCACCATCGCTTTTTTCTGCGCTTCCGGCATGGCGCCCGCTTTCACCTCGTCAAACGCCAGCAGAACGACGTTACCCTGCATATCGTTCGCCACGCCATAAACTGGCTTATCTTTCGTCGGAAGGCTTAACGCAAAGGCCGCCTGACTCACCGGATCCTGACTGGTACGACTTAACGTTTTAGGCTCGCCAAAACTCAGACCCGCCGCTTTCATCGCTTCCGCGCCTTTGCCCGCTTTCAGCTCGACCAGCAGTTTTTCCGCATCCAGCTTCGCCTGTTGTTCCGCTTTGTTATGCTTCACCAGGGCAGTGACCTGTTCTTTCACTTCTGCCAACGGCTTCACGGCTTCAGGTTTATGTTCGCTCACGCGCACAACAAAAGCCCGGTCGCCATCTACGGTGATAATGTCTGAATTCGGCCCCGGCGTACCGTTTTCGCCTACCAGACCGCCATTAAAGATAGCATCGGCTACCGGTTTGAAGTTCAGCTCTTCCGGTAAGGTGTCACGGCTAAACCAGCCGGTTTCAACTGCTTTTACGCCAGCGACCTGTTCAGCGCCTGCTAACGACTCATTGTCGTTGCTTGCCGCATCGCTCACCTTCTGCTGCAACGCATAGTAAGCATCCAGCGCTTTTTCCTGTTTCACTTTCGCGGCAATGTCGTCGCGAACCTCGCTTAACGGTTTCACTTTGGCAGGCTGAATATCATCCAGACGCGCCACCAGAAAACCGACAGACGACTTAATCACGCCAGATATCTGGCCTTTTTCTTTTAATCCGGCGTTTTTCAGTTCCGGCACCGTGGCAGACTCTTCCAGCCAGCCCATATCGCCGCCATTACGCGCAGAGATGATATCGGTAGATTTCTCTTTCGCCAGCGTGGCGAAATCTTCGCCCTTGTTCAGCGCATCCAGTACCGCTTTCGCATCATCTTCCGTTTTGGTCTGAATAATGCTGTAACGAATGCGCTCCGGCTGAGTAAACTGATCTACATGCTGGTCATAATAGGCCTGAATATCCGCATCGCTGACCGGTGCCTGCATCGTCGCGGCATCCAGCTTGATATAGCTTACGCGGAACTGTTCCGGCGTCATAAAGCGGACTTTATTCTGATCGTAGTAGCTGGACACTTCCTGATCGGTCACCTGCTGCTTCGCCGCCAGCGCGTTGACATCAATAACGGCTTCACGCACCACGCGCTGTTGAGAGACTAATGCCGCCAGTTCGTCGGTTTCCCCTTTCAGCATAAAATCAGTACCGGCCACGCCGTTGATCAGTTGCTGAGTGGTAAGCTGGTTACGCAGCGCCTGAGCGTACTGATCGGCGGTCATTCCCATCTGATTCACAATCGCGTTATAGCGGTTGTTGTCAAACTTACCGTCCACCTGAAAAGCGGGAGTGGCGAAAATCGCCTGTTTTACCTGCTCATCGCTGATGCCCAGTTTCAGTTCGCGGGAATATTGATCCAACAGCGCTTCATCTATCAGACGATTCAGCACCTGCTGGCGCAGGCTTTTCATATAACCTTCGTTGGCCGCCAGTTCAGAATACCTGTCGCCCAACTGCTGCTGCATACGGTTACGTTCGTTGTTAAACGCATTCTCAAACTGTGCCCGGCTGATTTCCTGGCCATTCACTTTTGCGGCGTAGTTATTGCTTCCGCCAATCAGGTAACCACTAACGCCGGTCAAAATGAACGACACGATAATGATAACGAAAATAATCTTGAGCACGAGACTGTTTGCAGCCGTGCGTAAGCTGTCCATCATGGTGTAACCACACTCCGCTGTAGGTGACTTTACACTTTATCTTTCAGGCGGCTTCTCTGCTGGCTACTGAGTGATTCGCTCAGTAGCCGCGTCGACGCAACCTGAATGATTTGCGTATAGAGACTTCACGCGCATCGCATTTTCTGAACGCGGCGCACAAAAGCCTATTGTGACAAGAAACGAGGGCAATTGTCAGCCCGCAACGCACAGAAAGTCCCGAATCGCCAATAAAAAAGGCACATCAGTTGATGCGCCCTTGTACTTTGTCACATCCCCCGAGGGGATCACGCTTAGTTTACCGCGTCTTTCAGCGCTTTACCTGCACGGAAACTCGGCACTTTGGCAGCGGCGATGGTGATCTCTTTACCTGTTTGCGGGTTGCGACCAGTACGGGCAGCACGCTCTTTAACAGCAAAAGTACCAAAGCCTACCAGTGCAACGTCATCCCCTTCTTTCAGAGATTCGGTAACAGAAGCAATAATCGCATCTAACGCACGTCCAGCCGCAGCCTTAGAGATATCAGCCCCTGCAGCAATTTTTTCGATCAGTTGAGATTTATTCACTCTTCTCTTCCTCTTTATAATTTATATCGCACCTGAATCCTTCGAAGTACGACCGCGCAGCAGTTATATCAGGCCTGCCACGCCCTTACAACACCCGTTAATGGTGGCAGACCCAATCAACCATCTAAATTAGCTATACAAAAAAAGGCTGGCAAGTCCGAAATAGCCTGCCAGCCCTGTTTTTATTAGCGCTATTTGCGCGAGGTCACTATTTTGCGGTTACAACCTGCATTCCAGACGGTTCGTTTTGCAGAGCAAGCGTCAGAACTTCCTCAATACGCTTAACCGGGTGAATATCCAGATCGGCAATGACGTTGTCCGGAATTTCCTCCAGGTCACGTTTATTTTCGAATGGAATTAAGACCGTTTTAATCCCGCCGCGATGCGCCGCCAACAGTTTTTCTTTCAGGCCGCCGATCGGCAATACCTGACCACGCAGCGTGATCTCACCGGTCATTGCCACATCTGCGCGCACCGGATTACCGGTCAGGCAGGAAACCAGCGCGGTACACATCGCGATACCGGCGCTTGGACCGTCTTTCGGCGTTGCGCCTTCCGGCACGTGAACGTGGATATCGCGTTTTTCGTAAAAGTCCGGATTAATACCCAGTTTTTCCGCGCGCGCGCGCACCACGGTCAGCGCCGCCTGAATAGATTCCTGCATCACTTCACCGAGCGAGCCGGTGTAGGTCAACTTACCTTTACCCGGTACGCAGGCGGTTTCGATGGTCAACAGATCGCCGCCCACTTCCGTCCACGCCAGGCCCGTCACCTGACCTACGCGGTTTTCGCTATCCGCGCGGCCATAATCAAAGCGCTGCACACCGAGGTAGTCGTGCAGATTATCGCCGTTAATTTCGATATGTTTTAACGACTTATCGAGCAACAGTTGTTTAACCGCTTTGCGGCACAGTTTGGAGATTTCACGCTCCAGACTACGAACGCCCGCTTCACGCGTGTAATAGCGGATAATACCGATAATCGCGCTATCGTCGACCGTCAGTTCGCCTTTCTTCAGCGCGTTACGCTCGATCTGCTTCGGCAGCAGGTGACGTTTAGCAATATTCAGCTTCTCGTCTTCGGTATAACCGGACAGACGGATCACTTCCATACGATCCAGCAGCGGCGCCGGAATGTTCATGGAGTTGGAAGTGGCGACAAACATCACATCGCTGAGATCGTAATCCACTTCCAGGTAATGATCGCTGAACGCCACGTTCTGCTCCGGATCCAGCACTTCCAGCAGTGCGGAAGCCGGATCGCCGCGCATGTCAGAAGACATTTTGTCGATCTCATCGAGCAGGAACAGTGGGTTTTTAACCCCCACTTTGGCCATTTTTTGGATCAGTTTACCCGGCATAGAGCCAATGTAAGTCCGGCGATGACCGCGGATTTCCGCTTCATCACGCACGCCGCCCAGCGCCATACGGATGTATTTACGCCCTGTTGCTTTAGCGATGGACTGGCCCAACGAGGTTTTACCTACCCCCGGCGGCCCCACCAGACACAGGATCGGCCCCTTGATTTTATTTACACGGCTTTGAACCGCGAGATACTCAAGGATGCGGTCTTTCACGCGCTCCAGACCATAATGGTCAGTATCGAGGATTTCCTGCGCCTGACGCAGGTCTTTTTTGACCTTGCTACGCGCATTCCACGGCACCTGCACCATCCAGTCGATGTAGCCGCGCACCACGGTCGCTTCCGCCGACATCGGAGACATCATTTTCAGCTTCTGCAGTTCCGCTTCCGCTTTCTCTTTCGCCTCTTTCGGCATTTTCGCCGCGTCGATCTTACGCTTCAGCGCTTCGTTTTCGTCCGGCGCGTCGTCCATCTCGCCAAGCTCTTTCTGAATCGCTTTCATTTGCTCGTTCAGATAGTACTCGCGCTGGGATTTCTCCATCTGCTTTTTCACGCGGTTGCGAATGCGTTTCTCAACCTGCAGCAGATCGATTTCAGATTCCATCATCGCCATCAGATATTCCAGACGTTCGTTAACGTCGGACATCTCCAGTACGGACTGTTTATCCGCCAGTTTCAGCGGCATATGCGCGGCGATGGTGTCAGCCAGACGTGCAGGGTCGTCAATGCTATTGAGTGACGTCAGCACTTCCGGCGGAATTTTTTTGTTCAGCTTGATGTAGCCTTCGAACTGGCTGATAGCGGTACGCACCAGCACTTCTTGTTCACGCTCATCAATGGCTGGCGAATCAAGGTACTCCGCCTTCGCGGAGAAATGTTCGCCGTTGTCAGACAGCGCGGAAATACGCGCGCGCTGTAACCCCTCGACCAGCACTTTTACGGTGCCGTCAGGCAGTTTCAGCATCTGCAAAATAGAGGCCACGGTCCCGACGGTGAAAAGATCGTTTACACCCGGCTCATCCGTCGATGCTTCCTTCTGGGCGACCAGCATGATTTTTTTATCATGGTCCATAGCCGCTTCCAGACAACGGATAGATTTTTCCCGCCCTACAAATAAGGGTATGACCATGTGCGGATAAACCACCACATCGCGCAAGGGCAATACGGGGATTTCAATGCGTTCAGAACGCTCAGGATTCATAGAGCTCTCTCTTAGTTTAGTGTCCGCCAGGTAATCAGATAGTATAGCTGTGCTCCATACCACCTATAACATGTACGTCAGTATATGGGGATGTTTCCCACACATTCAACGGCGTGTTTACAGGAAAAACGAAAGGGGAGATAAAATCCCCCCTTTTTTGGCTAACTGATTGTATGAATGTTTAATTATTCGCCAGAAGCCTGCGCTTCCGGTTTGCCGTAAATCAGCAACGGCTTACTCTGACCGGCAATAACGGACTCGTCGATCACCACTTTTTCGACGTCTTCCATAGATGGCAAATCGTACATGGTATCCAGCAGCGCCGCTTCGACGATAGAACGCAGGCCACGGGCGCCGGTTTTACGCGCCATTGCTTTCCTGGCGATAGCGTCCAGCGCTTCGTCACGGAATTCCAGATCGACGCCTTCCAGGTTAAACAGCGCCTGATACTGCTTGGTCAGCGCATTTTTCGGCTCTTTCAGGATTTGAATCAGCGCTTCTTCGCTGAGTTCATTCAGCGTCGCTACCACTGGCAGACGACCGATAAACTCAGGAATCAGACCAAATTTGATCAAATCTTCCGGTTCAACCTGCGACAACAGCTCGCCTTCGCTGGCTTTGTCGGACTTCGCTTTCACCGTCGCGCCAAAACCAATGCCGGAGCCGGTTTCAACACGGTTAGCGATCACTTTATCCAGACCGGCAAACGCGCCGCCGCAGATAAACAGAATCTTAGAGGTATCTACCTGTAAGAACTCCTGCTGCGGATGTTTGCGACCGCCCTGCGGTGGAACCGCGGCGACGGTGCCTTCGATCAGTTTCAGCAACGCCTGCTGTACGCCTTCGCCGGAAACATCGCGGGTAATGGACGGATTGTCTGATTTACGCGAAATCTTATCGATTTCATCAATGTAGACAATCCCACGCTGCGCTTTTTGCACGTCGTAGTCGCATTTCTGCAACAGTTTCTGAATGATATTCTCGACGTCTTCACCAACGTAACCCGCTTCGGTTAGCGTGGTCGCATCCGCCATAGTGAACGGCACATCCAGCAAGCGCGCCAGCGTTTCCGCCAGCAGCGTTTTACCGGAACCGGTCGGTCCAATCAGCAGAATGTTGCTTTTACCTAACTCGACGCCATTGCTGGTATCGCCGTTACGCAGACGCTTGTAGTGGTTATAGACCGCCACCGCCAGCACTTTTTTCGCCTGCTCCTGGCCGATAACGTAATCGTCCAGGTGGGTACGAATTTCATGCGGCGTCGGCAGCGCACTACGTTCACGGTGCGGAGCAACTTCTTTAATTTCTTCGCGAATAATGTCGTTACATAAATCGACGCATTCGTCGCAGATATACACGGATGGACCGGCAATCAGCTTGCGCACTTCATGCTGGCTTTTGCCGCAAAAAGAGCAGTACAACAATTTGCCCGAGCCATCTTTGCGTTTATCTGTCATGAGTCAAAACCTCTTCTTTGTTCTTTGTGCCGCACACGACGACGCAAATGCCATTCTCAGGCGCAAGCCGCTAATCAGCGTTGTGCCGCCCTTCATTAGTATATACACAAAATCATTCGAGCTACATCAAGGCGGCAACTCGTCGACTCCGCAGGCGCTTACATAAGTAAGTCACTGGGAGGCGCGCTGGCAGCCAACACCGAGGTAGCGTGAAGGATGAAGTGTATAGCGGCACACTTGCGTCCAGGGCATCAATTACGATGGGTCAAAATTGAGTCAACCAAACCGTACTCTACCGCTTCAGGCGCGGAGAGGAAGCGATCGCGCTCAGTATCACGTTCAATCTGCTCAAGAGATTGACCCGTATGATGCGCCATAAGTTCATTCATGCGCCCTTTTACTTTCAAAATTTCGCGGGCGTGAATTTCAATATCCGTCGCCTGGCCCTGGTAGCCGCCCAGCGGCTGGTGGATCATGACGCGAGAGTTCGGCAAGCAGAAACGTTTGCCTTTCGCCCCGGCAGTCAGCAGAAACGCCCCCATAGAGGCCGCCTGTCCCATACAAATGGTGCTGACGTCTGGCTTAATAAACTGCATGGTGTCATAGATGGACATCCCCGCAGTAATTACGCCGCCAGGAGAATTAATGTACAGATAGATATCTTTTTCCGGATTTTCCGCTTCCAGGAACAGCATCTGCGCCACGATCAGGTTAGCCATATGGTCTTCGACCTGGCCGGTCAGAAATATGACGCGTTCCTTAAGTAGACGAGAATAGATATCAAAAGAGCGCTCACCGCGTGAGGTCTGTTCAATGACCATCGGCACCAGCGCCATATGAGGGGCCAAATTATCTCGTTCTCCGCTGTATGACATTTCCGTCTCCTGGATAAAAATTGAAAAAACCTGCTGTACTGATTGTAACCTGATGGACGGATTATCAGCCAGTCCCTCTGTAATGGGTACGGCATCGCCATAATTCAAGCATAACAATCTTTTGCTCTAACGCTAACACTGAAACGCGGTTTTCGCACCCTTACCATGCAAAATGCGTGACAAAAAAAACCCGTCACTGAAAGGTGACGGGTTTTTGTGCAAATTTCGTGCTTTTAACGCGAAAAATTACGCCTGCTGGTTCATCAGCTCATTGAAGGAAGTGGCTTTTTCAGACACTTTCGCTTTTGCCAGAACCGCTTCAACAGCCTGTTCTTCCAGAGCGACGTTACGCATATTGTCCATCAGCTCTTTATTTTTGCTGTAGAACTCAATCACTTCTTTCGGATCTTCGTAAGCAGACGCCATCTCTTCGATCAGGCCTTTAACGCGTTCTTCGTCCGCTTTCAGCTCGTTGGTACGAATGACTTCGCCGAGCAGCAGACCGACAACTACACGACGCTTAGCCTGTTCTTCGAACAGTTCGCGCGGCAGCTCCAGAGCCTGTTTCTCGTTACCACCAAAACGCTGCGCAGCCTGACGACGCAGAACGTCGATTTCGCTGTCGATCAGCGCAGCCGGTACGTCGATGTCGTTAGCTTTTACCAGACCTTCGATCGCCTGAGACTTAACGCGGTTACGCACCGCGCCTTTCAGCTCGCGTTCCATGTTTTTACGTACTTCAGCGCGCAGACCGGCTACGGAACCATCTTCAACGCCGAAACGTTTGATGAATTCTTCGGTCAGTTCCGGCAGTTCGCGTTCTTCAACTTTCTTCAGGTTGATAACGAACTTAGCCGCTTTACCTTTCAGGTTTTCAGCATGGTACTCTTCCGGGAAGGTCACATCGATAGTGAACTCTTCGCCAGCTTTGTGGCCTTTAACGCCGTCTTCAAAGCCCGGAATCATACGACCCTGGCCCATCGCCAGAACGAAATCGGTCGCTTTGCCGCCTTCGAACTCTTCGCCGTCTACAGAGCCGGTGAAGTCGATGGTCACGCGGTCTTCCGCATCAGCAGCGCCGTCTTTTTCTTTCCAGGTCGCCTGCTGCTTACGCAGGGTGTCCAGCATCACATCAACGTCAGCGTCGGTGACTTCAACAACCGGTTTTTCAACTTCGATGGACTCGAGGCCGGTCAGCTCAACTTCCGGATAGACTTCAAACTCGACGGAGTAAGTGAAGTCTTCACCCACTTTGTATTCGCCCGGAACATAGTTCGGCGCGCCTGCCGGGTTAATTTTTTCTTTGATGATCGCGTCAACGAAGTTGCGGCTCATCAGATCGCCCAGCACGTCCTGGCGAACAGAAGCGCCATAACGCTGAGCGACGATATTCATCGGTACTTTGCCTTTACGGAAGCCGTCAATACGTACTTTTTTCGCTACGTTGACCAGCTCGCTTTTTACAGCGGTCTCGATGCTGTCAGCAGCGATTGTAATCGTTACACGGCGGCCAAGGCCCTGAGTGGTTTCAACTGAAACTTGCATCTTGTTACCTCAAAAAATCACAGTGCTCGGTCAACTCTACTCCGCAAGCACGTGCTATTTGCTTCGCGGAACCGGGATGTTCTCATAATCAATCACATTCCCTGTCGTCAGAATCATCCCGAAGACGTTCATATATAAGACGGCGCATTATAGCGGCATCACTTTTGTGAGTCGAGAACGGTGATTGTGCGATGCTGCGGCGGTTTTCACAATTCTCGGCTAATTTTTGTCTGAATACTGTACGACACGCTCAAAATTCAGACAAAACAAAACGGCCCGCAGGCCGTTTTCACATAATTCTGTAGCAACATACTGGAAAAGCGGAGGTAGTTGCAAATCCGTTTTGCTACGCGATGCTTCCCGCGCCGCGACAAGGAGGCGACGCGAAGATAGTATCCTGCAACCCTTCCCACTCTTTGAGGGTATAAGTATGCAGTGCCAGCGCATGTACGGTTGTGGAGAGTTCCGCCGTTAACGTACCGTAAATCATCCGATGACGATTAAGAAAACGTTCGCCTGTAAAGCGATCGCTCACCAGCACGACCTTAAAATGGCTTTCCGATCCTGCAGGAACATTGTGACGATAGCTTTCATCCACAACTTCGAGAAACACGGGGTCGAACGCTGTCCTTAATTTTTCTTCTATTTGCTCACGTATCATCATGAAAATCTCCTCCGACAACGCTGTGATGTCACCCATCCCTTTAAATACTAGCCGCTTTTACCGTTTCCATTACAGCATGACAACAAAAATTTAGCTTTCGTCTGATTATTTCAGCCAAACGTATGAAGTTTACTGCCTTAATCATTCTTTTAGCGCTCAAAATCCCCGCTCGCGCCGTTATCAATACCAAATCGGACATTACGACGAATTTACCTGCGTTGACCACTTCCCCTCGCCGTTAGCGGTGTTATGATGGCGGGAATTTTTACCTATCACGTTTTAAGCGTCATTGAGAGCCTGAATATGTTAAAAAAACTTCTCTTTCCGTTAGTCGCTCTGTTTATGCTGGCAGGATGCGCCACACCGCCGACGACCATTGACGTCGCGCCGAAGATCACCTTGCCACAGCAGGACCCGAGCCTGATGGGCGTCACCGTTAGCATTACCGGCGCGGACCAGCGCCAGGATCAGGCGTTAGCGAAAGTCACGCGTAACAACCAGCTGGTAACGTTAACCGCCTCCCGCGATTTACGCTTCCTGTTACAAGAAGTCCTGGAAAAACAGATGACGGCGCGGGGCTATATGATCGGGCCTAACGGCGCGGTTAATCTGCAGATTATTGTTAACCAACTGTATGCTGATGTTTCCCAGGGCAGCGTGCGCTACAACATCGCGACCAAAGCGGATATCGCGATTATTGCGACCGCGGCAAATGGCAGCAAGATGACCAAAAACTATCGCGCCAACTACTCTATTGAAGGGGCGTTCCAGGCCTCTAACCAGAATATTGCCGACGCGGTAAACAGCGTTCTGACCGATACCATTGCTGATATGTCTCAGGACACCAGTATTCACGATTTTATCAAGCAAAACGCCCGTTAATAGCAACAACAAGACCCGGCAGAAGCCGGGTCTGTAGATGCCTATGTCAAGTCAATATTTACGTATTTTCCAGCAACCGCGCTCAGCCATTCTGCTGATATTGGGTTTTGCCTCCGGTCTCCCGCTGGCGCTCACTTCCGGTACGCTACAGGCGTGGATGACCGTCGAGAATATCGATCTTAAAACGATTGGCTTCTTCTCGCTGGTTGGTCAGGCCTATGTGTTTAAGTTTCTCTGGTCCCCGCTGATGGACCGCTACACGCCGCCTTTTTTAGGTCGTCGTCGCGGTTGGTTACTCGCCACCCAACTGTTGTTACTGGCGGCGATTGCGGCGATGGGCTTTCTTGAACCCGGCACGCAGCTACGCTGGATGGCGGCGCTGGCGGTGGTGATTGCTTTTTGCTCCGCCTCGCAGGATATCGTGTTCGACGCCTGGAAAACCGATGTTTTACCCGCAGAAGAACGCGGCGCTGGCGCGGCAATCAGCGTGCTTGGCTACCGGTTGGGAATGCTGGTTTCCGGCGGACTGGCGCTATGGCTGGCCGATCGCTGGCTCGGCTGGCAGGGCATGTACTGGCTGATGGCGGCATTGCTGATCCCCTGCATTATCGCCACCTTACTGGCGCCGGAACCGACCGATACTATCCCGTCCCCGAAATCGCTGGAACAGGCCGTCGTCGCGCCGCTACGCGATTTCTTTGGCCGTAATAACGCCTGGCTGATTTTACTGCTCATTGTGCTTTATAAACTGGGTGATGCCTTCGCTATGAGCCTGACCACCACCTTTTTGATTCGCGGCGTCGGCTTTGACGCCGGCGAAGTCGGCGTGGTCAATAAAACGCTGGGCCTGCTGGCGACGATCGTCGGCGCGTTATACGGCGGCATATTAATGCAGCGTCTTTCGCTGTTTCGCGCGCTGCTGATTTTCGGCATTTTGCAAGGCGCGTCCAACGCCGGTTACTGGTTGCTCTCCATTACCGATAAAAACATGTTCAGCATGGGCGCGGCGGTCTTTTTCGAAAATCTGTGCGGCGGGATGGGTACTGCCGCCTTTGTCGCCTTATTAATGACGCTATGTAATAAGTCGTTTTCCGCAACACAGTTTGCCCTACTGTCGGCCCTCTCCGCAGTAGGCCGCGTTTATGTTGGTCCTGTAGCGGGCTGGTTCGTTGAAGCGCACGGCTGGCCGACATTCTACCTCTTCTCGGTTGTTGCCGCCGTTCCCGGGCTGTTACTGTTGCTGGTCTGTCGGCAAACGCTGGAATATAGCTGGCAGAACGAGCGTTTCATTCCCCGCACGCAATACCGTGGCGCCTACAATTTCGCGCTTTCAATCCTGCTCGCGGGCGTCGCTTTGCTGGCGGTATGGGTACTCCTGCTGACCATGAACGCGTTGGATTACACTAACTTCTCATTCCTGTCCGGATTGCTTGAGACTGCGGTAGCGGTTGCCGTGTGCGGCATTGTCTTTGGCGGGTTGCTGGACTACCTGGCACTACGAAAAACACGCCTGCTCTAAAACATTATTTGCCGTTGTAATAACGACCCGGAATTATAACGGCTAAATAACCATCAATTGATAAAAAATATATTTGTCTTTTTGTGCGCAACAGAATTTTGGAAATTATTGGTAATTTCTACGCTACCTATTTTCTTTACACGATTCAGCCGATTAAATTTAAATTTCTGCCGTTGATTGTCCTTTTATTGATAATAAATTGTTAAGTAATTGTTTTATTTTTACATTGGTTATACCAATTATCCCTCAACATCCCACTTACAGACCTCATCCGTTATAACGCAAAGTTTCAACAGTGTCTTAAAGTTATTTCGACATACTTGGCAACATATGTGACATGCGCGGCAGAACTTGGTAACACAGAACCAATCATGTTTACAGTAATGTAACCTTACCGTAAAATGCCCCTACACTTTAAACGCCACCAGGTCCCGTGGAATTGAGGTCGTTAAATGAGACTCAGGAAATACAATAAAAGTTTGGGATGGTTGTCATTAATTGCAGGCACTGCATTACTCAGTGGCTGTAATTCTGCGCTGCTGGATCCCAAAGGACAGATTGGACTGGAGCAACGTTCGCTGATACTGACGGCATTTGGCCTGATGTTGATCGTCGTTATTCCCGCCATCTTGATGGCTGTTGGTTTCGCCTGGAAGTATCGTGCGAGTAATAAGGATGCGAAGTATAGCCCGAACTGGTCACACTCCAATAAAGTGGAAGCCGTGGTCTGGACGGTGCCTATCTTGATCATCATTTTCCTTGCCGTACTGACCTGGAAAACCACGCACGCGCTTGAACCAAGCAAGCCGCTGGCGCATGACGAAAAACCGATCACCATCGAAGTGGTTTCCATGGACTGGAAATGGTTCTTCATCTATCCGGAGCAGGGTATCGCCACCGTCAACGAGATCGCCTTCCCGGCGAACACGCCGGTTTATTTCAAAGTGACCTCCAACTCCGTGATGAACTCCTTCTTTATCCCGCGTCTGGGTAGCCAGATTTATGCCATGGCCGGTATGCAAACACGTTTGCATCTGATCGCCAACGAACCCGGAACCTACGATGGCATCTCCGCCAGCTATAGCGGCCCGGGCTTCTCTGGTATGAAGTTTAAAGCTATCGCCACCAAAGACCGCGCAGAATTCGACCAATGGGTCGCAAAAGCGAAGCAGTCTCCGAACACCATGAATGATATGGCGGCGTTCGAGAAAGTGGCTATGCCAAGCGAGTACAACAAGGTGGAATATTTCTCCAGCGTGAAACCAGATTTGTTCAAGGACGTTATTAACAAATTCATGGGCCACGGTAAGAGCATGGACATGACCCAACCTGAAGGTGAGCACAGCTCGCATGAAGGAATGGAAGGTATGGACATGAGCCACGCGGAATCCGCCAACTCCAAGGGTTGAGGAAGATAAGATGTTCGGAAAATTATCACTGGATGCAGTACCGTTCCATGAACCTATCGTCATGGTAACGATCGCTGCAATTATCGTCGGGGGACTGGCGATACTGGCAGCGATTACTTACTTCGGTAAGTGGACCTACCTATGGAAAGAGTGGTTAACGTCGGTTGACCATAAACGCCTCGGCATCATGTATATCATCGTCGCGATTGTGATGCTGTTACGTGGCTTCGCCGATGCCATCATGATGCGTAGCCAGCAGGCGCTTGCCTCCGCAGGCGAAGCGGGTTTTCTACCGCCGCACCACTACGATCAGATCTTTACCGCTCACGGCGTAATCATGATCTTCTTCGTGGCGATGCCCTTCGTTATCGGTCTGATGAACCTGGTGGTTCCGCTGCAGATCGGCGCGCGCGACGTTGCGTTCCCTTTCCTGAACAACCTGAGCTTCTGGTTCACCGTTGTCGGCGTTATCCTGGTTAACCTCTCGCTGGGCGTGGGTGAATTCGCGCAGACAGGGTGGCTGGCTTATCCGCCGCTATCGGGAATAGAGTACAGTCCCAGCGTCGGGGTCGATTACTGGATATGGGCGTTGCAACTCTCGGGTATTGGTACGACGTTAACCGGTATCAACTTCTTCGTGACGATCCTGAAGATGCGTGCGCCGGGTATGACAATGTTCAAGATGCCGGTCTTTACCTGGGCCTCTTTGTGCGCCAACGTACTGATCATCGCCTCTTTCCCGATTCTGACGGTTACCGTCGCGTTGCTGACCCTGGATCGCTATCTGGGCACCCATTTCTTTACCAACGATATGGGCGGCAACATGATGATGTACATCAACCTGATTTGGGCCTGGGGCCATCCGGAAGTGTACATTCTGATTCTGCCGGTCTTCGGGGTATTCTCCGAAATCGCAGCGACCTTCTCGCGTAAACGTCTGTTCGGCTATACCTCGCTGGTTTGGGCGACCGTCTGTATTACCGTACTGTCGTTTATCGTTTGGCTGCACCACTTCTTCACGATGGGCGCAGGCGCGAACGTTAACGCCTTCTTCGGTATCACCACCATGATTATCGCCATCCCGACCGGGGTGAAGATCTTCAACTGGTTGTTCACCATGTATCAGGGCCGTATCGTCTTCCATTCCGCAATGATGTGGACCATCGGCTTTATCGTGACCTTCTCGGTCGGCGGTATGACCGGCGTGCTGCTGGCGGTACCGGGCGCGGACTTCGTCCTGCACAACAGTCTGTTCCTGATTGCGCACTTCCATAACGTGATCATCGGCGGCGTAGTGTTTGGCTGCTTCGCGGGTATGACCTACTGGTGGCCGAAGGCGTTTGGCTTCAAGCTGAACGAAACCTGGGGTAAACGCGCCTTCTGGTTCTGGATTATCGGTTTCTTTGTAGCCTTTATGCCGCTGTATGTACTGGGCTTCATGGGCATGACCCGTCGCCTCAGCCAGCAAATTGATCCGCAGTTCCATACGATGCTGATGGTTGCCGCCGCCGGCGCCGCGCTGATTGCGCTGGGTATCCTGTGTCAACTGATTCAGATCTTCGTTTCTATTCGCGACCGCGATCAGAACCGCGATCTGACCGGCGACCCATGGGGTGGCCGTACGCTGGAGTGGTCAACCTCGTCTCCGCCGCCGTTCTATAACTTTGCCGTTGTGCCGCACGTTCACGAACGTGACGCCTTCTGGGAAATGAAAGAAAAAGGCGAAGCGTACCAACAGCCTGGACAATATGAAGAGATTCATATGCCGAAAAATAGCGGTGCCGGTATTGTTATCGCCGCCTTCGCAACGGTATTTGGCTTCGCCATGATCTGGCATATCTGGTGGCTGGCGATAGTGGGTTTCGCAGGCATGATCATCAGCTGGATTGTAAAAAGCTTTGATGAAGATGTGGATTACTACGTGCCGGTCCCGGAAGTCGAAAAACTGGAAAACCAGCATTTCGATGAGATTACTAAGGCAGGGCTGAAAAATGGCAACTGATACTTTAACGCACGCGACTGCCCACGCGCACGAACACGGGCACCATGACGCAGGCCAGAACAAAATCTTCGGATTTTGGGTCTACCTGATGAGCGACTGCATTCTGTTCTCTATTCTGTTTGCTACCTATGCCGTTCTGGTGAACGGCACCGCTGGCGGCCCGACAGGTAAGGACATTTTCGAACTGCCGTTCGTTCTGGTTGAAACCTTCCTGCTGTTATTTAGCTCCATTACCTACGGCATGGCGGCGATCGCCATGCACAAGAACAACAAGAGCCAGGTTATCTCCTGGCTGGCGTTGACCTTCTTGTTCGGTGCCGGATTTATCGGGATGGAACTCTATGAATTCCATCACCTGATTGTTAACGGTATGGGCCCGGATCGCAGCGGCTTCCTGTCTGCGTTCTTCGCGCTGGTCGGCACGCACGGTCTGCACGTCACTTCCGGTTTGATCTGGATGGCGGTGCTGATGGTGCAAGTTGCCCGTCGCGGTCTGACCAGCACTAACCGTACCCGCATCATGTGCCTGAGCCTGTTCTGGCACTTCCTGGATGTGATTTGGATTTGCGTATTCACTGTTGTTTATCTGATGGGGGCGATGTAATGAGTCATTCTACCGAGAGCGGCGGCGCATCCCACGGCAGCGTAAAAACGTACATGACCGGCTTTATCCTGTCGGTCATCCTGACGGTTATTCCATTCTGGATGGTGATGACCGGCGCTGCCTCTCCGGCCGTTATTCTGGGATCTATCCTGGCAATGGCAGTGGTGCAGATTTTGGTGCATCTGGTGTGTTTCCTGCACATGAACACCAAATCTGATGAAGGCTGGAACATGACGGCCTTCATCTTTACCGTGCTGATCATCGCCATCCTGGTTGTGGGCTCCATCTGGATTATGTGGAACCTCAACTACAACATGATGATGCACTAAGAGCGGCGAGTATGATGTTTAAGCAATACCTGCAAGTAACGAAACCAGGCATCATCTTTGGCAACCTGATCTCGGTGATCGGGGGATTTCTGCTGGCCTCAAAGGGCAGCATTGACTATCCCCTGTTCATTTATACGCTGGTCGGGGTGTCACTGGTTGTGGCGTCGGGTTGTGTATTTAACAACTACATCGACAGGGATATCGACAGGAAGATGGAAAGGACCAAGAATCGGGTGCTGGTCAAAGGCCTGATTTCTCCTGGCGTCTCGCTGGTATACGCCACCCTGCTGGGTATTGCTGGCTTTATGCTGTTGTGGTTTGGCGCCAATCCTCTGGCCTGCTGGCTGGGGGTGATGGGCTTCGTGGTCTACGTTGGCGTGTACAGCTTGTACATGAAGCGTCACTCCGTCTACGGAACGCTGATTGGTTCTCTCTCCGGCGCAGCGCCGCCGGTGATTGGCTACTGCGCCGTAACGGGCGACTTTGACAGCGGCGCGGCGATTCTGTTGGCTATTTTCAGCCTCTGGCAGATGCCGCACTCTTACGCCATCGCCATTTTCCGCTTTAAGGACTATCAGGCGGCCAATATCCCGGTTCTGCCGGTGGTAAAAGGAATCTCAGTCGCTAAAAACCACATCACGCTGTACATCATTGCGTTTGCCGTTGCAACGCTAATGCTCACGTTGGGCGGTTATGCTGGTTACAAATACCTGGTGGTCGCCGCGGCGGTCAGCGTTTGGTGGCTCGGCATGGCGCTACGCGGTTACAAAGTGGAAGATGATAAGGTCTGGGCGCGCAAGCTGTTCGGCTTCTCTATCATTGCGATTACCGCGCTGAGTATCATGATGTCCGTTGATTTTATGGTGCCGAATTCGCAGAATCTACTGACTTACGTCTGGTAACAAGCGTTGCTATTGAAAAAACCGCCGTGTCACAAACGGCGGTTTTTTTATTCATTTCATCAGGCAGTAACGCCCCACGACTTATCAATTCTGAATAATATGTAAATTATCCGTTTTCAGTAAATCAACTTTTTTACCATTGATTGTTGCCGTCGCTGACTTCACGGTGAAAGTAAGTTTATGGTAATCACACAAGTCACCGTTTTTCATCAAGAGATATCCCATCGACTTAAAAGAATCCCCCATACCCTGTTCAGCACCCAGAGTATTGAGACCCAAAGGAGGAAAAGCGACCATTCTTTCGTCACTAACTCCAGCATCATTTTTTAATATCAATTCCACACGTAAGTTCGCAACATGAATTAACTTATTCGTATTGACAACAAATCCAATCTGACACAGAGGAATATTATCAATCCTGCCAAATAATCCCGCATATTTTTCTAATGTCAGCTCAGGAAGTTGCTGACTAAAATCATTACGGCGCTTTCGATCTTTTTCACAATAATCAAGATAATCGCGTTGTGTCATCTTTTTTATATAGCTGTTATCGTAATAGTGCCAGGATTGTTGGCAATCGACATCTACACTCTGGCCATTAAAATACATCTGTGCTAAATAATCAGCGGCCGCCTGTAATTCTTTCTCATAAGCTTTTTTAAAAAAAATACAGCGCTTTATCGTAATCAACGTTAACCATTACGCCAGAATAGTACATACGACCTAACGTATACAATGCTTCTCCATTACCTTGCTGCGCCGCCATTTCATACCATTTCCTGGCTTTCTCTCCATCTGGTTGTAATCCCAATCCAGCGTGTTCATAAAGAAAACCTAACAGCGTCTGTGAGTCGGCATCCCCCTTCTCGGCCGAAATTCGGAGCCATTTCAGCGCTTCAGCAATATCTATCGTTTTCGTTTCATTATTAAAATACAAAGTAGAGACCAGTTTTGCCGTCTGATACGCGACCTCAGGATCACCCTCTCTCGCCCAGAGTATCGCTATCCGCGCAAGATGTGATGAGTCAAAACCTATTCGACTCAGCAGTTTTCGCTCATCTGATTGCGGGGCATAAAAATAGAAACTTAAGCCTTGAATAAAATGAGGACGAAATGAAAGGTCTCTATATGCCTCAAGTTTATTACTATAAACACTCCCAATTATACGTTCACTCACCTTTTTATCGAGATTGATATTGGATAGATTAATTTTTTCTCTAAGCTGTTTTGCTAATGTTTTCGCTTGCGTAATGTCCTTTTGGGTACCGATGCCATATTCATAGAAATAAGCTGCATTAAAGCAACCATAATCACCGTCCAAATCACAAGCCTGCTCGTAGTACTTTATTGCTTGCGGAATATCCACAGATACTGAAACACCGTACTCATAAATAAACCCCAACTCCGCCAGCGCTTGAGCATTATTATCTTTGGCTAACGCTTTTAGCTCATTTAGCGCCTGAATATCTTTCTGCGCAATACGGCTATACAACGCGTCAATATCATCACCTGCCTGACATACCGATGCGAAAGAAAGCCCAAGCAGAAACAAAATACTCCATTTCCGTTTTATCATTTTTCATTCCCTTATTCTTTATCTAAAAAGCGCACACTATCAGCTTTCAGTAAATCGACATTCTTACCGTTAATCGTTGCCGTAGCGGATTTCAGCGTAAAATGGATATCGCCGATCCCGTGACAAAAATCTTGCGTATACAGCGGGAGATCGTATGTGGTAATGAGAGGATCAACATCATGATTTTGCATATCTATCCCCAGAGTATTCAAACCGAATGGCGGAATCATCAACGTTTCCTCAGTTGCCATTCCATCATCATTTTTCAGCTCAAGCGTAATATGCAAATTCGCCATGTTACGGATTTTATCTGTGCCAATCTGAAAAATTAGTGCGCATTCTTTCGGTTTAGCCGTTATCCCGCGAGAGAAAACACTCTCTTTTTTTAGCGTTACTTTAGGTAAAGCATCCGCGTTGTTTTTTCGACTCTGAATATCCGCTGCGCACTTACTTAAAAATATTTTTTCCTCAACCATCTTACCTACATATCGAGATGCTTTCTTGTAATACGACCAGGCTTTATCACAATCAGGTGCAGTACCTAAACCGTTATAATACATCCAACTCAACGGCATCGTTGAGCGCGAATTAGTACCATCATTTTCAACCTGCGTAAATAATGCCAGCGCTTTAGCGTAATCAGTGCGCCCTGTTGCGCCAGAATAATAGATTTTACCTAACGCAATCTGTGCATCGCTGTCCCCCTGCTTAGCCGCCTGTCCATACCATTTTTGTGCTTCCTGAATGTCTGGCTTAATCCCCCACTCATCGCCCTCTCCCCCCGAATAAATACCCCCCAAGAGAGATTGGGCCTCAACGACGCCTTTTTCCGCGGCGGCGCGAAACCATTTCAACGAGGCCGGCCTGGCTTTATAAGGCTCATCCACATAATGACCAGAGAAATCATTAAGGGTGAGTAACCCCAGTTGATAATCCATTTGTGGATCGCCGTCCTGCACCCATAGCGTAGCAAGGCGGAACGTTTTTTCCTGATTAAATCCGATACGACTAAAAAAAAGCGCATCGCTCTCTGGCCTATTATTTAGAAAATTAAATAGTGCATTAATAAATTCTGGTCGCTGCGATTTATCCGTATCGGCCAATACTTTTGCCGTGAAAATTTCTTGCGAAAACTTATCAATATATTCTTGCTCAATCAATAAATTATCCAGATTCATTTTCTTAGCATACTTATTGGCCTGAGCGCTATCTTTGGCCACTCCGTCGCCATACTGATAAGCATACTTCACATTATAACAGCCGTAGTTACCGCCAAGCTCACAGGCCTGCTTGTAATACTGCAACGCCTGTTCGCGATTCATCGGTACATTAAGGCCGTATTCATGGATAAACCCCAGTTCATCCAGAACCGAAGCTCTTTTTTCCACAGGCAAAGCATCAAGATCCTTCTGGGTAAGCGCAGCATATTTTACATCATCTTTACCGTTGTTCGCTGAAGCATTCACCTGGCTAACAAATAAAACACCCGCTAAAATACATAATGATAAAAATTTAATTTCCATAACGAATTCACTCCTTGAATAATATAATAAATGCGACTGCTGACGAACCTTCTGCCTGATAAACGCGCGCCATCACGCAGAAAGTTTGCTATCAGTCTCGGCGTTGTTGAATAAATCAAATTTTCAGGAGATGGACGGTTCTGATCATTGCCATCGTTTCAGAATCGGCTTCCTATGGCAAAGCAAAAGTTTAAAGTCACCCACCGGCCAGCAGCGCGGTTCGCTGACAGTCTGACTTGACGAGTCTGCTATTGCTACATGGAGCAACAGCGTACACAGCCTGAAGGCCGTGGCTAACCGCTACACTATACTGAGATGGCTCAGATAGCCACTACAGCTCAAGGAGATCGGAATATGAATGAGCACAAGGCTATGCTGACTCTCCCGATCGCCCCTATCGTGTTAACAATTTATCTCTTTTTTAGCTCAACTGTTTCAAAAACATAATATTTGCTAATTAACCCTCTATTTACCCGACACACTCCCCGCACTACACTACTCCCAGCTTTTATACAGAGGTGGCAATGAACGATTATAAAATGACGCCAGGGGAGCTGCGCGCCACATGGGGTTTAGGGACCGTCTTTTCGTTGCGTATGCTGGGCATGTTTATGGTTCTACCAGTACTGACCACATACGGTATGGCGCTACAGGGCGCCAGCGAAGCATTAATCGGCATTGCGATCGGCATTTACGGGCTGGCGCAGGCTATCTTTCAAATTCCCTTTGGGCTGCTGTCCGACCGCATTGGCCGCAAACCGCTGATTGTCGGCGGACTGGCGGTATTTGTCGCGGGCAGCGTCATTGCCGCGCTCTCCCACTCAATCTGGGGCATTATTCTGGGGCGAGCGCTACAAGGGTCCGGCGCTATTGCCGCCGCCGTCATGGCGCTCCTGTCTGACCTCACCCGCGAGCAAAACCGTACCAAAGCGATGGCGTTTATCGGCGTCAGCTTTGGTATCACCTTCGCGATTGCGATGGTATTAGGGCCGATCGTTACCCATAGTCTGGGATTGAACGCGTTGTTCTGGATGATCGCCGCCCTCGCCACCCTGGGCATTATTTTGACGATCTGGGTGGTTCCCAACAGTACCAACCATGTGCTGAATCGCGAATCCGGGATAGTCAAAGGCAGCTTCAGTAAAGTGCTGGCGGAGCCGAGGCTGCTCAAGCTCAATTTCGGCATTATGTGTCTGCATATTTTATTGATGTCCACCTTTGTCGCCCTGCCCGGCCAGCTTGCCGATGCCGGTTTTCCTGCCGCCGAACACTGGAAGGTGTATCTGGCAACCATGGTGATCGCCTTTGCCGCCGTCGTGCCTTTTATTATCTATGCTGAAGTCAAACGGCGGATGAAGCAGGTATTCCTGTTCTGCGTGGGGCTCATTGTCGTCGCAGAAATCGTGTTGTGGGGAGCGGGCCAGCATTTCTGGGAGCTGGTGATTGGCGTACAACTCTTTTTCCTCGCCTTTAATCTGATGGAGGCGCTGCTGCCTTCGCTTATTAGCAAAGAGTCGCCCGCGGGGTATAAAGGAACGGCGATGGGCGTCTATTCTACCAGTCAGTTTCTTGGCGTGGCGCTTGGCGGCTCGCTGGGCGGCTGGATAGACGGCACGTTTGATGGGCAAACCGTTTTCCTTGCCGGGGCCGTACTGGCGATGGTATGGCTGGCAGTGGCAAGTACCATGAAAGAGCCGCCCTATGTCAGCAGCCTGCGTGTGGAAATTCCAGCGGATATCGTTGCTGACGACAGGCTAAAACAGCGACTGTTGGCAATGAAAGGCGTAAGCGAAGCGCTGATCGTGGCGGAAGAGCATTCCGCTTACGTCAAAATCGACAGCAAAGTGACCAATCGCTTTGAAGTTGAACAGCTTATCAGCAAAGGATAAATACTGCATTGCCGGATGGCGGCGAGGCTCTATCCGGCATAACAACTTAATCGCGGAAGTTTTTGAACTGGAACGGCTGGCCCAAATCACCGCCGCGAACCAGCGCCATTACCGATTGCAGATCGTCACGTGATTTGCCCGTCACGCGAATCTCTTCCCCCTGAATTTGCGCCTGCACCTTCAGTTTGCTGTCTTTAATCAGCTTGACGATTTTCTTCTGCACGGCGCTTTCAATGCCCTGCTTCAGCTTCGCTTCCACATACCAGGTTTTACCGCTATGCACGAACTCGTCCGGTACATCCAGCGAAGCGCCTTCAATACCGCGTTTAAGCAGCTTGGCGCGCAGAATATCGAGCAACTGATTGACCTGGAAATCGGACTCGCTCAGCACCTTGATGGTTTTATTGGCATCGTTCAGTTCAATAGTCGCCTCTACGCCACGGAAGTCAAAACGAGACTCAACCTCGCGAACCGCGTTATCCACACCGTTACGCGCTTCCTGCAGATCAACTTCAGAAACAATATCGAAAGATGGCATCTTTTCTTCTCCCTTCATTTTCGTTGCGTTGCATAATACCTGCAACGAGGCTTAACGAGAAGCTTAGCTGATGACGCTATAATTAGCGCCATAACACCTGGCGCTGTTGCAGGTGAGGAGGAACAATGAAAATTACTGTACTGGGATGCGGAGCCTTAGGACAACTTTGGCTTTCGGCACTGTGCAAACATGGACATGACGTACAGGGCTGGCTACGGGTGCCACAACCTTATTGCAGCGTAAATCTGATCGATACCGATGGTTCCTTTTTCAACGAATCACTGACGGCAAACGATCCGGATTTTTTGGCGAAGAGCGAACTGTTATTAGTCACGCTGAAAGCGTGGCAGGTTTCCGACGCAGTACGAACCCTGGCGTCAACCCTACCGGTGACGTCGCCTATCCTGCTCATTCATAATGGAATGGGAACCATAGAAGAACTGCAAAATATCCAACAGCCGATGTTGATGGGGACTATCACCCATGCTGCGCGCCGCGACGGTAATATCATTATTCATGTCGCTAACGGTACTACGCATATTGGCCCGGCGCGCGAGCAAGACGGCGATTACAGTTATCTCGCCGATATCCTGCAGGGGGTACTGCCCGATGTCGCCTGGCATAACAATATCCGCGCAGAGATGTGGCGCAAACTGGCGGTCAACTGTGTTATCAACCCGCTCACCGCGCTTTGGAACTGCCCGAACGGCGAGCTGCGCCATCATACTGATGAAATCAACGCGATTTGCGAAGAGGTCGCCGCCGTGATTGAACGTGAAGGCTACCACACATCGGCAGACGATTTACGCTATTATGTTGAGCAAGTGATTGACAGTACGGCAGAAAACATCTCATCCATGTTGCAGGACGTGCGTGCCATGCGCCATACCGAAATTGACTACATTACCGGTTATTTACTCAAGCGCGCCCGCGTGCACGGTCTCGCCGTTCCGGAAAATAGCCGCCTGTTTGAAATGGTAAAGCGAAAGGAGAGTGAGTATGAGCGCTCAGGCACTGGTATGCCTCGCCCCTGGTAGTGAAGAGACCGAAGCGGTCACCACTATCGATCTGCTGGTTCGCGGCGGAATCCACGTCACTACTGCAAGCGTCGCCAGCGATGGCAACCTGACGATTGTCTGCTCGCGCGGTGTAAAGCTACTGGCGGATGCGCCGCTGGTTGAAGTTGCCGACGGCGATTATGACATCATCGTGTTGCCCGGCGGAATTAAAGGCGCCGAGTGCTTTCGCGACAGCCCGCTGCTGGTCGAAACCGTAAAACAGTTTCACCGCTCCGGGCGCATTGTCGCAGCCATTTGCGCCGCAGCCGCTACAGTGCTCGTGCCGCACGATATCTTCCCTATCGGCAATATGACCGGTTTTCCGGCGCTGAAAGATAAGATCCCCGCCGAACAGTGGCAGGATAAGCGTGTGGTGTGGGATGCGCGGGTAAAATTATTAACCAGCCAGGGACCTGGTACCGCTATCGATTTTGGCTTGAAAATCATCGACCTGTTGGCTGGTCGTGAAAAAGCGCATGAAGTGGCTTCGCAACTGGTGATGGCGGCGGGGATTTATAACTACTACGAATAAGAATGATTGCCGGATGGCGGCGTAAACACCTTATCCGGCCTACAAAACGGTACAGTCTGTAGGCCGGATAAGCGGCAGCGCCATCCGGCAGTTATTTTACGGGCGTTCGCCCTGCGCCAGACGCGCATTAATATGCGCAATCACCCCAGGTAAATCCGCCAGTGAATCCACCACGTAATGCGCCCCGGCGGCGTACAGCTTGCTGGCCGCGTGCTCGCGGCGGACCGCAACGTCCTCTTTCGACATTGTCTGATAGGCGTCCCATGTTGCGCCGAATTCGTTACCCGATACCGCCAGCCCCACCGTCCACATCCCCGCGTTAAGCCCCTCGCTAATGCCCGGCGCGGCATCATCTACCTTCACGCAGTGCGCGACCGCATCAATGCCCAGCGCAATCACGTTTTGCAGCGCCATCCACGGCCCCGGGCGACCACCCGCGGCCAGGTCGTCCGTTGCTACCCAATGATCCGGACGATAGCCATGCTCGGCGGCGGCGGGAACCAGGCGCTCCATCACCGCTCGTGGGTAACCGGAGCAGGAGCCTATCTTGATGCCCTCGGCTCGTAGCGCCGCGATCGTGTCGATAACTCCGGCAATAGGAGAAGAAAAATCGACAACTTTAGCAATCTGTAACGGCATGAAAGCGGCGTAGATGGCATCAATATCTGCTGCGCTCATGGAGCGGCCAAACTTTGCCTGCCAGCGCGCGTCAACAGCAGGTAATTTTCCCAGCGCTTCAATGTGTTGCCATTTACCCAGCCCCATTGGCACGCGTGCTTCGGCGAGGGTGATCTCCACATCAAATGCCTGACGGAACGCCTCGACGAAAATTTGCGTCGGCGCGAAGGAGCCAAAATCGACGGTGGTGCCCGCCCAGTCGAGAATAACAGCGTGAATACGGTTCATCATGGTTCCTTATTTCATCCAGTACATGGCGGTACGAATGGCGGTCAGCAGGGCCGTGATATCGGCGGCATATACTTCGCCAATGTTGCCGATGCGGAAGCAGTCGCTTTGCGACACTTTGCCTGGATAGATAACAAAGCCCTGCTCTTTGAGGCGGCGATAAAATTCGCTAAAGCGATACTGCGGGTCTTCCGGTGAATAAAAGGCGGTGATAATGGGCGAGTGAAGTTCGTCATCCAGCAGCGTGTTAAAGCCCAGCGCCCGCATTCCGGCCACCAGGCTGCGCTGATTTTGCTGATAGCGTTGATGACGTGCCGCCACGCCACCTTCTTTCGCCAGCTCTTTCAGCGCCTGTGCAAACGCCAGGACGGTATGTGTGGGCGAAGTAAAACGCCATTTGCCGTGGTTATCCTCCATGCAACGCCACTGGGCGTAGAGATCTAACGACAGCGAGCGGGAATGCCCTTTGCACGCGGCCAGTTTTTGCTCGCGGGCAATCACAAAGGCAAAACCCGGCACGCCCTGAATGCATTTATTGGCGGAGCTGATCAGATAGTCGATGTGTAATGCTGCAATATCCATGGGGATGCCGCCGAAGCTGCTCATGGCGTCAACGATGTAGGTTTTGCCATAGCGATGCGCCAGAGCGCCCACCTCATCAATGGGGTTGAGCATCCCGGTGGTCGTTTCGCTATGCACCATGGCGATATGGCTGATCGTCGGGTCGGCGTTGAGGATCGCGTCGATCGCCTGCACGTCCGGGCGCGCAACTTCGCCGCAGTCGTAAGCGTGATGGGCGATACCCATAAGGCCGGCCATCTCGACCATTCGTGCGCCGTATGCACCGTTGCTGACGATCAGCACCTTATCCTGCGGCCCCAATGCGCTGCCCAGTACGGCTTCCACAGCATAGCTACCGCTGCCTTGCAGTAGTACGGAGGTGTAGCCTTCGGAGGCCGTTGCCAGTTCGGTCAGCTGCTGGCGGATCTGTTCCACCACGCCGATATTGTAATCATCATCCCAGGTACAGCTATCGAACAACATCGCTTCTTTCACGGTACGAGAGGTGGTGAGCGGGCCAGGAGTCAGCAACAGATAGTTACGCGAAGTCATGTTATTTACCTTTGGTCTATACCAGATTGCATTTATCATGACGATCTTTGCCGCGACGGGTCAAAGAGAAAATCGCGCTGCAACAAAAAATTCATCTCTGCTTGTATAATGGCGGCAGGCAAAACGGAAGCGAGTAAGCATGAAATCTATCCCGGGCGATATCCCGCAGTACCTGTTGATCAAGGCACAGCTTCAGGCACGTATTCAGAGCGGTGCGTTGAAAAGCGGTGATAAACTGCCGTCTGAACGCGAACTGTGCGCGATCTTCAACACCACGCGCATTACTATTCGCGAAAGTCTGGCACAGCTGGAGTCCAGTGGGCTTATCTGGCGCGCCGATCGTCGCGGTTGGTTCGTTACGCCGGAACGCCTGTGGCTGGATCCGACCCAGAACACCAACTTCCATAAGCTTTGCCGCGAGCAGGGGCGGGAGCCAAAAACCGCGCTACTGAGCGGCGTGTTAACCACCGTGCCTGTCGAGGTCATGGAGCCCCTCCAGCTCCAGCCGTTTGATCAAATCTATCTGCTGACCCGTCTGCGTTACGCCGATGGCCGCGCCGTGTGCTACTGCGAAAACCATTGTTTGCCCGCCCGCGTGCCTGAGCTGCTGCAGTACGATCTCAACGGCAGCCTGACCGAGGTATACGAGTCGCACTACAACCTCGTCTATACCAGCATGCATCTGTCGTTCTACCCCACCGCCATGCCTGCGCAGGCCGCACAGGCGCTGGGCGTTATGGAAGGGCGCCCGGCGCTGTTGCTGCGCCGTCTGAACTACGATCAACACGGGCGAGTGCTGGATCTGGATATCGAATACTGGCGTCACGACAGCCTGCGCATTGAGGTAGATACCCACTAGCGGGTGCGCCGGATGTTGGCTGCGGGCCTTATCCGGCCTGTCAATCGTATCGTCTCACGGCTATCCGGATAAGCGCAGCATCCTCCGGCGTGGACTGATTTATTTCTCTTTCATCGTTTTGTCATATAAGCCGTTTAGCGTAAAAAGCAAACCTGGTATAGGCCAGAAAATGCAACGTACGCTATGAGGCTATTACGATGAAACTTTCCCGACTTGCTCTGCTGTCTGTCTTCGCTCTCGCCAGCGCCCCGTCATGGGCGGAATCGGTGGTCACGGTGTACTCCATCGACGGGCTGCACGATGGCGATAACAGCTGGTACCAGGTGCAGTTTGACGCGTTCACCAAAGCGACCGGCATTACCGTACGCTATGTTGAAGGCGGTGGTGGCGTGGTAGTGGAACGTCTGGCAAAAGAGCGTACGAATCCGCAGGCCGACGTGCTGGTAACCGCGCCGCCATTCATTCAGCGCGCCGCCGCCGAAAAGCTGCTGGCGAACTTTAACACCGACGCCGCATCGGCTATCCCCGATGCCAACAACCTTTATTCGCCGCTGGTAAAGAACTATCTGAGCTTTATCTACAACAGCAAGCTGCTGAAAACTGCCCCGGCGAGCTGGCAGGATCTGCTTGACGGTAACTTCAAAAATAAACTCCAGTATTCCACGCCAGGTCAGGCCGCTGACGGCACGGCGGTGATGCTGCAGGCTTTCCACAGCTTCGGCAGTAAAGATGCCGGTTTTGCGTATCTCGGCAAGCTGCAGGCCAATAACGTCGGGCCATCTGCCTCTACCGGCAAGCTAACCGCGCTGGTTAATAAAGGTGAAATCTACGTCGCTAACGGCGACCTGCAAATGAACCTCGCGCAGATGGAACGTAACCCGAACGTGAAAATCTTCTGGCCGGCCAACGACAAAGGCGAGCGCAGCGCGCTGGCCATCCCTTATGTCATTGGCCTGGTCCAGGGGGCGCCGCAGAGTGAAAATGGTAAAAAGCTGATTAACTTCCTGCTGAGTAAAGAAGCGCAGACTCGCGTCAGCGAACTCTCCTGGGGAATGCCGGTACGCAGCGACGTGACGCCGAGCGACGAACATTACAAGGCCGCCACTGCCGCGTTGGAAGGCGTGCAGAGCTGGCAGCCAAATTGGGATGACGTAGCCGTTTCGCTGTCGGCAGATATTAGCCGTTGGCACAAAGTGACCGAAAGCGAGTAAGCCTGATGCTGATGAAAACGACCGCCGTTCACGCCCCTGCATCGCAGGGGACATCGGGGATAGTCCTCGACTCGCTGCGCGTTGCGTATCACGGCAACGTGGTGCTTAAACCGCTCTCTTTGACGATTGAACCTGGCGAAGTGCTGGCGCTGATTGGCCCATCAGGATCTGGAAAAACGACGGTGCTGCGTGCGGTTGCGGGCTTTGTGCAACCTGCAGGCGGTCGTATTCTGATTGGCGATACGGACGTCACCCATCTGCCACCCTATAAACGCGGGTTGGCGATGGTGGTGCAGAACTACGCCTTGTTCCCGCATCTGAAAGTGGAAGACAACGTCGCTTTTGGCCTGCGTGCGCAGAAGCAGCCAAAGGCGCTAATTAATGAGCGTGTAACGCAGGCGCTGAAAACGGTTGGCATGAGTGATTACGCCGCCCGTTATCCGCATCAACTTTCCGGCGGCCAGCAGCAACGCGTGGCCATCGCCCGCGCGATTGCCGTGCGCCCGCGCGTGCTGTTGCTGGATGAACCACTGTCAGCGCTGGACGCACAGATTCGTCATAATATGGTGGAAGAAATCGCCCGTCTTCACCGTGAGCTGCCGGAACTCACTATTCTCTACGTCACCCACGATCAAACGGAAGCGCTCACCCTGGCCGATAAAATCGGCATTATGAAGGATGGTTCGCTGATTGCTCACGGCGAAACCCGCGCGCTGTATCAGCATCCGCCCAATCGTTTTGCCGCCGAATTCTTAGGCCGCGCCAATATTCTCTCCGCCATCGCGCTGGGGATAACGGAGGCTCCGGGGCTGGTGGACGTCAGCTGCGGCGGTGCGGTGATTCGCGCGTTCAGCCGGGGCAGCCACCACGGTTACAACAAACTGCTGTGCATTCGTCCTCAGCACCTCAGCCTGATGCCGCGTTCGGCCTACAGCAACCGCTTCAACGCCACACTGCAATCGGTGCACTGGCAGGGCGATTTAACCCATCTGCTGTGTGACGTTGCTGGCGAAACGGTGCGGATGGTGTTGACGCATGTCAATCCGCTGCCGCGCGTGGGCGACAAGCTGGCGCTGTGGTTCGAACCGGATGATGCGGTCCTGATTGAGGTATAACCATGTCACTCATTTTACCTCTGGAAAAACCGGCGCTTAACCTACGCCCGCTGCTGTGGCTGCTGCTCCCGTTGCTGGTGCTGGCGACGCTGTTTTTCTGGCCTCTGTCGCTCATCGCTGAACAGGCGCTACGCGGTGCCAATGGCGAGATCGGGCTCGAGACCTTCCGCCAGGTGGTCGACTCGAAACGCTTTGTCGGCGCGTTACTGAACACGTTGCAAATCGCCTTTTTCGCCACCGCCGGTTGCCTGCTGCTGGGCAGCGTGATGTCGCTGATTCTGGTGTTTATTCCTTTCCCCGGCAGCGAGTTGATTGGTCGGGTCGTCGATACTTTTATTGCGCTGCCGACCTTCCTGATTACGCTGGCGTTCACCTTTATTTATGGGTCAGCGGGTCTGCTCAACGGTACGCTGATGAGCCTGTTTGCCTTTGAGCTACCGCCGGTGGATTTTCTCTACTCGATGCAGGGCGTCATTCTGGCGGAGATCACGGTGTTCACTCCGCTGGTGATGCGGCCACTGATGGCCGCGCTGCGGCAAATTGATAAAAGCCAGCTAGAGGCAGCCAGTATTCTGGGGGCGCACCCGTTACGGGTGATTGGGCAGGTGATTTTCCCGGCGGCGCTACCGGCGCTGATGGCTGGTGGCAGCCTGTGCCTGCTGTTGACCACTAACGAGTTCGGCATCGTACTGTTTATTGGCGCGAAAGGGGTTAACACCCTGCCGATGATGGTTTACAGCAAAGCGATTCTGGAGTCCGACTATACGGTCGCCTGCATGATTGCGTTGATTAACATTGTCTTGTCGCTGGGGCTGTTCTCCCTCTATCGCCTGGCGGCATCGCGTACCGGCGTAAGGAGCCAGCCATGCTAATTTGGTCACCTAAAGGACGCGCAGCGGCGGGCGTTGTGGCTAGCGTACTGTTTATCGTGTTCTTTTTCCTGCCGCTGGCGGTGATTCTGATGTCCAGCCTTAGCCAGCAGTGGAACGGTATTCTGCCGAGTGGCTTCACGCTGAACCACTTTGTTAACGCTCTGCACGGTGCGGCATGGGATGCCCTACTTGCCAGCCTCACGATTGGCTTTTGCGCCAGCCTGTTTGCGCTGCTTTGCGGCGTTTGGGCGGCTCTGGCGCTGCGTCAATATGGGGTGAAAACGCAGAAATGGTTAAGTATGGTGTTCTATCTGCCGAGTGCGATTCCGTCTGTGTCCGTGGGCCTGGGCATTCTGGTTGCTTTCAGCCAGGGGCCATTGCAAATGAACGGCACCCTATGGATTGTGCTGACAGCGCACTTTGTGCTGATTTCCGCCTTTACCTTCAGTAACGTGTCGACCGGACTGGCGCGAATTTCCGCCGATATTGAAAACGTCGCGTCGAGTCTGGGGGCATCGCCCTGGTATCGTCTGCGTCACGTGACGTTGCCGTTATTGATGCCGTGGATGGTGTCAGCGCTGGCGCTGAGTTTATCGCTCTCCATGGGGGAGTTGGGCGCGACGATGATGATTTATCCACCGGGCTGGACGACGCTGCCGGTAGCTATCTTTAGCCTGACCGACCGTGGAAATATTGCCGACGGCGCGGCGCTGACTATTGTGCTGGTGGCCATTACGCTGCTGCTGATGATGAAGCTGGAGCGCATTGCAAAACGGTTGGGGCAGAAATAAAACGGTAGGCCGGGTAGGACATAGCCGCCACCCGGCAAAGGAATTACGGACGATACACTTTCACGTTTTCAAAGCCCTGCTCGCGCAGATAGAGCGCCTGCAGGCGGCTCATTACCCCGCGTTCGCACCACAGCAGCCAGGTTTTGCTCTGATCGAGGTCGCCAAATTTAGTGCTCAGCTTGTAGAACGGCAGCGAAACGACGTCCACACCTTCCACTTTCAGCGGCTTGTCATCCTGCTCATCCACAGAACGGATATCCAGAATCACGTCGTTCGGGCCGAAACCGCTCACGGTTTCTACTTCCACCACCTCCTGCTGGGTCTGCTGGGCGATTTCACGAATATCGACGTTGTTCGCTTCTTCTACCACCTTATCGAGAATACTGAAGTCGAAATTTTCTTCTTCGGCTTCAATTTTCGCTTTAATGGCTTTCACCGTCGGACTTTTTGAAATCACGCCACAGTATTCCGGCATCGTACGGGCAAAATCTTCCGTACCAATCTGGCGCGCCAGGTTGATAATGTGCTCTTTATCGTAAGAGATCAGCGGGCGCAAGATCAGCGTGTCAGACACGTTATCGATCAAGCGCAAATTGGTTAGCGTCTGGCTGGATACCTGGCCCAGCGCTTCGCCGGTCACCAGCGCCTGTACGCCGTAACGTTCCGCCACTTTCGACGCCGCGCGTACCATCATACGTTTGAGCACCACGCCCATCTGGCCGTCGTCAACTTTCTCCAGAATCTCGCCGACCACCGGTTCGAAGTTAATCGCCACAAAACGCACGCGATGGGAGCTGCCAAAGCGGTTCCACAGGTAATGCGCCACCTGGCGAACGCCGATTTCATGCGCCGCGCCGCCAAGGTTAAAGAAGCAGTAGTGTACGCGACAGCCGCGACGCATCAGCATATAGCTGGAGACGCCGGAGTCAAAACCGCCGGAGATCAGCGATAGCACATCTTCCTGGGTGCCAATCGGGAAACCGCCAATACCTTCATAACGCCCTTTGATCAGCAGCAGGCGATCATCTTCCACTTCCAGATGCACCGTCACATCCGGGTTAGTGAGCTTCACGCGCGCCGATTCAATATGCTGATTTAATCCGCCGCCAACATAGCGCTCCACCTCAATGGAACTAAACTCATGCTTACCGCGACGTTTTACGCGCACGCAGAAGGTTTTGCCTTCAAGCTGCTCGCGATACTGCGCCAACGCTTTCTCGAAAATGTCGTGCATATCGGTGAACGGCACATCTTCGACTTCAAGAATATGGTGGATCCCCGGAATGCGGGTCAGCGCGTCGCGAATCGCCAGACGCTGGTTTTCATCTTTGGCGCGAACTTCAATGTTATCCCAGTGACGGACAACCGCGAGGGTCTCATCGTAGTGCTTTAAAACGTTACGGATGTTCCCGGTTAAAATTTTTATAAAGCGCAAACGCACAGATTGGCTTTTGATAGTGATTTCCGGGAACAATTTAATGATAAACTTCATGGCGGCAATGGTTCTTTAGCAAGCTATCTAAGGCTTGTCGTGGAGAAATAGTACAGCAGCCCATACCTACGGCTGCATCCAGGCGCGGAAGTATATCACTATCACGGACATCTTGCGCATTTCCCCTTACCATTGCGCGTTATTTGCTTATCAGTGTGAGTCCGTTACCATAGACTTGTGCTGCCATTACAGAGAGTCAAACAGTCATCATGCCGAAGAAAAATGAGGCGCCCGCCAGCTTTGAAACTGCGCTGAGCGAGCTGGAACATATTGTTACCCGCCTGGAAAGCGGCGATTTGCCGCTGGAAGACGCGCTGAATGAATTCGAGCGCGGCGTACAACTGGCGCGTCAGGGGCAGGCAAAACTGCAGCAGGCGGAACAGCGCGTGCAAATTTTGCTGTCTGATAATGAAGAGGCTTCACCTGAGCCTTTTATCGCGGATAATGAGTAAATGGACTTTACGCAGCAGCTACAGGCTTGCGTAACGCAAGCGAATCAGGCGCTGAGCCGTTTTATCGCGCCACTGCCCTTTCAGAACACTCCCGTGGTCGAAGCCATGCAGTATGGCGCATTATTAGGCGGTAAACGCCTGCGGCCATTTCTGGTTTACGCCACCGGTCAAATGTTTGGCGTCAGTACGGCAACGCTGGATGCGCCAGCTGCGGCGGTCGAATGCATTCATGCCTATTCGCTGATCCATGACGACCTGCCAGCGATGGACGATGACGATTTGCGTCGCGGCCTGCCGACTTGCCATATTAAATTTGGCGAAGCCAACGCAATCCTGGCGGGAGACGCGTTGCAGACGCTGGCGTTTGCCATTATCAGCGACGCGCCGATGCCGGAAGTCACCGATCGCGATCGTATCGCGATGATCGCCGAACTGGCGAACGCCAGCGGCATCGCCGGTATGTGCGGCGGTCAGGCATTGGATCTGGCGGCAGAAGGCCAGCGGATCACTCTGGACGCGCTGGAACGCATTCATCGCCATAAGACCGGCGCGCTCATTCGCGCCGCCGTTAGACTTGGCGCGTTGAGCGCGGGCGATAAAGGACGGAATACTCTGCCGATACTTGACCGCTATGCAGAGAGTATCGGCCTTGCCTTCCAGGTTCAGGATGACATTCTGGATGTGGTGGGCGATACTGCAACGTTAGGTAAACGTCAGGGCGCAGACCAGCAGCTTGGCAAAAGTACCTACCCTGCACTTCTGGGTCTTGAGCAAGCCCGGAATAAAGCCCGGGACCTGATAGAGGACGCCCGTCAGTCGTTACATCAGCTGGCCGCGCAATCACTGGACACCTCGGCACTGGAAGCGCTAGCGAACTACATAATCCAGCGTGATAAATAAACCCCATATCCAATGAGCTTGCGATGAGTTTTGATATAGCCAAATACCCTACCCTGGCATTGGTCGACTCCACCCAGGAGTTACGACTGTTACCGAAAGAGAGTCTGCCGAAACTCTGCGACGAGCTACGCCGCTACTTACTCGACAGCGTAAGCCGTTCCAGCGGGCACTTCGCTTCCGGGCTGGGCACGGTAGAACTTACCGTGGCGCTGCATTATGTCTACAACACCCCGTTTGACCAGCTAATCTGGGATGTTGGACACCAGGCTTATCCACATAAAATCCTTACCGGTCGTCGCGACAAAATCGGCACCATTCGCCAGAAAGGCGGTCTGCATCCGTTCCCGTGGCGCGGAGAAAGTGAATACGATGTGCTGAGCGTTGGGCATTCCTCCACCTCCATCAGCGCCGGTATCGGTATTGCCGTGGCGGCGGAGAAAGAAGGCAAAGATCGCCGCACCGTCTGTGTGATTGGCGACGGCGCCATCACCGCCGGTATGGCGTTTGAAGCAATGAATCACGCAGGCGATATCCGGCCCGACATGCTGGTCATTCTGAACGACAATGAAATGTCAATTTCGGAAAACGTCGGCGCGCTCAACAACCATCTGGCGCAGCTACTTTCCGGTAAGCTTTACTCTTCTCTGCGCGAAGGCGGAAAAAAGGTCTTCTCCGGCGTACCGCCAATTAAAGAGCTGCTCAAGCGTACCGAAGAACATATTAAAGGCATGGTTGTGCCGGGAACACTGTTCGAAGAGCTGGGCTTTAACTACATCGGGCCGGTCGATGGTCACGATGTCATGGGGCTTATCAGCACATTGAAGAACATGCGCGACCTGAAAGGCCCGCAGTTCCTGCATATCATGACCAAGAAAGGCCGCGGCTATGAGCCCGCGGAAAAAGATCCGATCACTTTCCATGCGGTGCCTAAATTTGATCCTTCCAGCGGATGTTTGCCGAAAAGCAGCGGCGGTCTGCCCGGTTATTCAAAAATCTTCGGTGACTGGCTGTGTGAAACCGCCGCCAAAGACAGCAAGCTGATGGCGATCACCCCGGCAATGCGCGAAGGTTCCGGCATGGTGGAATTTTCACGTAAATTCCCGGATCGCTATTTTGACGTCGCCATCGCCGAGCAGCATGCCGTCACCTTCGCCGCAGGCCTGGCGATTGGCGGCTATAAGCCCGTCGTGGCGATCTACTCTACTTTCCTGCAACGCGCCTACGATCAGGTTATCCATGACGTCGCTATCCAGAAACTGCCGGTCATGTTCGCCATCGATCGCGCCGGTATCGTTGGCGCGGATGGACAAACACACCAGGGCGCGTTCGATCTCTCCTATCTGCGCTGCATCCCGGATATGGTGATCATGACGCCAAGCGACGAAAACGAATGTCGCCAGATGTTATTTACCGGGTATCACTATAACGACGGCCCGACGGCAGTACGTTATCCACGCGGTAATGCGCAGGGCGTGGCGCTAACCCCGCTGGAAAAACTGCCTATTGGTAAAGGCGTTGTGAAGCGTCATGGCGAAAAACTGGCGATTCTGAACTTTGGCACCTTAATGCCTGAGGCGGCGAAAGTCGCCGAAGCGCTGAACGCCACGCTGGTCGACATGCGCTTTGTTAAGCCGCTGGACGACACGTTAATTCTGGAGATGGCCGCGCAGCATGACGCGCTGGTGACGCTGGAAGAAAACGCCATTATGGGCGGCGCTGGCAGCGGCGTAAACGAAGTGCTAATGGCCCATCGTAAACCTGTACCTGTGCTGAATATCGGCCTTCCGGATTTCTTTATCCCGCAAGGAACGCAGGAAGAAGCCCGCGCGGAACTGGGTCTCGACGCCGCAGGCATTGAAGCCAAAATCAAGGCCTGGCTGGCATAATCCCCTCTTTGCTCCTGCTATGCTTGAAGAGTGACGGGTATAACAGGAGCGGAGTCATGCAATACAACACGTTAGGAAATACAGATCTTCGGGTGTCCCGCCTTTGTCTGGGCTGTATGACGTTCGGCGAGCCGAGTCGCGGCAATCACGCCTGGACGCTTCCCGAAGAGAGCAGCCGTCCCATCATCAAGCGCGCCCTTGAGGGCGGCATTAACTTTTTTGATACCGCCAACAGCTACTCCGACGGCAGCAGCGAAGAGATTGTCGGCCGCGCGCTGCGTGATTTCGCCCGGCGCGACGAGGTGGTGGTAGCGACGAAAGTCTTCCATCGCGTCGGCGATCTGCCGGAAGGATTGTCCCGCGCGCAAATCCTGCGCTCTATTGATGATAGCCTCACCCGTCTGGGAATGGAGTATGTCGATATCCTGCAAATCCACCGCTGGGATTACACCACGCCGATAGAAGAGACTCTGGAAGCGCTAAACGACGTGGTAAAGGCGGGTAAAGCCCGCTATATCGGCGCTTCCTCAATGCACGCCTCACAATTTGCCCAGGCGCTGGCGCTACAAAAACAACACGGCTGGGCGCCGTTTGTCACCATGCAGGATCACTATAACCTGATCTACCGCGAGGAAGAGCGTGAGATGCTACCGCTGTGCTGGCAGGAAGGCGTCGCCGTGATTCCGTGGAGCCCGCTGGCGCGCGGGCGCTTAACTCGCCCCTGGGGAGAAACCACGGCCCGGCTGGTCTCGGATGACGTGGGTAAAAATTTATACGATGAAAGCGATAAAAATGATGCGCAAATAGCGGAACGGCTGGCTGGCGTCAGCGAGGCGCTTGGCGCAACGCGAGCGCAGGTTGCGCTGGCCTGGCTACTCAGTAAACGAGGCGTCGCCGCGCCGATTATCGGCACTTCGCGTGAAGAGCAGTTAGATGAGTTGCTGAATGCCGTTGATTTAACGCTCAAACCGGAGCAGATTGCTGAACTCGAAACGCCGTACAAACAGCATCCGGTGGTGGGATTTAAATAATCCGCCATTGCCCGATGGCGCGGCGCTTATCGGGCCTGTGAAATCGACATATTGTTCGGGGATAGGCCGGATAAGGCGTTTACGCCGCCATCCGGCAAACCCTTTAAATAATACCGAGCGGCCAGTGATGACCGATAAAATACAGTATGCCGGCGGATATCACCCCGGCGACGATATCATCGATCATAATCCCCATGCCGCCGTGCACGTTGCGATCAAACCAACGGATCGGCCAGGGTTTCCACATATCCAGAATGCGGAAAATAACGAACCCGGCAGCCACCCACTGCCAGTCCGTCGTCGGCAACGCCATTAGCGTTATCCACATACCGATAAATTCATCCCAGACAATACTGCCGTGGTCGTGTACGCCCATATCTTTCGCCGTCTGATGGCAAAGATAAACGCCAATGCAGATCCCAAACATCACGACCAGCGAATAAAGCTGCCACGGCAGAAACGTCATCAAATACCAGAAGGGGATCGCCGCCAGCGAGCCCATCGTGCCCGGCACCACAGGGCTCAGCCCGCTGCCAAAGCCGGTAGCGAGCAGGTGCCACGGATTGCGCAAATTCAGGCGACTTTTCGCAACATCTTTATGGCGTGGCAAAATGGTCATATCCTTTCCAGTCAAAAGTGACAGGTTCTCCGTCACGCACAAAGGCGATCCCTTCGATATCCGCCGTCATTTGCCCGATACAGGTAAACGGCACGCCCAGATGACCAAGCGCGACATCCAGCGCGCCACGGTTCAGCTCCGGGACGGTAAAGCACAGTTCATAATCTTCGCCGCCGGATAACATCCAGCGAAGCTTTTGTTCGGGATCATTGGCATGTCCCCACAGTTCTTCGGAGTCAGGCAGCGCCTCCAAATCGATTCGCGCGCCGCAGTTGCTGGCTTGCAGAATGTGACCAAGATCGGAGATCAAACCGTCGGAAAGATCGATCGCTGAACTGGCGAGATCGCGTAGCGCCTGCCCTTGTAAAATACGCGGCGTCGGGCGCAGATGGCGTTTGACCAGATAGTCGGCATCTCCCCAGCTTCCCACGCGAAAATCACCCCGTAGAATCGCCAGCCCGGCAGCGCTATCGCCCAACGTGCCAGTAACATAAATCCAGTCGCCCGGTTTTGCGCCAGAACGTTTCAGCGCCCGACCGGCTGGCACAAGGCCATGAATACCGAGCGTCATCGACAGCGGGCCGCGCGTGGTATCGCCGCCAATGAGCTGCATGTCGTAGTAATCCAGTTGTTCAAACAGGCTGTCGCTGAACGCGGCAAGCCACGCCTCATCGACGTCAGGAAGCGTGAGCGCCAGCGTTAACCATGCCGGATCGGCGCCCATCGCCGCCAGATCGCTTAAATTCACCGCCAGCGCTTTATACGCCAGATCGGCAGGATCGATATCGGGTAAGAAATGGATGCCCGCCACCAGCGTATCGGTACTGATCGCCAGGGTCTGTTTTTCAGGAATATTCAGGAGCGCGCAATCGTCGCCAATACCGGTTTCAACATCAAGACGAGAGCTTTTTACACGGTCAAAATAACGGGCAATCAGGGAAAACTCGCCACATGCCATACGTTATGCCTCAGCAGAAAAAAAGAAAAGGCCGGAGACGGCGGGTATCGATCGCCCGCTATCTTTCCGGCCTGTGAATCACTTTTTGTTGGGACGAATCACCGGAGCTGCTTTATCCAGTACGCCGTTGACGAATTTGTGGCTGTCTTCAGCGCCAAAGGTTTTCGCCAGTTCAATCGCTTCGTTGATGGCCACTTTATAAGGCACATCGCTGCGTTTTGACAGCTCAAACAACGCAATACGCAGCACGGCTTTTTCAACCTGTCCCAGCTCTTCAAGCAGGCGGGACAGATACGGTTTCATTAAACCATCCAGGTACGCGCTGTTAGTCGCCACCCCGGATAGCAGTTCACGGAAATAGAGAACGTCGACGTCTTTTACGTCCTGTTCCGCCAGGAACTGGTATTCAACATCAGCGATGTCGTTCTGGGACAACTGCCAGGAGTAAAGCGCCTGGACGGCACACTCACGGGCGCGGCGACGAGCAGCAGGTTTCACGGAATTCCCCTTACAAAAAATCAGGCCTTAATGGCTTTCAATACATTAATCATTTCAAGCGCGGTCAGCGCAGCTTCTGCGCCTTTATTACCGGCTTTTGTACCAGCACGTTCGATGGCTTGTTCAATACTCTCGGTGGTCAGAACACCAAAGGCTACCGGCACGCCGCTGTCCTGGGCAACGCTTGCCAGGCCATTGCTGGCGCCGCCTGCCACATATTCAAAGTGCGCAGTCCCCCCGCGAATCACGGTTCCCAGCGCAACCACGGCGTCGTATTTACCGCTTTTCGCCAGCGCTTCGGTCGCCAGCGGCAGTTCATAGGCGCCAGGCACCCACACTACGGTAATATTATCATCTTTTACCTGACCAATACGCGTCAGGGCATCAACCGCGCCATCCAGCAGGCTGTCGTTGATAAACTGATTGAAACGCGCAATAGTGATGGCGACACGAGCGTCAGGGGCTGCAACGTTAGCTTTAATAATGTTCATATTCTCTCTTCCAGGGTTCATTTGGCCCCGCAGGGGGGCGGATTTTATCATAATAATTTGAGCGCTGCTCCCCTTTCGACGGGAGAACTCATGCGCTCACCATATGCAGGCAAACATCCGGGCCGACATGACGTATTTCGCTGAAGGTAAATTGCGGCGCGTCGGCGAGCTTCTCAAGCCCCGGCAATTCGCATAATCCCCGCGCCTGGGTTCCCAACAATTTAGGCGCGACATAGACAATCAGTTCATCCACCAGCCCGGCTTGCAGCAACGCGCCCGCCAGTCCCGGTCCGGCTTCAACCCATATGCTATTAATCTGCTGCCTGCCTAACTGCATCATCAGCACAACCAGATCCAAATGTCCGTTGTGCGCCGGCACGCTGATAGTACGAACCGAATCGGGCCACGCGCGGCTATCTTCCTGGGTACGCGCGATCCACGTTTCGCCAGGCTGCTGCACAATACGATGCGCAGGCGTTACCCGGTTTTGGCTGTCGATAACAATTCGCACCGGCTGGCGCAGATTTTCCTGCGGGTAAGACGCCTGCGTAGAGGCGTCTAACTCCGCCCAACGCACCGTCAAGGCCGGATCGTCAGCCAATACCGTCGCGCTACTGGTTAAGATAACGTGACTTTGCGCACGCAAGCGCTGAACGTCGCGCCGGGCCTGCGGCGAGGTGATCCACTGGCTTTCGCCGCTGGCCATCGCCGTCCGTCCATCCACGGAGGCGCCCAGTTTAAGCTGAAGATAAGGGAATCCGGTACGCATCCGCTTGAGGAAGCCTTTATTGAGCGCCTCCGCTTCACTCATCATTAACCCGTGGCTGACCGCAATACCCGCCTGTTGCAGACGATACAGTCCGCGCCCGGCGACCTGTGGGTTCGGGTCCTGCATCGCGGCGACCACGCGCGCGACGCCGGCCGCAATCAGCGCATCGCAACATGGCGGCGTTCGCCCATGATGGCTACAGGGTTCAAGCGTGACATAGGCGGTTGCGCCTTTGGCTTTTGCGCCCGCCATCCGCAGCGCATGGACCTCGGCGTGCGGCTCTCCGGCGCGATGGTGATAACCTTCGCCGACGATGTCGCCATTGTTAACAATGACACAGCCGACATTAGGGTTCGGGTGAGTGGTGAAACGTCCACGCTGCGCCAGTTTGAGCGCTCGCGCCATGTAAAACTCATCCTGCATGGCTTAGTCCTGTAGGCGAGCGATTTCTTCGCCAAAGTCTTTGATATCTTCGAAACTGCGATAGACGGAGGCAAAGCGAATATACGCGACTTTATCGAGTTTTTTCAGCTGCTCCATGACCAGGTTGCCAATCATCTTGCTGGGAACTTCACGCTCCCCAGTGGCACGTAATTGTGACTTAATATGGTTCAATGCCATTTCAACATCATCTGCGCTGACGGGTCTTTTTTCCAGCGCTCTCAACATGCCGCTACGCAGCTTATCCTCATTAAAGGGTTCGCGCACATCGTTGCTTTTTATCACGCGCGGCATGACCAGTTCAGCCACTTCAAAGGTCGTAAAGCGTTCATTACACACCAGGCACTGCCGACGGCGGCGCACGGACGAGCCCTCGCCTACAAGACGAGAGTCAATGACTTTGGTATCTACGGCGAAACAAAATGGGCAATGCATACGGCGTCCTGACCAGATGATTTAGGAAATGCTATTTTACCCTGAACTGGCGCGACAACAAAGGCGGAGCGCTTTTGAGATAAAGGATCGGTGCCTTTGTGCGTATAGCGCACTACCATTACGCTATCGAACCATGAAGGAAATGATCGACATGACAAGACGTTACCTAAGAATTCTCCTGGTGGGAAGTCTCTTGAGCCTGACCGCCTGCGCGCCGCAGAGCGAAGTTCGCCAGATGCATCAAAGCATTAGCACCCTGAATAAAGAGATGACCCAACTGAATCAGGAAACGGTAAAAATTACCCAACAAAATAAGCTGAATGCGGAGTCAACCCGCGGCGTCTATTTGTTGCCTGGCGCCAATACGCCTGCCCGGCTGGAGAGCCAGATCGGTACGCTACGTATGACATTGCTGGAAATTACGCCTGTCGCAGACGGCGCTCACGCAACGTTACACATTCAGGGCGAGTCCCGCGATCCGCTGCCGACATTCAGCGCTACCGTAGAGTACGGGCAACTTCAGGGCACTACGGAGAACTATCAGGAGGTGAATGCACAGAGCCTTCTGGTAAATGCCCCAGCCAGCTTGCTGGCGCCCAGTGATGTCAATATTTCGTTACCGTTGAAGGGGATCACTCCGGCGCAGTTAGGCTTCATTCGCATCCATGATATTCAGCCTGTTAATCAATAAACGTTCTGGCGGAGCGTTTTGTGCGTTCCGCAACATCCCCCGCGCGACTTTTGTTGCCCTACTGACATTCCCGTCATTTATGACATGGATTGGTAATATTCATGAAAGATAGTACTGTCGCCGCGTCTAAAATGCGCAAACGTGAACGCAATCGATTACGTAAATGATAGATATGTGAAACAAGACATATTTTTGTGAGCAATGATTTTTATAATAGGCTCCGCAGAAACACGAAATATTTAGAAACGCAAATTGCGTTCTTTTCACTCCCGCAAGGGATTTCAAACAGTGGCATACATATGAAAAAAACTTTACTCGCAGTCAGCGCAGCGCTGGCGCTCACCTCATCTTTTACTGCTAACGCAGCAGAAAATGATCAGCCCCAGTATTTGTCCGACTGGTGGCACCAGAGCGTAAACGTGGTAGGCAGCTACCATACCCGTTTCTCGCCGAAATTGAACAACGACGTCTATCTGGAATATGAAGCATTTGCCAAAAAAGACTGGTTTGATTTCTACGGCTATATCGATATTCCCAAAACCTTTGATTGGGGTAACGGCAACGATAAAGGTATCTGGTCCGACGGTTCTCCGCTGTTCATGGAAATCGAACCGCGTTTCTCAATTGATAAGCTGACCGGCGCAGACCTGAGCTTCGGCCCGTTTAAAGAGTGGTATTTCGCCAACAACTACATCTACGATATGGGCGATAACAAAGCCAGCCGCCAGAGCACGTGGTATATGGGTCTGGGGACCGATATCGACACCGGCCTGCCGATGGGCCTGTCGCTGAACGTGTATGCGAAATATCAGTGGCAAAACTACGGCGCGTCCAATGAAAACGAATGGGACGGCTACCGTTTCAAAGTGAAATACTTCGTCCCCATCACCGATCTGTGGGGCGGTAAACTGAGCTATATCGGCTTTACCAACTTTGACTGGGGATCTGATTTAGGCGACGATCCGAACCGTACCAGCAACTCCATCGCTTCCAGCCATATCCTGGCGCTGAACTACGATCACTGGCACTACTCGGTCGTTGCGCGTTACTTCCATAACGGCGGACAGTGGCAGAATGGCGCAAAACTGAACTGGGGCGACGGCGATTTCAGCGCGAAATCTACCGGCTGGGGCGGCTACCTGGTCGTGGGTTACAACTTCTAAACCTGCAAAAAAGGCCAGAGGTCGTCCTCTGGCCCGTTTCGGGCGCATGCTGCCATGCGGCGGCGAGTCGCGCCCACTTCACATTACTTCCGGCGATGCCACCAGCCTAAAAACAGACCTGTCGCAATCCCGACCAGCGTTGGTGCCGCCAGATCGTGCCAGATAGTAATGCTCAACTCTGTGAGCGTCATATTGCCGCCTTTGTTGCAATGGCAACGGTTCGCGGCTATCCTCAACTTGTCTGGAGTCAAGTTAGCCCCCGTAATGTTGCCGGTGAATACCGAACAATGTGCGGGGGTTTTCTCTTTCCAGCGACAAGGCTACCGGGGATCAAGCCCCCGCAACATTGCGCCTCACCGGGTTGCCCCGGCTTACCGCTGATTCTATTCTGCTCGCCAGTATCGGCAGGACTTAAAAACAAAAAAATCCCAACCTTGCGATCGGGATTCCAGTGACAATGTATGCGTTACAGGACGTTTGGGGGCTGACGACAAACTCCGGGGCTGAAAAAATGTCGGATTGCATCCGACCTACGAAAACCAATAATTCATTTATATTGCGGATTCCGTTGGGTGGAGCGAAGCGTAACCTAACATTCAACAGCACCAACAGCTTTGTCAGCAGTCTGCTTATTTCTTTTTGTTCATCATCGCTTTCAGATCGGCAAACGGGTTATAAGTCGCCTCGCCGACATCTTTTTGCGCATCTTCCCCAGCAATGACCGTCGAACCGTACTGATCGGCTTCGGTATATTTGGAATGCTCGTGATCGTGGCAGTAGAGGCACAATAGCTCCCAGTTGCTGCCGTCTTCCGGATTATTGGTGTGGTCATGATCGATATGATGCACCGTCAGCTCACGCAGATTTGAATACACAAACTCACGGGAACAACGTCCGCACACCCACGGAAACAGCTTCAGCGCTTTTTCACGATAGCCGCTTTCCAGGCGCGCGTAGTTTTTTGGGATGATAGCCATAATTAACAGGTACCTGAATAATACAAAGGGTTATGCGCAGTTTCCCGCGAAGCCGGGCTTTTAGCAATGATTCTGTGCAACTTATATATCCAGGTAAGCAAGGCTATTTCAGGCAAACTGATGACCAATCAACCCGTTTTACAAGCGTTAGAGGTATCGCTATCACATCTTACGGCATTTTTTCGTGCTCGACTTTTCGCAAAAAATCACGCAAAGAACGGTCGATTGTTTCACGAAATCGCCGGTTAAGCGGAGTAATTTGTAAACAGCGATCGAGGCGAAAACACCGATAGTCTTCCCGTCTCTCACACCAGGCAACCAGCAGCCAGTGCTCTCCCCAGAAAAACAATCCCAGCGGTTGTATATCCCGCGAAGAGAGATGCCCCGCTTCATCACGATAATGTAGCGCCAACACCTGCTGCGCCGAAACGGCCTGATGGATAAGATCAAACGCGCTGCGCGAATGTGGAGATGTACCCAAATCCGGAGCGTAAATCCGTGTCTGCTCCGCTTTACGACGGCTCTCTTCCGGTAAAATAGCCAACACTTTTTCCTGGGCGGATTCAAGCTCGCGCGATAGCGAATCGCCGCCCCAGGTTTTCAATAACCGTATAGCCACCATCAGTGCTTCCGATTCACGATGGGTAAGCATCAAGGGCGGCAGATCAAAACCCGCCATTAAACGGTATCCGCTCCCCGCTTCACCTTCGACAGGCACACCGGATAACGACAGATCGCGAATATCGCGATAAATCGTCCGTTCAGAAACCGCAAGCCGCTGTGCCAACAGCGCTGCCGTCGTCAGTCGTCTACCCCGCAAAATTTGCACGATCTGAAACAAACGGTCAGCGCGTCTGGTCATATTGACTCTCTACATTTAGCAAATATCACGCAGGTTGATGTAAACCTATTCGGTTACCTTCGCTGTCAATAAACAACGCGATGGTTCCAATGTCATCTCCGGGAACCATGGGTTCCAGAACACACTTGCCACCAGCAAGGACGACACGTTCAATCGAGGCTAACAAATCGGCGGTATGCAGATAAATAACGACTCCCTGCGCAACTGGAGCGACATCATCCTGCTTTATCAGCGCTCCGCCGGGTCCAGGTTCAACATACGGGAATACGGCCAGGTCCGCCCCATCCATGGTTTCCCGACGTAACGATATCTGCATCACTTGCTCATAAAAGGCGATTGCACGCGCCATATCAGTAACTGGAATTTCAAACCAGTTAATCAAGTTTTTCATACATCCTCCTGCGAGTGTGGGTAAATTCATGAGGAGTGTATGACAGGGCTCCTGACAGCATACTGTCAGTAATGTTTATCGTCATGGTACATAAATAAAAAAAATCCCGATCGTATGACCGGGATTCAGATAACACTTAAATACGCGTTTACGGCAGAATGGACGGCTGATCCGCCCCTTCTTTTTCGACTTTCTGCTGCAACATATGCTCGCGCTTCATACCGAGTTTCAGCGCCAGCGCCGATGCGACATAGATAGAAGATGCCGTACCAATAGAGACACCGATCAGCATCGTCAGCGAGAAGCCTTCCAGTACCGGACCGCCGAAGAGGTACAGCATCAAAATTACCACTAACGTCGTACCGGAGGTAATCAACGTACGGTGTAGCGTCTGGGTCAGCGACACGTTAAAGATTTCGTAAGGCGTCCCGCGACGGATTTTGCGGAAGTTTTCACGAATACGGTCGGAGACCACGATACTGTCGTTCAGCGAGTAACCGATCACCGACATCAACGATGCCACAATGGTCAGGTCAATCTCGATATGGAAAAGCGACAGTATCCCCAGCGTAATGATCACGTCGTGCGCCAGCGCGATGACCACCCCTGCCGCCAGTCGCCACTCAAAGCGGAAACCGACATAAACGAGGATAGAGATCAACGCCACCAGCAGCGCCATGGCGCCGGTTTGCGCCAGATCGGCGCCCACGCTTGGCCCCACGAATTCAATACGCTTCACGGCCGCGTTCTGGTTGGTGGCTTCATTAATGATCGTCACCACTTTGCTACCCAGTACCTGACCGCCGGTTTCACCTTCGGTTGGCGGCATACGCACCATAATGTCGTGACTGCTGCCAAAGTTCTGCAACTGCGGCTCTTCATAGCCCGCTTTTTGCAGCGCTTCGCGCATCACGTCCATTTCAGCCGGTTTTTCCAGCGTGATTTCAATTACCGTGCCACCGGTGAAATCCAGCCCCCAGTTAAACCCGCGTACGCCCATAATGACAATGGCCGCGATCAGCAACAGCCCGGAGATGCCGAATGCCCAGAAGTCCCAGCGCATAAAGTCATAGACTTTACGGCCGTGGTTTAGTTGTTCAACAGTGTATTCCTGTGCCACATCGCACTCCTCAGATTGACAGCTTAGTGACGCGCTTGCCGCCATATAGCAGGTTTACGATAGCACGCGTACCGATAATCGCGGTAAACATCGACGTCGCCACACCGATACCGGTCGTAATCGCGAACCCTTTAATTGCCCCGGTACCGACAGCATACAGAATGATGACTTTAATCAGCGTCGTGATGTTCGCATCGAAGATGGAACTGAACGCGCCGGCATAGCCTTCGTTTATCGCCTGCTGTACCGTGCGGCCATTACTCAACTCTTCTTTGATACGTTCGTTAATCAGAACGTTGGCGTCGACCGCCACCGCAAGGGTTAACACGATACCCGCAATCCCCGGCATACTGAGCGTTGCCCCCGGCAACAGCGACATGATACCGACAATCAACACCAGGTTAGCCACTAACGCGCTGGTCGCAATCAGACCAAACTTCTTATAGAAGAAGATCATGAACAGGATGGAGACCACCAGACCGGCCAGACAGGCTTCCAGGCCCTGCTTGATGTTCTGCATACCCAGAGTCGGGCCAATGGTGCGCTCTTCAACGATCTGAATCGGCGCAATCAGGGCGCCCGCACGCAGCAACAACGAGAGCTGACGCGCTTCGTTCGGGTTGCTGATACCGGTAATACGGAAGCTGTTACCCAGCCGGGACTGGATGTTGGCAATGTTAATCACTTCTTCCTGTTTCACCAGTACGGCGCGACCGTTAGCGTCTTTCTTACCGCTGTCTTTATACTCCACAAACAGGGTCGCCATCGGTTTGCCGATATTGTCCTTAGTGAAGTTAGACATGATATTGCCGCCTGCGCTATCCAGCGAGATGTTAACCTGCGGTTGGTTATATTCATCCTGGCTGGACGTCGAGTCGGTGATATGGTCGCCGGTGAGGATCACGCGTTTGTACAATACCACCGGCTGACCTTCGCGGGTCTGTTTCACTTCGGAATCACCCGGTACGCGCCCGGCAGCAGCGGCGGCCTGGTCAACGTTGGTATTCACCAGACGGAATTCCAGCGTCGCGGTCGCGCCGAGAATTTCTTTCGCGCGAGCGGTATCCTGGATACCCGGCAGCTCAACCACAATACGGTCTGCGCCCTGGCGTTGTACGACAGGCTCCGCGACGCCCAGTTGGTTAACACGGTTACGCAGAATATTAATGTTCTGCTGAACGGCGTATTCGCGCGCTTCGCTCAGGCGCGCATCGGTCATTACCGCGCGAAGTTGATTACCGCCCTGGCTGGAAATCACCAGGTCACGATGACGCGGCGTCAGATAGGCGATCGCCTCATCACGCGCTTTGCTGTCACGGAACGTGATGCTCAACCCATAATTATTTTCTTTACGAACGGTGGTATAAGGAATGCCTTTTTCACGCAGATCGCTGCGCAGGCTATCGATATTTTGTTCCTGGAGTTTACCTAACGCGGTATCCATATCCACTTCCATCAGGAAGTGAACGCCGCCGCGCAGATCAAGACCGAGCTTCATCGGATCGGCGTGAATAGCCGCCAACCAGCGCGGCGTAGCCGGCGCAAGGTTAAGCGCCACGACATATTTATCCCCCAGCACGCTCATCAGCGCTTCACGGGCGCGTAGCTGGGTATCGGTGGTGTCGAAGCGCGCAAGAATAGCGCCCTCTTCCAGTGCCACAGACTTAGCGGGAATTTTTTCTTCTTGTAACGTTTTCTGGACCTGGATCAGCGTTTGCTCACTGGCGGCGACGCCGCGCACGCCAGTGATTTGAACAGCCGGATCCTCACCATACAGGTTGGGAAGTGCGTAAAGCAGGCCGACGATAATCACGACGACCAGCATGATGTACTTCCACAAAGGATAACGGTTTAACACGGCAGTTCCCTTTGGGAAAACGAAATATTACAGCGCCTTCATGGTGCCTTTCGGCAGAACGGCAGCTACGAAGTCACGTTTGATAACCACTTCCGTGGTGTCATTCAGCGCGATGGCAATGTAGCCGGCTTCCGCTACTTTGGTCACTCGACCGACCAGACCGCCATTCGTCAGAACTTCATCACCTTTCGCAATGGAGTCCATCAGCTTTTTGTGCTCTTTGGTGCGCTTCTGCTGCGGGCGCAGGATCATGAAATAGAAAATCAGACCAAACACCACCAGCATTAAAATCAGAGACATCGGGCTGCCCTGCGCTGGAGCACCTGTTGCCGCTACCGCATCAGAAATAAAAAAGCTCATTCAAATTCCCTCATTATTAAAATTAATCAACGTTCAAAGGTGGAACGGGTCGCCCCTGACGTTGGTAAAACTCGGTTACGAAGCTCTCTAATTTACCCTCTTCAATAGCCTTGCGTAAACCCGCCATCAAACGCTGGTAGTAACGCAAGTTATGAATGGTATTGAGACGCGCACCTAATATTTCGTTGCAACGGTCGAGATGATGCAAGTAAGCGCGTGAATAATTGCGACAGGTGTAGCAATCGCACTCGGCGTCAAGCGGGCTGGTGTCGCTTTTATGCTTTGCATTACGAATCTTCACCACGCCGTCGGTCACAAACAGATGACCATTACGGGCATTTCGCGTTGGCATGACACAGTCAAACATATCAATACCGCGACGCACCCCTTCCACCAGATCTTCCGGTTTACCCACGCCCATCAGGTAACGCGGTTTGTCAGCCGGGATCTGCGGGCAAACGTGCTCCAGAATGCGGTGCATATCTGCTTTCGGCTCACCGACAGCCAAACCGCCGACAGCGTAGCCATCAAAGCCAATCTCTACCAGACCTTTCACCGAGATATCGCGTAAATCTTCGTAAACGCTGCCCTGAATGATGCCAAAAAGCGCATTCTTATTGCCAAGGCTATCAAAACGGTCGCGGCTACGCTTCGCCCAACGCAACGACATCTCCATCGAGCGTTTAGCATAGTCCCAGTCTGCCGGGTACGGCGTACATTCATCAAAGATCATCACGATATCGGAACCGAGATCGTACTGGATCTCCATCGACTTTTCCGGATCGAGGAAAATCGGATCGCCGTTGATCGGGTTACGGAAGTGCACGCCTTGCTCGGTAATCTTACGAATATCGCCGAGGCTGAAGACCTGGAAGCCGCCGGAATCGGTGAGAATCGGCCCTTTCCACTGCATAAAATCGTGCAGATCGCCATGCAGCTTCATGATTTCCTGACCCGGGCGCAGCCACAGGTGGAAAGTGTTGCCGAGAATAATCTGCGCGCCGGTCGCTTCCACTTCTTCCGGCGTCATGCCTTTCACGGTACCGTAAGTACCCACAGGCATAAAAGCAGGCGTTTCCACTACGCCACGATCAAACACCAGACGACCGCGACGCGCGCGACCATCGGTGGTATCTAACTCAAATTTCATTATCACTCCTGCGTCAGAAAAACAGTCCGACGTTTAACGATTCGCTACGGAATGATTCCATAGCTAATAAATTCCCGAAGGCGTCATCGGCGCAGCCAGTTTTGGGTCGACCAGCGCACAACCACCGGAGCGTACACGCAGTACGTGAGGATGGCGAGCACTGCCCGGCGTCAAAATGGCAAGTGAGATAGCCTTCTTACGGACGCTCAGAAATAGCCTGCGGATTGTACGTGATAAACATCGCGTCCCCGTAGCTAAAAAAGCGATATTTTTGTTCTACCGCAGTCTTATAGGCATTCATGGTGTGTTGATAACCGGCAAATGCGGAAACCAGCATAATCAACGTCGATTCCGGCAGATGGAAGTTGGTGATCAGCGCATCAATCACTTTGTATTGATAACCTGGATAAATAAATATTTGCGTATCGCCGAAGAACGGCTTTATCAAATCGCTTTTTGCCGCCTGCGCCGCGCTTTCCAGCGAGCGTACCGAGGTGGTGCCGACCGCAATCACGCGGTTGCCGCGCGCTTTCGCCGCCAGCACCGCGTCGACCACCTCTTGCGGCACCTCAGCATATTCGGAGTGCATGATGTGATCTTCAATGGTATCGACACGCACCGGCTGGAAAGTGCCCGCGCCGACGTGTAGCGTAACAAACGCCATTTCGACACCTTTCTCACGAAGCGCCGCCAGCAGCGGCTCATCAAAGTGCAGCCCCGCGGTCGGCGCGGCGACGGCGCCCGGTTTTTCACTGTAGACCGTCTGGTACAGTTCGCGGTCGGCGTCCTCGTCCGGACGGTCGATATACGGCGGCAACGGCATATGGCCGATGGCGTTAAGAATATCCAGCACCGGACGCGGGTCATTAAACTCAACTTCAAACAGAGCGCCGTGACGCGCGGTCATGGTCGCGTGAATACTTTCGTCGTCGCCCAGCAGCAGTTCCGTACCCGGTTTTGGCGCTTTAGAAGCGCGAATATGCGCCAGGATGCGTTTATCATCGAGCATACGTTCGACCAGCACTTCTATCTTGCCGCCGCTGGCTTTACGGCCAAAGAGCCGCGCCGGGATCACGCGGGTATTATTGAAGACCAGCAAATCGCCAGGGTTGAGCTTATCGAGCAGATCGGTGAAAGTACCGTGCGTCAGCGCGCCCGTCGGCCCCTCTAATGACAGCAAACGGCAGCGACTGCGTTCCGGCTGTGGGTAGTGGGCAATCAGGGATTCGGGTAGTTCAAAGGAAAAATCGGTAACGCGCATGACTCTGACTCAGACTAAAATAAGAGGCGGGTAGTCTAGTGCCGGGGCGTTCCCGCTGCAACCGTTACCCGCTTTTTGGACAGAGAATCAATAATGAATTTTCTTGCTCACCTGCATCTGGCGCACCTTGCCGACAGCTCGCTTTCCGGTAATCTTCTGGCCGATTTTGTCCGCGGTAACCCGGCAACGCATTATCCTCCTGACGTGGTAGAGGGTATTTATATGCATCGGCGTATTGACGTCATGACCGACAACCTGCCGGAAGTTCGTGAGGCGCGAGAGTGGTTCCGCCATGAAACGCGGCGCGTGGCGCCCATTACGCTGGACGTCATGTGGGATCATTTTTTATCGCGTCACTGGACGCAAATCTCCCCTGATTTTCCACTTCAGGCGTTTGTCGGCTACGCCCATGCGCAGGTCGCGACGATTCTGCCCGACTCCCCGCCGCGCTTTGTCAACCTGAATGATTATCTTTGGTCAGAAAAATGGTTAGAGCGGTATCGCGATATGGATTTCATTCAAAACGTGCTGAATGGCATGGCGAATCGCCGTCCCCGGCTGGATGCCTTGCGTGATTCCTGGTACGATCTGGACGCGCACTACGACGCGTTAGAAGAGCGCTTCTGGCATTTTTATCCGCTTATGATGGCACAGGCCGCCCGCAAAGCGCTGTGACGGCCTGATAGCGAGGGCGTGCGTCAGATCCGCCGTTGGCAGAAAGATCGTTCGCTGTCATAAAAGGGTCATCATTACGATTTATAATGACCCGATCGATAGGCAAAAGCTGTCTCATTGATTGTCAAGACCGCATTGTTTTGTCGCTTCGCCCTCCCTATACTGCCCGCGTTGCGTTCTAAAACCCTTAATATTGCAGGAGAATTATTATGGTACTGGTTACTCGTCAGGCCCCGGATTTCACCGCTGCGGCGGTACTGGGTAGCGGTGAGATTGTTGATAAATTCAACTTCAAACAGCACACCAATGGTAAAACGACCGTTCTGTTCTTCTGGCCGATGGACTTCACTTTTGTTTGCCCGTCTGAGCTGATCGCCTTTGATAAACGTTATGAAGAATTCCAGAAGCGCGGCGTTGAAGTGGTCGGCGTTTCTTTCGACTCTGAGTTCGTTCACAACGCATGGCGTAACACCCCTGTCGATAAAGGCGGCATTGGCCCGGTGAAATACGCAATGGTCGCCGACGTGAAGCGTGAAATTCAGAAAGCTTACGGTATCGAACACCCGGACGAAGGCGTTGCGCTGCGCGGCTCTTTCCTGATTGACGCTAACGGTATTGTTCGCCACCAGGTCGTAAACGATCTGCCGCTGGGTCGTAATATCGACGAAATGCTGCGTATGGTCGACGCGCTGCAGTTCCACGAAGAGCACGGTGATGTCTGCCCGGCGCAGTGGGAAAAAGGCAAAGAAGGCATGAACGCCTCTCCGGACGGCGTGGCTAAATACCTGGCTGAGAACATTTCCAGCCTGTAAGTCAGTGCATTGATAAAAGGCTCGCGAATGCGAGCCTTTTTTATGCGTAAGGTGTTACGAACCACCTCGCCTCAACGATTCATCCATACCGTCGCGGAAATCGCGGGTAAACTAAGTCTTCCCTCGCGGATATCACCGCTTCCCGTTTTACATTGCCATCCGGCCACGTTCAGCAACGGCAACGCTTCCAGCGCCACTTCACAGGCCTCGCCCCGGTTAATCGCCACCAGCGCCCGCTGCTGCTGATAAACTCGCACGAATACCACTACGTCACCTTCGGCATACAGCGCCTGGCATCCGCCACGACGCAGCGCCAGACTGCTCTGGCGCAGTTTCGCCATACGCTGGTACAGCGCCAGCAAGTTGCCGTCCTGCTTGCGTTCATCCCATGGGAACGGTTTGCGGCACATGGGGTCATTTGCGCCGTCCACGCCGACTTCATCGCCGTAATAAATACATGGCACGCCGGGCCAGGTAAACAGCCAGACCACCGCCAGCGGCAGGCGCGCCGCGTCTTTACCCAGCAGAGTTTTAAAGCGCGCAGTATCATGGCTGTCGAGTTGATTAAACATGCGCAGTTGTTGCTGATGTGACAGCCCGGCGCGGTAGTTATCCATCCACGCGATACAGGTCCGGGCATCAATATGCTGTGGTTCGTAAGCGATATCAGTATTGGCGAGAAATCCCCATAGCGGGAAGGTGAAGCCGCGATAATTCATGGCGGCATCTTCCGCATCGGCCTGTAGCCACTGCCGCGCATCGCCGAAATGTTCCCCCACAATATAGGCTTCGGGCTGCGCCTCTTTTGCCGCCCGGGTAATACCGGCGACGTGCTGCAAATTATGACGCGCCCCGCCCGCCTCGCCCAGCATATGTACGACATCCAGCCGCCAGCCGTCCATATTCCACGGAGCCTTTAGCCAGTGACGAACGATACTGTCCTCACCGCGATAGATCTCATCGACCAGCGTTTCTGATTGATAATCGAGTTTCGGCAGGCTCGGATAACCCAGCCAGTCCAGCGCCACGCCTTGTGGTGAAAAGGAGTACCAGTCGCGCCACGGCGAGTCCGGGTGATGGCACGCGCCGCCAGTGCTGCGGTTATGCCTGTCAAACCACACATGCGAGTCGCCGCTATGATTAAACACGCCATCCAGCACCAGCCTCATGCCCTGCACCTGGGTTTTACGCCGCAGGCGTAGCAGCGCCCGATCGCCGCCAAATTGCGGATCGACATGGCGATAATCTTCCGTATCGTACTTATGGACGCTCGGCGCGGTAAATACCGGATTCAGATATAGCGCTGTGACGCCCAGTTTTTTCAGATACGGCAGCTTCTCACAAATGCCATTCAGACAGCCGCCGTAAAAGGTGGAACCGCCCGCCTGGGGGGTGAGCGGTTCATCCCACTCTTTACGCACGATGTCGTGACCGGCAGCATGGTGGTAATACACCTTATCCTGCCCAGCTTCACGAGACTGGCTGCGGGCAAAACGATCCGGGAAGATCTGATAAAAAATTTGATCGGCGACCCACTGCGGGCCGCTATCCGGCACATCAACCGCAAATTGTTCCAGACGCGCAGGCGGAAAACGGCTAAATCCCTGTGGCGTAAACCAAAGCTGGCGGTCATGCCAAAGCAATTTAAAGCTGTAACGGCGACGGGGTTGCCCTAACGCGATATTGAGCGTCGCTCGCCACGCCGTCACGCCCGGCTGCGGCTGGCGGCGCTGTTTGCGCATCGCCAGTGAGATTTCTTCATTATCGAATTCTGAGCGCAACGTCACGCGAGACGGCGGATTTTCTCCGCTCAGCCACAGCGTAATGGTTAATTTATCTTTATGTTGCTTCACAAATGGGGCAACCGGTAAGTGCCAGGCATTCAACATCTCGTATCCCCTCTACTGAAAATGGGGCCACCTTGCCACAGAGATTTAAAGGATAACTCATCATCCAGGGGTTTATTAGGGGAGGAGACTCCAGGAGGAGAAACGGCTCCGCTTATCCGGCCTACTGTTGCCTACAGACCGGATAAGGCAGAGAAAAACGACTACGCCTGCGCCAATTGACGGTCGCGACGGCGTTTAAATATCCAGCCAATCAACAGCAGAACTATCCAGGCGAAGCCCACATACAGTGAGATGCGGGTATCCGGATGGTAGCCGATAAGCGCAATAATGAAGACCAGGAAAATCAGACCCGCTATCGTCGTTACGACACCGCCCGGCACCTTAAATTTCAGCGCTTTTACCTCTTCCGGCGGTAAACGACGACGGAAGGCGATTTGCGACAGCAGGATCATAATCCATACCCATACCGTCGCAAACGTCGCCAGCGAAGCAATCACCAGGAAGACGTTTTCCGGCATGATGTAGTTCAGGTAAACCGCAAACAGCAGCGCAATCGTCATCACCAGCACAGTGACCCACGGAATACCACGGCGTGACGTTTTGGCAAAGATTTTCGGCGCGCTCCCCTGCTCCGCCATACCATGCAGCATACGGCCTACGCCAAACACATCAGAATTGATAGCGGAAAGCGAGGCGGTCAATACCACAAAGTTCAGAATGCTGGCGGCAAAGGTAATCCCCATATGCTGGAACGTCAGCACAAATGGGCTGCCGTTTGTGCCGACCTGATTCCACGGATAGATAGACATAATGACGAACAGCGTGCCGACATAAAATACCAGGATACGCATCGGTACTGAGTTAATGGCGCGCGGAATGGATTTCTCCGGGTCTTTCGCTTCCCCGGCGGTGATACCGATAATCTCAATCCCGCCATAAGCGAACATCACCATTTGCAGCGACATGATCATTCCCAGCCAGCCATTGCTGAAGAAGCCGCCGTTGCTCCACAGGTTATGAATGCCGGTGGGCTGCCCGCCGTTGCCAATTCCCCACACAATGATGCCGATACCCGCGACAATCATGATAATAATGGTGGCGACTTTGAAGAAGGAGAACCAAAACTCCAGCTCGCCGAACACCTTGACGCTCATCAGGTTGATGGCGCAAATGATCAGCACCACGCTAAGCACCCAAATCCAGTGCGGCACGGCGGGGAACCAGACCCCCATATAAATGCCGAACGCGGTCACGTCAGCAATGGCGACGATCAGGATCTCAAAACAGTAGGTCCAGCCGGTAATGTAGCCCGCAAGCGGGCCGAGGTTTTCCTGCGCATAGCGCGAAAATGAGCTGGCGGCAGGGTTGTGAACGGACATTTCCCCCAATGCGCGCATAATGATATATGCCGCGACCCCGCCAATAATATAGGCCAACAGCACGCTCGGCCCCGCCATTTTGATGGCGTCCGCCGAGCCGTAAAACAGGCCGGTGCCGATTGCCGAACCTAATGCCATAAAGCGAATGTGCCGGGTGCTCAGCCCACGCTTTAGCTTATTATTGCTTTCCATCAATTTCTGACCTATCAACACAATAAAAAACCACGGGGCGTTAAGCCCCGTGGTGTACACATATGTCAGCGATTTTAGTGAGCGCTGGAGGTCACCTGCCGACCCGCCGCGCGATCCCAGATAATCGCCAGGATCACCATCACCACCGTTGGCATCAACCACGCCAGTCCCTGTTCCGCCAGCGGCAAACGCTGACTCCAGGCTGGCAGCATATCGCCAAAGGCAGATGCTTTGATGCCGTCAAGGATACCAAAAAGCAGACTGATAAACATGGCCGGCGCGATGATACGGGTGGAATTATGCCACCATGAGCGGGTAAAACTTAATACAACCAGTGCGATACACGGCGGATAGATAGCCGTCAGCACCGGAATGGAGATTTGAATCAGATGGCTCAGTCCGAGGTTTGATACCACCATAGAGAAGCCGCCGAGAATAAAGACCAGCGTGCGGTAAGACAGCGGAATATACTGCGCGAAAAACTCAGCGCAGGCGCAGGTCAGCCCCACCGCCGTCACCAGACACGCGATAAAGATCAGCGCCGCCAGCAGGAAGCTTCCCGCGCCGCCAAAGGTATGCTGAACGTAGGCATGAAGAATCGCCGCGCCGTTCGCTGACTGATCGACCAGCGTCGCGCTATCAGAACCTAAGCGGAACAAGGCAAGGTAAAGCAGCGTCAGCCCCACGCCCGCCATCAGGCCGGCCCAGACCGTGTAACGCGTCAACAGGCGCGCTTCGGTCACGCCGCGAGAACGCGCCGCGTTCACAATAACGATACCAAACACCATCGCGCCCAGCGTATCCATCGTCAGATAGCCGTTCACAAATCCGTTAGAAAAGGCCGCATTCTGATAAGCGTCCAGGGCGTTGCTGATTGGACCGGCAGGCCAAACGATAGCCGCGACGGAAAGGATGACCAGCGCAATAATTTTCAACGGCGCCAGGAAATTCCCTACCGTATCCAGCAGCTTACCCGGATAGAGGGAAACCAGAATAACAATAGCGAAATAGACCACGCTGTAAATCAGCAACGGCATTGCAGAATCGCCGGTCAACGGAGCGATACCGACCTCAAACGACACCGTCGCGGTACGCGGCGTCGCAAATAACGGCCCGACGGCCAGATAGCAAACGGTCGCCAGCAGGAGTCCCGCCACTTTACCAATCGGCGTACTGAGGCTGTCTACGCCGCCGCCGACTTTCGCCAGCGCCACAACAGTAAGAACCGGTAGCCCTACGGCGGTAATCAGAAAGCCAATAGCGGCTGTCCAGACGTGTTCACCCGCCTGCAAACCGACCATAGGAGGAAAGATAATATTGCCTGCGCCAACGAACAGCGCAAATGTCATAAAGCCCAGGGCGATGATATCGCGCGATTTTAACTGATGGGTCATAAAGTCTTACTGCCTGTGGATGGTGATGTTGTAAACATTAAAATTTTTGCCTTTCCCGGAGGATTATAAAGCGGCGTTTTTTATCAATTTCAGCGGGAAAAGCTCCCGGACCGATGCGGCGAAGAATTGTTTTTCGATTTACCGCGCAAATGCAGTCGTAATGACAGCACCTGAAGCGCAATTTAAACGCTTATAACGTTTTAAAGCAAGGTGGGATCTAAAAACCAGATGAATATAGCGATATGAAATTTACAACCAGAATAAAACACCATTCTCATGAAAAAGTTATGGCTAATCATGCGAACAAAAAATCACCAAACGTTGAATGTTTCAACGAGCCCGTCTTAACTGCAAAGAAAATAAGCCAGCATCCGCTGGCTTATGGAAAGTTATACTTACGAAAGACAATTAATCGCTATTTTTGGCAATTAAACGTTCCGGCAGCACAAAGCTAAATCGCGTTCCTTTGCCAGGCGAACTGTCGATTTCAAGGCGGCTTTCATGGTGATTCAACGCATGTTTCACAATCGCCAATCCCAGGCCGCTGCCGCCCGTTTGCCGCGAACGCGCTTTATCGACACGGTAGAAGCGTTCGGTCAGACGAGGAATATGCTCGGCAGCAATCCCCGGACCGTTATCTTGAATGCAAAATTCAGCGCCATGCGCGGCACGTCGCCAGCTCACCGTAATATGCGTTCCCGCCGGCGTATGGTTTACCGCGTTATACACTAGGTTTGAGATCGCGCTACGTAGCTGCTCTTCATTACCCAGAACGCTAAGACTATCGTCGACCTCAAACGTAAAGGTATGTTTCTGCTGGCTGAGCGTCTGCGCTTCACGCTCCACGACCCGCAGCATCATCGGTACATCCACTTTTTCATTTAATAACAGCGCCGGAGCCGCCTCAATTTTAGACAGCGTAAGCAGTTGTTTTACCAGCCCTTCCATACGATACGTTTGCTCGCGCATCGTATGCAGCGCTTTCTCTCGCGTCGCCCCTTCCAGCGCCTGTTCCTGCATCATTTCCAGATAGCCTTGCAATACCGTCAAGGGCGTACGCAACTCATGGCTAACGTTGGCGAAAAAGTTACGTCTGGCGCCTTCAAGCTGATGCATTTGCGTCACATCGCGCGCCACCATCAGGAGTTGTTTATCGGTATAAGGCATGACGCGGATCTCCAGGTGCCGCCCGGTATTGAGCACCAAATGAAGCGGACGGGTGAAATCACGCGTTTTTAAATACTGGGTAAACTCCGGATAACGCAGTAGATTGAGAATATTCTGCCCGTTGTCATCCGGCCAGCGTAGCCCCAGTATCTGTTGCGCCAAACCGTTACACCAAAAAATGCCGCCCTCTTCTGTGGTCAGTACCACGGCATCAGGCAGCGACTCCGCGCCACTGCGAAAACGTTTAATCAGGTTCCCCAGCTCGCGGCGACGCTTCTTATTTCGCAACTGCATCTGGTGTAAACCGTATAACAGCGGTTCCCAACTTCCCCGCCCCGGCGGCGGCGTCATACTTCTGTCGACCCAAAGCCACCAGGAGAGGCGTAACAAATTCCAGAAATGCCAGACAAGCAGTCCCGTCACCGCCGCCAGTAAAAACCACGGCAGATAACCAAAAAAAGCGCTAAGGATAAGCGCGGGGATGCAACAGAGCACCAGCTCCAGCACCAGCCTTTTCCATGACAGCCGTTCCAGCACGCGTCATACTCCCTCAAGAATGGAAAGCCTTCTCCGCCAGAAACCTGTGATCAACTGGCGGAAAAGGCATTAAAAGCGGGTCGAAAAACGATACCCTGTCCCGCGTACCGTTTGCACCATCCGGTCGTGGCCGCTGTGCTCCAGCGCCTTACGCAAACGGCGAATATGCACGTCGACCGTCCGGTCTTCAACGTACACATTGGTGCCCCAGACATGATTGAGTAGCTGTTCGCGGCTGTAAACCCGTTCCGGGTGCGTCATAAAGAAATGGAGTAATTTAAATTCGGTCGGCCCCATATCCAGCGGGCTGTCGCCGGTCATCACGCGGTGAGAGCCAGGATCAAGGCTCAGTCCCTGCATCTCGATCACCTCTTCGACCGCCATCGGCGAGATGCGCCGCATAACGGCTTTAATGCGCGCCACCAACTCCTTGGGGGAAAACGGCTTGGTAATGTAATCGTCAGCGCCGGTTTCCAGCCCGCGCACACGATCTTCTTCCTCACCTCTCGCGGTCAGCATAACCACAGGAATATCCCGGGTCATGGCTTCACGTTTGAGATGTTTAATAAACTGTAACCCTGACCCGCCGGGCAACATCCAGTCAAGAAGGATGAGATCCGGCCAGGGTTCATTAAGTTTATTCACCGCACTGTCATAATCTTCGGCTTCTACGGGCTGAAAGCCATTTTGTTCGAGCACGAAGCACACCATTTCACGGATCGGCGCCTCATCTTCTACGACCAGAATACGTCTCGCCATAATTTGCCCTGTTAGTCGTTAGTTATCAATGCCGCGCCATTATGCGTCAGATTTATGACAGATTTATGAAAAAAAAAGGCGGCATTGATAGCATGTTGATGATTTATGACACCAGTGAAACCGTGCATTACCGTGTACCGGCGGTAAATTGCGCCCAAAAATGGAGGGGATGACGTGTATAATCCCGTTCACGCTTTTTTTGCATGGAACAATTATGCGCATCCTCCACACCTCTGACTGGCATCTGGGACAAAACTTCTACAGTAAAAGCCGCGCCGCGGAGCATCAGGCTTTTCTGGACTGGCTGCTGGAGACCGCGCAGGCCCATCAGGTGGATGCCATTATTGTCGCTGGCGATATTTTTGATACCGGTTCGCCGCCAAGCTATGCCCGAGAACTTTATAACCGTTTCGTCGTTAATTTACAGCAAACGGGCTGTCATCTGGTGGTGCTGGCCGGTAATCATGATTCCGTCGCCACGCTAAACGAGTCGCGCGACATTCTGGCGTTTCTCAATACAACCGTGATCGCCAGCGCGGGCTATGCGCCGCGGCTACTTCATCGTCGCGACGGTTCTCCGGGCGCCGTACTGTGCCCCATTCCCTTTTTGCGCCCGCGCGACATTATTACCAGTCAGGCGGGGTTATCCGGCAGCGAGAAACAGCAGCAACTTCTTCATGCGATTGCCGATTATTATCAACAGCAGCATCAGGAAGCGTGCCAGCTACGCGGCGAACGAAAGCTGCCGGTTATCGCGACGGGACATTTAACCACCGTCGGCGCCAGCAAAAGCGATGCGGTTCGCGACATTTATATCGGTACGCTGGATGCCTTTCCGGCGCAGCATTTCCCCCCCGCGGATTATATCGCATTAGGACACATTCACCGCGCGCAATGTGTCGGCGGCACGGAGCATATCCGCTATTGCGGCTCGCCCATCGCCCTCAGCTTTGATGAGTGCGGCAAAAGCAAATGCGTGCATCTGGTGACCTTCGACCAGGGAAAATGGCAAAGTACCGAAAGTCTGGCTGTCCCCGTGACTCAACCGTTGGCGGTTTTAAAAGGCGACCTGGCATCAATTACCGAACAGCTTGAGCAGTGGCGCGGCGTTGAGCAATCGCCCCCCGTCTGGCTGGATATTGAAATCACCACCGATGATTATCTGCACGATATCCAACGCAGAATACAGACATTAACGGAGTCACTCCCCGTAGAGGTATTACTGGTGCGCCGTAGCCGCGAACAGCGTGAGCGCTCGCTGGCGAACGAGCGGCGGGAAACATTAAGCGAGCTTAGCGTGGAAGAGGTTTTTGCGCGGCGTCTGGCGCTGGAAGCGTTAGATACCCCGCAGCGCGAGCGCCTGAATCAGCTCTTTTCCAGCACGCTCTACGCGTTGAATGAGGAGCACGAGGCATGAAAATTCTCAGTTTGCGTCTGAAAAACCTGAACTCGCTGAAAGGAGAATGGAAGGTCGACTTTACCGCCGAACCGTTTGCCAGTAACGGGTTATTCGCCATTACCGGCCCGACCGGCGCGGGAAAAACCACCTTGCTTGACGCCATCTGCCTGGCGCTGTACCACGAAACGCCGCGCCTGAATACGGTATCGCAATCGCAAAACGATTTGATGACGCGCGATACGGCGGAATGTCTGGCCGAAGTGGAGTTCGAGGTAAAAGGCGAAGCCTGGCGCGCGTTCTGGAGCCAGAACCGAGCCCGAAATCAGCCTGACGGCAATCTCCAGGCCCCACGCGTGGAGCTGGCGCGGTGTTCAGACGGAAAGATCTTTGCCGATAAGGTAAAGGATAAACTGGAGATGATCGCCACGTTGACCGGGCTGGACTACGGGCGCTTCACCCGTTCGATGTTGTTATCACAGGGGCAGTTCGCCGCCTTTCTTAACGCCAAAGCGAAAGAGCGCGCAGAGCTTCTGGAGGAGCTCACCGGCACTGAGATTTACGGGCAGATCTCCGCACAGGTATTTGAAAAACATAAATCAGCCCGTCTCGAACTGGAAAAGTTACAAGCGCAGGCCAGCGGCGTCGCCCTATTGGCGGACGAACAGTTACAGCAACTGGAAGCCAGTTTGCAGGCGCTTACTGACGAAGAGAAACGCCTGCTGGCCAGCCAGCAGGGACAGCAGCAGCACCTTCACTGGCTGACCCGAAAAAACGAGCTCCACACTGAATTACACGCCCGACAGCAGGCGCTGTACGCGGCACAAGAGGCGCGAGAAAAAGCGCAGCCGCAGCTCGCGGCGTTGACTCTGGCGCAACCTGCTCGCCAGTTGCGCCCGCATTGGGAGCGCATTCAGGAACAAACCCGCGCCGTTGAGCGTGTTCGCCAGCACAGTGATGAAGTGAATGCTCGCTTACAAAGCGCGTATCGTCTGCGCCAGCGTATCCGCGCCTGCGCGCATCGACAATTCACGCAACTGAACGCCACAGGGCAGCGGTTGAAGACATGGCTGGCGGAACACGACGGCATCCGCGTCTGGCGCAGCGAACTGGCGGGGTGGCGAGCATTATTAACACAACAATCCCACGATCGGGCGCAACTGAGCCAATGGCAACAGCAGTTGCTGAGCGATACGCGTCAGCGTGATGCGCTACCGCCGCTCACGCTCGACCTCACGCCACAGGCGCTGGCGGAAGCCAGAGCATTGCATACCCGGCAGCGTCCGCTACGCCATCGTCTCGCCGCGCTTCAGGGGCAAATTCTCCCGAAACAAAAGCGTCAGGCGCAGCTACAGGCAGCTATCGCGCGTCATCATCAGGAGCAGGCGCAATACACCCAACGTCTGGCGGATAAGCGTTTGAGTTATAAGACTAAAGCGCAGGAGCTTGCGGACGTTCGCACTATTTGCGAGCAGGAGGCGCGCATCAAAGATCTGGAAAGCCAGCGGGCGCACTTACAGTCCGGCCAGCCGTGTCCGCTTTGCGGCTCGACGACACACCCCGCCATCGCCGCCTATCAGGCGCTGGAGCTGAGCGCGAATCAAACCCGCCGCGACGCGCTGGAAAAAGAGGTCAAAACGCTGGCGGAAGAAGGCGCGGCGCTGCGAGGACAGTTAGATGCCTTAACGCAACAATTACAGCGGGATGAAAGCGAGGCGCAGTCGTTGTTGCAGGAGGAGCAAGCGCTTACTGAGGAATGGCAAACGCTGTGCGCTACGCTGGGCGTTCAGCTCCAGCCGCAAGAAGACCTCGCGGGCTGGCTGACCGCCGCGGAAGAGCATGAGCAACAGTTGGATCAGCTCAGCCAGCGTCATGCTCTACAAACGCAAATCGCGGCGCATACTGAACAGGTAGCGCGCTTTACCGCGCAGATTGCGCAGCGTCAGGCGTCGCTGACGGCTGATTTGGCGCAGTATACGCTTTCCCTTCCTGCGCCAGAAGACGAGGCTTCGTGGCTGAATGAGCGCGCCGACGAAGCGAAAATATGGCAACAGCGTCAGACAGAGTTCGCGGATTTGCAAATGCAGATCGACAGGCTTGCCCCGTTGCTGGAGACGCTACCGCAAACGGATACCGCGGATTCCGACGACGACGTGCCGCTGGATAACTGGCGGCAGGCGCATGATGAGTGCGTGTCATTACAAAGCCAGTTGCAAACCCTGCAGGAACAAACGACGCAGGAGCAGCAGCGCGCCGCCGAGGCGATAGCGCACTTTGATGCGGCGTTAAAAAATAGCCCGTTTGACAGCCAGGCAACGTTCCTGGCGGCGTTGCTGGATGAAGAGACCGTGACCCGTCTGGAAAAACAACAACAAACGCTGGAAAGTCAGCTACAACAAGCGAAGGCGTTAAGCGCGCAGTCCGCGCAGGCGCTGGCTGACCATCAGCAACAGCCGCCCGCCGGTCTGGACCCAACGTGTACGGCGGAGCAGCTCGCGCAGCGGCTGGCGCAGTTGGCGCAACAACTGCGTGAAAACACGACACGCCAGGGGGAAATCCGCCAGCAAATTAAACAGGATGCAGATAATCGGCAGCGCCAACGGGCGCTGATGGCGGAAATGAAACAAGCCTCTCAGCAAGTGGAAGACTGGGGCTATCTCAATGCGCTGATTGGCTCTAAAGAAGGTGATAAGTTCCGCAAATTCGCCCAGGGACTGACGCTGGATAATCTGGTCTGGCTGGCGAATCATCAGCTCACCCGCCTGCATGGCCGCTATTTATTGCAGCGCAAAGCCAGCGACGCGCTGGAACTGGAGGTTGTCGATACCTGGCAGGCCGACGCCGTGCGCGATACGCGAACGTTATCAGGCGGCGAAAGTTTCCTGGTCAGCCTGGCGCTGGCGCTGGCGTTATCAGATTTGGTCAGCCATAAAACGCGCATTGATTCTTTGTTCCTCGACGAAGGCTTCGGCACGCTTGATAGCGAAACGCTGGACGCCGCGCTGGATGCGCTCGACGCGCTGAATGCCAGCGGGAAGACCATCGGTGTGATTAGCCACGTGGAAGCCATGAAAGAACGTATCCCTGTGCAGATAAAAGTGAAAAAAATCAATGGGCTTGGTTATAGCAAACTGGACAAAGCGTTTGCTGTGGAGTAACGCGAGTGTCATCCTGCGCACAGCATACCGTCATGACATAGCATAATAATGAATACACAAAGACGGATAAGGAATGGTATTACCTCGCGCTTATCCGCAAGCTATACGTTGATTGGCTGTGACAATTCACAGCCACAGCGCGCAACATGCGCCTTTATTTTCGGCAGGTGGTATGAAAAAAGTTATTTTTTCTTTGGCGCTGGGTACGTTCGGACTGGGGATGGCCGAGTTTGGCATTATGGGCGTGCTGACGGAGCTGGCACGCGATGTCGGGATAACAATTCCCGCCGCCGGGCATATGATCTCGTTTTACGCCTTCGGCGTCGTGCTGGGCGCGCCTGTTATGGCGCTCTTTTCCAGCCGCTTTTCGCTTAAACATATACTGCTGTTTCTGGTCACGCTGTGCGTGATGGGCAATGCCATATTTACCTTTTCCTCGTCATATCTGATGCTCGCCGTCGGCAGACTGGTTTCCGGCTTTCCGCACGGCGCCTTTTTTGGCGTCGGCGCCATTGTCCTGTCAAAGATTATCCGCCCCGGGAAAGTCACCGCCGCCGTCGCGGGTATGGTTTCAGGGATGACGGTGGCGAATCTGGTGGGCATTCCGGTCGGCACTTACCTGAGCCAGGAATTTAGCTGGCGCTACACCTTTTTATTGATCGCGGTTTTCAACATCGCCGTGCTCACCGCGATTTTCTTCTGGGTGCCGGATATCCGTGACAAAGCCCAAGGCAGCCTGCGCGAGCAGTTCCACTTCTTGCGTAGTCCTGCGCCGTGGCTCATTTTCGCCGCCACGATGTTCGGCAATGCGGGCGTTTTTGCCTGGTTCAGCTATATCAAGCCATTTATGATGTACATCTCCGGTTTTTCGGAGACGAGCATGACGTTTATTATGATGCTGGTCGGGCTGGGGATGGTGTTAGGCAATCTGTTAAGCGGCAAACTCTCCGGCAGATATACGCCGCTGCGCATCGCGGTAGTGACTGACCTCGTTATCGTGCTCTCTCTCATGGCGCTCTTTTTCTTCAGCGGATACAAAACGGCATCGCTGACTTTCGCGTTTATCTGCTGCGCTGGTCTGTTTGCGCTCTCTGCGCCGCTGCAAATCCTGCTACTGCAAAACGCCAAAGGCGGCGAACTGCTGGGCGCGGCGGGAGGGCAAATCGCGTTTAATCTCGGTAGCGCGATTGGCGCCTGGTGCGGCGGGCTGATGCTGACGCTAGGTTTTGCGTACCACTATGTGGCGCTTCCCGCCGCCCTGCTCTCGTTTTCCGCCATGTCGTCGTTGCTGGTATACGGACGTCTAAAACACAAGCAGCCATCGGTCACGCCGGTTGCCGGATGACGCCATCCGGCTAGAAACGTTACGCCAGCGGCCACAGCCAGGCCGCGCCGCGCACGCCGCTCGAATCGCCATGCCGCGCCTTACGTACCGGCGTCTCGCACTCGCCGCCAAAAACAAACGATTTCATCAGCGACGGAACCGTCTTGTACAGGCGCTCAACATTGCTCATACCGCCGCCCAGCACAATGACATCCGGATCCAGAATATTCACGACATGAGATAATGCTTTCGCCAGCCGCAGCTCATAACGGCTTAACGCCAGTTCCGCCACGGCGTCCTGCGCGTCGACCAGACGAATAATCTCATCGCCTTTTAGCGTTTTACCGCTCAAACGCTGGTAATCCGTGGCAAATCCCGTACCGGAAATAAAGGTTTCGATACAGCCTTGTTTACCGCAATAACAGGGAATTTCTTCACGGTAACGCAACTCATCGTCATCCATCCACGGCAACGGATTGTGGCCCCATTCGCCTGCCGTACCGTTGCCGCCGATGTGCGCCCGGCCATTTAGCGCTACGCCCGCGCCGCACCCGGTACCGATAATCACCGCAAATACCGTTTGCGCCCCCGCCGCCGCGCCATCTACCGCCTCTGATACCGCCAGGCAATTGGCATCGTTGGCTAACCGCACTTCACGCTTCAGACGACGGCTCACATCGCTATCGAACGGCTGGCCGTTAAGCCACGTAGAGTTAGCGTTTTTTACCACGCCGGTGTAAGGCGAGAGAGAACCGGGAATGCCAATGCCAACGCTACCGGTCTGGCCGGTCGCCTGTTCCGCCATGTCGACCAGCGTAGCGATGGTTTCTATCGTTTGCTGATAATCCTCCCGCGGCGTAGGCAGACGATGGCGAAACCGCTGCTCTCCTGCATCATCAAGCGCAATGACTTCCGTTTTTGTGCCGCCTAAATCGATACCAATACGCACATACCGCTCCTCATTTTTTGGGAATATCAACAGGGTAGAATTCACCGTTCTGATTGGCAATGCAAGCCTGCCGACAATTCGTTACTATACCGCCTGGATTTAACGACAAGGCCGTGGAAATTATCATGCTGTGGTTCAAAAATTTAATGGTTTACCGTCTTAGCCGCGATATCACATTACGCGCCGAAGAGATGGAGAAACAGCTCGCCTCAATGACGTTTACCCCATGCGGTAGCCAGGATATGGCCAAAATGGGCTGGGTTCCGCCGATGGGCTCTCACAGCGATGCGTTAACGCACACCGCCAATGGCCAAATTATTATTTGCGCGCGCAAAGAAGAGAAAATCCTGCCATCGCCAGTGATCAAACAGGCACTGGAGGCGAAAATCCAGAAACTGGAAGCCGATCAGGGACGCAAGCTGAAGAAGACGGAAAAAGATTCCCTGAAGGATGAAGTGTTGCATTCGTTGCTGCCGCGCGCGTTTAGCCGCTTCAGTCAGACAATGATGTGGATTGATACCGTTAACGGCCTGATTATGGTTGACTGCGCCAGCGCGAAAAAAGCGGAAGATACTTTAGCGCTACTGCGTAAAAGTCTTGGCTCGCTGCCGGTCGTCCCGCTGGCGCTGGAAAATCCGATTGAGCTGACGCTCACCGAGTGGGTGCGCTCCGGTACGGTCGCTCAGGGTTTCCAGTTGCTGGACGAAGCCGAATTGAAAGCGATGCTGGAAGATGGCGGCGTGATCCGCGCGAAAAAGCAGGATCTGGTCAGCGACGAGATCGCCGTTCATATTGAAGCGGGTAAAGTGGTCACGAAGCTGGCGCTCGACTGGCAGCAGCGTATTCAATTCGTCATGTGCGACGACGGCTCCATTAAGCGTCTGAAATTCTGCGATGAGCTGCGCGATCAGAACGAAGATATCGACCGGGAAGATTTTGCCCAACGTTTTGACGCGGACTTTATCCTGATGACCGGCGAGCTGGCGGCGCTGATTCAAAGCCTGGTGGAAGGATTAGGCGGCGAAGCGCAGCGCTAACCAGAGGGTCCCTCTCCGCCGGAGAGGGGACTCACCGTTACAAATAGCGGCACAGATACGAGGTGGGCTCAGCAACCTGTAGATGAAACTCACTGTGGCCAGGCACGTTAAACACCTCACCGGCTGTATACACTTTCCATTCGACAGTTCCCGGCAACAGTACCTTCAACGCGCCGCTCACAACCGTCATCTCTTCGGGTTCGGCGGTGCCAAAGGTATACTCCCCTTCCGCCATCACACCAACGCTGGCCCGGCCGATGCTACTGCTGGTAAATCCAATAGACTTCACTTTCCCGGAAAAGTATTCATTGCTTTGTAGCATAATCAGGCCCCGTCTCATTATTAAATTAACACCCAATATAGAGTCCTGACGTTCGGCCTGTCACGTAAAATTAGACAAGCAGTTCTGAAGCTAACCGCGCAATCAAAACGTTAGAGAGTAAAACCGGCACATCCAGCGCCTGCTGTAAAATATCCCGATGACGCTGATGAAAACCCAGACAATCCAGCATAATGACGTCCGCGCCTTGATCCAATAGCGCCTGCCCGGCATCAATTAACTGTTGCTCAGAACCGTGAACCGGATTCGCCAGCGAATACACCGGCGGCATTTGCAATACCTGCCATTTTTTCTCCTGGGCCGCCAGAAGTTCTGCAACAGGCACAATCACGCCCACCTGATGCCCATCCACAATAGAGGCGACAAGCGGTGGAATAATACGCAGCGGTTCAAGCAAAATAGAATTACGGGCTGCCATACTTTTAATCGCCGCGGTGCTCATCAGTATAATGACATCGTAACCCTGGTTATCCAGCACCTCGACAACGCTCTGTAAATCTCGCTCCACTTTCTGGCGGGAAACATGGGCTATCTGGTTATCATTCAGCAACGTCAAAAGCGGATCGTCGCCAGGCTCTACAGCGTAATCCGCCATAACGTCTTCCCGGCTCATTTTTCCCAGCAGGCTATGATGGGTGATGTGTTGTTCGTCGATGTATTCCGTCAGAAGCGGTAACACTTCGCTCATTGGCACAACGCCGATTGTGAGGATTGCCAACGACGCACTCATTTTTATTCCACCTTATTACTTCGTCGTAATTCCCGGGCAAATATTCACACGCTCACCGCGCTACCTGCCCTACAAATCTCAGAAAGCGTAGCAGCAGATGAGCAACGTATTGTGTAAAGATTCCAAATAACTCCAATATTGTATTGTTATCGCTTAATTTACGGTTTTAGTTGCCAGTATAAATGTTTCAAGAATGTGATGGAGATACAATTTAGGGGTACTCAGAATCCCTTCCGAGTGGTTCATGCGTCTATGATTTATCCGGATCTTCGTAACGTTTTTTCGCATCCATCGCTTCTTCTGCGGTCGGATGCTCGCTGATGAGCGAATCAGGTTTCGGATGGTCAGCCCGTAGCTGATACCACGTCACCGTCTGGCCCGGCGTGCCTTTTTCAATGGTGACGATATAAGCTTCCCGCGGATAAGGTGGTCTGGTTGGCATAGCGTTTCCTTTATTCTGGGTGAGCGTTAAGTATAGACATCTCCCTGTAACCGTTGCGTCGACGGCGGCAGCGCCGCAATAATTTCAGAAACGACCTGGGCCGGCGCTTTCGTCGCGTCAATAATGTAATGCGCCGTTTCGCGATACAACGCGTCACGCTGCTCAAGCACTTCCCGAACCTCTTCGCTCAACGGCTTGCCGGTGAGGGTCGGGCGCAGATCCGCTTCAGGTTCAGCCTCAAGCCGGTTAACCAGCGTGGATACCGGCGCGCACAGATAAATCACTACGCCAACACGGTGCATATAACGTCGGTTATACTCCGTGAGAATAATACCGCCCCCCGTCGCCACGACAGTCGAAGGCGCGCTTACCGCCTCCAGGGCCGCGGTTTCCCGGGCGCGGAACCCTCCCCAGCCTTCTTTTTCAACGATATCAGCGACGCTCATCTGCACGTGCGATTGCAGCCAGCGGTCGGTATCCGCAAACCGGAAACCGGTTGCCTGCGCCAGCGCCATACCGATGGTGGTTTTCCCACAGCCCCGCGGGCCAACAAGATAAAGAGGTTGCATCATAGCAGGCGTTCCCCCAGGAACTGCGCATACGCAGGATTTGATATCAGCAATGTTATAATCATATCATCTAACTAGTACAATGCATAAATGTAAATAATAATTTACACAAAGGTACTAAAGTCACAATATTAGTACTATAGCAAGAATCAGAAATGAATAAACTGTAAATTTTTCATTACAGGATTTATTTTTTACGCTGGCTTTCCAGCCACCACTTATCCAGCTCGGCGGCAAAATGCTGACGATCGCGCGGCGAGAGAGTGTTTGGCCCCCCCGTTTGTACGCCGCTGGCGCGTAGCGTGTCCATAAAGTCACGCATCGTCAGACGTTCGCGAATCGTGGCGTCGCTATAGCGTTCTCCCCGGGGATTAAGAGCCGCAGCGCCTTTTTCCAGCACTTCAGCCGCCAGCGGAATATCCGCGGTAATCACCAGATCGCCCGCTTCGCATTGACGCACGATTTCGTTATCCGCCACGTCAAACCCGGCGGCCACGCGGAGCGTGCGGATAAAACGCGAAGGCGGCACGCGCAAGGCCTGATTGGCAACCAGAATAAGCGGCAACTGCATCCGCTCGGCGGCGCGGTACAAAATTTCTTTAATGACATTCGGACACGCATCCGCATCCACCCAGATGGTCATAATGTCTCCCGTACGGTATACAATCTTTTATTGTCTCGCGCTTTTGCCTTTCATCAAAGTGCTGTTTCTCCTTCTGCCCGTTTTCAATCCGCGTTAAGCTAACCATTCCCCATAACACACAAACATAGGGAGTGACGAGATGGAGAAGAAAATCGGTTTTATTGGCTGCGGTAATATGGGCAAGGCTATTCTTGGCGGACTGATTGCCAGCGGTCAGGTACTTCCCGGCCAGATCTGGGTCTATACCCCCTCCCCCGATAAAGTCGCCGCCCTGCATGATCAGTACGGCATTAATGCGGCGCAAAGCGCGCAGGAGGTCGCTCAGGTCGCGGATATCGTTTTCGGCGCGGTAAAACCGGGCATTATGGTGAAAGTGCTCAGTGAAATCTCCTCCAGCCTGAACAAAGACTCGCTGGTGGTCTCTATCGCCGCAGGCGTAACGCTTGATCAGCTTGCGCGCGCGCTGGGACACGACCGTAAAATCATTCGCGCTATGCCGAATACGCCGTCGCTGGTCAACGCAGGAATGACCTCCGTCACGCCCAACGCGCTGGTCACACCGGAAGATACGGCTGATGTCCTGAATATTTTCCGCTGCTTTGGCGAGGCGGAAGTGATTGCTGAGCCGATGATCCATCCGGTGGTTGGCGTGAGCGGATCTTCGCCGGCCTATGTCTTTATGTTTATCGAGGCGATGGCGGACGCTGCCGTTCTGGGCGGTATGCCTCGCGCTCAGGCTTATAAATTCGCCGCGCAGGCCGTTATGGGATCGGCGAAAATGGTACTCGAAACCGGAAAGCATCCCGGCGAACTGAAAGATATGGTGTGCTCGCCTGGCGGAACGACGATTGAAGCCGTACGCGTTCTGGAAGAACGTGGCTTCCGCGCTGCGGTAATAGAAGCGATGACGAAGTGTATGGAAAAATCAGAGGCGCTCAGTAAATCCTGAAGCCCGGCTGGACGTCATGCCGCCACTTCGGTGCGGTTACGTCCGGCATTCTTTGCTTTGTAAAGCGCCATATCCGCAGACTTTAGCCATTCCCGATAATGACCGATTTGTGGCGTTAACGGCGCCACGCCCACGCTGATACGTAACATGACCTGCGGCGCGCCCGGCAAGCGTAAGGTATTTAGCCGTTCATGCACTCGCGACATGGCGGTAATCGCGCTGTCTGCCGGCGTTCCGCACATAATCACCGCAAATTCGTCGCCGCCAAAGCGCCCGATAATATCACTCCCGCGTAGCGTTATCTGTAATTGACGCGTCAGGGCGATAATAGCCTCATCCCCAACATCATGTCCCCAGGTGTCGTTAATGCTCTTAAAATGATCGATATCGATAATCAACAATGTCGCCTCCCGATGGTGGCGTCGGCTGTGATCGAATTCATTACGTAATAAAATTTCCCAGTGGCGTCGGTTATAGACGCCGGTCATGCCATCCCGCGAGCTCATCGCCTGCAAGCGTCGCTTATGTTCCGCTAATTTAATGGCCGTTTGGTAACTTACCCAGGCGAACAGAAGCGGATACAACATAATGACGGGCAAAGAGAGCGTGACTTCCAGCGACGAGCTTCGCATCGCGACGGGTAGCCCGGTAAGCTGCAACGTCACCAGACATGACGCCAGCAAAAGGCCCATTCCGACAGTGAATAGCCGCCGCCCGCCAGCGCCCATCAGATTCATGCTCATCATCATAAACAGCGCGGCGGCAGGCAACATATTGACGCCCATCAACGCGATCCACATGCCGGAGAGGATCGCATCCACTTTCAGGTTGTAAATTTCCTGGCGTAGCGGATCAAGGGCTTTCGCCGCCCACTGCCACGCCAGATGCGGCCAGACAAAAGACCAGCCGACCAGCAATAGCCACCAGCCGCCAAAGACAGGTTGCGACACTAACACGGCGGCCACCGGTAAAAACATCCCCCCTAACCCCACCGCACGCGGTAGCCTGATGCGCCGGGCGAAGCGCAACCCGGAGCGCTGACGATCATCAGGAGGGTCAGGCGGCGCTACCGCCTGTTCAACCGCTTTTCGGTAAAAATTTTCATCATTCATTATTTTTGGGAACATTTAGAAACAATTTTCCCAAATTATAGAAACAGAGCGCATGGAGGAAGTATGAAATTTCGGGTGAGTGTTTTTCAGGGCTCACCCGATAGCACTACGCCGCTTTTTTCAGGCAGGCGCTCATAAACTTGCTACGGTCATCGCCTTTCAGGGATTGTTCCGTCGCCTGAACATTGCATTCACGCATTTTCTGCTGTTGCGGCGTCAGGCTTTTCTCGCCAGGGCCTGACTGGCTGTTTTTTAGACAGTCGCTAAGGTAAGTTTTACGTGCATCGCCTTTCAACGCTTGCGCTGTCGCCTGCTGATTACAGGTCGTCATGCGCTGCTGTTGCGGTGTTAACGGTTTTTCGGTTGCGCCGACGGCGGTTAAAAAGACCAGGCCAAAAAGTAAAGTCACCAGTAATGTTATTTTCATAGCACCATCCTTTTGTCAGTGTACGCATTACACGTTGTCCCTTTGGGAAATATCCCAGGGACTTTATATAAGTCTGGCTGTTACTGGCAAAAATACCACCCGGCAGTAAAAGTATTACTTACCGTTAGCAATATATGTTTTATTGATTGACAAACCGTAGGCTAATGTGCAACTCGATTATCCACAGTCACGCAGGATGCAGAAGAACAGCGCATAACGTTACACTGTTATTACCATAGCCGCTTCGTTTTTATTTTCTTCTGGTTAATACAGAGCAAAATAAAAACGAAGCGGCCAGGGCTATTTTATAAAAGTAACGTTATAACAACTGTGTTGTTTTAAATACGATTAGTGCCGGGGGTGTCTCAGCAACTTTTTTACATATTGGCGCAGCAATTCCGTATCGTGATCAGGAACGCTGGCATCCGGCTTTACGCCTTCAAGTGCCCCCTCTACCTGACGTATCAACATCTCCTGCTCGTTTTGCGCCATGTTACGTAACATTGCTGTGACGATAATCTCTAACGCTTCTACCTGAGCAACCAGTTCTTTCGACTCTTCTTCTTTTTGGGCTAGCTTAAGCAACAACTCTGCTATGAGATTTTTCATGACCATATTTCCTTATTAGTTCCAGGGTGACGTTATCACTATGAAGAACCACTGCCTAGAGGCTGAAAGTACTATTTTTATGATACAGGAAGAACTTTACACAAATAATTATCACTGTCGCCGCAGCGAAACGTTTCTCAGGCCGTAAACGAGACGATAATAAACCATCAAAAAACAATAATCACGCTATATCATAATTTAAGGTTATGCCATCTATAGAAAAACTTCACGGATAAAGAATATATCTTTTAATTTAAACCATATCGTAACGGCAGAAGCGCCGTTACGATGCACCGCTATTGGCCTTTCGCTTTTTGCGCGTTACGCCGACGACGTAACGCCAGGGTCAGTTGCCCGATATTGATCAACACGATCGCCGCCGTAGCGATAAAAACCCAGCGGAAACCGGCCATCGCCGATACCGTCGCGCCCATCAACGGCCCAACCACGTTGCCCAGGTACATAAATGACTGGTTGTAGCCAAAAATACGTCCGGTAATTTGATCGCTGGAGTATTTCACCAATAACGTTTGTACGGCGGGTAACATCGCGCCATCGGCAAAGCCTAACAAGAAACGTAACAGCCCCAGCTGGAACGGCGTGGTGACCCAGGACATCGCGAAGAAAAGCAGCACTGCGCAGATAAGCGTGGCCATCAGAATTCTTTCCGTGCCGATTCTGTCGCCAAGTTTTCTCAGGCGAGGCGCGGAGATAAGCGCAGAGATACCGGGCACCGAGGCAATTAACCCGCTAAGAAAGGCGATGTTATTACTGTCCGGCATCATTGATTTGATAAACAGCGCCAGGATTGGACTGATGGAACCATTACAGAGTTGAATGACCATCGTGGTAAAAAACAAACTGATCACCAGCGCAGGATAAGGTAACGACGCAAAAACGGCTTTACCGCTCAGGCGTTCGCTTTTCTTGATGACCGGACGCACGCCTTCTTTAATTAAAAATAGCGTGACCAGAAAGCTCACCACCAACAGCATGGCAGTAATCAGAAATACCGCCCGCAGCCCGATATGATCCGCGACAAAGCCGCCCATTAACGGCCCGCCGATAACGCCGCTGATCTGCGCGGTAGAAAGCGTACTGAGCGCCCAGCCGCTACGTTCGCGCGGTACCTGAGAGGCTACCAGCGCCATAGCATTGGGGATATAACCTGACGTTAACCCCATGATTCCGCGCAGCAGGAAAAGTTGCCAGACATGGGTCGCGAATGCCTGCAGTAGAATAGCTATCGCCATCCCGAGCGACGCGCGCAATAGCATCAGTTTACGCCCTTTGCGATCGGCGAGACTGCCCCACATCGGCGACACAATGGCGGAAATAAGAAACGTGATGCTAAACGTTAACCCGGACCACATTGATAACGCTTCATGGGAAGAGACGCCAAGCTGGGAAATATAAAGGGGTAAGAATGGCAGGATTTGGCTGATTGCTAGCCCGGTAAAAAAACATCCAAACCAAACGGAAATTAGATTAACTTTCCAGGATTCCATAAGACTCGTAACGGTAAGTAGCTGAAAATACGCGTTAGCTTAGCAAGTTCTCTTTTTCCTGGTGGTTCCAGAGGTGCGATACGTCACACTTTGCTATTTTGTCTCCCCGTTCATCATTTTTGTGAAACATGTCACATTATATAGCCGCGCAAGGCAGACGTTTATGCTTTAACGACACACGCCGTAGCCCCGCATTCCAAGATGAAAATGGTTAGCATGCGCAGCGTTATAGTCAGGCCCGAGCCCATTGCCATAATAATGGCAACTGGCGTTTAACATAGCGCGTAACCAGGGCCCCGTCTCCTGACGCCCCCAGCCGCGCAGAACAGTGATTTTTCGGCCATCTGATAGCTGAAACCCGCTGACATCCAGCGCTTCTGCGCTGGCATGTTCACTGCGACGCGCATCCGGGCGGTGATAAATATTACGGCAGGCATAGCTACCCAGATGTTCGATGCGGGTCAGGCGGCGCTTCATCCACGTTTCTGTTAAAGGTTTTGCCTGCTGTTCGACAAACAGCGCGGAGCGCAGCGCCAACGGGCAGGAGGCTAAAAAACTGCTGCTCAGTTTGACCTGGCCAAAATCTCTGACGCGCACAACATGGGACAAGGGACATTCACCAGCGCTATCCGCAACAGGTTGTGATGAAATTAATCCCTGTTGATTGGCCGCCGTCAACAGCTCCCGGCACTGCGACGGCGTCAGGCGCTGTAGTTTGAAGGTAGTGATCCAGCCTGGCGGATCGGCAAGTTGTAGCGGAGCAAAAGGATTATAATAAGAGGGAAGATAACGATATCCCAGCCCGCCAATACCGCCCAACAGCACAATAATCAGAAAACCCTTACCTCTCACGCGGCCTCCGTTCTCACATCCCATAAACATTATGGCAGAAGCCCGCGAAACCCGCGTTTTGTCGTGGTAATGTATACGCTTTGCATTCGATGGAATGGGTTTTTAAGATGGCGAAATTGCGGGTAGGAATAGTATTTGGCGGTAAGTCGGCGGAACATGAAGTGTCTTTGCAATCAGCGAAAAATATCGTTGATGCGATCGATAAAACCCGCTTCGACGTGGTGCTGTTAGGGATAGATAAGGCGGGACAATGGCATGTTAACGATGCGGAAAATTATTTGCAGAATGCAGACGATCCGGCACATATCGCGCTACGTCCTTCGGCAATCAGTCTGGCCCAGGTGCCTGGCAAACATCAACACCAATTGATTAACGCCCAAAACGGGCAGCCGCTACCGACGGTAGATGTTATTTTTCCTATCGTCCACGGTACGCTGGGCGAAGACGGCTCATTGCAGGGGATGCTGCGCGTCGCAAACTTACCGTTTGTCGGTTCAGACGTGCTGAGCTCCGCAGCCTGCATGGATAAAGACGTAGCCAAACGACTGCTACGCGATGCAGGACTGAATATCGCCCCGTTTATTACACTCACCCGAACGAATCGTCACGCGTTTAGTTTTGCCGAGGTTGAATCCCGTCTGGGACTGCCGCTGTTCGTTAAGCCCGCCAATCAGGGCTCTTCGGTCGGCGTCAGTAAAGTCGCTAACGAAGCGCAATATCAGCAGGCGGTCGCGCTGGCTTTCGAATTCGATCATAAAGTGGTGGTGGAGCAAGGGATCAAAGGGCGCGAGATCGAATGCGCCGTATTAGGTAACGATAACCCACAGGCCAGTACCTGCGGCGAAATCGTACTGAACAGCGAATTTTACGCCTACGATACTAAGTATATTGATGATAATGGCGCACAAGTTGTCGTGCCTGCGCAGATCCCTTCCGAGGTGAATGACAAGATCCGCGCGATCGCGATCCAGGCTTATCAGACGCTGGGATGCGCGGGTATGGCGCGTGTCGATGTCTTCTTAACGGCAGACAATGAGGTCGTGATTAACGAGATTAATACGCTGCCAGGTTTTACCAATATCAGTATGTATCCAAAACTCTGGCAGGCGAGCGGATTGGGCTATACCGATTTGATCAGCCGTCTGATTGAGCTGGCGCTGGAACGCCATACGGCGAATAACGCCTTAAAAACCACGATGTAATAGCGCACGCCCGATAGCGCAACGTTTATCGGGCGTCTTTTACCTCACCATCTTCGCGCCGGCGAATGATGAACCCCGCCAGCCAGAAGCTAATAATCCACGTTACCAGCCCAACACCATAGGTTTGCCATCCTTTCGCCTCAAATCCCAGCAATCCTACGACGCCATTCAAAATAAAGATAAGGCCAATAGAGAAGGCATAGTAGTGCCAGTCACGACGAATTTTTACAGGCAAACGCATAACGACTCCGACGTATTAACAGCAACAAAAACGTATTTTTGCATACTTCTGGCGAGCGAGTCTGTGGGGGATACGGAATTTCTTAAATGTTAATTGATTTTGATAAAAGTGATCGTTTTGTGACAACTAACAAAAATTTACGCGATGGATACATTCCGTATGTGAAATTACCATGATTCTGATATTGACAAACACAATGACCTGTCAGACTTCACAGTAAGCCGATGGCATAACGCCAGATCGTAGCCGATCATCCTGGAGGTCTTTATGGCTGATTTCACTCTCTCAAAATCGCTGTTCAGCGGGAAGCATCGAGAAACCTCCTCTACGCCCGGAAATATTGCTTACGCCATATTTGTACTGTTTTGCTTCTGGGCCGGAGCGCAACTCTTAAACCTGCTGGTTCATGCGCCGGGCATCTATGAGCATCTGATGCAGGTACAGGATACAGGTCGACCACGGGTAGAGATTGGGCTGGGCGTCGGGACGATTTTTGGCCTGGTGCCCTTCCTCACGGGCTGCCTCATTTTCGCCGTTATCGCCGCGTTTTTACGCTGGCGTCACCGTCACCAATAAACCTTAGCGCGCTGGAGAAAATATCCCAGCGCGAAATTTATCGCCCCATACACCGCGCCCGCCGCTCATCAACTCGTTTAGCAAACCAGGCGGTCGTCAGCTTGCGCGTGATCTTCGGGCTTTCCAGTTGAATACCGGGCAACATTTCCCGCGCAAGCGTCTTGCCCGTTTTGGCCTCGGCCAGTTTATAGACTTTCTTGTAGAGCGCCGTTTTTTCAAACGCCAGGCTATCGCCTTTCTCCAGTTGGCTGCGAATTTCACGCTCACTCATTCCCAACTGCCCTGCCAGTTTGCGTACCGCTAACTCTGTTTTGCCCGGTTCCTTGCTGTTATAACGAATCAGATCGCCATCCAGCGCCAGTTTTACCCCACTGGCTTTACTGACGGCATTCTGGAACGCAGCGTTACGGCTGGCGTACCATCCCGCGTTGAAGTCGGCGAAGCGGAAAACAGGCGCGCTGTAGTTCGCCGGGTAATTCAGCAAATGGTAGGTTCCAAACCACAACCCGCCACGGCGCGTAAAGACCTCCTGACGTACCGTACCCGTCATCTTCCACGGATAGCCTTTCGCGTGCTGTTCGGCAAAGGCAATGCTGACCTGCATCGGGCCGCCCGTATGCACCGGGTTATATGAGCCAAATAGCGTCTGCCCCATAGGAACCATATTGATAAAGTCGTCAAAAATAGCGCTAAGCTGTTTTTCGGTTTTTACCGTGTCCAGCCGTTCGCTATAGCTCTTGCCGTTGGGGGAGTTAATTTTCAGCGCGGTGTGCACCAGAAACAGCGGAATGTGTAGTCGTTCAGCGCGGCGGTCAATCTCCTGCCAGGCGATTTTACTTAGCCCCGGCACGACAGGATCCGCCTGATAACCGGACTCCTGCTGGGCGACAGCCAGCACCGAACAGATATTTTCTACCGTCGGCGCCAGCCCCTGGCTCTTAAACGTTGTCGCGATATCTTTCGCCCAGGCTTCTCTGTCTTTGACACTGGCCGGCATTTTCTGACGTACTACGCTTGCCACGTCGACAGGCTTCTCGCCCTTGCTCACCGGCTGCCCGGATTGACTACTACAGCCAGCCAATATGGCGACCGCCAGAAAAGGCAGAGGGTAAAGACGGGACGCCGCCGACATAACGTTTCCTTCTGTTAGCTAAAAGAGTGGGTCACTTCCTGAACTGGCTGACCATCCAACTGACGTTCAAAGCTACGCAAACGTTTATAAATAGACATCAGCTCCACCAGCGTCGTCCAGGAGTTAATCAAATACTGGAACGAACCGCGCACCTGGCCAAACACGTTGGTGATTTGCGTCATCAGCCCCAGCGTAATCGTACCGGCAACAATGGAAGGAAACAGCAGGAACAAACCGAAAACGTTATCGACCTGCAAATAGAGAATGCGCGCGATGTTGAAATACATATAGTGAAAGTAGAGACGGAAGTAGTTATGGCGCACCGCGCTAAACAGTTCACGGACTGTTGGCGGCGTGGCGCGGCTGGCGTCATCTTCACCGTAGACCAGCTCCTTACGATAAGCGGCTTCCACTCGCTGATTTTTAAATTCCAGCCCTGGCAATTTGATCCCGACGACCGCCAGCAGGCCCGTCCCCATTAATGACCAGACTATGGCGGCAATGACCAGGCCGTAAGGGATATGTCCTACGATGGGTAAATTCGGCACATGCGCTGACAGGGTGACTAACACCGGCAGAAAGGCGATAAGCGTCATGATGGCATTGATAAAACTCACGCCCATGTTCTCCAGTGTAGAGGCAAAACGCATGGTGTCTTCCTGCACACGCTGGGCAGCCCCTTCGATATGGCGCAGGTACTGCCAGTGCGCCATATAGTGCTCATTCATTGCGGTACGCCAGCGAAATACATAGTGGCTGACAAAGAAGTTGTTCAGCACGCCGATCACCACGGCGATAAGCGCAATACCGAGAAACACCCCCACTTCATGATAAAATTGACCAAGAGTGACCTTGTGCGGCGAGCTGAGCGCCGTTTGAATCAAATCATAGAACGGTGCGTACCAGGCGTTAACCGCGACGCCAACCTCCACCAAAAACCAGGTGACAAAAATAATGAGCGAGGTGCCAAGTATCGACCAGTACTGCCAGCGGTGCGGGCTATAGATGAACCAGAACGTTGCAAATAATCCCACGCAAATCAGGTAATAAGCATAAAAAATCAGATAGTCCAGCGACCAAAAGCGCGCTGCGCTGATAGGCACTTCATCGGATGCCCCCACAAGTCGCGCCACCCAATCTCCTCCTCCCGCCTGCCAGAAAATGACGGCGATCAGCGCCCAAACAAACGCCGACATGAAAAACGGCCCTGGCTTTGGGAAAAAAGATTTAAACATCATGCTCTCCTGCTAACTTCTTCTCTTTATTACGGCTGCTGTAACGGCGGCAATATCACGCCATGCCCACGCAAATGAAAGGGCTAAACCAGGCATTGTGACCTACGTTGTGACGCTTAGTTCGCATTTCTGCTCAACAGAATTGTTTCGACGAGTTTCATACACAGCAGGCACGCTGACGCTATCAGGTTATCACAAGCGCTCTATCACAAAAGTAAACATTCTCCATCACGAAAACCCGCCGTTACGTTTTTTCACCCACTTTTTTCTCTTTAACGTTTTGCAATGTGCCGCCGGGTAGTATAAATACGCATAACCACCGTTATTTCACTTATGGACATCACCGTTGAAACGTAGTCTGCTTTTTACTGCCATGCTGTTTGCGGCATCACTTACTTCTGTCCAGGCGGCTCAGCCGATTGCCGATCCGGTTTTTGCCTCTGATATCGTTGATCGTTATGCCGAGCATATCTTTTATGGTAGCGGCGCCACGGGCATGGCGCTGGTGGTGATCGACGGTAATCAACGCGTGTTTCGTAGTTTCGGTGACACCAGACCGGGCAATAATGTTCGTCCACAGCTTGATTCGGTCATTCGTATCGCTTCTCTCACCAAGCTCATGACCAGTGAAATGTTGGTAAAATTGCTCGATCAGGGAACGGTAAAATTAAACGATCCTCTCAGCAAATATGCGCCTCCCGGCGCGCGTGTCCCGACGTATCAAGGCACGCCGATTACGTTGGTCAACTTAGCGACCCACACCAGCGCGCTTCCGCGAGAACAGCCCGGCGGCGCGGCGCATCGTCCGGTATTTGTCTGGCCAACCCGCGAACAACGCTGGAACTGGCTCTCCACAGCAACGTTAAAAGTCGCGCCCGGTTCACAGGCGGCCTATTCCAATCTGGCGTTCGACCTGTTAGCCGACGCGCTGGCGACCGCCTCCGGCAAACCTTATACGCAACTGTTTGAAGAAAAGATTACTCGCCCGCTGGGAATGAAAGACACCACGTTTACCCCCTCTCCCGATCAGTGTAAGCGTCTGATGGTGGCAGAAAAAGGCGCAAGCCCCTGTAATAATACGCTGGCTGCCATTGGCAGCGGTGGGGTCTATTCTACGCCAGGAGATATGATGCGCTGGATGCAACAGTATCTGTCGTCAGATTTCTATCACCGTAGCCAACAGGCCGATCGTATGCAAACGTTGATTTATCAGCGCACACAGTTAAAGAAAATCATTGGGATGGACGTACCGGGTAAAGCCGACGCGCTCGGTCTGGGTTGGGTCTATATGGCGCCAAAAGACGGACGTCCTGGCATTATCCAGAAAACAGGAGGCGGCGGCGGTTTTATTACCTATATGGCGATGATCCCACAATATAATATTGGCGCTTTTGTGGTGGTAACCCGTTCCCCCCTCACGCGTTTTACCAATATGAGCAACGGGATTAACGATTTGGTTACTGAGCTAAGCGGCAATAAACCGATTGCTATTCCTGCATCCTGAGTCGTCGCGCCTCGCGCTATATCAGACGAGGCGCAACATTCTTGTTAATATTCGGAGGGCAAACGGTTAATACTGATCAGTTTGCCTTTATTCATTTCAATGTAATTACCCTTACGCAGGGCCGCGAGAACTTCCGCCACCACCGATCGCGATACGCGCGTTCGTTGATGAATATAATTCATAACACCAATACGTGAGCGAAGTTCTTCATCCCACTCAATCATTGTCATTAACGTCGCACGAATTTGGTCGTAAGAATTATTACCAATGAGCTGCTTGTCACGAAGTTCCAGTACCTGACTTTTCCATACTATCCAACAGAAGGCTTCACGCCACAGTTGGTTCTGCTCAATGATGGCAAGAGTTTGTGATGATGAGAGGCGATAACCGATGCAACCGCTCTCCGCAATTAATTTATATTGTGCCTCTTTTTTCGCCACACCATCGGCTAAGCCGAAAATAAAGGGGGCCTGCACAATACCAATAAGAACTTTATCACCGCGAACTAACGAAACAACCCCCTCTAAAATAACAAAGGTATGGGTATTACTTTCATCAGGTGAACAGATAATCTCTTTATCATTAACAAACTCGAAACGCGTACCATGCTTAGAAAGGCATTTATCGAGTCTGTAGAATTCCTGTAGTGGCTTGCTTAAAGATAACATATGCATTCCTTGCAATAATGCCCGTCAAGTCCTTGACGGGCATTTTTCAGTTTAAATTACCTTTATTTCTCCTGAGAGAAAATGATTACCAAGTATATTTAACACCAACGTTTGCAGACCAGTCTTGATCAACATCACCGCCGCCGAGGTAGTTAGCATCGGTGTAGGCGCTGAAGTTCTTCGTGAAGCTGAACTGAGTACCCAGACCAACACGTACCGCAGAACCTTCTACGCCGTTGTCGATAGAGTCGCCGTTTACGTCAGCATCGTTGTTGGAGTCGTCGTAAACGTAAGCCAGTTTGAAGTACGGGGTCAGCGCCTGATCTTCGCTGTAAGTGAAGGTATAACCTGCATCTACACCGAGTTCATAACGCATGCTGTCGTAAGACTGACCGTCAACTTTCATGTCGTTGCTCAGCTGGTAGTCGTCGCCAGACTGGAACAGACCGGATACGCTGCCGTAAGGCGTTACGTAACCTGCATCACCCAGCTTCAGATCATAACCCAGTTTCAAGCCAAAGCCCCAGGCGTCAGAAGAGGTGTTGCCGTCAACGTAAGTACCGTCGCTCATGTTAGCAGACAAATCGTTGTTGAAGTGAGAGTAGCTTAAGTTACCGTCAACAAAGATGTTGTTTGCGAAACGAGCGGAAGAGTAGATGTAGGCAGACTGGCTGTCCTGATCCACCTGACCGGTACGATCGCTCAGATCGCCTTTCGCGAAGCCTGCTGCCGCACCAACGATCCACTTAGCGTTGTTACCGTCAACTTTGGTATCAACACCGACCATGATGCCATTAACATCCTGATCGTAGTTAATGGTGCCGTTGTCGCCGTTGAAGTTACCGCCGAAGTAGCTTACCCATGCGCCGCCGTTATCCGCCAGGCCATGACGAGCATTGGTCAGACGAGTACCAACGGTGTCTTGTTCCAGGTTCCAGATATTGGTGTTCGCAGAAGGAATGCTCAGCGCCATGTTAGCGTAGTCGGTCAGTTCCATCTGCTGCAGAACAACAGAGTTATCCTGCTGCTGCGCCTGATAGGTGTAAGCGCCGAGGTCAGCTTTGTTAGCTGCAGTAAAGCTAGCAGTAGTGTCAGCGTTATCGTCATAAACACGGACAATTTCTTTATCTTTGTAATCAGCAACAGAACCTGCACCAGTAGCGTTATCAATGCGGACTTTATAGTTACCTGCAACGTCCCCATTAACCGCCAGATGACCATCAGAGTTCAATGCAACCACACCGTAGTCATAATTAGCATCGTAAACGTCGTTGGTAATATAACGTGCGTTGTTCAGATCAGAGTTCAACACATAATCACGGCTGGCGACATTCAGTACGCCACCATCAGTCAAAATCACATTATGTGTATCAACCTGACCCAGACCCAGGTTCAGCTGGGCACCATTATCAACAGTAATGGTATTAGCATACAGAGAAGCGGTCTCTTCTGTCAGAGAAGCGGTACTGTAACTATCCAGATACAGACTATTTGTCGCCACACCACCGGTGTCACCAATGTTCAGAGAAGAAGAATTAGCCAGCGTAATGCTGTCGGCGATTAAACCAGAGTTTTCAACATTTACCTGAGAGACATTATTCACTGTCAGGTCGTCAATATTGGAAATCTTGCGAGTATCCCATTCAGAGCCGTTATCCAGCGCAATATTAAAGATACCGCTCTGATAAACCTCTGCGCCAGCAAGGTGCTCATCATCAGAATAGTAAGTTGAAGACGGCCAAATGCTGTTTGGTACTAAAGCATGCCAATCAGCATCGGTATATCCCCAACCGTACATCTTACCAGTGCCGATTGCCTCAACTTCAGATTGAGCCGCGCCAACCCATTTCGAGCCATTGGTCAGCGTCACGGTTAAAGAGTCAGTATCATCCCAACCATTCGTTGTTGGATTATAGACACCATCATCCGTAGTATCCGTTGCAGGATCACCATTCTCATAGAAGTTGTTGTCGAAGGTGCTACTAAAGAGAATGTCACCAGTGATAGTGGAATGATCAAACGTAGCGGTAGTCTGCATTGAGTTGTCTGCGTTAGTATTATCGCTAACAATTAACGCGGCATCATCAAGGGGATCATCATCATTGTAGCTAAACCAGTAATCTGCAGTGCCATTGTAGTCGCTTGGCTTCTCGCCCTGACCGTAGAAACCATCAGTTCCCAGATCGCTATAGGCACCAGAAGTCAGGACAGAGTCTTTAACAACCAGTGTGTTAGTGAAGATATTATCGCTATTCGCTATACCTTCAACATTATCATACGGGGTATTATCAAGCGTCTGATAGCCCTGTAAGAAAGTGATACCTGCAACATGAGAGTTATTCTGAATGACGATGTCTGACTCTTCATCAACAGTGATAGCATTACCAATATCGTAAGTATCAACAACTTTAGTCGTGGTGGTATCGCCATCAACAACATCATAATAATAATGTTCATAGGTATCGTTGATAGTTGAATTATCAACGGTCAGGCTAAAACGATCGTATTGAGTATGATTCGTACCATCTTCATCGACACCATCATCACATTCATCAGTCATGCACAGAGTAGTAACCATGCCATTGATTGTGCTGTTAGAAATGGACATTGAGTTCGCTGTACCATCAAAACCATCGTCCAGATAGTATGCAGAAATAACGCCATTCACAGTACTTTTATTGATTACTGGATAAATATCGGCATTCCAGATGTTGGTAGAATCAGCAGAAGTGTTATTCCAGTTTACATAGCCATCATACAACCAACCATCATGGTTAGTTACACTGTCGTAACCAAACGTGTTGTAGGTTGTGCCAGAAATATCTTGAGCATTCGCCTGAGAAGTGATTGCCAGAGTGCAAGCCAATGCTAATTGTGAGACTAAAAGTTTCTTTTTCCAGGAGTGCATTTGTCATCCCTCCTCAGGGACGTAATATAGTTGATCCATCAATTATCAATGCATAAAAACATATAGATGTTTAGCAAGGAGGATTATGCGGCGTCATTGCTAAAAGGTTCAATTATTCTTTATCCTCAGTCCGGATTCGGACATGAATTAAAAGGACGTAATAAAAGGAAAATTCATAATTGAAAAGCATTCTTTTTCATGGCCTTACAAGAAAATAAAAAAACAAAACACATATAAGATAAATATGGATTAAAGAAAAACAAAATAAACATGAATAATGTTGAAACCCACATTTACTTAAATGACGATGAAATAAAACTAAAAACAACGTAAAACTAATTCTTATTTAAAATGATATAGTGCCTGAGGTATTAATCTTCGGTATATAAAGGAAGCGTCATGTTCTGCTGCCGCTGGGGCTGCGCCTGCTACGTTAAGGACCGTTTTCGTAAAACATCTGCCTGCAGATTCAGGTATACTGGGCCTTCGATTCCACAAACATCAGGCAGACCATGACAGACCTTATCCATCGCCCTCGCCGCCTGCGCAAATCCGCTGCGCTGCGCGCTATGTTTGAAGAGACAACACTTAGCCTGAACGACCTGGTGTTGCCGATCTTTGTTGAAGAAGAACTCGACGATTACAAAGCTATTGATGCCATGCCCGGCGTAATGCGTATCCCGGAAAAGCAACTGGCGCGAGAGATTGAACGTATCGCAAATGCTGGCATTCGTTCCGTTATGACCTTCGGCATTTCTCACCATACTGATGACACCGGCAGCGATACCTGGAAAGAAGACGGACTGGTGGCAAGAATGTCCCGCATCTGTAAGCAAACCGTGCCGGAGATGATCGTCATGTCCGACACCTGCTTCTGCGAATACACCTCGCACGGCCACTGCGGCGTGTTGTGCGAACACGGAGTGGATAACGATGCGACGCTGGCCAACCTCGGCAAGCAGGCCGTTATCGCGGCGGCGGCTGGAGCAGATTTTATTGCGCCCTCCGCAGCCATGGATGGACAAGTCCAGGCTATCCGCCAGGCGCTGGATGCCGCCGGTTTTACCGATACGGCAATAATGTCCTACTCCACTAAGTTCGCCTCTTCTTTCTACGGCCCCTTCCGTGAAGCAGCGGGTACCGCGTTAAAAGGCGACCGCAAGACGTATCAAATGAATCCGATGAACCGCCGTGAAGCGATTCGCGAATCACTGCTCGACGAAGCCCAGGGCGCGGATTGCTTAATGGTGAAACCGGCCGGCGCGTATCTGGACGTGCTGCGTGAAATCCGCGAACGCACAGAGTTGCCGCTTGGCGCTTACCAGGTGAGCGGTGAATATGCCATGATTAAATTTGCTGCTATGGCTGGCGCCATCAATGAAGAAAAGGTCGTGCTGGAAAGTCTGGGCTCGATTAAACGCGCCGGCGCCGATTTGATTTTCAGCTACTTCGCGCTGGATCTGGCTGAGAAAAATATTCTGCGTTAATTCTGTTACAGGGCGGCGCGCTGCCGCCCTTTCCCGACTTTACACCCCACTATTCAGTCGCAAACGCTAACCCGTTGCCGGACGCGGCTTATCCGGCTTACGGCTATTCCTCGATCGCCTGGCGAATTTGCTGCAACGACGCGGGATCGTCAATGGTTGTCAGATCGCCCGGATCGCGGCCTTCGCAGATCGCCTGGATCGTGCGGCGAAGCATCTTTCCGGAACGCGTTTTGGGGAGCTGCGAGACAAACCAGACATGCGCCGGACGACCAAAGTGACCAATCTGATTGTCTACCAGCGCCATAATCGCGTTTTCCTCGTCGCGCGCCGCCTCGCGATCCGCCAGCGTATCGCTCTGCTTCGGAATGACAAACGCCACCGCCACCTGCCCTTTCAGAGCGTCTTTTATCCCCACTACCGCCACTTCCGCTACGTTCGGGTAGCTGGAGATACTTTCTTCTATTTCTCGCGTCCCCAGCCGATGACCCGCAATATTAATCACATCATCGGTACGGCCCAGAATAAAGTAATACCCCTCGGCGTCGCGGATTCCCCAGTCGAAGGTGGCATAAACCTGACGGGTAAACAGCGACCAGTAAGTCTTCACAAAACGCGCATCGTCGCCCCAAATAGTCTGAATACAGCCCGGCGGCAGCGGCCCTTCGATCACCAGCATGCCTTTTTCATTTATGCCGCAGGGCTCGCCGGTGACTTCATTGAGTAGCTGGACGTTATAACCGTACATCGGCACGCCGGGACTTCCCAGACGCGACGGCCTGTCGTCCAGCGCGCGGGCCAGCGCCATGATCGGCCAGCCGGACTCCGTCTGCCAATAATTGTCGATGACCGGTACGCCCAGCGTCTCCGTCACCCAACTGGCCGTCGGCTCGTCCAGCGGCTCACCGGCCAGATAAAGCGCCTCCAGCGAGGAGAGATCGTGATTGCGGATTTGCGCCGTCGGGAATTTTTTCAGCACGCGAATCGCGGTCGGGGCGGAAAACATCCGGTTAACCTGGTATTTCTCGACAATTTTCCACCAGACCCCGCAGTCCGGGTACGTCGGCAGTCCTTCGTAAACAATAGTCGCCATGCCTGCCAGCAGCGGCGCGTAAACGATATAGGAGTGGCCGACGACCCAGCCGATATCCGATGCGCAAAAGAATACGCCGCCCGCCTTGCCGCCAAAAATGGTGTCCATCGAGGTTGCCAGCGCCACCGCATAACCGCCGACGTCGCGCTGGACGCCTTTCGGTTTGCCGGTAGTGCCGGAGGTGTAAAGAATGCACGAGGTTTCATTGGATTCCAGCCACGCCACCGGCACGCTCGCGCCGAGATGCTGCTGGCGCAACGTGGCAAAATCCAGATCGCGCCCATCCACCCACGCCATTTTCGCCAGCCCTCTGTCCACCAGCAGAACGTGTTTCGGCTGATGCTGCGCCTGCGCAATAGCGTCATCAAGCAGCTTTTTATACGGCAGGATTTTACCGCCCCGCGCTCCGGCATCCGCCGACACAATCAGCGCCGGTCTGGCATCGTCAATCCGCGCCGCTACGCTGTGCGAGGCAAAACCGCCAAAGACCACCGAATGGATCGCGCCAATGCGCGCACAGGCCAGCAGGGTTATCTGCGCTTCGGCAATCATCGGCATATAGACCAATACGCGATCGCCACGCTGCACGCCCAGCGACAGCAGCATAGCGGCCACAGCGTTGACTTCATCATGCAACTGGCTGAAGGTAAATGTGCGCTCTTCATCGGTCTCTGATGAGACGGCAATCAGCGCCAGCGCCTCCGGCTGTTTATCCAGCCAGCGGTCAACGGCGTTATGACATAAGTTAGTGGTGCCGCCGCAAAACCAGCGGGCAAACGGTGGACGGCTATGATCCAGCGTCTGCGTAAACGGCTGTCGCCAGTCGATACGTCGGGCCTGCTCGGCCCAGAACGCCTCCGGTTCGTTAATGGAACGCTGATAAAATTCGCTAAAAGACATCACGCTCTCCTGTTGAACTTACGCCTTACTGCTGGCTGGCTCAGATGACATATAAATCGAGGTATTCGTTAACCGGCATCTGCTCCAGGCGGGCTCTGTCCAGGGAGACATCCAGAATGCGTTGCTGCTGGCGAGTCGGGAACTGACGAGCCAGGTTAATTTTAAATTTTTCGATAAGCTTCGGAATACCGTCGGCGCGGCGACGCGCATGACCAATCGGATACTCCACGACAACCTCGCCAAAGCGTGAGCCATCAGTAAACTCCACGGTGATCGCATTGCCGATAGCTCGTTTTTCCGGGTCGTGATAGTCGGCGGTAAAAGCCGGGTCCTCATAACACACGATTTTCTCGCGCAGGGCGTCAATACGCTTGTCCTGCGCCACCTCGTCTTCATAATCCGCCGCGGTTAACCGTCCGAACAGCAGCGGCACGGCGACCATATACTGGATACAGTGATCGCGGTCCGCCGGGTTATTGAGCGGGCCTTTTTTATCGATAATGCGAAGACAGGCTTCGTGGGTACGGATGGTCACTTTCTCGATATCCGCTGCCGTTTTACCCGCGGCCTGCATCTGCTCATACAGCGTCATCGCCGCTTCGACGGCGGTTTGCGAGTGGAATTCTGCCGGGAAAGAAATTTTAAATAGCACGTTTTCCATCACGTAGGAGCCGTAAGGGTGCTGGAAACGGAACGTTTCACCTTTGAATGAAACGTCGTAGAAGCCCCAGGTTTTGGCGGTGAGCGCCGAGGGATAGCCCATCTCGCCGGTTTTCGCCATCAGCGCCAGACGTACCGCGCGTGAGGTAGCGTCGCCCGCCGCCCAGGATTTGCGCGTACCGGTATTCGGCGCATGACGATAAGTGCGCAACGACTGCCCATCCACCCACGCCAGCGATACCGCGTTAAGGATCTCATCGCGCGTCAGCCCCAGCATTTCAGCGACCACCGCCGTCGAGGCCACTTTCACCAGCAACACATGGTCAAGTCCGACACGGTTGAAGGCGTTTTCCAGCGCGATGCAACCCTGAATTTCATGGGCTTTGATCATCCCGCTCAATACCTGTTTCATGGTCAGCGGCGCTTTGCCGGCGGCGACGGCGTTGCGTGACAGCCAATCCGCAATCGCCAGAATACCGCCCAGGTTATCAGAAGGATGGCCCCACTCGGCGGCAAGCCAGGTATCATTAAAATCGAGCCAGCGGATCATCGCGCCAATGTTAAAGGCTGCCTGTACCGGATCGAGCTGGAACTGGGTGCCCGGCACGCGTGCGCCGTTGGGCACCACCGTGCCTGGCACGATCGGCCCAAGCAATTTTTTACAGGCCGGGTATTCCAGCGCTTCCAGACCACAGCCGAGCGTGTCGAGCAGGCAATAATGCGCGGTGTCGTACGCCACCTTTGAGGTGATCTCGTAATTCATCACGTAATCAACGATATCAACGATTTCACGGTCAAAGTCTGGGCGGATGTTCGAAATATGTGCGGACATAGGGTACAACTCCTGTTTTTATATTTAGAGGTTTTAATTAGCAACGCTTTTCGATCGGCACAAACTGGCGATCGTCCGGGCCGGTATAATTGGCGGAAGGACGAATAATTTTGTTGTCCTGACGCTGTTCAATAATGTGCGCCGCCCAGCCGGTAACGCGGGCGATGACAAACAGCGGGGTGAACATTTCGGTAGGGACGCCCATCATGTTGTAGGAGACCGCCGAAAACCAGTCGAGATTCGGGAACATCTTTTTGGTCTCCCACATCACCGTTTCCAGACGGTCGGCGATGTGGTACATCTTCAGCGAGCCGCCTTCTTCTGAAAGCTGTTTCGCCACCCGTTTGATCACCTGATGGCGCGGGTCGGCGATGGTGTAAACCGGATGTCCAAAGCCAATCACCACCTCTTTGTTTTCCACGCGTTTACGGATATCCGCCTCTGCCTCGTCCGGCGTTTCATAACGCTGTTGAATTTCCAGCGACACCTCATTCGCCCCGCCGTGTTTCGGGCCGCGCAGCGCGCCAATCGCGCCGATAATCGCGGAGTAGACATCCGAGCCGGTCCCGGCAATTACCCGGCTGGTAAACGTCGAGGCGTTGAACTCATGCTCGGCATACAGCACCAGCGAAATATGCATCGCCTTTTCCCAGCTTTGGGTTGGCTTTTCACCGTGCAGCAGATGCAGGAAATGGCCGCCGATGGAATCATCGTCGGTTTCCGGCTGAATACGTTCGCCGTTGTGGCTGTAGTGATACCAGTAAAGAAGGATAGAGCTGAGCGAGGCCAACAGCTTATCGGCAATATCGCGCGCGCCGGAGACGGTATGTCCCTCTTTTTCCGGCAGGGTGCAGCCCAGCGCGGAAACGCCGGTACGCATCACGTCCATCGGGTGCGAGGCCGCCGGTAACGCTTCCAGAACGGTACGGACATTGGCGGGTAATCCGCGCAGCGCTTTTAACTTGCTTTTATACGCGTTCAGCTCGTCGCGGGTCGGTAATTTTCCGTGGATCAGTAAATGCGCGACTTCTTCAAATTCGCAGTGCTCCGCCAGATCGAGAATGTCGTAACCGCGATAGTGCAGATCGTTACCGCTTTTTCCCACGGTACACAGAGCGGTATTTCCGGCAGGTACGCCGGAAAGCGCGACCGATTTTTTAGGCTTAATGACATGCGTGTTGTTTTGCAGGATCGTCGTGTCTGTCATATTGTCCTCGTCATTATTGTAATGTGTAGGGTATTGAGGCGTGTAGGCCGTACCGTAGGCGGGTTAAACGTAGTGCCATCCGGCATTGCCTGATGGCGGCTTCGCCTTATCAGGCCTACAGGCTACGATTTTTTATTCCTGTACAGCGCGTCCAGCTTCTCTTCGAACTGGTAGTAATTGATGCTTTCGTACAGCTCGTTGCGGGTCTGCATGATGTCGATCACGTTCTTTTGCGTCCCTTCCTGGCGCAGCACGGTATAGACTTTTTCTGCGGCGCGGTTCATGGCGCGAAACGCCGACAGCGGATAGAGCGCCATCGCCACGTTTGCGCTGCGCAACTCGTCGGTCGTAAACAGCGGCGTCGCGCCAAACTCAGTGATGTTGGCGAGGATCGGCACCTGCGCCACGTCGGCGAACTGGCGGTACATCGACAGTTCGGTGATCGCCTCCGGGAACAGCATGTCAGCCCCCGCGTCCACGTAAGCCTGCGCGCGATCGAGAGCCGCCTCCAGCCCTTCCACCGCCAGCGCATCGGTACGCGCCATGATCACAAAGTTCGGATCGGTGCGCGCATCCACTGCCGCCCGAATTCGGTCTACCATCTCCTCTTTCGAGACGATCGCTTTGTTTGGACGGTGTCCACAGCGCTTAGCGCCAACCTGGTCTTCAATATGCAGCGCGGCGGCGCCCGCTTTGGCTATGGACTTTACCGTCCGCGCGACATTAAAGGCGGAGGAGCCAAAGCCAATATCCGCATCCACCAACAGCGGCAGCGGGCAAACATCCGTGATGCGCCGGATATCGGTTAACACATCATCCAGCGTAGAAATCCCCAGATCCGGCAGTCCGAGCGAGCCCGCCGCTACGCCGCCGCCAGAAAGATAGATAGCCTGATACCCGGCCCGTTGGGCCAACAGAGCATGGTTGGCATTGATAGCGCCGACAATTTGTAATGGATTCTCTTTAGCGAGCGCGGCGCGAAATGCCTGCCCCGGCGAATGTAAAGACATATCTCGTCCTCATGTTAGTAAATTGTTACTCAGGATGTATTCACCAAAGCAAAGGCTATGCCAGGCAAAGAGGCAGCGAGAAAATTAAATACAATGAGATTTAAAAACAGGCAATTACAGTAATGCCTGTTATGAATAAGCGCGATTAAGGGAAAAGAAAAACGTGTCAGCTAACGTTTCATGAAACGAATCACCCTGTTTCATTGCAACATTTATGAAACACGTTTAAAACAAAAAATCGCCCCTTAAAGATGAGCCTACTGCGATGACGACTGCTCACAGCGCTCCGCGCGATAATAGCGATAAACCGGTGATCTGGACGGTCTCCGTAACGCGTCTGTTCGAACTGTTTCGGGATATCAGCCTGGAATTCGATCATCTGGCGACCATCACGCCTATTCAACTCGGCTTTGAAAAGGCGGTGACCTACATTCGCAAAAAACTGGCGACCGAGCGCTGCGACGCGATTATCGCGGCGGGTTCGAACGGGGCCTATTTAAAAAGTCGCCTGTCAATACCGGTGATCCTCATCAAGCCCAGCGGATTCGATGTATTACAGGCGCTGGCGAAAGCGGGAAAGCTCACCTCGTCTATCGGTATCGTGACCTATCAGGAGACCATTCCGGCTTTACTTGCCTTTCAGAAAACGTTTCACCTCCGTCTTGAACAGCGAAGCTATGTCACCGAAGAGGACGCGCGCGGGCAAATTAACGAACTTAAGGCCAACGGTATTGAAGCCGTCGTCGGCGCGGGATTAATTACCGATCTGGCGGAAGAAGCGGGAATGACCGCCATCTTTATTTATTCCGCGGCGACCGTTCGTCAGGCTTTCCATGATGCGCTGGATATGACCCGTCTGACACGGCGACAGCGCGTGGATTACCCATCCGGCAAGGGATTACAAACCCGGTATGAACTGGGCGATATACGCGGCCAGTCGCCGCAAATGGAGCAGCTCCGCCAGACGATTACGCTCTATGCCCGCTCCCGTGCGGCAGTGCTGATTCAGGGGGAAACAGGGACCGGAAAAGAGCTGGCGGCGCAGGCGATTCACCAGACGTTTTTTCACCGCCAGCCTCACCGTCAGAATAAGCCATCCCCTCCCTTTGTCGCCGTCAATTGCGGCGCGATTACCGAGTCGTTGCTGGAAGCGGAACTGTTTGGTTATGAAGAGGGTGCGTTTACCGGTTCACGACGAGGAGGCCGGGCGGGGCTATTTGAAATCGCACACGGCGGCACGCTGTTTCTGGATGAAATCGGCGAAATGCCCTTGCCGTTACAAACCCGACTTTTGCGCGTACTGGAGGAAAAAGCCGTCACTCGCGTCGGCGGACACCAGCCGATCCCGGTGGAGGTCCGGGTGATCAGCGCTACGCATTGCGATCTGGATCGGGAGATAATGCAAGGACGTTTTCGCCCCGATCTCTTTTATCGCCTGAGTATTCTGCGTCTGACGCTTCCTCCTTTGCGCGAGCGGCAGGCTGATATTTTGCCGCTGGCGGAAAGCTTTTTAAAACAGTCGCTGGCGGCGATGGAAATTCCGTTTACCGAATCGATACGTCATGGATTGACACAGTGTCAGCCGCTTTTGCTGGCCTGGCGCTGGCCCGGTAATATTCGCGAACTGCGTAATATGATGGAGCGCCTGGCGCTTTTTTTAAGCGTCGATCCCGCGCCAACGCTGGACAGGCAATTTATGCGGCAGTTATTACCTGAGCTTATGGTGAACACAGCAGAGCTGACGCCTTCAACCGTGGATGCGAACGCGTTACAGGATGTACTGGCGCGCTTTAAGGGCGATAAGAGCGCCGCGGCGCGTTATCTGGGGATTAGCCGCACCACTCTGTGGCGTCGTTTAAAAGCTGGTGCCAAAGACCAGTCGGATAATTAAGACAAATGACCGCGTCCTGAATGCCTGATGGCGCTACGTTTACTGCAGGCCGTCATCCGGCAAAACGGATGCCGGTTGCCAGGAATAAATATACCCGCCGGAAACCCAGGCGGGTATTTTTATGATGCAACGCTTTTATTTCTTTTTATAAATATCAGCCGTACCATGAATTTTATTTTCTGTCTGCCCGGACGTCAGCACCACCACATCCGCCCCTTTTTCATCCGCCTTTTTGATTAAATCTTCTCTGGCATCCAGCGGCGACATTTCCCCGGTGGTGGAAATCGTGCCAATTTTCGTGTATTCGGAGGCGACTTTATCAAAGTCCGTTTTTTTCATAATTTCTGCGGCATAAACGTTTGTCACAACAAACGCTAATGCGCCAAGCATAACCTTGTAGCCAGTTTTCATAGCAAAACCCTCGTTTTATTATTACGCCATCATCGCTTTATCAGAACAAAAAGGCCGTTCGGACTGATTAAATAAGTAGTGTAGATTGCTGGAAAAATCCAGTCAGCCCCCGCTCTGTCGGCGTAACAACGCGGATTAAAACGCCCCTGCTTTGTGATCTCACTCGCAATCATCTGGTTTGACTATTAATAAGATGAAGGTTATTTCTTGAGGCTAAGAGAAGAGTTGCCTATGGAGCCGTTTCATGCCGTTGTGCTTACCGTCAGTCTGTTTGTGTTAACCTTTTTTAATCCCGGCGCGAATCTGTTTGTGGTGGTGCAAACCAGCCTCGCATCAGGACGCCGGGCGGGAGTCATCACCGGCCTGGGCGTCGCCACGGGAGACGCCTTTTATTCCGGGCTGGGGCTTTTCGGTCTGGCGACGCTCATTACGCAATGCGAAGCGGTATTTTCTCTTATCAAAATTGTCGGCGGCGCCTATTTATTATGGTTCGCCTGGAACAGTATTCGCCACCAGGCGACGCCGCAAATGAGCACGCTCCAGACGCCGATTGCCGCCCCGTGGACAATTTTCTTTCGCCGGGGATTAATGACCGATTTATCCAATCCGCAAACCGTACTGTTTTTTATCAGTATTTTTTCCGTAACGCTTAGCGCAGAAACGCCCACATGGGCAAGGTTAATGGCCTGGGCCGGAATTGTGCTGTCATCCGTTATCTGGCGTATTTTTCTCAGCCAGGCCTTTTCGCTCCCCGCTGTCCGCCGCGCTTATGGACGAATACAGCGCATTGCCAGCCGTGTTATCGGCGCCATTATCGGGATGTTTGCGCTCAGACTTCTCTATGAAGGCGTGACGCACCGCTAATGTTTGCCCGGTAGCCTTTGCTACCGGACGATAAGCGTTATCAAAACGCCCATGACACGCTGCCTACAATGCTACGCTCGGCGCCAAAATAACAATAAGAGAGCGAATTACAGGCAGCGACATAGCGTTTGTCCGTCAGGTTATTTACGTTGAGCTGGGCGCTCAAGCCATTTAACCCAATGCTGGATAAATCATACCCTACCACCATATCGACCAGTGTATAGGACGGCAATGTGTGGGTATTCAGGCGATCGCTGGTCACGCCGTTGACGTACCGGATGCCGGAGCCCAAAGTCAGCCCCTCTAACAGACCGCTTTTCACATCGTAGCTTAGCCAGGCGCTGGCCTGGTTCCGTGGAGCATAAACCGCGCGCTTACCCTGTTCTTGCGGGCTACTTTTCTTATAACGGATATCAGTATAGGTATACGCCGCCTGCAAACGGACGCTATCCGACAAATGGCTAATGGCCTCCAGTTCAACCCCTTTAGACTCAATTTCACCAATCGAGCGGTACGGATCGGTAGGTTCTTCTTTGGTCGCGATATTGGTCTGGTTAATACGATACACGGCGGCGCTAAACTGGCTGTTCCCCCCCAGCGGTTCGTATTTTACCCCCGCCTCCCACTGCTTGCCTTTCATCGGTTCCAGCACATTGCCGTTTTCGTCGGCGAAGCTGGTCGGCGTAAACGCGGTAGAATAACTGAGATAGGGGGCGACGCCATTGTCGAACAGATAAAGCAACGCGGCACGGGTGCTGACGTTGTTTTTATCGAGATCGCTGCGTGAATCATGAAGTTTGTCGATGTTAGACACGCTGACCCGATCGTAACGACCGCCCAACGTAAAGCGCCAGCGATCCCATGACATCTGATCCTGTAAATAGTATCCGGTCTGCCGCAGCTTATGTTTTTCACGGCTATACAACGTAATGTAATCCGGCTGAGCGCCATAAACAGGGTTGAAAGCGTCAATCGGCGGAAACGCGCCATAATAGCCAGTAGTATGATTACTGCGATCCTGATAATCGATCCCCACCAGCAGACGATGATTAATCGCCCCGGTATCCACGCTGCCGTCGAGCTGATTATCCAGCGCGATAGCCGACATTTTCTCCCCGGAGCCGGAATAGCCGCGATTCAGCGCCGTTTCATTCAACCAGCCTGCGGCATAGACCTGATTCAACGTCACTTTGGTATGCAAATAACGCAATTTTTGCCGTACCGACCAGCCGTTATCGAACAGATGCTCAATGTTATAACCCACCATATTTTCACGGCGATCGTATTTGTCGTAGTCATCTTCACCTTCAAAGAAAGTGTTAGAAATTTTTCTGCCGTTATAAGGTACAACCGTGCCTTGATAAGGCAGTCCGGAGTGGCTACCGCCTTCCGGATCACGGTGCAGATAGGCCATAAGATCAAGACGCGTCCGATCGGTAATTCGCCAGGTCAGGCTCGGCATCAGCGCATAACGTTCCTCTTTCAAGGGGGTAAACTGCGAATCGGCGTAACGTGTCATGCCGCTAAGACGCGCCGCCACACGTTCATTGTCATCCAGTGGGCCGGTCACATCAAAAGCCGCCCCGCGCTGGTTGTGATTGCCGGCAAACAGCTTCACCTCTCCCCCGGCATCAAACGCCGGTTTTCGCGACGTCAGCGCGACAATGCCGCCTGGCGATGAACGTCCATACAGAACGGACGCCGGGCCGCGTACCACCTCGATATCTTCCAGAAACCAAGGGTCAACCACCAACGAACTGTGCGAATTGGTGTCGCCCATCATTTTTAACCCGTCGAGATAGACGTTATCCAGACTACCGTCCGAAAAACCACGCAATACGATGTAATCAAAGCGGTTAGACGCGCCTATCTGATTACTGTATACGCCTGGGGTGTAGCTGACCGCCTGACGCACGCTGGTTGCGCCCTGCTCTTCAAACTGCTGGCGGGTAATAATGGATACCGACTGCGGCGTTTCAATATCTGGCGTCGCCAGCTTGGTCGCGCCACTCTGAACGGGCGAGGTGACAATGACGGTATCATTTTTTGTGGTTTCCTGGGCAAAAAGAGGAAAAGTCGCGCCGCCGATAGCTCCGCCTATCAATAGCGCCATACGCGTTGTCGCAAACATGAACATCTCCAAAGGCATCTTTATTGTAAATAAGAATTATTACCTTTTAGAGATCACGGACCACTATGCGTAACGCCAGATTGCCTATGCGCAATGATAAAAAATCACCCAAAGCGGCAGAAAACCGGGTTAGCGGCGGATATTACCGCTCTGGCGGGGCGCGTTACGCACAGTGGCGGGACGCCGTCAGAGACGCGTCACGCAGCTCGCCGGGCGAGCAGCCATAACGCCGACGAAATGCCGTCGCAAAGTTTGTGGCATGTTGATAGCCTGACATCCAGGCGGCCTGCTGCACGCTGTATCCCTCCATCAGATAACGACGCGCGCGCGCCAGGCGGCAATCGCGCAGATAATCAAACACGGTACACCCATAGGCATGGCGAAACTTGCACCGCAGGCTACTTGGACTCATTGCCGCCCGACGCGCCAGTTCGTTCAGCGTGTAGGCTTTTTCCGGCGTCTGCTCCAGTAAACGCCGAATGAGCTCCAGCCGCTGGTATTCACCGGTGACGGGAAGCCCGCGTTTTTGCGTTGCGGGCTGACATAGATTTAGCGCATAGCCCAGCAATTGCAGCATGATGCCTTCCAGCATTAACTGGCGTGACGCCGCATGAGGTCCGGGCTGCTGCGCATAACGTAGCCCCGAAAGCAGAAACTCCGGCACCTGCCAGACCCTCGCCGAGGTTGCGCTATTTTCCCACTCGTCTGCCAGCGAGACAGGCAAACGCTCCCGCCATCCGCCGTCCGGGTACATTCCCAGCGATAAGGTGCGCAATTTACTGTCTGCGCCGTGATGGGCGCGTATCGTCTGCTGCTCACTCAGTTGCGAGCAAAACGCCATCCCCGCGCTCAACAAAAAGGTCTGCTCATTGACAGCCAGCGCGACGTTACCTTCCAGCACCACCAGCATATACAGCGGACTGCTATGGCGAGAGGTGGTTTCATAAGGTTGTAACACGTGAACATCCGAGCGTGTAATGCAAATCCCGCCGGGAAGCGCTATCTCTTCGATATCGCCATGAAGTACGGGACTACTCTGCGTATACTGCGGTAACGCTGGGAAGCGGTAATCAATGCCATAACGCTCGCCAAACGCGATGAAGTCGCTGACGGAAAAGATCTTTTTCATCGCCGGGGCGGCGGAAGAGTGACAGGAGATCGGAGACATTATCAATACCGTTTATCTGCGTTATACCAGAGCGTTAGCCACTGTGTAACCATATCACTGCGGCCCGGGAACGACAATAAAGATGAGAATAATTATCAACCGCTATTGAGGGAAGAGATAAGGCGAGCAAAGGTGATCGATAAACGCCGATCTGTCGATAAAAACGCGCTTTCGCCAGCGACGAAAGCGCGTCCGGGGGTATCAGTCAGGAGCGAAATCCTGCGGAGGTCATGAGCAGTCTGAATAACATTCCGACGCCCGCCAGCAGAAGCACGCTGGCGCACCATATCGCGACCATCCATACGACTCGCCGCGACCATTTTTTCACTTTAACCATCAGTGATATCCCTCTCCGTGTCGCACTTTTCCACGGAAGACGTAGTAGCTCCAGAAGGTATAAGCCAGGATAATCGGGATGATTATCAGCGCCCCAACCAGCATGAAGCTTTGACTTTGCGGTGGCGCGGCGGCGGCATACAGCGAAATATCCGGTGGAATAATATTCGGCCAAATACTGATGCCTAACCCGCTGAACCCCAGAAAAATCAGCCCTAGCGTGAGAATAAATGGACGCGCATGGGATTCTGGTTTTTTCACGCTGCGCCATAGCCAGATGCTAAAAGCCAACACCAGCACAGGCACCGGCAGGAAGTAGTATAAATTGGGCAGCGTGAACCAGCGCCCGGCGATGTCGTCGTGGGTGAGCGGCGTCCACACGCTGACGCCTCCCATCACCAACAACAAGACGATCAACAACGGGCGCGACAGCGCGCACATCCGGCTATGCAGCGGATCTTCGCTTTTCATAATCAGCCAGGTAGCGCCCAGCAGCGCGTAGGTGACAACCAGACCGATGCCGCAGAACAGATTAAACGGCGTCAGCCAGTCAAGCTGCGAACCGCTAAAGGTTCGCCCTTCCACCTGAAAACCGCTCACCACCGCCCCCACCACAACCCCCTGGGCAAAGGTCGCCAGGATTGACCCGACGATAAAGGATTTATCCCAGAACGCGCGATGCGACTCGGTGGCTTTAAAACGGAATTCAAAAGCGACGCCGCGAAAGATAAGACCAAGCAGCATAACCACCAGCGGGATAGTCAGCGCGTCGGTGATGACGGCATAAGCCAACGGGAACGCGCCAAAAAGCCCGGCCCCGCCCAGCACCAGCCAGGTTTCGTTCCCGTCCCATACCGGCGCGACCGAGTTCACCATAACATCGCGATCGTGTTTATCGCGAATAAACGGAAACAGGATACCGACGCCCAGATCGAACCCATCCATTACGATATACATCAGCGTGGCGAACACGATAATAGCAAACCAGATAACCGGAAGATCGATGGTCATTCGCGTTTCTCCTGCTCAAGCGATTCTCCCACGGCAGAGATAGGACGCGCGGGTCTGCCATCGGTTTCAGCGGTCGGTGTCTCCGCTGGCTGCGGCCCTTTCTGGATAAGACGAATCATATAAATATAGCCAACCCCAAAGACCAGGGAATAGACCACAAAGAAGGCCAGCAAACTGATGCTCATCTGCAAGGTGCTGTGCGCGGAAACCGCATCACGCGTTCGCAGCAGGCCATAGACCACCCACGGCTGACGTCCTACTTCAGTCGTCACCCATCCGGCAAGGATGGCGATAAGCCCGGACGGCCCCATCCACAGCGCAAAGTGCATAAAGGGCCGCGAATGATACAGTCGGCGTCGGTAGCGTAGCCACAGGCTGGCCAGCCCCAGGAAGATCATCAGTACGCCCATGCCCACCATCAGACGGAAAGACCAGAACACCACGGTAGAGTTGGGGCGATCCTCTTTGGGATAATCTTTTAGCGCAGGCACCTGTTTGTCCAGGCTATGCGTCAGGATCAGACTGCCCAACGCCGGGATCTCAAGCGCATAGCGGGTCCGTTCCGCCTCCATATCCGGCCAGCCTACCAGCGTAAGCGGCGTTGGCTCACCGGGCGTATTTTCCCAGTGCCCCTCAATCGCGGCAATTTTGACCGGCTGATGCTTCAGGGTGTTAAGGCCGTGCATATCGCCAATCAATGCCTGAACGGGCGCCACCACGACCGCCATCCATAACGCCATCGAGAACATACGGCGGATAGCCGGCGTATCGTTACCTTTCAGTAAATGCCAGGCAGCGGACGCGCCGACAAACATCGCGCTACTTAAAAACGCCGCAACGGACATATGCAACAGGCGATACGGGAACGACGGGTTGAAAATCACCGCGAACCAGTCCACCGGGACCACCTGACCGTTGTGAATTTCAAATCCCTGCGGGGTATGCATCCAGCTATTAGACGCCAGAATCCAGAACGTCGACATTAACGTGCCCAGCGCCACCATACAGGTAGACAAGAAATGCAGGCCCGGCCCGACTTTGTTCCAGCCAAAAAGCATCACGCCTAAGAATCCCGCTTCCAGGAAGAATGCGGTGAGCACTTCATAGGTTAATAAAGGCCCGGTGATACTGCCGGCGAACTGGGAGAAACCGCTCCAGTTCGTTCCGAACTGGTAAGCCATGACCAGACCGGAGACCACGCCCATCCCGAAGTTGACGGCAAAAATTTTGAGCCAGAACTGATAGAGCGAGCGCCAGACAGGATTACGCGTTTTTAGCCATAAACCTTCCAGTACCACCAGGTAACTGGCTAAGCCAATCGTAATCGCGGGGAAAATAATATGAAAAGAGACGGTAAAGGCAAACTGGAGTCTCGCTAAAAAGAATGCATCAAACTCCATGTTCCCTCCCGTTTATATATAGTCACTTCGTGTAAAATATTCACTGTTCGCAACAAGGTTGAAACGAAACGGTTATTTTCCCCAAACGTAAAAACGTCGGGGAATATCCAGATAAATTACGATTTTTTTTGCGGCTGGCTGTCAGGCTTATCGCCCGACTCTGGCGCTTCGGAGGGGTCGTCTTTTTCGACAGCGAAACGGTAGTATCTATTTAGCATAACATGTCTCCCTTAGTTACATTCACTTGGCAATATCTACCTGGCCGTTATAAAAATAACGGCAAAACAAAAAAACAGCGTCTTCAAGACTATTTGCAATTTCAGCAAAATACGCTTAGCTGAAAGTTAAGAATAGACGTAAAACGATAACCTTCAAGTCAACGCGGTTTACGGGACGGGGGATTAGCACAGGGAGAATGACCGCAACGCTCGCTGCGCGGCGGCCATTTTATATGGTCTATCAAAAAGATAACCGTTAAGGTCCATTCAAACCCGTTAGTTTGCCTTCCCCTCAATCAAGCCATTGATCGTAGAAAATACCGCCGGCGCGCTGGTCGCTTCCGCAAACTCGACATTAATATTTTGCCGACGCAGCATATCGAAGAATTTACGTTGCGCATCAAGAATAACCTGATCGCCTACGCGCATATTTTCTGCTTTAGTTTCAACCAGTAAATAAACGCTGTCGGCGTCCTGACGCTCAATACGGTACACAAAATCCGGCGTAGTAGAGCCCCCCGTATATTTGGGGATCTGAATGGCCCGCTTAGGCAGTTTGCCAAACACAGAAACCTGTTGCGGATAATCGTATTTTAATAGCGGCAATTCTGGATCGACGCTGTCATAACGCAACGGCGGTATTTGATAGAGAGAACGAGGATCGTCTATCGCATTCTCATCCACATTTTTCCCCACAATTTCAGCGCTAATCTCCTCTCTGAACTGCCGTGCCGTGGAATCAAATACCGACGTTGAAGCCTGGAAGTCGAGAGGCAGATAATCGTGGCGCTGCGCAAAATGCGCATTAATCCGCGTCTGTAATGCGCGGGTCATATTGTCCAACGAGATCTCGCTTAAATAGCGTGAATCTCCGTGCAAAACATCACGCAGCATCGCCATTAACACCGGGTGCAGGACGTTAACCGGCAGACTGGTGCGTAACGCCAGTTGCTTAAGAAAATGGCCATATTTCATGCCCGCCATAAATTCGCTGGCGGCTAATTCGCCTTCCCGCTGCGCCACTTCAAAACGGCCATTATCTTCATTCGATACCAGCCGTTGTTGCACCTGGCTTGGCTTCTGGCGTATATACAGCGACGGATCGCGCAGCACCTCGGCGGCAATCTGTTCCAGAGAAGCGCCGCTACGCTCGAATTGCAGCATATAACGGCGGGAAAACTGCTCCCAGATACTGCTAAGTTGTTCCCAATTCTCTTTGCGTAACCTGACTCGCAGTCGGGAGGCGGGCTTATTGTCACGAATGCGATCCGCTCGCACCCGCGCCTGCGTCAGCTCAGGGTAGAACTCCAGTAGCCACGCAAAGCCACTTTTGGTTTCCCCGTTAAGCGTGACGCTGGGTTTAAACTCATTACTCCGGTTGATCAGTTTTTTATCATCCAGATCTTCCAGCAAACGAAGCTCCGTAAACGCAGGATCGACTTTTTGCCGCTCGGTGACGATGAGTGTGATCATCGCCTCATCCAGTTTCTGCTCGTTAAGCTGAACTTTGCTGTCGCGATTAATCTCATCAACCAGCATACTGGCAAACGCTTTTTCATCATAACCAATCAGAAACGACAGTCGGGACGGCCACTCTTCCTGATGAACGCGATGGCCGTTTTCATCTACCGGTAGCCGCAGGCCGCGCCCCACTTCCTGAATTTTGCTCGACTCGCTACCGGAAGAACGTAATTTAGCAATGACAAAAACATTCGGGTTATCCCAGCCTTCGCGAAGCGTCCATTTTGAAAACAGAAAGCGGCGCGTTTCCCAGTTGTCGTGATGGTCTGAAAAACTGAGCAACTTCTCTTTATTTTTCAGAATATCATCTACCTCAGCCTGGATCGCCTCATCGCCGCTTCCGCGGTCTTCGCCAAAGTAACCAGCGTGGACGTTTTGGTTATCCGAGTGCAGGCTGGCGAGCGTGGCCTGCAGAAACGACAGATACTCCACTTCTCGCGGCAGGGTCTTGCGCTGATAATCGTCAATCAGTTGCGTCAGTTTCTTTTTCAGCAAACGCTCAAAAGTGACTTTCAACCAGCCTTCGTCATCACGATAGCTTTTAATACTGTCAATAAAGAAAAGGCTTAAGGTCTTAATACGCGGGGCATTATTTTCTGGCTCATTGCTGCGTAAGAAATTTGCCTGCTCGGTATCAAAATGCTTATCAATGGCGTCCTGAATAATCAGTTCCTGGTAGCTCGCGCCAAAGGTTCCTGGCACCAGCGCCATCCCTGCCTCCAGCTCCAGATCGTTCGACAACATTTTACTGCCGGCATATTCGATACTGCCTTCAAATCCTGCATCGACATCGGCGAGATTTTCGCCCACGCCAACCTCGGCAATTTTGCTCCCCCGTCGGAGGATTAATTTCTTTGCCGTGACGCTGTCAACGATATAACGATTGTTGGCCTGTTCTTCGGGGAGATTCGGGTAATAAATATCAATACCTTTCACCAAACCATCGTTAAAACTGTCCACCGCGTTGAGATCAAACTGCGGTTGCCGGCGATAGTAATCTTTACGTACACATTTATTTTTACCCTTACCTTCGACAATATCCGGGAAGGTAGCGCCAAAGCGGACGATCATTTGCGGCTGAATGGCCTGAATCGCTCGATAAAATTTGTTATCTCGCGCAAAACGATGCGGTTCATCAATAATGACCACCGGTCGCGTCATTTGCAGCCCTTTAACAGGCGACGTCAGCCCGCCCAGGAGCGTTTGATCGTAATCGTCTCGCGTCATACTGGCGGAATTGAGCATTTGCGCATTGATCAGCAAAACCTGAATCGTATGGCTATCACGACGGCTGGCATCAGTAAAACTTAATAACTGGGCCGGAAAATTTTTACGCCCCGACTTTACTTTAAAATCACCGGCGTTGATGGTGCAAAGTTCCATCCGCGTATTTTCGTAGAACTGTGAAAAATGCTGTCTGGCGTAATCGCTGGTGATAAAGTTCCGCGCGCCTTCTTTAATGGCTGGCGTCGGCACCACCAGCACAAATTTGAAGAGGCCATACTTCTGATGCAGTTCATACATCAACCGGGTATAGACATAGGTTTTGCCCGTCCCGGTCTCCATTTTAACGTCAATATTGGCCTTATCGTCGTAACGTTCCTTAATCAGCGGATTAGCATAGTGATTATGATCGGCCTGCGCGTGATCGATACCGGTGAAACTCGCCAGAATCGCCGCTAACGCCTGTTCCTGATGGGGAAGTTCTTCCAGTAAAATATTCATCATCATCCCCTCTTAATAACGCTTCACCAGGTTCACTTTTTGATCAAGCTGTTTTAAGCCGATTTCCAGTTCACGAATGGATTCAAGGTCGAAAGAGTAGCCGTAAATGACAATGGTCTGAACCGGAAGCTGGTGCGTACCAATGTGGTTGAGAAGATCGCGGGTCTGCTCTGTTCCCCATCGTTCATCAATCAGATACAGGCGCGTATTATCAACATACCTGGCGCAATAGCCGGAAAAATCAATGGCCTGTACGTCAATATCCATTTTATAACCATCGGCGACCAGCCATGTCGTTAATAAGGTCTCTTCGCCGCTTGCGCCGCCCGGCACGCCCAATCCTCTGGCGGAAAAAGGATTGATCATGTCGGTAAATCCTGACTCGGTGAAAGCGGCCAGTTGACCGCTGGTATTGATAAAATGGCCGGTAGCAATATCGAAGCTATCCAGATCGTCCAGCGTCTGCTGTGTCGGAGTGGCAAAACGATAATGTTTAAAACCGAGATCGCTATTGGTCGCGGGATTGTTGGCGCGGATCTTCGCCGCAACGCGTGTAATTCGCTCGCGGCTGATTTCATCAATAGTGTTATAACCTGCTTTTTTCGCGATAGTGTTATTGCTTAATGCCTGATCGATAGTACACAGAATAAACGTGCGCTGCCCCCCATCTTCTTCATTCAGCGCCATCACCGCATGGGCCGTAGTACCGGAACCGGCAAAAAAGTCCAGAACGACGCCGTCTTTATCGATAGCGAGCTTGATGATTTTCTTCAATAATGCGGTCGGTTTCGGCGTATCAAAAACGTTGTCGCCGAAGAGATCCAGAATCTCCTTTTTCCCCTCTTTATTCGACGCTACGTTATCCCAGTAATTGGTCGTTGGCTGCCCTTTACTGTGATGCGCGTACATGACTCGCTGGGGAATACCGCCGTTATCTTTGCCAAAATAGACCAGATTATCGGCCACCAGTTTTTGGTAACTGGCTTCAGGATAAGCCCATAGTCTTTCGTGTACCGTACCGTTCGGCGTGGTAATTTTATAGGTATAGCCGCCGCCGCTCAGCCCTTTTGACACCGTTAACGGCACCGGCCGCCATTTCCCTTCTGGAAACTGTTCGGTCGGTTCTTTATAGGATTTCTGAATATACTCTTTAGAAAGCGGTTCTAAACGTAAAGCGCCCTGACCGGTTTTGGCATAAACAAGAATGTATTCCCCCTGGATGGAAACGTTATCAGAGTCGTTAGAAATCTCTTTTTTGCGCTTCCACATCACATTGGTGACAAATCCGCCTTCGCCAAAAATCTCATCCATCATTAATTTAAGATTGGCGTACTCATTATCGTCGATAGAGATAAAAATAAATCCGGTATCTTTCAGGAGTTTCCTGGCCAGGAAAAGACGCGGATACATGAAAGATAACCACGCGGAGTGCGTCGATTTACCCTGAATGGATTTTAAACGTGCCAGTTCAGTATCATTAAGACCAAACATATCCTGCAACGCCCGATCGCTATATTCAAAATGATCGGGATAGACAAACCCGTCCGATCCGGTGTTATAAGGGGGATCGATATAGATCATATCGACGGTATCGGCGTAATTATTTTGCAGATGGCGTAACACATCCAGATTATCCCCGGTCAGAAAAAGATTATGGCTGTTTTTATTTTCTGCCAGAGTATTGTGTTCCACGTCAGGAACGATAACGGTAACGGATTTTTCACCTGCCTGTTTTTTTGCGTAATCTTTACCAATAAAATCAATCTGATAACCGCTAGTCAGCTCATCAATATTACGCGCTTTCAGCGCGCGCTCAAATTTGGCGAGATCAAATCCGCCTTTCGCGATCAGTTCGCCCTGCTCGTTATAGCGATCGGCGGTAAAAAATTCCGGTAATGCACGTTGTAACTCAGACAGAAAGGCGCTATTCGGGGCAACAGACTCGTTGTGTTTTTGGTTATCTTTCAACATGATATCTTCGCTCCGTTGATAATTTTAAGGTGCAGCAATCAATTTCTTATAAAGAAAAAAGTAAGCGATGATTGTAATGGTCACGAACGGCAGATGCCATCATTAACCTTTGTTGTTCGTTGAAAGGGCGTAAAAACCACAGGAGGAAGGAGCGCTCCCGGCGACAGTATGCGCCAGGAGCGTAGTGTTTACGTGCGATGACTGATGGCCGACTCCGGGAGGGCGTCGCTATCTGTACCGGAGATGACGACTCCCCGGGTCTCGCGACCAAATGCCACAAATACACAGATTAAAATAGCCACCGCGCCAGCCACGATCGCCATTGCCAACCCGTAATTGCCACCATGCGTTTCCGCGATGCGGGCCTGTAACGTCGCATTAACCGACGCCAGTAAATTACCCAGTTGGTAAACAAACCCTGGCAGCACGGCGCGCGCATTCGCCGGAACCAGCTCGTTCAGCCAGGTCGGCACGACACCCCAGGCGCCCTGCACCATAAACTGCATCAGGAACGCGCCCAGGCCAATCGTGAATGATCCGCTGGAAAATGCCCATAGCGGGAGTACCGGAAGCGCAAGAAAGGCGGCGATCATGATCGCTTTTTTACGCCCAATACGTTCCGATAGCGTACCGTAGAAAATACCGCCGAGCATCGCGGCAATGTTATAAAAAATCGCAATGATACTGATCAGATGCGGATCAAAACCATGCTGCATCTTCAGGAAGGTAGGATAGAGATCCTGCGTGCCGTGACTGAAAAAGTTAAAGAACGCCATGACCAGCACCAGATACAGACACAACTTCCACTGTTTGCGCAGAACAGGAAGCAGCGCGGTATTCTCTTTACGCGCGCTGGCCGCCAGCCAGACGGGGGATTCCGGCACTTTAAACCAGATATAAGGCAGCAAGACAACAGGCAGGGCGCCAATCAGGAACATACCGCGCCAGCCTACCATACTGTAGAAGAGGCCAAAAATAACCGAGGCGAACAGATAGCCGCAGGGATAGCCCGCCTGAAAAATGCCCGACATCAGGCCACGCGAACGATCGGGAATGGTTTCCATCGCCAGTGATGACGCGACGCCCCATATCCCGCCCATCGCCACGCCGTACATGACCCGAAAAATCAGAAATGCCATGAAGGTGGGCGACCAGGCGGAAAGCAGTTCAAACACCGTAAAAAACAGAATATTGAGCATCAGTATCGGTCGACGTCCGTACTTTTCCGCCATTCGGCCAAATAGCAGCGCGCCAATGGGACGTACCGCCAGGGTCAGCATAATCGCAATGGAAACGTCCGATACGGAAGCGTGAAACCATTCGGCGAGATCGCTAAGTACAAAGACAAGGATAAAGAAATCAAACGCATCCAGCATCCAACTGGTAAAGCTGGCAAACGCCACATGTCGTTGTGTCGTCGTCCAGTTCAGGGGGGTGTACATAGGTAGTGTCCTGCATCAAAAAATAACATCAAGCTTTGAAGCGGGCGAAACGCTGGAGCGCTCCCGTCGTCAAAGCGACGTAACAAGGTAGCGTTGCGCTACTTATTTGTTATCTTTTTGTATATAGCAGGTAAAATGTTAGCAAAAATAGACAAATCATTACATATTATTAACAAAGCTTACTGACACATGATTTGTCACACTTTTTATGGGGATTATCTCATGCAAAGGAAAGCGAAGCGTGGCTAGCGTATCGCGACCGGCCTGTCGCCAGACCGATCGCCATTGACGATTACCTCTCGCGCGGCGGGAAACCGGCCTTTTGCAGGGCGGCGGCAATCTGCTCCGCGGATAGCGACGTTTCAACGTCAACCAGACGCGTCGCCGGGTCGGTTCTCACCGTCGCATTAGCATCGAGAGTCAGAATCGTCTTTTTTACCGTACTGGCGCAGCCGCCGCAGGTCATGTCATCAATATGGAACTGCATAGTGAACTCCTTTTGTGTGGGAACTGTTGCCAGTCTGGGCCTTGCCAGTGTTGGAAGGTCAAGCGTAATCTCAGGACTTACAGACGCTTTGCCAGTCCGTGGCGACGAGGACGGCGCAATACCGCTCCGGTACGCGCCTCCGGCTCGCTATCGTCAGGTTGTCCAAGCGTATGCAGAATGGGGCAATCTGGCAGCGCGTCGCCAGCGCAGCAGTGAATCAGCGCTTTGAGGGTTTGCGCCATGTGCTGCATGCTCTGGATGCGTCTGTCCAGTTCATCAATGTGCGTCTGCGCCAGGCGTTTGACGTCAGCGCTTTGCCGCGACTGGTTATTCCAAAGATTCAGTAAGTCGCTGATTTCAGCAACTGAAAAACCGAGGTCGCGCGCGCGGCGTATAAAATGCAATTGATTAACATCAGCCTGGGTATAGGCCCGATAGCCGGAATCCGTCCGACTTGCCGCGGGAATCAGACCAATCTGTTCATAGTAGCGAATCATTTTGGCCGAGACTTTCGATGCTTTAGCTGCTTTACCGATGTTCATGACGCTCCTCCTCATGTCGTGGATGTGTCGGATGGGGTTGCCATCGGCGCCCGGAAACGGCGCAGCCGCAAAGCGTTGCCCAGCACGAACACGCTCGACATCGCCATCGCCCCTGCGGCGAATACCGGGGACAATAATATGCCCCAGACCGGAAATAGCGCGCCTGCCGCGACAGGAATCAGCGCCGTATTGTAAGCAAAGGCCCAGAACAGATTCTGGTGGATATTGCGGATGGTCGCTTTAGACAGCGCGATAGCATTCGGCACGCCTTGCAGGTTGCCGGACATTAGTACGACGTCGGCGGATTCCACCGCCACATCGGTGCCGGTGCCAATCGCCAGCCCCACGTCGGACTCCGCCAGCGCTGGCGCATCGTTGATGCCATCGCCGACAAACGCCACCTGCCCATACGCCGCTTTCAGGCGCCGTATCGCCTCGACTTTCCCTTCTGGCAATACCTCGGCAACCACGTCATCAATTCCTAACTGTCTGGCGATAGCCTGTGCTGTCCGGGCATTATCGCCAGTGATCATGGCGACCTTAATCCCGAGCTGATGTAAAGCGTTAATTGCGGCGGGCGTACTGGGTTTGATCGGATCGGCCACGGCGATAATCGCCGCCAGTTGACCGTCAATAGCCGCATAGAGCGGCGATTTCCCTTCCTGCCCTAACCGTTCGGCGGTGGTGGCGAAGCCGCTAATATCCACGCCAATTTCGCGCATATAGCGATCGGCCCCCACGTCAACACGCGTACCGTCAACGGTAGCGTATACGCCCATCCCGGTCACCGATTCGAAGCCGTTCATGCCTGGTAGCGCGATCCCTTCCTCTTCTGCCGACACGACAATCGCACGGGCAATCGGATGCTCTGAACGCGATTCTACCGCCGCGACTTTCGCCAGCACCTCACGGCGCTCAAAGCCGCTGGCCACGTCGAGATCGGTCAGTACCGGGCGGCCTTCGGTAAGCGTCCCGGTTTTGTCTACGGCCACCACCTTAGCGTCTTTGAGTAGCTGTAACGCCTCCCCCTTACGGAACAGCACGCCCATTTCCGCCCCACGACCGGTTCCCACCATAATGGAGGTCGGCGTCGCCAGGCCCATCGCGCAAGGACAGGCGATAATCAGAACCGCAACACCATTGATCAGAGCGAAAGTCAGCGCAGGCGACGGCCCAAACGCCAGCCATACCACAAAGGTCAGCGCAGCAATAAGCATTACCATTGGGACAAACCACAGCGTCACTTTATCCACGACGGCCTGAATCGGCAGTTTTGAACCCTGCGCCTGTTCCACCAGACGAATGATTTGCGCCAGCATGGTCTGTCCGCCGACGGCGGTCGCCCGCAGCGTGAGCGCGCCTTTTTGGTTGACGGTACCGCCCACCACCGCGCTTCCTGCGGATTTCTCAACCGGTATCGGTTCGCCGGTAATCATCGACTCGTCAACGAAGCTGCGGCCTTCGGTCACTTCGCCGTCAACCGGGATCCGCTCGCCTGGCCGAACCTCCACACAGTCGCCCAGCACAACCTCGTCGACAGGGATATCCACGATGCGGCCCTCGCGTAACACATGCGCGACCCGCGCCTGTAGCCCCACCAGACGTTTAATCGCTTCGGAAGTCCGCCCCTTCGCCCTTGCCTCCAGAAAGCGCCCCAGCAGAATAAGCGCGACAATCACTGCGGCGGCCTCGTAATAGACGTTTACCGTCCCTTCAGGCAACAGGTCGGGCGTAAAGGTCGCCACCAGCGAGTAGCCGAACGCCGCTGCGGTTCCCACGGCGACCAGCGAGTTCATGTCCGGCGCCAGACGCGCCAGCGCCGGGAACCCTTTAAGGTAAAAACGGCGACCGGGGATCATCAGCACCAACAGGGTCAGTGCAAATTGCCAGTACCAGCTTTGTTGCAGGCCAATCGTTTTTATCACCCACTCGTGCATACCAGGAATAAGGTGCGAGCCCATTTCAAGCACAAAAACGGGGAGCGCCAGCACGCTGGCGAGAATCAGATCGCGCTTCAGCCTGACGCGCTCGGCCTCTTTTTTCTCTTCAGAGTCGTCTTCGCCCTGCCCCGCCGTCTCTATCGGTCGCGCCTCATACCCCGTTTTTTCAATCGCCGCGATCACCGCCTCCGCCAACGCCGTCCCGCGAACGGTGGCGCGCTCCGTCGCCAGATTCACCGTAGCGTCCGTTACGCCAGGCACAGCCTTAATACCTTTTTCAACGCGAGCGACGCACGACGCGCAGGTCATACCTTCAATAAGCAAGCTTATCGTGTCGTGACGATTTTCTGACTGACTCATGACGAGTTCCCCATCCTGACTATTCGGTATCAGAAAGCCTAAAGCTTGCCATTGTGGGAAGGTCAAGCGTATTCAGGCTGCACGGTTCGGCGAGAATGTGAGATGGCTCATAAAAGAGGATGATGCGAGACATTTACGCCACGATGCCGACCCACGCCCCGTAAAAACCCGTCAGGAACGCTTGACCTTTCCTTCGTTGTAACGCCTAGCCTTTGCCAAAAATTCTGCGGCAGCGTTGCGGAATGGCCGACACGCTGCGGTAAAGAGGGAAACGACATGCGTAGAACATTCAAAATTATGTTGATAGCCGGCGTCATCGCCGCCGGCGGGGGCGTGATTTACATGGCCGGCGAAGCACTATGGGATAAAGACAACGCCGTCGGACCACCGGCCAGCGCGCCGCCTCCACCGTCGGTACCGGTTGCTAAAGCCCTTAGCCGTACACTCGCGCCTACGGCGGAATTCACCGGTTTTCTGGCCGCGCCGGAGACCGTGGAGCTGCGTTCGCGCGTGGGAGGAACTCTTGACGCCGTCAGCGTTCCGGAAGGACGTCTGGTAAGCCGCGGACAACTGCTGTTCCAGATCGATCCGCGCCCGTTCGAGGTCGCCCTCGACACCGCCGTCGCGCAATTACGTCAGGCTGAAGTACTGGCCCGCCAGGCGCAGGCGGATTTCGATCGCATTCAACGACTGGTCGCCAGCGGCGCCGTATCACGTAAAAACGCTGACGATGTCACCGCCACGCGTAATGCGCGACAGGCGCAGATGCAATCGGCCAAAGCCGCCGTCGCCGCAGCGCGCCTTGAACTCTCCTGGACCCGTATTACCGCGCCCATTGCCGGACGCGTTGACCGCATACTGGTGACCCGGGGCAATCTGGTCAGCGGCGGCGTAGCGGGTAACGCCACGCTTCTGACGACTATCGTGTCTCACAATCCCATGTATGTGTATTTCGATATTGACGAAGCCACCTGGCTGAAGGCGTTACGGCATACCCGCTCCGACAAAAATCCACCGGTAGTCAACATGGGGTTAACCACCGATAACGGGCTGCCTTATCAGGGCGTACTCGACTTTATGGGCAATCAGATGAACCGCAGCACCGGCACTATCCGGGCACGCGCCGTGATTCCTGACCCCGACGGAATGCTTTCTCCCGGCCTGTTTGCCCGAATCAGTTTGCCCATCGGCGAGCCGCGGGAAACCGTGCTGATTGACGATCTGGCGGTGAGCGCCGATCAGGGCAAAAACTATGTGCTGATCGTCGGCAAGGAGAATCAGGTGGAGTATCGTCCGGTTGAGCTGGGACAAATGGTCGATGGACTCCGCGTCGTTACACAGGGAGTACAGCCGGGAGAAAAAATCATCCTCAAGGGGCTGGTGCGTCCTGGCATGACCGTTGCGCCGCGTCTGGTGCCGATGCGGCAGAATATGCCCGAGAAACAGACCGCGACATTGACTAAAGCGGACGGCGACAGCGCGTCGAAGGCGGTGCACCAATGAAATTCACCCACTTTTTCATCGCACGGCCCATCTTCGCCATCGTCCTGTCGCTGTTAATGCTGCTGGCTGGCGCTATCGCCTTTTTAAAACTGCCGCTGAGTGAATATCCGGCCGTTACGCCGCCCACGGTACAGGTTAGCGCCAGCTACCCCGGCGCTAACCCGCAAGTGATTGCCGATACGGTAGCCGCGCCGCTGGAACAGGTGATCAACGGCGTTGACGGCATGTTGTATATGAATACCCAGATGGCCATTGATGGTCGCATGGTTATCTCTATCGCCTTCGAACAGGGAACCGATCCTGATATGGCGCAAATTCAGGTGCAAAACCGGGTATCCCGCGCGCTGCCTCGCCTGCCCGAAGAAGTCCAGCGAATTGGCGTTGTAACGGAGAAAACGTCCCCCGATATGTTGATGGTGGTTCATCTTGTCTCGCCGCAAAAACGCTATGACTCGCTTTACCTGTCTAACTTCGCCATCCGGCAGGTTCGCGACGAACTGGCCCGTTTACCCGGCGTCGGCGATGTTCTCGTCTGGGGCGCGGGCGAGTACGCCATGCGCGTCTGGCTGGACCCGGCGAAAATCGCCAACCGCGGTCTTACCGCCAGTGATATCGTTACGGCGTTGCGGGAACAAAACGTACAGGTCGCCGCCGGTTCCGTCGGGCAACAGCCGGAGGCCTCCGCCGCTTTTCAGATGACGGTAAACACGCTGGGCCGCCTGACCAGCGAAGAACAGTTCGGCGAGATTGTGGTAAAAATCGGCGCTGACGGCGAGGTGACGCGTCTGCGTGATGTCGCCCGCGTCACGCTGGGCGCAGATGCCTATACGCTGCGCAGTTTACTGAATGGCGAAGCGGCGCCAGCGTTACAGATTATTCAAAGTCCGGGCGCCAATGCGATTGACGTTTCTAACGCGATTCGCGGCAAAATGGATGAGTTGCAGCAAAACTTCCCGCAGGATATCGAATACCGGATTGCCTATGATCCTACGGTCTTCGTGCGCGCATCGCTACAATCGGTGGCGATTACGTTGCTGGAAGCCCTCGTGCTGGTCGTCCTTGTCGTGGTGCTGTTCCTGCAAACCTGGCGGGCGTCCATTATTCCTCTGGTGGCGGTTCCCGTTTCGCTGGTCGGCACCTTTGCCTTGATGCACCTGTTTGGCTTTTCGCTGAATACGCTTTCGCTGTTTGGTTTGGTCCTGTCGATAGGTATCGTTGTCGATGACGCCATCGTTGTGGTCGAAAACGTGGAACGGCATATCTCGCAGGGCAAAAGTCCCGGAGAGGCGGCAAAGAAGGCGATGGATGAAGTCACTGGTCCCATTCTTTCTATTACCTCGGTGCTAACGGCGGTCTTTATCCCTTCCGCATTCCTGGCGGGCCTGCAGGGTGAGTTTTATCGTCAGTTCGCGTTGACCATCGCTATTTCGACCATCCTTTCGGCCATTAACTCGCTGACGCTCTCCCCTGCGCTGGCTGCCATTTTGCTAAGACCGCACCACGATACTGCGAAGGCTGACTGGCTAACGCGGTTGATGGGCACGGTCACTGGCGGTTTTTTCCATCGCTTTAACCGTTTCTTCGACAGCGCGTCGAACCGCTATGTTAGCGCCGTCCGTCGGGCCGTGCGCGGCAGCGTCATTGTGATGGTGCTCTATGCTGGCTTTGTGGGGCTGACCTGGCTTGGCTTCCATCAGGTGCCGAACGGGTTTGTGCCTGCGCAGGATAAATACTATCTCGTCGGCATCGCCCAGCTCCCAAGCGGCGCATCGTTGGATCGCACAGAGGCGGTCGTGAAACAGATGTCCGCTATCGCGCTGGCGGAACCCGGCGTTGAAAGCGTCGTCGTCTTCCCCGGTCTGTCGGTTAACGGCCCGGTAAATGTGCCAAATTCGGCGCTGATGTTCGCCATGCTGAAACCCTTTGACGAGCGTGAAGATCCTTCGCTTTCCGCTAACGCTATCGCCGGAAAGCTAATGCACAAATTTAGCCACATTCCCGACGGATTTATTGGCATCTTCCCGCCACCGCCGGTTCCAGGGCTTGGCGCGACGGGCGGCTTTAAATTGCAGATTGAAGATCGTGCGGAACTGGGATTTGAAGCGATGACAAAGGTGCAAAGCGAGATTATGTCTAAGGCGATGCAGACGCCCGAACTGGCCAATATGCTGGCCAGTTTCCAGACAAACGCCCCGCAATTACAGGTGGATATCGACCGGGTAAAGGCGAAATCAATGGGGGTATCGCTCACCGACATCTTTGAAACGTTGCAAATTAACCTCGGCTCGCTTTACGTCAACGATTTCAACCGATTTGGCCGTGCCTGGCGGGTGATGGCGCAGGCCGATGCGCCATTCCGTATGCAGCAAGAGGATATCGGCCTGCTTAAAGTCCGCAATGCGAAGGGCGAGATGATCCCGCTTAGCGCTTTCGTCACGATTATGCGCCAGTCGGGGCCGGACAGAATCATCCATTACAACGGCTTCCCCTCGGTAGATATTAGCGGTGGACCGGCTCCGGGCTTCTCCTCCGGACAGGCGACGGACGCGATTGAAAAGATCGTGCGTGAAACGTTACCGGAAGGGATGGTCTTCGAATGGACCGATCTGGTTTATCAGGAAAAACAGGCCGGCAACTCTGCGCTTGCTATCTTTGCGCTGGCGGTGCTGCTGGCCTTCCTGATCCTGGCGGCGCAGTACAACAGTTGGTCGCTGCCCTTCGCCGTCCTGCTTATTGCGCCTATGTCATTACTCTCAGCCATTGTCGGCGTGTGGGTATCTGGCGGAGATAACAATATCTTTACGCAGATTGGTTTCGTGGTGCTGGTCGGCCTGGCGGCCAAGAACGCCATTTTGATTGTCGAGTTTGCCCGCGCCAAAGAACACGACGGCGCAGACCCGCTGACCGCCGTACTGGAAGCGTCCCGCCTGCGTCTGCGTCCTATCCTGATGACCTCATTCGCCTTTATCGCAGGTGTAGTACCACTGGTACTCGCGACGGGTGCCGGCGCGGAAATGCGACATGCGATGGGCATCGCCGTGTTTGCCGGCATGTTGGGCGTCACGCTCTTCGGCCTGTTATTGACGCCTGTATTTTACGTGGTGGTTCGCAGGATGGCATTAAAGCGTGAGAACCGCGTTGATTCACATGATCAGCAAGCATAATGATGGGAATGGCATAATGAAGATCACTTTTACAGGCTATCGGCAGACCGCCACGCTGGCGACGCTTGCTTTCGTCACCACGCTTGCTGGCTGTACGATGGCGCCGAAGCACGAACGCCCCGCATCGCCGACTGCGATGGTCTATCCCTACGCAACGTCAACCGTTTCTGGCGCGCCGGATGCCGCTGACATTGGCTGGCGTGATTTCTTCCACGATCCGCTTCTACAGGAACTGATCGCGATCGCGTTACGCAATAATCGGGATTTACGCAAGGCAGGGCTCAATGTTGAAGCCGCCCGGGCGTTATACCGCATTCAGCGCGCGGAGATGCTGCCGACGCTCGGCATCGCCACCGCCATGGACGCCAGTCGCACTCCCGCCGATCTCAGCGTCATGGACGAGTCTGAGATTAACCGACGCTACGAGGCGGCTGGGGCGACGACGGCCTGGGAACTGGATCTCTGGGGGCGAGTGCGAAGCCTTAGCGACCAGGCATTAGCCGCCTATATGGCGCTTGATGAGACGTACATTGCGGCGCGAATGAGCCTGGTTTCCGAAGTCGCCAGCGCCTGGCTGACGCTACGGGCTGACCGGGAGCTGCTGCGCTTAACCGAGGATACGCTGGCCGCGCAAAAAAGTTCATACACATTGACGACCCAGCTTGCCCGGACAGGTAACGCCACACAGCTCGATCTGCGTATGGCGGAGATCGCGCTGCGTTCTGCGGAAATCAATCGCGCGGCGTATACGCGACAGTTGGCGCGGGATCGTAACGCGCTGGAATTGCTGTTGGGCCAGCCGCTCACGCCTGAACTGTCGCGTCGACTAAACGAAGCGGTCACGCTTACGGAAGGCGCGATCCCGACCACATTGCCAGGCGGATTACCGTCAGATCTGCTGGTACGCCGCCCGGATATTCGCGCCGCCGAGTACAGACTGCGTGGCGCAAACGCCCGAATAGGCGCAGCGCGCGCCGCCTTCTTCCCGACAATCAGCCTGACAGGCACGGCGGGAACGGCCAGCGCGTCTCTTAGCGGACTCTTTGAACCGGGATCGGGAAGCTGGCGTTTTCTACCGCAAATCACCTTGCCTCTCTTTCACGGCGGCGCATTACGCGCTGACCTGGATAGGGCGCATGTCCAAAAACAGATTGAAATCGCCAGGTATGAAAACGTTATTCAGCAAGCCTTTCGCGACGTGGCGGATGGTCTGGCGGGACAGCGTACGCTGAATGACCAGGTGCAATCAGAACAACGCGCGGTTGAAGCCAGTCAAATCGCCTATGAGCTGGCCGGACTCCGTTTTCAGGAAGGCGTCGATGACTACCTTACGCTGCTTGATACCCATCGTATGCTTTATGGCGCACAACAGCGCCTGGTACGCACACGTCTCATGCAACAGTTAAATATCATTAACCTGTATAAAGCATTAGGCGGCGGTTGGCGGGAATACAGTGAGAAAAAGCAAGGTTAGCCCAAATAGCGCGCGCGTCGCCAGTGCGGCGCGCGCGCTAAACAGGCATATATTACCTGCAAAATAAGGTTAACGAGGGCAACGATAAACGTTCCCGCTTAACGTGACATTCGTTTGTTTGCTTGAGCCCGAACCGTGCCATGAACTTCCTGTCTGGCCTGCACGCTGGGTTAACAGGACTACCGTATTTCCGCCCATTTTATAAGCTTTGTTTTTCAGATCGTTACGGGCACCCGTTTCCAGGTTACTGTTGGAAGTCCAGCCACCGGTAAAGAAATTCCCCTGGCTGCCCGTGATATCCCCTAAGTAGCTGCATTCCTTACCTGGCTCGCTGGTCATCACCCGTACCTGTTCAGCGCCATAATTCAACGAATTAGCGCTACATGCGGTTAAAGCCAAGCCGACGAAACATACTAAGATCTTTTTCATACTAATACCTGGTCTATTAATCATTAAATAATAACGCGTTCTTGCTTCTGAACGCCGTCAAGGAACTATATTTAAGATGTAACGAATGTCTTTCATTTGCTGAAGAAAAGTCTCTGTCATAATGCTATCATGTATGCTTGAGGCTATTTCTTGTTCAGTTTTTTCAATATGCTCTCTGAGGCTTATTTTTGTTTTTTCGTCAAGCGCCGAGATAAGTATCTTAATGGCAAGCAGCATAGTAGGATTGATGCTTTCACACTCTCTCATCGTTAACTTTTTCATCTTTTTTGCTTCAAGCCTGATCGGCGTTTTTGTCTACACGGCAAATTTTAGATGCGAAGATATGGCGACTTCTTTGGTAAATAAATAGCAAATGGAAAAAGCGTTTGAAGCCATATTTACGACAGATACGCAATCTATGAATGTACAAAGTCTTACGACTCATGCCATAGCTACTGGCGATCTGACTCATCGACTTTTTATATAAAAAGTGCCATAACAACTCCTCCTCCTTTTTTGTCAACGGCGCAAGTTCACCGACCGCTACTTCGTTTGCACAAGCGTATTTAATGAAATGCTCAATAAAAACAGGCTTTGCCAAATCGGGATCGATATCAGGATCTCTATCGCAGCCATGTGGATAAAGTTTTCCAATATCTCTGCGCGTGAGCCAGATTCGACGAGCATGTGGATAATGCTGCATGAGCGCCTTAAAACCTTTCCAGACCCCCTGAATCAAAACTCGTCCATCAATAATAATTATGATATCTTCGCTAGCTGATATCTGACACGAATTATATTCTCCATTGAGTGGGAACATAAAGCACTTCCCATCCTCAAAGAGTGAAGCGATGCCTAAATAAGTATAATAATCATCCGTTAAAACTATACCTATCGTTTTTAACGGAAGTTGTTCCGATAGTGAATTTATCATAATTTCATCAATAGAATAACGCTACGGTGAGTGTTTTATCTTCCTCTTAAGATTACCTGAGCGCTCATAACCATCCCTATTCTGTAGCAGCGCCATATTATTTTTAATTCCTTGCCATAAACGTAACGCTTATAATTTTAATGTCAGAAGCGATAACCTACGCTGACACCAAATGTATTGGTATCCACAGCAAAGAAACGACTGGCTTCCCATGATGCATCGATAGATATACTCTTAACTGGATTAAATATTACGCCAGCGCCGTAGGCAAAGGACTCTTCTTTTGAGTGTTTATTAAATTTCATCGTCGCTATACCCGCATTGCCGTACAGGCTCACATAGTCATTAAAACGATATGTTGGTCCAAACATCAAAGAACCATAGTCTACAGAATCGGAACCATTTTTATGCAATTTCCCCTCTTTCCAGGTGTAGTTCTCCATTTCATTGCGCGTCGCGGTGAATGATCCTAACATCCCCCAGGTCTCATTGAACTCGTAACGATATTTAAAATTAAAGCCTCGCAGATCTTTGCTATCGCTATTTTTCAATGAACTGAGATGAGTTTGTGCATAACCAAACGATACGGTGTGCTGATCGTTAGCCAAAGCTAAAGGTGACGCTAATAATAAACCTAAAAAAACAAGGAACGAAGACCGTCTTTTCATTAAAACCACTCCATTTTTGATATATAATTAAGGCGGTACCGGAACTTATGGCACACAAATAGCATTTAGATTAAGAGCACCTAATGCGCTTATTACCAGTCATGCCAACTGCGGAGGTAATATACCCTGATATATTCGATAATGGATATGAAATCAGTCTTACAGAGTTCTTACTTTTTTATTAATAGCGGATTCATAGTTGCTTCAGACCCGATCCTGGCATCGCATCCGTCAGGCGGGCTGCGAGAGGTTATCAGCGAGTATCAGTTACCGCCATGAAGAGTAAAAAAAACCCATAACTCATTGTTTTTAATGTTATTTAACTGGTGTTCGAGTTAACCTTTACCCTTGCGGAGGGCAATTTCGCAACTCGCTTTCTGACGCATTCAGACAACATTCAGATCTACTGCGCGGTACAAACGTTATAAAGCTGCCGATTAAGAGAATAAAAAAAGGTTTTCTCACCCACTTTAGATATTCGAATCTCATTAGCCGCTTCCGGATGCAGAACCCGTAAATATGATAACAGATCGCCAGCCGTGTCCGTGGCAAAGACTTTTACCTGGGATACTTCGAACGTATAAACACCAGGCGCTGTTCGATGTAAATTTTTCATATATACGTCCCGGTATAATATTTTTACACCGTTATCTTTTGTTTTTATTTCATATTGAAGCGTAATTCTCTTCATCTTAAAATCAAGAACAAGATTGCCATCGGCATGGATATCTTTAGGTTGTATCGTCGTTACCGTTCTTGTCGTACATAAAAATTCATTAGTATTAATAGAACTATGGTTACTGTTTCGTACCCAAACTACCATCAGTACGACTGAAACAGCCAGCATACCAAGCGTCGCCACGCTTAATAACGTTCTTTTATGGAAATGCATTTCGGCTCCGCTATATCAAGTTGGTTAAGACACTGGACAAAAATATTTGTATTAGGAACGCGAATGTAATAAATGATTTTTCCGTTTTGTTTATGTATTTCATTACTCATCTCAGAGTACGCTTCAACGATATCCGTCAGATGGGTTTTATCATGCCCGACACTATAAAAAGTGTATCCATCATACGAACCCTGGAGGGTAAAATAATCAATATTTTCACCCTTAACTTTATACATCATAAAAAACATCAGAAGCGCGGCCAGGCAAAAGTAGAGCCAATCTTTTTTATTCACAGCGCCCGGTATTGGGGTAATAATAGTGTCATCGTGCCGCACTTCAACCGTCGATACTTCTGTTTCAGCAACAGCAGGCAACGGCGTATTTTGCGCCTCATCACTCAACGGTTCAATGGAAACGGAGAGTAAAACACCCACGCGAGGGCGAGTCACAACAGACGCCCCCTTAAGACCAATTTTATCAAATGATCCTCGTAGCTGGTTAATCAGTTTATAATAACTGGCATCAGAGACCACGACACCTTTGCGCCCCCAGACATAGTTAATTAAATCATCTTTTTTAAAAAGGCCTTCATAAAAAGCGATAAGCAAACTGCGTTCCGATTCAGATATCGTTATCGACTCTCCGGCGCAGGAAAGCGTCATTCGTTCACAATCAAGAATAACCCTTTTGTCAATCAGATAATTGTTCTGACTCATAAAAATATCCGCCCCAGTGCTATCACGTTTCTTCACGGCATAAACATATTACCAGGATATATCGTGCTATTGAATTTTTTTCCGTAGCGAGCTCCTGTATTATTCAGCCACCAGGCCACTCGCAGATTCGTTTTCCCCCTTGAGCAAACCATTTTGCCTCTGGGCCGACTTGCCAAGCCAGCTCATAAAGTCATTAGCCCCCATCGGCCTGGCATAAAGAAATCCCTGAACGAATCCTACCCCGTGGCTTAAGATGTAACGCAATTGGTGCTGGGTACTGACCCCTTCGGCAACCACATTGAGCCCCAGTCGCTGACTCAGCGTAATGATAGTATCCAGGACAGGAACATCATTGCTGCTGGTATCAATGGTATCGATAAACGTTCTGTCTATTTTAAGAGAGTCTACAGGTAATTGTTGGAGATAGGAGAGTGAGCAATAGCCGGTCCCAAAATCATCAATCGCTATTAACACGCCTTTTTCACGGAGCGTTGAAAGTTTTTCTGCGACCTGTGAAGGTTCTACAATCAGGCTACGCTCGGTGAGCTCCAACATAAGCGTTATCGTTCCCAAACGAGTCCTGAGCGCCTCTATATCTTGTATAAAACCGTCATCCATAAGATGCGCAGGCGATATATTTACGCTGATATAGAAATCATCCGGTACAGTCCAGTTTATCACGTCATGAGCAATCAGTTCGAACAGATGACGAGAGAGAGGAATAATCATGCCTTCATTTTCTGCGGCGGTAATAAAAATATCCGGGGTTATAAAACGGCCATCCGGTTGCGGCCAGCGCATTAGCGCCTCCACGCCGCCGCAACTAGCGTGTTTAACATTAAAAACAGGCTGATAATGTACCGTAAACTCATTGTGCGTTATTCCCCTGGCAATCTCCCGGGCCAGAGATAAACGTTTTAAATACCAGCGCCTGTAGAACAACATCATCCCTACAGAAAGACACAATGACAGCGGAACAAAAATAAAAAGGTTTTGTAACCAGTATGCCGATAACGTTGAGAAAGGGGTTCGCACCATCAGCTGGATAGTGTGATCGGTTGAGGTGAAGCGCTGCGTTAAAAACGCCTTACCGCGCAACGTCGCAGCGCTGGTAATCGCCTCCCCTGCGCCGAATGTCAGGCTAAAGGCTGATGCTCTCTCTGCTGCCAATATCTCTATGAGCTCCTGGACATACTGCGAATCCACAATGACGAAGGCCGCTTTATTCGCTGCTACTTTTTTCACATAAACCACAACAAGGCGATCGGGTCCTTCGGCCATACTACCGATAGATCGCAACCACCGTTCCGGATAAGAAGCAGGTAAAGAAAGCCCTGCCAGCCGGGAAAAATGATAGCGTTCGGTTCCTGTGACAAAGGAGCAAGTGATATCACCATTTTCCAGAAACCCAATGTCACGTACATAAGGAGTGAAGGCCCGCGTTCTGGACAGTTCTTTCAGCGTATCAGTGCAGGAACTCTCAGCCAGTCTGGCGGCTTTTCCGGCGACTTGCCAGGAGGCGGCGGATATATCCGCGCTAAACCGCAGCAGCGTATTGGCGCTGACGGCGATATCTCGTTTTAGCTGGGAGATACCCGCGAGTAACCCCACCAATATCATTACGATCAGTGGAACAGCAATAAACAACATCAGAAATAGCTTTCTTACTTTCAAATCATTGCCCTCTTACCGCCCTTCCTTTTGCCACTGTACGCTTTTATAGGATAACTAAAGTAACATTAATATAGAAAAGCAATATTGAGAGATAGGTTATACGTTCTTAATGATAGCAAGATGGCACTCTCTGTGCCGAAAATAGACAAGAAAATATCAATACCCAACAGGTGCAGGATACTATCGTTAAAATAAGCGATAGCAGATATCTAAAATACAGACGCATTCAATATGTTAGTCTGATGCCAGGTTCGCTGCCTGATGAGGCATAAATCACGGAACGAATTCCCATCAATACAGGGATTATTGGCTACAACTCAACGTTACTACTGGTGGTACACACATTATACAAATGTCGATTAAGCGAAAACATGTAGGTATTTTTCCCAATTTTGACCATCCTTAACTCATTAATCGTACCGGGTTGTAACAACCTCAACCAGGAAAATAAATCGCCAGCAGTATCAGACTCAAAGGTCTTAACTGAATTGACTTTAAAAGTAAATGTTTTCATACCCGTTCTGCGCAGTTTGCTGATGCAGATGTCACGAAAAAAAAGCCGCTTCTCTTTCGTATCGGTAGTAACATCGTAGTGTAGGGTAATCCTGCCGGATTTAAGATCCAGCACAAGTCCACCATCCATGTACAATTTTCGTGGTTCAATATACGCTTCTGATTTTGTCGTGCATATAAGATTATTGGTTCTATAAGAGTCACGATTTACCCACTCAAGCGCTATTATCGATCCGATTGCGACAATGGCGATAAATATTACAAATATAATCAGTAACGTTCTTTTACTGTAATACATTTTGGCACCGCCATTTCAACAGGATTTAAGCATTGCAGAAAAATATTCATATTAGGCTCCCTGATATAATAAAGATGGCGTCCATTTTGCCGGTAAATTTTAATTTTTAGAGAGTTAAAAGCAAAAACTACTTCACTTAATGTGACCTTATCCTCTTTTGTTTTATAGATTGCATAATCGTTATATTCACCAAGATATGTAAAAAAACTATCAGGGCTGTTACGAACAGGCGCTTTATATATAGTAAATACACCATAGAGCAATGCCAGAAGAATGGCTCCTGTTAATACCACAAATACGCTGTGACGTTTAATTTTGTAAAATATGTTCTCCCGAGTCAGGGTGCCTTTAACGTTTTCATCACTCACCTTTAGGGAGGTGATTTTTTTTATAGGTTCAATGGCAACAGACAGCGACACCCCCACCCGAGGGCGAGTTACGATATCAGATGGCTGTAGACCGATGCTACTAAAATCATTTCTCATTTGATTAATGAGTTTATAGTAACTTGATTCTGAGACGCAGCCTCCACGATTTTCCCAAACAAAATGAATAATATCTTCTTTTTTGTAAAGACCATGCCAAAAAGCAAGAAGCAGATGGGTCTCAGCTTCTGATATTCTGATTATCTCATTACCATGCGATAAGGTCATCTTCGTACTATCAAATACAACACGCTTATCAAGTAAAAATATGCTTTCATTCATGACAATCCTAAAGGTAACTGCATCCATCATTCAGACGACATATTATCATGCTCAAAAAAGAATTCAGCCCCCTAATTAACCTGAGTTTAACTTATAAGTCTCACTTATAGTAAACAATAATTGACACAAGTATTACCTGCACATTACAAATCAAACAGTTATAGGTAAATCTGAACACTTTTCTTTACCTTAACGCAAACTCAGGAAACTTCTGAAAGGCCAAAAGTAAGAAAAAAGTAAGACTAATTATACTGTTTCAGAAGCACATTTCAGAAAATTTACCTTAATCTCACCATCGTATTATCCATCGGGAGGTTTAACTGATACGGATTTTACATAGCAAAAATGTGCAGGTTTGTATTGCAACATAGTCTATCTATTCAGACGCGGAGAGAATTGTTATCGGATTACACTCAATCAAATGATAACACTATCAGTTGTACTAATGAGATGTATGGACGAAAGCGCTTATCGCTCTATTTCATGATAAGAGAAATAAGTCTGTTTGTTTTATATCGCATTATCAATAGTCAGGAGGGTATAGCTCACATCCAAAAATAGAGTTAATGATCGTTATTTTTACCACTCCTCCATAAGCACGAAACATTCGGGCGAATTGCACTCGTCCTGAAAAAGTAAAGATTAATACAGGAACATTATCATATGTCTATGAAAAAATATTTAGCAATGATCACAGGCTCACTTCTTGTCTCCAGCAGCGCGATGGCTGTTTCTGATAACACCATCACCTTTCAAGGGGAAGTCTCTGATGAAACGTGCTCTGTCGTGATTAATGGTAATCAGGCTAAACCCGTCGTGTTATTACCAACAGTAAGTACTAAAGATTTATCAGAACAAGGGAAAACCGCGGGGCCAATAACGTTTGATATTGGGCTGTCCGGGTGTACCGGCTCTCAGGACAAAACAACAAAAATTTCCACTGTCTTTGTCGGTAATCAGGTCACCAGTAACGGTAACCTGGGTAATACTGGCAGCGCAAAAAATGTTGAAGTCCAATTACTCGACACTTCAGGGGAGCCAATCAATCTGACCGGCGGCTTTACTGGCGACGGCGACCTACAGCTGGAACCAAATGCTTCTGAAGCGAGCGCGACTTATACCGCGCGGTATTACTCTACCGGGAAAGCAGAGGCTGGGACAGTCGCTGCCACCCTACAATACGCCGTTTCGTATAAATAATTGTCGCTATGGTCTGGCGTTGAAACGCCAGACCATTTTCAATCGCCAGGGAGTTGTTGAGATGAAAATGGATACCCGACATTCCGCATTATATTACTTAATAGTTTTTCTATTGCTGGCCCTATCCGCCACAGCATCGTGGGCGAGCGTTACTATTTTGGGTAGTCGAATAATTTACCCATCAACAGCCTCCTCCGTAGATGTGCAGTTAAAAAATAATGATGCAATACCTTATATCGTACAAACCTGGTTTGACGATGGCGATATGAATACCAGCCCGGGAAATAGCAGCGCGATGCCGTTTATTGCCACGCCGCCAGTATTTCGTATTCAACCCAAAGCAGGCCAGGTGGTACGTGTAATTTATAACAACACGAAAAAATTGCCGCAGGATCGTGAGTCAGTATTCTGGTTTAACGTATTACAGGTGCCACCAACGAATATTGGCAGCGACAGCGGGCAAAATAAAATGTTGGTGATGCTGCGCTCAAGAATAAAACTTTTCTATCGTCCTGACGGGCTAGGTAAACCTGATAATCTGGCGAAAAAACTACAGATTAAAACGGTAAATAAGGGTTCCGGAAAAAGCGGTATTGTTATTGTTAATCCGCAGCCCTGGTTTGCCTCTTTAAGTAACCTGAATGTAAAAGTGAACGGCGCTTCGTATAACCTGGATGCTGACATGATTGCCCCTTTCTCCAGTCAAACCTGGTGGCTGCCGGGCAAACGGTCACTCAAATCCTTCTCCGGTACAGTCACCGTTACTTTGGTTAACGACCTGGGCGCAAGGATAAGCGAGAGCTACGATGTCCCCCACCATTAATTTGAACCGCAAAAGCCTTGCGCTATTGATCGCCATAGTTTGCTCAGGCTCCGCGCAAGGTGAAGAGTATTATTTTGATCCTGCGCTACTTCAGGGGGCCACTTACGGACAAAATATTGCCCGTTTTAATGAACGGCAAACGCCTTCCGGAGACTATCTTGCCGACGTTTACGTTAATGGCACGCTGGTAGCCTCGAGCACTAATATTCGATTTAATGCTGTAAAAGAGGGTCAACAGGCTGAACCCTGCCTGCCCTTATCGGTGATGAAAGCAGCACAGATAAAATCACTCCCCGCGACCGACGCTGCGACCGAGTGTCGCCCGCTCAGGGAGTGGGTACCTCATGCCGGCTGGCAATTTGATAGCGCCACGCTTCGCCTGTTGCTGACGATTCCAATGACCGAACTTACGCACAAACCGCGCGGTTATATCTCCCCTTCAGAGTGGGATAGCGGCGCGCTGGCGCTGTTTTTACGCCATAACACAAACTGGACCCACACCGAAAATACCGACAGCCATTATCGCTACCAATACTTATGGAGCGGTTTAAACATGGGCGTTAACCTCGGACTTTGGCAGGTCCGTCATCAAAGTAATCTGCGCTATGCCAATAGCAACCAGAGCGGAAGCGCCTGGCGCTATAATAGCGTTCGAACCTGGGTGCAAAGACCTGTCTCGTCTATTAACAGTATCCTGTCGCTGGGCGATAGCTATACGGACTCCAGCTTATTCGGCAGTCTGTCTTTTAACGGGGCTAAGCTTGTCACCGACGAGCGGATGCGCCCGCAGGGCAAACGCGGTTATGCGCCGGAAGTTCGGGGCGTAGCGGCCAGTAGCGCGCACGTGGTAGTAAAACAACTGGGGAAAGTGATTTATGAAACCAACGTTCCGCCGGGCCCATTTTATATTGACGATCTGTACAACACCCGTTATCAAGGCGATCTGGAGGTAGAGGTTATCGAGGCCAGCGGTAAAACCTCACGTTTCACCGTGCCTTATTCTTCCGTGCCGGATTCGGTACGTCCCGGTAACTGGCACTATTCGCTGGCCTTCGGCAGGGTCCGTCAGTACTACGATATTGAAAATCGTTTCTTTGAGGGAACGTTCCAGCACGGCGTTAATAACACCATTACCCTCAACCTCGGTTCACGAATTGCGCAGCGTTACCAGGCATGGCTGGCGGGCGGCGTCTGGGCCACCGGTATGGGCGCATTCGGCCTCAACGCCACCTGGTCGAATGCGCGCGCAGAGCATAACGATCGCCAGCAAGGCTGGCGCGCGGAACTCAGTTACAGCAAAACGTTTACCACCGGCACTAACTTGGTACTGGCGGCTTATCGTTATTCAACCAACGGCTTTCGCGATCTTCAGGACGTGCTCGGCGTACGCCGGGAAGCAAAAACGGGGATTGATTACTACTCCGACACGCTGCATCAGCGCAATCGCCTGTCCGCGACGGTAAGCCAGCCGTTAGGACGGCTTGGCACGCTTAACCTCAGCGCCAGCACCGCAGACTACTACAATAACCAATCGCGTATAACACAGCTACAAATGGGGTATAGCAACCAGTGGCGGAATATAAGCTACGGGGTGAATATCGCACGACAGCGCACCACCTGGGATTACGATCGCTTTTATCACGGCGTTAACGAACCACTGGACGTGAGTAGCCGACAAAAATATACCGAAACCACAATGTCGTTTAATGTCTCTATACCGCTGGATTGGGGCGAAAACAGAACGTCTGTCGCCATGAATTATAACCAGTCCAGTCAAAGCCGTTCCTCAACCGTATCCATGACCGGCAGTAGCGGTGAAAACAGCGACCTGTCATGGTCGGTTTATGGCGGCTACGAGCGTTATCGCAATAGTAATAGCGATAGCAGCGCGCCAACGACGTTTGGCGGTAATCTACAACAAAACACCCGGTTTGGCGCACTTCGCGCCAACTATGACCAGGGTGATAACTATCGTCAGGAAGGGCTGGGCGCGTCCGGCACCCTGGTACTTCACCCTGGCGGTCTGACGGCTGGCCCCTATACCAGCGATACCTTTGCGCTTATTCATGCCGATGGCGCGCAGGGCGCGATCGTACAAAATGGCCAAGGCGCTGTGGTTGATCGCTTTGGTTACGCCATTCTGCCTTCGTTATCTCCTTACCGCGTCAATAACGTTACGCTTGATACCCGTAAGATGCGCAGCGATGCCGAACTGACGGGAGGAAGTCAGCAGATTGTGCCCTATGCCGGCGCCATCGCGCGTGTCAATTTCGCCACTATCAGCGGCAAAGCAGTGCTGATCTCCGTGAAGATGCCGGATGGCGGCATACCGCCAATGGGCGCTGATGTTTTCAACGGTGAAGGCACAAACATCGGCATGGTCGGCCAGAGTGGGCAGATTTATGCCCGTATCGCCCATCCGTCGGGTTCTCTACTGGTGCGCTGGGGAACAGGGGCAAACCAGCGTTGCCGGGTTGCCTACCAACTCGATCTTCACACCAAAGAACCGTTTCTCTATCTGAACAAAATCTGCGAGAAGGAATAGCACAATGCTTTTTAGTTTCCGAACGCTATTGTTTATCACCAGCCTGTTCGTCAGCGCCGGAACATGGTCGTCATGTATCAAAGTCACCGATAAGAGCGCGCTCTCTGACGCGGCGATAAAAGCGGGCTACACGGCGCAAAACTGGATCGGCGCAACTGACACGAATACGGGTAATATCGGTTTGCCAACGGTGATTAGCATCAGTAATAGTGAAACATTTCAACCCTCCGGCACACTATTGGCCAGTGGGATCGGTAACTTCCTGACGGCCGCCACCGGCACGCCCTATTCCAGTAAACAGGTACTTTACCGCTGCGATTCCGCCGATGCCGGGAAGCTCTATGAGATGTATTCGACAAATGGCGATAGCGCTTTTGCGGGGGCATTTTTTACTCCCGAAGTAGAAGGCGCTTATTATGATGTGGAGCGTAATGTTGCTGTCCGTATGACAAACCTCAGTACCGGCGAATATTACAGCCGCTTCTGGAAAGAACGCCAACTTACCGCAGACAGTTGGTTTCAGGATGACAAATATATTTATATTCCTGCCAGCGCGTTTAGCAACGTGTTATATGAGATGTTTAAAATTGACTCAAGAAAATATTTTGCCTACCAGAATCCAATGGACCGAGATACCTGGACGCAGCCTCGGGGTTATATCGCGTTTAAAGGCCCAGGCTTGATTACCGAGCGGATCAAAGCGGGACTGGATCATGCCAGCGATTATTATGGCTGGCCCAGCTATTGGCCCGGGGCATGGAGTACATATAATAGCGTCACCTATGTTCGCGGCGCGTTATGTAAAATCACAGATTATCCTGCGATCGTGAAAATTCCCCCTGTCGCCGTTGGCATATTAGCCGCCGGAGGCAATAGCCAGGCGCCTTTCCACGTCAGCCTGGAATGTGAGTCCGGTGCCGTGTCCAGTGCCCTCCCGTCCACCAGCGCCGCTAATGTCGCAATGGGGTTTGTCGTTAATCAACCCACCGCCGTGGCGGCGGCGCGTCGCTTGGGGCTAACCACATCCGCAGGCGGTCTGTCGTGGCTACTGGACACCCATTATGGCGAACCTGGCGTAGCTTCCGGAGTGGGTATCCGCATCTATAACGATGCCGGTACGCCAATTAACCTGTTACCCGATCGGATCAAGACAGGCACTGGCAACGCCCGAGGCTGGTATGGCTATAAAGATTTAACCACACGGGTATCATCCGGTTCAGTAGAAACCTACAGCGGTGATTTTACTGCCTCGCTTGAGGCGATCGGCGGACAAACAGTAACGGCAGGAAGCGTGAATGCGCAATTACAGGCAGTGGTTAGTTTTCAGTAAAGTCATATTAACGCTACTTGGGTTGACGGGATGGTATGGCCCGGCACAAGCCGCCGTTAATATTGACAGAACCCGAATTATTTTTGCTTCAGATGATGTCGCTCAATCGTTGACATTATCCAACGATAATACAACGCCGATGCTGTTACAGGTATGGACCGACGCCGGAAACATTGACGCCTCTCCGGATAACAGCAAAACGCCGCTGGTGGCGCTGCCGCCGGTATTTAAAATGCAGCCAGGAGAACTGAGAACGCTTCGCCTGCTCCTGAGTTCCCGCCAGCAGCTTGCAACGGACCGGGAGAGTCTCTTCTGGCTAAACATTTATCAGATACCGCCAGTCACCCAGGACATTAAAAACCACCCGCGAAAACTGGTGTTACCGCTTCGTTTGAGGCTAAAAATTTTAATTCGCCCGACTGGGCTAAAAGCGCCCACGGAAGCGGAGGAGAAAAAATTACGCTTTATTGCTAAAGAGAATACTATACGGATAGTTAACCCCACCTCGTGGTATATGAGTTTAACGTTAACGATGGATAACAAGAAAAGTATCGGCGATATCATGGTTGCGCCGAAAACAGCACTTGATGTGCCGCTAACACGCTCGCCAACGCCGGGAGCATCGATAAATTATGCAGTAATCAATGATTCCGGGAACTGGCGACAATATACCGCCATACTGGAAAAATATATTAGTAAGAGTGATTTTATTCCTGAGTTTTGATGGGAAATATTCAGGGATACGATCGTATCCCTGAGGCAAGCCAGACTCAGCATGTACCATTGTCAAAAATAGCATTAAGCTGATATTTTACTTTTTGCACGGCATCTTTGTTCTGTTGAGTTCCCTTCTCCTCAACAGACATATCCCATACGTTTTCATTATCTGATTCAATTAATGTGTAGAACGTATTATTATTACGCATCATATAACCACGAAAATTATTTTCGATGCCCGTTGTCACAGGCTTAGCAGCCCCTGAAATAACAGACTCCGTCTCTTTATTGAAAAGCTGATATTGAATATTTGCGCAGTTTAAATCACAGGGAGAACATTTAAGATTTAAAACAAGTAGTATCGTGTTATTTTCAAAAACAAGGGCATAATGATTGCTGGCAGATGAACATAACGGGAATAGCGCGAGAAGGAGAATTATTATCAATTTCATATGCTTATATAGACTCCATCAAAGAAAACTTTCATTTCACGCCCCTGAGAATAGCGAAAGGCATACCATGCAGAACGAATGCTTTCCGAGCTGACGTCCTCATAGACATTTATACCATGCTCAGCAAGTATGCGAGAAAGAAAATGAGAAGATTGTTATGACAGAAAAGGTTGTAACGATAACAGGAACAATACCTATTTCATATTCATTTAATTAATAATATTAATTTTCTATTTCATCTTTGGTAATACCCCCAATGGATTTTCCGCCTATAATGCTGCACAGGTAGCTACTTCTCTTTTGCTGTGAGAAAACATTACATTGGTATAACTAATGAGAATGAGCAGAGGCATTAAGTCACGTAATATTGCGTTTCCTCTGTTAAGGCTTTTGTGTGAAAAGAGCATTACTTTTAGTCAGTTAGGTAGCATTACATAAGCATAACTAAATTTGAGAAAACCTCGAAAAATCAGCATATTGAATTGATGGATGGTATTGTTTTTTAAAAGGATTTTAATTGCCAACCTGCGATAATACGCTTAAGATGAACACATATCTATTGAGCTAAAGTAGTCGCTCAATCAATCTGATTGTTATGGAGTGAGTGTGTGATACTTACAATGCCATCCAGCCGATACCAATAGAATTCTCAACCTCCGATAATCGTCACCCAAAAATCAGGAGATAAAATATGACGTTAAAACCAGGTGAGAAATCCGGTAATAATGGAGGTATCTATGTGGAGGTTGGGCCGCGTGGTGGGATAAAAGATAACTTCGCCACGATAGCGGAAACAAAACCGCGCCACCAACGCAACGCCCTAAAAGCTACTGGGTGCTGGCAAAAAGAACACCTAACAGTAAACGTAAGTCAGAGCATCTGGCGCCACGACAGTTGGCGCCGACTGATCACAGTACGCCCGGTGCTTTACCGCCTGGCAAGCATTGTGCAAGATGCTCCGTGAGGAAATCGATGCAGATTTTGATACGATCAGAACTTGATGAACGCCGGGTATATACAGCCCAGATATTCGCTTCCTGATACCACTGAGGCAACACGCGAACCAGCTCACCTCGTTCAATATACTGCGCAACATCCCATTCCGACCGCAATGTAATGCCATGGCCTTTCAGGGCCCAAATAAGCACCACACTGCCGCTGTTGGAAGAATGAAAACCGTTTAGTCGGCAATGTGTCTGCTGCTTACCGTCCGTTAATATCCAATTGCCAAATGCCGAGTTTTTTTCCTGAATCATTAGGCAATCGTGCTGCACAAGCGCACTAACAGACTCTGGCTTGCCGTGGCGTTCGAGGTATTCAGGGGAAGCACACAGGATCCGTCGATTAGTGGCTAACTGCCGTGCGATATACAATTCGTTGATATCATCCCCAACGCGAATTTCAATATCGATCCCCTCTTCCACCAGATCCACTTCACGATCCGTTAGCGTGAGTTTTACCGTAATATCAGGATAGGCGATCATAAATGACGACAGCGCCTCTGCGACATATTTATGCCCAAAACCAAATGAGCAGTTGATGGTGATATTACCAGCCAACACACCACGTTGATTATCCAAACGACTGACAAAGCCATCCATTTCACTGACGACCTGCATAGCCCCACACAGCGCATTTTCGCCTTCCGGTGTGAGACGCATCACTCTGTTATTTCGAAAAAAAAGCCGGGCGTTGAGACATTTTTCAAGGATAGCGATACGTTTGCTGATATAGGAGGGAGATAACCCCAGCTCCAGCGCTGCCCGGGCAAATCCACCGTTGCGAGCAACGGTGACAAAAACGAAAAGATCTTCAACAGAAGGCCAGCCCTCAAGGGGCTGGCGATGTTTTTTTCCTACAGGTGTCGTTTTCATAGCATCAGTGCGAAGTTGCAAAGGATGACCGAGTTATAACACTGAATGTAAAAAGGACTGAAGTTTCTGGATAAAGTACTCAGGACACTCTTCCTGCGGGGAGTGTCCGCAAGGCAATGCTTCCCCCTGAACGTTTAGCGCCTTTTCTTTCCAGGTACCAACCACATCATATAGTTGCCCTACCGTTCCCAGCCCTCCCCACAGCAACTGTAACGGACACCGGATACGCGCCGACGTATCTGCGGCATCATCGTCCAAATCAATCGTCGCAGCAGCCCGGTAGTCCTCACAGATCGCGTGGATCATCTCAGGGTTCTGGTAACAGCGCAGGTATTCATTGAATGCTTCCTGCGAGGTCGCGCCCTCTATTTTTAGCTGACCAGAAATATGCTTACGCAGAAAAAATGCCGGATCGTGCGCAATCATCGTTTCGGGTAACGGGAAAGGTTGAATCAGGAAAAACCACCAAAAGTAACGCGTAGCAAAGGATTTATCGGTCAAGGCGTACATCGTCGCGGTTGGAGCAATGTCGATAAAAGTACAACAGGTCACACGATCCGGATAATCCAGCGCGAGCCTGTGTCCTACGCGTCCGCCACGATCATGCCCTACAAAGGCAAAACGGGAAAAGCCGAGCGCATCCATTAACATGACGATATCCTGCGCCATGGTGCGCTTTGAATAGGTACGGTGCGCCGGATCGCTCGTTGGTTTATCGCTGTCGCCATAGCCACGCAAATCCGGCAAAATGACTGTATGATTTTGCGCCAATGTCGGTGCGACTTTCCGCCATGTTGTATGATTCTGCGGATGCCCATGTAGCAGTACCAAAGGTGAACCGCTGCCTCCGATAGCCACTCTTACCGTCAGACCATTTTCCAGACGAACATCCTTGAGCGCAAACCCCGGAATAAACGGAGAGGCGCCGCATTCAATCAGTGTACTCATCACTTTCTCCCGTCATGCCAGCTAACAGATGATGTTAAATAACGGCTATCCCGGACGACATTGCGCAGGGTTCCAATATGTTCAATCTCAACTTCAATAACATCACCATCGTGTAAAAACAGCGGTGGAACGCGTTTTTTGCCCACTCCACCAGGCGACCCTGTGAGGATCGTGTCGCCAGGGGAAAGCAGAGTAAAGGTGCTTATATAAGCAATGAGTGAAGCGATAGGATGGATCATATTTGCCGTAGATTCGTTCTGCACCTCCCGCCCGTTTAGTCGTGTCAGTAAACGTAGCATCTGGGGATCGGGAATGTCGTCTGTGGTCACCAGACACGGACCGAATGATCCTGTCGAAGGCCAGTTTTTTCCAGCCGTAAACCAGCTATGCTGCCAGTCCCTCACTGAACCATCCATATAGCAGCTGTATCCGGCGACATAATCTAAAGCATCCTCAGCGCTGACCCGGGAGCATCGCCGCCCAATCACTACGGCTAATTCACCTTCGTAGTCGAACTCATTGGTATTTTCAGGCTTCAGCAGCATGCCATTATGCCCGGTCTGAGAATCCGCAAAGCGGACAAAAAGGGTTGGGGCCGGGTTGGTTTCATTAAACTCAATACGCTTATCGGCATAATTCATTCCGACACAGATGATCTTCTGCGGATCGTCAATCACCGGCAGAAAAGTGACTTCCTGGTAGTAATAATCCGCCGGCTCATCACACCATAACGCCGCATCTGTCAGCGCATTAGCGCACAGTAGAGATTTCAAAGTGGGATATTTGTCGCCAAGCCGCTGCGAGAGATCAATTATTCCGGTTTCCTGCATAATGCCGTAGCGTTTGCCACCGTTCACAAGATATTGAACCAGTTTCATTGCAGTCTTCTTCCTTAACCGCGCGGGGATGCAGGGCGTTTTAACCACGGCCGCCGTGAATAATGCGCAACCTCAAAATTTTCAATCTCCGGCAAGTATTGCAATGTCCAGGCTATCGCATCTTCGCCTGCGGCCAGCATCGCCCGTTTGAGTTCACTGATCACAAAGGAGATCGTTTCCTCTGCCGTCGTAATTTCGCAGCGATCGAGTGAAACAGTGATAGAATTGGTATCAGCACTCGCGGCAAGCTGCGCCAGGCGCGCCAAAGCAGGTTCATCTAATGAGACCGTGAGGATCCCGTTGCGTTGGCAGTTATCATCGAAAATGCCTGCAAATGTGCTACCTATCAGCCCCCGTATTCCCAGTTGTTTTAATCCCCATACGGCGTGTTCACGACTCGATCCACAGCCAAAATTGGGGCCAACCAGCAGGAATGTCGCGCTCTGCCAGCCCGGCATGTTCAGAATAAAATCAGGATTTGGTTGGCCGCCAGCCATAAAGCGACGATCGAAAAACACCCCTTTATCCAGCCCCTGGCGATCGATCCCTTTCAGGAACTGTTTTGGCATAATCACATCAGTGTCGATATTCGGTTCCAGCATCGGCGCAATTCGCCCGCTGATTTGCTTAAACGTATCCATCTTATTCCCCTGCCTGAAGTAATGACCGAACATCGACCAGATGCCCCGCTACCGCCGCCGCCGCAACCATCGCCGGGCTCATCAAATGCGTTCTTGCTCCAGCGCCCTGTCGTCCAGGGAAATTACGGTTCGTACCTGATGCACAGCGATCGCCGGGCGACAACACATCTTCATTCATCGCAAGGCACATTGAGCAACCCGACTGCCGCCATTCAAAACCGGCAGCAATAAAGATTTTCGCCAGTCCTTCTTCTTCCGCCTGGCGTCTTACCATTGTTGAACCAGGCACAATGATCCCGCGAACATGGCTGGCGATTTTGCGCCCTTCAAGCACCTTCGCAACGGCACGCAAATCCTCAATGCGACCATTTGTGCATGAACCAATAAAAGCGTGAGAGATACGAATATCTTTCAGCAACATGCCAGCCGTTAATCCCATGTAATGAAGGGCCTTCTCAAGCGCCAGGCGCTTAAGCGGATTGGTTTCCTGTTCCGGGAAAGGAACACGTCCGGTGATGGAACCTGTTTGATCCGGACTGATTCCCCAAGTGACTTTAGGCTCAAGATCATGGCAGTTGATCGCCACCGTCTTATCAAATACCGCATCAGCATCGCTGCTCAACTGTGACCATTCCAGCAATGCCTGCTGCCAGAGTTCACCTACAGGCATTTGCGGTTTACCGTAGATATAGTCAAAAACCTTTTTATCCGGCGCAATAATGGCACCACGCGCCCCCGCTTCTACCGCCATGTTGCAGAGCGTCATTCGTCCTTCAACGCTCAACGCGCTGATGGCCTCACCCACAAATTCAATGGCATATCCCGTCGCGCCATCAGCGCCAATACGTTCAAGCAATTCAAGAACAATATCTTTTGCGGAACAGGCGAAAGGTAGCTCTCCCTGAACACATACGCGCATGGTTTTGAGCTTGCGGTAAACCAGCGTCTGCGTGGCCAGCAGATGTTCAATTTCCGACGTCCCGATACCAAAGCCCAGCGCGCCAAATGCACCGTAGGTTGTCGTGTGACTATCCCCGGCGGCGATCACCATGCCAGGCATCACTAGCCCTTGTTCATGAGCAACCACGTGTTCAATCCCCTGACGCGGATCCAGCACATCAAATAATGTGATGCCAAAGTCAGCGGCATTTTCCCGAAAGTAATCAACCTGTAGCTGTCCTCCCGGATCGGTCATTAAGATATCCCGTTGCGACCGCGTGGGATTAACATGGTCAATATTCAATAAAAACGTGTCGGGGTGCCGAACGGTGCGGCCGCGTTCTCTTAACCCGCTAAATGCCTGCGGGCTGGTATATTCATTCAGTATTGAACGATCAATATAAAGTAAAACATGTCCTTCGTTATCAAGTTCACGAATGGTATGTGACTCAACTAATTTTTCATACAGCGTTTTAGCAGACATATATATTCCTGGAGCAACGAATATCCGGGTAGCCAAATATTCACAGTTTAAGCTTTTAGCTATAGTGACACATTAATGAAAAAATGATGATTCCATTATGGAAAGTATAAAAACACACTTCGTGTCTATAATCAGAAACTCTCCTGAACTGACTGTTTTTTGATTTGCGGTTGTTTCTCATATTTTGCGAAAATAAACCGGCAGATAAATAATCCTATCCCCAGCATCATCAGACATGATGCCGCAATAGCATTCCATCCCTGCCAGGAGAAAAGATACCCGTTTAAATACCCCATTACTGCACCGCCAGAGTAGTAGCAAAGTAGATAAAACGATGTCGCCTGTCCTTTTGCGTTTGGACTCCGTGAACTGACCCAGGCTAATACGGTGGAATGAGCAGAGAAAAATGCGACTGACAGTAAAACGATACCTGAAATGAAAACCCACAGAGAAGGGGCGATTAGCGTGAGAAATGCACCGACCATCATACAGATGATCAGCATACTGAGCGCATTCATCGACCCAATATTCAACGCGACACGGGCAGCATATGGCGCAAGAAAAAAAGTTAATGAGAAGCTAACTGGAATCAAACCTATCCAGGTGTAGCTCAGCTCATAAGGCGGTCGATGCAGGTAAAACGCCAGAAAATTAAAGATGGACGTAAAAGAGCCGAAAAGAATAAATCCAATGACAAAACATAATGATACGCGGATATTCTTAAAATGTTCCAACCCGCCTTTCAACACTGCACCAAGCTGTAGTGAAGGTGTAGGAACAAACTGTCGGGATGTCGGGAGAAACAACTTCACCGCGAGTGCCATAGCAATCAGAACACCACCGAAGATAAAGAAAATCGTATCTATAGATACATGCTCCATCATCAAAGTTGCAAACACACGACCAGACATACTCCCTAGCGAATTGCCAAAAATAAAATATCCAGTAACAATCCCTGCCAAAGCAGGAGAGACTTCTTCACTGATATAGACTGTAACGGCCGCCGTAATACCACTTACTGCAATGCCGAGCAAAGCGCGGTATACCACCAGCATCGGCCATGATGATGCAGTTGCGCACAATAGAGTTAAAATACCTCCTGCCAGCAACGAATAAAAAATGATTGGCTTTCGCCCAAAACGGTCAGATAACGTGCCGCTAAATAACATGGCTAATGCCAGAAACCCCACCTCAGCAGACAAAATCATCCCTACCTGATTCAATGGGATATTATAAACCTCACTTAACTTTGGTAATAAAGCCTGGATTGAATATAAAGAAGCTAACTCTGCCAAACCCGCCAGAGGTAATATCATTAAAATAGGCAAGTACTTACCTATTGTCTCTTCAATATTATTTTTTCATACACAATGTTCCGTAAAAGATCCTGATTGCCATCTGCCTGTTTGCCAACAAACATCCGTGTATACAATATTTATCTTTTACGTTTACAGAATTGACAGCGTTCACATTTTATTTTTCTTAATAGAGACGAAATGGAATCAAGTGTTTTATGAAATGTAGATCATCTAAGAATGACGCGGTAATGGCAACGTAGTAAGTTATGAACTATATATTTATTCAATAAATATATAGACATTAATTTGACGAAAAGAAATGAATCGGCAGTCCAAAACTGTCACTGGCAACCCCTTCTGGACGCCGCCATCCTTAGATGGAAACGTCCGTTAGCGTTTTATTCGATAGTCAGCTCACACGAGTTCTTTGAGCTGCTCCTGCATATAGGTCGAAAAATACTCTGGGTTTTTGATAAGGATGCGGTTACCGGAGGCGACTTTTTCTGCCCATCCGGCCACTTTTTTCGTGAACTCAGGATTCCATCCCTCCTGCTCACCCCGTGCCATCACAACTTCCGGACTCGCTGGCACACCTAAGTCATGCAAATACTTTAGAATTCCCTTAGCGGTGCTTTCATCCATTGAATGGGGCACTGGCGCCGAAGTATTCATACCACCAATAAAATCCAAGGCTTTTTCAATTGCTGTTGGCATGCTCTTATCCTTAAAATTAACCACGTGAGAGACACCTTGATACTATGTACCCAACTCCGCCGGGATATCAAAGAGAACATCGCCTTTCTTTGACTTACCCCGCAGCTAAACGCTTGCGCGGCTGTTTTCTGCACTATTTTTTGGCTTCTCCGGCTAAAACCAGCCCGGTCGCTACCGCATTGCGCGGGCCTTCAGTACCACGGATATTACCCTGCCCGGCGACAACGCCGTACTGCGCCATCGTTATTGATAATGGCGGCATCGGTGGATCCTGCGCCTAAATCGAGGATCGCCAGCGGCACGGCGCATCCATGCGTCGTTAACGCGCCAGCCACAGCCATGTTGGCTTCCACACCACCGACTTCAACTGGGGTATTTAACCGGGCGCTTAGCTCGCTGGCGATAGCCTGCATCTGTAAGCGATCGGATTTCACCATCGCCGCAATGCCAACGGCGTTTTCCATTGAACATTCCCCGGCAATGCCACCCTGTACCGCGCGGGGAATAAACGTATCCACCGCAAGAAGATCCTGGATATGCACGGCGTTCATGTCATGACTGGTCAGCGAGGCCATTGATCTTACCCAGCAATAGTGGACACGCGACTAAGTGAGTAAACTCACAAGTAAGAGGTGACTCACATGACAAAACCAGCATCAACCACCAAAAAGCCACGCAAGCAGCACACGCCTGACGGATGAGCTTCGTGCTCAGGGTTACCAGTTCAACGTGAAAACCGTGGCGGCCAGCCTGCGTCGGCAGGGGCTGCGGGCGAAAGCCTCGCGCCGGTTCCGTCCGGTCAGTTACCGCAAACATGGTCTGCCAGTCTCAGAGAATCTGCTGAAGCAGGACTTTTACGCCAGCGGCCCGAATCAGAAGTGGGTGGGTGACATCACGTATCTTCGCACTGGTGAAGGCTGGCTTTATCTGGCCGTGGTTATCGATCTGTGGTCGCGGTCAGTCATTGGCTGGTCGATGTCTTCGCGGATGACAGCACAGCTTGCCTGCGATGCGTTACAGATGGCGCTGTGGCGGCGTAAATGTCCGGAAAATGTCATCGTGCATACAGACAGAGGCGGTCAGTACTGTTCAACGGATTACCAGAGCTTACTGAAACGCCATAATCTGCGGGGAAGTATGAGCGCCAGAGGTTGTTGTTACGACAATGCCTGTGCGGAAAGCTTCTTCCATACGCTGAGGGTGGAATGTATCCACGGAGAGGACTTAGTCAGCCGGGAAATAATGCGGACAGCAGTGTTTAATTATAGTGAGTGTGATTACAATCGGTGGCGTCGTCACAGTGCCTGTGGCGGTCTCAGTCCGGAACAATTTGAAAACCAGAACCTCGCTTAGGGTTGTGCCCATATTACGCGGGTAGGATCACAGCTCTTTCCTTCTGCCACAAGTTTTCGGGCATCATCACGACGAGAACTGACATTTGCAAGTGTGATCGTCGGATACACACCCGGCGAGATCATTTTTGGCTTACCGGCAAAACGATAACGGAACCGCCAGCTCTTGCTTCCATTAGGTTCAATTAGCAATGACAACCCTTGCCCATCTCCGAGTGTATAGGCTTTAGTTTCAGGCTTAGCGCGGCGAATCTGCATATCGTTTAAAGGCATGTGGATAGGAATCCAAGACCGAACAGGAACATATACACAATCCTATACACATTCAGTGTCGGATTCTACTGGATGGTTACGGACGGTGATGGACAAAAAAGCAATAAAGTCGTTATAAATCAGTGTATTTATGGATGAATACGGACGTTTGAGGAACTTGAAATGGTGCCGATAATAGGAGTCGAACCTACGACCTTCGCATTACGAATGCGCTGCTCTACCAACTGAGCTATATCGGCCCTGAGAAGGGTGTGTTCACGCGGGTGAATCACGGGGTAGAAGGTTAAAACTAACCGGGCGGTGCGTCAATAGCCTTGCTACTCAACCGGCTATTTTTGCACCGCTCGTCATTAATTACGCACGAATCGTACCATCGCCAAAGCCGATCCACTTATAGGTGGTAAGCGCTTCAAGCCCCATCGGACCGCGGGCATGTAATTTCTGCGTGCTGACCGCCACTTCTGCGCCAAGCCCAAACTGCCCGCCATCGGTAAAACGGGTAGAGGCGTTGACATAAACCGCAGCGGAATCCACTTCGTTCACGAAACGCGCAGCATTATGCATATCACACGTCAAAATCGCATCGGAGTGCTGAGTGCCATGTTCGCGAATGTGGGTGATAGCGCCATCCATATTTTCGACCACCACAACGTTCAGATCCAGAGACAGAAACTCGTTATCCAGCTCTTCCGGTTTCAGCGGCACCAGTTTGGCAGGGCCATGCAGTACCTGCATGACGGTTTCATCCCCATGCAACGTCACGCCGCTCTCCGCCATCTGCTTGCTCAGCGCAGGCAAAAAGCGTTCTGCGATGTCCTGATGCACCAGCAAGGTTTCCACCGTGTTACAGGTGCTCGGGCGCTGGGTTTTGGCGTTGACGATAATCTTCAGAGCCGGGGCGATATCTGCGCTGCTATCAACAAAAATATGGCACACGCCAATCCCGCCGGTAATCACCGGAATGGTGGATTGCTCGCGGCACAGTTTATGCAAGCCTGCGCCGCCGCGCGGGATCAGCATATCGATGTACTTATCCATACGCAGCATTTCATTGACCAGCGAACGATCCGGATTATCAATCGCCTGAACCGCCGCTTCCGGTAAACCGCAAGCTTTCAGCGCCTTCTGAATGACACGAACGGTTGCGGCATTCGTGCGATGCGTCTCTTTCCCACCGCGTAGAATCACCGCATTACCGGTTTTCAGACACAAAGAAGCCACATCAACGGTAACATTCGGACGCGCCTCATAGATAACGCCAACCACGCCCAACGGCACGCGGCGGCGCTCCAGACGTAGCCCGCTGTCCAGCAGACCGCCGTCGATCACCTGCCCGACCGGGTCGGCGAGATTACAGACCTGGCGCACATCGTCAGCAATCGCTTTCAGACGCGCAGGGGTCAGCGCCAGGCGGTCCAGCATCGCTTCGCTCAGGCCATTGGCTCGCGCCTGCTCAACATCTTGTACGTTCGCGCTGAGGATACTTTCCATTTGCGCTTCCAGTTCATCGGCTATTTTTTCCAGCACGCGATTTTTTTCGCCGCTGGAGAGCAGCGCCAGCTTATACGACGCCGCTTTAGCAGCAATGCCCATTTGTTCCAGCATATGCCTGTTCCTTATCGAGTAATCATGTCATCACGATGAACAGCGACCGGTCCATATTCATAGCCCAGAATCGCATCGATTTGTTGAGAGTGGTGACCGGCTATCCGCCGCAGAGCATCACTGTTATAACGGCTGACGCCATGAGCGATATCACGCCCTTGCAGGTTACAAATTCTGATGACCTCCCCCCGCGAGAAATTGCCCGTCACGCTTTTGATGCCTTTTGGCAGAAGTGAACTGCCACGTTCCAGCATTGCCGCGGTCGCGCCTTCATCAACCGTAATTTCGCCTGCCGGCGGCGCGCCGAAGATCCAGCGTTTGCGGTTCTCCAGCGGCGAGGCTTGCGCATGAAAACGGGTGCCGACGGAAATCCCCTCCATCACATCGCCGATCACGCCCGGTTTACTGCCTGAGGCAATAATCGTATCAATACCCGCGCGACAGGCCACGTCTGCCGCCTGAAGCTTAGTGCTCATACCACCGGTTCCCAGCCCGGAAACGCTGTCTCCCGCGATAGAGCGCAGCGCATCGTCAACGCCATACACATCTTTGATAAGCTCCGCCTGCGGATTGCTACGCGGATCGGCGGTAAATAATCCTTGCTGATCGGTCAGCAGCAGCAGTTTATCCGCGCCTGCCAGGATCGCCGCCAGCGCGGAGAGGTTATCGTTGTCGCCCACTTTAATTTCCGCTGTCGCAACGGCATCATTTTCATTGATAACCGGCACAATATGGTTATCCAGTAATGCACGTAGCGTATCGCGGGCGTTCAGAAAGCGCTCTCTGTCTTCCATATCCGCACGCGTCAACAGCATCTGCCCGATATGGATACCGTAAATTGAAAACAACTGCTCCCACAGTTGAATCAAGCGGCTTTGCCCTACCGCCGCCAGAAGCTGTTTAGAGGCAATTGTTGCCGGCAGTTCCGGGTAGCCGAGATGTTCACGTCCGGCGGCAATCGCGCCAGAGGTAACAATAACAATACGATGTCCCGCGGCGTGTAGCTGCGCGCACTGGCGGACAAGTTCTACGATATGGGCACGGTTCAGGCGGCGCGATCCGCCTGTTAGCACGCTGGTGCCGAGTTTTACGACCAGCGTCTGGCTGTCACTCATGATTCTCTGCCGTTCAAAATAAGAAATAAAGACCAAATGAACGTTTTAGCAGGACTGGCTCCGGTTGCCAACAACCTGTACGCATAGCGTGAAATTTTGTTGCGCAGGATCAGCAAGCGTAGCGGCGGAATTTGACCATTTTATTACCGCAACAATTAAACATATTTTTTTAAAAAAATTCTCACTTTGTCATAAATCTTTCATTACCGAACGTTAAAAACCTTCCTGTTTTTTACCGGGTCTCCCGACAAATCATAGCGCGTAATTAAAACAGGAATGGAAATGAATAAGAGCACTCTGGCAATAGTGGTGAGTATCATCGCATCAGCATCTGTTCACGCCGCCGAGGTTTACAATAAAAACGGTAATAAGCTTGATGTGTATGGAAAAGTTAAAGCCATGCACTATATGAGCGATTATGACAGCAAAGATGGCGATCAAAGCTACGTTCGTTTTGGTTTTAAAGGCGAAACGCAAATTAACGATCAATTGACCGGCTACGGGCGCTGGGAAGCTGAGTTTGCCGGTAATAAAGCCGAAAGTGATTCGTCCCAGCAAAAAACCCGCCTGGCCTTTGCTGGCCTGAAATTAAAAGATATCGGTTCTTTTGACTATGGACGTAACCTGGGCGCGCTGTACGATGTTGAGGCCTGGACGGATATGTTTCCCGAATTCGGCGGCGACTCTTCCGCCCAGACCGATAATTTTATGACTAAACGCGCCAGCGGGCTGGCGACTTACCGCAATACCGATTTCTTCGGCATCGTTGATGGACTGGATCTTACCTTACAGTATCAGGGGAAAAACGAAGATCGCGATGTGAAAAAGCAAAACGGCGACGGCTTCGGTACTGCCGTGAGCTATGATTTCGGCGGCAGTGATTTTGCCGTCAGCGGCGCTTATACTCTCTCCGATCGCACCAGGGAGCAAAATCTGCAGCGCCGCGGTACGGGCGATAAAGCCGAAGCCTGGGCTACGGGTGTTAAGTATGACGCGAATGATATTTATATTGCGACTTTCTATTCAGAAACCCGCAACATGACGCCAGTTTCCGGCGGATTTGCCAATAAAACCCAAAACTTCGAGGCAGTTATCCAGTATCAGTTTGATTTTGGTCTGCGTCCGTCATTAGGCTATGTGCTGTCAAAAGGCAAAGATATTGAGGGCGTCGGCAGTGAGGATTTGGTGAATTACATTGACGTTGGTGCAACCTATTATTTCAACAAAAATATGTCCGCGTTTGTAGATTACAAAATCAATCAGCTTGATAGCGATAACACGTTAGGCATTAATGACGATGATATTGTGGCAATAGGGTTGACCTACCAGTTCTGATAAGTCGCATTGTGCCTGATGGCGCTACGCCATCAGGCATGGCAGCAGGGTTATGCCGACAGTTTTACCGGCTCGTCGTTGAAATCGTCAGACGGCTCCAGCGCCAGCTCCATAGAAATCAGCAGGTCGCGTAGTTTTTCATGAAACTCGCGTAGCGTGTATTCCAGTCGCTCCACCACTTCGGTTTCGTTAATCGGCACTACGGTCCAGTTGCCCTCTTTATCAAACAAACCAAACTGATAACGATAAGTGAAGCGTTTCTCTTGTGCTTCCAGCTCCATCCACCAGCCCCAAAATTCACGCTTCTCTGGCGCGGGCTTCACGTTGACGCAAACTGCCAGGCAATCGAAAAAAAAACGATTGTCTTCGCACTGCCCTTCCCGGATATAGGGGCCAAGCGCGGTAAATTTCTTGATCAATCTACTTTTCGGGTGTCCACTCGGTAACGTCATTGCGATCTCCTTTAATGAAGCAACTGTTTTACCAAATCAATAGAATTTATCAATCTATTAACACAATCTATGATTAATCCAGTCGGTAATTTCTTGCAGCGCGCGGTCAAAATTGCGGTACACCGGGTTAAAAGGGATCTCTATCAGCTTACCGTCTGAAGATGATGTTGTAATTAAGCGAGACTCTTCTTCCGGGCTGAAAGGATCGTTTTTCCAGAAGCCGGAAAGCATTGGCGTAGGACAACGTCTACCCAGTAGCCCCTGTACTTTCAACGAATAGCGATTGAGCTCCACACGCAGCGCCTCATCCGAAGCATCATGCATACCCAGACGGCTGGCCAGCACATCCAGATACATCTCCGGCACCGTGCTCTGTCGTTGCGGATCGCTAAGTAGCGCATGGACCACCGGCCCCAGGCAAGCCACCGCTTTCAAACGCGGCGCTTCCAGATAGGCCAGACGCACCGCAACGTTGGCGCCAAAACGGAAACCAAACGCCGCAACACGGGTATGATCCACCCAAGGGACATTAGGAAGCGCTTTTAACACATGCTGGTGGAGCAAGCTGGAATCCTGGGTTAATTTCCACTTTGATGAAAATCCAACCGAAGGCATATCAAGCGTTAACATCGCGATACCGCGCGGCGCGAAATAGCGTTCATACAGGGTGTAATAGTCGGTTTGCATGGCGTCCAGGCCGCCGCACATGAGCACCGTCGGAAACGGGCCATCCCCTTTCGGCATATGTAAAAACGCGGTGACAGGCGAACCGCCAGGAACGGCAAATTCCATTTCACGTAACGAGCCTGGCAACCGCTGCGCGGCCTCTTCATAGGCGCGATTCGCCAGCGCCTGCGCCTGCTCCGCCAGCTCATCGCCCTTCAAATGCGGGTAGGCGGCAATGTTATAGAGCGTTGAGGCATGAAGCCAGTAGCGTCCGCTGCGCATGGCGTCCTGTTCCTGACAGGCTTTCTGCTGCCAGTCCATCGCCTGCTTTGCCCACTCATAAATCCAGTTGCCGCCGCGGTAACCGATGACCGTATCGTATAAATCATCATCCGTTCGCTCTGCGTCGCTCATCACAATGCGCGCCTGCACATCAAGGATTTCTCGTGGGTCAACGCCGCGCCAAATCCACATCAGGCGGTTTATCATGCGATACCAGTGCGGGACGTTCTTACCGTCCAGCGCGGATTGCATGGGCGGCTGCGACCCACGATTGAACCGACGGACAAGGGTAGACGTTTCAGTATGTTTAAAGCGGGGTTTGAACAGGGTTTCGCTGAGGTTAGCCTGTGTCATTCGTGCAGCCTCCTTGGATACTCATAGAGGCTTATTGTAACCAATAAAACAGCGCCCGGCATTGCCGGGCGCTCTGAAAAGCTGCTGATTAACGACCTGAAATCGGCGGTACAAATACCACCCCCATATCCCAGGGCTGTTCAATCCAGGTGTTCTGAGGAATATCAATAACATAATCATCAACCAGCGGACGGCCCGCCGGTTTAGCGAAAATCGTGACGAAATGCGCTTTAGGGTACATTTCGCGAATCGCGACGGCGGTACCGCCGGTATCGACCAGATCGTCGATGACGATAAAGCCTTCGCCGTCGCCTTCTGCACGTTTCAGCACTTTCAGTTCGCGCTGGTTATCGTGATCGTAGCTGGAGATGCATACGGTATCGACATGACGAATGCCCAATTCACGCGCCAGTAGTGCGCCCGGTACAAGGCCGCCACGACTTACGGCAATAATGCCTTTCCATTGTTCTGAAGGCATGAGGCGGCTCGCCAGTTTGCGTGCGTGAATCTGCAACATGTCCCAGGTGACGACGTATTTTTCGCTCATGTGAAGTGTCCCAGCCTGTTTATCTACGGCTTAAAAAGTGTTCGAGGGGGAAATAGTTGCGCGAGATTATAGAGACCTGACGCGCTAAAAACCAGTGTTTAGCGGAATCCACGCCTCTTTTTGTATGCTTTATACTACCCGCAGGCGGAGAAAGTGGTATTCTCAGTCGCATCTCGTAAGAGTTATCAATTCCGCTAACCCTGTGGCCTGTAAGAACGTTTTTCAGACCACCGCCAAGGAGACTTATCGTGTCTGAACTGTCTCAGTTATCACCACAACCTTTGTGGGATATTTTTGCCAAAATCTGTTCTATTCCTCACCCGTCCTATCACGAAGAGCAACTCGCGGAACATATTGTGAGTTGGGCCAAAGAGAAAGGCCTTTACGTGGATCGCGACCAGGTCGGTAATATTCTGATCCGTAAGCCCGCCACTGCAGGTATGGAAAATCGCAAGCCGGTCGTTTTACAGGCGCATCTGGATATGGTGCCGCAAAAAAATAGCGACACCGTTCACGACTTCACTACAGATCCTATCCAGCCTTATATTGATGGCGAATGGGTTAAAGCGCGCGGTACTACGCTCGGCGCCGACAATGGTATTGGAATGGCTTCTGCGTTAGCGGTACTGGCTGACGATAATGTCGTCCACGGCCCGCTGGAAGTGCTGCTGACCATGACCGAAGAAGCGGGCATGGATGGCGCGTTCGGCCTCCAGTCCGGCTGGTTGCAGGCCGACATCCTGATCAACACCGACTCTGAAGAAGAAGGTGAGATCTATATGGGCTGCGCAGGCGGTATTGATTTTACCTCTAATCTGCCGTTGACCCGTGAAGCTGTACCCGCAGGATTTGCGTGCTTTAAGCTAACCCTGAAAGGCCTGAAAGGCGGCCACTCCGGTGGTGAAATTCACCTCGGTCTTGGCAATGCCAACAAATTGCTGGCGCGTTTTCTGGCCGGGCACGCAGAAGAACTGGATCTGCGTCTGATCGATTTCAACGGCGGCACGCTGCGTAACGCGATTCCGCGCGAAGCGTTCGCTACCCTCGCCGTTGCCACAGACAACGTAGGCGCTCTGAAAACATTAGTGAACGCTTACCAGGATATTCTGAAAAACGAACTGGCGGAAAAAGAGAAAAACCTGACGCTGCAACTCAATGAGGTTGCCAGTGATAAAGCCGCATTGACCGCGCCGTCACGCGATACCTTTGTGCGCCTGCTGAACGCAACGCCGAACGGCGTGATCCGCAATTCAGACGTGGCGAAAGGCGTAGTGGAAACATCGCTGAACGTTGGCGTGGTCACAATGTCTGATGCGAATGTCGAAATTCACTGCCTGATTCGCTCTCTAATCGACAGCGGTAAAGATTATGTGGTGAGTATGCTGGATTCGCTGGGCAAGCTGGCTGGCGCGAAAACCGAAGCAAAAGGCAGCTATCCTGGCTGGCAGCCCGATGCGAACTCGCCGGTCATGCACCTGGTGCGGGAAACCTATCAGCGTCTGTTCAACAAGACACCGAACATCCAGATTATCCACGCCGGCCTGGAATGCGGTCTGTTTAAGAAACCCTATCCGGATATGGACATGGTTTCTATTGGGCCTACCATTACCGGACCTCACTCTCCGGATGAGCAGGTACATATCGAAAGCGTCGGCCACTACTGGACTCTGCTGACCGAATTGCTGAAAGCGATTCCTGCGAAGTAAGAAAGCGCTAAAATGCCCGTCCCATTTCTGGAACGGGCTATCAATATGGAATATCGGGTATCTATTGCCAGATAAACTCTCCTGGATGCGCTGAATAGCGCTGCGGCTACACGCGAATAGCCGGACAGCCCTATAACAGCGCCGGTAACACCGAATTATTGTGGCGTAAACGCCATTCCTTTAAATATCCGCAGCGGATTGCCGCGCTCAATCTGATGATGGAACAGACGCCTTTCAGACTTCAACGCCGCACACTCATTTTGCCGTTGCTGTTCCAGCCGCCAGGCAATCAGCAGCCGGGCCAGACGCTTATTCGCATGTTGACTGCGCTCCGACTGAACCTTCACGCTAATCCCGCTCGCCAGGTGCGTGGCCCGCACTGCCGAGTCGGTTTTATTAACGTGCTGCCCACCCGGGCCGGAAGAGCGCAGAGTCTCGAAACGAATCTCATCAGACTGTATGTGCTCGTCGGCGGAAAAGCGCCCAATGCCGACGTACCAGTTTTTTCGCCCATGGTGCGGGCGATACGGGCTGGTACAAATCCACAGTAACGTGCCGCACCAACGTTCACTGAAAGCCATGGCTTTTTCGCCGTCCAGCGAGACCAGCGCAGAACGCAGCGTGTCTGGTAATCGTCCCGGCTCTGTTTCAAGCCGTGTCAGCGATACCTTTTCTCTGGCGGCTTCTTTCGTCAGACAATCCAGCGCTTTTTTTACCGCCAGACAACACTCGTCCGGTCCCTGCGCAGAAGAAAGTTGCAGTAAGATCATGCGCTTTTCTCCCCTGAGGTTTTCAGCGTCAGCACCGGACGCAGGCAGGCAACCGGCGTAATCAGTCCGGCGTCTGCCAGACAATCCACAACGCTATCGATGGATTTATACGCCTGCGGCGCTTCTTCATAAATGAGCTGGCGATCGCGGCAAATCACCCGGCTACCCATCCCGGTACGGCAGAGCTGTCGCGGGGTAAATTTTGCCGATAACCGGTCTTTACACTCGGTACGCATCCATTTGCGCCCCGCACCGTGCGCCAGGGAGAAGAGGCTCTCCTCGCTGACGACGGGTTTCACCAGCCAGCTATAATCGCCGCGCGAGCCGGGGATAATCACCAGTCCCTGCCCATCTGGCGTAGCGCCTTTACGGTGCAGCCACCCCGCCTCACCCGCGACAGTACAGGGTTCAACGAAGTTATGCGCCACATCCAGCCGCGGTTCGCCCTCAGCCTTGAGTTGTTGCAGTATCCGGCGGGCAATCAGCGCGCGATTACTGCGGGCAAATGCCAGCGCATCGTCATGTTCTGCAAGGTAGCGGCGCGCATCGTCGCTATCTTCCGGCAAACCGTTATGCGAAAACGCCTCCACATGACGACGCAGGATAGCTTGCCCCAGACCGCGTGAACCACTGTGTACCAACAGTAATAACTGCGCTTTTTGCAACCCCGACAAAGCGAACGAATCAGCATCGACGATGCGATCGACCTGTTGCAGCTCGGCAAAATGATTGCCGCCGCCAATAGAACCCAGCGCAGAGCGCCACGAATGATGCTGCATTGCGGCGGGGACATTCTCCTCCAGCCACTGCGCGTCCGCCACGTCAGGCAGCGACGCCAGCCGCTTCTCCAGTTTATCGGCGTTATATTTACGCCCTAAAATATCCGTTTGCCATAACGCCATGCCGCAGCCGATATCGTTGCCGACCAGCGCCGGATAAAAGCGTCCACGCGAGAAAAAGGCTGCGCCAATAGGGTAGCCGCGCCCCGGATGCAGATCTGGCATCCCGATAACGCGTTTCATACCGGTTAACTTAGCCGTCGTATATAATTGTTGGATCGCGGAATCTTCGATCCACAGGTTATCTGATGCGATAGAAAATACCACATCTGATAAAGGACGAATATAATTGCCCATATACCATTCCATATATGAATTAAAAAATCAGGAAATGGCAGACTAATCCAGGGCAATAAAAGAAAATTAATCCTGGAAAGGTCTGCAAAGTGCGTTCAGAGAATAAAGTGTCATGATGAACCTCCTTTGCAGTTATTGAGAATGAGAAAACGCGGGTATAGTAATACTGAAATTTAGATGGCGCAATCGTAATAGTGATAAAATCTTAATAGCCTGACTTATAACCCTAACACCAACTGTCGTTCCAACTGAGGGTCGAGCAGCGTTACATGTAGCCCCACCAGCCGTACGCCGCGCTCGCCGCGACGCTCGTCCCAGGTTTTACGGGCGGTGGTAATTAAGTCTTCTTTATTTAATTGCGGCCAGACATGTTCCTGAGTGGTTTGCTGAAAATCATTAAATTTTAATTTAACGCCCTGTCGGGCAATCAGTAAATCGGGCTTTACTATAGCCAGACGACGCTCCAGTTCCGGATATAAATGTTCAATAATGGCCTCGCAGTCCGACCATTCATGAATATCCTCCGCCAGAGTACGCTCAACACCTACCGATTTACGCAGCCTTTCGCTGTTAACATCACGCTCGTCAATACCCTGACTACGCTCCCATAATACCCGGCCAAATTTACCAAAGCGTTTGAGAAGCATCGCCAGATCGCACTGTTGAATATCCCCGCAGGTTCTTAACCCCATATTTTCCAGTTTAGCGGCGGAAACTTTCCCCACGCCTGGAATTTTGGCTAACGGCAACGTTTTAAGAAAGCCGGGTACATCGGCTGGCGTAATAACATATTGTCCGTTCGGTTTATTGAGATCGGAGGCGATCTTCGCCAGAAATTTCACTGGCGCAACGCCGGCGGAGGCGGTGAGTTGCAGTTCATTGAAAATAGTCTGACGAATCTCCCTGGCGATCAGAGTTGCCGAACCATAACAGTGCGGGCTGTCAGTCACATCCAGCCAGGCTTCATCCAGCGAGAGCGGTTCAATCAGTGAAGTGTAGCGGGAAAAGATGTCACGTACATGCCGCGAAGCCTCTTTATAGGCGTCAAAGCGGCCAGGCAGTAAGGTGAGATGGGGGCACAGCTTTAGCGCCATGGCGGTCGGCATCGCGCTACGTACGCCAAACTGGCGCGCAGGATAGTTGGCGGTACTGATAACGCCTCTTCGCTCACGACTCCCGCCAATGGCAATGGGGATATCGCGTAACGCCGGATTATCACGCATCTCTACCGCGGCAAAAAAACAGTCCATATCAACATGTATGATTTTGCGCATCGCTCGCCCCCACAATACTGTTTAAGTGTACAGTATGTTTTATTGCGCGCAAAGAGACATTCGCGTTAAAAATGCGACATATTCGAAGGTATGACGACGAAAGCGGCGGGAAAATTGTAAACGTACACACGGGGACTTGCGAAAAACTGCCGTGGTGCTAATGTGAGCGCTCCAAATCCAGATTACTCCGATTTGGGGACTCTTTTGCCGTTCTGGCGTGTGTAACCGTTTTATCAAGGAACAAGCAGTATGCGTAAAATCGCATTTTTTCTTGCGATGCTTCTGATGCCGTGCGTCTCGTTTGCCGGTTTGCTGAGCAGCAGCAGCCCCGTCACGCCGGTCAGTAAAGAGTATAAGCAGCAGTTAATGGGCTCACCGGTCTATATTCAGATTTTTAAAGAAGAGCGCACTCTTGATCTCTACGTCAAAATGGGTGAGCAATACCAGTTGCTTGATAGCTACAAAATTTGCAACTATTCCGGTGGGTTAGGCCCGAAACGCCGTCAGGGCGATTTTAAAAGTCCGGAAGGGTTTTACAGCGTTCAGCGCAATCAACTCAAGCCAGACAGCCGTTTTTATAAGGCCATCAACATTGGTTTTCCCAATGCCTACGATCGCGCGCATGGCTATGATGGTAAATATCTGATGATTCACGGCGCCTGTGTTTCCGTCGGCTGCTATGCCATGACCGATAGCGGCATTGATGAGATTTTCCAGTTTGTCACCGCCGCGCTGGTCTTTGGTCAGCCGAGCGTGCAGGTGAGTATTTATCCGTTCCGGATGACCGACGCCAATATGCAGCGTCATAAATATTCATATTACAAAGATTTCTGGGCGCAGCTAAAACCCGGCTACGATTATTTTGAACAGACGCATAAGCCGCCAACTGTTTCTATCGTTGATGGACGTTACGTCGTGAGCAAACCGTTGAGTCACGAAGTCGTTCAGCCACAGCTGGCCTCAAATTATACGCTCTCCGAGGCAAAATAACGCCCATTCGCCTGGCATAATCTTTTGCCAGGTTTCATTCCCCGTTAGCGGCTGGGTAGCAATCACGGTAACCACGTCATTTGGCGTGGTCTGTGAGCTGAAATCAATTTCCATATCCTGATCCACCAGCGTGGCTACGCCAAACGGCGCCCGGCGAGTGATCCAGTGCAAATGGGTTGAGCAAAACGCCATCACATATCGCCCATCTGACAGCAGCATGTTAAAAACGCCTTTTTCACGTAATACCGTCGCCAGTGTCGCAATATATTTAAATACCGCTGTCATGTTGCCCGGCGTGCGGGGATAACGCTGCGTTAATTTATGCAATAGCCAGCAAAACGCTTTTTCGCTGTCGGTTTCCCCCACCGGACGAAAATTACCGGTTTCCAGCGACTTATAACCGTTGAGCTGACCGTTATGAGCATAAGTCCAGTTGCGTCCCCATAATTCCCGGGTAAAAGGGTGTGTATTTTCCAGCGCCACTTCACCGCGATTAGCCTGACGGATATGGGCGATAACCGAGCAGGACTTGATCGGGTAATTCTGTACCAGTTTCGCAATCGGCGAATGGTAGCTCGGTTGCGGATCTTTAAACGTGCGACAGCCCTTTCCTTCGTAAAAGGTAATTCCCCAGCCGTCTTTATGCGGCCCGGTTCCGCCGCCACGCTGCACCAGTCCGGTGAAGCTAAAGCAGATATCCGTCGGCACATTGGCGCTCATCCCAAGCAGTTCGCACATACATCACCTCCACAAACGCCTTAAGCGGGAAGGCGTAATTTTTACAGCCAATCAAATCTCAAAATATCAAAGAAAACAATATGCTATACCCTAAATAATTCGAGTTGCAGGAAGGCGGTAAGGGAGGAAATCCCCAGGAACATAGATAACTATGTGACTGGGGTTTCTGAGCGCAACCAACGCACCTGCAGCTTGAAGTATGACGGGTATAGTTATTTAACCATCTCTTTTTCGATCAGTTGAATCAGGATATGAATTACTTTGATATGAATTTCCTGAATACGATCGGCATAACCGAAGTGCGGTACGCGAATTTCAATATCCGCCGTTCCCGCCATTTTGCCGCCGTCTTTGCCGGTCAACGTAATCACTTTCATGCCTTTTTCACGGGCCGCGGCAATCGCTTTAATCACGTTACCAGAGTTACCCGACGTCGAGATCCCTAACAGGACATCGCCTTCGCGCCCTACCGCCTCAACGTAACGAGAGAAAATATAGTCATAGCCAAAATCATTACTGACGCAGGATATATGGCTAACATCAGAAATCGCAATTGCCGGGTAGCCCGGACGATTTTCACGATAACGACCTGTCAGCTCTTCAGCAAAGTGCATCGCATCGCAATGGGAGCCGCCGTTACCGCAGGAAAGTACCTTACCACCCGCTTTAAAACTGTCAGCCAACAGGACCGCCGCGCGCTGAATGGCGTGAATATTGGCGTCATCTTTTAAAAAATTAGCCAGCGTTTCCGCCGCTTCGTTCAGTTCGTTACGAATAAGATCCTGGTACATGAGGATATCCTTCAGCATGAATGTAAATGACAGTATGCAGTGTACCGGATAGCAGTACAGGCGAGAAGCATAAGCCGAATTAACGCCTCACGCTTTTGATTTTTCGTGCCCCCAAAAACGGCAACAATGTGAGCTTTGTTGTAATTATTTTGTAAACACATTGCTAAAAGATTTTACATCCACTACAACCTAATCATCACAAGTGGTCAGACCTCCTACAAGCAAGGGAGCTTTTCGTTATGATGATTTTGAGTATTATCGCTACGGTTGTTCTGCTCGGCGCATTGTTCTATCACCGCGTGAGTTTATTTCTCAGCAGCCTGATTCTGCTCGCCTGGACCGCCGCACTTGGCGTCGCTGGCCTGTGGTCCATCTGGCTGTTGGTTCCTCTGGCCATTATCCTCGTGCCGTTTAACCTCACACCGATGCGAAAATCAATGATTTCCGCACCGGTGTTCCGCGGCTTCCGTAAGGTCATGCCGCCGATGTCGCGCACTGAGAAAGAAGCGATTGATGCCGGTACAACCTGGTGGGAAGGCGATCTGTTCCAGGGCAAGCCTGACTGGAAAAAACTGCACAACTATCCGCAACCGCAACTCACTGCCGAAGAGCAAGCGTTTCTCGACGGTCCGGTAGAAGAAGCGTGCCGGATGGCGAACGATTTCCAGATTACCCATGAACTGGCGGATCTGCCGCCGGAACTGTGGGCTTATCTGAAAGAGCATCGTTTTTTTGCGATGATCATTAAAAAAGAGTACGGCGGACTGGAGTTCTCCGCTTATGCGCAGTCCCGTGTACTGCAAAAACTGTCCGGCGTCTCCGGGATTCTGGCTATCACCGTCGGCGTTCCAAACTCACTCGGCCCTGGCGAGTTGTTGCAGCACTATGGTACGGAAGAGCAGAAGAATCACTATCTGCCGCGACTGGCGCGCGGCCAGGAGATCCCCTGCTTTGCGCTGACCAGCCCGGAAGCAGGTTCTGATGCAGGCGCCATTCCGGATACCGGCGTGGTTTGCATGGGCGAATGGCAGGGCCAGCAGGTGCTGGGTATGCGCCTGACCTGGAACAAGCGTTACATTACGCTGGCACCGATAGCTACCGTGTTGGGCCTGGCGTTTAAGCTTTCCGATCCGGATAGATTGTTAGGCGGAGAAGAAGAGCTGGGTATTACCTGTGCCCTGATCCCCACCTCAACGCCGGGTGTGGAAATTGGTCGTCGTCACTTCCCGCTTAACGTTCCGTTCCAGAATGGTCCAACCCGCGGTAACGATATTTTCGTGCCTATTGATTATATTATCGGCGGCCCCAAAATGGCCGGACAAGGCTGGCGTATGCTGGTGGAATGTTTGTCGGTAGGACGCGGTATTACCCTGCCGTCCAACTCCACTGGCGGGGTGAAATCCGTCGCGCTGGCAACCGGCGCCTATGCTCACATTCGTCGTCAGTTCAAAATTTCTATCGGCAAGATGGAAGGTATTGAGGAACCGCTGGCGCGTATTGCAGGTAACGCTTATGTGATGGATGCCGCCGCATCGTTAATCACCTACGGCATTATGCTGGGTGAAAAACCGGCGGTACTGTCGGCTATCGTGAAGTACCACTGCACCCACCGCGGCCAGCAGTCCATTATCGACGCGATGGATATCACTGGGGGTAAAGGCATTATGCTGGGCGAGAGCAACTTCCTGGCGCGTGCTTACCAGGGCGCGCCTATCGCGATCACCGTGGAAGGCGCGAATATCCTGACCCGTAGCATGATGATCTTTGGTCAGGGCGCCATTCGCTGCCATCCTTATGTACTGGAAGAGATGGCCGCAGCGCAGAATAATGATGTGAATGCCTTTGATAAGCTGTTGTTTAAACATATCGGCCATGTCGGCAGCAATACCGTCCGCAGTTTCTGGCTTGGCCTGACCCGCGGATTAACGAGCCATACGCCAACCGGCGACGCCACGAAGCGTTATTACCAGCATCTGAACCGACTGAGCGCAAACCTGGCGCTGCTGTCTGACGTGTCAATGGCGGTACTGGGCGGCAGCCTGAAACGCCGCGAGCGTATCTCCGCGCGTCTGGGCGATGTGTTGAGTCAGCTTTATCTGGCCTCAGCCGTACTGAAGCGTTACGACGACGAAGGTCGCCACGAAGCCGACCTGCCGCTGGTACACTGGGGCGTACAGGATGCGCTGTATCGTGCTGAACAAGCGATGGACGATCTGCTGCAGAACTTCCCGAACCGCGTCGTGGCCGGATTGCTCACCGCGATGATCTTCCCGACTGGCCGTCATTATCTGGCGCCGTCTGATAAGCTGGATCACGCCGTGGCGAAGATCCTGCAAGTGCCGAACGCCACACGTTCACGCATTGGGCGCGGCCAGTATCTGACACCCGCCGAACATAATCCGGTCGGTTTACTGGAAGAAGCGCTGCGTGATGTCATCGCTGCCGACCCTATCCACCAGCGCATCTGCAAAGAACTGGGTAAAAATCTGCCGTTTACTCGTCTGGATGAACTGGCGCGCAATGCGCTGGCGAAAGGGCTTATAGATAAAGATGAAGCCGCCATCCTGGCGAAAGCGGAAGAGAGCCGCCTGCGCAGTATCAACGTTGATGATTTTGAACCTGAAGCGCTGGCGACCAAACCGGTAAAGCTGCCGGAGAAAGTGCGTAAAGTCGAAGCCGCATAATCAGTCTCGTGTCTTTCCTGCCCCGCTTTCGCGGGGCTTTTTCTTGCCGCTTTTTTATTATTGCTCATGCTACAGTGTAAAGACGCTGTTCAATGAGGAGCTCCGATCGTGTCTGGTTTGAAAATTACTCTGTTGCAACAACCTTTAGTCTGGATGGACGGCCCGGCAAACCTGCGTCATTTTGACAGACAGCTAGAGCTCGTATCTGGCCGGGATGTGATTGTTCTGCCTGAAATGTTTACCACCGGCTTCGCGATGGAGGCCGCTAATAACTCACTTTCGCAAGATAGCGTGATTACGTGGATGCAGGCCAAAGCCCGACAAACTGACGCTCTGATTGCCGGCAGCGCGGCGCTACAAACTGAGCGCGGCGCCGTAAATCGCTTCTTACTGGTTGAACCGGAAGGCAAGGTTCATCTCTATGATAAGCGCCATCTGTTTCGTATGGCGGATGAACATCAACATTATGCCGCAGGCGATAAACGCATCATCGTGCAGTGGCGCGGTTGGCGCATTCTGCCGCTGATCTGTTACGATCTGCGCTTTCCGATATGGTCACGCAACCGCAATGATTACGATCTGGCGCTGTATGTAGCGAACTGGCCCGCGCCGCGCTCGCTACACTGGCAAACATTACTGACGGCGCGCGCTATTGAAAATCAGGCTTATGTCGCAGGCTGCAACCGGGTTGGCACCGATGGTAACGGGCTACATTATCGCGGCGATAGCCGGATCATTAATCCCCAGGGCGACATTATCGCCACCGCCGAACCACACCAGGCGACACGTATCGATGCCGATCTTTCTCTCGTCGCCTTGCAGGACTATCGCGAAAAATTTCCAGCCTGGCGCGATGCCGATCCATTCACCTTGTAAGCAACCTGCCGCTCACCGCGGCGGGATTGTTTCACTCCGTAACTCTCCGTAAAACAAATTCGCGTGGCGTAATGTGGCAGGCAACGTATTCTGACTAAGAGCCTATCCCACCAGGCGTTATTGGCGCAGCCAGTTTGGACACGGACAGCGCGCAAAAACCGGAGCGTACACGTAGTACGTGAGGTTTGACTCGCTACGCTCGCCCTTCGGGCCGCCGCTAGCGGCGTTCAAAACGCTAACGCGTTTTGGCGAGCACTGCCCAGGTCCAAAATGGCAAGTAAAATAGCCCTAATGGGATAGGCTCTAAGATAATTGCTCGCCATTCGTGGGTAATAAAAACGGTTAATCACTCCCTTATCAGGATATCTTCATGAAAAACTTTGTACGCACAACTTTACTGGCAGCGACTCTGGCGGGCGTTTCTTTTGGCGCTTTCGCCACCGCTGTCCCCAATCCTCCCCTGCCCGCCCAGGATCCTATTGTCCAGCATCTGAAGCTGACAAACGATCAGATTACCCGGATCAAAAAACTTCACCAACAACTGGAAACCGACGTCAGTCAGATTTCTATGAAGGGAATTAAAGACGGTGCGCTGATAGAGGTGATTAAATCCGGTAAATGGGATGACGCCGCCGTAAAACAGCAGCTTGCAGCCTTCAGTAACATAGAACAACAGGCTCGCTATTATCGGGTTAAATATTATTTTGATTTAAGCAAAGTCTTAACACCAGAACAGCGTCAACAGGTACAACAAGATCTCGCCCAGGCACTTGAGTAAATATTTTTGCCCGTTATTCCTGGATAACGGGCTTTATCCAGGTCGGGTACAAATTCATCTTCATCTTTTTCTTACAGCATCGCTCTATCTCACACTACCCGTTACATAACGTAGAAGTGAAACCGTACGTGGGGCTGGCATACGTTGGGCAATTTGGCGAGGAGATGGATTTCCATACCGACGATTATCGTATTGTTATTTAATATTTTCATCTCATTTTTTACCCGCTTACAGAAAACCCAGCGTTACAATAGACCGTTTTTTGGCTTCGTTTATGTAATCGTTATATCACACCCTATACCGTGAAACTTGTCTTTTAGCCCAATATTAAGGCAGGTTCTGAAATGAAAAACTTTTTCGCAGTCTGCATCATTCCCCTTGTGGTAGCCTGGTCCGCTACTGCATCAGCACAAGAAGGGATCTATATCACCGGGAAAGCGGGGACATCCGTAGTCAATGTCTATGGAATCAACTCAACCTTCAGCCAGGATGAGATAGTTAATGGTCATGCAACGTTACCTGACCGTACCAAAGGCGTTTTTGGCGGCGGGGTTGCTATCGGTTATGACTTTTATGATCCATTCCAGCTTCCAGTACGTTTAGAACTGGATACCACTTTCAGAGGTGAGACGGATGCTAAAGGCGGGCAGGATATTATTGCATTTGGTGATCCAGTACACATAAATGTAAAAAATCAGGTCCGAATGACCACTTACATGGTTAATGGCTATTATGATTTTCACAATAGTACGGCATTTACTCCCTATATCAGCGCAGGCGTTGGCCTCGCTCATGTGAAGCTAAGTAATAACACCATTCCTGTTGGTTTTGGTATTAATGAAACTCTGTCTGCTTCAAAAAATAACTTTGCCTGGGGCGCAGGTATCGGTGCAAAATATGCTGTAACAGATAATATTATGATTGACGCCAGTTATAAATACATTAATGCTGGCAAAGTAAGCATTTCAAAAAATCACTATGCTGGTGATGAACATACCGCTTATGATGCAGACACAAAGGCTGCCTCCAATGACTTCATGCTCGGCATTACTTACGCCTTTTAAACACTATCGGTAAAATAGCTGGTCCTGTGGGTTCCCGAAGGCGCAATGGAGGATATCAGTAATGAATACTCCTGCGCCTTCAGAAAATCTTTGAACAGGTGCAACCTGGCGCCATTTTTCAGTACACTGCAACGTTTCTGGTATGGGCTTAACTTCCGGCTGCCCAAAAACAGTCCCGTCCTGTTGTATGATCTCTAAATGTGAATGGCACGATTATGCGAGATACTTACAAGTGTCTGGTATGAAGATATACTGCGAACGCCGATGTAAACGGCGCGCGTAACATTTTAGAGCGGGACACGCCGTGCTTGCCTGTGGAAGGAGCGTGCAGTCAGGCAGCCCGTTGGAGCAGGAACCCACGCCCTTCAGGACGTGGAGGATGTCAATGCACAAGAATTGGGGAATCTTTAGCAGAATTTATTATCTCTACAGTAGCATCTCTCTTGTTCCCGTCATAAATAACCCAATGCCTCCAGAGCTGAAACCGCCTTCAGCATGAGCACTGGCTGCAAATAACACCAAATAAAATAATAATATAACAACTACCGAGACAAAAAACACCTCTCTAAAGTATTTAGAATTCATACAGTCAGCTCATTTAAATTTAACGTCACATGCAACCATGCATGCGTAAAACAAGAACCACACTCATATTAATAATGATTAGTAATGTGAGTGTGCGTATAACGAGATACAGATGTATATTCCTTAATGTAACGGAACATCATCAATGCAAATAGCAACCATCGATATATTAAACTAAAATAATACATCTAGTGCATATATAAACCATTCGTATGGTGGCTGTAATAAAATTGTTGATAAACGGTCATCCCCTAAACTTCCAGCCTCCCCACCGCACGAACAATGATGTTCTTTATATTTAATCGTAATAAAAAACAAAACAATAATTAAACAAAAAATAAATAAGATATTTTTGATTCAAATTTTCACTCCTTCTGTTATATACACCAAGTTTCATTTTTTTTATGATCCCGAAAGAAAAAACCGTCATATGACGATGGCCATTGCATTCCATACATGTAATCAACTTCGTTCTGGTACACGGCCCTCTGTTCTACATCATTTATATCCCCGACAAGAATCTTTTGGAACTTATGATAATGATAAACACTACTAATAAAATTAGGATCACGAGGCACTACGCAAGCCTGAAAAAAGAACCCAAGGTTTTTAATTTCACTGGAATAAGAATGTTTACCACAAAAATCAAACCAAACTTCCATACCATAATCTCTGCGACTCCTGATGTACTCGCTCAGAAATTTGTGGTTGTTATTAAAGTCAACAGAAACAGCAAATAACCCGACGCTATTTAATTTACTGATCCTTTCCATATGTATGAGCACAAATTCCCAGGGGATCCTGAGTATATATTTATTTAACCCATATTTATGGTTGAATAAATTAAATGACTTTTGTAACTCTTCAAAAAACATCAATGACTCAATTATGTGGTTTTCGCCTTCTTTCCAGAAGGGTTCAACGAAATAAATATCAGTAACATCATCTGTTTTAATGCGGTTTTTTGTTACATGCACGGGGTGATATTTAACCATGTGATATTCCGCTGTGTTATTCTGTGCCGCTTAATTTCACCACTGCTGATTAAAATCCTTGTTCAACAGCCGCAATCTGCCGTTGTTGTTCCGTAAGAAGGATAATAATGTATTAAATCAGTAAGTACACATCACACTTTCACACTGGCAGTTCGTTTGTTTCCTTTATTTGCTCAAGAACAAAGCTCGATGCAGATCCACTAATTGAAGAATTAGTTAATATTATTTTCTCATAAAAACTATAGTAATCGTTCATATCTGTAAATACTGTATGCATTAAATAATTAAATGATCCAGAAATTCGATAAAAGGCAATAACCTCAGGCATTGACTTTATTTTCTCAGAAATACTAGCGTATTGCTCCTCAGATATGTTAATCATAATAAAGACATTAAGTGAAAGACCTAGTTTTTCTTTATCCAATAAAGCGAACTGACCAATGATAACCCCCCTGTCTTTAAGTTTTTTTAAACGTTTGAAACATGGTGTGGGCGTAAGTCCCACTTTATATGCAAGTTGCCATAAAGTTTGTGCACAATCTTTTTGGATTTCTTTCAATAATTCTTTATCTTTATCATCTAAATACACAGTCATAGGAAAGCAGAACCTCACGCATTGATTTTCATAAGTAAATAGATTCTCTTTATTAAATAAAACAAGTATATAAAGAGAACTCTGATTTAAAAAACCATATAAGAAAGATATCAATAAAATAAATAATTACTGTCAGGGGGTTTGTGTTCCCATCAGCATTGTCACTGTCAGCGTTCCCTGATACTCACCAGAACGCTTCTCTCTGATGTTAAAGGGTTGTGTTGTCAGGGTAAGGGGCACTGGCACACAACGTACCGCCTGCCGTTGCCCGGGAAGTACCACCGGACGCGTTGCTGCTTTATCCACGTTATCCAGACTGAACTCCACGCCACGGGTGACAGGAATATTTCGTCCCCCATAATTCATACTGACCGCATAATCAATCGTATCAGCAGAATCGCTCTTCATAACCTGAAATCCCGTACCTGACTTATTGCTTCCTTCTATCTTCATCTGTAATGAACGGGCTTTCACACCTCCGTCATACAGACACATATCCAGATTAGCCCTGCCCGACATTTGTGAGGCATTCATCCGGTGAAGATTCAGGTCCACCCGGGGCGTTGCTGTACCAAATTGCGGAAAGTAAATAGCCGCATTTTCAGCAAAGTGGTCTGTTACATTCAGCGTGATATCCGACACTAAACTACCGATTGGAATATTCCACCATCGCAAAGATCGCATCTGCAGATGCGCAGTCCAGATGCCGGTAGTCGGGATTTTTTTCAACTCCTCACGCAGAATCCATGTTTTTATAATGACGTGATCCTCCATTGCTCTGTAGGTAACCGATCCTGCAAATCCCTCATCATGATTAGCAAACCTACCTGCCACGGTCAGGGTAATCGTCTCACCACTACCCTGCCGCGTAAACCGTAATGGCACGTTTTGGAAAGGTTGAACATACACACCGTCTGGAACCCTTGTCCGGCATTTTCCGAAAACATCATCGTTTTCAGACAGGCACATTAATGAAAAGTACCCTAGACCGAAATCCCTTTGGACTACCTTAATAGACCATATATCCTGTTGTTCAGGGAGTGCATTCAGGTCTATATTCCCAGAGACTGGCAGGTTCCATGAATAGTCGCTCTCCCTTTCAGCCTGAGCTGAAACAGGTAACCACAGTACCAGAAGATGAATTGCAACCATCCTTGCAGAGCGAACGTATTTTCGGATGAAATTAATAATTGCTGACCAATGGGCTGTCATACTCGTCCACTTCATTTTATTACTCATAGTTAACGCCTTTATCTCTACGTCAGGCTTCCTGAACGGAATGGCGCAGCAAACCTGCCACGTTCAGCAAACGGATGACCCGCGGCGATATTTGCAACGCCTGTGGCAGGGCATCCACGTCACTTAATTCACACCGCACATCACCCACTACCTGCATAACATCCCGACGTTTATGTACTGACATCGGACAACGCAGGATCCTGTTTTTTGACAGCAGCCACAGGCTGGATTCTTTATGCTCGCTCTGCAGGCTAAATCGCCCGGAAGGTCCCAACGACAAAAATGGATGGTTCAGTGGCTGTGCGTCCAGCAGCGGTCTGCCATCCTTGTCCAGTACGCGGCCAACGTACAGTCGGCTCATACTGGCGCTGATGTTGTGAACCAGCAGATGCCCGGGTGTCAGGAAGTAACACCTTCTTCCCCCTCCCGCTTTTACGCCTGCCATACCCTGTGAACTAACCCCTGCATCCTCAATGGTCACCTCCGTGGCGTTATAGCCTTCCATCAGCAACAGCGACTGCTGACCAAAACCGAGACTGAACGGCTGGCTGCTGCCACGAACGCTGACTACTTTCCCGCTACTGCCCTCGTCCCCCTCTGACTCCACGTTCACCGCCATGCCAGAGGCCGGTTCACCGTCCTGACCACCTCCCCAGAACAGTCCATTACGGGATAACGCCAGAGACGAGCTGTAGCCAGCGGTGAGTGAACTGGCGCTGCCCGCATTACGTTGATGGGAGTTACTGATAGTGGCGCTCAGTTCACCCATACGGCCGCTCATGCGTCCGCCGAGACTCCCGCTCCAGCTGTCGTCGTTATAACCGGAGAAACCCACCGACAGTTCACGATACAGATCCTGCTGCCAGGATCTCACATGGTTCACATTCCAGGACGTCTGTGTTTTTTGATTCCGGCTACTGTGAATATCGGTCCCGGCTGAGGTATACCCATTACTGCCAGTCATTGTCGGTGGTTGAGAGGCATATGACACACTGACACTCATAAACAAGCCATCATCATTCACTCCGTCATTTCGGGTTCGCCATACTCCCCCATGGGTATTAATATTCATGCCAGCCATATTAAGGCTGTACGTTGCACTAGCCTGAGCAGATTCGCGGTGAGAGGCAGGGATGTATGCCTGTCGCCAGAACACATTTTCTTTGTCACTGTTATCATCATATCCCCGGTAAACCGGCCGACCTTCTGTCCTGCTGGTACTGTATCCCAGTAGGGCATACCAGTTCCCCACCGGAACCGACAGGGAGGCGTTCATCGAAGTCTGGCAGGTCATACTGGCATGCACTGACTGTGGATGACGACCACTACAGGCATCACTTTCCGTATGGTTACGCCACAGACTCGCGGAAAATCCGTCGTTGTATGTCACCTGCTCAGTGTTACCGCTCGTGCTGTCTGTCCCATGCAGTATCCCGGCAGAAAGGTCCAGCGTGCCATCCAGCACTGCATGCTGTGAATTCAGTCGGGTTTCACTGTACCAGGCCTCATGTGCCAGAGAGATACCTTCGGTCAGACTGATATTTTTCCGCAGCCCAGTTTGGAATCCGGCAGCCATGACAGTCTCACCGTCATAATGGCTGGCTTTATCCCCGGTATCTTCCAGCCCGCCCTGAATAAACCACTGGGTCTGTGCACTGAAGCTATTGCCCCCCTTACTGAAGGGCTGGGTCTCCGTTCGCCGCAGAATCCCATCCTCATACACCCGCAACGCCAGAGGATAGCTTCCCGGTGGAAGAGAGTGAGTATCCAGGGTATGCATTCCCGGGGTCAGGAACTGACTCCCCAGCAACTCGCTGCCACGATAAATATCAATACGGGCATTTCGGGTAACCTGAACCATAACCGGAGTGGCATTCTGGTCCACCTCATGGTTAACATAAGCTTGGGTGGTCCCGGTTCGTAATCCATCAAACCGGCTCAGGGGAAGCAGACTGAACCCAAAATCCCCCCCCGTGGCGCTGGACAGATTCCGCTGATCCATCTGACCAGCCTGGAGATAATACTGATTGCCGAGATCCTGACGGACAAACAGATTGTCAAACCAGGTCTGACTGTTATTGTAATGTTCTGACTGATTCCAGATAGCCGCCCAGTTGCCTCCCAGATAACGACCGTTACCAAGCCCCAGGGCACCGCTACCATTCAGTGTCATATTACGACTGTGGAGATCATCACTCAGATACAGCGTCTGGCGGTGAATAAATGCGCTGACACCCTCCGGGGTCGGAGTCAGCCAGCGTTTATCACGTCGTTCTTCATCCGGCAACCAGTCCCGGTTAAGAAACAAAGATAACTGACCGTTGTTCTCATCAAAAATAACCGCAACATCCTCTTTATCTGTTGCCACGTAACCACACTCGCTGCTGTCTTTTGCTTCTGAGACACCACAGACCAGATTGCTGTTACGTAGCAACGGACGGCTGAGTGCAGCCAGCGCTTTTTGCCGTTCTGCGGCCGGCAACGCGGCAAGCCCACTGCTTTCAAGTACCATCAATGGGGACATGAACTGCACGGTGTCCGGTTTAACCACCACCGGAAATAATCCCAGTGAATGCCCTGGTAGCAACACTTCAATTTGCTCAGTCTGTCCTTCCAGCAGAGATTCAAATCCAGGAGGGGGAATAAGAGTTGCCTGGCTGGTAAAACTGCACAATCCCAGTAAATAATACATCCAGAAATAACGACTCACGTAAAGAGACCTGAATTGCAATGAATAATAAGATCAATACCGGATCCGGTTCAGGTACGAACGGTGACACCCCAAAACCGGATCAGATGAAGAGCTAATAACCGGTTATTAGCCGGCAGTGACAGCCTGTGAAATCACCAGACTGACCAATCCGCTGTATTCACCGGCAGGCAGGTTTTGTAAGGCTGCTCCAGCCTTCTGACCAATATCCAGGTTCAGCAGAGCTGAAGCATCGCCAGTTTTTCCGTCCGGGAACAGGGTTTTAGCTTCCAGTACAGAATTGGTGGTGGTCAGTGACCGTCCTCCCAGAGTCACTTCCATATCAATGGTTTTGGTGGGATCCAGGACGTTGATAAGTTGTGGAGCATTCAACAGTTTTACATTAACCGACTTGGTCTGATCGTTGCTGTAAAGGCGGGTCTGGAGTGATTTATGGACCAGGCCCTTACCCGGCATGAAATCCAGCTTCATAGTCGACGGGAGGGATGAACCATCGGCCTGCAGCAGTTCAAGTGTACTGTCAATATTGGCAGTGACGGTAATATCCTTCTGAACCGCAGAAACAGAAAAAGAATAAACGGTGGCCAATGCCACAGCTGCGGCAATAAAAGATGTTTTCATGTTCATAAAAAATAACCTTGCTTTGTTGTTTATTACAGTGATATATGTACACTCGGTATACATCCGCTCCCCCTGAGAATAAATGTAGGGTATAGCGTACGCTCCGTGTGTTTTTACTTTCCGGCTGCTGTTAAATCAGCAGAGATTACCGGTGAATTTGCACCCGTACGATATTCCACACGAAATGCATTACTTTTTATTCCGGCCGGAATATCAGCACTCCCGCCGGGATAAATACTTTTGCCTATATTCTGCCAGTGGCATGTGGTGTCGCAGTTGCCAGCCCGAATAAGAGAAAGCCGTGTGTTTCCCGTATTCAGCAGGTGGTGACCGTCCGTTACCAGCGCAGGCCTGGGGTCTGACGGAGAAACACGCAGCAACACCCCCCAGACAAGATTCACACTTACGGATGAATTTTGCTTTCCGCCTGCCTGTGGATCATCTTCCAGTTCAGGAACAGCCTCGAAGTATACCCGCCAGGCTTCCTCTCTTTCCGGTGCCTGAGTACTGATAACACGTATTGTTTTTTTTGTTCCCGGGGAAAGAGCAAATTTCTCCGGGGAGACAACAAGTCCTGTCTCTATATCATTCCCTGCTGGTACCTCCTTCTCCTGTGGCATACCAGGGTGTTCAATACGCATGATTCTTGTTCGAATATATTGCACATGATCTGATTTAGAATAGACGAACAGCGAGGTGGCCTCTTCGCGGCTACTATTAATTTCTGCCGCCATGGGATAAACGAGCATATTCGCCCTGGCATGACCACATGCAAACATAGCGACACAGAGAAACACCCCGGGAAGAGTATCTTTAAAATTCATACCAGATTTTACCGTATAAAAGTCATCTAAATTTTAGTATTAGCATAGACAGAAAGTTATCAGCATAAAGAAGCAAATTACGATTCAGTGTTAATACATTTTGTGTGGAGGGCATCATACGGAATAAAATTTTTCGCTCAATACCTCTGTTTTTTTCAGGAAAGAAAAAATTAGTAAATAAAAGTCCACGGATTTCATTCACCAAAAGCGAACGACAGATCTGTAAGAATCGCTGAACAATTAATAACGCAGCAGTAAAAATTTTGGAAATTCTTCATAAGAAAGTTGTTACTGTGTACCTGACTTACTCAGATAAATGGAACTGTATCCCCCCCCTTCAAAGCAACAAATACGTAACATAACAACGTAGGAGACAGAGAATCTAAAGAAAGCCCTCCAGGAGGGAGATACAATTCAGACTACAAAACCAAATAAACCTTAAACAAAGCCACAAATAGACTGATCATCATGAGGTTTTACAAAACCAGGTAAAAAAAAAGTAAGCAAAGTAATTAATTTAGAAAACTAAAGTTACAGTTAGATCAGATTTACTTGCTCAATATCTGTTAAAAATATGATATCAGCAAACAAAAACTTATATACATCATATGGTTACGCTTGATGTTTACACCTCTCCAGCAAAGTGTAATCAATATAATACACTATTTTTAGATGAAATATTGGTTAAATATTCCATAAATAACAATATAAAACAGAACAATTCACCATGAAAATACAATTTACCTTTTAAAACATAATGTTATAAAAAAACACCATTCAAATTGATGCCAGTCCCTTACCTGTCAATGTTGTTTACGGTTCCTTTCCCCCTTTTGTGCGAGTAAGCAACATGAATATACAAGTCTTAACGACCAATGCCTCTGTCAGCCCAAAATAAGTCGACATTCCTGTGCATGGCGCTGCAGCAGGAATAGAACGGCAGACATCAGCGCGGAATGGAATCCCGGCTGAAACAGGCTCGTCTGCCATGAGTCAAAACGCTGGAGCAGTTCGACTTCAGCTTCCAGCCAGGCATCGATCGTAAGGTCGTCCGGGAGTTGGCCGGTCTGGCGTTCGTGGAGCGCTGCGAGAATGTGATCCTGCTGGGGCCCCCGGAGTGGAGAAAACCCACCTGGCCGCTGCCCCCGGTGTGAAAGCGGCAGATGTGGGCCATCGGGTGTTGTTCATGCCGCAGGACAGGTTGGTAGACGCTGATGAAAGCGAAGCTGGAAAACCGCCTGGAGCGCCAGCTACAACAACTGAGCTATGTGCGGGGGCTGATCCTGGACGAAATAGGTTACCTGCCAATGACCAGTGAGGAAGCCAGTCTGTTCTTCCGACTGCTGAACCGACGGTATGAAAAAGCGAGCATTATCCTGACGTCAAACAAAGGCTTCGCAGACTGGGGAGAGATGTTCGGTGATAACGTGCTGGCAACAGCGATCCTGGATCGGCTACTGCATCACTCAACCACACTGAATATCAAAGGAGAAAGTTACCAACTGAAGGAAAAACGCAAAGTCGGGGCGCTGACCAAAAGCGCAACGCCAATCAGTGAAGATGAAATGGCGGAAAGCGGACAGCAGAAGTGATCAAACAGCGGATATTAAAAATAGCGAAAAACGACCATAAATCCTGGCGTTGACATCCTCAAGATTTAATATCAGAAGCTTCCATGCCGCCGCATCCAGACTTCCAGTTGTCCCTGGTGGCTTCCGAAATACCGGCCTCCCGGTAGACATCTTTAACAGTCCGTCCGGATTCGACTGATCTAATCACAGCGATGATCTGGTGCGCAGTAATACGGGCTTTACGCACAGCGATCTCCTGCGTCGGCAGATTGATTATGTCGGATGATCTCTAAATGTGAATGGCTCGATTATGCGGGATACTTACAGTGCAACCTGGCGCCATTTTTCAGTACACTGCAACGTTTCTGGTATGGGCTTAACTTCCGGCTGCCCAAAAACAGCCCCGTCCTGTTTCCGGGTATTATCATTTCCGTCAGTCGGCATCATGTTTTGTATTGGGCATCGTCAAAAGACGACTGGCTGACCAGTCGCATATCTCGATGCCTCAATTCAGTCATCATCATGTGGGTTTAAGTCAGGAACGTGTCAAAACCATTCCAAACGGGTTAATCATCATTCAGAAAATCAATTTGTGGGCGATTATTCCATTTATCTTCAATAAAAGACAGAAAGCGTTGAAATAAAGGAGAATAATACTGACGATGACGCCATACAAGATAAATGGGGAGATCTGGAACCCTCCATTCAGGAAGTATAATTTCAAGTTCATTATTTTTTAAGTATTTGGTGGCAAGCCAGGCCGGAGTCATGAGGTTGATACCCTTTCCTTCTAAAACCAAATTAAGAACACTCAAAAGATTATTGGAAGATAAATGAACATTAACAGCGCCACTAATAGTGTATGATTCATCTTGACGGAAAAGAGTAAGAGGTCCGGAAAGACCATGATTGTGAAGACCCACAATAATGTGATTTTCCAAATCGCCAGGGTGTGAGATCCTGCCATATTTTCTGATATATTTCGGACTCGCACAAAGAACCAACTTTAAAGGGCTTATCTTTCGATACACGAGATCCTCACTTTCGATTATGCCACTTTTAAAAACCAGCTCATCAAACTCCAGGGATTTACTAAAAAAATCGCTACGCTCTCGTGAATCCAGGTAGATTTTTGTATCCGGATAGCTAGCTGTAAATTCCCATATCCACTTATTGGCAAGAAACTCACAGACAATAGCCGGAGCCGAAAATTTTATACTCCCTCTGATAATTTTATCCGGATTTCGCAATTCATCCAGCAAGGACTGAAAGGAAGATGTTATCCTTTTCATGCTTGCATAGGCTGTCTGACCAGCTCCAGTCAGTTCTAAGTGATGTGAATCGCGCCGAAGTAAAGTAACCTCAATAGAATTCTCAAGGCGACTAAGCGATTTACTGACAGCAGAAATGCTAATATCTAATTCCCGTGCAGCCCGGGAAAGATTCCCTACTTCCGCCACTTTAATAAATATCATCCAGTCTCGCATACCACGATTATTGATCAGTTCCATCATTATCTTCCGTTGATAAAAGAAATTCTTATATCAAATGAGCTATCAACGACTTACTGATACGTCATTGTGTGCCTCAATGTCCTTGATATCATCTTAATAAAAAATCTATTGGCTGCAAAATAGCATCTGAATCGATCATGATTTTGCATCCATCTCCGGTTACTAATTGAACCTGTTTACCACTCAGTGTAAATACCCTATCTCAGAAGCGATCGTCAAGGTTGTCGCCGAACCAGATCTCAATAATAAAGTGGTTCATTGTCATGCACCCGTTCTGCAAAGGCATTCTCCTTTTCTGTGACGCAGTCTGGAGCACATTAATTGCATCGTTCACCTAACAAAGTATCCCGTGGAAACAAGCAAAACATCGCCAGATTATTCTTACTTGCGTACCCCCCACCCGGCTCGATATTATTTGTGAAAGCGGAGGAAACAGAACAGACGGTTTAAATAAGACACTTACTCAAAACACAAACCTATGTGCAGGCTCCTCTCATTTCGTCACGTCGCTGATATCCAGCTTTACTGGCGCCAGGGGAAGATATCTGCGCAAGGCAATAATTCCGGCGCAACAACAACCACTCCCGCTGGGCCTCTGTACATTCAAAATCGCCCATGACCAAAAGCCAGCGGGTAGAAGCCCTGCGCCAGTGACCTGCTGCCTCCAGATTCTGCGCAACCGGGTCTATCACGGCCTCCGGTGTTATCTTATTTCTGCTCAAAATCAGCACCATCATTTGGGATATAGCCTACAACCCCTGCCCGCCGATGATGGGGGAGGATTCGGTATGCAGCACTTTCATCCTGGTCTCCGGCTCAGTCAGCTATCCGACGTGGCCCCTTATGCCGGGCCAGCAGCGAAGAAAATCCGGGCGTGGTGTGATAAAACAGACGACGTTTCAGCCAGCCCACATTCTTTCGCTCCTTTGTGTTGATACGACCAATACGCTGTGAACCGATGACTGGATTGTTCATACGCCTTTCTGTGGTATACAGGTATGTGAACCCCAGCTCTTCAGCCACATGAATATAGTCAGAACAATACCAGCCCTCAGGCCAGCACAGATGCTGACTGCAGTAACCCAGCATCTCCCTCATCCGCTTACGACTAAGAAGAATATCGACACGAAGCAAATCCGACGGATTACGGGACACAGGTTTCTGGTCCCAGCGTCGGTGGGTGTGCGTGTGCGAGTGAAACTCAACAAGGCCACTGAGGTGCATCTCCCGGACCTCTGACCAGCGCAGCATGACCTCATCAGCCCGGCCTTGTTTAACCAGCATCTGACACTCATCATGAGAGTACACCGGTTCGCCTGCAGGAATACGGACCGGTCCGTCACTGATCAAACTGGTCACAAGAAAGAGATGCGCATGCAGATTAAACTCCTGCAGCACCGGAAAAACCTGCAACCAGTTATCCAGCCAGCCGCCATCAAAGGTCAGCATGACGCTTTTACGAGGCAATCTTGCACCATGATAAAAAGCTTCCACCTCTGCAGCGGTAACGGTTTTCCAGCCAGATTCAGCCAGCCATTTCATCTGCGCCCGGAACGTACAGGGAGATAAGGTTATCTGTCCGGGTTTATCACTGACATGGTGATACATTAATACCGGTAAATGTCGTGCATAAGACATATGCTTTATTCCTTTATGTAAAAAATAAATTATTTTTACGCCTGAGGGGACAAGAAAAAGCCCCCTAAACATAAAATCTTAAATATCACATATGAATACCTGACAGATAAACAAACCTTATACCAGGGGCTTATAAAGCCCCGCTCACAAAAGAGTGAATCAAACAAACCCATAAAACAGAAAATAATAAAGGCATCAGTGTCCGTTAAATTATTTTACGAAACATAATATTCCTCTCCCTACAAAAAAAGATGAATTTCAGATTTTAAAATCAATCAGCAATTGATTTTTCTGCAATGAAGATTGCTAACCATATTTGCCTTGAGTAAATTTTCAATACATCCTCGAGCCTGATATACAGTATTCGCCTTATTCACTGATACAGGAAGTATGAGTGGAACGGATGTCTACGCCTCCTCGTGTGTCAATGCACAGGCCTTAAAATCCAGCGTCCAGGTATCCGCAGGCACTTCCTGATTGCCATCAACGACCACACTGAAACTGGCGTTATCTGCAGCGGTTCTTAAAATGGCGCCACGACCACTCACCGTATCTGGTTGCCACCCCTCACCCTCCAGGCGAACCTGAATGTGATGGCGAGGATCCTGTTGCCCGCTCAGCAGCAATACGGTAGGCGTGTTACCCGCCTTTTGCTCATCGCTCCATACCCGAAACCCGCTGTGACTGCCGTGATAAGTCACCCAGCCTTGCGCAAGCACCATCCCATCTGGCACGTGCCCAGCCCGAAAGTAAGTCCCTACACGTAGCGTTGTCTGAAGTTTTTCTGCGGCGTTCGCTATCGGCATCAAGCTACTGGCAGCGACCAGTAAGGTTACGCTATAGATAACCGTTTTCACTCGCTGTATTTTCATCCACATTATTCTCTCCTTCAGAATCGGCTATCTGCAGAGACCGCTCATTTGATACAAGCCCGCGATTCCCTTGTGGGCAGGTAGCTGGTAGTTAACCCGACATTGCTGTGCTCCCCATTTCACCGTCAGTTCGCCCTTATCCGCCAGACCAGTGAGATAAACCTGGCTATCAGTATCCACCAGAGCAGCACTGCCATCCTGCCCATTGACTGTAACCTGCGCCCCGAAAGGAATGGCGCTACCATCTTCCCGTTTCAGCGTCATCAGTGCCCTGGCCCCGATGCGAGTGTGAAACTTCGCTTCCACCACCGCCCCTTCGGTTGGCACCACGCGCACATCGGTTTGTGTGACCTCTGCGTCATCCGGTAGTCGCGACGGATCGAGGCTGACTGTATTCTCCTGATAGACGTTCAGGTTGCCCACTGTGGTGTCGCCACGAAAATCCGTCTTAACGCCAGGCCAGCCGCCAACTGGCACCCCCGAGGCCCCTGGCGCTTCAACCAGCGCCACTGAGCCTTGCAAAGGTTGCCCCAGCGTCACACCATGATGGTGGATAACTATACCTCCCGCGATATTGACTCCCATCTGGCGCATCGCCCGGCTGTAGCTATAGTCACCACCTAACAGGCCGTAATCCCCATTCCATGCCAAGTGCAATGCGCTGTTATTACCACCACCTGGCGGGGCATCGGCACGGTAACTCTGACGCACCTCCCAATCCAGTTGCTGACTGAATGCCTCTCCGTTGACCCCCACTTGTTGCGTCTGACCACCGTGTGATGGTGAAGTCATCTGCCAACTAGCACTTACATTATTCCCCGTCCAGCGGCTTAATGGCATACTGAACCACAGGCTGGTTATGTTCTCTTTACGGTGCGCGCCATTGCGCCACAGCGTTCTGTTTTGATTCCAGTTCAATGACAGCGAGCCCCCTCCGATAGAGGTTCCCCAACTCAGTCCGTAGCTGTCATCATGACCGGGGCGATTACGCCAGTCGGTACGGGAACCGGTTAAACTCAGATTGCCCAAATGCCTCCCCCATGACTGACTCAACATCAGGGTAGTACGCGAGCTCGGCTGCAAATTTTCCCGCCACGACCATAGACGGTTGCCATCATGTCGATAACTGTCGAGCACATCGGATAGGGTGTTATAGCCCTGCGAGGCATACTGCCATCTCGTCAGAAAAAAATTTGTCCCCGTCGCAGTCAGCTGGTTGCTGTAACGCAGTCGCCAGGAGGCTCCTTGCTGTACCGCCTCCCCCTGACGCTGACTGTGTGTGTCGCTTCCATCGACAGATAAACTCCCCCACCGCCCGAGAGATCCCCCCAAACCAAGCAATGCAGCTTGATAGTGCGTTGCACTCTGTATACCGCCGTATGCAGTGAGATTCCACGGCAGACCATACATCAACGTAGCCTGCGCGATCTGCGCCTTATCCGTTGCAGAGTCTGACGATCGGTATCGGCCCGCCAACAGGCTGTACTTCAAATATCCCTGGTGCAGTGCTATCGCCGGGGTCTGATACGGCACCACAAACATTTGTGTACTGCCATCGGCCTCCCACACGGTGACATGCAGATCACCACTACTGTCTGTTACCGACAGATCCCGCAGTGCAAACGGTCCGGGCGCCACGGTGGTGTTGTAAATGGTGTAACCATTCTGTTTGACCTCCACCCGAGCCTGCGTGCGGGCAATCCCACGCACTACCGGAGCAAACTGCCGCTCACTGTAGGGCACCATGTTGTCATCCGATGCCAACATCACACCGGTAAATGGCACACTATCAAATATCTCCCCCTGCGAAGTCTTTTGCCCCAGAGTCAGACGACTTTTTAGTGAGTACAGTCCACGCTCAGCATAGGTATATGCTGCCTGCCACTTCCCCGACAGTTGACCACTCCGCTGCCAGCTGGTCGCATTGCGGACACGCCACGCACCTATATTGATTCCCGGTTGCAGTTGTACCCAGGAAGAGTTGTCACGCCTCTCCATATCCATTTTGTAATCCGTCTGCGTTGTCCTCGCACTGTAGTTCATCAGAAACGCCGGAATACCATCATCCCAGAGATCTTCAGGAGCGATCCCCTTAAATTCCGGACGCAACGCCACCTGAGGAATACTCAGTTGCAGTTGCTGATTATTGATATCCAGTACCGCTTTAGCCTGTGGAATGGCGGTCAGATCCGCACACTCATCTGGGGTCTTTGCTGCTTTCCACAACTGAGGGTAATCTTCCGTTTTTACGCCGTAGCGTGAAAGCTGACTGACCGTCAAACAAGGAGCCAGAAAAGGCGTTCCTTGCCCATCCTTTTCCAATTTGAACACCACATCACGGGTGTCGACACGTTTACCATTCACCATCACGTCCACTCGATAAGTCCCTGGCTGTTGTACCCCCTGGTTAAAGAGCGACATATCAACCCCTTTCGCTGCATCGCCCAACATTGATGCATCGAATGTGTAAGCGTGCGCATTTGCGCAATGAACCACTCCCGCGATGAACAGTAGCAAGGCAGGTTGTTTGAACTTCATTTTCTGCCGCTAAATCCTTGAATTTATTTAAAAACGTAGTGGAACGGATGACTTTCACCACCTAAGTCTGTAATAATTTTCCATTCGACATCACCACGAGTGCCCCCTGGCATATTTAGTGTTTTGTCAGCAAAGGGGGGGACATACTCAAGCCCTGTAATGGGCTTTCCCCCTACTGTGACAGAGGCTAAATTCATGTAAAACGGGGTGGGGTTCTCTACCTTAAGTTTGTTGCCCGTCTCCACCCATCTTAAATTTCCTGCAACATCTTCCGGCGTCCCCTTCACGGCATCCGGGCGGAAAATCAGCTTGTCACAGGTGCTGATGGACAAATTGAGGTCAAGGGTCGCGCCCTTAGCCTGTGTATCCGACGGTTCATTTTCTGGTGGTACCGCCTTTATACAGACCCACTGTAAAGTCTCACGATCCGTTGGCATGTCACCACCAGTACGGATAATACGCAGTTGACTCTGCTGGTTCGCTTCTAAACGAAATAGAGGCGGCATCACCATAAAGGGGGCTGGCGAATTTTTGTCTTCTGCTTTGACTGAAGACTGAACCAAAATAGGGTAATCCTGCGGGTTGCTCACCGAGAGCGTCGCGCCGGGTGTACCAGCGTGATAAATCACACGTGTAGCTCCCAGCTTCACGCTGAATGATTTAGTGGCTGAATTTAATTGCTGCCTGGCGGCATATACTGAAACCATAGAATTAGAGGCGAACAAAGCTACCGCCATTAAAACAAAATTAATTGTTTTCATATCAAAAATTGTAAAAGAAAAATGAAAAATTTGATGTGTATTACGCCTTAAACAAGGCGCAATACACTAATAGTTATTTACTATTAAGGCTGATATCCCACTACGTCTACAGTCAGTGGGTACGTATCAGGTGAGATATCCTGACCCGCTATTACAACAATATCAACTGGGACATTGGTATCAAAGGTGGTCCATTCTCTCCCATTCCACATTAGCGGGACATGAGATTTGGCTACATCATTACTTGAAAAGCCCACAACGATTGGGTTGCCACCATTTTTACCAGTTATTTTCCATGTACTGCCAGCATTGTTCATTAGCGAGCCAGAAATCCCCCTGACCCCGAATTCTTTAATAGAAGTAGAATCAACTGTAAGCTTCGCAATATCCATATCATTATCATTCTTCCCAGCCATTAAGCCTGGCATCTGGTCAAGCGATATGGTTAAATGTTCGGGAGCGGCAAAGCTAACATTCACTGATTTCTGTTGCTCTGTGTTCGGCACAACTGAAGCATAACAACTAGCAGCCATCATGCTCAACGCACTTGCGATAATCAATTTTTTCATGCTTTTCATTTGAATAACCACCTTTTTTAAACCAAATTAAAATAATCCAGCACATCCAGAATACATAACGCCATACCAAATCTTACCGTATGGAAAAATCCGTGGCTGGTAATAACAGCTTGTACTTATTGGTATTTGTTACCAATTCAAATAAGTAATGTTATAAAAATCTATATATCAGAGCACCTCTTAATCTGAAAAAAATTGCGTTATTGCCAATATAAACAGTGTTGATGTTAACATCGTGTTGTCAGGGTGGAATAGAATACTAGTCAAAAAGCAATTATACCTTCCATTTACATTCAAGTGATAACATTACAATGACACCCACCACACTGGGTGTGGGAAACTTATCTTCGAAGAGAGGATAATTATCAGGCATCGTTGCAACATTGTTTATATTTAAACATACGTCTCCTAACTCGACGGTAAGATTATTAGTTAACTTTTCCTCGCAGGGAAGATCTTTAATGGAAAATCTTGTTTTCCGAAACGGAAAAGCAATTATAGCGCTCCAATGAGAGTCTCAACACTAAGAGCTGACTGACACAGGCCAGACTGATTATACAGGCATGAAAAAGCTCTCCCCTTCCTTTCAGTTCTTGCTGGATTATGCAAACGTCGCACCACCTCCCCGTGAACATGGCACATTAATTTGAAGCAGCTCTCATCCGGTATCGCTTTTCAGTGCAGCGAAATTCATCGCAGGTGCCCCCGTAAATAGACCCGTTTTAGTTCCATGCATTTTTAAGATTCCGGCCAGATAACGTTATTGGCGGTATTCCTTGGGTATCATATTGTTCCGCGATTCATGTGGACGTTCGCAGTTATATTCTGATAACCCTTTATCCGTAATTTCCCGCACCTCATTCAGCGTTCTGAACAGATAAGAATTGAGTATTTCTGTACGGTATGTCCGGTTAAAACGCTCGATGAAAACGTTTTTCTTCGGCTTACCCGGCTGGATAAACGCCAGCTTTACTGCATGTTTCTTTGCTCATTCAGCCAGTGCCAGCGAGATAAATTCCGGTCCCTTATCCATACGCAGCATGGCCGGATAACCGCGGTTGCTGTAATCCTGTCGAGTACACGGACCACTCGCAGAGCTGGCAGATTCAGATCGATTTCAATCGACAACGCTTCACGATTACAGTCATCAACAACATTGAACGTGCGAAAACGACGCCCACAGACCAGCTCTGGTTCAGCGCTTCCGGCGTGACCAGTGGCGAGGGATTGCGTACCGGCAGCCGTTGTTTACCCTTACGGCGAAAATTCAGCTTGAGCAGACAGTAAATACGGTGGAGCCTTTTGTGATTCCACGCGTATCCCTGCCGCCGTATCCAGACTTCCAGTTGTCCCTGGTGGCTTCAGAAATACCGGCCTCCCGGTAGACATCTTTAACAGTCCGTCCGGATTCGACTGATCTAATCACAGCGATGATCTGGTGCGCAGTAAAACGGGCTTTACGCACAGCGATCTCCTGCGTTGGCAGATTGATTATGTCGGATGATCTCTAAATGTGAATGGCTCGATTATGCGGGATACTTACATATTCACGCGTTGAGAGACTTTCAGTTCGTTTGTACGGTGAATGGATGCCGCAGGCGGGGTTTATTAACGGGATGCCCGTCAAGGTGCGGGTAATGAGGGATTGCATCGTGATTACGCCGCAGCATACCCACGGACTCTTTGGCTGTATTGAAGGGATGGGCGTGACTTTTATTAATCAAAAGAAGGTGAAAGCGTGGCTAAAAACCTTTCCGGAGGCGCTGAACGATACCGGGGATATTCCGGTGATTAAACGTAAAAGAACGGAACAGGAGTTAATGAGTAATTGATAATAAAAAGCCGGAAAAAGATAACCCCTCCGGCTTTTACACATTATTCCTCCGGCTCCAGATGTTTTATTTCAATCCTTTTGGTTTTATTTCGGGATGTTTTTCATATAATGGATTCATTATTTTAATAAGCATTTCACCCATGATCAAACCAACCGCTTCTCGATATACCTTAAATTCATCCTCATCACAACGGGACTGAACAACAGCAACAGATTCATCAAGTTCCTTACCGAATCTCAACATTAAATCACTAATTAATATAGCTGTATCCTTATCGTTAACCATACTTATTCCTGTAGTAAAAACATCAACAGCATTGATTTTATTTGCATTCGTTAACACAATTCCAGCAAGCAAATCCGTTACTTTTTGTAGGTAAAGGCATAAATGAGCATTCACTAATGCAATTATTTTAAACCATTTTTCATCTTAATAACTTGCCAGAATCACCTCTATCAGTACCACAAGTAATAAGACCAAGAAGATCAATAGGATTCAGCGGATAATAATATCGGTTCCATCCCCCTTTCAGCCCTATTGGATCTACGTAATATACCTTCCCAGTCCCGGATTATAGAACGGTGCTAGTTATAATACAGCCCCAATTCTTCATCGCATTGGGATAGGTTCTAACTGGAGTTATCACACGTTAATGTAATTTAATTACCTCCCCATGTTTCCCCGCATCATCCGTAAACATTGCTTGCAAGCATATTTTTTGTCCATCATTTTTAATATAATTAAATTCTTCAATTAAAGAATAGTTAATATAGTCCACTCTATAATATAACTCCACGGATTTTGAATTAATGACATTACTATATTGAAGTTTTCGCCCTTTAATTTCACCGAGTATTTTCATTTTAGTTTCCATAACTGTTAAAAAATCTTTTCTCGCAGTGGCATTTTTGAAAGAGTCACATGACAAATCATATATCTCAGCATACTCCCCTTTATTATAAAGAGAAAAAAGCTTATCAACTCCTTCTTTCGCAACGTCTCGAATAGCGCTATCATTTTTAATATTCTCTCTACCTAACCATGTAAAAAATAGAATAACGAACAACACAATCAACACCATAAATAGTAACGATAGAAAAAATCTATTTCTTTTCACTTGAATTCACCTGATAACCAATCATATTCCTTATCCATCAGATCGAAAATCTCCGATAGACACCTCGAATGCCGGGAGCATGTGAGTTCCCCCCAGTCTCCAAATCCGGGTCCCATACTCACACCTTTTGTATATTTATAACTATCATTTTTATTACGAGCATCTGTATAAGCCATTCCCGCAAGAAGTGCCCCATAAGAATCCCCTCCAGACTCTGATATTCCTGGTGATAAATCAGCATCAGGGGCTGATATTGTGAATAACAAACCAGCAGAAGTACCTATACCGCTATGATCACACAATGAATAATACACACAAACCTCTCTTTCCTTTGGGGTGTGTACTCCGGCTCCAGTTGCCCCGCCATCTGCTCTGGCGTCAGCCTCCCGTAACGGTCATACCGGTACAGTTACTGCATATCTTCCGTGATGCGGTTATCCGCCCATAATGATTTCCCGGCTTTTATTCAACGAAGGATTAATAATTTCATGTACAGTCTCTGATATTCTTTACTCAGAGTTATCAGCCTATCCCCCAAAATAAATCACATATTATCTTGATTATTTTTTTAAGATTATCTCTAAACATCCCTCTTTTCGATAAAGTGGCATATAATATCCATATTATCGCGATTATACTTCCAATAATAAAGATCAACATGGATATTTTATTAATCATATTCATCAAACATCAATGTCCCTATCTCTTTGATTAAATTCATTGGAGAATCCATCATGTTATGGAATTTCTCTTTATACATATCGCTAATTGATGGCTCATCTGGATCGTCAAACTGTTCACTATAAGGCAATACACCTAATAAATTTTTGCAGCACCTATCCTTGTCGGTTTCATTAAGTGATTCTGATAATCATAAATTTGCCCTGTTATATGAAGCAGTTGCTAATGTGATATTCCCCCCTGCCAGAGAAACATTGCCCACTGGAGACAATGTAATAAATCCATCAGCAGCAATACCTATCCCGAGTTTGGCTACCCCACTTGTGTGCAATCTTGCAGAATTAGCTATATTTAAACCAGCCGTTAACATTTTTGCCGGATTAAATGGAAGACTATCCAGACTATTATTAGTCTCATCTATCATGCGACTACATATTTCACATGTAAACAATCCCAGCGAATCTATATCTATGACGGGATTCAACGGATAGTGGTAAGGATTTAATCCCCCTTTCAGCCCTGTCGGGCCTGACTGACGAACCTGCCACACTCCGGTGCATAATATCTGAACAGATTTTAATGCAGGCCCGTTTCATCGTCAAAATACGGCCCCGGTAGCCGGTTGCTCATCACTGGCCGGGGAGAGGGGGGGCGCGGTGCCAAGATGTCGCGCCCATACTCACTCACCCTGAGCTCCACAATCAGCCAGCATCCGGCGGAGAATTAAGAATTTATTTAGTCAGCAAATATGAATACCTCCGGCGCCAGCGTACGCCACATCAACAGCGAAACCTGCATGACCACCTGTTACTCACAAATCCCCAGCGGCGACTGCCAGGAAGAAGCGGGATTTGAGACCGGGGAGCGGCGTGACGGTGAAGATTTCGGACGGGTGTATTGTGCTAATGGCGGACGGTAACGAGGTGCAGGAGCTGCGCGAACAGCTTTATCAGGCTAAACGGGTGGTTAAGGGGGGTGAAGGATGTGCTGGTTTAGTGGACTGAACGGGGGTTAATAAAAAAACCGGGAAGAGTTAATTTCTTTCCCGGCTTTATATTACTACTAATCTCTCACAAAATTAACTATCTATTTTTCGTAATGATAATCTTCATATTCCCATGAAAAATAGCGTTGTAATACAAGACAAGATTCTTCCCAATTTTCTCTTGTACATTTTTTTAGAATATTTTCGATTACTTTCCTAAGTATATAATAATCAATTACAATAACTCTGTTATCAGATATGAGAAAATTCTTTGATCGCTTTCTCAAGGCTTCTGGAGTGGCAACTTTCACATAGAAATAGTTGCTTCCTTTTTCACCATCATTCATCCCAAGACATAAATCAACAGCCACATATGTATCTTCAAGAGAAGCAGGCTCCCACTCACTAAGTGGATCGAACATTGTTGAAGACATATCGTATAAAATAAGTTGTGGTTTATTTTTTTCATGGCCGAAAATTCTCCACGTCTAAATGAACATTGGCAATAACATCACCATCCCCATTTTTGGTTTCAAAATTCACTTGCTTTCCAGTCTTCGACCATGGACGACCGTTAACACGATCAAATCCCCTTTTATCAGCAGGGAATCTGAATGTTCTCAAACCATCTTCTGGCACAAGTCCCTTACCACTGGACATAACCTATAATTAGGACCTACAAATGCTTCCCCTAATCTGAAAGCATCATTCTGTGATACAACGCCAGTAATTCCCCGATTACCACCTGCGGCGGTCTGATTTCTAATTCATTTAAGCTTATTCTTAAACTACTGGTTTGTTAACTTGCAGGTTAAACCAAGAGGATCGATCCAGCTTAATGGATTCGGTGCATAACTGTAGAGATTTAGCCCCCCGCCAGCCCTATCGGCTCAAGTTACACAAAGCGTCCAGTTTATGGATCGTACTGCCTAATTTAGGTCGTAATGAGTCAAAGGTTTTACATCGTAATTCATGCACTACCACCATAACGTGATAATTTTCATCTGCACAAAAGTACTATAAATCAAAGGGTAATTTAAATATAGTCCAATTGATATACAGGTACATCCCTCATATCGGCGCGAACTGGGTACGGGACACAGTAAGCTATATCGGTCAAGAGACTGACTGACTCAGTGCAGCTTAACCGGGGGAGATCTTTCGGGTTTTAATCAGCTATTTGATACTATATCAAAAATATTTATTTTCGCATCGCAGAATTTAGCATTTCCAACATTTCCTCTTCTGTTTTATCATATGGCGGTTTCCATAAAGGAAAATTTTTCTCTATCCACTCATCATATTCTTCAGGAGTTAATCTGGCTTCTAACTCTTGATATAAGTATTTTCTTGTTCTGGATAGTTTATCTAATACACTGCATTGATTAAAGAATAGCAACAACGCTAATGCCATTTTGCCACTTTTATCAAACCCAGAGCCAATCTTATCTATTACAGTAACAATCTCTTCTAAAGATATCAAAACATCTTTTAGATTGTCTGTATTTTCTGAGTTATATTCTCTCATAGCTTTAGCATCTCTTATTAAATTCAGTTGTTTTCTCATCTAGTTCAATGTCACCTTTTATCTTATATTCCTCAACACCTAAGTCATTTTTCCTAAACTCCACTCGATTGGTATCCATATCAAAGTCAATATAATTTCTGGCGTGATTTTGTTTTATTTTAAATTTATCTGCCGCATCAGCCATACTTAATGGTTTCCCTTTTGCTCTAACAGCAAATACAGCATTTTGGTCACCTGCAAGTATCTTCATACTTTCTTTTATTGCCGCAAAACCTTGATTACTTGTGTAATGCCGTAAACGAATAACGTCAAGGCCAAGTGGATCGATCCAGGTCAGTGAATTAGGCGCATACTGATAAAGGTTTAACCCGCCCCTCAGCCCAATCGGATCCTGACTGACGAACCTGCCACACTCCGGTGCATAATATCTGAACAGATTGTAATGCAGCCCTGTCTCGTCGTCAAAATACTGCCCCGGCAGCCGCAGCGGCTGGTGAAAGTACGCTCCGCTGTTGCTGATGTCCGCCGCATTTTCTCCAAACCCCCTGATATACCCCGCCCATACCAGCGTTCCGTCCGCCGCCGTCACCTCCTGCGGCGTGCCCGTCACATCCGTGTGGTAATACCACACCTGCCTGCTTTCTCCCTTTCCCGTCACGCTCGCCACCGGCGTGTACGGCTGTTCCGCATCGTACAGATATGTCCGCCAGCCCTGCTGCTGCACGTTCTCCTGCAACAGCCTGAACCCCTCCCACACAAAGTCCGTCCGGCTCCGCGCCGTATGCCCCGTGTGCCGCCCGTACGTCGCCTTGCGGGTTCGCCTCCCCAGCGCATCGTAGCCGTGGTGCGTCTCCGTGTTGCCGCTGATGACCCGCGTCAGCTGCCCCTGCGCGTTCCACTCCAGTTGCTGGTCGCGCCGCGTGGTCAGCTCGCCCCACTCGTTATAACCGTAACGGTCACGACCACAGCCCGGCACCGGTTTGCGTGGATCGCCCAGTCCCGCCCTGGCGGTCTGAATACGTTCACCAATCTGCGCCAGCGCGCCGTCTTGCCCGGTAACGCGTTGCGCCAGTCGGGCAGGCAGTTCCAGCACCTGGCTGGCCTCATCTTTCACCATGCGCCCGGCAGGAATACCGGTCCAGTCGGCGACAATCGCCGCGACAACCGCCGCGCTGACTTCCGGGAACACCACCGGCGCGTCACCCTGCCACTCCCTTAGCGCCGTTTCGGCCTGTTGCAGCGTGGTTTTGTCATCAGCATCAGACTCTGCGAGACGCAGTTCCTGCAACGTATGTACCAGTTCCAGCTCCCGCTGCCAGCGGGATTCGGATGCAGTCAGTTCATTGTTGAGCGAGAAAATTCGTGCCGTCAGCGCATCGCGCCGCTCATCTGACTGAATCCCCATTTTTTCCTGCTTCTGCAACAGCGACCGTTCCATTTCCGCCGCTTTTAGCTGCTGGCGCAGGAACTGTACGCTGGCAGGCGGCGTGTGCAGCGTCAGCGCCACGCGGGCCGCGGCGGTATCCAGCAGGCTGATGGCCTTACCCGGCAATTGCCGGGCGGGAATGTAGCGGTGAGAAAGCTGTACCGCCGCACGTACCGCCTCATCCAGAATCAGTACGTTATGGTGTTTTTCCAGCGTATCCACCAGACCACGCACCATTTCCATTGCGGGGATCTCTTCCGGTTCGGCAATCTGCAACACCTGAAAACGACGGGTCAGCGCCGGATCTTTCTCAATATGGCGCTTGTATTCGCTCCAGGTGGTGGCGCCGATAGTCCGCAGGGTGCCGCGCGCCAGCGCCGGTTTCAGCAGGTTAGCGGCATCGCCCGTGCCGGATGCGCCGCCCGCGCCCACCAGAGTGTGAACTTCATCGACAAACAGAATAACCGGCTGCGGCGAGCGCCCGGCCTCTTCCAGTAACCCTTTCAGACGCGATTCAAACTCGCCTTTCATGCTGGCTCCGGCCAACAGAGCGCCAACGTCCAGCGCCAGCAGCCGTACTTCCCGCAGCGCGGGCGGCACTTCCCCCTGCGCAATCGCGAGGGCAAAACCTTCGACGACCGCCGTCTTTCCGACGCCCGCCTCACCAGTCAGTAGTGGATTATTCTGGCGACGGCGCAGCAGAATATCCGTCATGGTGCGGATTTCATGCTCACGCCCCGTCACCGGGTCGATTTTGCCGTCGCGCGCCTGTGCCGTCATGTCCTGACAGTATTTTGCCAGCGCGGATTTACCGTCCTGCACGCCGTTGGGAATCGCCTGGCTGCTTTCACCGGGAATGGCTGATGCCAGACCGGAGCCGTCGTAAGGGCGCTCCTGCGCTTCCGGCGATGTTTCGATCAACGAGGGCAGTATTTCCGTCAGTTCATCAACCGGAAGCGTGGCCAGCGGCGCGCAGATACTGCTCAGTACCCGACGCAGTTCTGGCGTGGTCAACAAGGCCAGCAGCAACCAGCCGCTGCGAATTTTGTTATCGCCGTAACGGACGCTCGCCAGCATCCATGCCTTTTCAACGCTGAGATCGATATGGTGAGAAAAATCACTAATGGCGCTGGCCCCGGCGGGCAGCATATCCAGTTGCCGGAGTAACGCTTTCTCCACATCAGAAAGAGGGATCTGGTAATGCCGAAGAACGTGGAGAATATCGTTATCGGGCTGCTGTGTTAACTGGTGCAGCCAGTGAGTCAGCTCAACCCAGGGATTAGAGCGTAGTTTGCAAAATGCCGTTGCCGATTCCAGCGACCGGAATAGTGGGCCGGCCAGTTTTCCATACAACGCACTGCGTGAAACAGGAGTTTCCATGTGTTATGCCTTGTGACATAAAAATTCATAAAAATAATGCATCAATGCACATAAATATATAAACAATTCTTTATTGATAGCCTCGAAAAAATATCGAAACAAAACAATGATACAGATCAGGGACTAATTAGCAACCAAGCCGTTAATATTAAATAATCAATGAACAGCAAGATAAAAATCGCAATTGCAGAATTAAAAGAAATAATATTTCAAAAAAGACATCTATGCATACAACAATGCATTCACGACGAAAATAATAAAAAGGGTGTCATCAATAATGACTCCCTATGAATTTAGTTAAAATTATTTATGAATTAAAACTCCCTAAACGTTTCCTCCAGAAAAATAAATACATTTAAGGGACATAATGAAACAAGACATGTGGGAATTACGGAAAATACAGTCGCAGGGTATAACGGATAACGCACAGTATCCCGCAGGGACATACATCGTATTTACTGCCGCCGCCCCCTACGTTCCGCTTTTTGAGCAACATGGGAAAGACGATATCGCGCTCAGTCTTGTTCGCCACGAAGAGGCGTGGTGGATTGTTAATCACTCGGATGAACTGTGCTGTGCCGTCAATGAGCAGGTGATGGAACCTCATCACCGTATGCGGCTGAATGATGGAGATACGATTGAATGGGGTCTGTCATCCTGGTGCCTTGCCCGCACCAATGATGAGTCCCGTCCCGATGTTTCGTTTCCTCAGTTGGTTCAGTCATCTGAATCTGTTGCTGAGTACCTGGATCTGGACTGGTTTAAACAACAACAGCTCAATCCGCAGAACCCGTTCGATATTATTCCCGTCCGGGAAACCGCATCCTCTTACACTGGCCATGAAGCGGATAGCACGCTACACCAGCTTTACCAGGAATATCAGCAGGCATTGCGGCCCTCCGGGCAGGAAAAGCCCCTCCGTGCTAAACCGTTTCCCCGAAATGAAGACGCTGTCACCCAGGATTTGACGTCGTTATACGATAAAAAGGGCGACACCGACACGTTACAGGATATGGTGGCAGGCGCGCCCGGTATTGATGCCATTCTGGATACGCTGGACACGACCGGTGAAGGTGAAATGCACTGGCTGGCGATGGAATCAATGCCCGATACCCGTAGCAGAAAGTCATAATAATCAGCACTTAACGTTAACGCATCATCCCGAGTGAACCACGCGCTGTGATTCTTCGGAAAATGCGGGAGATAAGCATATTCAGGATAATCAAGACCAATGGCGCTGCACCAGGCTTTCTGTATCCGGGTCCCCATATTATCAGCGTCAGGCTTTGTATAATCTCCCAGATAGGCATAGGCCTCTCTGTCAAACAGCAGAACCAGATGGTAGTGAGGATGTTCCCCGGTAACCCGTTCCCTGGCCCAGATATAGCCGAGTGGCACAGGCTCACCAGGCCTGCCAGAACGCTTGTGTTCTTCCCTTAACTGGCTTTTAAGGGATTCCATAGCCCGAGTAATGGCTTTCTCATCATCCTTCTGAAAGCATATCGGCAAGTCCGGCTCTCCTGGCACATGGGACTGAGCAAACCTCAGGTCAGCGCGCAGAGCGAATATCCGGTTATAGTTTTCCAGATAATTAGATATTACAGCAAGCGATCGACGAAGCATATGGCGTGATATTCTCGAATCATATTTATCTTCAGCTTCCTGCAGCAGAAATTTAAACTCTCTCTCAGCTAAATCATAAGGTGACTTCATAATAATCTCTTTTATCGAAATTCATTAGATAATGGGTAGCAAGCAGCTACCCATGCAATTAGGCATACAGGTTCCCCTGCAGGAATGTGTTACCTCTGCAGACATACAGATTTTATTATTACGTTAGCGCATACATACCGATACTTATCGTATTAGTGTAAGAGTACCTACCCACGATAAATATAGTACCTACCCACGATAAATATAGTACATATACCGACTAATCAATACGGATAATAATTCCACTCACAACAGCGAAACCCGCTACACGCCAGGGAATGCGTGGAATATAACCATCTGATATTGAATGAAAATCACGCTGAAGTTATCCTTTCAGCGGGACGCTACTGATAGCACTACCTCCCCCATGATATTCTGGTATACCTTTCAAAGCCTTGTGTTCTGTATCCAGTTCTGAAGGTGCCATTTCGGAAGCCAGGTATTTGATGTAATGCGTCCCACTTTCGTCCTCCCACAACTGGATTTTACCCTCCTCAGCAAGCTGTTCCAGAACAGGCTCAAGATCAGCTTTTTTTCTGAGTGAACGATGTATCTCTTGCATCATTTCACGCCTTAAAAAATCATAAGACCCATTTTTAACAAGATGGTTTTCAAGCCAACTGAGTACTCTTTCAGAATGGGAAGGTCCCCTGACCACATCCATTTTTACAATAAAATGATTAAGGTGCCATTCCGATATTAACAACGCAGCTTCCAGTGTTTCCAGCGTAATAACGGTTGAGTCAGGGGTGATAAACAACTGCATCACAGCAGCACTCCTAGCGGTATGTTCGCAGTACCGCGCAGCCCAGTCGTTATAATGGTACAGCTTTCCCCCCTGCTGCATCAGACGCTTTACGTCCCTGCCAACATAACGCAACCGCTTCTTTGCGTCAGGAGCAAAAGTCATACAGATTCGGGGTTGATTTTTTTTTCTGCGTTCAATCCCGGCAAGTAAATGTTTTTTCTGAATGGCATAAAACTTTTCCAGATCGGACTCATCGCCAGAAACCAGCTCATCAATATCAATCTGTCTGGTGAGTAACGTAAGATCCATGGTTAACGTACGCGCATAAATTCCCGTAGCTCGTATTGCGTTACCCAGTGATTTCAGTGTGCAGTCATGTGGCTCCGGCTGTGTCATCAACAGCATACCAAGCCGGGGATCTTTAATATCTGTGATACCCGTTGACGCACGACTGATCCGATAATCATCACCACACCATAGCGTATTATGAATTGCGATCTTACGGCGCATGATGCTTTCATACAGAGCACTTCCCTCGTCAGAGGTGATACCCAGACTGGAGTATTGCCCCAGCTCTTTCAGAAGGGCTTCCGGCGTGGGATCCGTTACCGTCAGATGCACCCTTACAGGCTTAACCGGTTCATTTCTGAGACATTCATCCAGTTCATTTCTGGCTGTCTCCACTCCCTCTTTCTGGCGTACAGCTTTCTGAAACGATTTCTTAAGGCTCTTACATTCTTCATCCCATAGCACGTGTTGCCGTTCATACTCCTTCAGTCTGACTGAAAACACCTCTGCCAGCTCACGTTCAGTCTGATGAATTTGCGCCATAATGAGCCTGTATACTGTCGTTTTTTTGCTTCCGGACCTTGCCAGTATTATGTGAAAATGCGATACAGGAACGATAATATCATCATCAATTTCAACATCATACATATCCTGGCAGGCCAGAGCCATGCTCCCCTGGAGGGTTGCAAAGATAAGCTCAACCGCCGCGCTGGTTTTGCCATATATGAAAGATATGATTTGTTGAAAAAACGTCAAAATTGCTCTGGTGTTCAGATTAACATGATGATTTTGAGTTTTTTTATGGGTAAGCTTCATTGCATAGTCTCTTTTGAGAAAAAATTAAACGCTTCTGGAGGCGATCCACTCATCAACGGAAGTGGAACGCCATCCAACGGAAGCAGCACCAAGTCTCACGGTTTTTGGAAACGTTTCGTCGTAATACCTGGATTCGGGATTTAGCTTTTCATAGATAGTTGACCGGGACAGACCGACTATCTTCGTCAGTTCTCTCATGCGCAGAATGCGCTGTTGTGGCTCTGATTGTCTGGTGTAAACAGATGACATTTTCGATTCTCCTGTTGGATGTCTCTGGCTGTGGTCGCAATTTTCCACAGGAGCTGAAATACTGTCCCCGTAAAAAAAACAAAACCAACCGCAGGGAGTGACAATGCACACTTTTGCCAGTCTGATGTACGATGTTTATCGGTCTTTTGGCTTATTCAGTAAAGGGAACAGGCGGGCTGCTATACGGGGGGCTGCGACCTTTTCCAGCCATCAGCGCTTTTTCGGTAATCGTGAGGATGAAAGACATCAGGAACAGAAACACTATGATGAAATCATCGGGGTTCTTGATGCAGAACAGGTGTTCAGCACAACTCAACGAAGGGAGATTTTTTACAAATACGAGCAACTTTATAATGCCCTGATGGCTCGCCCCGTCTTTACTGAACTGAGCCGGGAACAAATAAAAAAGCGATATGCTCTGCATATAATCCCCAGATTAATCGCACTTGACATATATAAAACGTACAAAGACGAAAACAAAAACTGTTTTTATCACCATATACACCAGTTCTTGCTGAAAGATTATTGCCCATGCTGGCAGGATAAAAAGAAAGGGGGTTTATCTGCTGTCCAGAAGTATCTGAAAAGTTTAGCAAGAAAACAAAAGTTCTCTCATACAGATTCAGAAAACCTGGCGCCTCTTTTCAAAGTAATTGAAAATATCCGCCCAGGTAATACACAGAAAAAAAGCACGCTGGAAGCATCAATTATAGACTGCATTAAGGCGTATTCTGGTATTGTTGACGATGATACGCTTAACAGCGTCAGAGTCAGTCTTGATAATATAAAAAAAGCCCATTACTCCCTGACCGTACTCCTTAATGTCGAACGAAAACTCCCTGTCATTAACATCATATCACGGTACTACAGAAACTATGTAGACAATGGAATAAAACCCGGGAATATATCAGCAATGTTATGCAGACTACTGTATGAGCCAGAACCCCATGATTTTATCCATCATGATACCATGATTAACTCAATTGCGGATTATTATCATGAGAGAGTAATAAAACCGTTCTCCCTGAATATAAACGAGGAATGTTTACAGAGTATCAGCGCATTAAAAAACATCATTTTCAACTTCAATGATAAAACCATTATCTCCGAAGTACAGTTAACTGACATCGCTGTAAAATTAAAAAAAGAACCCCATAAACAGTTTATTCAACCGTATATTGAACTCTGGAAGGTTATAGATTTAATCAGTAAAGGCGAAACAGAGGAAGCATTTGAGAAAGTCAAAACTATTTCTCTGGACGATTTACCTGCAGGATATCTGGCATCCGCTTTTTTAGTTATCCATATTGCATTACGTATAAAATTTGAGAGGAAAAACGTTAAAAATGGTGTTTTCTCATTATCTGTAACATCCATCCTGGAAAATCAGGGGATTTACACTGACTATATCCCCGTCAGTCAGGCTTATACAGAAACCCACAGTGACGACTCTGTTATAAAAAGTACTCTCCTTTCTGAATCCATTTTATCAGATGCCAACAATCTGACCATCATCCGTTCGGTAAGGATGTATAATAACATGGTCAGGAGAATAAGTGACTGGAATGACCTTGAGCTGGAAGGCATTTATCCTGAGTCTGTTTACGGGCTTCTGGATAAAGTTGACACTATCCTGGGTAAGATACTCAACATTATCTTTTCTGAAAAAATTACTTCCAGTCAAGATTTATCCTGCATCCTGAAAAATAATAAAATTCTGACCCGAGGTGAACTGAATGATAGCCTTATAGGCATACTGGTTAACTGTCCTCTTTTGGCGTGCGTACGGGACATCGAGAGTCTGATAAAATATCTTCGCTGCCCTGGGGAGGAAATAAGGAATATGATTCTTTCAGTTGATAAAAAATTGTGGGATTTGATATATGGAGCCCTGACGATTCTGGAGGAAGAAAGAAAAATACAGACTGGGAAAACACAGGGGGGTGGAAAATAATTGCATATTTTTACATATCCCCCCGGCTACAGTGGCTACGTGTAGCCACTGTAGCCGGGGGCTTACATTGAAAGTAACATTTTACTGATCAGAAAAAGCAGGTGAATCAAGGCTTATGGGTGATCGAGGTGCTCAATAATCGCACTAACTGGTAATAGGTAACGTCTAGCAGAGACGATACTTGGCCTGGATGTATGTCTTTTTATTAAAAAGAGCTTATCCATTAAGAATAGGCCCTGTAAACTCAGACATCAATCTCTAATAAGAACCAAATATAACTAATATGAATCCAAATAATTGCTAACCCAATAATACAGTTATTCCGTAGATATTATGCCAAGCAAATTTTGTAATCCTTGATAGGCAACAGGAACGTTTTCATTATCATACATAGATGTAAATATTTGTTTTGATCTCGTTGATTCAGATATCAATGAACTTGCTATTTTCAAATGTTCCACCTCAGACGAGATAAACCCTATTGGGATGCTAACCGGCTGATGTTCCAAATGGAAATGAAAAAGAACACATACAATTAAACCAGGTATAAGTAACAACTCTAATTTCCCATCCATAAGACATATATCTAGATTAAATAAATATTGAAACTGATCTCTATATTTAAATGCACGATCTTTAGCTGCATTATTCCGACCAGAGATCATTACATAAGTACCAACAGGATTGCTCTTTTTTTTATTCCTAGAATCCAACAGACGGTCAATCTTCTGAACAAACTCTCTTGCCCCGCGAGTTCTAGCCCAAAGGGATAGTTGGGGGGCAAGCCACAACCCGCTTTGAACGATAGTTTTTTCTGAAACAGGGAGGGTATCTATTTTTTCACCATCCTCACCAGATTTTAAACTAACCTCCTTATTAACTAACATTTCCTCCTGTTTTAGTATCTCATCTCCAAGCCTAGTGATAATTAAATCGGCGTTATGTTGTAGATAAAATGCTCCAAGTAATGGGGTGACACGTCTATTATCATAACAAACAATACGTGTTAAATGAACATCTTGAACATATCGACGCAAATCAAAAGCATCATTCGAAACATAACGTTCAAATAACGAATAATCAAAATAATGAATAAAATCCATAAAACTATTGTTTTGCGGACGTTCTTGTTTTGAAAGTGCATCAGTAATAGCCTCTGATATTTCAAGTCTATTATTAAAAGCTTCATTATCTATATCACGTCGAATATTAACTTGGCCATCCAAATCCAGATAAAACATACACGGCAGTGGAATGCTAAAATGCTCGCCAGCATCTACCGCACTAATCTTATAGATCTCTGCTTTATTCTTCTTACAAATACTATGAAAGTGCTCTTGAAAGGCTTGCTCTGCATATTGAATTGTTTTAGATTGCCTCTCAATATTTCGTGCTGCTAACTCCACTAATGAATTTACACGTTTCAATCTGTTGGGGCGTCCTGCTGGACTAAAACTTATTAGATCAAAAATAACTTCAGAACTCCATTCTTGGATTTTAAAGAACCGAGGTAGATGATCTGAGCTATCTTGAAAACGAGTTAATGCATAAGAAGTTAGCTCTAACAGCTCATCTTCATTCCATTTAATGAGGCGTTCGTTAAGTAATGTCTGAATTATTGCATCAGTTTCTTTTTTTGTGAATCCAAAAAAATCCTGAATTTGTACAGGACTCAATGTACCACAAACATAAGCGATGCGAAGCGCGAACTCAGTAACAACGGGCAATGCCTCCTCAGCACTTATTGAGCATTCGATAGCGAAACTTTGTGCAGGAATTGCAAAAGTAATTTCATCAACAGCTAATATTTCTCTTAGTTTTTTTCTTCCAATGTAATCATTTCTGTCCCTCCTCAATGGCTAATGCCTGAACCAAATTGAAGTTATTCCCATCACGATGTGTTTCAATGTGGTTTAATACACGGCCTAACGCTGAAGTTTGATGCCTCTCACGCCACATACGAGCAGCCCCAATGATTACTAATCTATCCATTGCACGCGAAATCGCCACATTTATTCGCTCCGAGCTGCTAAGGAACCCTTGAATACACTGATTATTATTGCGCGTCGTTGCAACGATAATGATCCGATTTTCCTTACCTTGATAACTATCAACTGTATCAATTTTAATAAGATGTCTATAACCAGTAGCCCAATCTTGTTCGCTAAGTAAACGTTGCAATAGGCGTTCTTGATTTGCATACATGCAAATTACACCAATTGGTTTTTCCTCATCTGAAGTTTCATCAATTAAATATTTGATGAATGATTCTGCTGTACATATTGAACGCAGCGTATCAATAATTTCTCTAGCTTCATAAGGATTGTCAAATCCAGGATGTTTTGCTCTTTCATAAGATTCTCCCCCAGCATCGGAAGTATCAACCCAAGTAATAATAGAACTTAATCTTTTAGGTAATTGATTAAACCAAGGTTCTGGATTTCCACGTCCAGGCTCTAACGGTTTGGGATAAAAACAAGCTGAAACCATTTCACCTATTGGTGGGCCATTCTATATTGAGTACGTAATGTTGCTCCGACTTGTTTACCATAATCTGATTCGAAAGCACGTTCAAAATCACTACGTGTTAGTACCGCGCGATCAGAGTAATTTAGTTCTATCGATATTTTTCGCACCACTGGTTCAGGATACAAAGGTGGCAATTGACGATGATCGCCGACCAGTAACACCCTGCGACCCGACTGAATTGCTATAGCCAATTCGCCAGGTGTCGCACGAGCAGCTTCGTCGACTATCACCCAATCATAGCGATTTTTTGCTACACCAAATTGTGAGCGTCCTAGACCCACACAAGTCCCACATACAAGTGATCGGGTCTTCGCAAGAAATTCTTCAAATATTGATTTTTTTGTCGGAATCAGAACGCTGAAAAATTGGCGGTAATATTAACACTAATCAACGACTTCAGCGATCCTAAAACAGGAAAGTACAGGTTATTACCAGCATGTTTGCAGCTCGATTCCCTCGATCAGTATCATCAGACAATCCCAAATAATTTCAGATAGATATCATCAAAGTGAATCCCCCGCCTCTTTAACCGGAGTGCGGGGATTTTTATTTTTTCACGCTGAGAACCCTGTATGACTAAACCTCACGGCCTTCAGGCCCTGGAACAACCGCTGTCGGCGCTTCCCGATACGCTTCGTCAGCTTATTCTTGAACGTATTCAGAACCTCACCCACTACGAGCCGGTGATTGGCATCATGGGCAAGAGCGGTGCGGGTAAGTCTTCGCTCTGTAATGAACTCTTCCGGGGTGAGGTCTCCCCCATCAGTGATGTGAACGCCTGTACCCGTGACGTGCTGCGCTTCCGGTTGCGCAGCGGTCGTCACAGTCTGATGATTGTTGATTTACCGGGTGTGGGAGAAAACGGGCTGCGGGACCAGGAATACCGTGCCCTGTACCGGCGTATGCTGCCGGAGCTGGACCTGGTGCTGTGGGTCATTAAAGCCGACGACCGGGCGCTGTCAGTAGACGAGCAGTTCTGGCATGGGGTGATGCAACCTTACCAGCAGCAGGTGCTGTTTGTGCTGAACCAGGCTGACAAAATCGAACCCTGCCACGAATGGGATATCCGCACCAGTACCCCCTCGCCACAGCAGCAGACTAACCTGAAGGCGAAACAGGCCGCCATTACCACGATATTCACTCCCCGTCATCCGGTCTGCATGGTGTCAGCGTTGACCGGTTGGGGCGTGGAAGCGATGGTGGCAACCATGATGCGCTGTCTGCCGGACCATGCCACCAGCCCGGTGGCGACACAACTGCACGGGAGGCTCTGCACCGGGCCGGTCAGGTCACAGGCCCGTGATAGCTTCGGTGAGGCCGTGGGGCGGGTGTTCGATACGGCAGAATCATCGTCGTTTCTGCCTGCGCCGCTGAAGACTGTGATACGTACCGTGCGTGATGCGGTGGTGTCCGTGGCCCGCGCGGTATGGGACTGGATTTTCTTCTGAATGAGTAAAAGGTCATCAGGACTGTAGTGAATGACTCTGTTTATTCACCGCCTGGTAGATGATTATTTCCAGGCAGACATAACCTGTCCTGACCAGCAAAAGATACCACCAGTCGTAAGCGCGTCACCACTGCCGACGTTGCATCCACACAGTCTTCTTGCACCAGGCGTTTCGCTACGTATGACGGACACAACCCGTCAGTCCCATCCTTTACAGTAATACCATCTTAATTAACCAGTTATTAAACACGGAGATAATGCATGTCTCAGGCTGAGCGTCGTTATGACCGCTTGTCTGTCCGGCTATCGCTGATTATCAGCCGTCTGCTCGCGGGTGAAACGCTGAATATGCGCAAACTGGCCGCTGAGTTTGGCGTGTCGGTTCGCACCCTGCATCGTGATTTCCGCGAGCGTCTGATTTACCTCGACATCGAGTATCAGGATGGCTGCTGCCGTCTGCTGACCGGGGGCCGTCAGGAGATTCGGGAGGAGGCAGCAATGCAGTTCGCCCGTCAGTCAGGCACTGGCACATTGTTTCCTGATATGGACCACCATCTGGTCAGTTCGTTGCTGAGTAGCCAGGATTCCTCGCCATGCCTTATCTGGCATCAGGGGGCAACCATACCACTTTCCCGACCGGGCATCTTCACACGACTGGTCAGGGCGGTATCAGAACACCAGAAGGTAACCCTGCTTACTGACGGGAGTCGTTGTGACAGCCTTGCCCCATATCGGCTGATTTTCAGCACCGGTGAGTGGTTTCTGGCGGGAGAACATCTCGGCCGGATAACCGTTTTTGCGCTGCACACCGTTCACTCCGTGACGTTTCACCCGGAAACCTTCACACCAGACGGACATTTCACCCGCATTCTGTCCCGCCCGGACTTTTTACAGGCGTTACCTCATTTTCATATTTTACATTCACTGCTCGCTGACGACAGTTACGGGCAACTTACCCATAAGGAACAGGTATGAAATTATTCACCACGGCGGCGCTGGCCGCCAGCCTCTGCATTACCTCTGTGCCTCCGGTCCTCGCAGATGACATCATGGGCTCCGTCAGGTCCTGGCAGTACATGCAGGCCGACGGCTGGAAATCGGCCGACGGTACGGATAACAACACACTGCATAACGCCCTTTATCAGGCTGATGTAATAGGCAATTATCCCTGGACGAAACAGTTTCTGCTGCGTATTCGTGGCGGCGGTGCCTATTACCTTGCCGACAAGAAAACGCACACGGTACGCAGGCTAAATCTGAAACCGGCCAGCGGCTACACCTCTGACCTGACTTCGGTGTACCAGGGCGAAGACCAGGGGAAAGGCTGTTATTTCACCATTATCGATACGCAATATCAACTGGAGCTGGCCGAAGAACCTCACAGCAATCAGGTGCTGGCCGCCTTCCCGGAAAATTGCGTCAACAAAAAACAACAGGCGGCCCTGGCGGCCAGAAGCTCTGAAGCCGACAGGAAACTGCAGCAATGGGTGGCGCAGCAGAGCCTGGCAGAATTATGTCGTCGTACAGGCAACTGCTGAACCCGCTGAAAAACAACCATAACAGGGAGTTTTACCATGAATATATTCAATACGCGTCTGACGACCTTTCTGGTGGTTATCGGCACTCTGCTGGCATCCGGCTGCGACAGCAAGGAAGATGCTGGCGTGAAGGCGATTGCCCGGTTTAAGGACCTGACTCCGCCGCCGTTCAGCGACGTGGTGTCTCACAAATCCGATGTCGTGCAGGAATGGGTAAAAAAGGATGCCTTCGGCACACCGCTATACACGGTAATGAAAACCCGCCAGTCGCCGGAAGGCTGTGAGTCCGGTAATTATTACTACATTGCTGATATGCAGCAGAAAACGGTGCAGCCGCTGATAGCCGCCCTGTGTCTCGCGGGCAATATTACTCTGAGCTTCCGGATCGAGACTGACAGCTATACGGGTGAAAAATCGGTGGTGTATTCGCACGATGGCAAGGAAATGGGGAAACTCTATCTGCCGGATAACCAGGAGAACCATCCATGAAGAAGCTGAAAGGTGTTATCTCTGCTGCAGTCCTGAGTCTGTATTTGCTGACACCGGCCCATGCTGATGGCGGTTTTCAGGGTGCCATCAAAGGCGGCATTCCGGCCTACACCCGCGATATGCAGCATAACAAACCCTTCTGGTGTAACCAGTACAAACTGGAGAGAAAGATGTGTGAAGTGGTTTCGCAATCGGAAAACGGGCGCGTTGCCATTGTCAGAATGGTCCCCACCGACTGGAAATGCCCCAACGGTATCTGGGGGGTGGTTGACCGTTCTAATGGTGACGCCATGGAGTTGATTCCGACGGCGAAAATGTCCCTGGAGCAGTACTGCAGCAAGGCATTCAGTGCAGGTTTTGTCAAACCACAGAACAGGAAATCACTGGCCGACGTCGTGATGTACTACAACGGCAAGCCAGTCGGTTCTTTCGAATACATTGAAGAGTGAACTCCCTGCCTCAGGGAGAAGCCTCCCATATTCATTTAACACATTAAAAATAAAGGAAAAGAATGAACAGGCATTATGAGAAAAATGGCGTGCGTCACGACAATGTGACCGAAGCCGACATAACCGAACGTATTCAGCGCGGGGAGCTGAATGCCTCAACGCTGGTATGGCAACAGGGCATGACGGAATGGCAGCCGCTGTCAGCCACGCCGCTGGCAGATGTCCTGAAACAATGTGCGGTTCCCCCCGCGCTGCCCGGCAATCGTATCCCCGGAAGCGTGGTCTGGACGCTGGCCTTTGCGCCCCTGATTGGGTATGCCCTGGAGATGTGGACGGCCGGGCTGAGCGGAATGGAATTTGAAGAGGCGTATGCCGCCGTGACGGAGGGGCAATACTGGTTTATCACACTGATACTGAATATTGCGCTGGGGTATCTGGATGAACGACGGCTCCGTAAATCCGGCGTTGATACCGCTGCCTTTGGCTGGCTGGCCTGGCTGGTTCCGTTTTATCTGTGGCGCAGGGCTAAAGCCCTCGGTCAGAAACCGGCTTATTTCTGGGTCTGGTTGGTTATGTTAATACTGGTGTTATTAACTGCCTGATATTCTTTATCACAGAGTTTACTAAATAATCAGGTCATTAGTGTAATTAACAAGTAAATGATGTAAATCGCCTTGGAGCAGCTGTGTCTTATTTGATTCAGAGGACAGTCAAAGTCACAATATAAAATATTCCCCCGTTGAAGTGCATACTTCGGGCATGTGTTTAATAAACAGGCCGGACTTTAATTTCGGCCTCTCGGGGGGGAGTTATAAGTGTTGCGGAAACAGGGGGCTTATATTTTTATTTAACATCAGAAACACTGGAGTATTTATCATGAAAAATATTATCACCATTTTAATGGTTGCAGTTATCAGTTTCTTTACCGGTAATGTATCTGCAAACACGGCTGTACCTTTACCGCACAACCTTACTGACGTCACTGACGGTACGGAGTTCTGGTGTCAGGGGACCGATACCACTGATGGAAGATGTAAATACCTGGGTACATCCAAAGACATGCAATACGGTCTGGTACACGCTATGGGCGGTACGGCGTGTTGGGATGGTTTCTACGGCGTGATTAACTTTTACACCGGCAAAGCTCAGACCATCAAATACAACGACAATCAAAGTTGTGAAGGCGATATCAAAGCCAGTTTCGTTACGCTGAAAAACGGTAAACTGGGCGTTAAACTTTACGACAACACAATTCACGAAGTTGTCGGACTTGACCAAATTAAAATCTAAGGAATAAATCATGCGCCTGATCTGTGTGTTATTAATTTATTAATATTAGTAATTAATACAGCGCCTGCCATGATGACAGGCGCTTTTTACTATAAAGTAACAGATATGCCAGACTGTACATCACTTTTATTGCCTGAAGGCGAAGGCCCTTTCTCACGCACGCAGGCGATTGCCGTCACAACAGCTTACCGCAATGTGTTTATTGAAGATGACCAGGGCACACATTTCCGGCTGGTCATACGCGACAGTTATAATCAGTTGCTCTGGTGGGCATGGAATTTTGAAGCCCGTGCCTGGTACTGGCTGAACCGCTATCTGCTCAGCCACGGAATACCCCGACACTGACTCACCGCTGCTCACCCCACCAGCAACCACGCCAACAGGCCATGTTCCCACAGGAGCATGGCTTTTTGTTTATGCAGTTAAATCAACCCACGAAGGAAATTAACAATGCGCTTAGCCAGCCGCTTTGGACGGATTAACCAGATACGCCGCGACCGTCCCTTAACCCGTGAAGAATTAATACAGGTGGTCCCCAGCGTTTTTGGTGAGGACAAACATGCGTCCCGCAGTGAACGCTACACCTGCATACCGACCATCACCATCCTGGAAAACCTTCAACGGGAAGGGTTCCAGCCGTTCTTCGCTTGTCAGTCACGGGTTCGTGACCCTGCTCGTCGGGAATATACGAAGCACATGCTCCGCCTGCGTCGCACCGGTCAGATACACGGTCAGCAGGTGCCGGAAATCATCATCCTGAATTCGCACAGTGGTGAGTCCAGTTTTCAGTTATTGCCGGGAATTTTCCGCAGCGTATGCACGAATTCGCTCGTCTGCGGGCAGTCCTTTGGCGAAATCAGAGTTCCGCACCGGGGCGATGTCGTTAACAAGGTCATTGAGGGAGCCTACGACGTACTCAGCGTCTTTGACCGGATGGAAGAGAAGCGCGACGCCATGCAGTCACTTTTATTACCGCCACTGGCACAGCATGCACTGGCGAATGCTGCCCTGACGTACCGTTTTGGTGAAGAGCATCAGCCGGTGACGGCAACGCAGATACTGACACCCCGACGTTATGAAGACCGCAGTGATGACCTGTGGACAACGTACCAGCGTATCCAGGAGAACCTGCTGAAAGGCGGGCTTCCGGGACGTACTGCGAAGGGCAAACGCAGCCATACCCGAGCCGTTAACGGCATTGACGGGGACATCAGGCTAAACCGTGCCCTGTGGGTGATGGCGGAACAGATGCAGCAGGCGCTGAGTTGATGCGCCATGTTCCTGCTGATGCCCGTCAGGCCAGAATATATCCGGTATCCCTGGCGAACCAGCCAGGCTGCCGTTCCATATCCGACGACGACCTCTGTGCCTGGTGTTCTCACCTCTGTTACCGGCCCGGTGAGCTCAGCCTGTGTCGGCTGTTCATTACTGATGGTACCTGGCCCGCACGGTCTGGCGCTGACGGCTATGCACAGTCCTGCCCGGCATTCCACCTGAACCAGAATACTCACCCCGGCAAATAAGACGAAAAGCTTGTTCTCCTGCCCCCCGATATTGCCAGTAACAACATCCGAAAGTCACCCCACTCCGCTTATTCACCGACAGACACCCCGGGCCATGCTCTTCCCGTGCATGGCCTTTTCATTTATCTCAGCGTAATCAGGAGGTTCCCCATGGGACTCGATTTATATTTCATTAAACGTCCGGCCGAAACCACGGCAGACACCACCCGCCGGGAGCAGGACGAGGCCGTCGGGTATTACCGCAAGTTCAACGCTCTGCTCAACTGGATTGATGCCAACGCCGGGGAGGTGGAGAACTGTACTGATGTCCCCCTGACCCGCCAGGACCTGGAAAAACTCCGGGCCACTCTTGACCGCCTCACGCCGGAAAACTGCCACGACCTGTTCCCGACCACCGAAGGGTTCTTCTTCGGCTCGCAGGAGTACGACGACAGTTACTGGTCTGACGTGGAAAACCTGAAACAGTTTGTACAGCAACAGCTGGCGTCGTTTGATTTCAGCACCCACCGCCTGTGTTTCCACGCCTGGTGGTGACGTCCCCGTAGATCCCCTTCAGTTCAGCCGGTTCCGGATATCCCCGAACCGGTTATATTTCAGTCTGTTAAGGAAACCATAATGACCACAGCAATTAACCCTGAACTTATCCCTGCGCCTGATGAAACCCTCATCACCGCCACGCCCGTACCGGATGAGGACCGCCCTGACTTCTGGCCCCGCCACTTCCGGGGCGTTCCGCAGTGGATATTACTGGAGCCCCGTATCTTCGCCTGGACGGACCGCCTGTGCGCGGACTACAGCGGCGGTATCTGGCAGTTTTACACGCTGAGCAACGGTGGCGCATTTATGGCCCCGGAGGCGGATGACGGGGACGACACCTGGTCACTGTTCAACGCCATGAACGGCAACAGCGCGGACATGAGCCCTGAGGCGGTCGGGATCACCGCCTGCCTGCTGGAGTACAGCCACCATGCCTGCCGTACCGGCAGCGACCTGATGACCGCGCATTACCTCCACCTGCGGGATCATACCCTTAACCATCCTGAATGCAGCGCCATCATGCATATCACCGACTGAGGATACCGACATGAGACAACAGTTACCGCTGTTTGCCGCCACATTACCGGCATCCGCACAACAAATCATCCGGGAAGCCTTAACCCTGCTGGAGAGCCAGTTACGCGAACCCGGGGCGGCATTTACCTCCAGCCATGCTGTCCGGGACTGGCTACGCCTGCAACTCTCCGCGCCAGAGCGGGAAGAATTTGTTGCGCTCTTCCTCGATAACCAGCATCGCCTTATTGCTCACGAAACGCTCTTCAGCGGCACTATCAACCATACTCAGGTCCATCCCCGCGAAGTGGTGAAATCCGGTCTGAAACATAACGCCGCCGCTGTCATTGTGGCGCATTGTCATCCGTCGGGGCTTGCCGATCCCAGCCTGGCGGACCGTCAGATAACAGAGCGGCTCAGACAGGCCCTGGACCTGGTGGATATCCGTCTGCTGGATCACCTGGTGGTTGGCGGCATGGAGATTGTCTCGTTCGCTGAACGCGGCTGGCTTTAAAAAGGTAATGACACCATGAGAAACGATGAAACGCAGGTTATACCCGCTGATATTTTCAGTGGCGTGACCGTTCTTCGTCTGGAGAACGGGGATGAAACGGTTTATGTACACGGTCTCTTCCTGGAGTGTGCTGATATCGCGCAGGGCGACAAACCTCTCACGGATATTGCAGCACGCCTCGCCGGGCTCCTGAAGATACCGTTCAGACAGATAACGCTACCTGTCCCGGAGGATGAGGAGTGGTGCTGGAATGATATTGTTGATGCCCTGCTGAAAAACACCAGCTCAGGCGGGACTGCCGTATGAAAATTATCAGCAAACGCCGGGCAATGGCGATATACCGCCGGCACCCGCAGTCCCGTCTGTTTCGCTTCTGTACCGGGAAATATCCGTGGTCCGGCAGCGTCTGTCACTGGTACGACCGGGACGTACAGGATATCAGTGGCGTACTGGCCGTGTACGCTGAACGACGCCGGGACCGCCACGGCCCGTACACCCGCCTGATGTGCGTCACCCTGAATTAACCCACGGAGGAAAACCGATGTCAGATAACCCCGACCGCAAACAACCGGATAATCATTCAGTCCCCTGCATCCGGGGCCGTCTGCTGCAGGACGGCTGTCTGTTCCGTTTACAGACCAGCAGGGACGATATCAGGGCGGCATTCACGGAGGAGGAGGCCCGCTGGCTGGAGCAGGCCTTCCCGCTGATATTACAGCAGATGGTCACGATGGCGTCCCCCGGCTCACCGGAGGCACAGACGCCGCATGTCTTTCACCACAACGGGCTGACCTGTGAATCAGAACCCGGTCCACAGGGCGCTGTCAGCCTGATGATTTACCCGAAATCTGATGAATCCCCCTTGTCAGAGGAACCCTTAAATGACGAAGACCACAACCACCGTACATGACCTCACGTCTCCCTGGTGGGGACTCCGCCGCAATGTGTCACCATGTTTTGGCGCACGGCTGGTTCAGGAGGGCAACCGCCTGCATTACCTGGCTGACCGCGCCGGCATTACCGGACAGTTCAGCGACGCGGATTTACGTCACCTGGACCAGGCCTTTCCGGTACTGCTGAAACAACTGGAGCTGATGTTACTTTCCGGTGAGCTTAATCCCCGCCATCAGCACTGCGTCACCCTGTACGCAAAGGGACTGGTATGCGAGGCCGACTCACTCGGGTCGTGCGGCTACATTTATCTCGCCATTTACCCCGGAGAACCGCCTGAAACCGGAGGTATGGCACGATGAGCCGGGTCATTTCCACCACGGTGTATCTGTCTGATGAACTCTCAGAGTCAGCCCGCAAGAAGGCCCGCGCCTGGTACTGCGAAGGGGGGCTGGAGTATGAGTGGTACGACGCTGTTTATGAGGATTTCACCCTGATTTGCAACATCCTGGGCGTGAGACTCAAAACACGTATCTTCACCACCACCGGCGGCAGATCCTACGAAAAAGCCTGTATCTGGTTTTCCGGTTTCTGCTGTCAGGGGGACGGAGCCTGCTTTGAGGGGCTGTACCACTATCAGCCCGGTGCCGCACAACACATCAGAAAGCATGCGCCTCAGGACGAAGCGCTTCACCGTATTGCTGATGAGCTGCAGGCAATCCAGCAGCGTAACCTCTGGCAGCTTCAGGCTGATATTCAGCATCAGGGGCGCTATTACCATGAATACAGTATGCACATTACTGTTGAGCGGGACTCCCCCACCGGTCAGGAAGCCACCGATGACGCAGACGGTGTCCTGGGTGACGCGTTACGCGATCTGGCCCGCTGGTTATATCAGCAACTTGAAACGCAATACGACTGGCTGACCTCACCGGAGGCCGTGGATGAGGCGCTTATCGCCGGCGGTTACACCTTCACCGAAACCGGCCAGCGCTTCGGTTAAACTTTTTCGTCACTCCCTTCCGGTTCATTTCTTACCTTCCACCAACAGAGAACACATTATGCAGATTTTACCCTCACTCCCGCCCGGGGCGACTTCGTCACACCCCACGCCTGTCGGCATCTGGCAGACCCTGCTGTCGCATCTGCTGCAACAACACTACGGTCTGATGCTGAACGACACCCCGTTTGCTAACGACGGCGTCATTGAGCAGCATATCAACGCCGGCATCTCCCTGTGCGATGCGCTGAACGGTATTGTTGAAAAATATGACCTGGTCCGGACCGACCGCCCGGGATTCAGTATTGCAGTGCAGTCTCCGTTCATTACCCGTATCGATATTCTCCGCGCCAGAAAAGCCTGTGGCCTGATGAAACGTCGTGGCTACCGGGCCGTTACCGACATCACCACCGGCAGATACAGCGGGGTGGCACGATGAAGCTGTCCATGACCGTGGAAGCCGATACAATCAACGTCCGGGCCCTTAATGGGGGCCGGATCGTCGTGGATATCGACGGTATTGAACTCGCCAGCCTGATCGATGTGGTCTGTGATAACGGATATTCACTTCGCGTTGCTGACGAGCCCGGAAAGCTGATTGTTGAAGATCCGCTTCCGCCCGTCGCCCGCGTTAACGGCATTCAGTGCAGCACCGCACATATCACGGAGAAAGACAATGCTCTGCTGTTTACCCTTTCACACCAGTATGAAGACTTTGGCGAGTCGGAGTGGATTTTGTATACCGGCTCCGGCTCCTTACTCCACCTGGAGGCATGGTCATTTCCGGTTCTGCGGCTTAAACGGCTGGGGCTGTCGAAAGCCTGTCGACGGTTAGTGGTGACGCTGATACGCCGTTACGCCGCTGGTATTCTCCACCTGGATGCTTTCGGCGAACTCCTGCCAGGCTTTGCCACCTTCGACTGGTAACCCACTTCCCCACTGAGGTAAACACATGCCATTAACCACTGAAGAAGGGCTGCAGATCCTGATCTGCTGGCTGCAGGACAATATCGACTGTGGTACAGAGATCATCTTCGATAACGACGATACTCTCACCGGTTCAGCAGCACTCCTGCCCTCTGTTGAACAGGCCCTGAACGAGGTCCGGATGATACACTACCTCCGGCTTTTACTTTCTCCGCAGTAACACCACCTTACTGACACTCGCATAAGCGCCGGTCCTCACAGACCGGCGTTTTGTGCTTATATAAAGGAAAGAAAATAATGTCAGAACACACTAATGCCGACCCCGAAGTCTTAACTGACCATACCGATATGATTTGCTCCACCAGCATTGAACGTATCGTCACCGGACGCAACGCTGCACTTGAACAGATCAGAACCGTGACTGAGCGGATTGCAGAAATATCGGCGCTGACCAGAAGCATCGGCGGTAAAGCCGCCCTGGACTGGGGCATGAAGCAGGATTTTCGCTGCGGCTGCTGGCTGATGGAGAAACCAGAAGCGGCAATGAAAGCTATTACCCGTAATCTCGATCGCAGCATATGGCGGGACCTGATGAAGAAGTCCGGAATGCTGAGTCTGATGGACGCTCAGGCCCGTGACCAGTGGTACAGAAACCTTGAAGGTGATGATATTCCAGCCATCAGTGAAGCGAATATACTCAGTACCTTTGAGCAACTGCACCAGAGCAAAGACGAGGTGTTTGAACGCGGTGTGATTAATGTGTTCAAAAGCCTTAGCTGGGATTTTAAGTCAAATTCGCCGTGTAAATTCGGGAAAAAAATTATCGTGAACGGTCTGGTAAAATGCGACAGATGGGGATTTGGACTGAACTGGGGCTGGCAGCGTGATCGGCTCGCTGACCTGGAACGTATGCTTATGCTGCTGGATGGGAAACCCGCTCCTGATAACCGTGCTGATGTGACCCGACGCCTAGGCGATCACATTCACGATAACAGAGGGAGTAACAGTTACGAGGACGAGATGTTTAAAATCAAATATTTTCAGAAGGGAACTGCCCATATTACTTTCAAACGACCGGAACTGGTGGATAAACTGAACGACATCATCGCCAGACACTACCCGGGGAGAGTGGCGGCAGGATGAGGCTCAATCGACACGCTGATGTCCGGTACAGGCTGATTTACACCGATGCAAGCCGGACGCTGATGGCATACTGAATGGCACACCAGAAAAAACAGGAAAAGAAAAAGGCCATGCTAATCAATAGCATGGCCTCGAATAGTGGCGGAACGGACGGGACTCGAACCCGCGACCCCCTGCGTGACAGGCAGGTATTCTAACCAACTGAACTACCGCTCCGTGATGTTCCCGCTGGGAACGAGGCGAATATTACGGTTTGCGGTGTCGCCCGTCAACGCTTTTTCTCACCTTTTGAATCAGTTGCTGCAAAAATCGCCCGAAGGATGATTTTTATAGCCTAAAAAGGAATAAATTACGCCCGCCAAAGGCAACTTCCGCCCTTTTTCTGCACCAGATCAAGCCGCGATTCATGCGCAGCCAGCTCTTCCTCAGAGGCAAAAACGACCCGTAACCGGCTGGCCTGGCGAACGATTCGCTGAATGGTCGCTTCACCTTGCTGCCGTTGCGTCTCTCCTTCCATCGCAAACGTCATGGACGTTTGTCCGCCCGTCATCGCCAGATACACTTCAGCAAGGATCTGGGCATCGAGCAATGCGCCGTGCAAAGTACGTTTGCTATTATCTATCTCATAACGCGAACACAGTGCATCAAGGCTGTTACGCTTGCCGGGGAACATTTTCCGCGCCAACGCCAGGCTGTCGGTAACTTTGCAGAAAGTATTGGTTTTAGGAATATCGCGTTTAAGCAGACCAAACTCATAATCCATAAAGCCGATATCGAACGATGCGTTATGGATGACCAGCTCCGCGCCGCGGATATAATCAAGAAACTCATCGACCACATCAGCAAAAACCGGCTTATCCAGCAGAAACTCATCGGCAATACCGTGTACGCCAAAAGCCTCTGGATCGACAAGGCGATCGGGCTTCAGGTAAACATGAAAATTGTTGCCGGTCAGACGACGGTTTATCACCTCAACCGCACCGATCTCAATAATCTTGTGACCTTCATAGTGCGCGCCTATCTGGTTCATACCGGTGGTTTCGGTATCGAGGACAATCTGTCGTGTAATTGCAGTGCTCATATCGGTCATTTATGTCAGACTTGCGTTTTGTTATCGATTTCAATTACAGGAAGTCTACCAGAGATGCTTAAACAGGTAGAAATTTTCACCGATGGCTCTTGCCTGGGGAATCCAGGGCCTGGTGGTTATGGCGCTATCTTACGCTATCGTGGTCATGAAAAAACGTTTAGTGAAGGTTACACGCTGACCACCAATAACCGTATGGAACTGATGGCGGCGATCGTCGCGCTTGAAGCGTTAAAAGAACATTGCGAAGTGACATTGAGCACCGACAGCCAATATGTGCGGCAAGGAATTACCCAATGGATTCATAACTGGAAGAAACGCGGCTGGAAAACTGCGGAAAAGAAACCCGTAAAAAATGTCGATCTCTGGAAACGTCTCGATGCTGCGTTAGGTCAGCATCAGATCAAATGGGTATGGGTCAAAGGCCATGCAGGCCATCCCGAAAACGAGCGTTGTGATGAACTGGCGCGCGCCGCGGCAATGAACCCCACGCAGGAAGATAGTGGCTACCAGGCGGAGGCTTAGCCATCCGGTTTGCGATATTGCCGGGTGGCGCCAACGGTCTGGCGGATAGGGGTTTTACTTTTATTATGTCGCAGCGGATTAAGCGTAAGCGGGATGGTCCGCTTACGGGCCACAATAAGCTGTAAACAGCCCAGCGCCGGGATATGCGTATTTAAAAGCCGCCCCCCCTGCTTTTTCCAGGGTAAGACATGAAAACGGCTATAATGTAGCACTTCAAAATTGAGTAAAGACAGCCAGTCCAGTTGCCGCATAAGGGTAAACATCCGACTATTATAGGGCGGTGTTTTACGTAAAACGGGTACCAGTTTACGTAACCCCATCAAACTCAGCGGGTTAAATCCACTGATGACCAGCCAACCGTCATCAATCAATACGCGGTCGGCTTCCCGCAATAAACGGTGCGGGTCGGTACACCACGGCAAAGTATGCGCCAGCAGACAAACATCGACGGATTTATCTGCAAAAGGAAGGTGTAGCGGATCGGCCAGAACCTGCATCGGCGACCCCTGCGACGAAACATTCACCTGATGGGAGACCGCGCACGCTTCGGAATTGATTTCTGCGCTTAAATTACCGATTTTAAGCAAATGGAAACCATACATTTTTGCAAACCACGGATTTAGCTGCTGTTCCAGCGCCTCACGGTAGTAATTGCCCCAGGGCAACTCACCCCAACATCCGGGCGCAACGACAGTTTGAGAGAGCCTTGCCGGTTTCATCGCAACCTTCCGCTAATTATTTGAGAGGTAATATATGAATCTTAACAGTATTCCCGCGTTTCAGGACAATTACATCTGGGTGCTGACCAATGATGAAGGCCGCTGTGTGATTGTTGATCCCGGCGAAGCGGCACCCGTCTTAAAGGCCATTGCTGAACATAAGTGGATGCCGGAGGCGATTTTTCTGACGCATCACCATCACGACCATGTTGGCGGAGTCAAAGAGCTGTTGCAACACTTCCCGCAAATGACGGTTTATGGACCGGCGGAAACGCAAGACAAGGGAGCAACCCATCTTGTTGGCGATGGCGATACTATTCGCGTTTTAGGCGAGAAATTTACTCTTTTTGCCACGCCGGGTCACACGTTAGGACACGTCTGTTACTTTAGCCACCCTTACTTATTCTGCGGCGACACGCTGTTTTCTGGCGGCTGTGGTCGACTGTTTGAAGGCACGCCATCACAGATGTATCAGTCACTTATGAAAATTAATTCTCTGCCTGACGACACGCTCATTTGCTGCGCTCACGAATACACTTTAGCTAACATTAAGTTCGCATTGAGCATACTTCCGCACGATTCGTTCATAAATGAATATTATCGTAAAGTTAAAGAGTTACGTGTAAAAAAACAAATGACATTACCCGTTATTCTTAAAAATGAACGTAAGATTAATCTTTTTTTAAGAACTGAAGATATTGATTTAATTAACGAAATAAACAAAGAAACAATATTGCAACAACCAGAAGCGCGTTTTGCATGGTTAAGGTCAAAGAAAGACACGTTCTGATAATTCTTACTTGTCATTCGCTAACTTCGCCGTTATGATCGGTCGTCTTTTAAGCAACTATTGACACACACATGAAGGCAAAAGCGATATTACTCGCCTCTGTCCTGCTTGTGGGGTGCCAGACGTCTCAGAACACTGGCAACGTCCAACAGCACGCACAGAGCCTTTCTGCAGCTGGTCAAGGGGAAGCAGGAAAGTTTACGAGTCAGGCACGATGGATGGACGACGGAACGTCTATCGCGCCAGATCAGGACTTGTGGGCTTTCATTGGCGACGAGCTAAAGATGGGAATTCCGGAAAACAGCCGGATTCGCGAACAGAAACAGAAGTATTTACGCAATAAGAGCTATCTCCACGATGTAACTTTACGGGCAGAGCCGTATATGTACTGGATAGCGGGGCAGGTTAAGAAACGTAACATGCCTATGGAGCTGGTACTACTACCCATAGTGGAGAGCGCTTTTGATCCTCACGCAACGTCTGGCGCCAATGCCGCAGGCATCTGGCAGATCATACCGAGCACAGGGCGCAATTATGGTTTAAAGCAGACCCGTAATTATGACGCGCGTCGCGATGTTGTAGCCTCTACGACCGCCGCGTTAGACATGATGCAGCGTCTGAACAAAATGTTTGACGGCGACTGGCTGTTAACCGTTGCAGCGTATAACAGCGGCGAAGGCCGTGTTATGCGGGCAATTAAAGCAAACAAAGCGCGTGGAAAACCGACGGATTTCTGGTCGCTTTCTTTGCCCAGAGAAACAAAACTCTACGTACCTAAGATGCTGGCATTGAGTGAAATTCTCAAAAACAGCAAACGCTACGGCGTACGTCTGCCAACAACAGATGAAAGCCGAGCGCTGGCACGAGTTCGTTTAAACAGTCCAGTTGAAATGGCCCAGGTTGCGGATATGGCGGGCATGTCTATCAGCAAGCTGAAGACGTTTAATGCCGGTGTAAAAGGGTCTACCTTAGGCGTAAGCGGTCCGCAATATGTTATGGTGCCCAAAAAGCATGCCGAGCAGTTGCGTGAGTCGCTGGCTTCCGGTGAGATTGACGCCGTTCAGTCCCAACTGATCGCCGACAATACGCCGTTGAATAGCCGTAGCTATAAGGTGCGCTCTGGCGATACGCTTTCCGGTATTGCTTCGCAGCTTGGCGTAAGCACGAAGGACTTGCAGCAGTGGAACAACCTGCGTGGTTCACGCCTGAAAATCGGGCAAAGCCTGACCGTGGGCGCTGGCAGCAGCGCGCAACGACTGGCAAACAATAGCGATAGCATTACCTATCGTGTCCGTAAAGGCGATTCGCTTTCCAGTATCGCCAGACGTCACGGGGTGAATATCAAAGATGTGATGCGCTGGAACCATGATACGGATAATCTACAACCGGGCGATCAGCTTACGTTGTTTGTGAAGGACAATAGCACGCCAGACTCCTGATATTGTCCGACGAAAAAGCCAAAAGGCGCCGCTTCCCCCGGCGCCTTTTAAATTGCTATACCGCTTTATGCGCTTCCAGCATGATAGTATCGCTGCTAAACGAACCGTCATCCTGCAACTCAAAATAACGCTTCACCTCTACCGGGGCACTCGCCTGATATAATCGAATCGCCTCAACCAACGGCGCTGGCGTACGCATCCGCGTTACCCATGAGCGAAACTCCAGCGATAAACGATCGGTTATCACGGTATTCGTTACCAGCATCGCATTATTGACCATCGCCAGCCATTCACCACTGGAATAATTACGGACATGCGACGTGTCGCGTAACGCCTCCACCGTTTGCAGCCAGATATCGCGTACAGGATGTCCAGGCGACATGACATCCATGATAATCAGCACGCCGCCGGGTTTTAATACACGATAAACCTCACGCAATGCCTGACCAACGTCGTGCCAGTGATGCGCGGAATAGCGGCTAATCACCACCTCAAACGATGCATCTTCAAAGGGCAGTTTTTCGGCATAGCCTTGCCGGAGAGTAATATTACTTAAATGTCTTTCTTCCGCCGCTCCAGCGACAACCTCAAGCATGCTGGCGGATAAATCGTATGCCACGACCGAGTAGGCATGTTGCGCAGCGACAAAACTCGCGTGTCCAGCTCCACATCCCATATCCAGTACGTTCGCGTGGGAAAAATCAGACAGCCTTTGCGCCAGCCGCGCTAAGTCACGACCCGATGCGTGAACGGCGCTATGTAAATAGGCGTTCGCCTGTGAACCAAACTGCTTTTCAACATTGTCATGGTGGGAATGCGTTGTCATGGTAGTGCCCTTCTGTTATGAGAAAAGTAAAGGGCAGCACCCGAAGAGGCCTGCCCCACGGCAGACCTGACGCACCTTTATTGCTCAGGTTTGCCGGGACTGAATTCAACGAGTAGCGGATTGTGATCGGAAGCGCGCGTCACCAGTACGGAGGCTTCATTCACGTTTAAACCACGATAAAAAACAAAATCCAGCGGTCGTCCAAACGCACGACGGCGCTGATCGTCAGTGAAACGCACCTGGCGCAGCGACATCTCACGTGCAAAGCGGTACAACGCATTCATACGTGGGCGGCTCCAGGCATTAAAATCACCCGCCATAATGACAGGGCCGCTATGGTGCGCAATCTGGTCGCCGATCGGAAGTAACTGCTTACTGTATACGTCCACGCCCAGACTAAAATTTACCGCATGAACATTTACTACCATTAATAAACGGGTATCCGGCAAGGGATATACCGTCACCAGGGCTGATTTCGCCAAACGTAAAATTGGTTCTCTTTCCCGTAAAGGGCAGCAGTAAACAGGATGGGCGGCAGAAAGCGTCATGACGCCAGACGGATGCTGAGGTAATACAAAAGCGGGAACCTGGTCGGCGGCAAGATAGTTAGCGGTGGCAAACTGTACCAGTTCAGGCGTCGTCTGTGCCTCCTGCAACAGGACCAGATGCGCATCTTTGCCGTAGTTCTTCAGCACCGATAACCATTCGGCTCGCTGCTGCTTGAATATATTCCACACGAGGATACGGATCCGCTCTTCACTGCTTAGCGGTTCCCCGGCGGGCAATGCCTGGCCAATGCTCGCAAACGACCCTGGCGGCAAAATCCGCTCGGCGGGCTGTCCGGCAACATAGCGCATCGCATAGGTGTTTTTTCGCACTTTTGACTTTCAAACCTCTGTAACGTCAACCAGTCCTCAACCGGACTGGTTCTTCTGTTATAGGGATTTTAGCACTCACTTTCAACGAACAATTGCAGTTTGTTTTGTAAGTAGGCGCTTACATCAATAATTTACTCCAGAGCAATGCGTACAGGTTTATCAAGACGTCCGCTGACGCCCACCAGCAGGAAAGCCACCAGAACAATGAGGGCGCCAATCCACGGCGTCTGCGCCAAACCGTAATGCGCCACCGTTTGTCCGCCAATCACGGAACCCAGCGCAATACCAATGTTAAACGCCGCAATGTTCAGACCTGACGCCACATCTACTGCATTAGGCGTGAATTGTTCCGCTTTCTGTACCACGTAGACCTGCAACCCCGGTACGTTACCGAAGGCAAAGACCCCCATCACCAGAATGGTAGCCAGCGCGGCATACTGCGTGGAGGCCGTCACCTGGAAGACCATCAGCAGAACAAACAGCACGGCGAAAATGAATTTCAACGCCGGCACGGCACCATGCTTATCTGCCAGTTTACCGCCCCAGATATTGCCGATAGCCACTGATACGCCATACCCCAGTAAGATCCAGCTTACCGCTGCCGGGGAGAATCCCGCCAGATCCTGCATCATTGGCGCCAGGAAGGTGAATGCCGTGAATACCCCGCCGTAGCCCAGCGCCGTAACGGCGTAAATCAGCAACAGACGAGGATGAGTCAGTACTTTCACCTGGTCACGAATGCTGGCGGCCGCCCGACCGGGAATATTGGCAGGGATCAGCAGTTGACTGCTCATCAGCGCAATCACGCCTAACAGTGATACCGCAAGGAAGGTCTCACGCCAGCCAAAATGCTGACCGATAAATGTGCCCAGCGGAACGCCCGTGACCAGCGCTACCGTTAAACCACCAAACATAATAGCGATCGCAGAAGCCGCTTTCTCTTTTGGCACCAGACTTGTCGCGATGGTAGATCCAATCGAGAAGAACACGCCGTGCGCCAGGCCCGTCAGCAGACGGGCGACGATTAATGTCATATAGCCCGGTGCCTGCCATGCCAGCAAATTCCCCGCCGTAAACAAGACCATCAGCGCGACCAGTAACTGTTTACGCGGCAGGCGTCCGGTCAGCGCGGTTAGCACCGGCGCGCCAATAGCCACACCCAGCGCATAGATTGAAACCAGCATTCCGGCGGAAGGTAACGAGATAGCCAGTTGTTGAGCAATGGTCGGCACCAGGCCGACAATCACAAACTCAGTCGTACCGATAGCGAAGGCACTTATTGTCAGTGCAAATAAAGCGAGAGGCATAAATAACTCCATAACAGCAGTAATCAGATGACACGCAGTATGCCTGGATGTTTTAATGACAAAAATAGCCAAAATATCAATTTAATTTTGCTTCAGGAGCAAAAATGAAAGCCACCTCCGAAGAACTCGCAATTTTTGTCGCTGTCGTGGAAAGCGGCAGCTTCAGCCGGGCGGCAGAGCAGCTTGGACAGGCCAATTCCGCTGTCAGCCGGGCAGTTAAAAAGCTGGAGATGAAGCTCGGCGTCAGTCTGCTTAATCGTACGACCCGACAGCTGAGCCTGACTGAAGAAGGAGAGCGATACTTCAGGCGCGTGCAGCAGATACTGCAAGAAATGGCCGCCGCAGAAACGGAAATCATGGAGTCGCGTAATACCCCGCGCGGCTTACTGCGTATCGATGCGGCAACGCCGGTAATGCTGCATTTCCTGATGCCGCTGATTAAACCTTTTCGTGAACGGTATCCGGAAATGACGTTGTCTCTTGTCTCCTCAGAAACGTTCATCAATCTTATTGAACGAAAAGTGGATGTTGCGATACGCGCAGGCACGTTGACAGATTCAAGTCTGCGCGCGCGCCCGTTATTTACCAGCTATCGCAAGATTATCGCTTCACCTGACTATATTGCCCGCTTTGGCAAGCCTGAGAGCGTTGAAGAGTTAAAACGGCATCTGTGCCTGGGGTTCTCTGAACCCATCTCGCTCAATACCTGGCCAATAGCCTGTAGCGATGGGCAGCTCCATGAGATCGAATGTGGGATTTCTTCCAACAGCGGGGAAACGTTAAAACAACTTTGCCTGAACGGTAACGGCATTGCATGTCTTTCAGATTATATGATTGATAAAGAGATCGCGCGGGGAGAACTGGTGGAACTGCTGGCCGATAAACGTCTGCCGGTAGAAATGCCTTTCAGCGCCGTTTACTACAGCGATCGCGCCGTCAGCACACGTATTCGGGCATTTATCGACTTTTTGAGCGAATATATAAGAACAGCTCCCGCAGGAGCTGTGAAAGAGGGGTAAAGGTACAAAGGATCGGGTAATTAATCCCAGGCAGGAGCCAGTCCTTCCGGGCTAACCAGACGATCGTTGCAGTCCAGTGCCGCGATCGCATTTTTATCTTCGACATCCAGATGCAGGTCCAGTGCCAGCAGGTTGCTTGCCAGGTTTTCACGCCTGGTGGATGAAGGGATCACCGAGTAACCTTCACCCATTGCCCATGCCAGAATAACCTGCGCCGGGGTCGCATTATGTTTAGCCGCAATGCGTGCAATCACTTCATCTTTCAGCGCTTTACCGTATGCCAGCGTCATATAAGAGGTGATATGGATACCGTGCGCTTTCGCCCAGTCAACCACCTTACGATTCTGCAGATACGGAGATAGCTCAATCTGGTTGGTGGCGATATTGTGTGCGCCCACCGCGGCAATAGCCTTTTCCATCAACGGAATGGTGAAGTTTGAAATGCCAATTTCGCGAGTCAGCCCTTGTTTTTTAGCTTCAAGCAATGCCTGCATAAATTCTTCGACAGACACGGCATCACCCGGAGATGGCCAGTGGATCAGCGTCAGATCGACATAATCGGTACGCAATTTTTTCAGGCTCTCTTTCAGGCTTGGGATTAGCTTGTCTTTGCTAAGGTTTTCAATCCAGATCTTGGTGGTGATGTACAGCTCGCTACGCGGTACGCCGCTCTCAGCAATCGCCTGTCCAACAGCCGCTTCATTATCATAGATTTGCGCAGTGTCGACAGCACGGTAGCCCAGTTCAAGCGCCGTTTTAACAGAAGCGATAACCACGTCGTCTTTCAGGCGAAAAGTACCTAAACCGAATGCAGGGATAGTCATAGAATTCCTCTTTTTAATCACTATGTTCGTTAACTGAGGGAATTATGACCTTCAGCGCTTTGCAGAAAAAGAGCGAGAAATGCAGAGGATTTTTGCGAATTGAGCAATAATTAAATGACAGGAAAAGAAAAAGCCCTGAGCTAATGCTCAGGGCTCTTAACAAGTGGCGGAACGGACGGGACTCGAACCCGCGACCCCCTGCGTGACAGGCAGGTATTCTAACCAACTGAACTACCGCTCCACCGAATTTCTTTGTCACAACCCGGATTTTCATCCCGGTTTACTGCAATTTGATGCCTGGCAGTTTATGAATCACTTCGTGATTCACCCTTCGGGCCGTTGCTTCGCAACGTTCAAAAGCTTTCGCTTTTGTCCTACTCTCTGTCGAGTAGTGAACTGCCCCGAAAGTTAATGCCATACTTCTAATTTGATGCCTGGCAGTTCCCTACTCTCGCATGGGGAGACCCCACACTACCATCGGCGCTACGGCGTTTCACTTCTGAGTTCGGCATGGGGTCAGGTGGGACCACCGCGCTAGTGCCGCCAGGCAAATTCTTTGTGCTCTGTACGCAATTCTTTATCGCATCAGCGGCGTTGCCTGCGCTCGTAAACTCAGTCACATACTTCTGTATGCTCCTTCCTTTCCTTCGCTTGCCGCCTTGCTGCTGCGCAAATTATTGCGTACTCAACTCTGAATCAGTGCTGAAAATCGTCTCTCAACCGCCAAAACATCTTCGGCGTTGTAAGGTTAAGCCTCACGGTTCATTAGTACCGGTTAGCTCAACGCATCGCTGCGCTTACACACCCGGCCTATCAACGTCGTCGTCTTCAACGTTCCTTCAGGAGACCCTAAGTCTCAGGGAGAACTCATCTCGGGGCAAGTTTCGTGCTTAGATGCTTTCAGCACTTATCTCTTCCGCATTTAGCT
>NZ_JBGDUO010000004.1:0-503246 GCF_046552235.1 Salmonella sp. SAL00670
CAGAAGTGAAACGCCGTAGCGCCGATGGTAGTGTGGGGTCTCCCCATGCGAGAGTAGGGAACTGCCAGGCATCAAATAAAACGAAGGGCCCTGTCGGAAGACAGGGCCTTTTGTTTTATCTGTAGTCTGCCGGTGAGCACTCGTTGCGCAGCAACGGCCCGTAGGGTGGCGGGCAGGACGCCCGCCATAAACTGCCAGGCATCAGACAAGTGAAGAAGCCCGTCCGTCTGGACGGGCTTTTTTGCGTGTGTGGTAACTGTAAAAATATAGGCCTGATAAGCGCAGCGCCATCAGGCAACCTGCACCGCCGGATGGCAGTTTCGCCTTATCCGGCCTGTATGCACTTATCAGGCAGCACCACTACTCACGGATAAATTAAATTCAACAATGGATACGGTTTCCCAAGATCGTCAACCTCCGAACGTCCCGTCACCTTAAATCCCATTTTCTTATAAAATCCAACAGCTTGTGTATTCTGCTCATTAACATTGGTTGTCAACCCCGGCGCCAGTGTTAACGCATGTTCAACCAGCATCTTACCGATACCCTGACCACGCACGTCCGGATCGACAAACAGCGCATCCATATGTTCGCCGGTAAGCAGCATAAATCCTACCGGCTCATCCTGATCGGTCACGGCAACCCATAGTGGCGCTTCTGGCAGAAAATCGCTCACCAGTTCTTCCAGTTCGGCCCGATAAGCGTTTGACAGAAAATCGTGCGTGGCATCGACTGAGCGACGCCAGATCGCAATCAGTTTTTCCCCTTCCTCATGCCTTGAACGGCGAATGTTAATCATCATCTTCACTCCTTTTTTGCTTACTTCTATTCTAATGCAAATGCTGTCGTGAAACTTTCTCACCTTGAACTTGCAGACTCGACATTCGCCTGATTTCTGAGTATCTTCAGCTATCTGGATGTCTAAACGTTTAAACGTATGTCGTGAGGTTATCAGGTTATGCCGATTCGCGTGCTGGACGAGCTACCCGCCGTCAATTTTTTACGTGAGGAGAATGTCTTCGTCATGACGACTTCTCGCGCATCAGGTCAGGAAATTCGCCCGCTAAAGGTACTTATCCTTAACCTGATGCCGAAGAAGATTGAAACGGAAAATCAGTTTCTGCGTTTGCTATCGAACTCGCCATTGCAGGTCGATATTCAACTACTGCGGATAGATGCCCGCGAGTCGAGGAACACGCCAGCCGAGCATCTGAACAACTTTTACTGTAACTTCGACGATATCTGCGATCAGAACTTTGATGGGCTTATCGTGACCGGAGCGCCGCTGGGTCTGGTGGAGTTTAATGACGTGGCTTACTGGCCGCAGATTAGGCAGGTGCTGGAATGGGCGAAAGATCACGTTACTTCGACGCTATTTGTCTGTTGGGCCGTTCAGGCCGCACTCAATATTCTGTATGGTATCCCTAAGCAGACCCGTACAGATAAACTTTCCGGCGTCTATGAACATCACATCCTTCATCCACATGCTCTGTTAACGCGTGGTTTTGATGATTCGTTTCTGGCGCCACACTCACGCTATGCCGATTTCCCGGCGGCGCTGATACGGGATTATACGGATCTTGAAATTCTGGCCGAAACAGAAGAAGGGGATGCGTACCTGTTTGCCAGCAAAGATAAACGTATTGCGTTTGTCACCGGTCATCCTGAATATGACGCTCATACGTTAGCGGGTGAATATTTTCGTGACGTTGAGGCCGGGTTAAATCCGGAGGTTCCGTACAACTATTTCCCAAAAAACGATCCGCAAAACATACCGCGCGCAACCTGGCGCAGCCACGGTAATTTACTGTTTACTAACTGGCTCAACTATTATGTCTACCAGATTACGCCATATGATCTGCGTCACATGAATCCAACCCTGGATTAATCTTCTGCTTCTGACGATCCTAAAGCGTTTCAGCATGTTGAATCAGGCACCTTCGGGTGCCTTTTTTATTTCCGAAACGCACCTCATCATGTAATTGAATTTAATTTATATTGTTATCAATAGGTTAATGCATAATTAAATTAAAAATGGAAATTGTTTTTGATTTTGAAATTTAATTGAGTAGTCTTAGTTGTGTTGAACGAAAAGCGCACAGTGATCCTTCGTTCGCATTGGGGATGTATCTGGATCAACAACGAGGAGCTGCATGATGAATCCACAGGCAACCACAACTGATGAATTAACCTTTACCAGGCCGCAAGGCGAGCTGGAAAAGCAAGTCCTGACCGCTGAAGCAGTCGAGTTTTTGACGGAGTTAGTCACCCGTTTTACGCCAAAACGCAATAAACTCCTGGCTGCACGTATCCAGCAACAGCAGGATATTGATAACGGTAAGTTGCCTGATTTTATTTCGGAAACCACTTCCATTAGAGAAAGTAATTGGCAGATTCGTGGTATTCCGGCGGATTTACAGGATCGCCGAGTAGAAATTACCGGGCCGGTTGAACGTAAAATGGTGATTAATGCCCTGAACGCAAATGTGAAAGTGTTTATGGCGGATTTTGAAGACTCGCTGGCGCCGGACTGGAATAAAGTTATTGATGGTCAAATCAACCTGCGTGATGCGGTGAACGGCACCATTAGCTATACCAACGAAGCCGGAAAAATCTATCAGCTCAAGCCCGATCCGGCCGTATTGATTTGTCGTGTACGTGGTCTACATCTGCCAGAAAAACATGTTACCTGGCGGGGGGAAGCCATTCCCGGCAGCCTGTTTGATTTTGCTCTGTACTTTTTCCACAACTATAAAGCGCTGCTCGCTAAAGGTAGCGGCCCGTATTTTTACCTGCCGAAAACGCAAGCCTGGCAGGAGGCAGCCTGGTGGAGCGAAGTCTTCAGCTACGCCGAAGACCGCTTTAACCTGCCGCGCGGTACGATCAAAGCGACCCTGTTGATTGAAACGCTTCCTGCTGTTTTCCAGATGGATGAGATTCTTCATGCGTTGCGTGATCATATTGTCGGTCTCAACTGTGGTCGCTGGGATTATATTTTCAGCTATATCAAAACGTTGAAAAATCACCCGGATCGCGTCCTGCCGGACAGGCAGGTGGTAACGATGGACAAACCGTTTCTGAGCGCCTACTCGCGCCTGCTGATCAAAACCTGTCACAAGCGCGGCGCGTTCGCGATGGGCGGTATGGCGGCGTTTATCCCGAGCAAAGACGTTGAACGCAACAATCAGGTCCTTGCCAAAGTGAAAGCGGATAAAGCGCTGGAAGCGAACAACGGCCACGACGGCACGTGGATTGCGCATCCTGGGTTGGCGGATACCGCAATGGCCGTCTTTAACGAGGTACTGGGCGAGCACAAAAATCAGCTGTTCATTACCCGTGATGAAGATGCGCCGATTACCGCTGAACAGTTACTGGAGCCATGTGAAGGCGAACGCACAGAAGCGGGAATGCGCGCCAATATTCGCGTGGCAGTGCAGTACATTGAAGCGTGGATCTCCGGCAATGGCTGTGTACCGATTTACGGTCTGATGGAGGATGCCGCGACGGCGGAAATCTCACGAACCTCTATCTGGCAGTGGATTCACCATGAGAAAACACTGGGCAATGGAAAACCCGTAACGAAAGCGCTTTTCCGCGAAATGTTGGCGGAAGAGATGCGGGTAATCCAGGACGAACTGGGCGAGCACCGCTACAGCAGCGGGCGCTTCGACGATGCCGCACGTCTGATGGAGCAAATCACCACCTCAGATGACTTAATCGACTTCCTCACCCTGCCGGGCTATCGCTTACTGGCTTAATTCACCACATAACAATATGGAGCATCTGCACATGAAAACCCGTACTCAACAAATCGAAGAATTACAGAAAGAGTGGACACAACCGCGCTGGGAAGGCATCACCCGCCCGTACAGCGCGGAGGAGGTGGTGAAATTACGCGGCTCGGTTAACCCGGAATGCACGCTGGCGCAGCTCGGCGCCGCGAAAATGTGGCGGCTGTTGCACGGTGAAGCGAAAAAAGGCTATATCAACAGCCTTGGCGCGCTGACCGGCGGTCAGGCGTTGCAGCAGGCGAAAGCTGGTATTGAGGCGATTTATCTTTCAGGCTGGCAGGTGGCGGCAGATGCCAACTTGGCATCCAGCATGTATCCGGATCAATCGTTGTACCCGGCAAACTCTGTTCCGGCGGTAGTGGATCGGATCAACAACACTTTCCGTCGTGCAGATCAGATCCAGTGGGCATCCGGTATTGAACCCAACGATCCGCGCTATGTGGATTACTTCCTGCCGATCGTTGCTGATGCGGAAGCCGGTTTTGGCGGCGTTCTGAATGCCTTCGAACTGATGAAATCGATGATTGAAGCCGGTGCAGCGGCCGTTCACTTCGAAGATCAGCTGGCGTCGGTGAAGAAATGCGGCCATATGGGCGGCAAGGTGCTGGTCCCCACGCAGGAGGCGATTCAGAAACTGGTTGCTGCGCGTCTGGCCGCTGATGTGATGGGCGTCCCGACGCTGGTGATTGCGCGTACCGATGCGGATGCGGCAGATCTGATCACCTCCGACTGCGATCCCTATGACAGCAGTTTTATTACCGGCGAACGCACCAGCGAAGGTTTCTACCGCACCCATGCGGGCATTGAGCAGGCGATCAGCCGCGGTCTGGCGTATGCCCCGTATGCCGATCTGGTATGGTGCGAAACCTCTACGCCGGATCTCGAACTGGCGCGTCGTTTTGCCGATGCTATCCACGCGAAGTATCCGGGCAAACTGCTGGCCTATAACTGTTCACCATCCTTCAACTGGCAGAAGAATCTGGACGACAAGACCATTGCCAGCTTCCAGCAGCAGTTGTCGGACATGGGTTACAAATACCAGTTTATTACCTTGGCGGGTATTCACAGCATGTGGTTCAACATGTTTGACCTGGCGCATGCATACGCTCAGGGCGAGGGCATGAAACACTATGTTGAGAAGGTTCAACAACCCGAGTTCGCCGCGGCGAAAGACGGCTACACCTTTGTTTCCCACCAGCAGGAAGTGGGCACTGGTTACTTCGACAAAGTCACCACCATTATTCAGGGTGGCGCGTCATCCGTTACCGCGTTAACGGGTTCCACCGAAGAATCGCAGTTTTGATTGATGCCCGGTGGCGCTGCGCTTACCGGGCCTACAGATAGCGTAGGCCGGATAAGCGAACGCGCCATCCGGCATGACGTGGTGCCGGATGAGGGAAAAAAATGCCGCGTGGCCTGGAATTACTGATTGCTCAAACCATCCTGCAAGGCTTTGACGCGCAGTATGGTCGATTTCTGGAAGTGACTTCCGGCGCGCAGCAGCGTTTTGAACAGGCCGACTGGCACGCCGTCCAGCAGGCGATGAAAAGCCGTATCCACCTCTATGATCATCATGTGGGTCTGGTGGTGGAGCAACTGCGCTGTATTACCGATGGCAAAAGTACCGACGCGGATTTCCTTTTACGCGTTAAAGAGCATTACACCCGGCTGTTGCCGGATTACCCGCGCTTCGAGATTGCGGAGAGCTTTTTCAACTCCGTTTATTGCCGGTTATTTGACCACCGCTCGTTAACACCCGAGCGGTTGTTTATTTTCAGTTCGCAACCGGAGCGCCGCTTCCGTACTATCCCGCGCCCGCTGGCCAAAGACTTCTTTCCCGATCACGGTTGGGAGCCGCTGTTGATGCGCATACTCAGTGACTTACCGCTGCGTCTGCCCTGGCAGAATAAAAGCCGGGATATCCGCTATATTATCGCGCACCTGACTGAAACACTGGGCGAGGACGCGCTACCTCGCTGCCATGTCCAGGTGGCGAATGAGTTGTTTTACCGTAATAAAGCGGCCTGGCTGGTAGGTAAATTAACCACACCTGACGGTACGCTGCCGTTTTTATTGCCGATTCATCGTACTGATGAGGGGGAACTGTTTGTCGATACCTGCCTGACCACCACGGCAGAAGCGAGCATTGTGTTTGGTTTTGCCCGCTCTTATTTTATGGTGTATGCGCCGCTGCCTGCCGCGCTGGTTGAGTGGTTGCGTGAAATCCTGCCGGGTAAAACCACTGCCGAACTGTATATGGCGATTGGCTGCCAGAAACATGCGAAAACCGAAAGCTACCGCGAATATTTATGTTATCTGGCTGAAAGCGATGAGAAATTCATTGAGGCGCCTGGTATCCGCGGCATGGTGATGCTGGTGTTTACCCTGCCAGGTTTCGACCGGGTATTTAAAATCATTAAAGACAAATTCGCCCCGCAGAAAGAGATGTCTGCCGCCCATGTGCGTGCCTGTTATCAACTGGTAAAAGAGCATGATCGCGTCGGTCGTATGGCGGATACCCAGGAGTTTGAGAATTTCGTACTGGATAAACGGCAAATCGATCCGGCGCTGATGGCGCTGTTACGACAAGAAGCGCCAGAGAAGATTACCGATCTTGGGGAACATATCGTCATTCGCCATCTCTATATTGAACGTCGCATGGTGCCACTCAATATCTGGCTGGAACAGGTAGAAGGCCAGCAGTTGCGCGATGCGATAGAAGAATATGGTAATGCGATTCGCCAGCTTGCCGCCGCTAATATTTTCCCCGGCGATATGTTGTTTAAAAACTTTGGCGTTACCCGTCATGGTCGCGTGGTGTTCTATGACTACGATGAAATTTGCTACATGACGGAAGTGAATTTCCGCGATATTCCGCCAGCGCGTTATCCGGAAGACGAACTGGCCAGCGAACCCTGGTATAGCGTCTCGCCGGGTGATGTTTTCCCGGAGGAGTTTCGCCACTGGCTGTGTGCCGATCCGCGTATCGGGCCATTGTTTGAAGAGATGCATGCCGACCTGTTTCGCGCCGATTACTGGCGTGCGCTACAGACGCGTATTAAAGAAGGGCATGTAGAAGATGTGTATGCCTATCGACGTCGCCAGCGCTTTAGCGTGCGTTACGGCGCGATCTCAAGTACGGCGAACTCTTCGTAAACCAGTTCCATCTCCGGCGACCAATTACCCTCGCGCTCAAAAAAGGCCCGGTGTGCCGCTTGCCAGTACGCCAGGCTAAGATCGCCTTCGCCTTCCAGTGCGGCGAGATCGGCGCTCATCTCGTTAAAACGGATCAGCCTGAGCGCCAGCGTGCGTATGACGCACACGGCGTCGCCTGTGCCGTTGAGCACAATGTGATATGACCCGGGCGTGACAGGGGGCTGCTCTTTCTGATAGCTAACCAGCGAGCTACAGGTGCCACGCTTTTTACCGGCGACCACTAGCGCCGCCAGCTCGTCGGCCAGCGCCGGCGAATCACCGAAAGACCAACAGAAGGCCTGTGGGTACTTCTCCTGCCAGTATAATTTCAGGCTGCTCATTTCAGCGAGTTCCACCATAGGCCAGCGTCACCTCTTTCGCCGCTTTAATCACCATGGCGCCAAGTTCGGTGACGCGATCGTCGGTAATGCGTGAGCAGGGGCCGGAAATAGAGAGGGCCGCAAACGGTTCGCGGTGTTCGTCATAAATACACGAGGCCACGCAGCGCAGACCGAGCGCATGTTCTTCGTCGTCAAAGGAATAGCCGCGCTTGCGTGTTTGGGCGAGGTCATCTTTCAGATGCAGCGGCGACACCAGCGTCGCATGGGTATAAGCGTGCAACCCCTTGCGGTGCAGCAGACTGGTAACCTGTTCCTCACTGAGCTGTGATAAAAACGCCTTGCCCGCGCCAGAGGCGTGCATGGGCAGCTTGCCGCCAATAGGGGCGGACATGCGCATCAATTGTGTGCACTGCACCTGGTCGATAATAATGGCCTGATGGTCGCTCTGGTCGAGTACGGCAAGGTTTACCGTTTCGCCGGAGTCCTCCATCAGCTTGCGCAAAATCGGATGGACAATCGCCAGCAGATTACGGCTCTGTAAGAAGCTGCTACCGACGATAAACGCGTGTGCGCCTACGGCCCAGTGGCCCAGCTCACCAACCTGGCGGACAAAACCCTGTTGCTGCATGGTGGTGAGTAGACGGTGAGTCGTGGAATTAGGCAAACCCGCCTGTTGCGCCAGTTCGGTCAGCGCGACGCTGCCGTTGGACTCGGCAATCCACTCCAGCAGCTTCAGACCGCGAGTTAAAGACTGAACCTGCCCGGTTACGGGTGCAGTGGTAGCGGCAGGTTTTCTCCCGCGTTTCGCGGGAACAGGGGCAACCATGGCAGACTCCTTTTTCTGTATCGTGGAAATCATTTTCGTTTTATTCAATTATAATGCAAGAGTTCCTGAACTGATCGGATGAGTGACATCACAGGATGCCCGATGGCGCTGCGCTTATCAGGCCTACGCTTTGGGAGCCGCCAAAGTAATTTGTAGACTGATAAGGCGCTTGCGCCGCCATCCGGCAAAGCGACAGAAGTGGGTGGCAAGCTGAACATGTCTCATGTTGCCCGTTGTTCTCTTTTCCGCCAGCACGCTTTGTGCCAGTATGGCTCGTTACGTGGAGCGTTGTCGGGAGCGAGTGTGAGCAGCAAAGTTGAACAACTGCGTGCGCAGTTAAATGAACGTATTCTGGTGCTGGACGGCGGTATGGGCACCATGATCCAGAGCTATCGTCTACATGAAGAAGATTTCCGCGGGGAGCGCTTTGCCGACTGGCCCTGCGACCTGAAAGGCAACAATGACCTGCTGGTACTCAGCAAGCCGGAGGTGATCGCTGCTATCCACAACGCCTACTTTGAGGCTGGCGCGGATATCATCGAAACCAACACCTTTAACTCGACAACCATTGCGATGGCGGATTACCGGATGGAATCCCTGTCGGCGGAAATTAACTATGCGGCGGCCAAACTGGCGCGTGCCTGCGCCGATGAATGGACGGCGCGAACACCAGAAAAACCACGCTTTGTTGCGGGCGTGCTTGGTCCAACTAACCGCACGGCCTCCATTTCACCGGACGTCAACGACCCGGCGTTTCGTAATATCACCTTCGATCAGCTGGTGGCGGCCTACCGTGAATCCACTAAAGCGCTGGTGGAAGGTGGCGTAGATCTGATTCTGATTGAGACCGTCTTTGACACCCTGAATGCGAAAGCGGCGGTGTTTGCGGTGAAAGAAGAGTTTGAAGCGCTGGGCGTTGATCTGCCGATCATGATTTCCGGCACCATCACCGACGCCTCTGGCCGTACGCTTTCCGGCCAGACGACCGAAGCCTTTTATAACTCGCTGCGCCACGCCGAGGCGCTCACTTTTGGCCTTAACTGCGCGCTGGGGCCAGATGAACTGCGCCAGTACGTCCAGGAACTGTCGCGGATTGCCGAATGCTACGTCACCGCGCACCCGAACGCCGGCCTGCCGAACGCTTTCGGCGAGTACGACCTCGACGCCGACACCATGGCAACGCAAATCCGCGAATGGGCCGAAGCGGGCTTCCTCAACGTGGTTGGCGGCTGCTGTGGCACTACGCCAGAGCATATCGCCGCCATGAGCCGCGCCGTTGCCGGTTTGCCGCCGCGCCAGCTGCCGGATATCCCGGTCGCCTGCCGCCTTTCCGGCCTGGAGCCGCTGAACATTGGCGACGATAGCCTGTTTGTCAACGTCGGCGAGCGTACTAACGTCACCGGCTCGGCCAAATTTAAACGGCTGATCAAAGAAGAGAAATACAGCGAAGCGCTGGACGTCGCCCGTCAGCAGGTAGAAAGCGGCGCGCAGATTATTGATATCAATATGGATGAGGGGATGCTTGACGCCGAAGCGGCGATGGTGCGTTTCCTCAGCCTGATTGCCGGTGAGCCGGACATTGCCCGTGTACCAATCATGATCGACTCCTCCAAATGGGAGGTTATCGAAAAAGGGCTGAAGTGCATTCAGGGTAAAGGCATCGTCAACTCTATTTCGATGAAAGAGGGCGTGGAAGCCTTTATTCATCATGCGAAGCTTCTGCGTCGCTACGGCGCGGCAGTGGTGGTCATGGCCTTTGATGAGCAGGGCCAGGCCGATACCCGCGAGCGTAAAATCGAGATTTGCCGTCGGGCGTACAGGATTCTGACTGAAGAGGTGGGCTTCCCGCCGGAAGACATCATCTTCGACCCGAATATCTTTGCCGTCGCCACCGGTATTGAAGAGCACAACAACTACGCGCAGGACTTTATCGGCGCTTGTGAAGACATCAAACGCGAGCTGCCGCACGCGCTGATCTCCGGCGGCGTGTCTAACGTGTCCTTCTCGTTCCGCGGCAACGACCCGGTACGTGAGGCTATCCACGCGGTATTCCTCTACTACGCCATCCGCAACGGCATGGACATGGGCATCGTCAACGCCGGGCAACTGGCGATTTATGACGATCTGCCCGCCGAGCTGCGCGATGCGGTTGAAGATGTCATTCTTAACCGTCGCGATGACGGCACCGAGCGTTTGCTGGAACTGGCGGAGAAATATCGCGGCAGTAAAACCGACGAGGCTGCCAGTGCCCAGCAGGCGGAATGGCGTAGCTGGGACGTGAAAAAGCGTCTCGAATACTCGCTGGTGAAAGGCATTACCGAGTTTATCGAACAGGATACCGAAGAAGCCCGTCAGCAGGCCGCCCGCCCGATTGAGGTGATTGAAGGGCCGCTGATGGACGGCATGAACGTGGTCGGCGACCTGTTCGGCGAAGGGAAAATGTTCCTGCCGCAGGTGGTGAAATCCGCTCGCGTGATGAAACAAGCGGTGGCCTACCTGGAGCCGTTTATTGAAGCCAGCAAAGAAAAAGGCTCCAGCAACGGCAAGATGGTGATTGCCACCGTGAAGGGCGATGTGCACGACATTGGCAAGAACATTGTCGGCGTGGTGCTGCAATGCAACAACTACGAAATCGTCGATCTCGGCGTGATGGTGCCAGCGGAGAAAATCCTCAGAACGGCGCGTGAAGTGAATGCCGATCTGATTGGTCTTTCCGGGCTGATCACCCCGTCGCTGGACGAAATGGTCAACGTGGCGAAAGAGATGGAGCGTCAGGGCTTTACTATCCCGCTACTGATCGGCGGCGCAACCACTTCGAAAGCGCATACGGCGGTGAAAATCGAGCAGAACTACAGCGGTCCGACGGTCTACGTGCAGAATGCTTCGCGTACCGTGGGCGTGGTGGCGGCGCTACTCTCCGACAACCAGCGCGATGACTTTGTCGCCCGTACCCGCAAAGAGTACGAAACCGTGCGTATTCAGCACGCCCGCAAAAAACCGCGCACGCCGCCGGTCACGCTGGAAGCGGCGCGCGATAACGATCTGGCGTTCGATTGGGAACGTTACACCCCGCCGGTAGCCCACCGTCTGGGCGTGCAGGAGGTGGAAGCCAGCATCGAAACTTTGCGCAACTACATCGACTGGACGCCGTTCTTTATGACCTGGTCGCTGGCCGGCAAATACCCGCGCATTCTGGAAGATGAGGTGGTGGGCGTTGAGGCGCAGCGTCTGTTTAAAGACGCCAATGATATGCTGGATAAACTGAGCGCCGAGAAACTGTTGAATCCGCGTGGCGTGGTGGGCCTGTTCCCGGCGAACCGTGTGGGTGACGACATCGAAATTTATCGCGACGAAACCCGTACTCATGTTCTGACGGTCAGCCACCACCTGCGCCAGCAGACCGAGAAAGTCGGTTTTGCCAACTACTGTCTGGCGGATTTTGTCGCGCCGAAACTGAGCGGAAAAGCGGATTACATCGGTGCTTTCGCGGTGACCGGCGGTCTGGAGGAGGATGCGCTGGCGGACGCCTTCGAAGCGCAACACGACGACTATAACAAGATCATGGTGAAAGCGATTGCCGACCGTCTGGCGGAAGCGTTTGCCGAGTACCTGCATGAGCGTGTACGTAAGGTTTACTGGGGATATGCGCCGAACGAGAGTCTGAGTAACGACGAATTAATCCGCGAAAACTACCAGGGGATTCGCCCGGCGCCGGGTTATCCTGCCTGCCCGGAACATACCGAAAAAGGCACTATCTGGCAGCTACTGGATGTCGAAAAACACACCGGGATGAAGCTCACCGAATCTTTCGCCATGTGGCCTGGCGCGTCGGTCTCCGGCTGGTACTTCAGCCATCCTGAGAGCAAATACTTTGCGGTAGCGCAGATCCAACGCGATCAGGTGACAGATTATGCTTTCCGTAAAGGAATGAGCATTGAGGATGTTGAGCGGTGGCTGGCGCCGAACCTGGGTTACGATGCGGACTGATTCATAAAATCGTCACTTTTCCTTACAACATACAAGGCACTCATTGGGTGCCTTGTCTCTTTCTTACAATTAAACCCTTATACTGAAGGAAGGCTCTACGCTGAATTTGCCGGATGGCGGCGTAAACGCCTTATCCAGCATACCGTATTACGTATGGTAAGCCCGGTGGCGTGCAACGCCAGCAGGCCTTAACGCTGTGCGCCATCAGGCAATTTATCGCAAGTGAGCTTCAGGAAAACGTATAACGATAAGGAGAACCTGACGCCGTGTTAACTTTGCTCCATCTACTTTCTGCCGTTGCGCTGTTGGTATGGGGAACACATATCGTTCGTACTGGCGTAATGCGCGTGTTTGGCGCGCGTCTACGCACTGTCCTCAGCCGCAGCGTGGAAAAGAAACCGCTCGCCTTTTGTGCGGGTATCGGTGTTACCGCGCTGGTACAAAGCAGTAACGCCACCACTTTATTGGTAACGTCGTTTGTCGCCCAGGATCTTGTCGCCCTGACGCCAGCTCTGGTGATTGTGCTGGGCGCCGACGTGGGGACCGCGCTAATGGCGCGTATCCTGACCTTCGATCTCTCGTGGCTGTCGCCGCTGCTGATTTTTATCGGCGTGATTTTCTTTTTGGGACGTAAGCAGTCCCGCGCCGGGCAGCTGGGTCGCGTCGGTATCGGGCTTGGCCTGATTCTACTGGCGCTGGAGCTGATTGTGCAGGCAGTGACGCCGATCACTCAAGCTAATGGCGTGCAGGTCATTTTCGCGTCGCTGACGGGCGACATTATGCTGGATGCGCTGATTGGCGCGATGTTCGCTATTATCAGTTATTCCAGCCTGGCGGCGGTGTTGCTGACAGCAACCCTGACGGCGGCGGGGATTATATCGTTCCCGGTGGCGTTGTGCCTGGTCATCGGCGCCAATCTGGGATCGGGCCTGTTGGCGATGCTCAACAACAGCGCCGCCAATGCTGCCGCGCGTCGCGTAGCGCTCGGCAGCCTATTGTTCAAATTGATCGGCAGCCTAGTCATCCTGCCGTTTGTCCATCCGCTGGCGAATCTGATGGATGAGCTATCGCTACCGAAATCAGAGCTGGTGATCTATTTCCACGTTTTCTATAACCTGGTGCGCTGCCTGGCGATGGTGCCATTTGCCGAGCTGATGGCGCGTTTTTGTAAACGAATTATTCGTGATGAGCCTGAACTGGATACCCATCTGAAGCCGAAACATCTGGATGTCAGCGCGCTGGATACGCCAACGCTGGCGCTGGCTAATGCTGCCCGCGAGGTGTTGCGCATTGGCGATGCGATGGAACAGATGATGGAAGGGCTAAAAAAGGTCATGCACGGCGAGCCGCGTGAAGAGAAAGCGCTGCGCAAGCTGGCGGATGACGTTAACGTGCTCTACACCGCGATTAAGCTTTATCTGGCGCGAATGCCAAAAGACGAGCTGGCGGCGGAGGAGTCCCGCCGGTGGGCGGAGATTATTGAGATGGCCCTGAACCTCGAACAGGCGTCGGATATTATCGAGCGAATGGGCAGCGAGATTGCCGACAAGTCGCTGGCGGCGCGTCGGGCATTTTCAGAAGAAGGATTGAAAGAGCTGGATGCGCTTTACGATCAACTGCTCAGTAATCTGCAACTGGCGATGTCGGTCTTTTTCTCCGGCGATGTCACCAGCGCCCGTCGGTTGCGCCGCAGTAAACATCGCTTCCGTATACTTAATCGCCGATACTCACATGCGCATGTCGACCGCCTGCACCAGCAGAACGTGCAAAGCATTGAAACCAGCTCGCTTCATTTAGGGCTGCTGGGCGATATGAAACGTCTTAACTCACTGTTCTGTTCGGTCGCCTATAGCGTACTGGAACAGCCGGATCAGGACGAGGAACGGGGCGAGTATTAAGTGAAATGCCGGATGGCGGGGCCTACGGAGAACATGCGCGTAGGCCCGCCATTCGGCATTCAATGTGGCCTGGGATTAAAAGCGATGACCCGCTTCCAGCGCCACGGCCTCTTCACCTGCTTTAAACACCCAGGTGGTATTCGGGCCGCCGAGAACCGCCTGGCCGTTGCTCACCTGAATCCAGTTACCTTCCGGCAAACCAATCACTGTCAGTTCCGGCGCGACCACCAGCAGTTCGCGAATACGCTGCTCGCGGGTCTCGCCCTTATGACCTTCCGGCAAGGCGTTAGTGAAGTGAGGATTAATTTGCAGCGGGAACAGATCCAGCGCGTCGAAACCGTTTGGATCGACGATCGGCATATCGTTGGTCGTGCGGATAGTCGGGCAGGCAAGGTTGGCGCCCGCGCTCCAGCCGATATACAGCGCGCCGCGTTTTACCCTGTCCGCCACCGGCGCCAGCAGCCCGCGTTCACGCGATTCTTTCAGTAGCTGGAAGGTATTTCCGCCGCCGACAATAATGATTTCCGCTTTCTCAATCGCCGCAAGCGGATCGGCGACACGATGAATCCCTGTGACGTTTACCCCTAATGGCGCAAGCACCTCTGCGGTTTTATCCGTGTACTCGTCCCATGTTTGCGTGACGCCGGCAAACGGAATAAACACGGCTGAGCGCCGACCGTTCAACTGATTCGCTATCAGCGTCAGAGCGTGTTCCAGCCAGGCTTTACCCGGCAGCGTCGAGTTACTTAATAAAAGCAGTTCCATTACTTCTCCACCTCATCAGGAAATGTCAAAACGTAATAATGCTACCATTATCCATTTAATGTCTTACTGATATGGCTCATGATGTTGCGCGTGTTACAGGCAACGCGCGGTCGCTAAAAGTGACGCCAGGCCAGATCTGCTATCTGGTATCGCCTGAAAAATTACAGGTATAATCCGCAAAATTATTTAACACGTTTAGAGACGAAAATGGCAAAACTGACCTTACAAGAGCAACTGCTACAAGCGGGATTAGTGACCAGCAAAAAAATGGCCAAAGTCCAGCGCACGGCTAAAAAATCACGCGTTCAGGCTCGTGAGGCCAGAGAAGCGGTGGAAGAAAATAAAAAGGCGCAACTTGAGCGTGATAAACAACTCAGTGAACAGCAAAAACAAGCGGTTTTAGCGAAAGAGTTTAAAGCTCAGGTTAAGCAACTTATTGAAATGAATAGAATCAATGTATCTAAAGGCGATATTGGTTTTAACTTCACCGATAATAACGTCATCAAAAAAATAGACGTGGATAAGCTCACTCAGACGCAACTGATTAATGGGCGTCTCGCGATTGCGCGTCTGGTTATCAATAACAGCGGTGAATGTGAATATGCGATTATTCCCGCGAGCGTCGCCGATAAAATCGCACAACGAGATGCGGACAGTATTGTCGTAAACAGTGCGCTGAGTCAGGAAGAGCAGGACGAAGATGATCCGTATGCCGATTTTAAAGTTCCTGACGATTTGATGTGGTAAGTCACATTCCCGACGTTTATGTAGAAAAATTTCTCAGAGAGTAAATATGCTGACCGACACATCTACCCGGCTTAATAAATATATCAGTGAAAGCGGCATCTGTTCGCGTCGCGAGGCGGACCGTTTTATCGAACAGGGCAATGTTTTTATCAACGGCAAACGCGCCGCCATTGGCGATCAGGTGGTCGCCGGGGATGTTGTTAAAGTAAATGGTCGGTTGATTGAGCCGCGAGAAGCGGATGATTTAGTGCTGATTGCGCTGAATAAACCGGTTGGCATTGTCAGTACCACTGAAGACGGCGAACGCGACAATATTGTCGATTTTGTGAACCACAGCAAACGTATCTTCCCGATTGGTCGTCTGGATAAAGACTCGCAGGGGCTGATATTTCTGACTAACCACGGCGATCTGGTCAATAAGATTCTGCGTGCCGGTAACGATCACGAAAAAGAGTATCTGGTGACGGTGGATAAACCGATTACCGACGAGTTTATTCGCGGTATGGGCGCTGGCGTGCCGATTCTGGGTACCGTCACCAAAAAATGTAAGGTGAAAAAAGAGGCGCCGTTTGTCTTTCGCATCACCCTGGTGCAGGGATTAAACCGTCAGATCCGTCGTATGTGTGAATACTTTGGTTATGAAGTGACGAAACTGGAGCGTACGCGCATTATGAACGTCAGCCTGAGCGGGATTCCGCTGGGCGAGTGGCGCGATCTGACGGACGATGAGCTGATCGATCTGTTTAAGTTGATTGAGCGTTCCTCTTCCGAAGCCAAACCAAAGGCCAAAGCGAAGCCGAAGACCACGGGTATTAAGCGACCGGTCGTGGCGATCGAAAAAAGCAATGAGAAAGCACGCCCGACATCAAGCGGTAAGCGCTTTACCTCGCCGGGACGAAAGAAGAAAGGACGTTAACGTCTGCCGCGCGTCGGCGTATTCGCCGACCAGGAGAATGACGCTTCCGTATCGGGTTTATACGCCTGCTTTTTCTTCAACTGGCGGGCTTTTTTCGCTTCAGCCTCACGCAGCGCCATCAGCTTATCGATGTACTCCTTTTTTACGCTGTTGGTCTCAGAATTGGTCAGCGGACGACCGTGCGCAATACGGGCGCGGTCCAGCAACGTTTTCAGTTCGCGCTGTTCGCGCTCGGTCATCTCTTTTTGGGTAATGCGGGGGAGTGCCATACGGGTGCCCTCAGTTAGCCGATGCATTTAGTCTACGGCAATACGCAACGGGCGGATAGCGCTCAGTCAGCAATCCGCAGCTTTCCAGCGAAATCCTGTGGCGTATAACCCGTTGACGTAAATCCTTTATCCGTGATGATGTTATCGATTTCTTTTACGCTTGCGATGCACATCACACCGTCCTGACCAAATTTGGTATGGTCAGCGAGAATCACTGATTTTTTGCTCATCGCAATCATGGCTTTGGCAACGTAGGCTTCTTCAAAGCTCTTCACCAACACGCCATGCTGGGGAGAAATGCCGCCAGCGCCAATAAAACAGATATCCGCGTGAATTGCGTTAATCTGCTGACACACCGAGACGCCGAGGTTGGCGCGAAAATGGTAATCATATTCGCCGCCTAATACATACACGCGGGCCTGCAGGTTATGCTCTTTAATTTTATCGGCAATCAGGGCTGAATTGGTAATCACGGAAAAAGCGAGAGGCGGTAATTGCTCGGCCAGAATAAGGTTAGTTGTACAGGAATCAATAAACAATGTATCCCGTTCACTGACCATTTCGGCGGCAAGTTTGCCAATCGCTATTTTCTCTTCGCGATGCGCCTCTATTCTTGCGCTAAACGCATCCTCCTGGACAACTTGCTTTTTGACTGCGCCCCCATGAATCTTAGTGATTTTGCCTTCAGATTCCAGTAAGGAGAGATCGCGACGAATGGTTTCTGAGGTGACGTTGAGCATTTCCGATAATTTAATAACGGTGACTTCACCGAATTTGTTTAATTCATCAAGAATATGTTTTCGTCTTTTAATTGGATTCATTATCTTTCGCCGCCGTCAACCTTTGGCGCATGGTAACTGGATGCGTAAGGCAACGCAACCACTCCAACGCACGGACGATACCCTCCTCATCATTCGTGGCAGTCACATAGCCGGCCTGCCGTTTTACTGCATCCGGCGCGTTGCCCATTGCGATGCTGATTCCGGCGGCGGCAAACATGCTGACATCATTCTGCTGGTCGCCAATCGCGACCACCTTGTCAGAAGATATATTTAAATGATGAATTAATTGTTCTATTATGCACCCTTTATTTACATCGGATCTTTGAATATCAATATAATTTTCTCCCGTGACAACCGCATAATATCCACAAGGCAGGTGATTATTCACTTCTGTACACAGATTATCTATCTCCGGAGATGCGGCAACAAGGGTAATTTTATATATGTTGCGACGATTAAAGATATTTTCTGCAGTTTCAGTTATAAGCGGTAACCCAAATAAGCGAGCCTCATATGTTGTCCAGTGCGCAATCAGCCTATCGTCACGATGGTGAATTGCTTCGGCACTAAAAAAATGGTGGTGATAGCGGGAAAGAGAAATATGCTGGTCAATATTCCACAGGTCTGTGGCGGTCAGCGGGGCAGCATGAATAATGCGCTGCTCCGCCATCTCCAGAAGGTGTCCGCAGTTAAAACCGGCGCACCAGCTAAACAACCTATCAACCTGTTGTTGGCGTAGCAGGCGTACCATTGAGGAGACCGGTCTGGCGGAACATGCCGCCAGTAGACCACCGTTCTGGCGGAACGCAATCAGCGCCTGGCGCGTGCGCGGGCTGATTGTTTTCTGCGAGGTGAGTAATGTTCCATCCAGATCGGTGATTAACAACATCTCTCGTTCCCTAATATCAATGAACAATAAACGGCGTAACGGCTTCTTTGGCGGCGTTGCACACCATGTTGTCGATAGCCGTACCGACCACGAGAATATTGACTCCGGTATCTTTAAACGCTTTCGCGTTGGCAAGGTTAATCCCGCCTTCCGCCAGCGTCGGAACATCCACCGCGCCGACCAACGCCCGCAGGCGATCTTTAATCATCTGCGGGATATCGCCTGCCGCTACGCCTTCATAGCTCATGCCGGTCATCAGACCAATCATATCCACGCCGATATCCTGCATCCGCTTCGCCACGCTGGCGACCTCTTCCGGCGTGCGTGCAGGAATACCGAAAGTATGCAGATCGTCAGGATGGCCAATATAGGCATCGACGGTCAGACCATATTGATGGGCGAGATTAACGATGTCCTGCAGATCGTCCCAGTCGGATTTATGCGTATGTAAACCGTCGGCTCCAGCGCGGGCAATCTCCAGAATTTCCGTTTCGCTGAGCGGCACCGGTAAGGTTTCGGTAAAACCGCCGGCGATACCAACGGTGATAAAAATATCGTCCGGGACCACATTACGAACACCGTGTACGGCCTCAGCCATCTGGCTATTGGTGATTTCGTGACGAATCTGCTCCGCCGCGTGCATGTTGCTCACGCCTTTGTGTCCACGCGCCAGCGCCAACGCAGGGTGGTTCGGCTCCAGAAGCTTAACGCCAGCCTCACACACGGCTTTCGCCAGGCGCGCATCGTCGCCAGTTATTCCTGTGCTGAGGATAGTTTGCCCACCGTGAAGCGTGATGGCTTCTTTCACTTTCTGTAACGCTTTGGCGCGTTTTTTATTCATATCGCCTTTAAACATGGTGTACCTCTGGTGTTGGTGCATTAATTAACGGCTGTCGTTGTTGATTCGCTCTGTACGACAGGTTTGAAACGGTTAGCAATAATGGTGGTAAGGCAGGTCATCGCCATTGTGGCAATCATTACGATGGCCATCTGGAGCGCATTGCTGGATAAGAACGGTGAGGCGAAAGCCGGAACATAGGCCACACCTTTGACATTAAAAAAGCCCAGCATCATGCCGCCCATTCCGGCCCAAAAAATGGCGGAGCCAAAAACAATTTTGTTGGCGAACATGAAGGGATAGGCGGATTCAACAAAGGTGCCAAAACCCAGGTTAATGAGCAGGCCCGGCGTAGCAACGGCAGCTTCGCTTTTTTCACGCGGGGCGATCACATTGGCAAGGTTAATACCTGCGGCCACCATCACCAGACCGACCATATCGACCGCGCCGAGGAAGCTGACGCCGGATTTTTCCATCTCCAGCAGCACCAACGGCAGGATCACCGCGTGATAGACGCCGCCGAGAATGGCAGGCCAGATAACCAGACCAGCCAGCAGCCCGGCAAGAATTGGGCTGAATGCCAGCGTGCTTTCGATAGCCAGTTTGATGTAATTACCCGCAGATAGCGCCAGCGGACTCAGCAGATAGTGCATGATTAACCCAGCGGCAAGGCCCGATATCCCACCGGCGACGATGTTGACGGTAGTCATTGGGAAGCGCCAGTTCAGGCACAGCTCGAACAGCCAACGGACGAAAATCCCCGCCATTACACCGCCGATAATGCCGCCGATCAGTCCGCCCTCTACGGAAAGCACGCCAGCGACGACCCCGGCCACAATTGAAACTTCATCCAGTTCGGAAATCTGTTTTGCCGCCAGTACCGCGACTAACACCGGCAGACCTTTTAATAAGATTTCAAAGATATCGTTAAGTTTTTCCAGTCCTGGTATGTGGCTCAGGGCGAGTACAATCGCCATGGCGATAAAGCCTGGTAGCGCAGGGATCATGATGCTACGAATGTTAAAACGTTTGAGCAGGCTTTTTCCGGAACCGCTCTGTGAGGGCGAAGCGCTACCCAACTGTGGTTTGTACTTGATACCCCAATGTTTACACAGCGACGCCACGAAGGAGACGGCGCGGGTACGGCTGGTGGTGCCGGTTGTTCCGGAGGTCGCGACCACATTCGCCCCCTTTGCCGCCACCAGCGCCATGGAGGTTCCCCCGGTGCCGACAATCGGTGTTTTCATCTCAACGGCGGCGGCAAAAACGGCCTGGTTCGCCTTTACCGGATCGGCGCTCATTACCACGATCCCATCGATCTCACCGCGGCGGATCATCTCAGCGATTTGGCGATCGCTTTCTACTACCGAGGTGTTTACCTCCGAAAGTTTGCCCTGAAATATGCGCTGTGGTTTTTGTTGGTTTTCTGTGGTTAATGCATAAACCGATGCCGGGGTATCCGGTTTGGCGACGTCCATCGAGGCTTCTGCCGCGATAAACTGTACGGCGGCCACATTCACGCCCGCAGCCTCGCACTGCTGATAAATCTCCTGGAGTAACTTCTCTGGCTCGGCGCCACCCAGGTTGTAGAGGTTGCCTCCACTGCTTCCAATAATCGCAATTTTTTTCATAGCGGCCTCAAATAGGGTAAGGGGGTTATCTGTGTTGTAGTGCAATCATAATTCCAACTAAAACAAAATAAATCAACAATGAAAAAGTTGTTTTATAACAATCGATCTCAATTTTTAAAGGTAACCTATTAAAGTATAATGATTAATTTATGTTTTTGCTTTGTGTTGTTTTGTGTGGTTTTGTGACGAAGTTCAAAATGAGGAGGGCATAAATAGGGGAAAGCTGTCCATGTTGATGGGACGAGCAGGGTGTACAGATTCCTGAGCAGTATTCCGCCGGCAGCGCCTGGCGCGGGAACCGCCGGATGACGCGCCTGAGTCGCCATCCGGCAACGTATCGCCCGATGGCGCTTACGCTACCGGGCCTGTGTTTCTATGATTTATGTATATATTATTGAGTTTACTCTATATGCCCATCGGACTTATACATCTGGAGGTAAAGGCCAGCTAATGTCGAGTAAGTTACTGGTATCAATCCTATTGATTTCAACTCGATACCTTTTCCATGCACCCAATTTTTGTATCTCTTCGTCAGTGGCTATTCCAAGGTCTACAGCATCTTGTAATGGTCTTATTTTTTCATTTGCTAGTTTCAGTTTTTTTGATTTTTCTGCATTGGTGATTTGAGTAAGTTCTACTTCATTATATGTCCTGGGTATTATTTTGTTATCTACAAATTGATATTTTCCAGAAATGATATCATCATATGGTAAACTGTCGGATTCAACAATATCAAAGCCTGCTGGATATAACGTTGAAATATTTTCACTCACAGAGTGAATAACTTTTGTGTCAGGGTGAATACATAGCTTGTATTTTAGTTTAAAAGTATCTATTGAATTATAAAAATCTAAGCCGTTTTCATCAATAAAGTATTGTATATTTTCTCCAAACGGCATATGTTCTGGGTAATAACGTGTGACATTTCTTAATTGCATTTTTTTTCCTTATCCTGAAATAGTTCGCCAAAAACCGTTGATGTTAATCTGAAGTGGTTTATATCTCACACATTCCATTTTATCACCACCATCAACAAATGTTATTACACATCCAGCAGGTGCCATTGTTGGTGCTTGTACCTCTGCACCTAACATAACATTTTGCACGTATCGTGCATCAGATTGTGTCCTGGTATATATATTCGTTGCAGAGGTTTTGCTTTTTGCCAAATCATACGCCGCCTTTACCGCGCTCGGCGTCGCTGCCTCCGTCGTACTGGTGCTGTTCGTTGCACTGTTGAGCTTTACGATCCCTTTCTGCGCCGTAGTCCCATCCGGCACGTCGGTAATATCCCCCCACGCATGTTTGTGACTCCCCGCCGCCTTCCCATTCGCCAGGTCATACGCCGCTTTCACCGCGCTCGGCGTCGCCGCCTCCGTCGTACTGGTGCTGTCGGTGGCGCTATTAAGCTTCACGATCCCTTTTTGCGTCAGCGTACCGTCCGGGGTGCCGGTGATCTGCCCCCAGGAGTGAGTATGGCCGGCCGGGGCCGCTGCGCTCGCCTTGTCATACGCCGCCTTTACCGCGCTCGGCGTCGCCGCCTCCGTCGTACTGGTGCTGTCCGTCGCGCTGTTAAGTTTCACGATCCCTTTTTGCGTCAGCGTGCCGTCCGGGACGCCGGTAACCTGGTTCCAGACGTGAGTATGGTTCGCCGGAGCTGCCGCATTCGCCTTATCCATCGCCGCCTTTACCGCGCTCGGCGTTGCCGCTTCCGTTGTGCTGGTGCTGTCCGTCGCACTGTTAAGCTTAACAATCCCCTTTTGCGTCAGCGTACCGTCCGGAACGCCGGTAATCTGGTTCCAGGTATGCGTGTGATTACGCGCTTCCGCCATCGCCGCCTTGACCGCCTTTGGCGTAGCCGCTTTGGTCTCGTCATCGCTGTCAGTGGCGTTACTGAGCCGTGTAAAGCCTTTCTGCGTTAATGTCGCATCCGGGTGATTTGTCGAATGTTCATGCTCGTCCAGCCGGACATCCACATAGTCGCGCGTCGCCAGCACAATGCTCGGATCGACCGTCAGCGTCACCGCCGTGGTGTTGGAGACTTCCATAATCAGGCGGATACAGACCTGCTTGCCGCAGCCGCCCGGCAGCAGCGGTTTGTAGGATTCCGGGAATTTGCCGATGGCGATTAGCTCGCCCTCGTTGTCGAACACGCCCACTTCACGCACGTACCAGCCGCCAACCTCTTCCGGCAGCACCAACTCGGCAATCAGCCAGTTAGGATTATTCGGCGCAACGGTCAGCGTATTCATCTCGCCGCGCCAGACTTCGTGGCGTAAATTGGTCTGGCTGGCGGTCGGTTCATAATATTGTCCGCCGCCGTCGCCAACCGCCATCTTTTGCAGATGTAGCTGTTTTTTATCCGCAAGGGCGCTGGCGATTTTCGCCATTCCCCTGTCGGTCAGGAGGGTATAAAACTCATTATCCATAATTACTCCGGGTAAATAGATGTAATTTCAAGGCTCCATTGCCCTGTACCGAAATAGATCGGTTTAGTTTGTTGAACTTCCAGAACCTGGAAGGGTAAGACGGTCGTTATTTCTCCACCGTAAAGCGCGCTGCCAATAACAGGAATAGCGCTTTGGTTAATTATCCAGACAATTAACGCTTCCAGTTTTGAACGCACGTTCTTATATTCATGAATAAGATCGACCAGATTATTAAACAGATTTTCATCCATGCCCTGGTTGATTAGCTTAATTTCAACCTTGAAGAAATAAGCCTTACCTCCATACTCAAACCATTCGGAGATCGTGCCGGGTAAGGATAATATTTCCAGTACGCGGCGAACGGCCCAGGGGGTTCCTTTATATTTATGCAGTTCAATCGCCTGCTTAATTAACTCTCGTTTCTCCTGTTCATTGGCAGCAAATAGCCAGCCTTCGAGCCCCTGTACATGAAACTGTTCGGCCAACGAGGGCAATGCCGAGGCATCAACGATATCCACCAGATAGACCAGCAACGCCGTCAGGTCGATTTGCGCGAAACGTTCGGCGGCAATGTTCGCCAGAATTGAGAAACGTTCGTCGCTGGCCAGCGGCGGCGGCAGAAGCAGTTTATCCATCGCTGACTCCGGCAATCGTCACGTCAATAGCCGTACATTCCGCCCATTCGTGCGCCTGCAATACCTTTTTCGCGGGCATATCCAGCGCGACGTCGTAAACGCCATCCACTTGTAGCACTTTAATTATCTGGTTTGGCACAATGTCCTGGCCCAGCCGGGTCTGGCGCGAGCGCGTCCATGTATTAATCGCTTCACGCGCGGCGGCAAGCGTCGTCTCCTGATCGGCGGTGGTAAACAGCGTCAGCCGGGCGCTGATCTGATAAGCCACGCGCGGAGAACATTTAGCGCTCACCTTATCGGTTAGCGGGCGCTTTTTCTCTTTGCTCACCTCCCGTTCGATCTGGGCAAGAAGCTCCGGCCCCGGCAGACCGTTCAGGGTCAGCGGATAGAGTTCCACGCAGCCTTCCGCCAGCCCTTCATCCGGCCCCAGTACCGCCACGTCGATAATCGACTGGCTGACCGAGAGCGTATGGAAGCGATAGGCGCCATAGCTGCCCGCGTTGCTGAAACTTTCCGGCGCTAGCTGGATGCGTTTACGTAGCGCGTCGTCGTTCTCTTCGCCGCAGCCGCCACTTGAGGCCGTCAGATTGGTGACGCTGATATCGTAATTGCCCACGCGGTCTACCAGCGCGCTGATTTGCGCAGGCTGCCAGTTGTTGCCGGGTTCACCGGTCACTACACAGGTTGCAGTTACCGCAACGCTCAGGCTGCCCGCAGGCAACAGAACATCTTCGTCGGTGGCGAACATCACGCTATCCGACGCGCTGGCGCGGGTACCCTGTGGAATCACCAGGTTACTTTTAGCCGCTTGAGTAACAGAAAACTGCAGCGTGGTTTTTGCCGCCTGAGCGGGCAGACGGTGAACGCCAACCAGCTCGCCTAAATAATCCAGCATCGGCGCACGGGAATACGCGACCAGGTTTTGCTTCGCTGCCTCCTGGATGGCGATGCGGACAAGGTTTTCACGATAAGCAAACAGGTCAATGAGCAGCCGCTCAGCCTGCGCCGGATAGAGTTTTTTACCGCTGGCTTCTTCATATTGCGCAATCATCTCGCTGGTGATTTGCGCGGGATCGCGGTCAATAAAATCGGGTTCGGCTATCGCCATAACACCTCCGTTGAGTTGATTACGCCGTCTGCGGCACGCCATTGCACGCGTAACGTCAGGTGTTCGCCGTCAATCGTCGGCGTCACCTTCAGCAACCGGCAGCGGGGTTCCCACATGCGAATCGCTTCCACCGACTCCCGAACAACGTGCGGAATAGCCCGCTCGATCGGGTAATCGATATAGCGCCACAGATTGCTGCCAAAAAGCGGCCTGTGGGGATCGCTGCCGCGCGGCGTGCGCAGAATGATGTGTATTGCCTGATGAATATCATCCAGCCCGCAGACGTATTCTTCAGGACGTTGCAAGGCAGGTTGCCAGTGCAGGGTCGAGGGTCGTGTTTTCGTGTTCATGAGGCTATTTTCGCCTTCCGGCGGGGGGAGAGATATTAAAGCGCTTTAAGGAAATAATTGATGGCGGGGTCAGAATGTGTTTTGCCCGGCGGCGCTTCTGCGCTTACCGGGCCTGTGTTGATGCACATTTTGTTAAATGGCGAAGATCGCGTTTTACGTAAAGTTAAAATGAAATTGCTGTAATTTCACCTTTGCCTACAGAAGCGTAGTACCAGAATTCATCATTGATTTCTGCGTGCTTCATTTTTTCAACTGGAATCGTTTTCTGCCGTCCATTAACCGAGAGTGTGATCGAACCCGTTAGCTGCTCCCGGCTGATAATAGCGAAATCCCCGCGGGTGTTGCTATAAGCCGTCGTTTCATTGGAAAGGCTGTGCTTCGCTCCATTAGCGATTACAGAATAATCAAAATTGACTTTCTTTTTGAAAATAGCTTGTACATGATAATACTCGCCGTAAACAGCAGGATCATGGAATAAACCAAAATGACCACCGCTATTTTGCAACTTGACGAAATAATAGTCAGGGATGATAAACTTCTGTTTACCTGCCGCTATTTCTTTAGTAATGATTTCTTGTCTTACGATTTCCTGTCCGGCCGTTTTTTTATAACCGTTAAGCATCAATGAATAGGACCAAAGGAATACGATACCACAGAGGACAGTCACGGCAGTTACGCCGACGACTCCAGCCTTAACGCCACTTTTCAACAGGGCGTAAGCGATGAAGGAGATAGCTAAAAGGAAAAACATAAACGTACCGTTCATAACCCGATCGGGGTAGGACGGCGACGCGAACATGATTAAGGAAGTGCTAATACCTATACATACGACTAACGCAGCGCAGATAAGGGACGTTTTATCAATTTTGGCGCGAATCTGCTTATTGAATATGACCAGTAAGACCAGCAATAACAAAACAACATAAGCTATCCAGATCAGCGCCAGATGGTTATGAACGCGTTCTGTTAAGTGAATGAAAATACGTTCAAAAATCGGCCTTCCATACCAGAATTCTTTGCCGCTGGCGCGGATGAAATTGCCCGGAGAAAGTATCAATACGCATGAACCTGCGATTGCACAGAGACTATAAACTATCTTATTGCGCGAAACAGATTTGTTTTGCCATAACTCGTATGCAATGGCCAGAACAGAAATAAGCGAGACGAAAGGTGAGACGCTTTCATTGGAACAGCCTGCCATAAAGCTTAGTAATGCAACCCACGGGCTGATCGCTTTACTGTTTTTTATTGTTATGGTGTAAAAGAAGAACAGCCATGCAACAACGAACAGATTCGTCCACAAATAATTCGCAGCACCAACGATCCAGAAAGTGGTTTGACCCAAATTCGGGTTCGAAATCCAGTAAGTGAAGAATATTAGTGGGAATAATAAGTAGTCGGATTTATTCCAGCGTAATGTACCTGAGGGTGTCTTCACAATGAAATAACAAAATACCAGTGTCGAAACGGCAGCGCTGATGGAATACACGAGTTGAGAACGTGTATACAGGATGAGTGCGCTGGTGTAATCAGCTATAATCCTGCCACTCCATGTCATATAATGATGAAAATGTGATTCCGGCGAAATTCCTAAAAGGTAATAGCGGTAATCATCAGAGTGAATGGGGGTATACCATTCAATAAGAAAAATAGACAAAAAAGCCAGTAGTATCATCGCCGTTTTCGGTAATATCTTGAGCATAGTAATCATTATTCCATCATTGTTTTTTTGTTTTTCACGATATAGCGGGGTCTTTGCTTCACCTCCGTGTAAACGCGTCCGATATATTCACCCATGATGCCTATGCCGATAAGCTGGATGCCGCCTAAGAAGAGAATCGCGGTCATAAGCGAAGGATAACCAGGAACAGGGTTTCCCCACATCAATTTATCAATGATCATCCACATGGCATATATCAGGGAGAGGGCAGAAACGCTCACTCCTATATACGTCCAGATACGCAAAGGGAAAGTAGAAAAACTTGTAATCCCCTCCAGCGCCAGGTTCCAGAGTTTCCAGCCATTAAATTTTGAGCTACCTGCGACACGTTCAGCACGGGCATATTCGACAACATCTGTTTGACCTCCAACCCATGAAAGTATACCTTTCATGAAAAGGTTACGTTCTGGTAATAGCTTGATATTTTCTACAATCTCGCGCGACATCAATCGAAAATCACCGACATTCTCTTCAATCTTTGGCGTACTGATTTTGTTATGCAGCCTGTAGAACCACTCAGCGCTTTTACGCTTCAGGTGGCCATCCGTTGAACGATCGATACGCTTAGCCAGCACCATTTCTGCACCAGCCTGCCATTTATTGATCAAATGTGGGATTACTTCGATGGGATCTTGTAAATCAACATCGATAGGGATCACCACATCTCCGGTCGCGTAATCCAATCCGGCAAAAAGTGCAGGTTCTTTACCAAAATTGCGGGTAAATGAGATCGGAACAACAAGAGGATCGGCAACAGCTAATGCGCTGATGATTGATTCAGTCGCATCGTGACTCCCATCATTAACGAAGATAATCTCAACGTTATAAGGTTTAAGTGAACTGTATTCTCTGACCGTTTTATAGAAAATAGGGATCGCGTCCTCTTCATTAAAGACGGGAACCACTAATGAAATTTTCATTTCTCATTCCTGAAAACAATGAATCTGGAATATAAAAATCCGCAAATAAGGCTAATTGCGGAAAATACAATGAGCGTAAAAATGGGAGGCATAGCACACTTGTCGCCTGTCCATCCCACGACAGCGCTCAGCACGCCCATAAAACCGACGTACAGCAAATAACGTCCGGTTGATACGCTGGCTCCAAAGGTAAACCGGGCGTTAGCGAAAAAACTAAAACTGACAGCGGCAGCAAAGCCCGCTACGTTTGCCAAAGCCTGACTTGTTTGAAATCCATAGACGCAAAGGGCAAAGATAGCCCAATGCAAAGCAGTATTAAGTACGCCTATCGAAACGTACTTTATAAATAATTTTATCATTATAGCAATCAAGAAGTTGTAATTCAGCGAAGTCTACCAGACAAAACTGAGAGGATCATTCCTGAACAGCAGATTTTATGTAAACAGGGCGAAGTTAAAGTAAAAAATAACGCTAGTTTTCCAATATACATATATGCAATATTTGCAGCGCAAAGTGATTACATTTTCATCGGAAATAGCGCGCGAAAAGGGACTAATCACGTTGCGCTGAAAATAAATATCCTCCAGCAATTTGCCCGGTGGCGCTTCTGCGCTTACCGGGCCGGTGTTTATGCACCTTTTGCAGGCTGGATAAGGCGAAGCCACCATCCAGCAGCAATTTGCAGGTTAGTGAGAGTGGTGGTTAGAGTTGCCGCCGTTGTCCATCAGCGTGCCGCTGGCGTTAACGTGGCCGAGGACATTCACGTTGCCGGTAATCACCGCGCTGTTTCCGACGCCGCCGCTGCCTGCCATACCGCCAAGCCAGGTGAGTTTTTTCATCACGGTAACGTCGCCGGTAAAGGTGCTGAGCGGCGCATCGACGGTGACATTCAGCGCTTTAATGCCCGTATGGGGCGCTTCCACGTTGACATCTACCGCCTTGACGCCCACGGAGGTGGCCGCCACGTCTACGGTTTCTGATATCACCGTGACGTGCTGCGCCCTGACCTCTACTTGCGGTGAAGTAAGCTGCGTACGTTCCTTCACTTCAATGACGATTTTTTCTATGCCGCCGTTGACGGTGAGCTGGTGTAACGCACGGTCATATTCAAAGGCCGCGCCGTCGGAAAACTGCACGTAGCGCTTGTCGCGCGAGGCCAGCGGCGCGGTATCCACGCTGGAGTAGACCGCGCCCAGCACCACGCCATCCTCGCCGTTGTCGTCGAGCAGCACTTCGACCTGTTCGCCAATATCCGGCAACCAGTAATCTTTGTTGTCCTGCGTATTGCGTTGCAGCACCGCAAGCCAGTTACTGCGCAGGTTATCGCACTCCGGCAGAGTGACTCTGACGCGCACGACCGCCTCATCAATATCGCTGATAATGCCCGTCTGGCGGGTAACGCCTTTCATATTGCCTCCTTACTGGCTGGTTGCCGGTCCGCGTGAAATGTCGATTTCGGTAGTGTAGCCGCCGCTGCGCGTGAGTTTGTGCATGGATTTATCAATCAGCCACTGCCCGGAAAGTATGCCAAAATCGCTCAGTTCTATCTTGTTGCCCGCCGTCAACTGCGGGCAGCCCATCATGCTGAGCGTGCCGGTTTGCTGGTATTCGTTGTGGCTGTCCAGCGCGGCATTGGCTTTAGCCTGCGCCGCGCCGGTATCCGGAGCGCGACTGTTAATCTTCAGGGTATCGGCGCTGGTCGCCGCACCGCGCGCCGGGGCTTTTTCCTGGCTATCATGGGTGTAGATAACCAGTTCTTTTTGCTTGCTATTTTGATGTTGCACGGTGGCGTTTTTGTAGATCCGGTTGATGGTATCTTTGAACGTGTAGTGCGAAATATCCGTCCGCCTGAGCGTCTTCACCGGCGCCAGACAGCGTAGCGTCGGCAGATGCGAAAAGATCAGCTCCGTCGCCGTCACTTTCACGGTATAGCCATATTCACTCGCCAGCCGTTTGAGAAACGCCACATCGGTTTCGGCATATTGCGTGACCCGATCAATTGTCAGCGGCGCAATCTCGCCCACCAGCGTTAAACCATGCTTTTGCGCGATGCGACTGGCGATGGCGGAAAGCGTAGTCTCCTCAAAGCCCTGGCTGTTTTTGGTGCGTAGCGCTTTGCTGACCGAGGTGGCGATACCGTCGATATTGACCGTCGAAGGCGGCGCGCTGATATCAATTTTATCAATAACATACGTTCCACAATCGAGCAGGTCTTCCCCCTGGTAGCCCAGGTGCAGCGCCAGCGTGTCGCCTTTTCCCGGATACCATTCGTTCATCCAGCGCCCGGCGCTATCTTCCAGCGCAATGGCAATAACATCCGACTCGTTTTTAATGCTGTCGCTGTAGCTGATACTGGTGACATAAGGCGCGATATCGTAAGTGATATCTTTATGCCCGTACCAAAGGGTAAAAATGGGCCTCAGGGTGGCGAACACCCCGCCGGATACTGTTATCTCAGCCATGGCGGTAGCTCCGGGGTAGTTTGCGTAACGCTGATAACCGGGATGACCAGCCGCACGCCTGACGGTAAAACCGGCATAATAGCGACGTGCGGATTGGCCGCGATGATGCGTTCGTAGGCCAGGGCGTCGCCGTAATAGCGCCAGGCGAGATTATCCCAGCGTTCGCCGTCGGTGGTGACATGTTCAAGGTAGCGCATTACAGACTCCTCGTAATATCGGCGGCGGCAAGCTGGCTCACGTCGGGCGCGCTTTTTTGCAACGTGCCGCGCGCCTGATTGACCAGCGTCGCGGCGCTGTCGTAAGTCGCTTCCGCAACGCTGCTGGTGATGGCGTCAAACAGCGATTCGGCGTGTTCGATAAGCGTGCCGGCATCGCCCGCGCATTCGCGGATCCCCGGCAGGCTGTCGATCAGTTCCTGCATTTTCGCCGCCAGCGCTTTCGGCAGCCCGGCCAGCGTTTGCAAATCCAGCGGCTGCTGGAACAGCGCGTCTATCGAACTCATGGTTTTTTTCAGCGAATCGACGATATCGCCGCATTTTTCTTTCAGCGCTTTGGCTTCCTTCACCAGTTCTTTCGCCTGGGCGATCGTTTTTTTGATGTCATCAATGGCGTCGGCCACCTCATCCATCATCTCTTTGGCTTCACGCATACCCTCTTCAACGACGCTCAGCAGTTCATCGAACCAGGAATCGTTAACGTCGGGAAGCTCATCCAACATCTCGTCAATGTTCGGTTCCTGGGTGGTGATGGCCGGAGGCAGCAGCGGGCTCTTCGGATCGCCGGTGTACTCCTGTAGCGACAAACTGCCGCCCTGGGCAATGACGTTACCGTAAGGATCGGTGTGTTGGTGGGTAGCGGTCAGATCGGTAATCACGAACCAGCCGCGATAATCGCCGTTGCCGAACACCAGCGCCATCGCCTGGTGCGCGGTCATCGCTTCCCGCAGACGGTTCAGCTCGGTGGTCGGCTGGCAATACTGACTATGAAAGTTGAATTTCAGGGTGATTTTGTCCAGCTTATCGCCGATAAATTGCACGCCCGGTTTCCCTTCAATACGGGCATGGCTGGTGTAATCCACGCCCATCGTACTTTCAAATTCGTCCCAGTAAGCGACGACGTCAAATTCTATTTCGCCTAATACGGCATACATTATGCGTACTCCCGGCGCCGTTGTTGCGCCATGACATCGTTAATCATTCTCTCCAGCTCGCGTTTGCTCAGCGACAGCACGTTGTTGATATCTTTGGCGGCATTCGCGCCGCTTCCCTGCACGGTAACCTGCGGGGAAAAGTGTACCTGCACGTTGCTTTGCGCGCGGGAGGGCAGCGTATAAGGTTTCCCGCCGGATTTGCCGGGAAGCGCGGCTGGCGTCGGCGGCGTGGCGGCGCTTTTCGTCTTCACAGGCTGCGGCGAGGCCATCGTTTTGGCCGAGGTTGTCACCGCTTTCGCTCCCGATGCCAGCGGCGCGCTGGCCTGTTGCGCGACCATTGTTCCGGCAATACCGGGGACGGCGGCGGCGACAGACGGCATTTCAGCGCTGATGCCCAGCGCGCTTTTCGCCCAGTCGGGGATCAGCGCTTTTATCTTCTCAATCGCCCCGCTCAGGAAAGGAAGCGCATTCAGAATGCCGTTGATCAGGCTATCGAGAATATTGCCGCCAAATTCGCTGAAACTGGCGGGGAGTTCAATGCCAAACCAGTCCAGTACGCCGGCGAAGGCGCGGTAAAACAACCCCAGCGGCGACCAGTCGAGAATCAGACGCGTGACGCCGGCAATGCCTCCGTCAAAGGCGGTTTTGATGCGCTCCCAGACTCCGGCAAAGAAACCGGAAATCGGTTCCCAGTAGCGATAAAGTAAATAGGCGGCGCCTGCGATAGCGGTGATAGTCAGGCCGACAGGGTTCATCAGCAGCGCCCGACCCAGCCAGATAAACGTCTGGCCGACCAGCCGTAGCCCTTTTATCAGGCCGTTTCCCAGCAGCATCGTCAGGCTTTTCGCACCGTTGCCAAACGATTTCAGAACCGACAGCGCGCGACTGCCGCCGCCCAGCGCCAGACCGGCTTTGACCTTCAGGAAGATATCGATCAGGCGAATAAACGGTGACGCAATGAGGTTTGCTCCCAGCCTGAGAATATTCAGCGCCCCGTTGAACAGCCAGATAACGCTAACGACTTTAGCGACCCCTTGCACCAGCGCCGGATTTTCCCGCAGCTAGGCGCTGAACTGCCGCACCAGCGGCGTGATGCTTTGCGCCAGTTCGCCAATGGCGGGCATCAGTTCCAGGCCGACGGTCAGCCACAGATCGTTAAGTGAAAGTTGTAACGCTTTGGTCTGTTCTCCGGGCGATGTCATTTTCGCGGCGAAGTCATCATCAATAACATGTTGCCCCGCCGCCTGCATTGCGGAGGCTTTTAGCTGGCGATATTCGTCCATATTCGCCAGCATCGGGGCGAGAAAATCCCGCGTTTGCGCATCGCCGAACATCGCGCCGAGGTTAAATTTCTCCACCATGGCCTGTAGCGCGTCGCCGCGCGCGGAAAGATCCTCAATCTTCATGGTTTGCCTGAAGGTGTCGAGGATCTGCGGGTTCATTTTCTCCAGTTGCATCTGCACGATGTGGGTCATCGCTTCCGTCACGCCGATCCCATTTTGCTGATGCTCCAGCAGCGATCCCTGAAGATCCACGCCCTGGCGGGCAAACCAACTGTCCGTCTCTTTCGAGAAGGCGGATTTCAGGAAATGGTCGAAATTCGCTGCCGCCGCGCCTGCGTCAGGGGCATTTTTCATGGCGATTTGCATCGTTGCGGTCAGTTCCGCAATGCCTTCTTTCCCCTGAGCGCCGGTTTTTCCGGCAAAGGCGTTAATCCACTGGGTTTGCTCTGCAACGGAGCCGCCGCCGCTTTTTGCCACGCTGTACAGCATATTTTGCGCAAAACGGAAGTCGTCAGGGGCGATGTTCAGTTTGTCGCGAGTGGCCAGAGCCGCCTGCGCCCAGCTTTGCGCGCTGTCGCGGGAGGCGGTCGCGGCTTTGGCGATATCGGGCATGTAGCGGCTAAGATCCTGCAATGCGCTGACGCCGCCTTCGATCATCGTGGCGGCGGTGCTTTGCAGATCTTTTTGATCTTGATTGAAATCAAGGCTCCAGTCGCGGATATTCAGGCTCAGGGCGTCCCGCGCGGTGTTATCCATGCCGCCCTTCGCCGCCATATCGACCATGTTGCCCTGAAATTCGTAAGGCAGCTTCCAGTCGGGAGTCTCAACGTTCAGGAGCTTGCCGAGCTGTCCGGCGAACGTTTGTGTTTTTTCCAGCAACCCGGCGCGCTGTTTATCGTTCTCTTCCCGGCGAAGGGCGGAGTTAGCGAGCTGTTGCGTAAGCCGGGTGACTTTTGTTTGCTCAAAGCTGAGCGTGTGCAGCGTGCTGGCGTTGAGTGAGCCGTAACGGGCTATTGCCTGCGTCAACGTCTCATTACGCGCCTGAAGCTGGGTAATAATGTCGTTGGCCAAAATAGTGTCTCGTATAAGTTGCCCGGTAACAGGCTGCTTGCCGGAAAAAGGACAGGGAAGGAGTGAACCGGGCTTGGGTCAGGAAACCCGCAGGCATTAAGCCTGCGAGTCGTATTCGTGTTTAATTTGCGCGCTGGCTTCGTCCAGCCAGCAGGTAAAATCGTCAACCGACAGCGCGTCAATTTCACTGGGCGGAAAGCGAAACCACCTCGCCAGCAGCGCCATTGCCTGCCACAGTTGCTGTGGGTTCTGTAGCCATGCTAAGCATGGACTGAAATCGTTTCTGCAATGCCTGATAGTCCAGCAGATCCATTTCCGCCAGATCTTCGGTTACCAGCCCGGTCATAGCCGCCATCAGCGGCTCATCCCACTCTTCCGGTTTATCGCTGGCGCGTCGCGCGGCGCGCATATCTTTTACCTTCAGGCGACGTAATTGCAGAACGTCGATACGTTCCCCGGCGGCGGAGGTAAACGGAAATTGCAGGGTATATTTTTCGTTCATGGTGTAGTCCTTATTCGTCGTGTTAAATTCGGGGCCGTAGCCCCGAAGTAATTAACCGCCAATATTATTGCGGTAGGCATTTAATTGATCCGCGCCATTTACGCGGAAAATATTCGCCAGATAATCCAGTTCAAGAATCGTTTCACCGTCAACCACCTGTTTAATATAAGTGCAGCCGAAGGCGCTGCTAAATTCCGGGTTTTCATTCTGTTTAAACGTTCCCAGCGGGTTCTTTTTAAACATTACGGTCATATGCGTCACCAGCGCTAACTGATCCGCTTTACCCTGCGAGTTATAACAATCGATGCTGGAGCGGCACTGCAATGCCACCGCCTGCCACGGATTTGCCGTTTTACGCATGACGTCGTGGTAAAACGAGTTCCATTTAATTTCACCTTCCAGTTTGTCAAAACCGGCAGGCAGTTCAATTTTACCGACCATCCCCAGCGCTTTATGCTCCTGCATAATCATACTGATATCAGGCAGTTTAATTTCACTCGCGCGACCTAAAAGATTATTACCAGCAAGATAAATATTGGCGTTGGTAATACGGTTAATTTGAATTTTTCCAGCCATTAGCGATTGCTCTCCAGAGAAACTAAATATTCAGAGGTAATTTCGGTTTCAAACGTCAGACGTTCCAGTGGCGGCGGCGGGGTGAATTTGTAGCTCAGCAACAGATGCCCGGCTGCCAGTTCAGTCTGTTCGTTACGCGCCGGGTCGTACCAGCATTCAAAGCCCAACAACGCGCCGTCGGCAATCAGCTTGCGGCCCCAGGTGTTCACCGATTCGGTCAGCGCGTCGATCAGCGCTTGGTTTATCGGCATATCCATATACTGCTGGCTGAAATAACGAATCGATTCGTTGATTACATCGCCGGTACGGCGCACGTTCTCAAAGTTACGCATATGAGTAACCGTCGGCCAGGCGGCGGTACGGTTGCCCCACAGGCGCAAACCGGAGCCATAGCTGTTGAAGATGGTGGTGATGCCGTTTTCATTCAGTTGATTCACTTCGCTTTGCGGATCGTCGATCATCGCTGACAGCGAGCGCTCTACGCCGGTAATGCCCTGAATTTCCTGATTGGAGTTGCTCCACCAGAAGCCTTTTTCCAGATCCACTTTGGCACGCAGGCCAGCGGCGCGGGAGGAGAGCGGCTCCAGGACTTCGCTGTCCGTCGCGCTGTCGTACACTTTAACGTGCGGATAGCACAGACGCGCGCGATCGGAACTGGTATTGAAGTTAATCGCCCCCTGCGGGCCGCGCCCTGCCAGAACCTGCTGGAAAGTCGTGCCGATGGGCGCATCAATGTAGGTAATGGCTCCCAGCGCTTCTGCCTGAGCGATAAGCTTAACGGCGACCGAGTTTTGCGTACAAAAGACCGGCGCAATCAGGATCTTTGCGTAAAAACCAAACTGGTTCCAGGTGTCCTGTAACAGCTTCATGCCGGTACGGTCACCCGCGGTGTTTACCGCGCCAATAATATCGGCGGCAGTCACTTTGGTGGGGTCCGCGTAAGTATAATTTACATAGGCCTGAGCGCCGGGTTTCAGGTTGGTCCCCATGCAGGTGATTTTACCGGTCAGCATATCAATGGTGTAATCGGTGCCTTTGATATAAGCGTTTCCGGCGTTCGTGCTGCGGCCAATGTTCATCGTTTGCACGGCCCCGTGCTTGAGTTGAATCTGACCGTTGTCATCAACCTTCACGGTTTCACTGGGAATGGTACTTTTGTGTACCGCCGGATTCAGCACGTTAATCACCACGACCGTCCCCGCGCCGTGATCGTAGATCGCCTTCAGCGCCTGCGGGATGGTGAAATTTGCCAGGCCTGGGCCAAACTGCGCCGCGTCGCTTTCAGAAAGGCACAGCGTTGGCTGGTTAACCGGGCCGCATGGCGCGGTGCCGATCAGACCAATAACCGCAGATTTAACCGCCTTAACCGGACGTGGGCCGGTTTCGATCTCAATGGTCTCTACACCGTGCAGGTAATTAGCTGCCATGGACAATTTCCTCTTCATTAGTTTCTACTTCTTGCGTAACCACTGGCACCAGGTGACGGCGGGCAATCATGGTGATTACCCACTCGTTATCTTCCGGCAGCGAGATTTCGCTATTGGGCCACAGTAAGACTTCCTGACCGTCGGCGAGCGTGACGCCGCTTGCCGGGCCACTGTAGATATATTTCATTGAATTTCCTCATAATTAACGATTGTCAGCAGGGGGGAGTCCTTGCTTTCCTGTTCCGCGATAAACAGGGTGCTGGCGGTCATATCCAGGGAGTAACGGCAGAAGTTTGCGGCGTCGCCGATATATTTTTCGCTTTCCAGCCAGAGCGGACGATCACAGTCGGGAAGTTCAATGCCCCCCAACGAGCGATGTAGACAATCCAGCGCGTTTATCGCGTCACTTATTTGCGGAACAATAACGGTGGCGGAAATCCGGATTAGTTGTTTTTGTACCGTGGCATCCGTATTTTCTGGTTCGGCAAAAACCGATCCGCGGTAGTGGATTAATACCGTTATCTGCTGTACGTTTGGGACATACGCTTTCGGATCTGCCGATGAAATAAGTACATCCATATCGGGATTTAATTCACGCAGCCGATTTGCGACGGTATTTACAACAGATAATGTTTCCATATACGCTTTCCTTAATTCGCCAGGAGAGGAGATATTCTCTCTCCGTCACAGTTCGGAGGTATTTTGGCGTATCAGGCGTGAGGCGTCTTTTAATCTGTTTTAGAGAAAAAAGTTAAAACAAATAAAAAATCCCCGGCGTATAAACGGCGGGGATTTATTTAAAGATTACCTCGTTGGATCAGTTCTATTTTGCTATATAGCGCATCCAGTTTTGCTTCCAGAACGGCCTGGCCGCGAAGATAATCCTCGCGGCGGACATAATGCAGCGGTAAATCGGCGCGGAACTCCAGAAATTCCCTCTCCAGCCTGGACCAGCCTATTTCTGATTCGCGCCGGGCAGCTTCCAGTGCTTCAAAACGTTCATTCAGCCGTTTTCCAATTTGCGCCAGCAGCAATTTACCGGCAGCAAACATTAATCCAACAAACGAAAGTAAGAGGGAGATGACTTCCCAAAAATCGATACTGAGTTTCATTACTCCCTCTGATTAATGAATGCAGCTAGCCTGCCCCCATTGCAAATAACGGGGAGCATGTTGGTATAAAATCGCTTTGGGATAGTGACGATTCTCGCGCCAGTTTGCGGCGCTGCGCCCGGCGTTAACGCGTTCTACATGTTCAAACCAGATGGACGCATTCAACCCCTTTGCGGCGGCCAGCTTTTTATCTCTGTTCACCCAGCCTTGCCCGCCGTTATAGGCGCTCAGAGTAAACGCCATCCGCTGGCAGTTATCCTTCGCGACCAGGCCGTTCCAGAGTTGATGGTCATACTGTACCAGCGCGCGTATCGCCCAGGCGGGATTAAACGGCTTGTTCTTGCGAAGCGCTGGGTACAACTGGCTTACCCATTTTGCCGTTGCAGGCATAAATTGCGCCATACCCTGCGCGCCAGCCGGAGAAAGCGCGTCAGGCGCCCAGCCGGATTCCTGATGTAGTTGCCCGGCAAAATCAGCAACGGGGGCGTTAAGCCCCCAGATTTCGCGCGCGGTACGAATCACTTCGTTGCGCCATTGCAGGGAAGCGCGCGGCGGTTCGGCAGCGTCGGCAGACAAGAAAGTCATAGCGCAGACCAGGCATACGTATTGATAACGCATCGTTACAGCCCCAGCGCGACGGCAAGGCAAATTGCCGCAACGATGATCGCGCGACGAATCATCGCAGCGGCGCAGCACAGCGATTCTTCCCAGGGGCAAAAGGAGTCGGGACGCGCCCAGGGGAAAAGACTGCGGTCGAGCCAGTAACCCAGCACCGCTGATAACGAAACCAGGCTGAGTTTATAGATGACGACCGGAATTTGCGCTGATGATGTCCAGCCGATAAGCGCAAACAGTACGACAGAGGCAATCAGCCAGCCGGAAAGTCGGGGAACAATAATTTTTCGCATACTCTATCTCCTGATAATTGAGAGAGAAGTATCGCTTTTCCCCATAGTGGAAGAACGAAAAGGGCTTTAATAAATAACTTTAAAAAATGTTTAGCGCATGGCGTCAAATGCCAACAAATAAACGAATAAATAAAGCTTTCGGGGAGGGGGTAGAGGTTGCCTGCGGAGAGTCAGTATGTGTCTGCGGCAGGCTACGATGGCGGTATTGCTGCGTCATAATAATCTTTGATTAAAATTATCTTATTGATTTTTAAAGTCAGTTTAAAAATTCACGCGATCGTGAGGAAAGCGATCTTTTTGATCGAATGCAGAAAAAAATGCAAAAAATTAACTGTATATACATACAGTATTGTGTAAAATGATGACATCAGTGAAGGCTTACTTCACCTATAAAATAAATACATATTATAAATTGAAAGCGATATATACATTCTTTTAATTTATAATTAAATGTCGTTGATAGTAAATATTTATATATATTTTTAATATATTGATAGGTAGTTATTGCACCGTTTTTTACGCTTCCCTTTTTGGTGCCGTCACGGGGAGCATGGTGCTGGATATGGAGATAAAATATGATTCAGAAATCAAAAGAAATGGTTCGGCTTCCGGAGATTATTAACGATCTGGCGTTTCATGCGTCGCAGGTACTTATTGAAAGCATGAATATTGATAGCGCGTCAGCCGAAAATGCCGGTCAGGCAATTGCTGACAGAATGATGCGCAACTGGGGCGGGCAAAGCATTTATTTCCCCAAAGGTATCTCTGGTCGAGCCTCGGAACGGGATTATCAGATTTACAGCGAGTGCGATGGGCGTAATTATGCGGAGCTGGCCAAAAAGTACAATTTGACACTGCAGTGGATCTATAAAATCGTTAAGCGGGTCCACACGGAAAAACAGCACCAGCGGCGTATGCTGTAAGCGATATCGGGTACGGCGTATAGCGACAAGCGCTATACGCCGGGAGCTGCGACAGGCCGGATAAGGCGTTTGCGTCGCCATCCGGCAGCGTATTGCCTGATAGCGCTCACCCGCTGCCGTGTCAGGGCGATTATTCAAATAAGTTCTGATGTAGCTTTTGCACCACTTTCTCGGCATCGTCTCCCGGCACGAGGAAGCACAGATTGTGGCTGGAGGCGCCGTAACAAATCATGCGAATGTTGAACGGTTCCAGGACGCCAAACACTTCTTTACCAACACCGCAGGCTTTTGACAGGTTGTTGCCAATCAGCGCGACCAGCGCCAGTCCTTCTTCGACTTCGACCCGACACAGCGCGGAAAGCTCCATCAATAAGGATTGGGTCAGTAACGTATCGCCCGTGGAGGTGGAGCCGGTAGTATCCAGCGTCAGCGCAACGCTCACCTCCGAAGTGGTAATCAGATCTACCGAAATATTATGCCGCGCCAGAATGCCGAACACCTCTGCCAGGAAACCTCGCGAGTGCAGCATATTCAGGCTGTGCAGCGTCAATAGCGTTTGATTGCGGCGCAGCGCCAGCGCACGGAACAGCGGCGGGTTTTGGGTTTTATTGCACACCAGCGTACCGCCCGCTTGCGGATCTTTACTGGAGCCAACGAAGACCGGGATATCGCTACGCACGGCCGGGAGTAAGGTGGCTGGATGCAGTACTTTTGCGCCGAAGGTTGCCATCTCCGCCGCTTCTTCAAAGTCGATTTCATCAATTCGCTGCGCGACGGGCACTACGCGCGGGTCGGTGGTGTAAATACCGGGCACATCTGTCCAGATATCAACCCGCGCGGCGTGGAGCGCTTCAGCCAGCAACGCTGCCGTATAGTCGCTGCCGCCGCGGCCTAACGTCGTGGTGCGGCCTTTGCTTTCACTGCCGATAAAGCCCTGAGTAATGACCAACGTTTCGCTCAGGCGCGGGAGCAACTGCTGCGCGGCCAGTTCCGCAAGCGCTGCGACGTCCGGTTCCGCACGACCAAAGCGATCGCTGGTACGCATCACTTTGCGCACGTCGAACCAGTGGGCCTGTACGTCGCGTTCACGCAGGATCTCAACAAATAGCAGGGTAGACATCAGCTCGCCGTGGCTGACCAGTTCATCGGTCAGGGCTGCCGATGTCGCCAGCGATGCCGCCTCCGCCAGAATAGTGATGTTTTCCAGCAGGCGTTCAATCTCTTCGCGAATGACATTCGGATGACGCAGACGATCAAGGATATCGAACTGGATTTTACGGATGGCGTCGAGCGTAGCGAAACGTTCGCCAGGCTCCATCCCTTCGGCCAGCGCCACCAGCAGATTAGTGATGCCGGCAGACGCGGAAAGCACGACTAAACGAACATTGGCGTCGGAAAGTACGATATCCGCGCTACGGTTCATGGCGTCAAAATCAGCGACGCTGGTACCGCCAAATTTGGAAACAACGATCTCTGTCATATCAACCTCGTGTCAGGAAATGAAAAACGCGACCATGGCACAAGGGCAGAACAGAAACCGGTGCAGGCGCAAATGCAAGTAACGTATTTATAAATAAAAGTTGTGGCCTGGACTGTCAACGTTGGGATTATGCGGATTTTTTATGCTGAGTTTAGGCTCAGTAACAGCGCTTATAACCCCGATACCCATTTGCCGCCTTTCTGCACCTCGAATTATTTAGGGTATATACTTTTTATCCTCATTCGACAGTGCCTGGGGCAACGGCACTAAAACAATCACACTTTTCTGTGACTGGCGTTACAATCGATCCCAGTCACAATTCTCAAATCAGAAGAGTATTGCTAATGAAAAACATCAATCCAACGCAGACTTCTGCCTGGCAGGCGCTCCAGAAACACTACGATGAAATGAAAGACGTTACGATCGCTGAGCTTTTCGCGAACGATAGCGACCGTTTCGCTAAATTTTCCGCGACGTTTGACGATCTGATGCTGGTGGATTTCTCCAAAAACCGCATCACCGAAGAGACGCTGGCAAAATTACAGGATCTGGCGAAAGAGACCGATCTGGCCGGCGCGATTAAATCCATGTTCTCCGGCGAGAAGATCAACCGCACCGAAGACCGCGCCGTGCTGCACGTGGCGCTGCGTAACCGTAGCAATACGCCGATCATCGTGGACGGCAAAGATGTGATGCCGGAAGTGAACGCCGTGCTTGAGAAGATGAAAACTTTCTCGCAAGCGATTATCTCCGGTCAGTGGAAAGGCTACACCGGTAAGGCCATCACCGACGTGGTGAACATCGGTATCGGCGGTTCCGACCTCGGCCCGTTCATGGTGACCGAAGCGCTGCGTCCGTATAAAAACCATCTGAACATGCACTTCGTCTCTAACGTCGATGGCACCCACATCGCTGAAGTGCTGAAGAAAGTGAACCCTGAAACCACACTGTTCCTGGTCGCTTCTAAAACTTTCACCACCCAGGAAACCATGACCAACGCCCACAGCGCGCGCGACTGGTTCCTGAAAAGTGCAGGCGATGAAAAACACGTGGCGAAACACTTTGCTGCGCTCTCCACCAACGCCAAAGCGGTCGGCGAATTTGGTATCGACACGGCCAATATGTTCGAGTTCTGGGACTGGGTCGGCGGTCGTTACTCGCTGTGGTCTGCCATCGGACTGTCCATTATTCTGTCCGTCGGTTTCGACAACTTTGTCGAGCTGCTTTCCGGCGCGCACGCGATGGACAAGCATTTCTCCACCACTCCGGCGGAGAAAAACCTACCCATTCTGCTGGCGTTGATTGGCATCTGGTACAACAATTTCTTCGGCGCGGAAACCGAAGCCATTCTGCCGTATGACCAGTATATGCACCGTTTCGCCGCCTACTTCCAGCAGGGTAACATGGAATCCAACGGTAAATACGTTGACCGTAACGGCAACGCCGTGGATTACCAGACAGGCCCAATTATCTGGGGCGAACCAGGCACCAACGGTCAGCACGCGTTTTATCAATTGATTCACCAGGGTACTAAAATGGTGCCGTGTGACTTTATCGCCCCGGCTATCACCCATAACCCGCTATCCGATCATCATCAGAAGCTGCTGTCTAACTTCTTCGCGCAGACCGAAGCGCTGGCGTTTGGTAAATCCCGCGAGGTGGTTGAGCAGGAATATCGCGATCAGGGTAAAGATCCGGCGCAGCTTGAACACGTTGTGCCATTCAAAGTGTTTGAAGGCAACCGCCCGACCAACTCTATCCTGCTGCGTGAAATTACGCCGTTCAGCCTGGGCGCACTGATTGCGTTGTATGAGCATAAAATCTTTACGCAGGGCGTCATCCTGAACATCTTTACTTTCGACCAGTGGGGCGTTGAGTTGGGTAAACAGTTGGCTAACCGTATTCTGCCGGAGTTGGGCGATGATAAAGCTATTTCGTCCCATGATAGCTCTACTAACGGTCTGATTAACCGTTATAAAGCCTGGCGCGCCTGATGGCACTGCGCTTATCCGGTCTACGTAATGCATAGCGTCTGTAGGCCGGGTAAGGCGTTTCGCCGCCATCCGGCAAAAAGAGAATAAGATAATAAAAAGGCCGATATTCACATCGGCTTTTTTTATAAGATAATTCCGCTTGTCCGTCTTTATCCCCACAGTTTTATATTGAGCTTAATCCTAAAATAAGCAATAACCAGAAAATTACTCTGCGTTATTTTCAGATTATACGGATACTGATGTCTTTTAGTTTAATTTTAACTTATTGATTTTATTTGTTTGTTAATTAAATAATGTAGGCGTTACTTCTTTAAAGTTTAATTATCCTAAAACTTCGATGTTATTTCTCCCGGACATAATCCGCCTGCTTTGGTTGTGTATACTCGGTAGCGCCCGAAATTCTTTTGGGTAAATCTCCATTCATTCAATGAAGGGAAATTATGATGAAAAAAGTACTGTATGGCATTTTTGCCATAACCGCGCTTGCGGCGACATCTGTCTCGGCAGCCCCCGTTCAGGTGGGTGAAGCGGCAGGGTCGGCAGCGACGTCGGTATCGGCGGGAAGCTCCTCCGCCACCAGCGTTAGCACCGTAAGTTCGGCGGTGGGCGTCGCGTTAGCGGCAACCGGCGGCGGCGATGGTTCCAATACCGGGACCACGACCACCACGACCACCAGTACCCAGTAGTATCGGTACGTTTAACCATAACCACACTCCGGTGTGGTTATTTTGCCCCTCTGGAGAAGCGTCGTGAAGCGACTCGCACTTATCCTGATTTGCCTGCTATTACAGGCGTGTTCGGCCACCACTAAAGGCCTGGGCGATTCACTGTGGGACAGTTTGTTCGGTACGCCAGGCGTACAGCTAACGGATAACGATATTCAAAACATGCCGTATGCCAGCCAGTACATGCAGCTTAACGGCGGTCCTCAACTGTTTGTGGTGCTCGCTTTCTCGGAAAACGGGCAGCAGAAATGGGTGACGCAGGATGGCGCGACGATCGTGACGCAGCATGGCCGTCTGGTCAAAACTCTGCTCGGCGGCGACAACCTGATCGATGTGAATAATCTGGCGACCGACCCGCTGGCGAAACCAGGACAGATTATCGATGGCGCGACCTGGACTCGCACCCTGGGCTGGACCGAACATCGCCAGGTGCGTTACGCCACCGCCCGTTCCGTTTTTACATGGCGAGGGACCGATAGCGTTAGCGTCGGCAGTGAAGAGACCGCCGTGCGGGTGCTGGATGAAGAAGTGACGACCGATCAAACGCGCTGGCGTAATCGCTACTGGGTTGATAGCGAAGGCCAAATTCGCCAGACGGAACAGTATCTGGGCGCGAATTACTTTCCGGTGAAAACCACGCTGATTAAGGCGGCAAAATCATGATGAAAAGGACGATAAGCGCGCTGGCGCTGGCCTTTGTCGCGTCATCCGCCTTTGCCAGCGGCACTGTTACCGTTTTTACCCAGGGTAATAGCGAGCCTAAAACGCTGACAGACGCTGAGCGTCTGCTCGATTTAGTCGGACAGCCGCGCCTGGCAACGAGCTGGTGGCCTGCGGCGGTGATAGGCGAAGAACAGGCGACCGTGACGGCGCGTCAGCAGCAGCAGGAACTTCTCGGGCGACTGGCGGCGCTCGGCGCTGAGGAAGACGGCGATGCGGCGGCGGCGATAAACACACTGCGCCGACAGATTCAGGCGGTGAAGGTGACGGGCAGACAATTCGTGAATCTTGATCCTGACGTGGTGCGGGTGAGCGAACGTGGTAACCCGCCGCTGCAAGGTCACTACACGCTCTGGGTCGGGCCGCAACCCACGCAGGTGACGCTCTTTGGCTTGATTAGCCAGCCGGGCAGCCAGCCGTTCGTCCCTGGGCGGGACGTCGCCAGTTATCTTGAGGATCAGCGCTTACTCAGCGGCGCGGATCGTAGCTATGCCTGGGTGGTTTACCCTGATGGACGCAGCCAAAAAGCGCCGGTGGCTTACTGGAATAAGCGTCATATCGAGCCGATGCCCGGCAGCATTATTTTTGTCGGTTTTGCCGATTCCCTTTGGCGCGGCACGCCGGAGGCGATAAATGCCGACATTCTTCATACCCTGACGCAGCGGATACCGGAATAATGAAAAAAACACATCTGCTCAGCGTGCTGGCGCTGGGTATTAGCGCGGCCTGCCATGCCGAAACATATCCAGCCCCTGTTGGACCTTCACAATCTGACTTTGGCGGCGTGGGCCTGCTGCAAACGCCGACAGCGCGTATGGCGCGTGAAGGGGAGATGAGTCTGAACTATCGCGATAACGATCAGTACCGCTACTACTCGGCTTCGGTTCAGCTTTTCCCGTGGCTGGAAACCACGTTGCGCTATACCGATGTCCGTACGAAAAAGTACAGCAGCGTGGAATCATTCTCCGGTGACCAGACTTACAAAGATAAAGCGTTTGATGTGAAACTGCGGTTGTGGGAAGAGAGTTACTGGATGCCGCAGGTGGCGGTTGGCGCGCGCGATATCGGCGGGACGGGGCTGTTTGATGCGGAATATATTGTAGCGAGTAAGGCCTGGGGGCCATTTGATTTTTCATTAGGTCTCGGCTGGGGCTATCTTGGCACCAGCGGCAATGTGTCTAATCCTTTCTGTTCGTATAGTGATAAATTCTGTTCGCGTGATAACAGTTATAAAGAGGCAGGTTCCGTCGACGGTAGCGATATGTTTCACGGCCCGGCTTCGCTGTTTGGCGGCGTGGAATACCAGACCCCGTGGCAACCGCTACGCCTGAAGCTGGAGTATGAAGGCAATAACTATCAGCAGGATTTTGCGGGTAAACTGGAACAGAAGAGCAAGTTTAACGTCGGCGCCATTTACCGCGTCACCGATTGGGCCGACGTTAACCTCAGCTACGAGCGCGGCAACACCTTTATGTTTGGCGTTACGCTGCGCACCAATTTCAACGATTTACGTCCCGCGTATCATGACAATTCACGCCCGCAATACCGACCACAGCCGCAGGATGCCATCCTGCAACATTCGGTAGTGGCTAATCAATTAACGTTATTGAAATATAATGCCGGTCTGGCGGACCCGAAAATCCAGGTCAAAGGCGATACGCTGTACGTTACCGGCGAACAGGTGAAGTACCGCGACTCCCGTGAAGGGATCGTGCGCGCTAACCGGATCGTCATGAACGATCTGCCGGAGGGGATCCGCACGATCCGCGTGACGGAAAACCGCCTTAATCTGCCGCAGGTCACCACTGAAACCGATGTCGCCAGCCTGAAACGCCATCTGGAAGGCGAACCGCTGGGACATGAAACTCCGCTGGCGCAAAAACGCGTGGAGCCGATCGTGCCAGAGAGTACTGAACAGGGTTGGTATATCGACAAGTCGCGCGTTGATTTTCATCTTGATCCCGTGCTGAATCAGTCGGTAGGCGGCCCGGAAAACTTCTATATGTATCAGCTGGGCGTAATGGGAACTGCGGATCTGTGGGTCACGGATCATCTGCTCACCACGGGCAGCGTGTTTGCCAATATCGCCAACAACTACGACAAATTTAACTACACCAATCCGCCGAAGGACTCGCATCTGCCGCGGGTGCGTACGCATGTCCGTGAGTATGTGCAGAACGATGTTTATGTGAATAACCTACAGGCCAACTACTTCCAGTATTTTGGCAATGGTTTCTATGGGCAGGTCTATGGCGGTTATCTGGAGACCATGTTTGGCGGTGCCGGGGCGGAAGTCCTGTATCGCCCGGTAGACAGCAATTGGGCGTTTGGCCTGGATGCCAACTACGTGAAACAGCGTGACTGGCGTAGCGCGCAGGATATGATGAAGTTTACCGATTACAGCGTGAAGACCGGACATTTGACCGCATACTGGACGCCGTCGTTCGCCCAGGATGTGCTGGTGAAAGCCAGCGTTGGTCAGTATCTGGCGGGCGATAAAGGCGGTACGCTGGAGATCGCCAAACGCTTCGATAGCGGCGTCGTTGTCGGCGGTTACGCGACGATTACCGATGCGTCGCCGGATGAATATGGGGAAGGGGATTTTACCAAAGGCGTATATGTTTCCGTGCCGCTGGATATCTTCTCGTCCGGCCCAACCCGAAGTCGTGCGGCAATTGGCTGGACGCCGCTGACGCGTGACGGTGGTCAACAGCTTGGCCGTAAGTTTGGCCTGTATGATATGACCAGTGACAGGAGCGTAAATTTCCGTTAATACTCAGGCCGGATAAGGCGTTCACGGCGCTATCCGGCAAATTATCTTATTGAACAAAATATAAACATAAATAAAAAATATAGATGCCCGTCACATTTGTGCGTTATACAGAAACCTCGCCGCAGAGAAAGAGGGGGCTGTTATGATGCCATTATCGCGCTCACGTCTTGAGTTTATCGCCACGATTTTACAAAACGTACTAAATTTGGGGCTGCTTACCCTCGGCCTGATCCTGGTCGTTTTTCTCGGTAAAGAGACGGTTCATCTGGCGGATGCATTATTCGTGCCTGAGCAAGCCAGCAAATATGAACTGGTGGAAGGGCTGGTGATCTACTTTCTTTATTTCGAATTTATTGCGCTGATTGTGAAGTACTTTAAGTCTGGCTTTCACTTTCCGCTGCGCTATTTCGTGTACATTGGGATCACGGCGATTGTGCGCCTGATCATTGTCGATCATAAAACGCCAATGGATGTATTACTCTATTCGGCGGCGATCCTCCTGTTGGTTATCACGTTGTGGTTATGTAATTCGAACCGACTACGGCGAGAATAGGCGTCGCCACACCGTAACGGACGTATGGCGTGGCAATAAATCAGCTGCTGTCTATAACGCATAAAAAAAGCGCTCCGAAGAGCGCCAAAATACGACCATAAGTGGGGATAACATAACTTGAGGGCAGTGGCATTGCCCGTTGCCGGGCAGGTACTTCGATAAAACTTAACCTTTCACACCCCCAGCCGTCAGGCCGTTGACCAGCCAACGTTGCGCCAACAGGAACACCAGGGTGATAGGAATAGCTGAAAGGACGGCGGCGGCGGCAAAGTCGCCCCACAAATAGTTTTGCGGGTTGAGATATTGCTGCATACCCACGGCCAGCGTATAGCTGTCCACATCGCGCAGTAACAACGAGGCGACCGGAACTTCGGTAATCGCTGCGATGAACGACAGAATAAACACCACCGCCAGAATCGGTACGGAAAGCGGCAGCAGCACCAGGCGAAACGCCTGCCACGGGGTTGCGCCATCCAGCGCGGCGGCCTCTTCCAGCGAACTGTCGATAGTTTCGAAGTAGCCTTTAATCGTCCAGACATGCAGCGCGATGCCGCCAAGATAGGCGAAGATCACGCCGCCATGCGTATTCAGACCGATAAATGGAATGTATTGTCCCAGGCGATCAAATAACGCATACAGCGCTACCAGAGACAAAACCGCCGGAAACATCTGGAAAATCAGCATCCCTTTGAGCAGTGTTGCTTTACCTGGAAAACGCATTCGTGCAAAAGCGTAGGCGCAGGTGGTGGAGAGCGCCACGATGCCAATGGCGGTAATACCGGCGATTTTCACCGAGTTCCACAGCCACAGCAGGACCGGGAAGGGAGGCGGCGTTACCCGACCATCCGCATGTTCCACGCTGAAACCCAGCGCCAGCCGCCAGTGTTCCCAGGAGATTTTGTCCGGGATCAGGCTTCCGGTGGCGAAGTTCCCTTCACGTAGCGAGATAGCGATGACCATCAGCAGCGGGAACATAATCGCCGCGATGAAAATCAGCAGCCCCAGGTGCGTGATGAAGAGACGTAATTTTTGAGATTTGGGTTGGACCATAGCCATTGTTATTATCTCCCTTAATCAAACTTCATACGCGTGGCTTTCAGGTTCACTATTGCCAGCGCGCCTACCAGCAGGAAGATCAGCGTGGCAATGGCCGCCGCCAGACCGAAGTCCTGACCGCCGCCGCCTTCAAAGGCGATACGGTAGGTGTAGCTGACGAGCAAATCGGTATAACCGGCAGGCGTGGTGGTGCCGAGACGGTCTGGCCCGCCGTTGGTCAATAACTGAATCAGGACAAAGTTATTAAAGTTAAAGGCGAAGCTGGCGATCATCAGCGGCGTTAGCGGCTTAATCAGCAGCGGTAAGGTGATCTTAAAGAAATTCTGAAACGGACCGGCGCCGTCCATTGCGGAGGCTTCGTACAGGTCATCCGGAATCGCTTTCAGCAGTCCCATGCACAGGATCATCATGTAGGGATAGCCCAGCCAGGTATTCACGATAATCACCATTGCCCGCGCGGTGTTGGGGTCGCTGAACCAGGCAGGTTTAATGCCAAACAGCGCGCTCAGCATCATATTGATTTCACCAAAGCTTTGGTTGAATAACCCTTTGAAAATCAAAATTGAAATAAACGACGGTACGGCGTAGGGCAGAATCAGCAGGACGCGGTAGATAGCTTTACCTTTCAGCGCTTCCCACTGTACGAGGCAGGCCAATACCATCCCAACCGCCACGGTTAACACCACAGTGAGGACCGAAAAGACCACGGTCCAGACGAAGATAGCGAAAAAGGGCTTCTGGATCCCTTCGTCGGTAAAGACGCGCGTAAAGTTTTTCGCGCCGATAGTAACGGTATAACCAGGACTGAGTTTTTCATCACCCCAGCTTCCGTCGGCGTTGATCGACTGATAATAACCGCTATCGTTGTTTGGCCGGTATTTTACGCCGCTCTGGTTATTGGTAAGCAGGCCGTCATCAGCCAGTGTGTACAGCGGACGGGTACCGGAAAACTGACGCAGCGAGCTCATAATCACTTTGCTTTCATCCGGCAGGACGGCGGTTATCTGGTTCAGCGCCAGACGGTTCTGGGTGATTATCCGCAGATTGGCGCGTTCGCCGCCCGGCAGGGCATCGGTCTCTTTCAGCTGTAATTTTTGTTCGCCGCCGAAGGAAAATGCGTCAGACAGGTAATGTTTGCCCGTTTCGCCGTCGGTGAGGGCCAGTTGCCACTCGTCGCCGGTCGGGTAAAGACCGAAGTTATAGGTTTTTCCTGCCTGATAAGAACGGTCCATCAGCACTTGCTGGGCGCGTTCAAAGGTGAGCTGGTTGGTGCTGCTGTAGTTAGTAAAGGCGATGGCGATGGTGCACACCAGCGGGAATAGCACAAACAGCCCCATGCCGGCGAGGCCAGGGTAAACGTAGCGCCAGGCGTAGGTTTTACGATTTGCGAAAATATACAGGCCAGCAGAGCTTAAAATCAGCGTCATGATGGCGAACAGATACTCCCCTTGTACGTACATTAAAACTACAAGGTAACCCACCAGCAGGCCCAGCAGACCAATTACTGACCATTTAAGCTGGTCGCTTTGCCACCAGTGTTTCTTTTTAATGACATCCATGGGGGTTTTCCTCTACAGCGTTGAAACTTCCTGGCCGGAGATGTGCCTGATGGCGCTGCGCTTATCAGGCCTACGGTGTGTTGTAGGCCGGATAAGGCATTTATGCCGCCATCCGGCACAGGCTCGCGGCATTACTTGGTGATACGGCTTTGTGCATCTTTCAGCGCGGCATCCACGGTTTGACGGCCGCTGGCGGCGTTGATCACAGCCGTACGTACCGCATACCAGAAGGCGGACATCTGCGGAATATTCGGCATGATCTCGCCTTTCTGGGCGTTATCCATGGTGGCAGCGATACGGGGGTCTTTCGCTAACTGCTCCTGGAAAGATTTCAGCGCCACGGCGCCCAGCGGTTTATCTTTGTTCACCGCCTCCAGACCCTGATCGGTCAGCAGGTAGTTTTCGAGGAACTCTTTCGCCAGCTCTTTATTCGGGCTGGCAGCGTTAATCCCCGCGCTCAGCACGCCGACGAACGGTTTCGAGGGTTTACCTTTGAAGGTCGGCAGCAGGGTGACACCGTAGTTGACTTTGCTCTTGTCGATGTTCGACCATGCCCACGGGCCGTTGATGGTCATTGCCGTTTCGCCTTTATTGAAGGCTGCTTCGGCGATGGAGTAATCGGTATCGGCGCTCATATTTTTGTTCTTGATCATATCGATCAGGAAAGTCAGGCCCGCTTTCGCGCCGGCGTTATCGACGCCAACGTCTTTCACGTCATACTTGCCGTTTTCAAATTTGAACGCGTAACCGCCGTCAGCGGCGATCAAAGGCCAGGTGAAATACGGCTCTTGCAGGTTGAACATTATCGCCGACTTCCCTTTCGCTTTTAGCTCTTTATCCAGCGCCGGGATCTCTTCCCAGGTTTTCGGCGGGTTCGGGACGAGGTCTTTGTTATAAATCAGGGAGAGGGCTTCAACGGCGATGGGGTAGGCGATCAGCTTGCCGTTATAACGTACCGCATCCCAGGTGAACGGATAGAGTTTGTCCTGAAACGCTTTATCCGGAGTGACCTCCGCCAGCAGACCAGACTGCGCGTAGCCGCCAAAACGGTCGTGCGCCCAGAAGATAATGTCAGGACCGTCGCCGGTGGCAGCCACCTGCGGGAATTTCTCTTCCAGCTTATCCGGGTGCTCAACGGTCACTTTAATGCCGGTGTCTTGCTCAAATTTTTTACCGACCTCGGCCAGACCGTTATAACCCTTGTCGCCGTTGATCCAGATAACCAGTTTACCTTCTTCAATTTTGGCGAGAGCCGGGGCGGAAATCATCATCGTCGTAAGTGCGGATAATGCGAGGATGCCTACGCCAGTTTTAATCTTCATATCTCCCATCCTTTTTGGTGATGTACACAGAGGTGGTTTAACGGTCTCTAGTTTCTTTATACGACAACCTCTTTCCATCCTCCCTACCCCTACGCCCCACCCCGACTTTATGTGATCTGTGTTGCATAAATGTGAGTAATGCGTGCTGGCGCACACAAAAACACGCCGATTTTTGCGGGTGGCATCACGAAATTCCTTTTCTGTTCGCGCCCGTGGTCTCAGGCGCTGTGTCCTCATCCTCCCGCCTCCTCCCCCATAAAAAAGCCGGGGGTGGAGGATTTACCCCAGTCAGGGATCGCGCATAGTCAGGCCATCATGAATGTTGCTGTCAATGACAGGTTGTAACGAAGGGAGAAAGGCATGGCGAGCGTACAGCTACGAAATGTAACGAAAGCCTGGGGTGACGTGGTGGTATCGAAAGATATTAACCTCGATATCCATGACGGGGAGTTCGTGGTGTTTGTCGGACCGTCAGGCTGTGGTAAATCGACCTTGCTGCGTATGATCGCCGGGCTTGAAACCATCACCAGTGGCGACCTGTTTATCGGGGAAACCCGTATGAATGATATCCCGCCTGCCGAGCGCGGCGTGGGCATGGTATTCCAGTCTTATGCGCTCTATCCCCATCTCTCCGTTGCAGAAAACATGTCTTTCGGCCTCAAGCTGGCGGGCGCCAAAAAAGAGGTAATGAATCAACGCGTCAACCAGGTGGCGGAAGTGCTGCAACTGGCGCATCTGCTGGAACGTAAGCCAAAAGCGCTTTCCGGCGGGCAGCGTCAGCGCGTAGCGATTGGCCGCACGCTGGTGGCGGAGCCGCGTGTGTTTTTGCTGGATGAACCGCTCTCTAACCTGGATGCCGCGCTACGCGTGCAGATGCGCATTGAAATTTCTCGCCTGCATAAACGTCTGGGCCGCACGATGATTTACGTCACCCACGATCAGGTCGAGGCGATGACCCTGGCCGACAAAATCGTGGTGCTGGACGCCGGTCGCGTCGCGCAGGTCGGTAAGCCGCTGGAGCTGTACCACTATCCGGCGGACCGTTTTGTCGCGGGCTTCATCGGCTCGCCGAAGATGAACTTCCTGCCGGTGAAAGTGACCGCCACCGCGATTGAACAAGTCCAGGTCGAACTGCCGAATCGCCAGCAAATCTGGCTGCCGGTCGAAAGTCGCGGCGTGCAGGTCGGCGCCAATATGTCTTTAGGCATTCGGCCGGAACACCTGCTGCCGAGCGATATCGCCGATGTCACCCTGGAAGGCGAAGTCCAGGTGGTCGAGCAGTTAGGGCACGAAACACAAATTCATATCCAGATCCCCGCCATCCGTCAAAACCTGGTTTATCGCCAGAATGACGTGGTGTTGGTAGAAGAGGGCGCCACATTCGCTATCGGCCTGCCGCCAGAGCGCTGTCATCTGTTCCGCGAGGATGGCAGCGCATGTCGTCGTCTGCATCAAGAGCCGGGTGTTTAAGGCCTCCATAAAAAAACGAAACGCAAAACCATTCGCAGTTTTAGAAGGTGGCAGCGTTTAAAGAAAAGCAATGATCTCAGGAGATAGAATGATGATTACTCTGCGCAAACTCCCACTGGCGGTTGCTGTCGCAGCGGGCGTAATGTCCGCTCAGGCAATGGCTGTCGATTTCCACGGTTACGCCCGTTCCGGTATTGGCTGGACGGGAAGCGGCGGCGAACAACAGTGTTTCCAGGCAACGGGTGCCCAAAGTAAATACCGTCTTGGTAACGAATGTGAAACCTATGCGGAACTGAAACTGGGCCAGGAAGTGTGGAAAGAGGGCGATAAGAGCTTCTATTTCGACACCAACGTCGCCTATTCGGTTAACCAGCAGAACGACTGGGAATCGACCGATCCCGCCTTCCGCGAAGCGAACGTGCAGGGTAAAAACCTGATTGAATGGCTGCCGGGCTCTACCATCTGGGCCGGTAAGCGCTTCTATCAGCGTCATGACGTACACATGATCGACTTCTACTACTGGGATATTTCAGGTCCTGGCGCGGGTATCGAAAATATCGATCTGGGCTTCGGTAAGCTTTCGCTGGCGGCGACCCGGTCTACTGAAGCGGGCGGCTCTTACACCTTCAGCAGCCAGAATATTTATGATGAAGTAAAAGATACCGCTAACGACGTCTTTGACGTACGTCTGGCTGGTCTGCAAACGAACCCGGACGGCGTACTGGAGCTGGGCGTTGACTACGGTCGCGCCAATACGACCGATGGTTATAAGCTGGCGGATGGGGCATCGAAAGACGGCTGGATGTTCACCGCCGAACACACGCAAAGCATGTTGAAAGGCTATAACAAGTTTGTCGTGCAATATGCCACCGATGCCATGACCACGCAGGGTAAAGGCCAGGCGCGCGGTTCCGACGGTTCTTCATCTTTCACTGAAGAATTGCCTGATGGAACCAAAATTAATTATGCCAATAAGGTCATCAACAATAATGGCGATATGTGGCGTATTTTGGATCATGGCGCCATCTCGCTTGGTGATAAATGGGATTTGATGTACGTCGGTATGTACCAGAATATCGATTGGGATAATAACCTGGGTACTGAGTGGTGGACCGTGGGCGTACGTCCAATGTACAAGTGGACGCCAATCATGAGTACCCTGCTGGAAGTCGGCTACGACAACGTGAAATCTCAGCAGACCGGCGATCGTAACAATCAATATAAAATCACCCTGGCGCAACAGTGGCAGGCGGGCGACAGCATCTGGTCGCGTCCGGCTATCCGTATTTTCGCCACCTACGCGAAATGGGATGAGAAATGGGGCTATATCAAAGACGGCGATAACATTTCCCGTTATGCCGCAGCGACTAACTCCGGCATTTCCACCAACAGCCGTGGCGATAGCGATGAGTGGACCTTCGGCGCCCAGATGGAAATCTGGTGGTAATACGATGGTCATCTGACGTAACGAGGGGCGCAAGCCCCTCTGAAACATCAGGTCTGATGATGCTTGTAAGCCGAATAAGGCGCCAGCCGCCATTCGGCGATATGTTTGGGTTGGCGCGCTATTGCCTGGCTACCGCTGAACCCGCCTTATTGAGGTGAGAATAATGAAAATGAAGAAAAGTCTCGTCGCCCTCTGTTTAACCGCAGGGCTGTTCGCCAGCGTGCCGGGTATCAGCCTGGCGGAAGTGAACTATGTACCGCAAAATACCAGCGCCGCGCCCGCTATTCCTGCTGCTGCGCTACAGCAATTAACCTGGACGCCTGTAGATCAGTCAAAAACGCAGTCTACCCAACTGGCGACGGGTGGCCAGCGCCTTGACGTCGCCGGCATTACCGGCCCGGTCGCCGCTTATAGCGTTCCGGCGAATATCGGCGAGCTGACATTAACTCTGACCAGCGAGGTCAATAAGCAAGCCAGCGTTTTTGCGCCAAACGTGTTGATTCTTGACCAAAATATGACACCTTCGGCGTTCTTCCCCAGCAGTTACTTTACTTATCAGCAGCCGGGCGTCATGAGCGCAGACCGGCTGGAAGGCGTGATGCGCCTGACGCCTGCGTTGGGGCAGCAGAAACTCTATGTTCTGGTGTTTACGACCGAAAAAGATCTTCAGCAAACCACTACGCTGCTCGATCCGGCAAAAGCCTATGCCAAAGGCGTCGGTAACTCTATCCCGGATATTCCCGATCCAGTTGCTCGCCATACCACTGACGGCGTGGTGAAACTGAAGGTGAAAACCAACAGCAGCTCCAGCGTATTGGTCGGGCCGTTGTTTGGCTCGTCCGGTACCGGGCCGGTAACGGTAGGCAATACCGCCGCGCCGGTCGCTGCGCCAGCGCCAGTCGCGCCGAAGAAAAGCGAACCGATGTTGAACGATACGGAAAGCTACTTTAATAAAGCGATTAAGGATGCCGTAGCGAAAGGCGACGTCGATAAAGCGCTGAAACTGCTTGATGAGGCCGAACGTCTGGGATCGACATCTGCCCGTTCCACCTTTATCAGCAGTGTAAAAGGCAAGGGGTAATTGTTTCCCCACAGTGCTGATTTTGCAGCAACTGGTGCGTCTCCTGGCGCACCTTTTTTTTGTCATTTCATGCGAATTGTTATTTTTTTGTTGCGCAACAGATCACTTAATTGTGATTGCGCCCCCCGTAATGTCTTTTCTGAGATACAATGACTTTAGGTTATGAATCGGAGAGTAAGGCATGTCACACCCTGCGTTAACGCGACTGCGTGCGCTGCGCTATTTTGATGCGATTCCTGCGCTTGAACCCCATTTGCTGGACTGGCTGTTGCTGGAAGATTCTATGACTAAACGTTTTGAGCAGCAGGGAAAGCGGGTAAGCGTGACGCTGATTCGGGAAGCGTTTGTCGGCCAAAGTGAGGTCGAGGAAGCATCAGGTTTACTGCCATCCGAATCCCGCTACTGGTTACGTGAGATACTGCTTTGCGCTGACGGCGAGCCCTGGCTTGCCGGACGTACCGTGGTACCGGAATCCACGCTGTGCGGACCTGAACAGGTCTTACAACATCTGGGTAAAACCCCGCTTGGACGTTATCTATTTACATCATCGACACTGACCCGCGATTTTATTGAAATTGGACGCGATGCAACGCTGTGGGGGCGCCGCTCTCGACTGCGGTTGAGCGGAAAACCGCTGTTGCTTACCGAGCTTTTTTTACCTGCATCGCCGCTGTACTGAGAGGAAGATAAAGATGGAGTGGAGTCTGACGCAGAGTAAGCTGCTGGCGTTTCACCGTTTGATGCGTACAGATAAGCCTATTGGCGCGTTGCTGCTGCTCTGGCCGACGCTTTGGGCGCTATGGGTGGCGACGCCGGGTATGCCTCAGCTGTGGATTTTGGCAGTTTTTGTCGCTGGCGTGTGGTTAATGCGCGCGGCGGGCTGCGTGGTGAATGATTATGCCGATCGTAAATTTGACGGACATGTAAAACGTACGGTCAACCGACCTTTACCCAGCGGCGCCGTGACAGAGAAAGAAGCGCGCAACCTGTTTGTGGTGCTGGTGCTGCTGGCGTTTCTGTTGGTGCTGACGCTGAACGCCATGACGATTCTGCTTTCCGTGGCGGCGCTGGCGTTGGCCTGGGTTTATCCCTTTATGAAACGCTATACCCACCTGCCGCAGGTCGTGCTGGGGGCCGCTTTCGGCTGGTCAATCCCCATGGCGTTCGCCGCGGTGAGCGAATCCCTGCCGTTGAGCTGCTGGCTAATGTTCCTCGCCAATATTCTCTGGGCAGTGGCTTACGATACGCAATATGCGATGGTCGACAGAGATGATGATATCAAGATAGGCATTAAATCGACGGCGATCTTGTTTGGTCGTTATGACACATTGATTATCGGGATTCTGCAGCTTGGCGTCATGGCGTTAATGGCGCTGATCGGCTGGTTGAATGGTCTGGGATGGGGATATTACTGGGCTGTGCTGGTGGCGGGCGCGCTGTTTGTCTACCAGCAAAAACTGATTGCGAACCGTGAGCGTGAAGCCTGCTTTAAAGCCTTTATGAACAATAACTACGTTGGCCTGGTGCTATTTTTAGGGCTGGCGATGAGTTACTGGCACTTCTGATGTCATGCCGGGCGGACCCGGCCTACAAAGCCAAAATTTTCAATACGTCATATCAGTTGCCCGATAAGCTTACGCCATCGGGCATTTCAGGCACTGGCTTACTCGCCCTGCGTCGCGCTTTCAATCGTCAGACGGACATCAGAGGTAATCAGATCGGCAAGCATCTGATATATCTTCATCGTTTCTGCCGGTTCGGCATCGCCCGTATCACTGATATAACCCTCATCCCGTAGCGTCAACACGAGTGAACTGAACACCGCTTTGTCGAAAAACTCCGGCGCGTTAATACCGTGCAGGACAGACAGACGTTGCGCCACGGTACGGCTTTCTTTCTCCAGCGTACTGCGGTTGATGGACGGATTGGCGCTCAACAGCCAGAACGTAATGGCATAACGCTGTAGCGTTTCGCGCGCGCCTGCCGCCAGCAGTTGCAGCGTACGGGAATGCGTCGGGTTGATATGCAGTTCATCATCCTGCAGGGTAATTAGCCCCTGACGCTGCATTTCACTGGCCAGCGCGTCAATGACCGAGGCTAACTCCTCGCGCTCCCAGCGCAGGAACAGCTCCGCTTTTAACATCGGATAGAGCGCTTCAACATGCTGCTGCAACGCATCACGCGAAATGCGACGATGCTGGGTGATAATCGCCGCCATCAGCGAAGGCATAATCAACATATGCGCGATATTGTTACGATAGTAGGTCATCAACACCGCCTGCTCGCGCGGCAGAATGATGATATCGCCAATGGTGTCTTTCTCGACCTCAAACTTATTCATCTGCAGCGCGTGAGCGATAAGCTCGCCAGCGCTGGCGGCAGGAACGGTTGAGTCTGTGGAATAAGGGACATTGCGCATCAGATCGAGATAGCAATCAAGCTGCTCGGTGAGCTGCTCGCGGGTGAGCGAGCGCTGACGCGACGCTAACAGCGCGGTACAACACAGGTTCATCGCGTTTGCCGCGCCAGCGTTGTTAATACGCACCATCAGATCGGCGGCGATACTATTTACCGTCGGCGTCAGCCAGGCTGGGCGTATGGCCTCTATAGGGTCGATAGATTCGCGCCACTCCGGCACATGCTGGTTCAGGTACGTCATGAGCGGCATCGGTTCGCCAAAGTTAACGTAGCCCTGACCCAGATTGCGCAGCTTGCTCAAGCCTTTCAGCATCTGCGGCAGACTCTCTTTCTCTTTTGTCGCGCCGCGCAGCTCTTTCGCATAGGTGCCCACTTCCATGACGTGCTCATAGCCGATGTAAATAGGCACTAACGTAATTGGACGGGTACCGCCGCGCAGCATCGCCTGGATAGTCATCGACAGGGTGCCGGTTTTCGGATCTAACAAACGTCCGGTACGCGAACGTCCTCCTTCGACAAAATACTCAACCGAGTAACCGCGGCTGAACAGCTCGCCCAGGTATTCGCGAAAGACGGTGGAATAGAGTTTATTCCCCTTAAAGGTGCGACGAATAAAGAACGCGCCCAGACGACGGAAAATCGGGCCAGCGGGCCAGAAATTAAGGTTAATGCCTGCGGCAATGTGCGGCGGAACCAGTCCCTGATGGTACAGCACATAAGAAAGGAGCAAATAGTCCATATGGCTGCGGTGACAGGGCACATAGACGATTTCATGCCCGTCGTGCGCCAGTTGGCGTACGCGCTCGGCGTTATGCACGTTAATCCCCTGGTACAGTCGGTTCCAGGTAAACCCCAAAATCCTGTCGGTCAAACGAATCATCTCGTAAGAGAAGTTCGCCGCGATCTCTTCCATCAGCGCAATGGCGTTTTGCTGCGCTTTTTCATGAGAGATTTTCTTACTGCGCGCTTCGTCTTCTACCGCGCGGGCGATCGCTTTCGAGGCCAGCAGTTTGTTAAACAGATCCTGACGGGCGGGCAGGCGTGGGCCAACCGCCGCCAGGCGCTGGCGAGCAAAGTGCATACGCGCCACGCGAGCCAGCTTCTGCGCGATGATTTTATCGGTGCCGTGTTCATCAGCCATGCGACGCAATGAGACGGACGGCGAGAATCGGACAAAGCTATCGCGACCCAGCCAGGAGATGGCAAAGAATTTCTGTACGCCGTTCAGCATACGTAAAGGCGGGTTATCTTCTCCCTTTTCACGACCCGGCGCGCGGCCAAACATCACGGAAACGGGCACCATCTGCACGTCCAAAGCCGGATTACTCCGATGCAGATCGAGATAATCGTGAAAAAGTTTCACCGACTCTTCTTTTGGCGTGTAATAGGTAAAGACACGCGGTCCGCCGTGAATAAATACATAGCGTGGCAACAGCGCGCCGTCGATCTCCAGCGGCTCCAGCGGATCCGGGAGATCGTGCGCCAGACATTGCGCCCGCAGCGTCAGTAAGTCCGCTTTTGAGTTGTATGGCAAGACATACATAATGGGGCGAGAAGTATCGAGCCCCAATTCCTGGGCGGGTTCCGCCGGAATAGACTTGCTTTTTACCAGTATGCTTAATGGTAAATTCAGTAATTTGTAGTAAATTCGTGGCCAGCCGGACATAAACGATGTAAAGCCTCTGGTTAATAATGCAAATGCGGTGCAAGGATATCAGAAAGTTTAGCGAATTTCTGTTGTATCCCGTCATACTTCGCGCTGCGTTACGGCAGTTCGAATCGTGCAGGGCAACCGTATAATGTCATTGACGTTAATAATGTAAAAAGGTTCTTTTGATGGCCAATAATACCACTGGATTCACCAGAATTATCAAAGCGGCAGGATATTCCTGGAAAGGATTTCGCGCCGCATGGACTCACGAAGCGGCGTTTCGCCAGGAAAGTATCGCGGTATTGCTGGGCGTCATCATCGCCTGCTGGCTGGATGTGGATGCGATTACCCGTGTGTTATTGATAGGTTCCGTTTTACTTATCATGATTGTTGAAATCCTCAACAGCGCTATTGAAGCGGTCGTTGACCGCATCGGTTCTGAATACCATGAGCTTTCCGGCCGTGCGAAAGATATGGGATCGGCTGCGGTGCTACTGTCTATTTTCGTTGCCCTGATGACCTGGGGCATCCTGTTATGGTCACATTTTCGATAAAGGTTCCAAATTTTATAAATCTCTTGTTTTTTGCGCCGTTTGTGGTTCCAAAATCACCTTTAACTGTATATACTCACAGCATGACTGTATATACACCCAGGGGGCGGAATGAAAGCGTTAACGGCCAGGCAACAAGAGGTGTTTGATCTCATCCGGGATCACATCAGCCAGACAGGTATGCCACCGACGCGTGCGGAAATCGCGCAGCGTTTGGGGTTCCGTTCCCCAAACGCTGCGGAAGAACACCTTAAAGCGCTGGCGCGCAAAGGGGTGCTTGAAATCGTTTCCGGCGCATCGCGAGGTATCCGTCTGTTACAGGAAGAAGAGGACGGATTACCGCTTGTCGGGCGTGTCGCGGCGGGTGAACCGCTTCTGGCGCAGCAGCATATTGAAGGCCATTACCAGGTCGATCCTTCACTGTTCAAACCCAGCGCCGATTTCCTGCTGCGCGTGAGCGGTATGTCGATGAAAGACATCGGTATTATGGATGGGGATTTGCTGGCGGTACATAAAACGCAGGACGTCCGTAATGGCCAGGTGGTTGTCGCTCGCATTGACGATGAAGTGACAGTAAAACGCCTGAAAAAGCAGGGCAATAAAGTGGAGCTGCTGCCGGAAAACAGCGAGTTTACACCGATAGTGGTGGATCTGCGCGAACAAAGCTTTACGATTGAAGGGCTGGCGGTAGGCGTCATTCGCAACGGGGAATGGTTGTAATCTCGTTTTAATCTCCTTGTAAGCCGTCATCCGGCAATCGTGCAGCCTGATGGCGCTGCGCTTATCAGGCCTACGGGAATGCAGTTCCTGAGATGATTAATTTGTAGGCCGGATAAGGCGTTACGTTGCCATCCGGCAATGCGCTCGTTTCGTTTAACTCCTTGTCAGGCTTTTCTCCATGCCGCTTTTTACCTCCTCTGATAAAGCTCTCTGGCATCTCGCGCTGCCGATGATTTTTTCTAACATCACCGTCCCCTTGCTGGGGCTGGTCGATACGGCGGTGATTGGTCATCTGGACAGCCCGGTTTTCCTGGGCGGCGTGGCGGTGGGCGCGACTGCCACCAGCTTTCTTTTCATGCTGCTGCTATTTCTACGTATGAGCACCACCGGCCTAACGGCGCAGGCATTTGGCGCCAAAAATCCGCAGGCGTTAGCCCGGGCGCTCATTCAACCGTTATTGCTGGCGCTGGGCGCTGGCGTGATGATTGTGCTATTTCGCACGCCGCTTATCGAGCTGGCTTTACATATTGTCGGCGGGAACGACGCTGTCCTGGTGCAGGCGAGACGCTTCCTTGAAATTCGTTGGCTAAGCGCTCCCGCGTCACTGGCGAATCTGGTGCTGCTCGGGTGGCTGTTAGGCGTTCAGTATGCGCGGGCGCCGGTTATCTTGTTGGTCGTGGGCAATATCCTCAACATCGCGCTCGACCTGTGGCTGGTGATGGGGCTTCATATGAACGTGCAGGGCGCCGCCCTGGCGACGGTCATCGCAGAATATGCCACGTTACTGATCGGACTCATGATGGTACGTAAAGTTCTCCATCTCCGCGGTGTGTCGCTGGATATGCTAAAACAGGCCTGGCGCGGCAACGTGCGCCGCCTTTTGGCGCTCAATCGCGATATCATGCTGCGCTCATTGCTCCTTCAGCTTTGTTTTGGCGCAATCACGGTGTCAGGCGCGCGGCTGGGCAGCGATATTATCGCGGTAAATGCAGTCCTGATGACCTTACTCACCTTTACGGCCTATGCGCTGGACGGTTTTGCTTATGCGGTGGAGGCGCACTCCGGTCAGGCTTACGGCGCGCGTGACGGTAGCAAGCTACTGGACGTCTGGCGAGCGGCGTGTCGTCAGTCAGGAATTGTGGCCTTGTTGTTTTCCACAGTCTATGCCCTGGCAGGCGAACATATTGTCGCGTTACTGACCTCATTGCCGCAAATACAGCTACTGGCGGATCGGTATCTTATCTGGCAGGTGGTATTACCACTGGTGGGCGTATGGTGCTATCTGCTCGATGGTATGTTTATTGGCGCGACGCGCGCTGCCGAAATGCGCAATAGCATGGCTGTCGCCGCGGGAGGATTCGCGCTGACGCTCTTCGCCCTGCCGGTATTAGGAAATCATGGTTTATGGCTGGCATTAACCGTGTTCCTGGCGCTTCGCGGTCTGTCGTTGAGCCTTATCTGGCGTCGTCACTGGCGCGAGGGTACATGGTTTGCCAGATCGTGACGGTTAAAAATTCTGAATATAAAACCGAAGGCCGAATTCCTGCCTACAATCATTATCACGTCCAGCAGAAATTGCAGTGCATTTGGGCGAATAACACCTGCTATTCCTAACCGAATGATGAGGACAAGATGATGAATAAAGACGAAGCCGGCGGTAACTGGAAACAGTTTAAAGGTAAAATGAAAGAACAATGGGGCAAACTGACCGATGACGATATGACCGTTATCGAAGGTAAACGCGACCAACTGGTAGGTAAAATCCAGGAGCGTTACGGTTACCAGAAAGATCAGGCGGAAAAAGAGGTTGTTGACTGGGAAACCCGTAACAACTATCGCTGGTAATATGTTTTCCCCTACCAGGAGTACATGGATGTGCTTCCCACTGTTTGCTTATGAATGCGGGCGTGCCCCTCTCTACTGCCGCCCGTTTTCCGTTCAGGCTAACGCGGTTTTTTCTTCACCAGCACCGAGTGATCGTGACCACAGTCGCCCGGATGGCGACACGCTTCCACTTCTACGCACGCAGGGCACAGACCGTGCGCCTCAATAACGTTATGTCGTAGCGCAAATCCCATTTTAGCCGCCAGCGTATGCATGATGTCTTCCACGCCCTCGGCACACTCTTCCTTCACCACGCCACAACGATCGCAGATAAACATGGCCGAGCTGTGCGTCGGCTGGTCGAACAGGTGGCAAACCACATAACTATTGGTGGATTCCACTTTATGGACAAAACCCTGTTCGAGCAAAAAATCCAGCGCGCGGTAGATGGTGGGCGGTTTGGCCTGTGGTTCCGTTTCGCGCAGCAAATCGAGCAAATCGTATGCGCTGATGGCACCCTGTTGCAGACTCATCAGGCGCAGCACTTCGAGGCGCTGAGGCGTCAGGCGCACGTTGCGCTGCGCGCAGAGTTTTTCAGCTTGCGCCAGTAACTCTTGCGTTGTGGTCTTTTCCATGTAGCACCTCGAATGGCATGAAAGTCTAATCCGCTACTTTACCACGAGCTGCTTAAAACTCTGAAATTACCCCGCGACAATATATCGCCTGCTAAGCTTTTCCGCGCCAGTATTCTCATCTATACATAATGAGGGTCGATATTATAACAACAGGATTTAACATCACTATTTCACAGCAATAGTTCGCCTCTGTCCGGTAAGGCGTGGCGGAGGGATTACTTCACCTGATAATAAGATGGGCTAACTGTGAACAAAAACGTCAAACTTTCACTGATTGCTATCGCGGTCTCGCTTTTTATGGCAAAGCAGGCGAGCGCCGCCAATACCTGGACGGAAGCGCGTAATGACGCAATGGGCGGGACGGGCGTCGCGTCCGCGAATTATGGCAGCGGAGTACTATTAAATCCGGCGTTACTGGCAAAAGCCAAACCGGAAGACAATATCACTGTTGTCCTTCCTGCGGTCGGCGTCCAGATTACGGATAAAGACAATCTCCAGGATGAAATTGACGATATCAGCGATAAAGTGGATTACTACGATGAGGTCGTCGATAACCTTACGCTGGGGCAAATTCTGCTCAATCCGCGAGGCGTGCTGAATCAATTTCAGGGCGCCGCGCGCGACCTGGCCGATGAGCTGGAATATCTCAACGGAAAAACCGCCCGCGCCAATGCCGGCGCCGGGTTGGCGGTAAGTATTCCAGGGCAAACGCTTTCCGTGGCGTTTATCGCCAAAGGTTATGCGCATGGGCGCGTGAGTTCGTCCATTGATCAGAACGATATTCAGTATTTGCGCGATATCCAGCATGATGAACGTGTCGCGCTTCGTGAAGCAGGACGCGCTGCTTTGCTGGGGTCTGACGAAATTACAAAGCATTTAAACTCTACCGCGTCGGGGCGGGTAGCGATTGTATCTGACTACGGTATTGCGCTGGCGAAGCAGTTTGTGGTGGGCGAGGTGCCTGTTTCCATTGGCGTTACGCCAAAACTGCAAAAAACCTGGCTCTATAACTACACCACCTCAATTTATAACTACGACAGTAGCGACTGGAATAGCAGCCGTTATCGCAATGACGATACGGGTTTTAACATTGATGCGGGGCTTGCTGCCGATATCGGTGAAAACTGGACGTTGGGGCTGAGCGGGCAAAATCTGGTATCTCGCGATATCGATACGAAAGATATTTACATCACTAATGGTATGACGGGAGAAACCACCAACTACAAAGATACATACCAAATCCGCCCTCTGGTTACCGCGGGCGTCGCATGGCATAACGATTTGCTGACCGTAAGCGCCGATGGTGATCTGACGGAAACGAAAGGCTTTAAGAGCGAAGACAATTCACAGTACGTTGGCGTCGGCGCTGAAGTTCGACCGTTGTCATGGCTGGCGGTGCGCGCAGGGTATCGTGCGGATGTGAAAAATAACGATAGCAATGTGGTTACCGGCGGTCTTGGCTTTGCGCCCTTTAACCGTGTGCATCTCGACTTAATGGGACTGTACGGCGAAGATGAAACCTGGGGGGCTGGCGCGCAGCTTACGATGACATTCTGAGGCGTTTTCACCGGAGGCGCTACGCCTCCGGTTTAGCGTTATGCTATAGTGACGCCCCTTTTTTAACCGGATGCTTATTTATTCGCCATGCAGCCTGAAACCCAGTCCTCCGCTTTTCCTGCTTATCGCTTCTCCATCGCGCCTATGCTCGACTGGACGGACAGACATTGCCGCTATTTCCTGCGTTTGCTGTCTCGCCAGACGCTGCTCTACACCGAAATGGTGACCACGGGCGCGATTATTCACGGTAAGGGTGACTATCTGGCTTACAGCGAAGAAGAGCATCCGGTTGCTCTACAGCTTGGTGGAAGCGATCCGGCTCAGCTTGCGCATTGTGCAAAGCTGGCGGAAGCGCGTGGCTACGATGAAATTAACCTCAACGTGGGGTGCCCCTCCGATCGTGTGCAAAATGGTATGTTTGGCGCCTGTTTGATGGGCAATGCGCAACTGGTCGCCGATTGTGTTAAAGCCATGCGTGATGTCGTCTCGATTCCGGTAACGGTAAAAACCCGCATTGGTATTGACGATCAGGACAGTTATGCGTTTCTGTGTGATTTCATCGATACGGTTTCCGGTCGGGGCGAATGCGAGATGTTTATTATCCATGCGCGCAAAGCCTGGCTTTCTGGCTTAAGCCCGAAAGAAAATCGTGAGATCCCGCCGCTGGATTACCCGCGCGTATACCAGCTAAAGCGGGATTTTCCGCACCTGACCATGTCCATTAACGGCGGCATCAAATCGCTGGAAGAGGCGAAGGAACACCTGCGCCATATGGATGGCGTCATGGTTGGCCGCGAAGCTTATCAGAATCCGGGTATACTGGCCGCGGTGGATCGGGAGATTTTTGGCGCCGATACCACCGATGCCGACCCGGTTGCGGTGGTTCGCGCGATGTATCCCTATATTGAGCGTGAATTGAGCCAGGGAGCGTATCTGGGGCATATCACTCGCCATATGCTGGGGTTGTTCCAGGGCATCCCCGGCGCGCGGCAGTGGCGTCGCTATCTGAGCGAAAACGCCCATAAAGCTGGCGCGGATGTTGCTGTACTGGAGCAGGCGCTAAAACTGGTGGCAGACAAGCGTTAAAAGTTCGCCAAAAATTAGTCAATCTCACCACGCACTGTGCAGTCTTGCAGGGCGTTTTCTTTATATATCAAAAACATAAATATTGGCATGATTTTTGTAATAGCTTACCTGACCAAACCCGGTAAGCGCCGTGCCGCCGGGCAATGCCATTTTTATGGGGAGCGACTATGCTGGAACTACTTTTTGTGCTTGGCTTTTTTCTGATGTTAATGGTGACGGGCGTCTCCTTGCTGGGCATTCTGGCCGCGCTGGTTGTAGCGACTGCCGTCATGTTCCTGGGTGGAATGTTCGCCCTGATGATCAAGCTGTTACCGTGGCTACTGCTGGCGGTGGCTGTGGTGTGGGTGATCAAAGCAGTAAAAACGCCAAAAATCCCTCAGTATCAGCGCAATAACCGTCGGTTTTACTAAGGTATTGAGCGGTTCGTCACAACCTGGAACTTTGCCCTCACAGGCAAATAGGAATCGATTATTAAATCTGTCATGATTGCGCAGGTAACGAATTCATCGCGCTGTACCCTACATACAGCCGAACAAAAAAAGAAAGGGCTTCCCGGGTGGAAGCCCAATTTCTTTGCAGAGCTATTACGGAATCAGCAGGCTTGAGCCCTGTGTGGCCCGGCTTTCCAGCACCTCATGTGCGCGACGGGCATCTTTTAACGCATAGCGTTGATTTTCAGCCACATCAACTTTAATCACGCCGCTGGCGATCAATGAGAACAATTCATTGCTGGCTTCGGTCAGTTCTTCACGTGTCGTAATATACCCCTGTAGTGAAGGTCGCGTGGCATACAGGGAACCTTTCTGATTCAGAATACCTAAATTCACGCCAGTGACGGGGCCGGACGCATTGCCGAAACTGACCATCAGTCCCCGACGTTGCAGGCAGTCCAGTGAGGCTTCCCAGGTATCTTTCCCCACGGAGTCATAGACCACGCGGACTTTTTTGCCGCCGGTGATCTCTTTTACCCGTTCGACAATGCTCTCCTCACGGTAATTAATTACCTGCCAGGCGCCAGCGTCCAGCGCCCGCTGCGCTTTTTGCGCGCTACCGACGGTACCGATAAGCTTCGCGCCCAGCGCTTTTGCCCATTGGCAGGCGATCAGACCGACGCCGCCCGCAGCGGCATGAAACAGGAAGGGTTCGTCGGGTTTCACTTCATAGGTTTTGCGCAACAGGTAAAAAACGGTCAACCCCTTGAGAAAAGAGGCTGCCGCCTGTTCGAAGGAAATGGCGTCAGGTAAAATCGCGGCTTTATCTGCGGGGACGTTATGGACGGAACTGTAAGCGCCGAGCGTTGACTGCGCGTAGACGACGCGATCGCCCACGCGAATGTGCTCCACGCCGTTGCCGACTTTACTGACCACACCCGCAGCTTCGGTTCCCAGGCCCGCAGGCAACGACGGGGGCGGATAGAGTCCGCTACGGATATAGGTGTCGATGAAGTTGATACCAATGGCTTTGTTCTCAACCTGGATTTCGTGTTCCGCCGGTTCCGTTGGCGTAAACTCCACGGTCTGAAGCACTTCCGGACCACCATGCTTGTGAAATTCAATACGCGTTGCCATGCTTCCTCCAAAAGAAATGTGGTAATCTTTCGACCCAATCACTATCTCGGTAACTCCATTCACTATGGCAGGAAATAAACCCTTCAACAAACCACAGACTGATGCCCGCGACCGCGATCCGCAGGTTGCCGGGATAAAAGTGCCGCCGCACTCGATTGAAGCGGAACAGTCGGTGTTGGGCGGTTTAATGCTGGATAACGAGCGCTGGGACGATGTGGCCGAGCGCGTGGTGGCGGAAGATTTCTATACCCGCCCGCATCGCCATATCTTTACGGAGATGGGGCGCTTGCAGGAAAGCGGCAGTCCTATCGACCTGATTACGCTCGCGGAATCGCTGGAGCGGCAGGGCCAACTGGACAGCGTCGGCGGCTTCGCCTATCTGGCGGAGTTGTCTAAAAATACGCCAAGCGCGGCGAACATCAGTGCTTATGCGGACATTGTGCGCGAACGCGCCGTGGTCCGCGATATGATCGCGGTGGCGCATGAAATTGCGGATGCCGGTTACGATCCACAGGGGCGCAATAGCGACGAACTGCTGGATCTGGCGGAGTCGCGCGTCTTCCAGATCGCGGAAAACCGGGCCAACAAAGACGAAGGTCCGAAAAGCATCGACCAGATTCTCGACGCCACCGTGGCGCGTATTGAGCAGTTGTTCCAGCAACCGCACGATGGCGTTACAGGCGTGGATACCGGCTATCAGGACCTCAATAAAAAGACGGCAGGGTTACAGCGTTCGGATTTGATTATCGTTGCGGCGCGCCCCTCCATGGGTAAAACCACTTTTGCGATGAACCTCTGCGAAAATGCGGCGATGTTGCAGGATAAACCGGTACTGATCTTTAGTCTGGAGATGCCCGGCGAACAGATCATGATGCGTATGCTGGCCTCGCTGTCCCGCGTCGATCAGACACGTATTCGTACCGGTCAACTCGATGATGAAGACTGGGCGCGAATCTCCGGCACGATGGGCATTCTGCTGGAGAAACGCAATATGTATATTGACGACTCCTCAGGTCTTACGCCGACAGAAGTCCGTTCGCGCGCGCGGCGTATTTTCCGCGAACATGGCGGGTTAAGTCTGATTATGATCGACTACCTGCAATTGATGCGTGTGCCGTCGCTTTCTGATAACCGTACTCTGGAAATCGCCGAAATTTCTCGCTCGTTGAAAGCGCTGGCGAAGGAACTACAGGTGCCGGTCGTGGCGCTATCGCAGCTTAACCGCTCCCTGGAACAACGCGCGGATAAACGTCCGGTGAACTCCGACCTGCGTGAATCCGGCTCTATTGAACAGGATGCCGACTTAATTATGTTTATCTACCGTGATGAGGTTTATCACGAGAACAGCGACTTAAAAGGCATTGCTGAAATTATTATTGGTAAGCAACGTAACGGTCCTATCGGTACGGTTCGTCTGACGTTCAATGGTCAGTGGTCGCGTTTCGATAACTATGCGGGACCGCAATACGATGATGAGTAACTCTCCGTCATTCTTTTAACAAGGAATTCAAATGCAAGCGGCAACAGTCGTCATTAACCGCCGCGCTCTGCGACACAACCTGCAACGTCTGCGTGAACTGGCGCCTGCCAGTAAGCTGGTTGCGGTGGTGAAAGCGAACGCTTATGGACACGGTCTTCTGGAGACCGCGCGAACGCTCCCTGATGCTGACGCTTTTGGCGTGGCGCGTCTGGAAGAGGCTCTACGTCTGCGAGCGGGCGGGATCACGCAGCCTATCCTGCTGCTGGAGGGTTTTTTCGACGCCGCCGATTTGCCGACCATTTCCGCGCAATGTCTGCATACCGCCGTACATAATCAGGAGCAGCTTGCCGCCCTGGAGGCGGTGGAGCTGGCGGAGCCGGTAACGGTCTGGATGAAACTGGATACCGGTATGCATCGTCTCGGCGTGCGCCCCGAAGAGGCGGAGGCGTTCTACCAGCGTCTGACGCACTGTAAAAATGTACGCCAGCCGGTGAATATCGTCAGCCATTTTGCCCGTGCGGATGAGCCGGAATGCGGCGCTACCGAACATCAGCTCGACATTTTTAATGCCTTCTGTCAGGGTAAACCCGGTCAGCGCTCTATTGCCGCGTCTGGCGGTATTCTGCTGTGGCCGCAGTCTCACTTTGACTGGGCGCGTCCGGGCATCATTTTGTATGGCGTATCGCCGCTGGAGCACAAACCCTGGGGGCCGGATTTTGGTTTTCAGCCGGTGATGTCCTTAACCTCCAGTTTGATCGCGGTGCGTGACCACAAAGCGGGCGAACCGGTGGGCTACGGCGGAACATGGGTAAGTGAGCGCGACACGCGCCTGGGCGTGGTGGCGATGGGGTATGGCGATGGCTACCCACGAGCGGCGCCTTCCGGTACGCCAGTACTGGTCAATGGCCGTGAAGTCCCGATTGTCGGGCGGGTGGCGATGGATATGATTTGCGTGGATTTGGGGCCAAACGCGCAGGATAACGCGGGCGATCCGGTGGTTTTATGGGGTGAAGGTCTGCCGGTTGAACGTATCGCTGAAATGACAAAAGTAAGTGCTTACGAACTTATCACGCGCCTGACCTCAAGGGTGGCGATGAAGTATATTGATTAAATACGCGGCGGGCCGGGTGGCGCCTGCGCTTATCCGGCTTGTATCGCGCATTGGCTGTAGGCCGGATAAGACGTTCACGCCGCCATCCGGCAATATGCGCATCCACCACAACATCCTCTCGATCTTCTCGTCCTTCCGGTTTATTGTGTTATTTCCTGCCCTCTGTAAACCTGGAGAACCATCGCGTGTTTCAAAAAGTTGACGCCTATGCCGGCGATCCGATTCTTTCACTGATGGAGCGTTTTAAAGACGACTCCCGTCACGACAAAGTAAATCTGAGCATTGGCCTGTATTACAACGAAGACGGGATTATCCCACAGCTTAAAACGGTGGCCGAAGCCGAAGCCCGGCTTAACGCGCAGCCGCATGGCGCTTCGCTGTACCTGCCGATGGAAGGACTCAATACTTATCGCCATACTATCGCGCCTTTGCTCTTTGGCGCCGATCACCCGGTTCTTCAGCAACAGCGCGTGGCCACTATCCAGACATTAGGCGGTTCCGGCGCGCTGAAAGTGGGCGCGGATTTCCTGAAGCGTTATTTCCCCGACGCAGGCGTATGGGTGAGCGACCCCACCTGGGAAAACCATATTGCGATATTTGCCGGGGCAGGATTCGAAGTGAGTACTTACCCCTGGTATGACGACGCGACTAACGGCATCCGTTTTAACGATCTGCTGGCCACGCTGAATACGTTACCTGCGCGCAGTATCGTGCTGCTGCACCCCTGTTGTCACAACCCGACCGGGGCGGATTTAACGCCTTCGCAATGGGATGCGGTGATTGAAATAGTGAAAGCGCGCGATCTGATTCCGTTCCTTGATATTGCCTATCAGGGGTTTGGCGCAGGCATGGACGAGGATGCTTACGCTATTCGCGCCATTGCCAGCGCTGGGTTACCTGCGTTAGTCAGTAATTCTTTTTCGAAGATTTTCTCGCTGTACGGCGAGCGCGTCGGCGGCCTGTCGGTGGTGTGTGAAGATGCTGAAATTGCCGCGCGGGTTCTGGGACAGCTAAAAGCGACGGTGCGCCGAATTTACTCCAGTCCGCCGTGTTTCGGCGCTCAGGTGGTCGCTACGGTCCTGGGCGATGAGGCGTTAAAAGCGGGCTGGCTGGCGGAAGTCGACGCGATGCGTAACCGCATTATATCGATGCGCCAGACGCTGGTGAAGGAGCTGAAGGCGGAGATGCCTGACCGCAACTTTGATTACTTGTTACAGCAGCGCGGTATGTTCAGCTATACCGGGTTAAGCGAGGAGCAGGTCGAGCGGTTGCGCGATGAGTTTGGCGTTTACCTGATTGCCAGTGGCCGCATGTGTGTCGCCGGGCTTAATGCTTCAAATGTACACCGCGTGGCGAAGGCATTTGCCGCTGTCATGTAATATTCAGGCCGGACGGCGATAACAGTGCCCTCCGGCCTGACAATAGCTGTTGTGATCATCCTCTTTTTTCGTAACAAAACCGCAGATAATCCTTCCTTTTGACCGTTACTGGCGTTATGGTCAGATAGTTTTTTGAGCAAAGACTCATCTTAATAATTATAATATTTTGAATTTTAAGGGAAAAGCATGAAAAAAATAACCCTGGCGCTGAGTGCCGTCTGTTTGTTGTTTACGCTAAACCATTCCGCGAATGCGTTAGTATCTTCCCCTTCGACGCTCAATCCGGGCACTAATGTTGCAAAACTCGCGGAACAAGCGCCTGTCCATTGGGTCTCTGTCGCCCAGATTGAAAACAGCCTCACCGGACGCCCGCCGATGGCGGTCGGCTTTGATATTGACGACACCGTGTTATTTTCCAGCCCCGGATTCTGGCGCGGAAAGAAAACCTACTCCCCGGACAGCGACGATTATCTGAAAAATCCGGCCTTTTGGGAAAAAATGAACAACGGCTGGGATGAGTTCAGTATTCCAAAAGAAGTGGCCCGACAGCTCATTGATATGCATGTTCGCCGTGGCGACAGTATTTACTTTGTCACTGGTCGTAGTCAGACGAAAACGGAAACCGTGTCGAAAACGCTGGCGGATAACTTCCATATTCCGGCGGCGAATATGAATCCGGTGATTTTCGCCGGCGATAAACCGGAACAAAATACGAAAGTACAGTGGCTGCAGGAGAAGAACATGCGTATCTTCTACGGCGATTCGGATAACGATATTACCGCGGCTCGTGATTGTGGTATCCGCGGTATTCGCATCCTGCGCGCGGCTAACTCCACCTACAAACCGCTGCCGCAGGCAGGAGCGTTTGGCGAGGAAGTCATTGTCAACTCGGAGTACTAAAAATCAGGAGAGCGACAGGCTCTCCTTTTTTGCATGATTTTTGCACAAACTTGCTCCGCTGGCTTTTACCTTTTCCAGACTTGCTGCACACTATTCAGGAGACGTTTGTTTTTAGGAAGGAGCAGCCTATGTGGTATCAGCGCACCATTACACTGAGCGAGAAGCCGCGCGGGTTTCATCTGATAACAGATGAAATTACCGATAAATTGTCTGGCTTACCGCCTGTCGAAACGGGTTTGCTGCATCTGTTGTTGCTACATACCTCGGCCTCGCTGACGTTAAACGAAAACTGCGATCCTACCGTGCGCGCTGACATGGAGCGCCATTTCCTGAAAACCGTTCCCGATAATGCGGCGTATGAACATGACTACGAAGGCGCGGATGACATGCCTTCGCATATTAAGTCGTCAGTATTGGGCGTCTCGTTGCTGCTGCCTGTACGCCAGGGGCGTTTACAGTTAGGAACATGGCAAGGTATCTGGTTGGGAGAACACCGTATTCACGGCGGTCCACGTAAAATCATCGCGACACTACAAGGGGAATGATAATGACCATTTCGGAATTACTGCAATACTGCATGGCAAAACCTGGCGCAGAGCAGAGCGTTCACAGCGACTGGAAAGCGACGCAAATTAAAGTGGAAGATGTACTTTTCGCGATGGTAAAAGAAGTTGAAGGACGCCCGGCAGCCTCTCTCAAAACCAGCCCGGAACTGGCAGAGTTGTTACGCCAGCAGCACAGCGATGTACGACCGAGTCGGCACCTTAATAAAGCGCACTGGAGCACGGTCTATCTGGACGGCTCGCTGCCGGATTCACAACTCTATTATCTGGTCGATGCCTCTTATCAACAGGCGGTAAATGCGCTGTCGGAAGATAAACGCAAGCAGTTGCCGCAGTCCTGATTATAGCGCGCCGACCAACAACGCCAGGGCGATATCAATGAGGCGGATGACCGTAGACCGGATACGGCTGCCGAGGGCGATTTGCGCATTATTGGCGCGTAGCCTGGCGAGGTCCCGCTGTCCTTCCAGCAGAATAATCATATCATCGTCGTCCAGCCAGCCGCGAGCATGTTCCTGAAGCGCGCGGGCGATAAACGCGGCGGACTCGCGGATACCGTCGTCGCTGTCTTCTCTTGCCTGCTTATACGCCTGGATAAACTCGGCAATCGCCGAGGAGGCTACAGGATGTTCGGCCCGGGCGGTGGTCATCAGGTAATGTATTTCGTTAATAGACGCCATTTTCATCTCCCTGAGTGCAGCGAGCGCCCCAATGCAGACACTCACCCTGTATGGCTAATTTCCAGACCTGATTATTTTGCTGTTGGTATCTCTCAGCCTGGATGTAAGTAAGTGGTTGCTTACGTTGCATAACCCGCGCATAAAGACGCAAATAGTGATTTTTCAGCAGCGCCAGATTATCGAGTCGGTGTTTATCCCCACCTTGACAGGCGACCCGCTCAGCCTGAAAAAATGTCTGACGGATATCGCGGTCATCCTTGAGCAGTGTCTCTTTTTGCCACGGTATTCGCGCCGCGTCCTGCAGGAAGCGGGTTGAGCGCGCTTGTAATAGCGTCAGTTGTTGAAAAGCCACGGCGCTAAAGCGGTCAGGCAGCGTACAGGCGGCTAAAAACAGGCACAGCAGTAGTGTGATTGCGTAGGGTAACTTCATGGTGTTTTCCATAACAGACCGTTTGCGCTATCACATGTCAGAGCGAGGCGGCACGCAAATCACAAATGCTCAACACGGATACAATGAGGTGGGATGAGGAAAAATGATGCCGCTTCCCGGCGAATCGGAAAGCGGCGTGAAGGTTATTTGAGCATAGGTTTAAGGAAGCGGGCGGTATGCGACGCCTCGCACTCCGCCACGGTTTCCGGCGTACCGGAGACGAGAATTTCGCCGCCGCCGCTGCCGCCTTCCGGGCCGAGGTCGACAATCCAGTCCGCCGTTTTAATGACGTCCAGGTTGTGTTCGATCACCACGATGGTGTTGCCCTGATCGCGCAACTGATGCAGAACGTCAAGCAACTGCTGAATATCGGCAAAGTGCAGGCCGGTGGTTGGCTCGTCGAGAATATACAGCGTCTGCCCGGTGCCGCGCTTCGACAGTTCGCGCGCCAGCTTCACGCGCTGGGCCTCGCCGCCGGAAAGCGTTGTCGCCGACTGACCAAGACGGATATAGGTCAGCCCCACGTCCATCAGCGTCTGCAGCTTACGCGCCAGCGCCGGAACCGCATCAAAGAACTCACGCGCTTCTTCAATGGTCATATCCAGTACTTCGTGGATGGTCTTGCCTTTGTACTTAATCTCCAGCGTTTCCCGGTTATAGCGCTTGCCTTTGCACTGGTCGCACGGCACGTAAATATCCGGCAGAAAGTGCATTTCGACTTTAATGACGCCATCGCCCTGGCACGCTTCGCAGCGACCGCCGCGCACGTTGAAGCTGAATCGCCCTGGCGTGTAGCCGCGCGAGCGAGACTCCGGCACGCCAGCAAAAAGCTCGCGAACCGGGGTAAAGACGCCCGTATAGGTCGCCGGGTTGGAACGCGGGGTGCGCCCGATTGGGCTCTGGTCGATATCGATCACTTTATCGAAATGTTCCAGCCCCTGAATATCCCGATACGGCGCCGGTTCGGCGATAGTCGCCCCGTTTAACTGACGCTGGGCGATGGGGAACAGCGTGTCGTTAATCAGCGTCGATTTACCGGAACCCGAGACGCCGGTGATACAGGTAAACAGCCCTACCGGTAGCGTAAGGGTCACATCTTTCAGGTTGTTGCCGCGCGCGCCGGTGAGTTTGAGCACTTTTTCTGGATTTGCCGGCACGCGTTGTTTCGGCACTTCAATTTTGCGTTTACCGCTCATGTACTGGCCGGTCAGCGATTCCGGTACCGCCATAATGGCTTCCAGCGGGCCTTCCGCCACCACCTCGCCGCCGTGAACGCCCGCGCCGGGGCCAATATCGATCACATGGTCGGCGGCGCGAATGGCGTCTTCATCGTGTTCCACCACAATCACGGTATTGCCAAGATTGCGCAGATGAATCAGCGTACCCAGCAGCCGTTCGTTATCGCGCTGGTGCAGACCGATGGACGGCTCATCCAGCACATACATCACGCCGACTAACCCGGCGCCTATCTGGCTCGCCAGACGAATACGCTGGGCTTCGCCGCCGGAAAGCGTCTCTGCCGAGCGGGAGAGCGTGAGATAGTTCAGGCCGACGTTCACCAGAAACTTGAGGCGATCGCCGATCTCTTTTAGCACTTTTTCGGCGATTTTCGCCCGTTGCCCGGAAAGCTTGAGATTAGTGAAAAAATCCATCGCATGGCCAATGCTCATATCGGAAATAGCAGGCAGCGGCGTATTTTCCACAAATACATGGCGCGCTTCGCGATTCAGTCGCGTGCCTTCACAGCTGGCGCAGGGGCGATTACTGATGAACTTCGCCAGCTCTTCGCGCACCGCGCTGGATTCCGTCTCTTTATAACGGCGCTCCATATTATGCAGCACGCCTTCGAACGGATGGCGGCGCACGGAGGTATCGCCGCGATCGTTCATATATTTAAATTCAATGTTCTCTTTGCCGGAACCGTACAGCACGACTTTATGTACGTTGGCGCTGAGGCTTGCCCACGGCGCATCTACGTCGAACTTATAGTGTTCCGCCAGCGACTTGAGCATTTGAAAGTAGTAAAAATTGCGACGATCCCAACCACGAATCGCGCCGCCTGCCAGCGACAGGTCGGGATTCTGGATCACGCGGTCCGGATCGAAATATTGCTGAACGCCGAGGCCGTCACAGGTCGGGCAGGCGCCTGCCGGGTTGTTAAACGAGAACAGACGCGGTTCCAGCTCGCGCATACTGTAGCCGCAAATCGGACAGGCAAAATTGGCGGAGAACAGAAGCTCCTCCGCTTTCTCATCGTCCATATCGGCAACAACCGCCGTGCCGCCGGATAATTCCAGCGCCGTTTCGAACGACTCCGCCAGGCGTTGGGAAAGATCGTTGCGAACTTTGAAGCGATCGATCACCACCTCAATGGTATGTTTCTTTTGCAGCTCCAGCTTCGGCGGATCGGAGAGATCGCAGACTTCGCCGTCAATACGGGCGCGAATGTAACCCTGGCTTGCCAGATTTTCCAGCGTTTTGGTGTGTTCGCCTTTACGCTCTTTAATAATCGGCGCCAGCAGCATCAGGCGTTTGCCTTCCGGCTGTGACAGCACGTTATCGACCATCTGGCTAACGGTTTGCGCCGCCAGCGGCACGTCATGGTCCGGACAACGCGGCTCGCCCACGCGGGCAAACAGCAGGCGCAGGTAGTCGTGGATCTCGGTAATAGTACCCACCGTAGAGCGCGGGTTGTGAGATGTCGATTTCTGTTCAATTGAGATCGCGGGCGATAGCCCCTCAATATGGTCGACATCCGGTTTTTCCATGAGCGACAAAAACTGCCGCGCGTAAGCGGAGAGCGATTCAACGTAACGACGCTGCCCTTCGGCATACAGAGTGTCGAAAGCCAGTGAGGATTTGCCTGAACCCGAAAGCCCGGTCACGACAATCAGTTTGTCGCGGGGGATGACGAGGTTAATATTTTTGAGATTATGGGTGCGGGCGCCCCGAACTTCGATCTTATCCATTCACCTTTCCCGGTAGAGACTCGGATGCCTGGTTTGTTTGAAGGACAAACGGCAGAAACGGCTAATTATGACACAATTTAACCTGTTTGAATATACAGTATTGGAATGCATCTTCAGCTAAAGTATGCAACAATATGAGGTTCGCGCGAGTGACCTGGAACCTGCATCGCAGCTATTAAAATGCTACGTGGAAATGGTACACTCACGCGTTTACACTATTTATGAAACGTATTCAGGAGACTCAATTATGGCCAGCAGAGGCGTAAACAAGGTGATTCTCGTTGGTAATCTGGGCCAGGACCCGGAAGTACGCTATATGCCGAGTGGCGGCGCTGTCGCCAACTTAACGCTGGCTACTTCTGAATCCTGGCGCGATAAGCAGACCGGCGAAATGAAAGAGCAGACTGAATGGCACCGGGTGGTGATGTTCGGCAAACTGGCGGAAGTGGCCGGCGAATATCTGCGTAAAGGTTCTCAGGTGTATATCGAAGGTCAATTGCGTACCCGCAAGTGGACCGATCAGAGTGGCCAGGAACGCTATACGACTGAAATTAACGTTCCGCAGATCGGCGGCGTGATGCAGATGCTGGGTGGTCGCCAGGGCGGCGGCGCACCGGCAGGCGGTCAGCAGCAGGGGGGTTGGGGTCAACCGCAACAACCTCAGCAGCCGCAGGGCGGCAACCAGTTCAGCGGCGGCGCGCAGTCGCGTCCACAGCAATCCGCGCCAGCGCCGTCTAACGAACCGCCAATGGATTTTGACGACGACATTCCGTTCTGATTTTTGGTAAAAAACTCAAAGCGTTATTTGCATTTTCGCTATAGTTCTCGTCTGCTGAAATGCCTGGTGTAAACCAGGCATTTTCTTACCTGGTATTATTGTCTTTGTATCCCTTTCAAAAAAGAGAAGCGCATATCTTACGGAAAAATGTCGCTTATCGCCTCTGGCCGACTCGCCTCGGCACATCATTATCCAGCCGAAGTTCATAAATGTACTGCAATAACCCGGATTGTCTTAAATATGAAAGAGAAATCTCATCTGCAAAATATATAATTTATAGCCATTTTTTGACAACAAAAAGATATTATAAAATAACGGTAGAGAAGGGGCGGTATTATCAATAGTTAATTAAATGTTTGCTTTAGCTTGTGATGAGCTCAAATATGATATGTGTATCTTGCTTTATTTTTAATTGCTGAAGATAAAATTGTTACTTATAGCTGGCTTTATATAAAAAATGGTTTTATTTGTGTGTTTTTTTACGCAATTCTGATTTTTTACTCCCCACTTATTATATTTTCAATGATTTAAGTTATATTGAAGTCCCTATGACCCTATGTTTTAATTGTGAAAATTCATTTTATCCTCTGGAGGCAAATTTATTAAATACGTATGGTTATAACGCGTATTAAAAAGAAATATGTCCTTAAAATGATTTAGAGTTTCAATGATTAGCTAACAAATCTATTTATCGGCGGGTGGTTTTAATTTGCTGATGACTATTTTTTATTTATGAGCTGAGAGCTTATGCGATACCTATTATTGGGGAAGATATAGTTAGTGCAATAATTGATGTCTACCTAATTAAAAAAATGAAGAGTGTTTTTAATTAAAGCACTCATCTTTGTTGTGGGCGCATAAAAATGGCGTCGTTGTTTTTATTTTTCTGATTACGAGATGTAAGAAAACTGAACTCTATAAAGCGTATTGGTAGCAGGAAGCCAAGGGCGGTAGCGTTCACTTTCTGAATAAGTTGAGCATCCTTTATCCTTTCTAATCCACAAAAACATTTTATTCACAATGTAATATCAGGAGACAACATGGAAGACGAAAGTAATCCGTGGCCTAGTTTTGTTGATACATTCTCTACGGTATTGTGCATTTTTATATTTCTTATGTTGGTGTTTGCACTTAATAATATGATTATTATGTATGACAACTCAATTAAAGTTTATAAAGCAAATATAGAGAATAAGACTAAATCTACTGCTCAAAATAACGGAGCCAATGACAATTCAAATGCTAATGAAATAGTTAATAAGGAAGTGAATACCCAAGATGTGTCGGACGGAATGACTACAATGTCAGGTAAGGAGGTTGGAGTATACGATATCGCCGATGGTCAGAAAACTGATATAACGTCTACAAAAAATGAGCTTGTTATTACGTATCATGGCAGGCTGAGAAGCTTTTCAGAAGAGGATATTCATAAAATAAAGGCTTGGTTAGAAGACAAAACTAATAGTAATTTATTGATAGAAATGGTTATTCCTCAGGCAGACATCTCTTTCTCTGACTCTTTACGACTGGGATATGAACGGGGAATTATTTTAATGAAAGAGATTAAGAAGATATATCCTGATGTAGTTATTGACATGAGTGTTAACTCCGCAGCATCAAGTACAACGAGTAAAGCTATTATCACGACTATTAATAAAAAGGTGTCAGAGTGAAATATATAAATCATTACCGCTATTTGTTTGTCTGTTTTTTCCTTGCCATACTCCCTTTTTTCGCTTTATCTTTTCCCGGTATAAGAGAGTATGTTTTTGATAACTTTATGGTTTCTGCAATTTACAATGGAGTCATTATTGCCATTTATATTACAGGTTCTTTGTGTGCATTATTCACTATTCTTAAAAATATTTCAGCAAAAGACATATTAATAGCTCAGGACGCCAGTAGAAAAAATAGCATTCTTTCTAACCTCAATCAGGTTTTGTTTGCCGGGGAACCCAAACAGTGTGATTTCAATTTGCTGATGGAATTAGATGACAATGTCTCTACCGCCCGTAATCAACGATTGTCATTTATTATGAGCTGTAGCAATGTGTCGACGCTTGTTGGCCTGTTGGGGACGTTTGCGGGTCTGTCTATTACGATTGGTTCAATCGGGAACTTATTGAGCTCGCCATCAGATGTTGGCGGTGATAATGCAAGTAATACACTCAATATGATCGTGACAATGGTAGCGTCGCTTTCTGAACCATTGAAAGGGATGAATACCGCATTTGTATCTTCTATCTATGGTGTTGTTTGCGCCATACTCCTGACCTCACAAAGTGTTTTTGTTCGCAGCTCCTATTCCCTTGTTTCTACGGAAATCAAAAAATTAAAAATCATAAGCAACAGATCCAATAATAAACAACGAAGCCTGCGGGTTGAATCAGAGACGCTTGTAGAATTTAAAGAGTTGTTTAAAGCGTTTTTTGATAACTATCTGTCAGTTGAAAATTTACGGACGCAGGATGAAGAAAAGAAACGAGAGATGCTATCAGATAGCTTTGTCACTTTGCAAAACCGACTATTGGATAACTCAGCAAAACTAGAGCAACTTTCTACGCTGATTGATGGTTATCTGGTAAGCAGTAACGAAAATCTCAAAAAATTATCTGACGGTGTAATAACAATTACCTCGCGTTTATCTGAAGGTAATATCCTGCTTGCTGATAATAATGCACGACTGGAGGCAATGAGTACAATACAAAATATTATAGATAAAAAGAATGATTCAATAATGACATCAGTTGATAAATGTTATCAGGAATCTCTTTCACATGGTAAGACCATAAACGATATTGCCGCTGGCAGTGCCGATATTTCTCATACTCTCGATGGGCTGAGAAAAGAAATGGATGAGGATATGAATAATGTTCATTTAGCGCTATCCGATCTATCGGCTACTGATAAAAAGATTATTGCCAATACTAAAGAGATTAGTGCTGAAATGGTTAGCTACCGTGATACCTATATGCCATTAATGGAAAAAATAACATCTATGCATCAGGAAATAGTAAAGCAACGTTTGTTAAACAAGGAGGAAAAAAATGAAGATTAAGATGTTTTTTCTGACGACTGCTTTTATTACACAAAGCACATACGCCAGCGAGCTTCCGGTCATTCCTCTAAGAGATTTAGTTAATGCCGCATTAACGCATCAGCCCTCTGTTGCTGTTTCATATTATGAGACTGAAAAGAAAAACAGTGACTTAGATCTTTCACGGGCAGCACTTTATCCTACCCTGGATCTAACATCTGGCCTTAATAATAACAGGAAAGAGTCATCAGGTACCGAGAGGAACGTTGAAAATAAGGTGTCTTTATCATACCGAATAACGGATTTTGGAGTGAGGGGGGCTAATATCAGGAAATCTGAATATGAAAGAGATAATAGTAAAACTGACTATGAAAAAACAAAGAATATAGTGTCTCAGGAGGTTGTGACAACCTATTACAACATCAGTAAATATCGTGAAATGATTGATGGCGTAAATCTGGAGAAAGAGTTTTATAAAAAGATGCTGGAAACTTTTTCGCTGCTGGTATCTTCCGGTGTAGCTATGCAATCTGATATGCGTAAAGTACAAGTATCTATCGATGCATTAAATACCAGAAGCATTATGTATCAGTCGATGTTGGATGATGAAATGTATAAAATGCAGAATATGACTGGTCTGAATTTGTCACCAGATCAGATTCAAAGCGATGAAAAATTCAACCTCTTCAAAAAATATATCTTTGTCGAAAGTCCTGAAAAACTTATGGACATGGTGATGAAATACAACGATGACTATAAGATGCTTGTCAATACCCGAAAAGCCGCGACCGAAGATATTAATGCCGCAAAATCATCCTATTTTCCGACTGTAGATCTCGTGTCCAGCTATGTACAGAATAACCCGAGCGGTAGTGCCAAAAAAAGTGATTATGAAGATGAATTTAAAACGGGTATCAATTTCAGTTTCAACATTTTTAATGGGTTCAGAAATTCAGCCCAGGAAAGAAAAATGGTGGCAAGTTACTCGCAGGCTAAGCTGCAAATTGACGATTTTTTGATTAAAACGCGTTATAACATTGATTCACAACTTTCAAGATACGCCGCTGCAAAAGAGACTTACTCAGTGGCGGAACGTTCACATACAAACGCGTTACAGCTTACTGAATTATATGAGCAGGAGTTTCAGTTAGGGCAAAAAAGTTTGCTTGATTTAATTTCAAGCCGTAATGAAGCATTTCAGGCATATGTAAGCATGATCGACAGCAAATATAGCCTGTATATTTTAAAGCTACAGCAACTCTCATTGATTTTTCATTTAATGGATTATTTAAAAGGAAATACTGAAAGTGAGTTAAATGTAATGAAATGAATAGAAGACAAAGCGATCATCTCATGATGATAATTATTTCTTTGACGATCTTAATTATTATCCTTACCTACTTTATAGAAATTAATTCAGTGGTTCATGGTCAGGGCGTTATCACTACTAAAGATAATGCTCAGTTAATATCTCTTTCTAAAGGAGGGACGATACAAGATATTTATGTAGCCGAGGGTGATACTGTAAAAAAAGGAGAACTCCTTGCAAAGGTCGTTAACCTTGATCTGCAAAAAGAATATCAAAGGTATAGAACTCAAAAAGGGTATCTGGATAAAGATGTTAACGAAATATCTTTCATTCTTGATAAAGAAAATGAGAGTGGGTTGATTACCCTGGATGGCACCCGTTCTTTAAGCAATAAAGAGGTAAAAGCGAATATTGAATTAGTGCATAGTCAGATAAGAGCTAAAGAGTTAAAAAAAACCTCTCTTGATTCTGAGATTAGCGGATTACAAGAGAAGCTGAGTTCGAAAGAAAAAGAACTCGCATTGCTTGCCGAAGAAATAAATATTCTTTCCCCACTGGTAAAAAAAGGAATTAGCCCATATACCAATTTTCTTAACAAGAAACAGGCGTATATAAAAGTTAAGTCTGAAATTAATGATATTGAAAGTAGCATCACTTTAAAAAAAGATGATATTGAGTTGGTTGTTAATGATATTGAGGCGCTTAATAATGAATTGCGACTATCTTTATCTAAAATAATATCTAAAAATCTTCAGGAACTTGAGGTTGTTAACTCTACATTAAAAGTAATAGAGAAGCAGATAAATGAGGAGGATATCTATTCACCGGTTGACGGTGTAATTTATAAAATCAATAAAAGTGCCACTACTCATGGTGGTGTGATTCAGGCGGCGGACTTACTTTTTGAAATAAAACCAAAAGTAAGGACTATGCTGGCCGATGTGAAAATATTACCCAAATACCGTGACCAAATATATGTAGATGAAGCCGTTAAACTGGATGTGCAGTCAATTATCCAACCAAAGATAAAATCGTATAATGCGACTATCGATAATATTAGCCCTGATTCCTATGAGGAAAATACCGGAGGAACAATTCAGCGTTATTATAAAGTAATTATTGCATTCGATGTTAATGAAGATGATTTACGGTGGTTAAAACCAGGTATGACTGTTGACGCCAGTGTAATTACCGGAAAACACAGCATTATGGAATACCTGTTATCTCCCTTGATGAAAGGCGTGGACAAAGCCTTTTCAGAACCAGTTAATACTAAACGATTAGATACACCTTGAGAGTGAATATAATATTATGGGAAATAAAAGCATACAAAAGTTTTTTGCCGATCAAAATTCTGTAATTGATTTATCTTCTTTGGGTAATGCCAAAGGCGCAAAAGTTTCTCTTTCCGGGCCAGACATGAACATTACCACGCCGCATGGGTCAGTGATCATTGTCAATGGCGCTCTTTATTCAAGTATCAAAGGCAATAACCTCGCTGTTAAATTTAAAGATAAGACTATTACCGGCGCTAAAATTCTGGGCAGCGTAGATTTAAAAGATATTCAACTGGAGAGAATTGACAGCTCATTGGTTGATTCTGCTCAGGTAGAAAAGAAAGGTAATGGCAAACGACGAAATAAGAAGGAAGAAGAGGAATTAAAAAAGCAGCTTGACGATGCTGAAAACGCAAAGAAAGAAGCTGATAAGGCGAAGGAAGAAGCAGAGAAAGCTAAGGAGGCAGCAGAAAAAGCGCTCAATGAAGCGTTTGAAGTACAGAACTCGTCAAAGCAAATTGAAGAAATGCTGCAGAACTTTTTGGCTGACAATGTAGCAAAAGACAATTTGGCTCAGCAAAGCGATGCTTCCCAGCAAAATACACAGGCTAAAGCAACGCAGGCTTCTAAACAGAACGATGCTGAAAAAGTTCTTCCTCAACCTATTAATAAAAATACCAGTACTGGCAAAAGTAATAGCAGTAAAAATGAGGAAAATAAGCTCGATGCCGAGTCTGTTAAAGAGCCGCTTAAAGTCACATTAGCGCTTGCGGCCGAGAGTAACAGCGGTAGCAAAGATGATAGTATAACTAATTTTACCAAACCTCAGTTTGTAGGTAGCACTGCTCCCAATGCCACGGTTATTATTAAAATTAATGGTATTGCTGTCGGTCAGGCTGTAGCGGATAGTTTGGGTAACTTCACCTTCACAGCGCCTGAAACATTGACTGATGGAACATACAATCTGGAGGCAGAGGCCAAGACTGCTGATGGAAGCGGTAGCGCCAAACTTGTCATTACTATCGATTCCGTTACCGATAAGCCAACATTTGAACTTTCGCCTGAAAGTAGTGTGTCCGGTCATAAGGGCTTAACGCCGACCTTGACGCCTTCAATTGTTGGTACGGCGGAAGAGAATGCTAAGGTTGACATTTATGTAGATAATAAACTGGTTGCCAGCGTTGATGTCGATAAAGATGGAAACTGGAGTTATGAATTTAAAGATAATGAATTATCTGAGGGCGAAAATAGTATAAAAGTCGTTGCCGTGGATAAAGCAGGTAATAAAAACGAAACGACGGATAGTATCATAACCGACACCATTCCTCCGGAAAAGCCGACGATTGAGCTGGATGATAGTAGTGATTCCGGCATTAAAAATGACAACGTTACAAATAGCACCCTGCCAACATTTATTGGTGTGGCGGAACCCGGTTCTACAGTCTCTATTTATCTTGGACTTAAACATCTTGGTGAGGTCATTGTTGCTAAAGATGGGACATGGAGCTATACGCTTACTACGCCGCTCAAGGATGGCGAATACAATATAACAGCAACTGCTACTGATATTGCCGGGCATACCTCAGCGACGGCAAATCTGCCTTTTACTATTGATACACGTATCAGCTATTTCAGCGCTGAGATTGAAACGACTGATGATAGCGGTATTGTCGGAGATAACGTTACTAACAATACTCGCCCAACCTTTACAGGTAAAACTGAGCCAAATGCTATTATCAGTGTCATAAATAGTGAGACTGGCGAAGAGGTTATTTTTAAAGCGAATGACAAGGGCGAATGGACATTCAATTTCACTTCCGACTCAGTGGAAGGGGTTAACAATCTTACGTTCACTGTTGAAGATGTCGCTGGCAACAAAAAGGATTTTTCCTTTAGTTACGTTATCGATACTGTTGCCCCTGTACCTCCGACGGTTTCTTTGGAGGATTTTGTTGTTTTACCGAATGGTATAATTTTATCAGGGAATGATTTACCGGCTTTAGTCGGTACGGCAGAGCCAAAGTCTACCATCTTATTGATGCGAGATGGTAAATTATATGACAGCATTGAGGTTGACTCAAACGGGACCTGGAATTATCAGTTTAGTAATAAATTTCTTCAGGGCGCCTATGATATTGAAATCATTTCTCAGGATGCCGCCGGTAATAAATCCTCTACTGTTAAATATTCTTTTACTATTCAAACTGAAGTTGTACCTCCAAAAGCGGAACTCGATGCCAGTGATGATTCCGGTGCAAAAGGCGACTGGATTACCAATAAACATAATGCTCTGACATTACTGGGAACAGCTGATAGGTTTGCTACCGTAAATATCCTTATCGATGGTAAAACGATAGGCGTGACGACTGCGGATGCAGACGGTAACTGGAATTTTGATATTTCCCGAAATCTGTCTGACAATGTTTATAAGATTACGGTTGAATCCATCGATCCTTTAGGAAGAACGTCATCTGTAGATTATCAGCTTACCATTGATAGCTTTACGCCGATCCCTACTGTTATGTTGCATGATAGCGCTGATTCTGGCGTTAAAGGCGATATGATTACTAAAATTAATACGCCGTTGTTTACCGGGATGGCTGAAGCTAATGCTAAGGTTTCCATCTATGTTGACGGTGTGTTAAGTGGTGAGGCTATTGCTGGCGATGATGGTGTATGGAATTTTCAATTTACCACAGCGTTATCCGATGGCTCGCATGACGTAACGGTAAAAGTAGAAGATATTGCCGGTAATACTGCCTCCTCATCAGCGTATAATTTCCAAATCGTAACGCAAACGCAAAAACCAACAATAGAGTTGGTCAACGATACGGGGGTTGATAATACAGACCATATTATTAATGAAAAGAATCCTGCACTGACAGGAACCGCTGCACCCTATTCAACGGTTAAACTCTATATTGATGGCGCACTGATCGCTGAGGTCAGAACAAATAAAGATGGCAGATGGGAGTATACCCTGAAAGCCGATCAAGGTTTGGTTGATGGCGATCATAGAATAACCGCTTCAGTTGAAGATATCGCTGGCAACATTGCCCATTCGGATCCTTTCTTAATTAGCGTCGATACTGCTATTTCAATACCGATAGTTTCATTGAGCCCGGATTCAGATTCGGGAATTGCAGATGATAATTTAACGAATATCGTTAAACCTACCTTGCACCTAAAAGATATTGATCCGGACATTATCAGTGTTCAGGTATGGGATGCCGCGTCTGATACGCAGATCGGTGTTGCCACGCAACAACCTGATGGTTCATGGGCCTATACCTTTACTTCAGCTTTAACGGAAGGCTTGCATCAGGTTTATGTCAAGGTTGAGGACATTGCGGGTAATAAAGCGAACAGCGCGGTATTCGATTTTACTATCGATACCACAGTATCAACGCCGGTGATTTCCCTGCTTTCTAAGGATGATACGGGGGTTACAGGCGATAACCTGACCAATATCAATAAGCCAGGTTTTGCTATTTCCGGTGTTGATGCTGATGCGCATCGGGTCGTCGTACAGGTGATGCACAATGGCGTGAGCGAAGAGATCGAACTTTCCCACCTCAATGGTAGTTGGTTATTTATACCAGGGAATACGTGGGCGGATGGCAGCTACACGTTAACGGTGAAAGTAGAAGATAAGGCAGGAAATACCAACTACTCAGCGCCGCTGACGGTCGTTATCGATACCCAAATCGCCATTGATGGGGTGGAACTGGTCAACGATAGCGGCGTGAAAGGCGATAATATGACCAACGACGACCGTCCCCACTTTCGTGTGACGGTACCTACGGATGTCAATGAAGTCCGTCTGAGCATTGACGGTGGTAATTCGTGGGTTCAGGCAACTCCGGGCGTGGCAGGAAGCTGGGAGTATATCTGGCCGACAGACCTGGCAGATGGTCAATACACGCTAACGGTGGAAGCGACTGATAAAGCAGGCAATACAGTGACGAAGACCATCGATTTCGCGGTGGATACCACGCTGTCAGTGCCGGTCATCGTACTGGATAGCGCGGACGATACCGGTGTCCAGGGCGATAACATGACGAATCGCACTCAGCCGACATTTGCCCTGCAGCATATTGATGATGATGCCGTTCGCGTTACGGTCAGCGTGGAGCATGGCGGCGTCACCACCACATTTGACGCCACGAAAGGCACAGGCGGATGGACCTTTACGCCGCCGACATCATGGGCGGATGGTGATTATACCCTGAGTGTGTCAGTCGAAGATAAAGCGGGGAACACCAGCCATTCTGCATCGCTGACGGTGACGGTGGACACGCAAATCGCCATTAATAACATTGAACTGGTCAATGACAGCGGTATTCCCAACGATAATCTGACTAATAATGTGCGTCCGCACTTCCAGGTGACGGTACCGACGGATGTCAACGTGGTGCGCCTGAGCATTGACGGCGGCAAGACGTGGTTCAACGCGACCCAGAGCGCGACGACGGGCGTCTGGGATTATATCTGGCCGGATGATGTGGCCGACGGGGGCTATACCCTGACGGTAGAAGCGACCGATGAGGCGGGAAATAAGGCAACACAGACGCTCGATTTCACCATCGATACCACTCTGTCTGTGCCGACCCTCTCGCTGGACAGCGCAGATGACAGCGGCATCGCGGGCGATAATATCACCAATGTTAAAACGCCGGGCTTTACCCTCAACAATATTGATACCGATGTCAGCCGGGTGATAGTGGAGGTAATGCACAATGGCATTAAACAGGAGGTGCCACTGGTTCAGACCGGCGGACAGTGGCGCTTTGCGCCGACCAGCGACTGGGCGGACGGCGACTATATCCTGACGGTGAAGGTAGAAGATAGGGCCGGAAATGTGAAGCAGTCCGCGCCGTTGACGGTGACAGTAGACACGCATATCGCCATTGACCGTATTGAACTGGTTAACGACAGCGGTATCCCCGGCGATAATCTGACCAATGAAGCGCGCCCGCACTTTCAGGTGACAGTACCGGCGGATGTTAACGGTGTAAGACTGAGCATTGATGGCGGCAAAACGTGGTTTGACGCCACGCAGAGCGCGACGTCGGGCGTCTGGGATTATACCTGGCTGACGAATGTGGCTAACGGCCCTCACACCCTGATGGTGGAAGCGTCCGACAAGGCGGGAAACAAAACGACGCAGAAACTGGACTTCACCATCGATACCATTCTGTCAGAACCGACGATTACCCTGGACAGCGCGGATGATAGCGCCGCTGGCGATAACATCACCAACGTTAAGATGCCAGGCTTTACCCTCGGTAATATCGACGCCGACGTGACCAAAGTGGTGGTGACGGTGGCGCATGATGGTAAGAACCAACAGATAGAGTTGATTAAGAACGGCGGTGTGTGGCGCTTTACGCCGGGCGCAGCCTGGACCGATGGCGACTATACGCTGACGGTAAAGGTAGAAGATAAGGCGGGTAATACAAATTATTCTGCGCCGCTGACGGTGACTATCGATACGCAAACGTCTATTGATCGCATTGAGCTTCTTAATGACACGGGTATTGTCGGGGATAACCTGACCAATGAAGCACGTCCACAGTTTCATATTACGGTACCGACGGACGTGAACTCTGTGCAACTGAGTCTTGATGGCGGCATCAACTGGGTTAACGCAACGCTGACGTCTGACGGCGTTTGGGAGTATATATGGCCGACAGATCTGGTCGAAAATACGTATACCCTGACAGTGAAAGCAACCGATGTTGCAGGCAACACGGCGACGGAAACGCTCAATTTTATCATTGATACCACATTGTCGACACCGACCATCACGCTGGATAGCGCAGATGATAGCGGCACCGCCAACGATAATAAGACTAACGTTAAAACGCCGGGTTTTATTATCGGCGGTATTGATTCTGACGTGACTCAGGTCGTCGTGCAGGTGATGCGCGATGGTCACAGCGAGGAGGTGGAGCTGACGCAGACTAACGGGCAGTGGCGTTTTGTACCCGGCAGCGCGTGGACTGATGGCGACTATACGCTGACGGTAACGGTGAAAGATGAGGCGGGTAATATTCGCCACTCAGCGCCGTTGACGGTCACCATCGATACGCAAATCACCATTGACCATATTGAACTGGTCAATGACAGCGGTATTCCCGACGATAATCTGACTAATAATGTGCGTCCGCACTTCCAGGTGACGGTACCGACGGATGTCAACGTGGTGCGCCTGAGCATTGACGGCGGCAAGACGTGGTTCAACGCTACCCAGAGCGCGACGCCGGGCGTCTGGGATTATACCTGGCTGGCTGATGTGGGAGAGGGTAAGCATACCCTGACAGTGGAGGCGACCGACAAGGCGGGAAACAAAACGACGCAGCAACTGGACTTCATCATCGATACCCTACTGTCAGAACCGACTATCGTGCTGGACAGCACGGACGACAGCGGAACAAAAGGCGATAACCTGACCAACGTAAATAAGCCGACGTTTTTACTGGGCAATATTGACGCAGACGCGCGGTATGTCACGGTTGAGGTACAGCATGGCGGCACGAAAGAGGTGCTGACGGCCACCAAAGACGCGACCGGCAACTGGAGCGTAACACCGACCGGCACATGGGCAGATGGCGACTATACGCTGACAGTGAGGGTGGAAGATGAGGCGGGGAACGAAAAACACTCAGCGTCGCTAACGGTCACTGTTGATACCCAAATCACCATTGATGTTATTGAACTGGTTAATGATAACGGTATTCCCGGCGACAATATGACTAACGACGCCCATCCGCAGTTCCGCGTGACGGTACCGGGGGACGTTAACGAAGTTAGTCTGAGCATTGACGGTGGCGTGACCTGGGTTAAGGCGACACAGAGCGCGACGCCGGGCGTCTGGAATTATACTTGGCCGGGCACCGTGCCGGATGGCGACTATACGCTGAATGTGAAAGCGACTGACAATGCGGGTAATACGGTGACGGAGACACTCCACTTCACTATTGATACCACGCTGTCAGTGCCGGTCATCGTACTGAATAGCGCGGACGATACCGGTGTCCAGGGCGATAACATGACGAATAGCACCCAGCCGACATTTGCCCTGCAGCATATTGATGATGATGCCGTTCGCGTTACGGTCAGCGTGGAGCATGGCGGCGTCACCACCACATTTGACGCCACGAAAGGCGTAGGCGGATGGAGCTTTACGCCGACAGGGGCGTGGGCGGATGGTGATTATACCCTGAGTGTGTCAGTCGAAGATAAAGCGGGGAACACCAGCCATTCTGCATCGTTGACGGTGACGGTGGACACGCAAATCGCCATTAATAACATTGAACTGGTCAATGACAGCGGTATTCCCGACGATAATCTGACTAATAACGTGCGTCCGCACTTCCAGGTGAAGGTACCGACGGATGTTAACGAGGTACGCCTGAGCATTGACGGCGGCAAGACGTGGTTCAACGCTACCCAGAGCGCGACGCCGGGCGTCTGGGATTATACCTGGCTGGCTGATGTGGGAGAGGGGAAGCATACCCTGACAGTGGAGGCGACCGACAAGGCGGGAAACCAGACGACGCAGAAACTGGACTTCATCATCGATACCCTACTGTCAGAACCGACTATCGTGCTGGACAGCACGGACGACAGCGGAACAAAAGGCGATAACCTGACCAACGCGAATAAGCCGACGTTTATACTGGGCAATATTGACGCAGACGCGCGGTATGTCACGGTTGAGGTGCAGCATGGCGGCACGAAAGAAGTGCTGACGGCCACCAAAGGCGCGACCGGCATCTGGAGCGTGACACCGACCGGCACATGGGCAGATGGCGACTATACGCTGACGGTGAGGGTGGAGGATGATGCAGGGAACGTAAAATACTCAGCGCCGCTGACGGTCACGGTTGATACCCAAATCACCATCGATGTTATTGAACTGGTTAATGATAACGGTATTCCCGGCGACAACCTGACCAATGACGTTCGTCCACACTTCCGCGTCACGGTGCCAGGGGATGTCAACGAGGTACGTCTGAGTATCGACGGCGGTAATACGTGGGTTCGTGCAACACAGGGCACGGCAGGGACCTGGGATTACACCTGGCCGAAAGATGTGACCGACGGGCTACATACCCTGACGGTAGAAGCGACCGATAAGGCGGGAAATAAGACGACGCAGACGCTCGATTTTACCATTGATACCCGGCTGTCAACGCCTACCATCGCTATGGATAGCAGGGACGATACAGGTGCCATTGGCGATCATATTACGAGCGTCAAAAGACCGGGCTTTACCATTGGCAATATTGACTCCGATGCGCAATCGGTCATTTTGCGGATCACACAGGGCGGCAATAGCCAGGAAGTGACACTAACCCAGGTTGGAGGACAGTGGCGCTTTACGCCAGATGCTGACTGGGCGGACGGTAGCTATACACTGACGGTAGAGGTAACGGATAACGCAGGAAACGTTCGTCAGTCCACGCCGCTGATAGTGACGGTAGATACGCAAACCAGCATTACTGATATTACATTGGTCAATGATCATGGCGTGCCTGATGACAATCTAACTAATAGCACCCGTCCGCAGTTTGAGATCACGGTGCCGGCGGATGTGAATTCTGTGCAACTGAGCATTGATGGGGGCGCAAACTGGGTGAGCGCGACGCAGGGTATCGAAGGCGTCTGGGGCTATACCTGGCCAACGGATATGGGCGATGGAAAACACACCCTAACCGTCATGGTCACCGACAGAGCGGGCAATACGGCGACGCAAACGCTTGAATTTTTCATCGACACCCGGTTGTCGACGCCGACCATTGCGCTGGATAGCACGGATGATACCGGTACGCCTGGCGATGATATGACCAATCGCACCCGACCGACCTTTATTCTGCAGAATATCGATTCGGATGTTATCAACGTTACAGTCAGCGTCACGCATAATGGAACGACAACCTCATTTACTGCGACACAGGGGGCTGGAGGATGGAGCTTTACACCGCCAGCACCGTGGGGCGACGGTGATTATACGCTGACGGTGACAGTGGAGGATCGGGCGGGAAATACGCGTCCGTCTACGCCGCTGACGGTGACAGTGGATACGCAAATAGCCATTGATCATATTGAATTAGTCAACGATAGCGGCGTCCCTGGCGATAATGTCACAAAACATGTGCGTCCGCAGTTCCAGATCTCGGTACCGGATGATGTGGAAAAGGTTCTTCTGAGTATTGACGGCGGCACGACCTGGGTTACCGCAATCAAGAGTTCGACGGCTGGCATTTGGGATTACACCTGGCCGACGGATATGCCAGAGGGACAGCATACCCTGACCGTGGAAGTGACTGACGGTGCGGGTAATAAGATGACGGAGACGCTCAATTTCACTATCGACATCACGTTGATGACGCCAACCATTGAGCTGGCGCCCGATCAGGATACCGGACAGAATAAGAACGATAATCTGACCAGCGTCACTCAGCCGGTATTTGTGTTGGGGAGTATCGATAAAGATGTTCGACACGTGGAATTGAGTATTGAGCATAACGGCACGTTTAAAACGGTGGTACTCACCGAATCAGCCGACGGCTGGCGCTATCGACCGGATTCTGCTTTGGTGGACGGTAGCTACACATTCACCGTGACGGTAACAGATGTGGCAGGCAACCAGCAAACATCCGCGCCTTTAAAGGTGACGATAGACGGTACGTTGACTACGCCGGTGATTGAACTGGCAGCTGGCGAAGATAGCGGTACTGTTGGCGATCGCCTCACCAATCACGATCGGCCTGTGTTCGACATACATCAGGTTGATTCTGACGTTACGCGCGTGATGGTCAAAGTAACTTACAACGGTAAAACGCACGAGGAAGCGGCGGTATTCACCAATGGTCAATGGCGCTTTACGCCTTCTGCGAGCTGGGCTGATGGCTCATATCAGTTAGCCGTTGTGGTGGAAGATCTGGCGGGGAATGTAAAAGAATCTGCGCCGTTTGAGGTGCGTATTGATACCACGACAACCATTAACAATATCGTATTGCTTAATGATACTGGCGTGCAGAATGATCAATTAACGAATGTTGCCAAACCGTCATTCAGAATTGACGTTCCCGGTGATGTCGTCCAGGTACGCGTAACCCTGGATGGTGGCGCTAACTGGAATGTGATACGCAAAAATGCCGACGGACAGTGGATTTTTGACAGCCCGAATACTCTGGTTGACGGCACATATACCCTTCGCGTAGAGGCCACGGATGAGGCAGGTAATATTGCGAATAAAGATTTAGTATTTAATATCGATACTAATATACAGGTTCCTACTATTGCTTTAGACGCAGGACAAGATACCGGAGCGAATACCGCCGATAATATTACTAATATTTCACGACCCACCTTTACGATTGGTAATGTTGACCCCGATGTTATCAAAGTCGTGGTGACGATTGATGGTCATGATTATAACGCGACTAAGGTTGGGGCTGGTTGGCAATTTACACCAGGCAATGCCATTCCGGATGGTTCTTATAATATTACCGTTACGGTTGAAGATAAGGCCGGAAATACCGCGACATCGAAACCATTACCTGTTGTGATAGATACGACGGCTGAAATTGAAAGCGTCACGTTGGTTACAGATAGCGGTGATAGCGATGTAGATAACATTACCAAAGTCGACAAGCCGCAGTTTAGTATTGTTACCGCTGATGATATTACCCATGTGCGCGTTAAAATCGATAACGCCGCTAATTGGATTGAACTCACAAAAGGAGGGGATGGCCGCTGGATATTTAATGTCGGTTCGGCATTACCTGATGGGCAACACACTCTCTTGGTTGATGTGACTGATATCGCCGGCAACGTTGCGCAAGAAACGCTGCAGTTTACGATTGATACGACTCTGCGAGAGCCGACAATTGTACTCGATCCCACCCATGATACTGGTGATGATACTAATGATAATCTTACCAGGATTAACAAACCGGTGTTTATTATCGGTAATGTCGATAATGATGTATCACACATTGTGGTTCATATTGATGGTCGGGATTACACCATTGAAAACACAGGGGGGAATTTAACCTTTACGCCGGATCAACCGCTGTCTGACGGTCAGCATACGATCTCTGTTACCGTAACGGATATTGCTGGTAATACCAAAACATCGGCCGAACTGCGGATTGAAATCGACACGCAGGTTCAGATTGACAGTGTTACGTTAACAACAGATAGCGGCGTCAACGATCACGATAATGTCACCAATGCTACCCGTCCCTCTTTTGAAATTGCAACGCCTGATGATGTGACATCGGTGCTGGTTTCTTTCGATGGCGTAAACTGGACGCCCATCAGTAAAAATGCGGCCGGGCAGTGGGAATTTACTGCAGGTAGCGCATTGCCTGATGGTCATTATACTCTCCATGTCCAGGCGACGGATCGGGCAGGGAATACGGCAAATTCCACGCTGGGCTTCACCGTGGATACGCAGATTGACGGCCTGAGCGTCGTGATGCTGGACGACGCCGGAAAGGATTCTACGGATGGTATTACGAATATTACCTCTCCACGTTTTGAAATTTCAGCCAGAGAACCGCTGCAGAGCGTGACGGTAATTTTAAACGGGAAATCCAGCACACTGACTCAGGGGGCAGGTAATAAATGGCTGTTTACCCCTGATACACCGTTAGTGGATGGAACTTACAAAATAGAAATAGTGGCTGAAGATATCGCAGGTAATAAAATTAGCAAAGAGGTATCATTCACAATAGACACTATTGTTTCTGATCCCAGTATTGATTTGCTGGATGCGGATGATACTGGCGAAAGCGCTGTTGATAATATTACGAGTGTCACTAAACCACGTTTCGTTATTGGCAATGTACCCGCCGATATTGATACTGTTGTAATCAGAATTAACGGCGTTTCTTATCCGGTTACGGCAAATGGCAATAACCTCTGGGAATTCCAGGTTCCCGTTGCGTTAAACGATGGCGTATATGAAGCCGTTGTTGTCTTCAGAGATATTGCCGGAAATACTTCTGAAACTAAGCTGCCCTTTACCATTGATACCACGACAAGCGTCAGTGTCAGAATGGAGCCAGCGTCTGATACCGGAAATTCCAATAGCGATAACCTTACGAATAAGCAAAATCCCAAATTCGAAGGTACTGCAGAGCCCAATGCGAAACTGGTGATTACCATTGTTGACGATAAGTCAGGTCGGGAGGTTTTAAAACAAACGATTACGGTTGGCGCTGATGGCAACTGGAGTGTGACGCCGAATATACTGCCGGATGGCATGTATACCATCAACGTCGTCGCAACAGATGTCGCGGGAAATACTGCGCAAACGCAGGAAAGATTCACTATCGATACGGTTACGATCGATCCCACCATTCGCCTTTCGGATCCATCTATTGATGATCAGCATGAAGCAACCAGCCTGCGTCCTGAGTTCAAAGGGTTTGCCGAAGCGTTCTCGACGATTATGATTCAGTGGGATGGGAAAGTGGTCGGCTCCGCAAACGCCAATGCGAATGGCGAATGGAGTTGGACGCCGCCATCAGTATTAGCGCCAGGCTCCTATGTTGTGAGCATTGTTGCCAAAGATAAAGCGGGTAATGAATCGTCGCAGGTCGACTTTCCTGTAGTAATACCTGTTATTGATGTCACGCCTCCAACCATAAAGCTCAGCGAGGAGAGCGATAGTGGTGCCTTAGGAGACTTTACGACGAATAATAAAACGCCGACCCTGATTGGGAGCACGTTACCTAATACGATTGTGAGTATTTATGTGGATGGCGTGAAGGTCGGCGAGGCGACAGCGGATACAGCGGGTCGATATACTTTCCAGTTATCGGAAATGAAAGATGGCCATTATGTCGTCCAGGTGGGTATCGTCAACCCTCGCGATAATAGCGAACTGCGTTCTACCGCCGTTGATCTCACTATCGATACCGAGGTTGCTGAACTGGTATGGAATATATCTGGAATGCATGAGGGCGGATATATCAACACGGTGACGCCGGAGATTGGCGGCACCAGTGAGCCAAACAGCAAAATCACTATCTTTGTGAATGGCGTTGAAAAAGCGATTGCTTATACGACAGGCGCAGGACACTGGGGCGTAGTATTACCCGCTTTGGGTAATGACGGTAATTATGAATTAACGTTTAAAGTTGAAGACGTTGCCGGCAATATCAGAGAGTTTGGTCCGCAGAATGTGATACTGGATACGGTAATTTCGCCGTTAACCGTGGTATTACGCGAAGCTGATGACAGTGGCAAAGTTGGCGACTGGATCACCAATAAATCTCATGTCACCATCGATGGTACTGCCGAAGCCGGAAGTACTTTAACCATCAGGAATCCGCAGGGAGTGGTTATTGCTACCCTGGTGGTAGGCAATGATGGTCGATGGAGCGCAGAATTAGATCTGCGTGAAGGTAGTAATGCCTTTGTCGTGGTATCGGAAGATAAAGCGGGCAACAGCCAACAAAAAGAGATTCTGATAGAACATGATACGCAGATTGAAATCAGCGATATTTCATTAAGTCGGGATACTAATAGCGGTGATAAATATGATCTGATTACCAATAATAAGTCTCCGGTACTGGTTGCCATGACCGATCCCGGCGCGACGGTACAGGTTTATATTAATGGTGTGTTACAAGGCACAGTAGAGGCGAGTTCGTCAGGTAATATTAGCTATACCATGCCGGCAAATAGCGCCGACGGCGAGTATCAGGTGCAATTTGTTGCTACGGATACTGCTGGTAACCGGGTTGAGTCTGCGATTACAACCGTGACAATCGATTCTCAAATTGCTGTCTTTGACATTGATGAAGATTCATTACCGGCCCTCTCTAATAACCGGGCGTTGTCAGTCTCAGGTGTCGGGGAGGCTGGTTCTCAGGTCAGCATCTTTGTCGATGGTAAATTAGTCAACGTTGTTATGGTTGAGGCTGATGGCACATGGCGCGCGCCGATACTGCTGCAAGATGATGGTACGTTTAATATTCATTTCAGCATTACTGACGTTGCTGGCAACACTGAAGTGAGCAAGGATTATAGCGTGGATGTCGATTCATCAACCGACTTCCCAACGCTCAACCTTGAAGATGCGAGCAACTCTGGTTCACTTGACGATCTGATTACTAGTCACAACAAGCCTGTGTTAGTTGGCACCGCAGAAGCGGGAGCCACAATCCATATTTATGTGGATGAAAAGATCGTGGCAAATGTTCTTGTGCTTGAAGATGGAACCTGGTCCTATCAGTTTGATAATGCGTTAAAAGATGGTGAATATTCTATCCGAGTGGTTGCCGAAGACCCGGCAGGTAATACAGCAGAATCGCCTCGCTTACTCGTCACGATAGATACCAGTACGTTTATCGATAATCCTGTTATGATGGCAGGTTCTGATAACGGTATTTTCAGTAATGATAGTATAACGAGTCAAACCCGGCCTGCGTTTAGTATTTATGGAGAAATGAACCAGAGTGTTCAGATTTTCATTGATGGGGTGTTAGTCGATACGATCACGGTGACCGACAGAAATCAAGTTTATCGACCTGAGTCACCGTTGGGCGATGGTTCCCATAGCATTTATTATGTTATCACCGATAAAGCAGGCAACACGGCTACCTCGAAAACGCTAAACTTTACTATCGATACCTTAAATACGACGCCTGTCGCTATTGATTCTATCGGCGGACAAACGTTAGCAGAGATGACCGGTAGTGATGGCAAAATATATATAACGGACACGACACGTAACTTATTGTTTAGTGGCAGTGCCGAGCCCAATAGCAAAATAGAAATCATCATTAATGGCTTAAATGTGGGGGAAGTTTGGGTTAATGACAAAGGCCACTGGCAGATGCCGGTGAACCCGCTTTATTTCACAGAAGGCCAACTGGATATCACTGTTAAATCTACGGACCGTGCTGGTAACGTAAATCAGGAAAAGTATTCCATTTGGGTCGATACGCATATCCAGGTATTTACCAGCGAGCTTGATGACAATAAATCATCATCGAAAACGGACTGGTGGAGTAATAGCTCCACTATTACCATGAGAGGTATGGGGGAAATTGGCGCTACGGTATCATTAATCGTGGCAGGGGTCACGTTGGCAACCGCTGTCGTTGCGGCTAATGGGCAGTGGGAATTATCGACCGATCAGCTTCCGGAAGGTAAATACGATATCACGTTGAGTATTGAGGATAACGCAGGCAACCGTAAGGAAGAGGTACATGAAATATTTATTGATCGAACGCCACCAAACGCTCCGGTCGTAACTTATTCAGATATTGTCAACGATCTAATTATTATGCAGGGGACGGCGGAAGCCAAATCTCAGCTAATAATAACCGATAGTAATGGGAATACTTATACGTTAACCGTTCCTGATAATGGTAAATGGAGTATGGCTATCCCGTATCCATCGGAAGGGAAGTTTACCATTACGAGTGTGGATGCGATTGGTAACCGGAGTGATGATGTCTCTCTCGATATCATGAAAGAGGTTCCCGTTATTTCATTATCTCCAGACTCAGACAGTGGTACGGTGGGCGATAATATTACGCGAGATAAGCAACCTACCTTTATTATCGGGAATCTGGAAAGCGATGTTGTGGTCGTTCAGGTCGATATCAATGGGACCGTATATAATGCTGAAAAAAATGCCGATGGCGTTTGGTTCTTTACGCCAGGTACACCGTTAGCTGATGGTTCCTATACGATATCGGTAATCGCAAGCGATGCCGCGGGTAATCAGAAAAACTCGTTACCCATTACCGTTACGATCGACAGTACGCTGACGGTGCCGGAGATTGCGTTGGCAGCAGGTGAAGACAATGGCGTTTCAGACAGCGATAACGTGACGAATCACACCCAGCCTAAGTTCACGCTGCAGCATATTGATGCTGATGTGACCGGGGTGACCGTAAACGTGACGCATAACGGCGTGACAGACACCTATCAGGCGACGCAAGGCGCGGATGGCTGGACCTTCACGCCGCCAGCCGCCTGGAATGATGGTACCTACACGCTGAGCGTGACGGTGGTGGATCGCGCGGGGAATTCACAGCAATCTGCTTCGCTAGCGGTGACGGTTGACTCAACGGTGACGGTAACAGCGGATAGCCAGCATGACGATGCGAGCGATGACGCCACGGCAACAGCGGTTACTCCACCGGAGTCTGAAACAGTGAATGCCGAAAGCGCTACGCATCTTCGTACAGTGCCGTCTGCGGCGGAAGAAAGCGTGGTGAAGGAGACAGCCTATAGTATTACATTGTTAAACGCTGACTCTGGGGATGAAATAGATCGTTCAATTAGTCAGACACCTTCTTTTGAAATATCAGTACCTGAGAATATTGTTAATGTCAGTATTATGTTTGAAGGAGAAGAGTTTACTCTGCCGATAACTAACCAGAAAGCAATATTCGAAGTTCCGCTATCTTTGGAAGATGGTGAATATACTATGGACGTGAAATTCATTGATAAAGACAATGATTTCCTGATTAAGGAGAAAACATTCTCAGTCGATCACTCCTCGGCGGATATTGTGAACGCAATGAATGCAAGAGGAAAGACCGAGGATGATATTAATGATTCCCCTTCCACGAGTTCTGTAGGGCACAACAATAACGGCGCTATTGATGTTTTCGCCGTTAATGAAGTTACGCTACCTGTAGATAATCAAGAAGAACACGCATAATAACGGAGGCCCCTCACCTTTGGGTGAGGGGGTTTACTTATGGATAAAAAACTAGAACCTTATTATTTAAGTGCGGAAACGGCATTATCTATAGTGTCTAAAAAATTCAACATAAAAATTGATATCAAAGAGGATGATATAAATTTAAGATTTAAAAAGTACGACAGAAATAACACTGATGACTCTATACAAATGAAGAATTTCTTTTTGTCGTTAGGGCTTTCTCTACAGGATATATTATTTAATAATGGTGAGGATTTACTAAATGAGCCTATGCCGATTTTACTATTAACACCAGAAATGAAGTGGATGGTGTGTGTGAGCGGCGGGCAAAAAATAAAGTTGGTAAACGCGCGCGGTGAACTCTGTTATGTTGAAATTGAAGATGAATATTTAAAAGAGTTATCTGCATTTAGTATACTACCTTTAAATAAAGTTGTTGATAGTATAAGAGTAAAAAATATCATAAAAAACTCTTTATCGATGAACAAGATTTTTTATACTAAATACTTCTTTTCATCTCTTTTTATGGCAATTTTTGCGTTAACTATCCCAGTATTTAGTAATCTGTTCTATGATAAGCTTGTTCCAAGCGCTTCGGTTTCATCTTTATTTGGCGTGGCTATAATTGTTGCTGTATTTATTGTTTTTGAGTTTATCCTTCGTACTTCGAAAGATATTTATCAGTCTATCACAGCAAGGCAGGATGACGTCGATATTGATATCGCATTTCTTGAAGCGGTACTTTATAGTAAAAAGAAAAATGGCAGATCCATGTCATCAGCATTTGTGCTATGGAATGAGTTTCAGAAAATTAAACCCGTTTTATTAAACTCGATCTTTCAACGTATAGCCGATATTCCAATATTTATTATATTTCTCATTGTTATATATGTAAATTTAGGTCTGGTTGTTATTGTACCTATTACCATGTTTATCGTCTCTATTATTATTTCCCTCGTTAACCACCATTATACTAATGAGTTAATGAACAAACAAAAAGAAGGACAGAAGAACAGGAATATTTTTATCTCAGAAGTTTTCTTATCTATTAAAATGATCCATACCTTAAATAATCAAGGTTTACTTTTTGATTGGGTTAATACATCAAATGAACAGTCGTATCTTAACCTGAAGATAAGGAAATTAAATCTTATCTATCAATCTATATTGGGGAGTATGTCATCTATTACCCAAATAACTATTATGGTAATAGCCTTTTTTATGGTAATCAAGGGTGATGTTACTACTGGCGCAATTGTTTCATCTGTCATTGTCTCTGGCCGTATTTCCGGGATCATTTCGAATTTTTCTTCTACATTAATCTCTATTTTATCAGCAGAAAAAACCGGTAAGGATCTGCTTTCTTTTTTTGATGAAGATCAGGCAGAAAAAACACCGGCATTACAGTCAATATCAAAGTGCAATGGCGATATCTCTATCCGGGGCGTGAGTTATCAGTATGATGCTCAATCTCCGATGATTATTAACCGACTGTCTATAGACATACCTGCGGGGCAACGTGTCGCGGTGGTAGGCGAATGCGGAGCAGGAAAAAGCTCATTACTGGGAATGCTATCTGGCTACCTTTCGCCAACAGACGGTGCCATTTTATATGATGGATATAACTTAGGACATTTATCGCAGAACTTTTTTTCTCAGCATTTAAGCGTGGTGACGACACATGATGTTTTATTCACCGGAACCATTGAAAGTAATTTCGCGTTAAAACCGCAAAACGACAGGGGCCGGGTACTCAAGGCGCTTCAGCTGGCGAACTGTGGTTTTATCTTGCAACATCCTATGGGGCTGAAGTTTCCGGTGAATTTTATGGCTAAAAACCTGTCATCCGGACAGCAGCAGCAGTTATTATTAGCACGTAGTCTGAGTAGTGACGCCAGCGTCTTTTTATGGGATGAACCAACATCAAATCTGGATGAGAATACCGAGAAGCAAATTTTTGATAACTTAGATGAGTTTATTCATGGGAAAACGTTGATCATGGTGACGCATCGTCGATATCTGATAAAGTATTTTGACCGGGTCCTGGTAATGAAAGGTGGAAAAATAATCCGTGATTGTTCTCCGGATAAATTATTAATGTAAAATAAGCAGCGCTTGTCGCTGTTATCAGGTGGTACTGCTTAATAAAAAAGACCCGTTGCACAAACGGGTCTTTTTTGTCATTTAACGAGTCGGCAACGTCTTCAATAAGTTTAGCTCGATTCTGTTAGGGCTATTCCACTTGCCATTTTTGGATAACCACACCTGGCGGCCCTCATCAACGGCAATGCGAGGGACGTGATGGTTCGCAAGGCTACCCCTGGCGCGCGATTCCGCGTTGAGATAACCGGTGGGCGACTTCAGCGGCAGCGATAGCCTATCAGGTCAGCACCATCGGCCATTCTGGTGGGGTCTGGCTCATCGTTTCGACCATTACGGCTTCAATGTTATGCCAGATCGCAGCGAGATCCATCATGGTAATACCGAGTAAACCGGTGGCAAACCAGCAGGCGGATACTACGCCCAGACCGCTACTGATCACCGCCAGACCAATATAATCTGATTTACGGAAACGGATATTGAGCGTGCTGGCTAAAAACATGAGCACGGCGCTCAGCAGTTGCCAACGGAGAAGAACGACACCAGTGGTTATGGCAGCCATGAAACATTTCCTCTGAATAGACCTTTGTCCAGGACAGCGCGGCGTTGCTCCCGGGAAGCATGGGATATTCTGGCTATCGACGGACGTCACATCAACATCGAATGAAACATTGTTTCTATTTCATTGTTTTTGTGAACTATATCACAAAAACCAGCTTGTTCGCCAGATCGGCAATGTATTTTTTGTGCGTTTTATAACCGTATTTTTTGTGTGACTTCTACGCGTCCGTAGAGAAACTGCCGGAAAGCAAAGATGTATTATTACTACTCTTTTATTTTTTTTCGTGAAATTCAGACCTGATAAAAATATCAAGTTATTTATCAAAAGAAAGGAGTAAAGATGTATACCCCATCGTTTACTTGAGTATAAATCTGATATTGTCAAAAATATTTAGCGTCCTGCCAGGTATGCGAGAGAGATTGCGCGTAGTTATTAATGGTAAATGTTGATCGGTAAAAGTCTGTTGCTAATATTGATAAATTCATGCACCGTAAACCTCCGTTTGGTTCACGTCTTATTTTGCCAATAATAGTCACAAATAATGCAGGGAAATAGGCTGAAAATGAGTCAAAGCACACGACGCAAGGTGTTGAGATTTCTCGGAACGATCATTGTGGTGTTACTTCCTGTATTGCTGGCGATCTGGTTTGCTCATATCCGGGCAGTCTCTGAAACCAGAAATCAGTTACATTCATTTGCGCAGTTGGTATTAGATAAAACGGAGCGGGTTATCCTGCAAGCAGATTTAGCCCGCGATGCTGCTGAACAATATCAGGGGCAAGCCTGTACGCCAGCCCATCAACAGCGAATGCTGAATATTATCCGCGGTCGTTTGTACATTAATGAGTTGATTTATGCTAAGGGCCAGCGTTTTCTATGCTCTACGGTTATGACGCCAACAAGTCCTTATTTTATTCCCCGCGCTGACTATAAACGAAAGCCTGACATCGCTATTTATTACTATCGTGATACGCCTTTTTTCAACGGTTATAAAATGACATATATGCAGCGGGGAAACTATGTCGCGGTTATCAATCCCTTATCTTATAGCGAGGTGATGTCAGACGATCCGGCGTTGGCCTGGGGAATGTATGATACGGTGACCAACACCTTTTTCTCCCTGAGTGAACAGGCGCAGGCTGATCAGCTATTACCTTTGGTACGACGGAGTGAACCTGTGTTCCAACAGGGTGAGCGTTTTTATACTCTGGTTAAATCAGCAAAACGACCGGTTGCCGCGATTGTTTCAACCTCAAAGCAACGCTTTTACCAGAACCTCTTTCATCAGCTTACGTTAACGCTACCGTTAGGGATCATCTGTAGCATTATCATCTTATTTATGTGGTCACGATCCCGGCAGGCATATTACTCACCGCGTCGATTGCTGCAACGGGCCATTACCAGGCACCAGCTTTGCCTTCATTATCAGCCGATCATTGATATCCGAAACGGGACATGTGTAGGTGCCGAAGCGCTATTGCGTTGGCCGGGCTATCACGGTCCGGTGATGAGCCCGTGCGAATTTATTCCGCTGGCGGAAAAAGAGGGGATGATTGAGCAGATCACCGATTATGTCGTCGAAGAGGTATTTAATGATTTAGGTGGTTTTCTGGCCGCGCACCCGCATCTTTATGTCTCTATCAATCTCTCTGCCGCTGATTTTCTCTCTTCCCGGCTAATTGTGATGATTCATGAAAAAACGCGTCAGCATTCAGTGCTTGCGCAACAGATAAAAGTTGAAGTGACCGAGCGCGGATTTATTGATGTGCCTAAAATGACGCCGATTATTCAGGCGTTTCGCCAGGCGGGATACGAGGTGGCAATTGATGACTTTGGTACCGGCTATTCGAACTTGCATAACCTGTACTCATTAAATGTCGACCTTTTAAAAATTGATAAATCTTTTGTCGACACGCTAACCACTAATAGCGCCAGCCATTTGATTGTGGAACATATTATTGAAATGGCGCAAAGTTTGCGGCTAAAAATCATTGCGGAGGGGGTTGAAACGGCTGAACAGGTTAGCTGGTTGCTAAAACGCGGCGTTCAGTATTGTCAGGGATGGCACTTTGCGAAGGCGTTACCACCGCAGGAATTCATCGCCTGGCTACAACAAACGCCCGCGCCTCTGACGATACGCGGGCAGACGCCCTACAGGCGGTGACGGTAATCGCTGGGAGTGCGATCGAACTCGCGGCGGAATACACGCGAGAAGGTTTGCTGCGATACATAGCCCAGGTCCATCGCGATATCAAAAATCGGGCGCTCGGTCGTTCGTAGCTCAACGGCCGCCAACAGGAGACGGCGCTGGCGAATATACTCGCCTAATGTTTGATGCGTTACCGTACGAAACATCCGCTGCAAATACCACTTGGAATAGCCCGATTTTTTTGCCACCACATCAATGTTTAGCGGTTGGTCGATATGTTCATCAATCCATTCGATAAGGGTCTGAATTATCTGCTGATGCGACATATTGTTGCCTCTTAAACAGTATTCGATTCGTCGTTTTGTCTGCGGGCGAGTATAATTCCTCAAGTTAACTTGAGGTAAAGCGATTTATGGAAAAAAAATCTCCCCGTTTAAAAGCCTTACTGACGCCGGGGGAAGTTGCGAAACGTAGCGGTGTTGCTGTGTCCGCCCTGCACTTCTATGAAAGCAAAGGGCTAATTACCAGTATCCGTAATAGCGGTAACCAACGGCGATATAAGCGTGACGTGTTGCGTTATGTCGCGATTATCAAGATCGCCCAGCGTATCGGCATCCCGCTGGCAACTATCGGCGACGCGTTTGGTATCTTGCCGGAAGGGCATACGTTAAGCGCGAAAGAGTGGAAGCAGCTCTCCTCGCAGTGGCGCGAAGAGTTAGACCGACGTATTCATACGCTGGTGGCGTTGCGCGATGAGCTGGACGGTTGTATCGGCTGCGGCTGTTTATCGCGTAGCGACTGTCCGCTGCGAAATCCAGGCGACAGGCTTGGCGAACACGGGACGGGCGCCCGGCTGCTTGAAGATGATTAACATGCACTCGGCCATCGGGCTGAGTTCACCTAAAACTAAAGCGCCGCTAAGGGCGCTTTAGTTTGTTTCCGGTCTTTGTCTTTCGCTCTATCCCGCTGATTACAGGAGGGTTTCCCCCGACGTCAACACCCCTCATATCGAGCACATGGTGGAGGTTCCGGTTTGTGTTGATACTGTAAGTGTAAGCGACGACGCCCTGTTCGCCAGCGAAATGCTGATTTTTTAGCCGAAATTTTTACGGCAACTGCCATAATTTTCTATAGTTAGTTGGCATACCTTACAGGAGACAGCCATGCTGACGGTGCACCATTTAAATCAGTCTCGTTCGCAGCGCATCCTGTGGGCGCTGGAAGAGCTGGCGTTGCCTTACCAGATTGTGCGTTACCAGCGTGAAAAGACCATGCTGGCGCCGCCGGCATTGAAAAAAGTGCATCCGCTGGGCAAGTCTCCGGTTATCGAAGATCATGGTATGGTTATTGCGGAATCGGGCGCCATCCTGGAATATTTGCAGGACACTTACGACAGTATCGGACGCTTTAAACCTGCGGATGCGCAGGGGAAACAACACTATCGCTTCTGGCTACATTACGCTGAAGGTTCTCTCATGCCCTTGCTATTGATGAGACTGCTCTTTACCTCTCTGGGTAAACCGCCGGTACCATTGGGCCTGCGAACGTTGGGCGGCGTTATCGGTAAGGGCGCGCAAAAAGCGTACCTCAATCCGCAACTGGAAACCCATGCGCGCTTTATTGACGGGCATCTGGCAAATCACCCCTGGTTTGCCGGAGAGCAGTTAAGTATGGCGGATATCCAGATGAGCTTCCCGCTATTTGCGCTGCTTGCCCGAGGCGGAATCGCTCATCTCGACCATATCAACGCATGGAAAGCGCGGGTAGAAATGCGTCCAGCCTGGCAGCGAGCGATTCAGCAGGGCGGTCCGTTTACCATTCCCGGCGGATAATGGCGTTTTTGTGAGCAGATTGCGCAACGTATTTGCTAACAGCGATGCGAAAAATTGTTGCTGGATTGCGCAGGGACGATAACGTTTGCGCATCGTCTGGCGATTTATTGAGCATACTAAGCAGAAAAGCATAAAAAGCGGCAAAGTTCAGTTGAAAAAGCGTTGATGATCGCTGGATAATCGTTTGCTTTTTTTTGCCACCCGTTTTGTATACGTGGAGCTAAACGTTTGCTTTTTTGCGGCGCCCCGGTTGTCGTAAATGTAGCACAAGGAGATAACGTTGCGCTGTTAGTGGATTACCTCCCACGTATACCGACGAATAATAAATTCTCAGGGGATGTTTTCTATGTCTACGCCTTCAGCGCGTACCGGCGGTTCACTCGACGCCTGGTTTAAAATTTCACAACGCGGGAGCACCGTTCGCCAGGAAGTCGTTGCTGGCTTAACCACGTTTCTCGCGATGGTTTACTCCGTCATCGTGGTGCCAGGGATGCTGGGTAAAGCCGGGTTCCCGCCTGCCGCCGTCTTTGTAGCGACCTGCCTGGTCGCAGGCGTCGGCTCTATCGTTATGGGGCTTTGGGCGAATCTGCCGCTGGCTATCGGTTGCGCTATCTCGTTGACGGCGTTTACCGCGTTTAGCCTGGTCCTGGGGCAGCATATTAGCGTCCCGGTCGCGCTTGGCGCCGTATTCCTGATGGGCGTACTGTTTACCATTATCTCCGCTACCGGCATTCGTAGCTGGATTTTGCGTAACTTGCCGCAGGGCGTGGCCCACGGAACCGGTATCGGTATTGGCCTGTTTTTGTTGCTGATTGCCGCCAACGGCGTCGGCCTGGTCATTAAAAACCCGCTGGATGGCCTGCCGGTCGCGCTGGGCGATTTCGATACCTTCCCGGTGATTATGTCGCTTGTGGGTCTGGCTGTTATTCTCGGTCTGGAAAAGCTGAAAGTCCCCGGCGGCATTCTGTTGACCATTATTGGCATTTCTATTGTGGGTTTGCTCTTCGATCCTAACGTCCATTTTTCCGGCATTTTCGCCATGCCTTCGTTGAGCGATGAAAACGGCAACTCGCTGATCGGCAGCCTGGATATTATGGGCGCGTTAAACCCTGTCGTTCTGCCAAGCGTACTGGCGCTGGTGATGACGGCGGTGTTTGATGCGACCGGCACGATCCGTGCGGTCGCAGGGCAGGCTAATCTGCTGGACAAAGACGGACAAATTATCGATGGCGGCAAAGCGCTAACCACCGACTCCCTGAGTAGCGTTTTCTCCGGCCTGGTCGGGGCAGCGCCCGCCGCGGTGTATATCGAGTCTGCGGCCGGTACGGCGGCGGGCGGTAAAACGGGCCTGACGGCGATTACCGTGGGCGTGCTGTTTTTGCTGATCCTGTTTCTTTCGCCGCTCTCTTATCTCGTTCCCGTCTACGCAACCGCCCCGGCGCTCATGTATGTCGGTCTACTGATGCTGAGTAACGTGGCGAAAATCGATTTTGCTGATTTCGTCGATGCGATGGCGGGGCTGGTAACGGCTGTATTTATTGTACTGACCTGTAACATTGTCACCGGGATTATGATTGGCTTTGCCACGCTGGTCGTCGGGCGTCTGGTTTCCGGTGAATGGCGTAAACTGAATATCGGGACTGTCGTCATTGCGGTCGCGCTGGTCGCTTTTTATGCCGGCGGCTGGGCTATCTAGCTCTGCCTTCATTCTGAAAAACGGGCGGCGTTGGCCGCCTGTTTTCATTTTCAGGACACATCACGTTACCTTTTGCGTTAATCTGAAGAAGGTGAAACCGAGGCATGATGCCTCTCTCCATCATAAAAAACATCGCAAACAGGGAACGCATGGAAATTTTCTTCACAATACTCATCATGACCCTTGTGGTCTCGCTGTCGGGGGTATTTACGCGTGTATTACCCTTCCAGCTTCCTTTACCCCTTATGCAGATCGCCGTTGGCGCGCTGTTGGCGTGGCCGACGTTTGGTTTGCATGTGGAATTCGACCCGGAACTCTTCCTGGTGCTGTTTATTCCGCCGCTGCTGTTTGCGGATGGCTGGAAGACGCCGACCCGTGAATTTCTTGAGCATGGACGAGAGATTTTCGGGCTGGCGCTGGCGCTGGTCCTGGTAACGGTCGTTGGAATCGGCTTCCTGATTTATTGGCTGGTGCCCGGCATTCCGCTGATCCCCGCCTTTGCACTGGCCGCCGTGCTGTCGCCGACCGATGCGGTAGCGCTCTCCGGAATTGTGGGCGAGGGGCGTATCCCGAAAAAAATCATGGGCATTCTGCAGGGAGAGGCGTTAATGAACGACGCCTCCGGTCTGGTATCGCTGAAATTCGCCGTCGCGGTGGCGATGGGGACGATGGTCTTTACCGTCGGCGGCGCGACGCTGGAGTTTTTTAAGGTCGCTATCGGCGGTATTCTGGCGGGTTTTGTGGTCAGTTGGCTGTATGGCCGCTCGCTGCGTTTTTTGAGCCGCTGGGGCGGCGATGAACCCGCGACGCAAATCGTCCTGCTGTTTCTGCTGCCCTTCGCGTCTTACCTGATTGCCGAACATATTGGCGTCTCAGGCATCCTGGCCGCGGTTGCCGCCGGGATGACCATCACCCGTTCTGGCGTAATGCGCCGCGCGCCGCTGGCAATGCGTTTGCGCGCGAACAGTACCTGGGCGATGCTGGAATTTGTCTTTAACGGTATGGTCTTTCTGCTGTTGGGACTGCAACTACCGGGGATTCTGGAATCTTCGCTGGCGGCGGCGGAAGCTGACCCGAATGTCGAAACCTGGATGCTCTTTACCGATATCGTGCTGATTTATGCGGCATTGATGCTGGTTCGCTTCGGCTGGCTGTGGACCATGAAAAAGTTCAGCCTGCGCTTTTTGAAGAAGAAACCGATGGAGTTCGCCAGCTGGACGTCGCGTGAAATTCTGATTGCCTCCTTCGCTGGCGTTCGTGGGGCGATCACCCTGGCTGGTGTGCTCTCTATACCGTTACTTTTGCCGGATGGCAGCGGATTTCCGGCGCGTTATGAACTGGTATTCCTGGCGGCTGGCGTCATTCTGTTCTCGTTATTTGTCGGCGTGATCATGCTGCCGCTGCTGTTGCAACATCTGGAAGTCGCCGATCATGCGCAACAGTTGAAAGAGGAGCGTATCGCCCGCGCGGCGACGGCGGAAGTGGCGATTGTCGCCATTCAGAAAATGGAAGAGCGTCTGGCGGCGGATACCGAAGAAAACATCGATAATCAGTTGCTTACTGAAGTAAGCTCACGTGTCATTGGTAACTTGCGTCGCCGTGCCGATGGGCGAAACGATGTCGAAAGCTCCATACAGGAAGAAAACCTGGAGCGACGTTTCCGTCTGGCGGCGCTGCGTTCCGAGCGCGCCGAGTTGTATCATCTGCGCGCCACGCGAGAAATCAGCAATGAAACATTGCAAAAGCTGCTGCACGACCTGGATTTGATGGAAGCGCTACTGATAGAAAATCAGTAGTCCTTGTGGCCCGGTGGCGCCATGCTTACCGGGCCTACTTGTAGGCCCGGTGGCGCCATGCTTACCGGGCCTACAAGTAGGCCGGATAAGGTGCTTGCGCCGCCATCCGGCAAGGGTCTTAACCCATGGCTTACGGTTGTTTCAGCCAAAACCCTTCGCAACAGGTTAACCATGCCCGGGCGCTGTGCGACAGATACACGCCCTCTCGCCAAATCATGCCCAACTGCCAGCGGAGATCGCTTTCCAGCGGTAGCCAGCGCAGCGTGGCCTTATCCAGACGCTGACAAATCGGCTCCGGCAAAATGGCGATGCCGACGCCCGCTTGCACCATAGCGGCGAGAAAATCCCATTGCCCGCTGCGCACGGCAATCCGTGGTTTTACGTCATGCTGGCTAAATAAGGTCATCAACTGGCGGCTCAGGGCAAAGTCTTCGTTATAGATAAGAAGAGGATGCTCCGCCAGAGCTTCAGGCGCGATGGAGTCGCCGGTTGTCCACTGACCGGAACGGGGAACCAGCACGCACAGCGGATGGCTGAACAGCGATAACGTCGTCAGCCCGCTCGCTTCTTCCACCGGGAGCGCGGTCATCGCAACATCCAGCTCGCCATTCATTACCGCCTGCTGTACCGTCAGGCCGCCAAACTCCGAAATTTTGAGTTCAACGCCAGGGTAGCGTTGTCGAAACAAACTGATTGGCCCGGCCATCAACATGCCGACCATCGGGGGAATACCCAGCCGCAGCACGCCCTTATTGAGATGGTTAATATCGCTCAACTCGGCCTCTAACTGGCGAAACTCAGCGAGGATCGCCAGTCCGCGTTCAAACACCACGCGTCCGGTATCGGTCAGCAATAACTTACGTCCGTCGCGGATCAGTAGCGTACAGTTAAGCTCATCTTCAAGATTTTTCAGCATCTTGCTAATGGTGGGCTGGGTGACAAATAACTTCTCCGCTGCGCGGGTGAAACTTTGCTGGCGCACCACCTCGACAAAATAACGCAGCGTTCTGATATCCATGATTATTCCTTCCGACTATGCCTGCAATGATTTTAATTCATTTCTGCCCGTGACGGAGGTTCTCTATACTGGCGCTCCGTATTATTTTTCAGGACATTCCCTCATGGCTGTGGCGATAAGCCGCGTTACGCCTGCCGTTGTGCAACGACTCCAGGTACCGGTTCAGGTACTACTCTATGCAGGTTTATTCATTTTTTCCCAATATCTTGTCTCCTGGCTGCACCTGCCGTTGCCCGCGAATCTGGTCGGCATGGTGCTTATGTTGGCGCTGATCGTTTGCCGGATTATTCCGCTTAGCTGGGTACGCGCAGGCGCACGCTGGCTGCTGGCGGAGATGCTGTTATTCTTTGTTCCCGCCGTCGTGGCGGTAGTGAACTATGCCCATCTGTTACTGGTGGACGGCTGGCGCATTTTCTCGGTGATAGCGATCAGTACCTTAATGGTACTCGGCGCGACGGCGTGGGTGGTGGATAAAGTGTATCGCTATGAGATGAGTAGGCTAAACCGTGAATAACGTTCAGTTAAGCGTACTGTGCCTGGTGATTACGCTGGGAATTTACTTCGCCAATAAGCGCCTGTATCGCCGTTTTCGCAAATTGCCGTTGATGCCATTAGTGCTGACGCCGGCACTGCTGGTGTTAATGCTGGTGTTCGGTCATATCTCCTGGCAAAACTACATTGGTGAATCGCACTGGCTATTGTGGCTGCTCGGCCCGGCGACCATTGCCTTTGCGGTGCCGGTGTACGATAACCTCGCGATTATCAAACGTCACTGGATGTCGCTCACCGCGGGCGTAGTGACGGCGACGGTGGTGGCGGTCACCAGTTCCGTTTGGCTGGCGCGTCTGTTCACGTTACCGGATGAGATTCAGCGTAGTCTGGCGGTACGTTCCGTTACCACGCCATTTGCGCTGGCGGCGGCAGAACCCCTGGGCGGGCAGCCAGATCTGGTGGCGCTGTTCGTGGTCGTCACTGGCGTGTTTGGCATGGCGGTCGGCGACGCGCTATTTTTGCGTCTCTCTATCCGGGAAGGCATGGCAAAAGGGGCAGGATTCGGCGCGGCGTCACATGGGGCGGGCACGGCGCGTTCCTATGAACTTGGTCAGCAGGAGGGCGTCGTCGCCAGTCTGGTAATGATGCTGTCCGGCGTGGTGATGGTGCTGGCAGCCCCGCTGGTGGCGAGGGTGATGTTCTGATTTTCCTCCGACCCACAGGGCCGGAGGAAACGGTAAGATTAATGCGCACGCCCTTGTTGTACGCCGAATCCCGTTTGGGAGCGGATAAACTGAGCGCGGAACTGCTCACGTTCACGGTTGCCTTCTGCCGAGTTATCGGTGGCCGAGAAGAACCAGATCCCCAGGAACGCCACGCTGATAGAGAACAGCGCCGGATACTCATACGGGAAGATCGCTTTTTCGTGGCCGAGGATCTGCACCCAAATGGTAGGGCCAAGAATCATCAGCACCACCGCTGTCAGTAAACCTAACCAGCCGCCCAGCATAGCGCCGCGCGTGGTCAGTTTTGACCAGTACATGGAAAGCAGAATGATGGGGAAGTTGCAGCTCGCGGCGATAGCAAATGCCAGGCCCACCATAAAGGCGATGTTCTGATTTTCAAACAGGACGCCGAGGATAATGGCGATCACGCCCAGCACCAGGACGGTGATTTTCGACACCTTCAGCTCTTCACGTTCGGTTGCGCCTTTGCGGAACACGTTGGCGTACAAGTCATGCGACACCGCCGATGCGCCCGCCAGCGTCAGACCTGCGACCACCGCCAGAATGGTGGCAAACGCCACTGCCGAAATAAAGCCGAGGAACAGGTTGCCGCCTACCGCGTTGGCCAGATGCACCGCCGCCATGTTATTGCCGCCAATCAGCGCGCCTGCGGCATCTTTATAGGCGGGATTCGCCCCCACCAGCATGATAGCGCCGAAGCCGATAATAAAGGTCAGAATGTAGAAATAGCCCATAAAACCGGTGGCGTAGAACACGCTCTTGCGCGCTTCGCGGGCATCGCTGACCGTAAAGAAACGCATCAGAATATGCGGCAAGCCGGCGGTGCCGAACATCAGCCCCAGACCCAACGACAGCGCCGAAATCGGATCTTGCACCAACCCTCCTGGACTCATAATGGCTGAACCTTTCGGGTGTACCGCCATGGCTTCGGTAAACAGATTATTGAAGCTAAAGCCGACGTGTTTCATCACCATAAAGGCCATAAAACTGGCGCCAAACAGCAACAGGACGGCTTTGATAATTTGCACCCACGTTGTCGCCAGCATCCCGCCGAACAGCACGTACATCATCATCAGCACGCCGACCAGCACCACGGCGATGTGATAGTTGAGGCCGAACAGCAGTTCAATCAGTTTACCGGCGCCGACCATTTGGGCGATGAGATAAAGCGCCACCACTACCAGGGAGCCACAGGCCGAAAGAATACGGATTGGCCCCTGTTTCAGGCGATAAGAGGCAACGTCAGCAAAAGTATAACGTCCCAGATTACGCAGGCGCTCGGCAATCAAAAACAGGATGATTGGCCAGCCGACAAGAAAGCCCAGCGAATAGATCAGCCCGTCATAACCGGAGGTAAACACCAGCGCGGAAATGCCGAGAAATGACGCGGCGGACATATAGTCGCCGGCAATCGCCAGGCCGTTCTGGAACCCGGTGATATTGCCGCCAGCGGTGTAGTAGTCGCTACGGGAACGTACGCGTTTAGAGGCCCAGTAGGTAATACCGAGCGTAAACACGACGAAAATCAAAAACATGATAATCGCCTGCCAGTTGGTGGGCTGGCGTTCAACCGCGCCGCTAATGGCATCCGCCGCATGAGCGGCGAAGGGGAGTGCGGCGGCGAGCGCCGTCAGAACTCTCTTCATAATGCTTTCACCTCATGCAGTACGGCGTTATTAAGACGATCGAATTCGCCGTTCGCCCGCCAGATATAAATTCCGGTCAACACAAAAGAAATCACAATCACCCCGACGCCAATGGGAATTCCTCGGGTGACGCTGGTTCCCGCATGTAGAGGCGTGCCCAGCCAGCCAGGCGCGAAGGCGATCAGTAAAATAAAGCTGATATAAACCGCCAGCATGATAACCGACAGAATCGTGGCAAACCGTTGCCGTTTTTCAACTAATTCCCTGAAACGCGCACTGTCTTCTATCCGCTGATAAATTTGGTCATTCATCACAGAGCTCTCCAGAGGTCCCCCTGCGTCTTTCGCGCTACAGGCGCGTTGGCCGCACTCGCGCGCCCCAGCCACATAGTGAACTTGAACTATGCTGCTGAGGGTGTGCTCGCTTGCCGCCTTCCTGTAACACGAAATCCTTTGGGGGAGGGTTTTTTATATTTCCCTCTCCCGGTTTGAGAGAGGGCAGGGGTAGGGTCGTAGGCCGGATAAAACGCGTTCGCGTTGCCATCCGGCATTTATGGTTATGACGGCATCGCGATGGCCTGCTTCTCTTCGAGCAGTTTCTCCACCACGCCAGGATCGGCGAGAGTCGAGGTATCGCCCAGATTGCTGGTATCGCCCGCCGCGATTTTGCGCAAAATGCGGCGCATAATTTTGCCGGAACGGGTTTTTGGCAGTGAGTCGGTCCAGTGCAGCACGTCCGGCGTCGCCAGTGGGCCAATCTCTTTACGTACCCAGTTGCGCACCTCCGCGTACAGTTCTGGCGACGGCTCCTCGCCGTGGTTGAGCGTCACATAAGCGTAAATCGCCTGGCCTTTGATAGCGTGTGGAATACCCACCACCGCCGCTTCGGCGATCTTCGGATGCGCCACCAGCGCTGACTCGATTTCCGCCGTACCCAGACGGTGGCCGGAGACGTTTAACACGTCATCCACGCGACCGGTGATCCAGTAATAGCCGTCTTCATCGCGACGAGCGCCGTCGCCGCTGAAATACATATTCTTAAAGGTAGAGAAATAGGTCTGCTCAAAACGTTCATGATCGCCGAACAGAGTGCGCGCCTGGCCCGGCCAGGAATCGGTGATGACCAGATTGCCTTCCGTCGCGCCTTCTTGCGGATGGCCTTCGTTATCCACCAGCGCAGGCTGTACGCCAAAGAAAGGACGGGTGGCGGAACCGGCTTTCAGTTCGATAGCGCCTGGTAGCGGCGTGATCATAAAACCGCCTGTTTCAGTCTGCCACCAGGTGTCGACGACCGGACATTTTTCCTTGCCGATCTTCTTCCAGTACCATTCCCACGCTTCGGGATTGATCGGCTCGCCGACGGAACCCAGAATGCGCAGTGAAGAACGGTCGGTGCCTTCAATGGCTTTATCGCCTTCCGCCATCAGCGCGCGGATAGCCGTCGGGGCGGTATAAAGAATGTTGACCTGGTGTTTGTCGACCACCTGGCACATGCGAGCGGGCGTTGGCCAATTCGGCACGCCTTCAAACATTAAGGTGGTCGCGCCGCAGGCCAGCGGGCCATACAACAGATAGCTGTGCCCCGTCACCCAACCCACATCGGCGGTACACCAGTAAATATCGCCAGGGTGATAATCAAAGACATACTTAAAGGTGGTCGCGGCGTAGACCAGATAGCCGCCGGTGGTGTGCAGCACGCCTTTCGGCTTGCCGGTGGAGCCGGAGGTATAAAGGATAAACAGCGGATCTTCGGCATTCATCGCTTCAGGCTGGTGCTCAGGGCTGGCTTTTTCAATCAAATCGCGCCACCACAGGTCGCGGCCTTCTTGCCAGTCAATGTCGCTGCCGGTGCGCTTCAGGACGATCACATGCTCAACGCTAGTGACATTCGGGTTTTTCAGCGCGTCATCGACATTCTTTTTCAGCGGGATACTGCGTCCGGCACGTACACCTTCGTCAGCGGTGATCACCAGCCGCGAGCTGGAGTCGATAATGCGTCCGGCGACGGCTTCCGGCGAGAAGCCCCCGAAGATCACCGAATGCACCGCACCGATGCGGGCGCAGGCCAACATTGCCACCGCCGCTTCCGGCACCATCGGCATATAAATCGCTACCACATCGCCTTTTTTAATGCCCAGATCCAGCAGCGTATTCGCGAAACGGCAGACATCGCGATGCAGTTCGCGATAAGAGATATGTTTACTCTGCGACGCGTCATCGCCTTCCCAGATAATGGCGGTGCGATCGCCATTTTCCTGCAAATGGCGGTCAAGACAGTTCGCCGCCAGATTCAGCGTGCCGTCCTCGTACCATTTAATCGACACATTGCCTGGCGCAAAGGAGGTGTTTTTCACTTTTTGGTACGGCGTGATCCAATCGAGAATTTTTCCCTGTTCGCCCCAAAACGTATCGGGGTCGTTAATAGACTGTTTATATTTAGTCTCATACTGCTCTGGATTTATCAGGCAACGATCCGCAATGTTGGCGGGAATGGCGTGTTTATGTGTTTGGCTCATGCTGTTGTTCTCCTTGTAGGATGTTAATAATATGTCGCATAAACGTTAAATGTAGGGTCTTAATAAGTTTTGTTTAGTATTTGGGCGACAGATCACGCAAAAAGGGAACTGTGCAAATAAGCAGCAATCTATTTTTTGATTGTGTCCCGCAAAATTAGATAAATTTTCGGGATAACATGACGTTATATGAAATTTTTTAAAAAAGTGATCCGTGTCCGGAAATCAGAAAAGAGAGGGAGTTTTGTCCAGGTTACTAACTCTAAAGTGGTATTTTACATACACTTACAATTGATTAAAGACAACATTTTAAGTGTGGTTATTTGTTACACATAGAGGAGATCAATGTAATAACAGTATTTGTGCGGTTGCTGTTATGGAAAACGATAAAAAATCGCCATTAAAGATAATGGCGCAATCTGGATGAGACCTCTATGGCAAGGAAAACACTACGCGCACGCCGTTTCTTCAGCCTTATATTTCCTTTTTTCTTCATTACCTCTGTTTACGCTGAGCAAACGCCTGAATCCGCAAAAACCGTTACTGTTGAAGCGAAAAATGAAATGTTCGCGCCTCAACACCCCGACCAATATCAGTCATGGAAAGCGACGTCAGAACAGTCTGCCCGTGAAGATGCGCTGGCGGAAGACCCTCGTCTGGTGATCCTGTGGGCGGGCTATCCCTTCTCCCGTGATTACAACAAACCACGCGGCCACGCGTATGCGGTAACTGACGTGCGCGAAACACTGCGTACCGGCGCGCCAAAAACGGCGGAAGACGGCCCGCTGCCGATGGCCTGCTGGAGTTGTAAAAGCCCCGATGTCGCGCGCCTTATCCAACAAGAAGGCGAAGACGGCTACTTCCATGGCAAATGGGCGCGCGGCGGCCCGGAAATTGTCAACGATTTGGGCTGTGCCGACTGTCATAACACCGCGTCGGACGATTTCGCCCAGGGGAAGCCAGCGTTAACGTTGTCGCGCCCCTATGCCGAACGGGCGATGGAGGCTATCGGCAAACCGTTTGATAAAGCGGGACGATTTGATCAGCAATCGATGGTCTGCGGTCAGTGCCACGTGGAGTACTACTTTGACGGTAAAAACAAAGCCGTTAAGTTCCCGTGGGATGAAGGCATGAAGGTCGAAAATATGGAGCAATACTACGACGCCATCGCCTTCTCTGACTGGACTAACTCGCTGTCGAAAACCCCAATGCTCAAAGCGCAGCACCCGGAATATGAAACCTGGAGCGCGGGCATTCACGGTAAGAACAACGTGACCTGTATCGACTGCCACATGCCGAAAGTACAGAACGCCGAAGGCAAGCTCTACACCGACCATAAAATCGGCAACCCGTTCGACAATTTCGCGCAAACCTGCGCCAACTGCCACACCCAGGACAAAGCGTCCCTGCAAAAAGTGGTCGCCGAGCGTAAACAGGCGATTCATGACCTGAAAATCAAGGTTGAAGATCAGCTGGTACATGCGCACTTCGAAGCGAAAGCCGCATGGGATGCGGGGGCGACAGACGCGGAAATGAAACCGATTCTGAACGATATTCGCCACGCGCAGTGGCGTTGGGATCTGGCGATTGCGTCACACGGTATTCATATGCATGCCCCGGAAGAAGGTCTACGGATGTTAGGCAGTGCGATGGATAAAGCCGCGGATGCCCGTACTAAACTGGCGCGACTGCTGGCGACCAAAGGCATTACCCATGAAATTCCGCTGCCGGATATTTCGACGAAAGAGAAGGCGCAGAAAGCGATTGGTTTGAATATGCAACAAATCAACGCGGAGAAGCAGGACTTCCTGAAAACGGTCGTACCGCAGTGGGAAGATCAGGCGCGTAAAAACGGTCTGTTAAGCCAATAACCCCATTCCGCCCCGTAAGGGGCGGATAACTCAACGGAGTGAATATGAGCGTATTACGTTCGTTATTAACTGCTGGGGTGCTGGCGTCAGGCCTGTTCTGGAGCCTGAGTGGAATTACTGCCACGCCAACGCCGCAGGAGTCGGATCAACGCTGGACGGTCACCCAGCAGCGTAATCCGGATGCTGCCTGTCTGGACTGTCACAAGCCGGACACCGAAGGTATGCACGGTAAACATACGGGCGCTATCAACCCGAACAATAAATTGCCGATAACCTGTACCAACTGCCACGGTCAACCGTCGCTTCACCACCGTGAAGGGGTGAAAGATGTGATGCGTTTTAACGACCCGATGTATACGGTAGAGCAACAGAACAGCGTCTGTATGTCCTGCCACTTGCCTGAACAACTGCAAAAAGCGTTCTGGCCGCACGATGTTCATGTTACTAAAGTGACCTGCGCCAGTTGCCATTCCCTGCATCCGCAGCAAGACACGATGCAGACGCTAAGCGAGAAAGGGCGGATCAAAATATGCGTGGATTGCCACAGCGATCAGCGTACTAACCCGCACTTTAACCCGGCGTCCGTTCCGTTGCTTAAGGAGCAGCCATGAGTTGCACCCGACGTCAATTTATTACCCGCGTCGGCGCGCTGGCGGCGGTCAGTGGGATGGCAGGACGCGTTGTAGCGAACACGTTGAATATTAACGGCGTGCGTTATGGCATGGTACACGATGAGTCATTATGCATCGGCTGCACGGCCTGCATGGATGCCTGTCGGGAAGTCAACACCGTGCCGGAAGGCGTATCGCGCCTGACGATTATTCGCAGCGAGCCGCAGGGGACGTTTCCTGATGTGAAGTATCGCTTCTTCCGCCACTCGTGCCAGCATTGCGACCATGCCCCCTGCGTTGACGTCTGCCCGACGGGGGCATCATTCCGCGATGCCGCCAGCGGTATTGTCGACGTGAATCCGGACCTTTGCGTCGGCTGCCAGTACTGCATTGCCGCGTGTCCCTACCGCGTGCGCTTTATCCATCCGGTCAGTAAGACGGCGGATAAATGCGATTTCTGCCGGAAAACCAACCTGAAAGCGGGCAAACAGCCCGCCTGCGTTGAGTCATGCCCGACGAAGGCGCTGACGTTTGGTAATCTGGACGATCCCAACAGCGATATTTCCCGTTTGTTGCGGCAGAAAACCACCTATCGTTACAAGCTGGCGCTGGGCACAAAACCGAAGGTCTACCGCGTTCCCTTTAACTATGGGGAGGTGAGCCAATGACATCCGCTTCTGCATTTCATTTTGCATCACTGGTGTGGGACTGGCCCATCGCCATCTATCTGTTTCTGATTGGCATCTCCGCCGGACTGGTTACGTTGGCGATTCTGCTGCGCCGCTTCCATCCGGAGGCGGGCGGTTCGGACAGTACGCTGCTGCGCACTACGCTGGTGTTAGGGCCGGGGGCGATTATTCTTGGTCTGCTGATTCTGGTCTTTCACCTGACGCGCCCGTGGACCTTCTGGAAGCTGATGTTCCACTACAGCTTTACCTCGGTGATGTCGATGGGGGTGATGCTGTTCCAGTTGTACATGGTAGTGCTGGTGCTGTGGCTGGCGAAAATCTTTGAAAAAGAGGTGATTGCCCTGCAGCAGCGTTGGCTGCCGCGGTTAGAGATCGTGCAGAAAGTGTTGGCGCTAATAACGCCGTTTCACCGTGCGCTGGAGACGTTAATGCTGGTGCTGGCGGTTCTGCTCGGGGCGTACACCGGGTTTCTGCTGTCGGCGCTGAAATCTTACCCGTTCCTGAATAACCCGATCCTGCCGGTACTATTCCTGTTCTCCGGGATTTCCTCCGGCGCGGCGGTGGCGCTGATCGCCATGGCGTTACGCCATCGTAGCAACCCGCACAGCACCGAAGCGCGCTTTGTGCATCGCATGGAGGTTCCGGTGGTATGGCTGGAAATTTTCCTGCTGGCGGCGTTCTTCGTCGGTCTGGCGCTGGGCGATGACGGCAAAATGCGCGCGCTGGCGGCGGCGCTGGGCGGCGGATTCTGGAGCTGGTGGTTCTGGCTTGGCGTCGTAGGGCTGGGATTGATTATCCCGCTGCTGCTGAAACCCTGGGCAAATCGTAGCGTCACGTTTCACGGCGTGCTGGCCGTTTGCGGCGCCAGTTTGACCGGCGTGCTGCTGCTGCGCTTTTTCATTCTTTATGCGGGACAGCTAACGGTTGCATAATCTGGACATCTTCCTTCCTGAAGCCGGATTTCTGGCGCTGTTGTTGAGTCTCGGGGTCAACGTGCTGACCCCGCTGGCGACGTGGTGCGGGATGGGGCAACATTGGCGTGGCGTCATGCGCCTGACGACCTGCGGCGCGTGGACGGCGTTCACGCTGCTGCTACTGGCGTTTGCGATTCTGGTTAGCTGTTTTCTGACCAGCGATTTTTCGGTCGTTTATGTTGCGCAGCATAGCCATAGTCAGTTGTCATGGGGACTGAAACTGGCGGCGGTATGGGGCGGTCATGAAGGCTCGCTCCTGCTGTGGGCGCTGCTTTTTTCGGGGTGGACGGCGCTATTCGCCTGGCGCTCCCGGCATGAATCTGACGCGCTTTTTCCGCTGACCCTGAGCGTCTTGTCCCTCATTATGGCTTCGCTGCTGCTATTTATTGTGCTGTGGTCCGATCCGTTCCTGCGTATTTTCCCTCCCGCCATGGAAGGGCGCGACCTTAATCCCATGCTGCAACATCTGGGGCTGATCTTACATCCGCCGCTGCTCTATCTGGGTTATGGCGGCCTGATGACCGCGGCGAGCGTAGCGCTGGCCTCGCTACTGTGCGGCGGCTTTAACGCGGCAACCGCCTGGGTGTGCTGGCGCTGGGCGTTACCCGGCTGGTGCGCTCTGACGCTGGGGATCATTCTCGGATCGTGGTGGGCGTATTGCGAACTGGGCTGGGGCGGCTGGTGGTTCTGGGACCCGGTGGAAAATGCCTCGTTGTTGCCGTGGCTTGCCGCCAGCGCGTTGCTGCACAGTCTGTATGTCAGCCGCCAGCGCGGGAGCTTCCGTCACTGGTCGCTGCTGCTGGCGATACTGACGCTGATCCTCTCGTTGCTGGGAACGCTGATTGTGCGTTCCGGCATTCTTGTTTCGGTACATGCCTTTGCGCTGGATAACGTGCGCGCCGCGCCGCTGTTTGCGCTGTTTAGCGTATTGAGCCTGGCGTCGCTCGGGTTGTACGCCTGGCGAGGCCAGCAAATTCGCCAGAATGCGCGTTTTGGCGGCTGGTCGCGTGAGATGCTTATTCTGGTCGCGCTATTACTTTTTTGCGCGGTGCTACTGATTGTGCTGATTGGCACGCTCTATCCGATGATTTACGGGTTGTTCGGCTGGGGAAGGCTTTCGGTGGGCGCGCCCTATTTTAATCGCGTCACGCTGCCGTTTGGCCTGCTGATGCTGGTGGTTATCGTGCTGGCGACAATCAGAAGCCGCAAAGTCTCTGTGCATCGTCAGCTTCCGGCGTTGCTGGCGCATACGGGCGTATTTATCTTCGCCGCCGGGATCATGGTTTCCAGCGGCAGTCGGCATGAAATCAGTCTTAACCTCAGCCCCGGGCAGCAGGTGGTACTGGCGGGCTACATTTTCCGCTTTGAGCGTCTGGATCTGGAGGCCAAAGGCAACTACACCAGTGAAAAAGCGCGGATCACGTTGTGGCGGAATGAAAAACGCATTGGCAGCCTGCAGCCTGAAAGGCGCTTCTATGCCGCGCGTCGTCAACAGATGATGGAGCCGGGGATTCACTGGAACCTGCTACATGACTGGTACGCGGTGATGGGCGAAAAAACCGGACCGGATCGTTACGCCATGCGCTTATACGTGCAGACCGGCGTGCGCTGGATCTGGGGAGGGGGATTGTTGATGGTGTTTGGCGCGCTGCTGAGCGGATGGCGGGGGAGGAAGCATCCTGAGTTATTGCCTGATGGCGCTGCGCTTATCAGGCCTACGAGTGAAAAGCATGGTAGGCCGGATAAGGCGTTTACGCCGCCATCCGGCAAGACGATGTTACTTGTGGCTTTTCTGATTTTTCTGCCTTTTACCACCCACGCCCAGGTGGTGGATACCTGGCGCTTTGACAATCCGCAACAGCAGGAAAAAGCGCTGTCTATTGCCAGTCAACTGCGCTGTCCGCAGTGTCAGAACCAGAATTTGCTGGAATCCAATGCGCCCGTGGCGGTCAGTATGCGCCATCAGGTTTACAGCATGGTGGCCGAAGGTAAAAGCGAAGCGGAAATCACCGCCTGGATGACCGACCGTTATGGTGATTTCGTACGCTACAACCCGCCGTTGAATGAGCAAACGCTGCTGTTGTGGGCGCTGCCGTACCTGCTGTTATTGCTGGTGGGCGTGGTGGCCTGGCGGGTGAGAAAGCGTCAGCATGCAGGAGAGGGGGAACAATGAGCCAGTCTGAACACTCCACTGTGCCGTTACGTCCCATGCCCGTAAAGCGTCTGGCGGCTGCGGCGGTGTTGATGGTGGCTGCCTGTGTCGGCGGCTATCTGTTGACGCCGAAATGGCAGGCTGTGCGTAGCGAGCAACAGCGTCTGGCCGATCCGCTACGTGACTTTACGAACCCGCAAACGCCAGAGGCGCAGCTTTCCAGGCTGCAAGAAAAAATCCGCGCCAATCCGCAGGATAGCGAGCAATGGGCGCGGCTGGGCGAGTATTATCTCTATCGCAATGCGTATGACAATGCGCTGCTGGCATATCGTCAGGCGTTGCGTCTGCGAGGCGATAACGCGCAGCTTTTCGCCGCGCTGGCAACGGTGCTGTATTACCAGGCCGGGCAACATATGACGCCTGCGACGCGTGAAATGATTAATAAAGCGTTAGCGCTGGATGCGACAGAAGTGACCGCGCAGATGCTGCTGGCGGCGGATGCGTTTATGCAGGCGGATTATGCGCAAGCCGTGTCGCTGTGGCAAACCTTACTGGATGCCAACTCGCCGCGAGTGAACCGCGCGCAGCTGGTAGAGGCCATTAATTTGGCTAAATTGTTACAAAATCGGCAGAAATAATTTTTTCTTTTTTGTGACTTTTGTCATGTGTGCTGTTTAAAAAAACGGCGAATGAGACACAAGTAAAAATTAATTACCTCAGTGTATTATTCGTTTTTGACGAAGTAAAAAACTTTCCATAACAAATAGTTATTCATCATTAACGCCATAAACTCGCGTTATTATGCATAAAAACAGCCAAAAGCCCTGTTATGAAAGGGTTGCGCAAGACGCTATGCAAATGATACTGATTATGCGCGTTAAAAAACTCTACAAACCAACGCAACACAAATCATACCCTTTCAGTATGTATTGCTCTCATGCTTTCGGCGGAGAGCAACGCTTCATCGAGGAAGTCTGTTGTTATGAAAAATTTGAAAGTCAGCCTGGCCTGGCAAATTTTGCTGGCTATGGTGCTGGGCATTCTGTTGGGCAGCTATCTGCATTATCACAGTGACAGTCGTGAATGGCTGATTGCCAACCTGCTGTCGCCTGCTGGCGATATCTTTATCCACCTGATTAAAATGATCGTCGTGCCGATCGTGATCTCGACTCTGATTGTCGGCATCGCCGGCGTTGGCGATGCGAAACAGCTAGGCCGTATCGGCGCCAAAACCATTCTCTATTTTGAACTGATCACCACGGTGGCGATTATCCTCGGCATTACGCTGGCGAATGTCTTTCAGCCAGGCTCAGGCATTGATATGTCGCAACTGGCGACCGTCGATATTTCGAAATACCAGAACACCACGGCGGAAGTACAAAGTCATGCGCATGGGCTGATGGGGACGATACTGTCGCTGGTGCCGACCAATATCATCGCATCGATGGCCAAAGGGGATATGCTGCCAATTATCTTTTTCTCGGTCCTGTTTGGGCTGGGGTTGTCATCCCTGCCGGCAACGCACCGCGAACCGCTGGTGACGGTATTTCGTTCCATCTCTGAAACCATGTTTAAAGTCACCCATATGGTGATGCGCTATGCGCCAGTGGGCGTTTTTGCGCTGATCGCCGTCACGGTGGCGAATTTTGGTTTCGCGTCGCTGTGGCCGCTGGCGAAACTGGTGCTGCTGGTACACTTTGCCATTATCTTCTTTGCGCTTGTAGTGCTGGGCATCGTGGCGCGCCTGTGCGGGTTAAGTATCTGGATTCTGATTCGCATTCTGAAAGATGAATTGATTCTGGCGTACTCGACCGCCAGCTCCGAGAGCGTACTGCCGCGCATTATCGAGAAGATGGAAGCTTACGGCGCGCCAGCCTCTATCACCAGTTTCGTGGTACCGACCGGTTACTCATTTAACCTCGACGGCTCCACGTTATACCAGAGCATCGCCGCCATTTTTATCGCGCAGCTATACGGTATCGACCTGTCGCTGTGGCAGGAAATTGTACTGGTGCTGACGCTGATGGTGACGTCGAAAGGGATTGCCGGCGTGCCAGGCGTTTCCTTCGTGGTGTTACTGGCGACGCTGGGCAGCGTGGGCATTCCGCTGGAAGGGCTGGCGTTTATCGCTGGTGTCGACCGTATCCTCGACATGGCGCGTACTGCGCTAAATGTGGTGGGGAATGCGCTGGCGGTGCTGGTGATCGCCAAGTGGGAACACAAGTTTGACCGCAAAAAAGCGCTGGCCTACGAGCGCGACGTGCTGGGCAAATTTGATAAGACCGCCCAATAACGGATTGCCGGATGGCGCTTTGCTTATCCGGCCTACAGCGAAAGAGAATGTAGGCCGGATAAGGCGTTCACGCTGCCACCCGGCAACCTACTCCGGGTTGCCTGATGGCGCTACGCTTATCAGGCCTACAACGACTACGTTCATCAGGCAATAAACATCAGCCATTCGTTAGCGTTTCGAACTCTTCGCAACCGGTATCAAACCCTTCCAGACAGCTTAGATTCAACCAGTGCAACGCCTTCTGCTTATTCTTTTCAATAAAGCCCGGTTCACCGTTTAAAAACATCATTCCCGCCCAGTATTCTGAATAGCCGGTACGGGAAATGGCGGAACTGCGTTTGAAATACCTGGCGGCTTTTTCATCATCGGCGGCAATGCCCACGCCGTTGGCGTAAATCAGGCCAAGCAACATTTGCGCATCCACCGCGGAGTCGTTATCCAGATCTTCAGAGGCCTTTTGCAGCAGCGAGATGGCTTTTGGGTAGTCCGGACGCCCGGCCTGGGTGTTGACCAGGATCCGCGCCAGCGTAATTTCTCCCGCTTTACTGCCCGCGTTAGCCGCCTTTTCAGCCAGCTTTTTCGCGTCGGGATAATCCAGGCTTACCGGATTAGTGATTTTGATTTGCGCCAGTAGCGCGCAGGCGTCGGCGTCGCCACTGTCGGCGGCTTTTTGCGCCCAGTATTCAGCTTTGTTCAAATCGCCATAGCTCAACCAACTGTCGGCCAGAAAATATTGTGCGCGTCTGTCACCTGCCTCTGCTGCCTGCCAATACTGGCTACCCGGCTCAGGATCTGCGGCATGGGCAAAGAATGTCATAAACAACATCAATGCAAGAAGTAGTTTCATTTTGAGTTTTATTTAGGGTACGGAAAAGACAGTATAAAGAGATCGTATGGATAAAAAAACAGCCTCCGGGCGGAGGCTGTTATAGGGAAAATGCCTGATGGCGATGCTAATGCATCTAATCAGGCCTACAGTAGACGCAGGCCGAATAAAGCATTCTGATGCCGCCATCCGGCAGATCAACCCATTGCGCTTTCGCGCAGGCGGGTTTTCAGCTTGTTGTACTCATCAATCACATACTGCTCGGCGGCTCGCTGATCGGCGATCGGCTCAACGCGTACGGCGCAGTATTTGTACTCCGGCGTTTTGGTAATCGGGCTGAGGTTTTCAGTCACCAGCTCGTTACAGGCGCCAATCCACCACTGGTAGGTCATGTAAATCGCCCCTTTGTTCGGGCGATCGCTGACCTGCGCGCGGGTGATGATTTTACCTTTGCGCGAATGAACCCACACCAGCGCTTCATCTTCAATGCCCAGACGCGCGGCGTCGGCGGTATTGATTTGCGCATAGCCCGGTTCATCGGCCAGCGCGGCCAGCGCCGCACAGTTACCGGTCATTGAGCGGCAGGAGTAGTGGCCGACTTCGCGCACCGTCGACAGTACCATCGGGTACTCTTCGGTGAGTTTATCGATAGGCGCTACCCAGTCGCAGGTGAAGAACTGCGCCAGACCGTTGGGGGTATCGAACTTCTCTTTAAAGAGGTACGAGGTTCCCTGATCGGCATCTGACGTGTCGCGGCACGGCCACTGGATATACCCCAGCTCGCCCATTTTCTCGTAAGTGGCGCCGTAGAAATCCGGGCACAGATGACGCAACTCATCCCAGATCTCCTGGGTGTTGTTGTAGTGCATCGGATAGCCCATCCGGGTGGCGATTTCACTGATAATCTGCCAGTCGGTTTTCAGGTCCCACTTCGGCTCAACGGCTTTAAAGAAGCGCTGGAAGCCACGGTCAGCCGCAGAGAAGACGCCTTCATGCTCGCCCCATGAGGTAGAGGGTAAAATCACATCCGCCGCCGACGCGGTTTTGGTCATGAAGATATCCTGCACGATGACCAGTTCCAGATCCTCAAACGCTTTACGTACTGCAGAGAGTTCCGCATCGGTTTGCAGCGGATCTTCACCCATAATGTACGCCGCGCGCACTTCGCCATGCGCCGCACGGTGCGGCAGCTCGCTGATGCGATAGCCGGTATGCGCAGGCAGACTTTCTACGCCCCAGGCTTTAGCGAACTTCTCGCGGTTTTCCGGGAACTTAACGTACTGGTAGCCCGGATAAGTATCCGGCAGCGCGCCCATATCGCACGCGCCCTGAACGTTGTTCTGGCCGCGAACCGGGTTAACGCCCGCGCTTGGCTTGCCGAGGTTGCCGGTCAGCATCGCGAGGCTGGTCAGTGAACGCACGGTTTCCACACCCTGATAGAACTGGGTGACGCCCATACCCCACAAGATCGCTGCGCTTTTCGCGCTGGCATACATCCGCGCCGCCTGACGAATTTCCTGTGCGCTCACGCCAGTGATCTCTTCGACGGACTCCGGCGTATAGCCTTCGACAATCTTACTGTATTCTTCAAAACCTTCGGTACGGCTGGCGACAAACGCTTTGTCGTACAGGTTTTCTTCAATAATGACATGCCCCATGGCGTTGAGCAGCGCGATATTCGAGCCGTTTTTCAACGCGATATGCATGTCAGCAATGCGCGCGGTTTCAATTTTGCGCGGATCGCAGACGATAATTTTCGCCCCGTTGCGTTTAGCGTTAATCACATGATTCGCCACGATAGGGTGGGAATCCGCCGGGTTATACCCGAAGACGAACACTAAATCAGTGTTATCAATTTCATTGATAGCATTACTCATTGCGCCGTTACCGACCGATTGGTGCAGACCTGCAACCGATGGGCCGTGTCAGACGCGAGCGCAGCAGTCAACGTTATTGGTACCAATAACGGCGCGTGCGAATTTTTGCATTACATAGTTGGTTTCATTTCCGGTACCGCGAGAGGAGCCGGTTGTCTGGATTGCATCCGGACCGTACTTCGCTTTGATGGCGCTCAAACGTTCAGCGACGTAATTGAGCGCTTCATCCCAGGAAACAGATTCCAGTTTGCCGCCACGCTGGCGACGGATCATTGGGGTTTTCAGGCGCGGGGTCAGGATCTGGGTATCATTAATAAAATCCCAGCCGTAGTAGCCCTTCAGACACAGGGTACCCTGGTTGGTTTTCCCCTGCGCCGCCTCAGCCCGGACGATTTTGCCGTTATCGACCACCAGATTGATTTTGCAACCTGATGCGCAATACGGGCAAACCGTGACGACTTTTTTCATCGGTTTCGCTCCAGTTAATCAAATCGCGCATACGCGCTGTCGCCCTCAGTATGCATGTTTTATGCCACTTTTTTAGTATGGGCTTTCCCTGATATTACGGGCGAATTTTGCTCAAAACCCTGACGAAAAACAGGCTATCGTCAGTTTTGACGTGTCGAAAGAAAATACCGCATGACATTTATTATGGGGAGAAACGCGGAGCGCAGGCCAGATAAGGCGGAGCCGCTATCCGGCAATCTGCTCTGCCTGAAGTGGAAATTATCCGGATGGATAGACTCAAGGCCAGGGAACGCTTTGAGACTAACGCCAGGATAGAACAGGCCGCGGCAGGCAGTTCCATACCGCGGCCGGCTTCAGAGGAGGCTGAAAAGGATTATCGCGGCAAAAATAGCAGCAATAACGAGATATTTCAGCGCGTAATAGAGAGTGCGGTTTTTCTTTTTCAGACGTTGCCCGGCATCGCGTGCTGCGTGAACGTATTTAAAGATGCGATTAATCGCACCGGTGCGATCGTTCTCGTCGTTTGGCGAACTGGCGGCGGACATCAACGATGCGCCGACCCAGTGGTTTACGCTCTGCGCCCAGCGCCATTTCATTGGGCGCTCAATATCGCAAAAGAGGATAATACGCGTCTGCTCAGTTTTATTTTCCGCCCAATGAACGTAGGTTTCGTCGAAGATGACGGCTTTGCCGTCGCGCCAGCTATGGCGCTGTCGATCAACTTCAATAAAACAGCGGTCGTCATTCGGTGTGCTTAATCCAAGATGGTAACGTACTGAACCGGCATAGGGGTCGCGATGTTTTCCCAGATAGGCCCCGGGAGGCAACTCGGCGAACATCGCCGCTTTAATAGAGGGGATGCTGTTGACCAGCTTTGTCGTTATCGGGCATAACGTTTCCGCCGACGGGTGGGCATCGGAATACCATTTAAGGTAAAACCGTTTCCAGCCGCGCTTGAAAAAGGTGTTGAATCCGGCGTCGTTATTGGCCTGCGCGGCTTTTATGTGATGCTGAAGCCGTAGCGCCTCTTCACGAATCACCTGCCAGTTTTCCGTCAGCTTCTGCAGCTCTGGAAATGCCGTGGTATCAAAGTACGGCTGCTTTGCCGGTAACGTTGAGAAGCGAGTCATGAACATATTGATCGGCGCCATAAACGTCGAGTGGTCAAAGAGTTGACGGGAAAGTTTTTGTTTTTCCACACCGCGTGAATGCGCATAAATGACGCTGATAATAAAAATACCGATAATGATTGCTGCGAACATAACGTCACTGTCCTTCTAAGAAAACCTCATCCCGGGATTTTCAGGCAACCCTCCCGGTGATGCCAAAGAGAAAAGTGTAGTTCGTTGACAATAAATTTACATTTCTACAACTTAAAAGGGCCATTTTTGCTAAAGAAGCGAGTCAGCCCGTTTAACCTTTATCCAGGCTTGCCGACAGTAGAATTGAGATGGCTCCGCTACTTCACCCGGTGACGGCTGATTACGTTATGCCTTATCTCCTGATGACGGCTGCCAGATCACAATGCTTTCGTAAACCGAAAATGACTTTGCTTGTAACCTTCGCGAAGATAAAAACGGTGTGCATCGCGGCGTTTAATATTTGTGGAAAGCTCCGTTAGCTCGGCGCCCGCCTGACGTGCTTCTTCTTCTGCCCAGGCCAGAAGCTGACTGCCAATTTTTTGTCCCCGCATCGGCGGTAATACCACCAGCTCCTGAATTTCGCCAATCCAGTTGGCATGATGGAGATGAAACTGCATATGCAGGCTGATCATGCCGACTACCTCTCCGTTGCGTAGCGCTAAACGATAATGAAGGTTGGGGTCCAGTAAATTAGCGGCGAACCCATCCCTGAAAGCCTGATAATCAAGCTCATTTTTAAGTAACTCACAGATAAGCGCGTAAACAGAATCGGTATCCTCTGTTGTCGCGTGGCGTAATTCACAGACTGGCATAATGTCCTCCCGACGCTTCATCAGGATCAACCATCTTTCGCCAGACTGTAGCAAACTACCGTCATTATTTATTCTATGGCAGCTAAACGGCGGATAACGTGCAGCCAAAGATCAATCTGATGGCAAGGGGGAGGGCGAGCCTCCCGGGGAGTTAGGTGGCAGGCTGATGTTTAACCACGTTAATCATCCACGGCACCCCGAAACGATCGCTGACCTTGCCGAAACCCTGCGCCCAGAAAGTCTCCTGCCAGTCCATTTCGATTTGCCCTTGTGCGGCAAGGTTATCAAACCAGCGCTTCCCTTCTGCTACATCCTGGGTATCAAGCACCAGCGTAAAGCCGGAATAATGCGCCGTTCCCGACGCGCTGGCATCACTCATCATGATATCGCTGCCGGCAATGCGCATGTTGGCGTGGGCGATAGCAGTATCGGGAAAGCGCATTCCTGACGGGCAGCCCTCTTCGTTATCCGCCGCCGAGGGGGGCATTTCACCGAAGCTGAGTTTATAAAGCAGTTCTGCGCCTAACGTTTGTTGATAATACGCGATGGCGTCGGCACAGTTGCCGGCAAAAGAGAGATAGGGACTTAACGGCATGATGGTTACCTCAGGTAAGAGATGCTCGTTAAGTGTAGTTCGAAATTGGCACAATATTGTCGGTGGCAGGGCCGCTCAGGCCCGGTAAGCAAGGCGCTACCGGGCAATGACACGGTAAATCAGTTCTTTTTCACGAACTCGGATTTCAGTTTCATCGGGCCAAAACCATCGATTTTGCAGTCGATGTTATGGTCGCCTTCAACCAGACGAATGTTCTTCACTTTGGTGCCGATTTTCAGCATGGAAGAGCTACCTTTTACTTTCAGATCTTTCACGATGGTGACGCTATCGCCGTCTGCCAGCAGGTTGCCGTTGGCGTCTTTGACAATCAGCTCATCGCTCTCCTGAGCGGGTTCCGCATCGTTCCATTCGTGAGCGCATTCCGGGCAGATGAACATGCCGTTATCTTCGTAGGTATATTCGGAGTTACATTGCGGGCAGTGGGGTAATGACATGTTGGTATCCTCAAAAAGTCAGCGGGGGCAAACGCGCCCAAAAATGGCAGATCGCCGAAAAAGGCCGCAATTATACACAAAATCCTTAGCGTTGTCGGGACTATTGCCGCTTTTATAAAAGGGTCTGCGCCACGCCAGTCAGCAATGGTTTACACTCGAATAACCGCTTTTTTACTGTCACCACAGCGCATTAGGGCGTCCTTATTTACACCTTTTGACCGAATTGACATATATGTGTGAAGTTGATCACATATTTAAACCCTGTTAGGGTAAAAAGGTCATTAACTGCCCATTCAGGCGTCAACAGGTTCGGTTGTACAGTCCGTAACCGGACAGTGTAAGTAAACCTGCTACGCTTGTATGAGGGATAGCGTTCGCGCCCCTCCCTCCGCTCGACGGCGACGCTGGCGCGGTATGCCAGTGCCCGCCGTATATAGCGCTACAGGGCTTAGCCTATGAGGACAGCTATGCTGAAAAGGAAAAAAATAAAACCGATTACACTGGGCGATGTGACCATCATTGATGACGGTAAACTTCGCAAAGCGATTACCGCCGCCTCGCTGGGCAACGCGATGGAGTGGTTTGATTTTGGTGTTTATGGATTTGTTGCCTACGCGTTGGGTAAAGTCTTTTTCCCCGGCGCCGATCCCAGCGTTCAAATGATTGCCGCGCTGGCCACGTTTTCCGTTCCCTTCCTGATTCGTCCGCTCGGCGGGTTATTCTTTGGTATGCTCGGCGATAAATACGGGCGCCAGAAGATCCTGGCGATCACGATTGTGATTATGTCGATCAGTACCTTCTGTATCGGGTTAATCCCCTCTTACGCGACGATCGGTATCTGGGCGCCAATACTGTTGTTGCTGTGTAAAATGGCGCAGGGCTTCTCGGTTGGCGGGGAATATACCGGCGCGTCGATCTTTGTCGCGGAATATTCGCCGGATCGTAAACGCGGATTTATGGGAAGCTGGCTGGATTTTGGTTCCATCGCCGGGTTCGTGCTGGGCGCGGGCGTGGTGGTCTTGATCTCGACGATTGTCGGCGAGGAGAATTTCCTTGAGTGGGGCTGGCGTATTCCGTTCTTTATCGCCCTGCCATTGGGGATTATTGGTCTCTACTTACGCCATGCGCTGGAGGAGACGCCAGCGTTTCAGCAGCACGTGGATAAACTGGAGCAGGGCGACCGCGAAGGGTTGCAGGATGGGCCGAAAGTCTCCTTTAAAGAGATTGCCACCAAACACTGGCGTAGCCTGTTGTCATGTATCGGTCTGGTGATTGCCACCAACGTGACCTACTACATGCTGCTCACCTACATGCCGAGCTACCTGTCGCATAACCTGCACTATTCTGAAGATCACGGCGTGTTGATTATCATCGCCATTATGATCGGGATGCTGTTTGTGCAGCCGGTGATGGGGCTGCTGAGCGACCGTTTCGGTCGACGTCCATTTGTGATTATGGGCAGCATTGCGCTGTTCGCGCTGGCGATCCCGGCCTTCATCCTGATTAACAGTAACGTTATTGGCCTGATTTTTGCCGGTTTGTTGATGCTGGCGGTGATTCTGAACTGCTTTACCGGGGTGATGGCCTCGACATTGCCGGCGATGTTTCCGACGCATATTCGTTACAGCGCGCTGGCGGCGGCTTTTAATATCTCTGTATTGATTGCCGGTCTGACGCCAACGCTGGCGGCCTGGCTGGTGGAAAGCTCGCAGGATCTGATGATGCCGGCGTATTATTTGATGGTCATCGCGGTGATAGGCTTGATTACCGGTATTTCCATGAAAGAGACGGCCAATCGTCCGTTAAAAGGCGCAACGCCAGCGGCGTCGGACATCCAGGAAGCGAAGGAAATTCTGGGTGAGCATTACGATAATATTGAGCAGAAAATCGACGACATCGATCAGGAAATTGCGGAGCTGCAGGTCAAACGTTCGCGTCTGGTACAGCAACATCCGCGTATCGATGAATAAATTTCGCGCTTAAGGTTCGCTTAATCTCTCGCGGGCATACTCTCCTCCATACCTTTGGAGGAGAGCGTCATGAAAAGCTATATTTATAAAAGTTTGACGACCCTGTGTAGTGTGCTGATTGTCAGCAGTTTTATCTATGTGTGGGTCACGACGTATTAAACGCCTGTTATGCCTTTTTCAACAGCACCCAGGCACGGGTGCCTGTTCTTTCCGTACGGTTTTGCAGGAAAAACTGTCCCTGATGTAGCTGGGTGATGCGGCTGACGATACTCAGCCCCAGGCCAATTCCGCCATAACGGCTGTCCATCCGCACGAACGCTTCGCTTAGCTTCCCGCATTTGCTTTCATCAATACCCGGCCCCTCGTCTTCGACCGCCATAATAGCGTCGGGGTCGGCGCTAATGTGGATAGTGATATGGGTTCCTTCAGGGCTATAGCGATGCGCGTTTTCCACCAGATTTCGCAGCAACATACGCAGTAACGTCGCGTCACCGCGCACCACCACGTCCGCCGCGCTTTCCGGCAGCAACAGAGTTTGCTGGCGCGTTTCCAGCATGGTGTTCAGCTCATCGTAGGAAGGGAGGATCACATCTTCCAGCAGTTTTACTTCCTGATAATTCCCGGAAGAGAATGACTGGCCCACGCGCGCCAGTTGCAGAAGCTGGGAGACGCTATCCATCATCTGGTCAAGACGGGCGATAAGCGGCGCGACATCAACATTGTGGGTTTTTGACAATAATTCCAGATGCAAACGCACCCCCGACAGCGGCGTGCGTAGCTCATGGGCCACATCGGCGGTAAAAAGGCGTTCATTGTCGAGCGTGGTGGTCAAACGCGTAACCAGTTGATTGATCGCCGAGACGACGGACTCAATCTCAAGCGTGGAGCTGTGAATGGCGATCGGCGCCAGATTATCCGCCGTTCGCGCTTCCAGCTCTTTTTGCAGTTCGGCGAGCGGACGGGTAATACGCCGTACCGCCTGGTAACAAATTAGCAGCGTCAGGCTAACCATAAATACGCCGGGGACGATCAGGCTGGCGACCGCCTCGCGAATTTCGTGCATGATATGGCGATCGTTGTTGCGATTATCCCGCAGCGCCTGCTCGAACAATTGGATTTGCTCAGTGCTTTCATGCCATAACCAGAAGGTACTGATTAACTGGAACACCAGCAGAATAAGACCAATTGTCAGCATTAAACGCTGGCGAAGGGTCATCGCTCTTCGCTGAAAACGCATCAGGCTCACTTAGCTTTCCTCAGTGGCAACCAGCATGTAGCCAAACCCGCGAACCGTGCGAATGCGCGACTTGCCGACTTTGTCGCGCAAATTATGTATATGCACTTCCAGAGTGTTGGTCGAGGGTTCGTTATCCCAGTTGTAGATATCGTTATAAAGAATTTCCCGGTGCACCGGACTGCCTGCCTTGAGCATCAACCGTGAGAGCAGCGCGTACTCCTTAGGCGTCAGGGTCAGTTCCTGTCCATCCCTCCATGCCTGATGGCGGCCTATATTGAGCGTCAGATTGCCAACCGTCAGTTCACTTTCACCCTGATTATTATGGCGGCGCAGCAGCGCGCGGATGCGGGCGTGCAACTCCTCCAGGGCGAAGGGTTTAACCAGATAATCATCTGCGCCGACATCCAGCCCGGTAATGCGATCGTTGAGCGTATCGCGGGCGGTCAGAATGAGTACCGGCAGGGTATATTTTTTCTGTCGGATTCGCGTCAGGAAATGCAGGCCATCCTCATCGGGCAGCCCTAAATCCAGCACCATCAGACTGTAATGACCAGACTCCAGGCTATGCTCGGCGGCACGCGCTGTCGAAACGCCATCACACGCATAGCCTTCGGTTTGCGCGGCGAGTATTAACCCCTGTAATAATAGCGTGTCGTCTTCAACAATCAGTATCTTCATTCGCTTAGTCTCCTGCACGGTTGCAGAATATCATCTGCGGCCTGGTAATACGTCGTTTGTACGCCGGTTAATCCCAGCATGGTTGAGAAAAGATTGTCCTGTGAATAATCCAGCGTGCTCGCCCGTTTTTGCAGGCAGGCCTGATCCACCTGATAACGCTGTTGATAATCTTTAGAAAGCCAAATGAGCATCGGGACATGTTTTTGCGTATCCGGCGCAATGGAATACGGCAAACCGTGTAAATAAACGCCATTTTCACCCAATGATTCGCCGTGATCGGAAAGATAGACCAGGCTGGTGGTGAATTTATCCTGATGAGATTTCAGCAGGTTAATGGCTTTATCTACAATATAGTCCACGTACAGCACGGTATTATCATAGGTGTTGATCAACTGCTGTTGGGAACAGTTCTGAATTTCGTTAGTGTCACAGGTTGGGGTAAATTTTTTAAACTGCGGTGGATAACGGTTGTAATAGGTTGGGCCGTGGCTGCCGATGGTATGTAATACAATAACGCCATCGCCTTTCAAATGGTCGATATAGTCTTCCAGACCGTGAAATAACACTTCATCGTAGCACTCGCCGTCGATACATTGTCCGGGCAGGTTTAGCTCGGTGACATTTTGATGCGGAACGCGATCGCATGCGCCTTTACAGCCGCCGTCATTATCATTCCACAGTACGTTAATCCCCGCGCGCTGGATAATATCCAGCAGCCCTTCCTGGTGATGCGCCAGCTCTTCGTCATAATGTTTGCGCGGCATATCAGAAAACATGCAGGGAACGGAGATCGCGGTCGCCGTACCGCAAGAGGTGGTATGCGGGAAGTAGATCACATCGTCTTTCGCCAGCCGCGGATTGGTGTCGCGCGGATAGCCGCCAAGAGAGAAATCATCGCCGCGCGAGGTTTCGCCAACGATGAGAATCGTCAGGTTTTTGCGATCGCCTTTCAGCATTAATGGATTGCGATGGGCATCCTCGCCAATGCGTACCAGCGGCAAATTCGCCAGCCGTTGATGCGAATACCATGACCAACTGGCGACAATACTGTTCGATGGGCTTAACGATTTGATCAACTGTTTATTATTTCGAAATAGCGAGGCGTAATCTTTATAGAAAAAGGCGGCGACCAGAATAACTAATAAAATAGAGATCAGGACGCTGGCCAGGCGGTAAAGCCCGCTACGTAAGCGCGGCGTCGCCGGGCGGATTTTGACCCAGAAGGCAATCACGGCTGCCAGAACGCCGCTTAATCCCAGCGTCAGCACCATTTGCGGCGTCATCAGCGCAAAGGTTTCCGCGGGCGTGGTATCCATCATATTGGCGATCATGGAGCGATCGATGATGATGCCGTAAGTCAAAATAAAATACTGCGCGGCAGCGCCGACCAGAATAAAAACGCAGGCCAGCAGTCGGTTTAGCCAAATAAATGAGGCCAGCGTCAGCACACTATTGACCACGCTAAACGCGACGACCGGCATGGAAATAAACACCAGCACATTGCGCAGCGAGTTTAACGGTAGGTCTTGTAGTACCTGCTTGTAGAACGCAATGTTCAGGCAGACGGCAATATAAAAGGAAAAAAGCAGAAGCCAGGCGATTTGCCCAAGAACAGGTCTTTTAAGAAAGCGCTTTAACATGTTGATGCGTCCATCGATTCGGTGACGCTAATCGTGACAAAGTAAAATTAAGTGAACCTTAAGAACTTAATGTTGGTGGCGGCCGGATAACCTGCGCTATCCGGCCTGTTGCGATAACATTAACTACACGTGGTCAATCCTGTTTAACCGGCGCATCCAGCGGATACGGGTTTTTGTGAATACGGTTGTAATTCAACGCATACAGCGCGGTGATCACCATCAACGTGACGAACGACCACATCACTTCTTTGGCGCCGGAACCGATGACCGCCCAGATGCAATACACAAACGCGACGAAGGTAATCAGCAGATACAGCGGGCGCGCTTTACCAAAGTGACCGTGGCCCAATAGCAACAGCGCGGCACAGGTGTAAAGATAAGGCACCAGGGTGAAGATAACCGACACGGAGGAGACCAGACCAAACTCTTTCGCGGCGTTCGGCGACATACTGCTGAACTGGAAGATAGTCATCAGCACGCCGACGATAAGCAACCCAGCCACTGGCGTACCGGCTTTATTAACCCGTGCGAAGATTGGCGGGAAGAGACCATCGTCCGCCGCCGCTTTTGCGGTTTGACCGGCAAGCAGCGTCCAGCCGCCGAGAGAGCCCAGGCAACCTGCTGCCGCACAGAAGGAAACAATAGCCCCTGCGGTATCGCCCAGCGCCATACGCGCCGCGTCACCGAAAGGCGATGCCGACACGCGCAGCGCCGCGTTGGGGATCATCCCCATAATCGCCGTTGTGGAGAGCACATAGCAGACGGCGGCGATCAGTACCCCGCCGATGGTGGCGATAGGCACATTGCGTTTCGGGTTTTTGACCACACCGGCCGCAACGGAGGCGCTTTCTACCCCGATGAATGACCATAGCGTGACGTTCAACGTGCTTTGAATCGCCCCGAAGGTATTCATGCCGCTCACGTTCCAGGCCGCCATATAGGTTTCGCCTTTAAACCAGAACCAGCCGAAGACCGCAATCCCTACGATAGGCACCAGCGCCAGTACGGTGGCGACGGCCTGTACGCGGGTAATCATTTTCGGCCCGACGATGTTCAGCAGAACAAAAATCCACAGCACCGCGACGCAGGTAAGCGTTAATACCAGCGGATCTTTCAGAATCGGGAAGAAATAGCTCAGATAGCCGACGCCGATAACGACCATCGCGATATTACCGATCCAGCATGCCAGCCAGTACAGCACGTTCGTTTGATAGCCCAAAAACGGCCCGAAGCAGCGGCGTGCGTAGGCATAAGAACCGCCGGGACTGGGATCTAAGGACGACATTTTGGCATAAACCATCGACAGCGCCAGGGCGCCGATGATAGTGACCAGCCATCCGTAGATTGCAATCCCGCCAGTGGCCGCCAGGTTGGCAGGGAGTAAGAATACCCCTGAACCCATAATATTCCCCGATACCATTAAGGTGACGGGGATTAGGCCCACTTTGTGAGCATCAGCATCCGAAGACATAATTTGGACTCCTGAAAAGGTGACTTCGTTACGATAAATTACGTCGTATCATACCCCCTCAGAATGCCGCTGAATTATGTCGGAGACGGGTTATCGCCAATGCTGTTATTATCGTGTCTTATCGTTGAGTGTAGAAAAATTAGGCAGCCGATCGTTCCCGATGTTGGCTAACATAATGCAGGGGGGTCATACCATAAAACTCTTTAAACACGGAAATAAAGTATGATGTGCTGTTATACCCACACAGCTGTGAGACTTGAGAGATATTTTTCCCGTCCATTAATAATTGGTTTACGGCATAACGCATTCGGCAGGTCGTGATTATTTGGCTATAACTGGTATTCTCGTTTTTGAGCTTTTTCTTTAACAAGCTTGGACTCAGGCACAGGCAGCTGGCAACGGCGCTCAGATTCCAGTCTTTATGAATATCGCTCTGAATGATGTGGTAAACGCTGTCACTGATGCGGCTGCGTAGCATGTGCATTAACAAAGAAATAAATTTTTTGTGGTCAAGAAAGCGGGATAAAACGGTGAAAAGGAGCGCACGGGTACGTTCACTAACAATTTCATCCGGTGTTTCCATCGCGCTGTAGCGGGCGGCGACCCTGAAGATATCCGGCGTCAGACAGTTGGCGGTCAATAAGGGATCGGCGTTGCGTTGCCAGACGGGAAGGTGTGAGAGATCTTTATTCAGGAATTGTAAATAGTCTTTAATATTATTGCGACTCACTTGTATTACTAGCACGCTATTTAATGATGAAATGTCAATAACGTTATTTTCACAAGCCAGAATGGCCATATGATTCGCTTTTAAGCTGATTGGCTCCTTACCATTTACTCGTAACCATGTATCTTTTTCGGTTAATAACACTATGCAAGGTTCGTTGCTGCAAATCCTCATACCCGAACTCCTGGAATATGAACATAAAATACCGGATCTCGCCAAACGGGAGAGATAACGGGGACTGAGTCAATTGTGTGATGAATTGAAACTGCACTAAAATAACTTTCCTGAATAATATTACAATATTTGTACGATGAATTAGGGTGTACAAAAAGTTGTACGCGAGTGGAAACTTGTCATTTTTGTATAAAAAAAGCGCGGGATGGGGCCCGCGCAAAAAGGTATGACAGTATTATTGTTTTGCAGCAATACTCAGGGAATACATGCCATCCTCAAAAAAAAGACTCTTTGTGATTAGGCTTTCACGCACATAACGTGATATACGCCATCAATAATTTCCGTGCCTTCGGTTTCATGCTCAAAGCCAGGGAAGTGATGATCCCAGGATTGCAGTGAGCGTAAGTAACCCACCTGCGGACTGTTTTCATCGCCAAAGTTTTCGCCGGAGAGCAGCATCGGGATGCCTGGCGGGTAAGGAATAACGGAGTTCGCCGCAATGCGACCCGGTAGATTTTCAATCGCCACCATTTCAATATTGTTGTTCACAATCGCGTTGTAGGCGTCGCGCGGGGTAATCTCCGCAACCGGCAGGGTGGAATAGGCGGCGTTGAGACGGGCGCCCGGGTTATTTTTACGTAGCCAGGCAAACATTTTATCGCCCAGGTCATGAATACCCATGTTCGCGTAAGTGTCAGGATAATCCTGCACCAGTTCCGGCATCACCTGCGCCAGCGGCGTATTCGCGTCGTAATGATGTTTGAAGGAGCACAGCGTGTTGATCAGCGTTCCCCATTTCCCGCGAGTTACCCCCATAGAGAACAGGAACATAATCTGAAAGTCGGTGGTGCGGGTCGGCACGATACCGTGGCGGCCAAGCCATGCTGTGACCAGCGCAGCGGGTACGCCGGATGCTTCCAGTTCGCCATCGTCGCCCATACCCGGCGCCAGGATACTGACTTTAATCGGGTCCAGCATACTCCAGTTATCCGGCAGGTCTTTAAAGCCGTGCCAGGTTTCTCCGGGGCGCATGACCCAGCAGTTCTGGTCGGTGGCCAGCAGTTTTGCCGGCGCGTCGGCGAAGTCATATGTTTTACCGGTTTGTGGATCGGTGACGACGTCTTTATTCCACGGTTTAAAGAACCAGTCGCCTTCATCGGTAAACTCTTTATAAAGACGCGCCATCGCCTGACGGAAATCAACCGCTTCGTCAATCACCTCTTGAGTCAGGGACAGGCCGCTGTTACCGTCCATCATCGATACCGCCACATCGTTGGATGCGCAGATGGCATATAACGGAGAGGTGGTGGCATGCATCATATATGCCTGGTTGAAGCGGGAGAAATTCACCGCGCCACGGCCTTCACGGACGTGAATGTAGGAAGCTTGTGAAAGCGCATTCAGTAGTTTGTGTGTGGAGTGGGTGGCAAACACGGTCGGACCGTTATGGTCGCCTGGCTCGCCGCGCATCGCGTAGTGATCGCAATAAATCGGGTTGAAGCGCGCATAGCCGTACCATGCTTCGTCGAAGTGAATGCGATCGCTGGTTTTTGCCAGCAGATCCTGCGCCTCTTTGGCGTTATAGCATACGCCGTCATAGGTACAGTTGGTCACCACGCTGTAAGACGGTTTCTGTCCGGCTTTGGTTTTGGTCAGCGGGCTGGCGCTGATTTTTTTCTGCAAGGTTTCAGGCTGCATTTCCTGCGGGTAGATTGGCCCGATAATGCCGTAACGGTTACGGCTTGGCACCATATATACCGGTTTGGCCCCAGTGAGGATCAGCCCCTGCTCGATGGATTTATGGCAGTTACGATCCAGTACAACGACATCATTATCCGTCATACAGGCCTGCATAATAGTACGGTTAGAACCGGAGGTCCCGACAACCACGGACCAGGAGCGGTCAGCACCGAATACGCGGGCGGCGTTTTTCTCGCTTTCGCCAAACGCGCCGGTATGGTCGAGGAGTGAACCGAGCGTGGTACGCTCAATCCCCATATCGCTGCGGAACAGGTTTTCGCCATAATAATCGTGATAAAAGCGACCGGCAGGCGTTTTAGTGAAACCGACGCCGCCCTGGTGTCCCGGCGCCGCCCATGAATATTCATGAATGTCGCTGTATTTCATCAACGCGTTAAACAGCGGCGGTAACAGTTGCTGGCGATACCGGGTCATGGCGGCAACGGCGCGTCCGGCGATAAAGTCAGCGGTGTCTTCCAGAATCCAGGCGAATTCATCGACAAGCTCCAGCAGGTCGCGGTCCAGCGATGCCGTCGCTTTTTCCCTGTCGCCTAACAGGAAAACGGGCACGTTTTGCTGACGCTCGTGAAGCTTACCGATCAATTGCCTGACGCTCAGGTGCTCATCCGGTTGTTCCATTTGGTAGCTAAACATCAGACAGTCAATGGCTTCGTTCGCGGACAAGATGGCATAGCCGTCATCGAAGGATGTCGATTTAATGACGGTAACATTTTGTTGGCTCAGGGCATCCGCCAGACGCTCAACCGCGTTGCCAACCCAGGTGTCCTGATGCAGAAACTCACTTTCAACAATTAATACTTTCATCATCTTTTACCCGGTTGTGGAGGCCGTGCAATTTACGCCTTGCCGACCCGCCGTATGAATGTGACGTGGGCAAGTATTACCCCGTCAAATAGGGGGTGTAAAGTGATGGAATAATGGTCAATTATTGATATTATTTTTTAATAAACAATGGGTTAATTATTGATGTCGAGCGATTTCACCCGCCGTTTATCGACAGGTGAATTATTTTTTTGGCTGATAGTGGTATCCGGCTTTAGCCGGGCATCGTCTGGCGTCGTTGCTGGCTTAGCTTGCGGTATTGTTGCGGCGACATACCGACAAATTTGCTAAAAGTACTGTAAAAACGGCTGCTGGATCGGAACCCGGCAGTCAGAGCGACATCGAGGATCGTTTTGTCAGTATCGCTCAATAAGGCACGTACGTGATTGATGCGCATCGCCGTGATGTACTGCTTCATCGTCAATTGCATAACCCGCTGGAATATTCCCATCGCGTAATTAGCATTGAGTTTGACATGCTCCGCGACGTCGTTAATGGTGAGCGCCTGATCGTAGTTATCGGCAATAAATCCCAGCATCTGGCTTACGTAAAACTGCGCATGGCGTGAGACGCTATTCTTGTGGGTGCGTGATGTTTTATTGAGCAAAATGGGCTGCCAGCCGGAAAGGCTAAAGCGTTTAAGCATCAGGCCGATTTCATCGATCGCCAACTGGCGAATTTGCTCATTCGGGCTGCTTGTTTCCTGCTGCCAGCGCAACACTTCAAAGGTGCTAAGCTGCTGGGTCGCCAGTGATTTAACCACCATCCCGTGCGTGACGTGGTTGATAAGATCGCGATCCAGCGGCCAGGAGAGAAACAGGTGCATCGGCAAACTGAAAATCGCCATCTGGCGGCAGTTGCCGGGGCGGGTAAGCTGGTGTGGCGTACAGGCCCAAAACAGGGTGATATGCCCCTGCTTTATCTGCACGACTTCATTGTTGATTAAATACTCCACATCGCCGTCAAACGGAACATTCACTTCTACTTGCCCATGCCAGTGACTGCTGGCCATTCTGTGCGGCGGCCTCAGTTCAACGTCCAGTCGTTGATATTCGGAATAGAGCGACAGCGGGCTACGGGTTTGCTTTTCATCGCCGTTGCACATGTGCGGGTCGGGCGGGAGGAGGGATATTGCTTGCGTACTCATCGTCACTCCATTTCCTGAATTATCAGAATTATGCCCCTTTAGCCGGGAGGAAACCGGGAATCCGGACACAGAATCCGTCGATATTGTAGAGCGTAGCCTGACTATCAGGCCGAATACTCTGCTTTTTACGCCATTTTGTCCCAAAAACTCAGATCTCCCGCGCGCCAGCATACGATCTGAGTTTTCGGGAATGCTCATCGGGGAAGACGGAGGTTTTCACCGGGAACGCGTGCCACCATGAAGGTGTCCACTACTGTTCTGGAGAGTCATGATGACGGCACCCAAAATTACCTTTATCGGCGCAGGTTCTACGATTTTCGTCAAAAATATCCTCGGCGATGTGTTTCACCGCGAGGCGCTAAAGTCAGCGCATGTCGCCCTGATGGATATTGACGAAACCCGGCTGGAAGAGTCGCACATTGTGGTACGGAAACTGATGGACTCAGCGGGCGCTTCTGGCCGGATTACCTGCCATACCAACCAGAAAGCGGCGCTACAGGATGCGGATTTCGTGGTGGTCGCCTTTCAGATTGGCGGCTATGAACCCTGCACCGTGACCGATTTTGAGGTTTGTAAGCGTCATGGCCTGGAACAGACGATCGCCGATACGCTGGGGCCGGGCGGCATCATGCGCGCGCTGCGGACCATCCCGCATCTGTGGCGGATTTGCGAAGACATGACGGAAGTCTGTCCGAAGGCCACCATGCTCAATTACGTCAACCCGATGGCGATGAATACCTGGGCGATGTATGCCCGCTATCCGCATATCAAACAGGTCGGCCTGTGCCATTCGGTACAGGGAACAGCGGAAGAACTGGCGCGCGACCTGAATATCGATCCCGCCTCGCTGCGCTACCGCTGCGCCGGCATTAACCACATGGCGTTTTACCTGGAACTGGAGCGCAAAACGGCTGACGGGACTTATGTCGATCTCTATCCTGAATTGCTGGCGGCCTATGACGCCGGACAGGCGCCGAAGCCCAATATTCACGGCAATGAACGCTGCCAGAACATTGTGCGCTATGAGATGTTCAAAAAGTTGGGCTACTTCGTCACTGAGTCATCAGAGCATTTTGCCGAGTACACGCCGTGGTTTATTAAACCGGGACGCGAGGATCTGATTGCGCGCTACAAGGTGCCGCTGGATGAATATCCGAAACGCTGCGTAGAACAACTGGCGAACTGGCATAAAGAGCTGGAGGAGTATAAAACCGCCGAGCGTATCGACATCAAACCGTCCCGCGAGTACGCCAGCACCATTATGAACGCTCTGTGGACCGGCGAGCCGAGCGTGATTTACGGCAATGTGCGTAATGAGGGGCTGATTGATAACCTGCCGCAGGGAAGCTGCGTGGAAGTGGCTTGTCTGGTGGATGCCAACGGCATTCAACCGACGAAGGTGGGGACGATCCCTTCTCATCTGGCGGCGATGATGCAGACCAACATCAACGTGCAAACGCTGTTGACCGAAGCCATCCTCACGGAAAACCGCGATCGCGTGTATCACGCGGCGATGATGGACCCTCATACCGCAGCGGTGCTGGGTATCGAAGAAATCTATGCGTTGGTTGACGATCTGATCGCCGCGCATGGCGACTGGCTTCCGGCCTGGTTACGCCGTTAATCTCCAGCCGCGCTGGACGGCAAATCCGGCGTTTAACCTCTACTAACAGAAGGCGGGCGCTGGTAACAGCGACCCGGTACCCTATGAGCATCTCTCTGACAACAAAGCTGAGTTACGGGTTCGGTGCGTTTGGTAAGGATTTCGCCATCGGCATTGTGTATATGTACCTGATGTATTACTACACCGATGTGGTGGGACTTTCGGTCGGCCTCGTCGGCACTCTCTTTCTGGTCGCGCGAATCTGGGATGCGATAAACGATCCCATCATGGGCTGGATTGTCAACGCCACGCGTTCGCGGTGGGGGAAATTTAAGCCGTGGATATTGATCGGCACCTTAACCAATTCGCTGGTGCTTTTCCTGCTGTTCAGCGCCCATATTTTTGAGGGAACCGCGCAGGTTGTATTTGTCTGCGTAACCTACATCCTGTGGGGCATGACGTATACCATTATGGATATCCCATTTTGGTCGCTGGTGCCGACCATTACGCTTGATAAGCGAGAACGCGAACAACTGGTGCCGTTCCCGCGTTTCTTCGCCAGTCTGGCTGGCTTCGTCACTGCCGGTATAACGCTGCCGTTTGTGAGCTATGTTGGCGGGGCGGATCGTGGGTTCGGCTTTCAGATGTTTACGCTGGTACTGATTGCGTTCTTTATCGCCTCGACTATCGTGACATTACGCAACGTACATGAGGTGTACTCCTCCGACAACGGTGTAACGGCAGGCCGCCCACATCTGACGTTAAAAACGATCGTTGGATTGATATACAAAAACGATCAGCTCTCTTGCCTGTTGGGAATGGCGCTGGCGTATAACATTGCCTCCAATATTATCAATGGCTTTGCGATCTACTACTTCACCTATGTGATTGGCGATGCCGATCTTTTTCCCTATTACCTTTCTTACGCCGGCGCGGCGAATCTGCTGACGCTGATTGTCTTCCCCCGGCTGGTGAAAATGTTATCGCGGCGGATATTGTGGGCGGGCGCCTCCGTGATGCCCGTTCTGAGTTGCGCAGGGCTCTTCGCGATGGCGTTGGCGGATGTCCATAATGCCGCTTTAATCGTGGCGGCGGGTATTTTCCTGAATATCGGGACCGCGCTCTTTTGGGTGCTTCAGGTAATCATGGTGGCGGATACGGTCGATTATGGGGAATTTAAGCTCAATATTCGCTGCGAGAGTATCGCTTATTCCGTACAGACGATGGTCGTGAAGGGCGGCTCGGCGTTTGCGGCGTTCTTTATCGCTTTGGTGCTGGGGCTGATTGGCTACACGCCGAACGTGGCGCAGTCTGCGCAAACCCTGCAGGGGATGCAGTTTATTATGATTGTCCTGCCGGTACTGTTTTTCATGATGACGTTGGTTCTCTACTTCCGCTACTACCGTTTGAATGGCGACATGCTGCGCAAGATTCAGATCCACCTGCTGGATAAATACCGGAAAACGCCGCCATTCGTCGAACAGCCGGATAGCCCGGCGATTTCTGTGGTAGCGACCAGCGATGTAAAAGCGTGAGCATGTTCTCTCGTGCAGGCCGGATAAGCCGGATAAGCGTAGCGCCATCCGGCAATTAACCGATAACGCGGCCCGGGAGAACGCCGGGCCTGCCAGGTTATTTCGCGCAGTTAGCGCACTGTTTGCTGACAATCTGCTGGAAGAAATCGTTGCCTTTGTCATCCACCAGGATAAAGGCCGGGAAATCTTCTACTTCAATTTTCCAGATAGCTTCCATGCCGAGTTCCGGATATTCGACACACTCCAGATGCTTAATGCTCTGCTGTGCCAGTACCGCCGCCGGGCCGCCGATACTGCCCAAATAAAAGCCGCCATGTTTTTTACAGGCATCCGTGACCTGCTGACTACGGTTGCCTTTCGCCAGCATGATCATACTGCCGCCGTGGGATTGCAGTAGATCGACATAAGAGTCCATTCGGCCTGCGGTGGTGGGGCCTAATGAGCCAGATGGATAACCTGCCGGGGTTTTTGCCGGACCTGCGTAATAGATGGGATGGTCTTTAATATACTGCGGCAGGTCTTCGCCGGATTCAATACGCTCTTTTAGCTTCGCGTGGGCGATATCGCGACCTACGATAATGGTGCCCGTCAGCGACAGGCGAGTCGAGACCGGGTACTGCGATAGCTGGGCGAGGATCTCTTTCATCGGACGGTTGAGATCGACTTTTACCGCGTCGCCTTCGCCCGCCTGACGCAGTGCTGGCGGAATATACTGGCCCGGATTGTGTTCCAGTTTTTCGATCCAGATGCCTTCGCGGTTGATTTTCGCTTTGATGTTACGGTCTGCCGAGCAGGAGACGCCCATCCCCACCGGACAGGAAGCGCCGTGACGCGGCAGGCGAATTACGCGAATATCGTGGGCGAAATATTTCCCGCCGAACTGGGCGCCGAGGCCAAGTTTTTGCGCTTCTTCCAGCAGTTCCTGTTCCAGGTGGAGATCGCGGAATGCCTGGCCGTGCTCGTTACCTTCCGTCGGCAGCGCGTCGTAATAGTGGGTGCTGGCGAGTTTAACGGTTTTCAGCGTGCTTTCCGCCGAGGTGCCGCCAATGACAAAGGCGATATGGTATGGCGGACAGGCCGCGGTGCCCAGCGTGCGCATTTTCTCAACGAGGAAGTTTTTCAGCTTGCCTGGGGTGAGCAGCGCTTTGGTCTCCTGATAGAGATACGTTTTGTTTGCTGAACCGCCGCCTTTCGCCACGCAAAGGAACTTGTACTCGTCGCCGTCGACGGCATAGAGATCGATTTGCGCTGGCAGGTTGCTGCCGGTATTGACCTCTTTGTACATATCCAGCGGCGCGTTCTGCGAGTAGCGCAGGTTATCTTCGATATAGGTATTAAACACGCCTTTGGAGAGCGCGGCTTCATCGCCGCCGCCCGTCCAGACGCGTTGGCCTTTTTTACCCATGATAATCGCCGTGCCGGTATCCTGGCAGGTCGGCAGAACGCCTTTGGCGGCGATTTCGGAGTTTCTCAGGAATTGCAACGCCACATATTTGTCGTTTTCGCTGGCTTCGGGGTCATGGAGAATGGCGGCGACTTGCTGCTGGTGTTCAGGACGGAGCATAAAAGACGCATCATGGAAGGCTTGCTGAGCCAGCAATGTTAACGCCTGCGGCTCAACGTTGAGGATAGATTCTCCATTGAATTCACTGACGCTGACATAATCGGAGGTGAGCAGATAATACTCTGTTTTGTCCTCTCCCATCGGGAAAGGCGCCTGATAGATAAACTCTTTTTTCGACATGTGCTTCCAGCCTAATAGTAAGAAAATGTATTAAGAGCCTCACGGGCCAGGCTCTAAGTCGCGCGCCGCGCATAACCGGGCGGCGCGCGCGGCCATTACAGGAATCCGTACATTGCGGCAAAGATCCAGCCAAAGACGCAGGAGACGCTCACGCCAATCAAACCCGGCAGAATGAAGCTGTGGTTAATGACGAAGCGGCCAATACGGGTTGTGCCGGAACGGTCAAACTGAATCGCCGCCAGATCGCTTGGGTAGGTCGGCAGGATATAGTAGCCATAACATGCCGGCGCAGAGGCCACGATATACGCCGGATCGACACCGATAGCCAGCGCGACGGGAACAATCGCCGCCAGCGCCGCCGCCTGGGAGTTAACAAACTTGGAGACCAGAAGCAGAACGATGGCATAGGCCCACGGATACTCTTTGACCATTTCGCCCAGCACGCCCTGAATTTCCGACATATGCGCGCCGAACATGGTTTCCGCCATCCAGGCGATCCCGTATACCGCGACAATCGCAATCATACCGGAACGAAAAACTTCGTTTTTTGAGATAGACGCAGGATTGGTTTTGGTCAGGATGATAATGAGCGCCCCGGTCAGCAGCATGAACATCTGAATGACCAGCACCATCGACAACGGTTTGCCGCCGAAGGTTGGACGTAAGTCGGAGTCCGCGCCCAGGAGAGCGACCACGGCAATCGCCGCCAGGAAGATCCACATCGCCAGCCAGTTGCTTTTCGGCAGTTTTTTATCCAGCAGCGTCGCGGTATCGCCGTACACGTACTGACGGTTTTCCGGTACGGAAATAAATTTCTGAAACGCTTCGTCTTTATCCAGATCTTTACCGCGGAACCAACTAAAAATACCGATTGCTAGGATACCGAGCAGGGTAGACGGGATGGTGATCGACAGCAGATCGAGGAACTCCAGATGTTTTCCGTCAAATGTCACGTTGCCCAGCATCGCTACCAGAGAAACCACGGCGACGGAAACCGGACTGGCGATGATGCCCATTTGCGCGCCGATAGAACTGGCCGCCATTGGACGTTCCGGACGGATATTATTCTTGATCGCCACGTCATAGATAATCGGCAAAATGGTGTAGACCACGTGGCCTGTCCCACACAGAATCGTCAGGGTACAGGTGACGAACGGCGCCACAATAGAGACGTATTTGGGGTTGCGGCGCAGCAGCTTTTCGGCAATCTGCAACATCACATCCAGTCCGCCTGACGCCTGCAACGTTGCCGACGCGGCGACTACCGCGATAATGACCAGCATTACGTCAACGGGCGGTTTACCTGGCTGGAGATGGAAAACAAACACCAGAATGACCAGACCGATACCGCCCAACAACCCGAGCGCGATCCCGCCCTTTCGGGCACCATAAAACAGACATATTAATATTATGAGAAGCTGTATACTAAATAACATTTTTATTTATCCTCGCGATAAACCCAGTCAATTTTGATAAATGGATCACAGCCATCTTCTGATTTGTGTGAATGAGCATCAGGAAATGGCGAATATTCAATGCGCCAGTGGCGACGATTAACGATTAAGCTTTTTACAGAGTTGCTTTAAGTAATTATTTTCTTGCGATAGTGATGTTCAGAGGGGAGTACCCTCTGGCGATGGGCAGGTGGAGTCAGCGAGAGCAGTAAATTATGATTTGTCTGTTTTAAAAACAGGCGTTTATTATTTAATTTTTGTGTCTCGCCATCAGGTAAATCACGAGATAAATCGAACAGAATGTGACTTATGTGATCATTGTCACGCCATTTTTTTAAATTATTAGTATGGCGTGTGGAGACGCGTATCTGCTCACCAATATACGTATTGTCCATAGGCGTAGCACAAGCTCCATTGCTACAAACATAATTTTATTTAAGTGTCAGGAAAATTCCGGACAAATCCCTTTTTTAATAAAAATACACACTCTCGGCATGGGATAATACTTAATTAACTTTTGTTAGCGTTTTGAAATTAAAAACAGCGCAGAGCGCTGTAATAATAGAAAATAACGTTAACAGGCCTGGGGTGAGTATATTTGATCTGACACAATTTCCCAGGTTTGTTATTAATGTGATAGCGTTTTTATTGGCATTGTTATAATAAATGTTACCAGGATATAACGCTTCGCGTCGGCTTTATGCGGTATCCTTACTGACAATATTGTTTCAGTAAAGAGTAATGTTCCGGCTGAACGCGGTAGCGGTAAACCGGCCTGCCGGTCACGCCGTAATGAATACTGGTAAACAAGATATGGCAATTCACCAGCCAGATGAGATATTTACGGCAGGAGACGCGCGAGATATTCACTTCGTTGGCCAACTCGTCGGTAGAAAATTCCTGCTCCTGATGCGCATCAATCCACTGACATAAGGTGCGTAGCGTTTGCTGCGTCAGCCCTTTTGGTAGCCGACGAGGCTCCTGCTCGCTGGATGAATTACCGTGAATGAGCAGGTCAAGCTCAGACTGTTCGTAATACTGGCGTTTTTCCATCGCCGTTTTCTTACGTAGCCAGCCGGTCAACGCTTCTTCAAAGCGCGTGGCCTGAAAAGGCTTGATCAGATAATCCACCACGCCGTAGTGAAGCGAATCTTTAATGGTGGCGGCGTCAGCGGCAGAAGAAATGACAATAACGTCGCTTTTGCAGCCTGCGCTGTGCAGGACAGGCAGCAGATCCAATCCGTTTTCCTGCTGCATATAGATATCCAGCAGGATTAGGTCAATGTGATTTTCACTGTTGAAGATAAACTCTTTCGCTTTTTCCAGCGTCGAAGCGGTTCCACAACAATGAAAACCGGAGATTTGCGCGACATAGCGGCGATTTAACTCCGCGACCATCGCATCGTCATCGACAATTAATACATTGATCATAGGCTGGTCCTTTTTCCATCCCAGGGTAACTGTACAAAAAATTGTGTGAAGATCCCAGGCTCGGACTCCACGGAAATTACGCCGCCAAGTGCTTCAACCTGCTGTTTAACCAGCGCTAAACCGACGCCGCGTTCGGCGCCTTTCGACGAGACGCCTTTTTCAAAAATCGCCTCGATGCGCTCAGGTTCGATACCCGGACCGTCATCGCTCACTTCGCAATGCAGCCAGCCATGACGGTAGTGTAACGAGACGCTGATTTCGCCGCCGGATTCCTGGCTCAACGCTTCCAGAGCGTTTTCAATCAAATTACCCAGCGCCGTAATCAGCACCGTAACCTGATCTTCATTGTTATTATCCGGTAACTGGCTGTCGCTGCTTATCACCAGGCTGTGCCCGAAATCAGAGGCACGAGTAATCTTACTGAGCAAAAAGCCAGCGATAATCGGCGACTTTATTTTACCTAGCAGCAAACCGATCTCTTCCTGATAGTTATTGGCCGTCTTGATAATATACGCTTCAAGCTGCTTATAACTCTTCAGGTGCAATAATCCCAGAATCACATGTAATTTGTTCATGAATTCGTGGGATCGTTCACGGAGCGCATCCGCGTAGTTCACCATCCCGTCCAACCGCTGCATCAGTTGGCGAACTTCTGTTTTATCCCTGAAGGTGGATATCGCGCCGATAATTTCGCCGTTGCTGCGCACCGGAACGGTATTCACCAGCAGCAGGCGGCCTTTGACGATGATCTCTTCATCGCGGCGCGGCGTACCGTCACGCAACACTTCGCTAATGTCCACCACCTGTGACCAGGCATGACTCAGGGTGGATAATCTGGCGTCATCCTGCGTTTTTCGATAATCGAGCAGCGCCTGCGCCGCATGGTTAATCAACGTGACTTCGCCGCTATCATCCACGGCGATAACGCCCTCTTTGATTGACTGCAGCATTGCCTGGCGTTGTTCAAACAGGGTTGAGATCTCATAGGGTTCGAGGCCAAACAGGATACGTTTTAGCACCTTGACCAGCGCATACGTGCCTAATAACCCCACCAGAGCGCCGAACAGAATGGACCAGATAATACTGCCGCGGCTATTGTTGATCTGCTGCGTAACGTGACTGAGTTCCAGGCCAATCGCTACAACGCCAATCTGCCGGTGGCGTTCATCATAAACCGGTGTGAAAACGCGTAGAGCTTTGGCGAGAAAGCCGCGATTAATGGCAACGTTTTCCTTTCCCTGCAACGCGAGCAGAATATCATCGCCTTTGAACGGTTGGCCGATTCGCTGCGTTTCTGGGTGTGAATAACGGATGCCCTGCATATTGGTCACTACAATAAACAAAAAGCCATTATGCTGGCTCACCGCTTCGGCGAGCGGCTGAATGCCGCTTTCCGCAGGCGGTTTTTTCAGCCCCTCGCGAATTGCCGGAGAGTCCGCCAGCGAGCGAGCCACCGCCAGCGCTTTATCTGCCAGCGCGTCGCGCGTCATGCTGCTGATTTGCGAAAAATAGATCAGATGGACCACAACGAGCACCGAAAACAAAACGGCGCTGACCATCAGAATGACGGTAGTGCCGAGTTTCATGGGGCGTTTGCGTAACGCCCGGCATGGCAGGGAGTGTTTCATAGTGGACCTGAACGGACGAATCGTAAGGTTATTATCCCTGATGAGGCGTCTAATTCAAAGGCATAGGCGATGTTGCTCCAGTGTTGAAAAGCCCGTCTAGTCTTGCAGGGGGCGCTACCTGCTCATGTCGACTGGCAAACGTCATGTCGTTAATTAATATCGCCGGATACCGTGATGGGTAATTTATTTTCATCAGAATTACATAAAATAATTTTTCATTAATTTTTATAATAACGTATGCGGTATCACATTTTATTTTTACTGACGTTCAGAATGCGTTTGATCACAATCAATCAGCACAAATATTTAATCTATTATGATTAGTTTTCATTACATATTATTAATAATTATGGAAGCAATGTGAGAAATAAAAAATGGAAATAAAAAAATGGCTGAACACAACCATAACCCGACGTGATGCTATTGTCGCTACTGCAAAAGTAGGGGCGGCGGTGACGCTAAGCCAGGCGATTACGCTGCCTTTTGCTACCACTGCCCAGGCGCAGGATACCCCGATACCGAAGGATGCCAACGGCGAAACCGTCAGGCACAGCGCCTGTCTGGTCAACTGTGGCAGTCGATGCCCGCTTAAGGTTATCGTGAAAAATGATCGCATTGTGCGTATTGAGCCGGAAGACGCGAAAGATGACGCGGTATTCGGCGAGCATCAGATTCGTCCCTGCCTGCGTGGGCGTTCCAGTCGCTGGCGCGTCTATAGCCCGGATCGCATTAAGTATCCGATGAAAAGAGTGGGAAAACGCGGCGAAGGAAAATTTAAACGTATTTCATGGGATGAGGCCACGGCCTTTATTGCGGCGGAATTAACGCGTGTTAGCGAACAATATGGCCGGGAAGCTATTTATTATAATTATCAATCCGGGGCATATTATCATACGCAGGGATCGCCCGCCTGGAAGCGATTGTTAAATCTCACCGGCGGCTATTTAAATTACCATAATACCTACTCGACCGCGCAAATCGCGACGGCAACGCCCTATATGCATGGTACCTATGTCGGTAGCCATTTTACGCAGATCGCGCATTCCGATCTGGTGGTGCTATTTGGCCTGAATCTCTCAGAAACGCGGATGTCCGGCGGCGGTCAGGTTGAAGAGCTGCGCCGGGCGCTGGAGACCTCGAAAGCCCGAGTCATTATTATCGATCCGCGCTATACCGATTCGGTGATTACCGAACACGCCGAATGGCTACCGATTCGCCCAACCACGGACGCCGCGCTAGTCGCCGGCATAGCGCATACGCTGATTACCGAACAGCTTCTCGACGAGGCGCTGGTAAACCGCTATTGCGTCGGCTATGACCGTAGCACCTTGCCGGACACGGCTGCGCCTAACGCCAGCTATAAAGATTATGTTCTTGGCACGGGCGATGACGGTATCGCGAAAACCCCGGAATGGGCGGCGGATATCACCGGTATTCCGGCAACGCGTATTCGCCAACTGGCGCGCGAAATCGCCTCGGCGCGCGCCTGCTATATTTGCCAGGGCTGGGGGCCGCAGCGTCATGCCAACGGCGAACAAACCGTGCGTGCTATTCAGACGCTGCCAGCGTTAACAGGCCACTTCGGGCGGCCCGGCACCAACAATGGCAACTGGCCTTACGGTACGCCGTATGGCGTGCCATTGTTGCCTGTCGGTAAGAATCCGATCACAACCTCTATTCCTTGCTATCTGTGGACGGACGCCATTCAGCATCCGGAGAAAATGACCGCGACGACAATGGGGGTGAAAGGCGCGGACAGGCTAAAAACCGGGATTAAGCTGTTTTTCAACCAGGCCGGTAATACCTTGCTGAATCAGCACGGCGAAACGAACCGCACCCGACAAATTCTCGCGGATGAATCGCTGTGTGAAACCATTATCGTGATTGAAAACCATATGACGCCCAGCGCGATGTATGCGGACCTGCTGTTGCCGGAGACCAGCTATCTTGAGGCGGAAGACCTGGTGGACAGCTCCTATGCGGCGGGATCGCATAACTATATGATTGCGATTCAGAAAACCGTTAAACCGATGTGGGAAGTGCGCAGCACGTATGACATCTGCGCGGATATCGCCGGGCATCTTGGACTGCGCGAGCAATATACCGAGGGCCGAACTCAGGCGCAGTGGGCGGAGATGCACTATCAGCAGATCCGTGAAAAACGTCCATACCTGCCGGAGTGGAGCGTGGCGAAAGAGATGGGTGTGATTGACCAGCGTATCGCTACCGAGCAGCAGAGCCTTGCGTTTGCCGATTTCCGCGCCGACGCCGAGGCTAATCCACTCTCCACGCCGTCGGGCAAAATTGAAATTTACTCCCAGGCGCTGGCGGATCTGGCGCAAGCGTGGACGTTGCCAGAAGGCGAGCGAATTCCCGCATTGCCGGAATTTTGTCCGGCGAAAGAGTCGCACCTTAACAAAGCGCTGACGGCGAAGTATCCGTTGCAGTTAAGCGGCTTCCATACCAAAGGGCATACCCACTCGACCTACAGCAATGTGCTGATGCTGCATGAGGCGGTGCCGGATGAAGTCTGGATTAACCCGATTGACGCCAGCGCCCGCCAACTGAAGTCCGGCGATCGGGTTCATGTATTCAATGACCGCGGCGTGGTGGAGCTTCCCTGTAAAGTGACCCAGCGCATTTTACCCGGCGTGGCGGCGATGCCGCAGGGCGCGTGGACGCGGCTTGACGGCAACGGCGTTGATGTCGGCGGCTGTATCAATACGCTGACCAGCCACCATCCTTCGCCGCTGGCGAAAGGCAATCCGCAGCATACCAATCTGGTTGAAATTAAACGCGCTTAAGGAGTGATGTACGATGAAACAGTATGGCTTTTATGTTGACTCCTCGCGCTGTTCAGGCTGTAAAACCTGCCAGGTAAGCTGCAAGGATAATAAAGATCTGGATGTCGGTCCGAAACTGCGCCGCGTCTATGAATATGGCGGCGGAAGCTGGGTGAAAGAGGGGGAAAGCTGGCATCACGACACCTTTACCTACTACCTCTCTATTGCTTGTAACCATTGCGATGAGCCGGTATGTGTCTCCGGCTGTCCGACCGGGGCGATGCATAAACGCAAAGAAGATGGTCTGGTCGTGGTGGATGACAGCGTATGCGTCGGCTGTCGCTATTGTGAAATGCGCTGCCCCTACGGCGCGCCGCAGTTTGATACGCAAGCAAACGTGATGCGTAAATGCGACGGTTGTCTTGACCGACTGGAGAACAATCTGCGCCCTATCTGTGTGGACTCTTGCCCGCAGCGAGCGCTGGATTTCGGCCCTGTCGATGAATTACGGGCAAAATATGGCACGGAGAATCAAATCGCGCCGCTACCTTCGGCGTCGTTCACCCATCCTAACCTCATTATTAAACCGCATCCGAAAGCGAGACCCACGGGCGATACGGAAGGCGCAATCATGAACATTCGGGAGGTGCGCCATGCATGAGTTACCGCTGGTCTTTTTTACGGTCTTTACCCAGAGCGCGGTCGGCTCGTTTATTCTGCTGCTGATTGGCGGCGCAATGGGGCTGGTCGCGCCGCGGCGCAAGGCTATTGGTCTGTTCTCGGTGATGTGCCTGTTTGGGCTTGGCGTCATTGTCGGCACCTTCCACGTCGGGCAACCGCTGCGTGCGCTGAATATGCTGCTGCGCGTCGGACATTCGCCGATGAGTAACGAGATTGTCCTGTCGGCGGCTTTTGCGGCGCTCGGCGGGCTGGGGGCGCTCGGTTTGTTGCTGAACCGGGCGACGCCGCTGTGTAACGCGTTGGTCTGGTTGGCGGCGATAGTCGGAGTAGTCTTCTTATACGCCGTTCCGCAGATTTACCAACTGCCGACGGTGGCGACCTGGCGTTCATCTTACACCACGGCAATGATGATATTGACGCCGTTGATTGGCGGCGGCGCGTTGGCGGCATTGTTTGGCGTGCGCCGTCTGGGGCTACTGGTCAGCGTGTTGGCGATTTTGGTGAGCTTTTGTCTGCGCCCGGGCTATATGGCGACGCTGATGAGCGCCGATAGCGCTCTGACCGCCGCGCAGCATAGCTGGTTTACCGCCCAGGCGATATTGCTGGCGGCGGGCGTGGTCGGGGTGGTGGTCTGCGCGCGCCTGAAATCGAGCGCTGCGGTGCTGGCCATGACGGCTGTGGTGGTTATCGCGGCGGAGTTGGCGGGTAGGATTGCGTTTTACAATCTGTGGACGCTGCCAATGTAGTTTTTTGCCCGGTTTATGCCATGTAAGCCTGATCAGCGTAGCGTCATCAGGCGAAATATTTCAGGAGCTATTGCTATGCTTTCCCGTGCTGTTTTGCCGCGTATCCTCGGCGCACTGTTTTACTACTCCCCTGAGAGGCCGGAGGTGAAAGCGTTGTTCGATTGTTTGCCAACGTTGCCTGAGCTTTACCCCTGGCGCGATCGCGGACATATTGAATCACTGTGTGCGTCATGGTCGCTACCGGATGATGATGCGCTTACATGGCAATTTTCTGTGTTGTTTGAAGGCCAGGGAAAGATGCCCGTCCCGCCCTGGGGATCGGTCTATCTGGAAAAAGATAATTTGCTGATGGGGGAAACCACCGCCGATTATCGAGCTTTTTTACAGTCGCAGGGAATGGTATTCACTGGCCGTGAACGCGAGCCGGAAGATCAGTTTGGCCTGATGCTATTGGCCTGTAGCGATCTGCTGGCACGAGGCGACAACGTGGCGGCCAACCGGTTACTGGAGGCGCATCTGCTGCCCTGGGGATTCCGCTATCTGGAATTGCTGCAACGCAATACCGTTAGCGCCTTCTATGCCCGGCTTGCCGTCGTAGCGACCTGTTATCTGCAGGATGTTCAGCAGCAACAGGGACTACAGCCTGAGAATAAACGGTTGTTTTTCTGAGGTATTGGTCGGGTTTTGATGGCGTGCCGTAATACTTGTGCCGCCATTGTGCCCGCTGTTGCGTCAGCGGGCACAGTTTACTATTACAGCTCCGGCGTCTTTTTGAAACCGGTCAGCATCAGCACCAGGCTCTGTTTTGAGTTCGCTGGCGTAAAGTCGTAGTGATTTCCCTGACGGTCGCCGCCGATATACCAGGATATTTCCGTTTTCCCTTCCGCTAGCGCTTTGCGCACCGCTTTATCGACATCAACCATGCGATACTCATGTGAATGGTTTAGATATAATACGGCATCGGAACGGTAATTGATCGCCGGTTTATTGTTCCAGGACACGGTACTGACGTGCCAGTCACTGCTGGTCGGGTAAAAGAAAATTTGATCGGCGCCGTTCGCTTCCGTTTTGCCGCCAAAAAGGCGAATACGGTATTTGAATAGCGAAGCGTCCATATTGGCAGGCAGGGGCGGGATCTTAAATTTCACCAGCGTGAGCGTTTCCGGGTGCTGCGTGCGTCCGCCATTTGTCCAGTCATCCTGTACGTACAAGGTATCGACGCTGGCATGAGGCTTGTCGTCTTCGCTGCTTACCCAGGTATTTTCTTCCGCTTTACTGTAGGCGTAAGGAACCGTAGTGCCGCAATCCAGTCCCTGATTCATACACAGATCCGTCATAAACTGCGCGCCATCTTCCGTCCAGCCATTCATAAAATCGGCATGGGCGGTATAAAGACTTCCCCAGCGCTCTTCCCGGGTTTCGCCATGCATTACCGGGTCCATCGACAATTCTACTTTGGACGTATCCAGCGAGGAGATCTGCGGGAGTACCCAGGCGATGTTCATATTAACCGTCGGGATTTTGACCGGATAGTCTGCGGAACATTTCCCGTGGTCGGCATAGATAGCGTTATTGTGGCTATGGGTTGGTTTCAGGTTGACGCCATCCCAACAGTTGGGGAAAGCGATCCCGATATTAAACTGGACGGCATCGCCCGCTTTACGCAGGCCGCATATTTCGCCTACCTTGTTGGTGTAACCTTTGCCGTTGGCACATAAAAAGGTGATTGCGGAACTGGGGCCAGTACCGTGATGATCGCCTGCCAGTAACTCCAGCCCGGCCGGGAATGGATGGAGCGGATATTGCGCTACATTTGTGGATTGATAATAGGTCTTTTGGTAGGCCGGATTTACGATTTCACCATCAGGTAATTTCATGGACGGCGCCCAGTAAGCGGAGCTGTCGGCTTTATTATCACAGGTGGTATCGGGTTGCGCGCGCAACGTCTGGTAGGTAGAGACCGCATCGGTGTGGGTGTTGCCAAAAAAGTCATGCCACATCGCCTGATTCGCTTTACCAAACATCATAATCGCGTCATCGCCCAGCGTGTGGTGATAGCCGCACACGACATGCGCCTGAGGACCGGCATGGGCCGGGAATGCGCCAGCGGCAACGAGCGTAGCCAGGCTGACGGTAATAAGGTTGAGTTTCATTTTTTTGCTGCCCGGTTGAATAGAAGTGGGAGCAGCAATAGCAGATCAAATTGCGGTGTTACATCTCATTAATTATCACTTTTTGTCATTTGCCCTGCATACAGGGGCGAATTTGCAGACGTACTATTTAAATAATTAGCCGAAACCACCCTCCTCTTGATTATGTCAATTTACAAAAAGGGTACGTTAGTGATTAAAATCGGGCTTTTTGTGATAACCCTCACTATTTCATTTTGCCTATGCTAATGGCGCTCGCCATAACCGAATAACGATTCTATCGGACATCGGCTTTATTTTTAAGAAATGCGTTACGACATCAGTCGTGACGCGATCTGCTATGGATTTTTTATGAGATTACTAAAACGCGTTATTGTGGTTGTACTCTTGGGCGTGATTTTATTTATGGTCAGGGACGATATACGCTATGTTTATCAACTGATCCTCAAATATGGTGATAAACCCTCGGCGCTGGCACTGAGTAGCTATAAAGCGGTTATTCAGCAAAAACCAGTCGCAGGAGTTAAGAGTAACCTTTCAGGTTTGACCTACTCCGCCGAAGACAGGATGCTTTTCGCCGTTATTAATAATCCCCCTGAACTGGTCTGGTTAACGACAGAAGGGCAGCTGGTAGGGCGGATGCCGCTGCAGGGTATCCACGACCCGGAGTCTATTGCATGGAGTGGGGGCAACCAGTTCCAGATAGGCAGTGAGAAAGATGGCGCGGTCTATAAAACACAGGTGGATATTCAGCGCGGCGCCATGCAGATAATCTCCATGGTGAAGCTTGAGGGCTATGACAAAGCAAAAAATAAAGGGCTGGAAGGTACGGCATGGGATGCGAAAAATGAGAGATTATATGCCGCAAAAGAAAGAAAACCCATTATGATCAAAGAAGTAGAGATGAGCAAAAATGGTATCACCAGAGCGTTGCCTTCTGCCATCACTGCGAGTGTGAGCGATGTCTCCGGACTTGAATACCATGCCCCAACGGATTCGCTGCTGGTGTTGTCGGACGAGTCAAAAATGATTCTGGAGGTCAGTTCCGAGTGGCGGGTGCGCGATCGATTGTTCCTGACGGCGGAGTGGTCAGGGCTCAGAGACGATATACCCCAACCAGAAGGGATTGCCATGGATAATGAAAATAATTTGTATATTGTGAGTGAACCAAATCTGTTTTATAAATTTTCGTGTGATATACAGAATGACTAAAATCTATTTTTACTGTCACAGTATGCTAAAACAGAACAAGATTGTTAATACCATGATTTGACGATTGCTTGATTCGTTGATTCATTGTTGGGGATATTTATGTTTTACTTACCTCAGTAACGGATTACTTTGTGGTGTAGCGTAACGGTAATTGTCCTCCTCATATTTGCGGCAGCGTAGTCTGCCGCTTTTTTTTTATAAATTAACTCTCTCTGTAATAATTAACAGACAATGAATATTATTCTGTTTTTTCAGCAGGCCTCCGAAGAGACCTCGCATGGTGATGTTTAGTTATCAGGCATAATATTCTTCATCAACACTTACCGAATGCCATGTCGCCTCGCTAAGCGAAATCATTTCATCTACGCCGGAACTCTTGTTAACCGGGTTTTTCGTCGGCGATGTGCCTGTAAATGTTCCACTGGCGGCGGCGCTATTACCAGCGGGATCGGTGGCCGTTATGGTGTACTGATTTGCCCCCGACAGAATAGCGGGTTGCGGAACAGAAACATGTCAGTTACTGATATCGTTATCGATACTGGCGGTGTAGTCCGTATCGTTGACCGTGACCTTCACCTGAATATCCTGATGCGCCTCCACGACTCCCTTAAGGGTGACGGTGTTATCCAGACTGTTAACAGTCGATCCCAACGTTGGTTCGGCGGACGGTTGTGTATCAATAGTCAGCTTAATTGTTGCGTGAGCTTCTGAGGAGCCGATGAAGGTCGGTGTATTGATGTTAGTGATATTATCGCCTCTGGCGCCAATATCACTATTATCCTTCATGGAACGTACTGGTGGTGTAGAGTCTATCGTCAGCCAGCCGATAGACAGCGAAGAATTATCCATAGCGTTTGCGGAACGAACACTGATTGATCAGCTTTCATTCACTGCTGTTCCCGGAGATTTTATGGGTATTATCGGTACATCAGGTTCAGGTAAATCTTCTTTAATCAAAGCACTATCAAATTCCAGTCATTGCTATACGGGAACAGTTAAATTAAACAACGTAGATATCACACCGATCTCTGAAGATGATATCCAGAGTTGCCTTGCCTACCACTCTACCAACATTTTAGGAAAAATTACGTAATATCGACTGATATATAAAACTCATTCAGCATCAAATGGATTAATTCAACATCAGTAGTAATATCCATTTTTTTATAGGCTGATCTCTTTTGTGTTGAAATCGTTTTTATATTTCGATCTAATAAATTTGAGCAACTTTTAACAGATAATCCTGCTGCCACGTAATAAATAACTTTTTTTTCGCTCAATGTTAGGTCGAATTTTTTAGCGAGCAACAGAATCCCATCTCTTATATTAATATGTTTTGCTTTGTTCTTATACTGCATTGTCAGATATCTCAATTAACATATTGATGACGAGAGGAAGATAAAAACGCTAAAAATTCCGATGGTGTAGTTTTGAAATGTTTTTTAAAAACGCATGTAAAATAAGAAGCACTATCATAACCACACATATAAGCCACTCGAGTAATATTATATTCACTATTGCGTAGAAGTTTTGTCGCTTTATTCATTCGCGCATTAAGGTAAACTTCGCTGAATGAGGTGTGCTCTTGTTTCAATTTCCTTTTTAATGTGGAACAACTCATATAGAGTGAGTCAGAAATATCCTTGAGCGCCCATTTTCGACTTATGTCGCTTATAATAATATTATAGATGTTTTCGGCTAATGTATTTTGCGATAGTTCTCTGAAGAGAGCAAATGCTTCAGGTTCATAGATGAACTCTGAAAGCAGAAATCTTATTAAATATTCCTTTTTATCTTGGGATAATTTCTGGCTTTTATTTGAAGAGTGTAAGAGGTTGAATACTCTTGCTACGCCTGTTTCTATTGGCGCTAACAGATGTTTTGTCGTCGGTTTTGTTAATGGGGCCGAAAAGTCTGCATGTTCATACAGAAAAAAATTATAAGCATTTTTTATTGACGCTGAATCTAATTCAATTAAATTATAATTTAACTGTTCATGAGTCTCTTCCATAGTGATATGAATGGTTTGATCTTTAGCTAAAAATATTAACATTGGCCCTGATGCCGTAATATACTCCCCGGACGATGTCGTAATTGAAATTTTACCCGTGGTGAGCTTGATGAGTACGGACTGCAGTAAATTTAATCCCTGAAGTGATAAGGATTTCCTCTGCCAGTTTTGCGCTGATTGTAAACATTCAATGCTCCCCACCTGGACAGGTGAGGGATTAAATACTTTTAGCATGATAATTTCCTTTTATTAAATGTGCGTGTAAATCAAAATTATTCTGAAAAATATTTCAAAAGAAAACTAATATATAGCTATATAATTATTTGCGAACTTAAGGTATCAGGTGGCGATCTTTTCATTTTCTATGGAAAATGCTATTTTATATTGCATTTCTACATATTATAGTATCGTTAAAAAACTATGTCGCGTATAAAAAAAAGATGGAAATTTACAAGAATTGGCTCATGTTATTATCAATTTATCTCTTTAAAATTTGAATTAAGTAATAATTGCCTTTAATCTTTTAGAGAATAGCTCTTTAATTTCATGGAGGTAGTTAGCATGAGGTATAAGATCTGATGTTAATTTGTGATAAGGTTTATCCTGGATGTAAATATTAACGCTCTCGGCCAGGAAAGGCATACAACGCGGTAAATATATACTGCGGCGGGTAGACGGTGTAGCGATATCCGGAAGTTTGAGGGGAGGGGAAGCATTCAATCGTATGGTTGGCTTTATGAAAAACGGTGTAACACGTTAGTGAGGTTCTTTGATCTTACCCAGCAATAGTGGTCACGTGACTAAGTGAGTAAACTCTCAAGCAAGAGGTGACTCATATGAAAAAACCAGCATCAACCACCAAAAAGCCACGCAAGCAGCACACGCCTGAATTTCGCAGGAAGCCCTGAAACTGGCTGAACGCATTGGGGGGCCGCTGCCGCCCGCGAGCTTAACCTGTATGAATCACAGCTCTACAACTGGCGAAGCAAACAGCAAAATCAGCTCTCTTCTTCTGACCGCGAACAGGCGATGCCCGCAGAGATCGCCCATCTGAAGCGTCCGCTGGCAGAAGGGGATGAGGAACTGGCCATTCTCCAGAAGGCCGCGGCATACTTCGCGAGGCGCCTGAAATGAAGTATGTCTTCATCGAAAAACATCAGGCTGAATTCAGTACCAAAGCCATGTGCCGTGTACTTCAGGTTGCCCGTAGTGGCTGGTACGTCTGGCATCAGCGTCGTCATCAGATAAACCAGCGTCAGCAGTTCCGCCTTATCTGTGATAACGTCGCCCGGGAGGCATTCAGTGACGCAAACAGCGCTATGGTGCGCCACGCCTGACGGATGTATAACATAAAAACCGTGGCGGCCAGCTTGCGATGCGTTACAGATGGTGCAATGGCGGCGTAAACGACTGGGAAAGTCAGCGTGCATACAGACAGAGGTGGTCAGTACTATTCAACGGATTAGCAGAGCTTACTGAAACGACATAATCTGCGGGGGAGTATGAGCACCAGAGGCTGTTGTTATGACAATGCCTGTGCAGAAAGCTTCTTTCACACGCTGAAGGTGGAATGTATCCACGGAGAGGGCTTTGCCAGCTGGGAAATAATGCAGACAGCAGTGTTTAATGATATCGAGTGTGATTACAATCAACGGCGTCGTCACAGTGCCTGTGGCAGTCTCAGTCCGGAACAATTTGAAAACCAGAACCTTGCTTAGGGTTGTGTCCATATTACGCGGGTAGGATCAGTCCATTTCTGTAGTCTGCCTGTTGTTCTTCATCGTCAGTTGAAGTAACAGCTTTACCTCCGGCTACAGTAAGGATGATTGAAAAAATCATTTTAATGGCTTCAGCCAGCCCATTAAAAAATTACTTTCCAACTATCTGATTTATTAGAGGTATTGTCTTTCATTAAGATAGCGAGTCCTGGTGGTTTAAAAATAAAGACACAGTATTATAATGAAAATAACACATCATTAAATATTGAATTTGCTAACTCGTTGTGTGATGCTGAAATGATTTTATTGCATATTATTAATTTCTGGGATGAATGTTATGAAAGGAAAATTTTTGTGTGGTTTATTGGTTTCGCTATTAATTAGCGGATGCGGTGACGATAACACCCCTACAGAGAAAGTCTTGAAAGAACAATTTAGTAATCAATTTCATGGGCGTCTTATCCTTGATTCAATTGATATCAAGGAAACATCGGTTGATGGAAATAAGAGAACATATGCTGCTGATGGCTTACTTTCTACTGGCTACGATCTGTATACGCCAGTTGCCTCGTTAACTGATTATATTGTTGTTCAAAAATCGTGGGATAAAGGCAAAGATATTAAATTCTCAGCAACTTTGAACAGTCTTGGTAATAAAGATACTGGATGGAAAACAATATTTTCTTCATTACAAATGTCAGAAACACCAAAAGGCAATCCAATTCCTAATGTGGAAACTGACGGTAAATATATCATCATGGATGGAGCAGGTTTTGATGATAAAATAAATGCAATTAAAGATGAATATGCCAGGAAGAAAACAAAACTAAACGAATTAAATAATGATATCGCAAAAGTTAAAACTAATATATTAGTTATTAATAAAGAAATCGATGAGTATTGGGGGAAAGGGGAAGATGGAAAAACACAAAGCCGTTATTTTGTTCAGCGTGATTTGAATAAAGAGCTGGAACTCTTTAATAAAGAAAATGCTCCTTATTATTTTGAGAAGAAGTACAATGCTGAAGTTTTCGACCCAGCAATGAAGGCTCGCCGGGAAAAATTAAAGAATTACAGGTTGAGTGATTTTGATGACATAAGGGCGGAGAAACGTGCTGTATTAGAAAAACATAAAGAAGAATACTCCGTAAAATATAATGAAATTAATGAGAAGATAAAAGCGAAAATGAAGGTGCTCGATGATGGTTTACAAGAGTTGATAGCAAAGAAACGTGGTCTCATACAGCAGCAATCAACCATCTCAGACGAGATTCGCAATCTTGATTATCAATATAAAAATTGGGTAAATTTTATGGAAGAGCTAAATAAAAGAAAATAACTGACTATTATTATGAGTGATAAAAAAGAGACTGAAATCTGGTCTCTTTTTTTGAGCCTGTCAGTAATTCTATGTAACTGCTAATATATTAAAGGTGATTGCTCAGGCGGTCACCGAACTCGATAATAAAGCGACTCATCGCCAGCCGCCAGTTCTGGATCGGCATACTCCATTTTTTTGATGCATCCTTGATTGCCAGATAAATAACCTTTCGTACCGAGTCATCCGTCGGGAACACTTTGCGTTTCTTAATCGCGGCACGGATCACGCTGTTCAGGGATTCGACTGCGTTTGTAGTGTAGATGGTAGATGGTCTTGCGGATATCCGGCGGATAACTGAAGAGCGTATTGAGGTTTTCCCAGTGCGCACGCCAGCTTTTGCTGATTTGCGGATATTTCGGGAAGACGCTGTTTATCGCATCCGGGAAGCCCTTCAGACCGTCCACACAGGCAATCAGGATGTCCTGAAGGCCCCGTTTTTTCAGCTCCATCAGCACGCTTAGCCAGAACTTTGTGCCTTCATTTCCGGACAGCCACATGCCGGCAACGCTTTCTGACCTTCGGTATTGATCCCCAGCGCAGGGAAAACTGCTTTGTTTATCACACTGCCATTCTGATGAACTTTGACAACATACAGTCCATATAAACAAAGGGATACAGCGTATCCATTTGTCGGTTTTGCCACTCAATGACCTGCTCTTTTACGGCGTCGGTGACTTTAGATATCAGCGTGGGCGACACATCGGAGTCGTACATTTCTTTGAAGGTGGCAACGATTTCGCGGGTAGTCATGCCTTTGGCGCAGAGGGATAAAATCTGTCTGTCCATCTGCGTAATGCGCGTCTGGTGCTTCTTAATCAGCTGTGGTTCGAAGGTATTTTCACGGTCACGCGGCGTGTTCAGTTCGATCTCGCTGTTATTGCATAACACCGTTTTTGACGAGTAGCCATTGTGGGTGTTTGAGCCTGTTTTGGGCGCATTTTTCTCATACCCGGGGTGGTCAGCCAGCTCCGTATTGAGCGCTGTTTCGACGGTAAGCTTCGTCAACATGCGGGAAAAAGCATGGAGATCGGCTTCGGTTTTAAGGCCTTCAGCCACTTCAGCCGCAAGGGCTTTGAGTTTCTTTTCGTCCATAATTGCCTGTCTCTGTTACTGGAGTGAACATATCAAAAACAGGCACTTACACAATTTTAATTACAGTCTCACGCCCGGTCGCCCCTACGCAGTTGCACTTCCTTTCATTTGCTGTGGCCAGTTTGCGGGAAGACTTTCACCTTCAGTAATTAAGTTCGGGGTGATCTTCTTTACTCAATAAATTATTTTTGTCGTTCAGCTCCTCACGGACTTTTGCCAGTGACTTCTGAAAAGCCGGGATTGTTTGCAGCCTTGCAAACTCTACTGCTCCCACATAACGACCAGCATCAACATCACTTTGCCAGTGAGCACCACATATCACTCTGCTTTGCCCGAACTCCCATCCTCGTCTGGCGAGCTCCTGCGCGCGTTCCGGTCTGGCCTCGGATAATACTAATGCCAGAAGTGTACCATAAGCAGTATGCCCGGAAGGGTAAGAGCCATCTTTTCGCAAAGTATTCTCATCTTCAGGACGGCAGGTGGAATGATTAAATAAGACAAAGGGGCGGGTACGCATATAATATTTTTTTGCCGAAGCAGTAGCGTAGTAGCCGCCCATTTTCAGAAGATTCTGTAACATATTCCAGGTTTCAGGCGTATCTTTGGGATTAATTTTAGCACCCACTACTGGCGAGAATATTCTGGCTATATTTTCCACGCTTACATCTGCATCCTCAGCAGCTTGTTTCCATCGTGGGGAACCCTTTATCGCATAGCCCTTGAAATAAGCCTCCTTATCATAGCGGAAAGCCGGATCATCATTACCTGGCGGTGGTGGTAAGTAGAACTGACTGTTCACTGATTCTTCAGGAGAATGAAAGGGTTGCACTGTTTCTGCTGATGTATATTTAGCTACGATCAGTGGTAGAAAAAATACTAAATAACGACTTTTCATAAAGACTCACTCCGGATCAGGCAATAATAAACAGATGTAATCCTATAATGATTTATTGCAATGGTTATTCAACATACAGGTAAAAAAGCAGGACGCTGTACTGGCATTATCCTCTACCCATACCGAACTGACTGCAGCGGACAACAGAACAATACTGGTACTTCCGGCTAACAGCATTTTGTTTAACTTTTCTCCCCGGTTGTTTTTTATCTGCGTGCCTGACTGACACGCATTAGGTTAAAATGTTTACGTAATAACAAACTATGAATAAGTATTTTAAACTATGTGCCCTGTTACCCCGACAACTACCACCAGTCATGATGTGCTGAGTATTAATTTATGATTATGAACAAGAGTCGTAAACAATATTTAAGAATAAAGAAACCGAAAAAGAAAAAATGCCAAAATTGGCGAAGGGATTATTGTTTTCAGTGATGAAAAAGTTCATGGCGGAGATATTGGATTCACTTGTCGGGGCTAGCGAACCGTCAGATGGAGTGATACGCGTTATTACTGGTAATAATCTCCCTGTAGCTAAGTAAGCTTTTGACCCTGGCCCAAAGGTGAGCGGCTGATCGCCGAAGCGCTGGGCGTTGCGCCAGAGAAAATCTGGCCTTCTCGTTATAGCTAGTCAGACCAGAGATGGGGGCTACGGATTTCCATTCCCAGAAAAGCAAAAACCCAGCCATAGGCTGGGTTTTCTGAATAAGTGGTGCCCGGACTCGGAATCGAACCAAGGACACGGGGATTTTCAATCCCCTGCTCTACCGACTGAGCTATCCGGGCAACGGGGCGCATTAAACCGTAAAGGGGCGCGGTCGTCAACGGCTTTACACGAAAAAAGTGATAAAAGCGCGCTGACTGCCTGCTTTTCAGGCAAAATGCATAAAATCAGTACCCGTCAGGTGAGCGCGCCACCCTGACGGCACTGTGCAAAACGCAGAATATCTTCCGCCAACCGCTGAGCGGTATCTACATCAGCCTGACTGCGGTTGACCAGCATTCGGCTGAGACAACCTTCCAGCACCAGCTCCATCTGCCTTGCAACCATCGCCGGATCGTCAATTTCCAGCGTGGTCAGTAGCTCATGGGTAAAATCATGTGCCGCGCGTTTTTGTTGATTGGCCAGTTGGTGAATAGGATGGGTTGGGTCGGGATAAAACGTACAGGCGGCAATGAACAAGCAACCAGGATAACGGTTATTACTGACACATTCCGAAAGCGCGCTGTAGCGTGCCAGTAGCTTTTGTTCAGCAGAAAGCGTCTCATCAAGAAGAAGCTGGCGTCGCCAGATATCTACCTGCTGACTCAGATAACGTAGCGCGTCATATAAAATGGCTTCTTTATCTGGCCAGAAACGCTGTAATGTGTCGAGTGGGCGATTTACGCGCTCCGCCACCATTTCCAGCGTAGTATCGGCTATCCCTTGCGTCTCCAGTAATTTCAGGGCTTCTCCCAGAATATCTTCACGTTGCACGGTATTCTCCTCCGTCTTTGCTTTTGCAAGTGTCGCTCACGGTTGGCGATCGTGCAAATGCGCGCTAAAGGTGGCGGCGTCCATAAAGCCGGTGACTCGCGATTGCGGCTGTTCCTGGCCTTGGGCATTAAAGAACAGAATGGTGGGCAGCCCGAGGACTTGCAGATGCTTTAACAGCGCGACATCCTGCGCATTGTTAGCGGTGACGTTAGCCTGCAAGAGCACCGTGTCGCCGAGCGCCTGCTGGACCCGCGGATCGCTGAAGGTATACTTTTCAAACTCTTTACAGGCCACGCACCAGTCGGCGTAGAAATCCAGCATAACGGGTTTGCCTTTGGCCTGCGCCAGCGCCTGATTGAGTTCGTCCACGGTAGAAATAGCCGTGAAATTGAGGTGCGCTGGAGCTTGCGCGGATGGCGATCCGAACGCCCAATCCTGTAGAGGCCGCACGCTAATGAGCGCTGCCGCCAGCAGGATAATCTGTACGATACGCATCCACGCTCGTCTGGCCTGAAGGCTGGTGATAAAGGCCCAACCAAAGAAAGCGACGCCCAGCAGCGACCACAGACGTAAACCCCAAGCCTCGCCAATAATCCGCTCCAGTAAAAAGACCGGTAACGCGAGGATCACGAAACCAAAAGCGGTTTTAACATGCGCCATCCACGGGCCGCTTTTCGGTAACAGGCGGTTGCCAAACACGGTGACCAGCATTAGCGGCAGACCCATACCTAATGCATACAAATACAGCGTGCCGCCGCCCAGCCACATGTTGCCGCTCTGAGCGATATAAAGCAGGATCGCGCTTAACGGCGCTGTAGTGCAGGGCGAGCAAATTAATCCGGCAATCGCCCCCATAACAAAAACACCGCCGGGCGAGCCGCCTTGCTGACGATTACTCATTAATGTCAGCCGGGTTTGCAGTGAGGAGGGGAGCTGTAGTGTGAACAGGCCAAACATCGACAACGCAAGCAGGGTGAACACGATGGCAAGGCCGATTAACACATAAGGGTGCTGCAGCGCCGCCTGAAACTGTAATCCCGCTGCGGCGACGACCAGACCCAGTGCGGTATAGGTCAGCGCCATCCCTTGTACATAGATAAAGGCCAGCAGCAGTGCGCGCCCCGTCGACAAACGTTGCCTTCCCCCCAGGACAATACCGGAAATCAGCGGATACATGGGTAAAACGCAGGGCGTAAAGGCGATGCCTATGCCGATCAGCAGTGCCCAGAGCGCGGAAAAAGGTAGCTGGGCGGCGGGTTTTGACGTCTCACTCGTCTGGGTGACAGCAGGCGTCGGCGTGGCGTCTATTGCCGCGGCGACTTCACTTAGCGGCACCGTTTTCGTTTCCGGCGGATAACAGAATCCCGCATCGGCGCACCCCTGGTACGTTATCGTTAATGTCGCGCCAGCCGCCGCCTGGTTAACCGTTACCGGAACGTTTAGCCGCTTACGGTAGATTTCGCTTTTTCCGTAGAACTCATCTTCATGCCAGACGCCTGCCGGGAGTTGGACTGCGGCGATATCCGCTTTCGTCGGCGTGATACTGATTTGTTTACGGTAAAGGTAGTAACCCTCTTTTACCTGCCAGGAGAGGGTAAGATCGTGTTGATTTTGCTGAAAATCAAAAACAAACGCCCGGTCGGCAGGGACGAACTGCGAGCGACCCGGCGCGTCGAATAATCCGGCGAAGGCGGATGTGCTGCACAGCAGCAGGATCAGCGTAAAGATGCGTTGAGCCATGAGAGGTAATCAGTATCTCCGTGAGTAACAGGTAAAACCAGAAGTTCAGGCGTTTGATACGGGTGATGAGACTTCAGGCAGTCGATAAGCGCTTGCTGATGTGAAACGGTGGTTTTTAAGATCATTTGAACTTCATACTCCTGCTCCAGTTTGCCTTCCCAGTAGTACAGCGATGTCGCGCCGGGGAGGAGGGTGGCGCAGGCGGCCAGTTTTTCCGCCAGCACTTTGGCGGCCAGATCCTGGGCGGTAGCTTCATCCGGGGCGGTACAAAGCACCACAACGGCCTCGGGGATGGAAATATCCTGACTCTTAACATCAAGCATAAACACCTCGAAAGAACAAAAAGACCCGCAAGTGAACGGTCACTATACAACGGACGAGGGCAGGATGTTAGTCAAAGGGCGGGAGAATGCGGGGCGTGATACGCCCCGCGGGTGAAACACTTACAGCATAAAGCTGCCCAGCAGGAAGCCGAAGCAGACAGCCAGAACGACGCCCAGGGTGCCTGGGATGAAGAACGGGTGGTTAAAGACGAATTTACCGATACGGGTTGTACCGGTGTCATCCATCTGTACCGCCGCAACCAGAGTCGGGTAGGTCGGCAAAATGAACAGGCCGGAAACGGCGGCGAAGGAAGCGACTGCCGTCAGCGGAGAGACGTTCAGCGCCAGCGCCATCGGCATCAGCGCTTTCGCCGTTGCCGCCTGAGAGTAGAGCAGCGCGGAAGCAAAGAAGAAGATGACGGCCAGCAGCCACGGATGACCCTGGATGACGCTACCCGCAGTGTCTTTGATCCAGTCGATGTTAGCGGATACGAAGGTATCGCCCAGCCACGCCACGCCCAGAATACAGATACAGGCGCTCATCCCTGCTTTAAAGGTACTGGAGTTGAGGATGGCGTCAGTTTCCACTTTACACAGGATGGTGGTCAGCGTTGCGACGCTCAACATGATGATCAAAATAGCGTTGGTGGTGTTCATCAGCGGTTTCTCAACCAGGCCGAGGCTCGGACTGTTGACAATCGCATAAACAACCACGCAAATAACGCCCAGCAGGAACAGCCAGACGGAATTTTTTGCCATCGGTTTGATTTCAATCTGCTTTTCACCACGCAGTTCAATCAGCCCTTCTTCCAGACGCTTGCGGTAAATCGGGTCGTCCGACAGTTTGGAGTTGAACAGCATCGTGACCAGGAAGGACATCACCAGCACCGCCAGCAGCGTAGAGGGGATAACCACGGACAGCAGGTGAATGTAGCTAATGCCATGACCTTCCATAACAGAAGACATATACACCACGGCCGCAGAAATCGGCGAGGCGGTAATCGCAATCTGCGCGGATACCACGGCGGTCGAGAGCGGACGGCAAGGTTTGATTCCCTGCTCCTTCGCGACTTCAGCAATAACCGGCAGCGTTGCCAGGGAAATGTTCCCGGTACCAGCAAAAATAGTCAGGAAATAGGTCACAATCGGTGCGAGGATAGTGATGTATTTCGGGTTCTTACGCAGCAGTTTTTCCGTCTGGTTTACCAAATAATCCAGACCGCCCGCGACCTGCATAGCAGAGATCGCGGCGATAACCGCCATGATGATGGAAATGACATCGAATGGAATTGTCCCTGGCTTCACGCCGATGGCGGCAAGTACCAGAACACCCAGCCCACCTGCGAATCCAATACCGATGCCCCCAAGTCTGGCGCCCAAAAAGATTGCCAGCAAAACAATGATAAGTTCGACAACTATCATATTAGCCTTCCTTGTTGTTTAACAAGTTGATATTAAATTGTTGTTATTTGGTAACTTCTTGTAAGAAAAAAGGCACGTCATCGTGACGTGCCTCTTTGGTACTACCCTGTACGATTACTGTTCGCTTTCATCAGTATAACGTTTAGCTTTATAAGCCGGGTGCATCAAGTTCTGTACGGAGAAAATATCGTCCAGCTCGGCTTCCGTTAACAGGCCGCGCTCCAGCACAACTTCACGTACGCTCTTACCGGTTTCAGCACAGATTTTACCGACGATGTCGCCGTTGTGGTGGCCGATGAACGGGTTGAGGTAAGTGACGATACCGATGGAGTTATAAACGTACCCTTCGCACACTTCTTTATTCGCGGTAATGCCGTTAACGCATTTTTCCAGCAGGTTGTAGCACGCGTTGCTCAGAATGTGGATGGATTCGAACATCGCCTGGCCGATAACCGGTTCCATAACGTTCAACTGCAACTGACCGGCTTCCGCCGCCATCGTAACGGTGGTGTCGTTACCGATGACTTTAAAGCATACCTGGTTTACGACTTCCGGTACAACCGGGTTCACTTTGGCTGGCATGATGGAAGAGCCCGCCTGCAGTTCCGGCAGGTTGATCTCGTTCAGGCCGGCACGAGGACCAGAAGAGAGCAAGCGCAGGTCGTTACAGATTTTGGACATCTTCACTGCCAGACGTTTCAGCGCGCTGTGAACCATAACATACGCGCCACAGTCAGACGTCGCCTCAATCAGATCTTCAGCCGGAACACAGGCGAAACCAGTGACTTCAGCCAGTTTTTTCACCGCCAGCGGAGAGTATTCTTTCGGCGTGTTCAGACCAGTACCGATTGCCGTTGCGCCAAGGTTGACTTCCAGCAGCAGCTCAGCAGTACGCTCGATGCTTTTCACTTCTTCTTTCAGCAGGATGCTGAACGCACGGAATTCTTGACCAAGCGTCATCGGTACGGCGTCCTGCAACTGGGTACGACCCATTTTCAGGATGTCCTGGAATTCAACCGCTTTACGTTCGAAACCTTCACGCAACTGGTTGATGGCATCGATCAGTTTGACGATAGAGGCGTAAACCGCTACACGGAAGCCTGTCGGATAGGCATCGTTAGTGGATTGACATTTATTCACGTGGTCGTTCGGGTTCAGGTACTGATATTCACCTTTCTGATGACCCATCAGTTCCAGCCCGATGTTGGCCAGCACTTCGTTGGTATTCATGTTGACGGAAGTGCCCGCGCCGCCCTGATAGACATCTACCGGGAACTGGTCCATGCACTTACCGTTGTTAAGGACTTCATCACATGCGGCAATGATGGCGTTCGCCACACTCTTAGGAATGGTTTGCAGCTCTTTGTTGGCCAGCGCCGCCGCTTTTTTTACCATAACCATGCCACGCACAAATTCAGGGATGTCGCTGATTTTGTTATTGCTAATGTAGAAGTTTTCAATCGCTCTCAGAGTGTGAACACCATAGTAGGCTTCAGCTGGAACTTCCCTGGTACCCAACAGATCTTCTTCGATACGAATGTTGTTTGACATGTGAACCTTCTTTTTCAAGCTGCCAATGATTTTTACTTTAAAACACACAGGATATATGTGATTTCGAATGTTTTCTGACCGACGATTATCCCCTCCATCGGCCTGATAAACGAGATCATATGCTGGTTCAGAATTCCTACCGTAATCTGGATCACTTAAAGTGTGGGAATTTACCCCTTATTTATTATTTTGTGAAATAGGTCACCGCTTTAGTATTACTACCTAAAATAGGTGTACAAACCACTTGAAATTTTGCTACGCACCACCATATCGAATCGATGCGAATCGCAACCCCATTCAAATGGTCGTCGCAGACGGCCATGACTTACAGGAGAGTCCTTTGCGCTGGATACCCTTTTTAGCTGTCTTTCTCTATGTTTACATTGAGATTTCTATCTTTATCCAGGTCGCCCATGTGCTTGGCGTCCTGATGACGTTAATCCTGGTGATTTTTACGTCTGTTATCGGTATGTCGCTGGTACGTAACCAGGGTTTTAAAAACTTTTTGCTGATGCAACAAAAAATGGCGGCCGGTGAGAGCCCGGCGGCAGAAATGATTAAGAGTGTATCGCTGATCATCGCTGGCTTACTGCTCCTGTTGCCGGGATTTTTCACCGATTTTCTCGGCCTTCTCCTTTTGTTACCGCCAGTGCAAAAACATTTGACGCTGAAGTTGCTGCCGCATTTACGTTTTTCCCGGATGCCGGGCGGCGGGTTTAGCGCGGGTACTGGCGGTGGCGAAACATTTGACGGCGAGTATCAGCGTAAAGATGACGATCGCGATCGTATTGAACATAAAGACGATCGTCGGGATTAAAGGTAGAGATGCTGGCCGGATAAGTCGCGTGAGGCGTTATCCGGCCAACAGATACGTCTTACGCCATGCGTTTTCGCTTCGGTAAAAACAGCCATAATGCTGCCAGCATGATAATGGCATATAAGCTTTTCCACCCCAGCATTACCAGCAATAACAGGCACAGTAGACAACCCGTCACCGCCAGTGCATAGCAGCGCCCTTTCAATAGTCGACAGCCCGCCAGCATACAAAGCAGATAGAGCATAATAAAAATACCGTTAGCATAGACGATCAGCGCATTGAGGTTAATCTTCAGGGCGTAGACGACCAGGGAACTCACGCAACAACAGGCCAGAATAACGTTTAACGCGTGCAAGGGAAGGCGCCCGGGAGAGAGTTGAGCCAGATAGTGATCGGGCTGATATTGCATTTGCGTCCATATCAGACGCGCAAAACTCTGAGCATACACATTCAGGCTGGCAAAGCAGGTGAGATAACCAATAATGCAGGCTATCCACAACGCCTGGATACCGAAGAGATGAACAATAATAAGCGGTAGCGATGCTGTTGCCGCTATCTTGTCGCTATAGACGCCAAAATGCAGCACCACGGCGGTACAGGTCCAATAAATGGAGCCGGCCAGCATCAGGCCAATGATCAATGCGCGCGGAAAATCACGTTCAGGATTTTTAAATTCAGACGACAAATGCGTAAAAGCCTCAATTCCCACAAATCCCCAGAACATGATCGCCAGGGCGGTACACAGCCGGGAAAAGGTGATTTCGTTTGCGGCTGGGAAGGTGATATCTGCAGGTTTAATCGCGCCTTTCCACAGAATGGCGGCAATAAGCGCGATAATTAATCCAGCGATAATGGCTTGCAGGTTGGCGCTGGAGCTGGCGCCGCGCGATCCCATAAACCATAGTAAACCTAGAGTACCCAGCTCCCCAAATAAGAGCTGTTCGCTTTGCCAGCCAAACAGCGCCTGGCCGAAACCCACCGCAATATGCAAGGCTGCGGGAAAACTAACAGGAATGACTGATAAAAACAGCCAACTGATCACTCGTTGCAGACGCGGGCCAAATGCCATCCCGACAAAATGCGCTACGCCGCCAGCGTGTGGAAAGTGACGCCCCAGCACAGCAAAGACAATCGCAATAGGGAAAATCAAAATAATGAGCAGCGGCCATGCCCAAAGGCTGATGTCGCCTGCCGCCAGCGCAGCCAGCTCCGGAAGCGCAAAAACGCCAGTCCCTAATAATGATGTGGTTAACAAGATAACGCCCTGAACCAACCCAAGCTCTTTTTTTAGTTCATTCATCAGCTCATTATCCGGCGGCATTGTAACGTCAGGTGACGACAGACATTTTTAAGCGTATCACACACGCCTTTTCTTATAGCAGGATGTTCTAAACCTTGGGTAAACGTGAGATAAGTAGCGTTTTTACCGCTTTTTTCGCTCAGAAGAATTTTTTTTCATCTCCCCCCTTGAAGGGGCAAAACCCCATCCCCATCTCTCTGGTCACCAGCCGGGAAACCGTTTACGGGCCGGCGTCACCCATAACTGATAATGACTTTCTCAAAGGAGAGCTATCAATGAGTATTCGTCCGTTACATGATCGTGTGATCGTCAAACGTAAAGAAGTTGAGTCTAAATCTGCTGGCGGCATCGTACTGACCGGTTCCGCAGCGGGTAAATCAACTCGTGGCGAAATCATCGCTGTCGGTAAGGGTCGCATCCTGGACAACGGTACTGTACAGCCGCTGGACGTGAAAGTTGGCGACATCGTTATTTTTAACGATGGCTACGGTGTGAAATCTGAAAAGATCGACAATGAAGAAGTGTTGATCATGTCTGAAAGCGACATTCTGGCAATTGTTGAAGCGTAATCCGCGAACGACACTGAACATACGAATTTAAGGGAAAGAGAAAATGGCAGCTAAAGACGTAAAATTCGGTAACGACGCTCGTGTGAAAATGCTGCGCGGCGTAAACGTACTGGCAGATGCAGTGAAAGTAACCCTCGGTCCGAAAGGCCGTAACGTGGTTCTGGATAAATCTTTCGGTGCGCCGACTATCACTAAAGATGGTGTTTCCGTAGCGCGTGAAATCGAACTGGAAGACAAGTTTGAAAACATGGGCGCGCAGATGGTGAAAGAAGTTGCCTCTAAAGCGAACGACGCTGCAGGCGACGGCACCACCACCGCGACCGTACTGGCGCAGTCCATTATTACCGAAGGCCTGAAAGCCGTTGCTGCGGGCATGAACCCGATGGACCTGAAACGTGGTATCGACAAAGCGGTTGCTGCGGCGGTTGAAGAGCTGAAGGCGCTGTCCGTACCGTGCTCCGACTCTAAAGCGATTGCTCAGGTAGGTACTATCTCCGCTAACTCCGACGAAACCGTAGGTAAACTGATCGCGGAAGCGATGGATAAAGTCGGTAAAGAAGGCGTCATCACCGTTGAAGACGGTACCGGTCTGCAGGACGAACTGGACGTGGTTGAAGGTATGCAGTTTGACCGCGGCTACCTGTCTCCTTACTTCATCAACAAGCCGGAAACTGGCGCAGTAGAACTGGAAAGCCCGTTCATCCTGCTGGCTGATAAGAAAATCTCCAACATCCGCGAAATGCTGCCGGTTCTGGAAGCCGTTGCAAAAGCAGGCAAACCGCTGCTGATCATCGCTGAAGATGTTGAAGGCGAAGCGCTGGCTACCCTGGTGGTGAACACCATGCGTGGCATCGTGAAAGTGGCTGCGGTTAAGGCACCTGGCTTCGGCGATCGTCGTAAGGCGATGCTGCAGGATATCGCTACCCTGACCGGCGGTACCGTAATCTCTGAAGAGATCGGTATGGAGCTGGAAAAAGCAACCCTGGAAGACCTGGGTCAGGCGAAACGTGTTGTGATCAACAAAGACACCACCACCATCATCGATGGCGTGGGTGAAGAAGCTGCCATCCAGGGCCGTGTTGCTCAGATCCGTCAGCAGATTGAAGAAGCGACCTCCGACTACGATCGTGAAAAACTGCAGGAGCGCGTAGCGAAACTGGCAGGCGGCGTTGCGGTAATCAAAGTTGGCGCTGCGACCGAAGTTGAAATGAAAGAGAAGAAAGCCCGCGTTGAAGATGCCCTGCACGCGACCCGTGCTGCGGTAGAAGAAGGCGTGGTTGCTGGTGGTGGCGTTGCGCTGATCCGCGTTGCTTCTAAAATTGCTGACCTGAAAGGCCAGAACGAAGACCAGAACGTGGGTATCAAAGTTGCGCTGCGCGCAATGGAAGCTCCGCTGCGTCAGATCGTGCTGAACTGCGGCGAAGAGCCGTCTGTTGTCGCTAACACCGTTAAAGGCGGCGACGGTAACTACGGTTACAACGCAGCAACTGAAGAATACGGCAACATGATCGATATGGGTATCCTGGACCCAACCAAAGTTACCCGTTCTGCGCTGCAGTACGCTGCTTCTGTGGCTGGTCTGATGATCACTACCGAGTGCATGGTGACCGACCTGCCGAAAAGCGATGCTCCTGATTTAGGCGCTGCTGGCGGCATGGGTGGTATGGGTGGTATGGGCGGAATGATGTAATTGCCCACACCCTGCACCCTGCATCCTTCAGGCTGCAGATGCGTTGGCTAACCCCAGTCACTTACTTGAGTAAGTGACTGGGGATTAACAAACTGGCCGCCTTCCTGCAACCAGAATGATTTGGATGTTTATCTCCCAGAATTGAGAAACCCCCGGGCAGAAATGACCGGGGGTTTTTCTTTTAGTCATCTTTTTAGTATAAGATTCAGATACGGACAAAACGTCCAGCTCATTGATTATGGGGAATAACATGCACGTGAAATATTTAGCAGGGATCGTTGGCGCCGCGCTGCTGATGGCGGGTTGTAGCTCCAGCAACGAACTCACCGCTGCCGGCCAAAATGTACGCTTTGTCGAAGATAAGCCAGGCGCGGAATGCCAGCTTATTGGTACGGCAACTGGTAAACAGAGTAACTGGTTTTCAGGCCAGCACGGCGAAGAGGGTGGCTCAATGCGTGGCGCAGCGAACGATCTGCGTAATCAGGCGGCCGCGATGGGTGGAAACGTGCTGTATGGCGTAAGTAGTCCGTCACAGGGCATGTTGTCCAGTTTTGTCCCGACGGCCAGCGAGATGAACGGCCAGGTTTATAAATGTCCGAATTGATATGTCTGAATCGTAACGCCCTCTGAAAGATTCAGAGGGCGATATGGTTAGCGTTTTTCCTGCGATGACGCCATGCGTAGATTATGCAACGCGCGCATGCATTGATCTTGCGTCAGACGCGCTGCTTTACCGGTTCCAAGCGTTCTGACAAAAACCTTACACGGTTTTCCTTCCAGCTTTTTAAGACGCGGGCTGAAATTCAGCAAGCGGCGTGATATCGCTTCAGCTTCTTTAGAGCCTGACTGACTACGGGTCTTAATGATGGTGCCGCAATCATGCGATTGTCCTGCCTCATCCGTATAACGATAAACGAGCGCTAAATAATGCTTATACAGATTATGTTTCCAGTCAGGCTGGTTATAGGTATCGAATTCGATATTACCGTTTTCCAGGCAGTCAGCATCGTATAATGGTAAAAAGTCCAGCATTGAAGAAATACGCAATGCGAGCTCACGCATTTCGGCATTATTAATGGCGTGAATAATAGCCATCACCAGAACTTCAACCTGCCACTCACCGACCTGTAAATCAAGATGGCTACCATTGTGCAGCTTTAACGTAAAGGTTAATACTTTTTCTGTATTATCGCTCAACGCTAAAGATTCAACACGCTGATTAACATCGGCGTTTTCCAGCTCTTCACGGAGTATTGCCGGAATATTCTCATGCATTTTAAGCACATGACTGCTTTTAGCTTTCTGGCGTTTTTCCTGCTCTTGTTCCGGAAGCGAGTGTTGTAGATAAAGCCGGTGTTCAAGGCCGATCAACAAGTCTCGCAGCGCGAGCACAGGAAAGAAAAGCAGTGTTTCTTTATTTCTCAGTGACTTCACCTTAAGCGCCAGCGCGATAAACTTATCATTGTGACGAATAACGCCGGTATTTAGTCCCTTAATCGTTAAGGCCATGTCAATTCTCCACAAATATAAAATAATTAAATGTTTTACTGCAATGTATTTGATATATAAATTGTTTATGCCGTCCTATAAAAAGGAGAACCAGTATAATTCGAAAATGCAGTACACGCTAAGCGAGTCCTAAAACGGACTTTATTGAAAAGAGAGGACCGGAAAGGTGTATTTAACGAAGGTTAGTTTATCCTCGCCAGAGGGTGAGGAGAATCGCGGGGGAATCTCCTCGTAATATTGCGCGCTAATATTTTTCGTCGTCCCTGACGCGCCCGCGAGGATTAGCACTGCCGAAGCTGTAAATCCAGCGGTGTTTTGCTCGGTTCGCCGCCGATTTCACGCGCCAGTCTTGGCACCATATAGCCGGATACCAGCGTGAGCAGTTCGCGCATGATTTGCCGGGCTTCGTCATCGGTGACCATAAAATGCGCGGCGCCCTGCACTTTATCCAGCACATGCAGGTAATAGGGCATCACGCCAGCGTCAAATAGCGCGTTGCTCAGATTCGCCAGCGTTCGCGCGTTATCATTCACGCCACGCAGCAGGACGCTCTGGTTGAGAAGCGTGACGCCCACGTGGCGCAGTTTCTTCATCGCCAGGCAGAATGCCTCGTCCACTTCATTAGCGTGGTTGATATGGTTCACCAACAAAATTTGCAGACGTGACTGGTCAAAGCGGGCGACCAGTTCGTCAGTAATGCGTGCCGGGATGACGATAGGCAACCGACTGTGGATGCGTAGCCGCTTGACGTGCTTAATGGCTTCCAGTTGCGTGAGCAGCCAGTCCAGCTCATGATCTTTCGCCATCAGCGGATCGCCGCCGGAAAAGATGATCTCATCCAGTTCCGGGTGTGCGGCGATATACTCCAGCGCGACTGTCCAGTTGCGCTTATTGCCTTGATTCTCTGCATACGGGAAGTGACGACGGAAACAGTAGCGGCAATTTACCGCACATCCGCCTTTTACCAGCAATAGCGCCCGGTTTTGGTATTTATGCAATAATCCTGGCACCACGCTGTGTTGCTCTTCCAGCGGGTCGGTGGAGAAACCGGGGGCGACAATAAATTCATCCCGGGACGTCAGCACTTGACGTAAAAGAGGATCGTCAGGGTTGCCCTTCTCCATGCGCGCAATAAAAGCGCGCGGCACGCGGAGGGCAAACAAGCGCCTGGCGTCCTGTCCTGCCCGGAGGTTTTCATCAGCTTCAATCTGTAAAAGATGCAGCAGTTCGTCGGGATTGGTCACAACATCGGCAAGTTGCGCTAACCAATCTTCTCGCAATGGGGTATTTAGGGTTACAATATGCGCCATTTTGTGGCTTAGCTACCAGTTAACAATTTCAGAGGGCCTTATGGCGACTTACTATAGCAACGATTTTCGTTCCGGTCTTAAAATCATGTTGGATGGCGAACCTTATGCGGTTGAATCCAGTGAATTCGTGAAACCGGGTAAAGGCCAGGCGTTTGCCCGCGTTAAGCTGCGCCGTCTGCTGACCGGCACGCGCGTTGAGAAAACCTTCAAATCGACCGATTCCGCAGAAGGCGCGGACGTAGTCGATATGAACCTGACTTACCTGTACAACGACGGTGAGTTCTGGCATTTCATGAACAACGAAACCTTCGAACAGCTGTCTGCAGATGCCAAGGCTATCGGCGACAACGCAAAATGGCTGTTGGATCAGGCGGAATGCATCGTAACCCTGTGGAACGGTCAGCCTATCTCTGTCACTCCGCCGAACTTTGTTGAACTGGAAATTGTTGATACCGACCCAGGTCTGAAGGGCGATACCGCAGGTACTGGCGGCAAACCAGCCACGCTGTCGACTGGCGCAGTGGTTAAAGTTCCGCTGTTCGTGCAGATTGGCGAAGTGATCAAAGTCGATACCCGTTCCGGCGAATACGTATCCCGCGTAAAATAATTTACGTTATCGGGAAAAATGGTGCAGCGTATGCTGCGCCATCCTATTTTTCGCGCCTCAATGATGAAACGCTTTATCTGCCTTGTCGCACTGGTTCTTCTTACCGGCACATTATTAACGGCATGTAATACCGCCCGCGGCTTCGGCGAAGATATTCAGCATCTTGGCCACGCCATCTCCCGCGCAGCCAGCTAATCGCTTCTCGTCTTCCTAAAATTAGTCGATCGCCCGTCATTTTCTGGGATGTTGTCTATTATTAAGTTGCTATACACAAACAACATTGGCTAGAAAAGGAAGACATTATGGTTAAAAAGACAATTGCAGCGATCTTTTCTGTTTTGGTACTTTCCACTGTATTAACTGCTTGTAATACCACGCGCGGCGTGGGCGAGGACATCTCGGACGGTGGTAGTGCGATCTCTGGCGCTGCAACCAGAGCTCAGCAGTAATCATCAACGGTACGGCATGGCGTCGTACCGTTAATCGATTTTCTCCGGAAGCATAAGAAAGGGAGAATACCGATTATCCATATGAAGTTTCATACGGATATTACGCTTATAGGTGTAAACCGTTTTCCCGTGAATGCCAAGCGCATACGCAATCTCTTTATTGCTGGTGCCTTCCGTCCACATCGCGAGCACTTTTTCCTCCTGCGGAGAGAGCAATGGCGTGGCGCTTTCCGGCGCTTCCTGCAGTGGATGAGTATATAGCGCTCCTTTAATTCGTTGTGCAAGCTCATGTAAAGGCGTGTGTTTAGATAACACCGCATGACTGGCATATTGCGGTCTGTACGGCATATTCCCTGACTGTAATAATACTAACGGCGTCATCCTGCAGGCGGCAAAAAATGCATTGATAGGCTGCTCGGGTAAGGCATCGTTGAGAAAACCATATAAATCAGCGATAACCAGATGGGGCTTCCATTGCAGAATATGTTCTTTCGCCAGTATAAGGTTATTCATCCCGGATACCAGCAGTGAAGAACTGAGCACATCAGTGTGATTAAGCCAGGCCTCCATGCCCGTACGGGTAAAGTGGCATCGGTCTATCACTAAAATTTTCAACATAGTTTTTTGTACCCGGAAGTAGATAAAGCACTTTCTTTCCCAGAAGGCGTTCCATCATAGAGAACTCCTGTGGGCGCTAAATGCGAAAACTACGCGGCTTAAAAGGGCCAATTCCCGCCTTTAGACGGAAAAAAATAAAAAGGTTGAAATTCATTTTCTCTCAGGCAAGAATGGCTTTTCATCCGTATACGTTACAGGACGACCTGTAAACGCTATTCTCACCGGGGACGGCCCCATTAATTATCTGGAGCCTGCTATGTCCTGGATCATTCTATTAATCGCTGGTTTACTTGAAGTGGTATGGGCTGTCGGCCTGAAGTATACCCACGGTTTTTCTCGTCTGACCCCCAGTATTATCACCATTACGGCCATGGTTATCAGTATGGCGTTACTTTCCTGGGCAATGAAAACGCTGCCTGTTGGAACGGCGTACGCCATCTGGACCGGCATCGGCGCCGTTGGGGCGGCAATCACCGGTATCCTTCTGCTGGGCGAGTCTGCCTCACCGGCGCGTTTGCTCAGTCTTGGCTTGATCGTCGCGGGTATCATTGGGCTAAAACTCAGTGCGCATTAATTCGTCGCTGATATTGCTACGAACCTGATTGTTTTACCCAAATTAATTTATTGACGTCAAACCCCTCCCGGGTCGCGACGGCCAGCATTTGCTGTTTTATTTCCTCAGAAAGCGTTGGCGTGCGAGAGAGTATCCACAGATAGTCGCGATCCGGGCCGCACACCAGCGCATGACGGTATTCCCGGTCAAGCGCAATCACGTTATAGCCGCCGTAGAACGGGCCGAAAAAAGAGACCTTGAGCGCGGCGCGGTTTGGACTACCGGTAAAATACGCTTTGCCTTCTGTTTTTTGCCACATTTCCCGATCCGGGTTATAGCCTTTATTGATGACATTAATCCCGCCATCGTCACGCAGACTATAGGTGGCCGTGACTTGTTCCAGTCCACGTTCAAATCGATGATCGAGGCGTGCGATCTCATACCAGGTGCCGAGGTAACGTTTGGCATCAAAGTTATTTACCACGGTAACGCCTTTAGGCGGGGTAGGCGAACTACAGGCGACAACCAAAAATGCCGCAGTAACCGCAGCAACGACGGGCAGCAAGCGCATAGCGTTTTTCCTTCCAGTGTTTTTTCTAAGTGTAGAACCTGGCGGGAAAATGAGAGGCAGGAAAAGAAAAAACGCCCTCTTATCGGGTAGATAAGAGGGCGTCGTGGCAACTTAGAGAGTGATAACGCCAATCGCCGTCACAACGGTCAGGATTGCCGCCAGACCGTAGAAGACCCATTTGCCCGCAGGCACGTGGATTTTCAGGTCATGCATCGCGTGGTGCATACGGTGTAGGCCACACCATAGCGGCAGCACGATCATCAGGAACAGAAAAACGCGACCAATAAAGCTTTGGGCGAACGTCAGTACGCGCTCAAAACTCAGGGCATCGCCCGGAAATAGCCCCAGCGGCAGCATGATGCCAACCAGTAGCACGATCACCGGCGCGATGATCGCGCCCCACATACCGCCTGCGCCAAACAGTCCCCAGAATACGGGTTCATCAGAACGTTTTGGGTTTGGATTAATCATCCGGGACTCCTTACCAGAACAGGGCAACATACAGAATGACTACGGTGACTACCGCAGTGACCACCCAAAGCCCTTTGATGATTGGCTCTGGCCCCATTTTTTCGTCTTTTACAATGATATTGGCCGCCTTCGGCGCCAGTTCAAACCAGGTTTTGGTGTGCAGCAGCGCGGCCGCCAGGGTGATCAGGTTTAAGATCACTACCACCGGGTTTTGTAAAAAGCCGACGAATCCCATCCAGGATTCCGCGCCGTGTTTGAGCGCAAACAGACCGAAAATCAGTTCAATACTGAACCAGACTGCCGGCACCGCTGTGCCTTCGCGCAGCATATAAAAGCGATAAAACGGCAGTTTTTTCCACCAGGTGGACGTCATCGGCCGCACATAGGGTTTGCGTTTAGTCGTCATGTTGCACTCCTTAGCGTGGTTTCAGGGTGGCGATAAGAAAGTCTTTCGAGCTTTCCACTTTACCCTGCTGAATGGCCGCAGCCGGATCGACATGTTTTGGACAGACTTCGGAGCAGTAGCCCACGAAAGTACAGGTCCATACGCCGTTCGGACTGTTCAACTGCGCCATACGCTCCTTCTTACCGTGATCGCGGCTATCTTCGTTATAGCGATGCGCCAGCGTAATCGCAGCCGGTCCGATAAACTCAGGATTCAGACCGAACTGCGGGCACGCGGCGTAGCACAGACCACAGTTGATGCAACCGGAGAACTGGTGATACTTCGCCATTTGCGCCGGGGTTTGGACATTCGGCCCCTGATCTGGCGTGCGAGAGTTGCCAATAATGTACGGTTTAATCGCTTCCAGGCTTTCGATAAAGTGCGTCATATCGACAACCAGATCGCGCTCAATCGGGAAGTTCGCCAGCGCTTCCACCTTCATACCGTTGGTGTAATCGCGCAGGAAGGTTTTACACGCCAGTTTAGGGACGTTGTTGACCATCATGCCGCAAGAGCCGCAGATCGCCATACGGCAGGACCAGCGGTAGCTCAGGTCTGGCGACAGGTTATCTTTGATGTAGCCCAACGCGTCCAGTAGCGATGTTGTTTCATCATAAGGAACTTCATAGAAAGCACTGTGCGGCGCGGTATCGGTTTCCGGGTTATAGCGCACCACCTCAACTTTCAGGTTTTTCATCTCAGCCATTCGCCTTCTCCTTCTTATCGGCTGCTTCCGCTTCACCGCCGTAAACACGTTTGGCTGGCGGCAGGGTGGTGATTTTCACGTCGCTGTATTCCAGACGGGTCGTGCCATCAGCATCGCGGAAGGCGAGGGTGTGCTTGAGGAAGTTCACATCGTCGCGCTCGGTACAGCCTTCATCCAGACGCTGATGCGCGCCGCGGGACTCTTTACGCGCCAGCGCAGAGTGCGCCATACATTCCGCCACGTTCAGACCATGACCCAGTTCGATGGTATACAGCAGGTCAGTGTTGAACACGCTGGAGGTATCGGAGATACGTACGCGCTTGAAACGTTCCTGAAGCTCGGCCAGTTTATCAACGGTTTTCTGCATCAGTTCCGGGGTACGGTAAATACCGCAACCTTCTTCCATAGACAGACCCATCTCATCGCGGATCTTCGACCAGTTTTCGTTGCCTTCCTGGTTCACCAGATTTTTCAGACGTTGTTCAATATCGGCAACCTGGGCGTCGAGCGCGGCGCTATTTGCGGTGCCTGCCGTAGCAGCGCGTTCCATTGCTTGTTCGCCAGCCAGACGACCAAACACCACCAGTTCCGCCAGTGAGTTGGAACCGAGGCGGTTCGCGCCATGCAGGCCAACAGAGGAGCATTCGCCAACGGCAAACAGCCCTTTGACACGGCTTTCACAGTTCTGGTCGGTTTCAATGCCGCCCATGGTGTAGTGCGCGGTCGGACGTACTGGAATCGGTTCTTTAACCGGATCGACGCCGACATAGGCTTTCGCCAGTTCGCAAATGAACGGCAGACGTTCATGCAGTTTCTTCTCGCCGAGATGACGCAGGTCGAGGTGAACCACATCGCCGCGCGGCGTGGAGATGGTGTTGCCTTTACGCCATTCGTGCCAGAAAGCCTGGGATACTTTGTCGCGCGGCCCCAGTTCCATATATTTGTTTTTCGGCTCGCCCAGCGGCGTTTCGGGGCCCATGCCGTAGTCTTGCAGATAACGGTAGCCATTTTTATTGACCAGAATACCGCCTTCGCCGCGGCAACCTTCAGTCATCAGGATACCGGAACCTGGCAGGCCGGTCGGGTGATACTGAACGAATTCCATATCACGCAGCGGAACGCCATGGCTCAGCGCCATGCCCATCCCGTCGCCGGTGACGATGCCGCCGTTGGTGTTATAGCGGTATACGCGGCCTGCGCCGCCTGTCGCCATGACCACGGCGTTGGCACGGATTTGCACCAGCGTGCCTTCCATCATGTTCATTGCCACCAGGCCGCGCGCATGGTTGTCATCAACCAGAATATCCAGCACGAAATGTTCGTCAAAGCGCTGGATTTGTGGGAACTGCAGGGAAGTCTGGAACAGGGTATGCAGCATATGGAAGCCGGTTTTATCCGCGGCGAACCAGGTACGCTCGATTTTCATACCACCGAAGCGACGCACGTTAACGCTACCGTCCGGACGGCGGCTCCACGGGCAGCCCCATTGCTCCAGCTGCGTCATCTCAGTGGGACAATGGTGGACAAAGTAATCCACGACATCCTGCTCACACAGCCAGTCTCCGCCTGCTACCGTATCGTGAAAATGGTAGTCAAAGCTGTCATGATCCTGGGCGACAGCGGCTGAACCCCCTTCGGCAGCGACGGTGTGGCTGCGCATCGGGTACACTTTTGAGATCAGTGCGATTTTAGCATTGGGATTCGCCTGTGCGGCAGCAATTGCAGCACGTAATCCCGCGCCACCGGCGCCTATAATGGCAAGATCGGCTTGAAAGGTTTGCACGACATTCCTCCAGATTATTGTAATTTCACCCTCGCGCAGCCAGATAAAGCCTCTGGGTTCTGCGAAGTATGAATGCGTTTCCACTGCTCCTTTATGGGTACAACAGTATAGTCTCAGGGATGTGAGGGAAATTTGACGTGTTCGATTTTTTTAGCGTATCAGAGGGATGAATTATCATTGATTTTGATTAATTTAATTACTAAACCATCTGAAATCACTTTTTTTACCCTCCAGAAGGTGCCCGATACGCCTGCGCAAAATTTGTTTCGCCCGCGCGTTGCGAGTAGACTTCGTGACCTTGTCTTAAACTGGAGAAAGAATCATGAGCGAAACGGCAACCTGGCAGCCGAGCGCGTCCATCCCCAATTTATTAAAACGTGCGGCGATTATGGCGGAAATCCGTCGTTTCTTTGCCGATCGTGGAGTACTTGAGGTTGAGACGCCCTGCATGAGTCAGGCGACGGTCACAGACATTCATCTGTTCCCGTTCGAAACGCGTTTCGTCGGACCTGGCCATTCCCAGGGGATGAACCTCTATTTAATGACCAGTCCGGAATACCATATGAAACGCCTGCTGGCGGCAGGGTGCGGTCCGGTTTTCCAGCTATGCCGCAGTTTCCGTAATGAAGAGATGGGACGACATCATAATCCGGAATTCACCATGCTGGAGTGGTATCGCCCGCATTACGATATGTACCGCCTGATGAATGAAGTGGATGATTTGCTTCAGCAAGTGCTGGATTGTCAACCTGCGGAAAGTCTCTCCTATCAACAGGCGTTTCAGCGCCATCTGGAGATTGACCCGTTATCAGCAGATAAAACGCAACTGCGTGAGGCGGCGGCAAAGCTTGATTTAAGCAATATCGCCGATACGGAAGAAGACCGTGATACGTTGCTGCAACTGTTGTTCACGATGGGGGTTGAGCCGCATATAGGTAAAGAAAAGCCGACCTTTATTTATCACTTTCCGGCAAGTCAGGCATCGCTGGCACAAATCAGTACCGAGGATCATCGCGTCGCCGAGCGCTTTGAGGTGTACTACAAAGGTATTGAGCTGGCGAATGGTTTCCACGAACTGACGGACGCACGTGAGCAACAACAGCGCTTTGAACAGGACAATCGTAAGCGCGCCGCTCGCGGTCTGCCGCAGCAGCCGATTGACCAAAATCTGCTGGATGCTCTGGCCGCCGGTCTACCGGATTGTTCCGGCGTGGCGCTGGGTGTCGATCGTCTGGTGATGCTGGCACTGGGAGCAGAAAGCCTGGCGGACGTGATTGCTTTTACGGTCGATCGGGCGTAAATCTGAAATTCACTCTATCGCGAGATAAAATGGCGCAATAAGCGCCATTTTGTAGCATATTTTTTCAATTATCCTCTGTTTGCCACAACATAAGGCTGGAACTTTGATGCCATTTAGGTATCAATCCTGTGTTGATTTTTTTATCGCTGACCTTTGTAAAAAAGAAGGCGGCGTCAATCGGTGAGCGGCGTCTGGCAAACGCGCTCGAGAGTAAGGGATGGTTGAATGACCCACACGATAAAAAAGATGAGCCTTATTGGGCTTATCCTGATGATTTTTACTTCTGTTTTTGGTTTTGCGAATAGCCCGTCGGCGTTTTATTTAATGGGGTATAGCGCAATCCCATGGTATATATTTTCTGCCTTGCTGTTTTTTATTCCATTCGCCTTAATGATGGCTGAAATGGGTTCCGCTTATCGCAAAGAAGAGGGCGGGATCTATTCGTGGATGAATAATAGCGTGGGGCCACGTTACGCGTTTATTGGCACGTTTATGTGGTTTTCATCGTATGTCATATGGATGGTAAGTACGGCGGCAAAAATTTGGGTACCGTTTTCTACTTTTGTTTTTGGCGCCGATATGACGCAGCACTGGCGTATTGCGGGGCTTGAGCCTACGCAGGTTGTCGGGCTGCTCGCCGTTGGCTGGATGATTCTGGTGACGTGTGTCGCCGCCAGAGGGATCAATAAAATTGCGCGAATTACGGCGGTCGGAGGTATTGCCGTAATGTGTCTTAATTTAGTTTTATTGTTAGTGAGTGTCGCTATTTTGTTATTAAATGGTGGGCATTTTGCACAAGAAATTAATTTTACCTCGTCACCGAATCCGGGTTATCACTCCGGCCTGGCAATGTTGTCATTTGTGGTATTTGCTATTTTTGCTTACGGCGGTATTGAGGCTGTCGGCGGACTGGTGGATAAAACCGAAAAACCGGAAAAGAATTTTGCGAAAGGCATTGTCTTCGCGGCCATTGTGATTTCAATTGGTTATTCTTTGGCGATCTTTTTATGGGGCGTCAGTACTAACTGGCAACAGATATTAAGTAATAGCGCCGTTAACTTAGGGAATATCACCTACATTCTGATGTCGAGTTTAGGCACGACATTAGGTAACGCGTTAAACCTTTCTCCGGAAGCTGCGATGACGGTGGGCGTCTGGTTTGCGCGTATCACCGGCCTTTCTATGTTTCTGGCTTATACCGGCGCGTTTTTTACGTTGAGCTATTCACCGCTGAAAGCCATTATTCAGGGGACGCCAAAAGCGTTGTGGCCCGCGCCGATGACGACACTGAACGCTAACGGTATGCCGGCGACCGCTATGTGGCTACAGTGCGTGCTGGTGAGTCTGTTTATTTTGCTGGTCTCTTTTGGCGGTGACACCGCATCGGCGTTTTATAACAAACTCACTCTGATGGCGAACGTCTCAATGACCTTGCCATACCTGTTCCTTGCGCTGGCATTTCCCTTCTTTAAAGCGCGTCAGGATCTGGAGCGGCCATTTGTTCTCTTTAAAACCAAAGCCTCTACCCTGGTCGCGACGGGTGTTGTGGTGCTGGTGGTGACGTTTGCCAACGTCTTTACCATCATCCAGCCAGTGATTGAAGCTGGGGACTGGGACAGCGCCTTGTGGATGATCGGCGGCCCGATCTTCTTCTCGCTGCTGGCGATGGCGATTTATCAGAATTACAGCAGCCGCATGAGCGCCGATCCGGAGTGGGCGGCGGAGTAATCTTTGTCCGGATAGCGTTAGCTCATCGGCTTTATGAAAAGGATATTTATAATGAGTCCGAAAATGTTTGCATTGTGCGCTATCTGGATTTTACTGGCTATCCCACTCATCGCTGTATTTTCAGTCCTGGATAAAGAGTGGATGATTGGCGAGAGTGGGATAAACAACATTTGTGATGTGATGAGAACTGTCGAAAATGATGATTCCAGAGGTTTTGGCGCGATGATGACGCTGCCCCTGTTTTTCCCGTTTTTTTACGTTACTGTGTATAAGAAAATACGTAGTTGGTTTTTGTACTGTGTCGCGTTGGTGATATTTGCTTACTGGTCCTGGCAATTCTTCCTGCGCTATCAGTTTTGTGTGTGATCTATGCTAAAAGACCTGATAAGCCTATGTCATCGAGTCTTTTAGCGTCATCCGGCGCCATTGCGTTTACAAACTCCCCGCCGGGCGGCTGGTTTTACCCGCTGACGTTAACGTTCTCCCCGTTTGTTTACCGCCGAGGCTCTCCAGACGCATCTGGAACGGCGGGAACGGCATATCAATACCGTGTTCGCGGAAGCCAGCCAGAATCAATTGGTGGATCTCATGGCGTAATGGCATACGGTGTCCCATTTCCGCGGCATAGATACGCAGTTCGAAAATCTGAATACCCTGCTGGAGATCCACCAGAAAGATTTCAGGCGGCGGGTTATCAAGCACCAAAGAACAGCGCTGCGCCGCCGTCAGCAGAATTTGCGTCACCTCTTCGCTATTGGCATCCGCTGGCGCCGGGATGGTTAACACCACGCGCGTAACGGAGTCAGACAGCGACCAGTTGATAAACTGTTCGGTGATAAAGGCTTTATTCGGCACGATAATCTCTTTACGATCCCAGTCACTGATAGTGGTGGCGCGGGTATTGATTTTGGTCACGCTGCCGGTGAGATCGCGAATGGTCACCGTATCGCCGATACGAATCGGCTTTTCAAACAAAATAATCAGGCCGGAGATAAAGTTAGCGAAAATTTCTTGCAGGCCAAAACCAAGCCCAACGCCGAGCGCGGCCACCAGCCATTGTAGCTTCGACCACTCAATGCCGATCATCGAGAAACCGACCAGCCCGCCAATCAGCATTAACAGATATTTGGTGATGGTCGTGATGGCGTAACCGGTACCAGGCGTTAAATCGAGATGCTGTAATAACGCCAGTTCCAGCAGCGCAGGCAGATTACGCACCAACTGCGTGGTGATGATAAAGACCAGAATCGCAATGAGCACCGCCCCGAGGGTAATCGGCTCCAGACTTTCCACGCCTTGCACCGTAGAGGTGACATCCCACAGCGAAATATTCTCCAGGAAGCCGAATGCCGAGTGGATTTCCGACCACAGTACAATTACCGATAGTAGGGCGATAAGCATCAGAATTGAGCGAACCAGACGCAGCGACTGAGCGCTAATAGCGTCAAGATCGATTTCACTTTCATCGATGTCGACCGCGCCTTCCAGGCTGGAGGAGTGCGCCGGTTCTTCTTCGCCGCGCGCGCGCTGCGCCAGCATTTCCGCCCGACGATGTTTGGCGCGGTCAAAAGCCAGTCGGCGTCGTTGGATCAGCATCCAGCGGCGAATGACGTGATAGATGACCAGCAACAGGAACCAGATGGCGACCGAGGTTTCCAGTCTCGCCAGTAGCGCCTGCGCCGTGGCCAGATAACCCACCGCCGCCGCCAGAATCGCGATAAGCGGCGCGCCCATCAGCATATTCCACAGCAGGCTGTTGACCATGTTGTCGCCGTTGCCTTCTTTATCAAGATAGAGCGGGATGCCCGCTTTTTTCAGACTCAGCGTGACCAGCGCCAGCGCGCCGCATATCAGGATGAAGCAAAGGCGGCCCAACGAGCCGGAAAACTCCCGATCGTTAAGATTATCAAACATGATCACTGCCATGATGAGCGGCACGATCAGCCCAATGCTCATCAGGTAGTAGCGCATTGCTTTCGCTACCCGGTTTCGCGGCCAGCCGAAATGCGCCACAAACAGACCATTAGGGCGGGCAAACGCGGCGCAAATCATGACTACCCACAACAGCGGTACTGTCGCCGTCACGCCATCGCCGATGGCGACGGCCAGCGGATACGGCCAGGCTTCCTGTAGACCATAGCCGAGCGTCGCCCACAAGACCGGCAGCGGCGAGGCGACCAGAATCGACCAGAACACCGTTCGCAGCGTCAGCGAGAAGTGATCCTGAGTGACTTTCCCGACGCGCGAGGCCGAGCGCTCAAGGAACCGGTTGAAGTGTTGACGTGAATAGAGGCTAAACCCGACCAGCGCCAGCGCGCCGAATAACGGCAGTAGCGTCTCTTTGCTGGTCAGCATCATGATGCTGGCTTTACCTAACTGATTAAACGTATCTAATGAGATAAGCCGGCGTAAATCCTGAACCAAATCAACAGGCCAGGAGAGCGATAGCGGGCTAACGTCAGCGGTCCAGAACAGATAACGGTGGGTCGCTTCATTAACCTCTTTAAGCGCATCCTCCAGTTGGCTGTTGGAGACTTTCAGTTTGGTCAGCTCCAGGATCAGCGTATCGCCGCCCTGTAACAACGAGTTGAGCAGCTCGCGCTGAGTGCGAAGCTGGGCGTCAAGAATCTGGTTTTGCTCGGCGGTCAGCGGCTGTCCATTGGCCTGACGTATTTGCCGTAGCTGCGGCTGCTTATTGAGTAACTCTTCATAGCGCATTCGGTGAACGCGTAGCTGCGCCATTTCCGTATCAAGCTGCTGCGGCTTAGGCATCTCTGGCAGACGGGCGACCTGCGCGCGCAGCGCTTCGCCAAGCATGTTGGACACGCCAAGCCATTGCGACTGCTCCCGCAGCGTATTGAGCGCCTGACGCACCTGTAACGTTTGGCTGGTGGCCTGTCGCTGCTGCGAGGCGACCAGATCCATCCGCTGCGCTTGTTGATTGAGCGCCTGTGACAGCTCGCGGTTGACTTTAAATTGTTCGACGATGCCTTCCGGCAAACCGGCGCTGTTTTCCGCCAGCAGCTCAGTGCTTTCCAGCGCGCGTTCCGCTTCACGTTGGCGCAGGCTGTTGAGCTGATTGCGCAGCGCCTGAAGATACGCATCCAATTGCTGACTCTGTTTTTCCGCCAGCTCGGAACGCAGACGAGCCAGTTCCTGCCGGTTGTTGGCGGACAGTTGCGCCAACTCCAGTTCGTCGACTAACGCTTTTAGTTTGGCGGACTCCGCCTGCATACTGAGACTTTGCGCCTGGCTAAGCGCGGCACTTCCGCCTGCGGCGCCGAGCCGTCGCTCAATCTCATTAAGCTGGCGGCGGGCGTCGTTTTGCTGTTGGGGAAGCTGGCTGAGCGAGTCGGCGATCTCCCTGACGCGCTCCTGCTCCTGTTGCGCCTCGCGGGTTTTATCCAGTAGCTGGCTGCTAACCTGCAAGATCTCCTGATTTAACGCTTCGGTGGACATCTCTGGCGGTACGCTGCGAGGTTCATCGCGCAGATTATTCAACTGGGCGCGCAAGGTGGCGGATAGCTTAGGGAAATTATCAATAACGTGTTGATATTGTTTCGCGCGCTCAAGCGAGCCTTTTCGCTCTTCAAGCGCGTTTAACGCAGTCTGGAGCGCCTCAACGGCTTCCGGCTGAGCGGGCTTCGCCGCTTTTGCCTGCTCCAGTTCCTGCGTGATTTGTTTGGCGTCGGGGGCCGTTGCGGCGAAGGCCCCCGTGCTGAGGCACCAGGCCATCAGAAAAGCGATAATCAGGCGCACGTCAGCATTCTCTCTTGATTAGGTGTCGTCTTTTTTATTGTCAACCAGCGGGCTGGCGTCGTGTTCAGCTTTAATTTCTTCTGCCGGCAGCGGAGCAGGTTCCACCTCCGGCGCGACGAATGTTTCGGTCGACGTCGCCAGCGGTTGGCCAATTTTGGTAACGGACAGGCTTGCCAGCGACGCGATCAGATTCACTTTCCCCGGCGCAAATAAGTTGATAACCGTGGAACCCAGTTTAAAGCGCCCCATCTCCTGGCCTTTCAACAAGGCGACAGACCCTTCATGTTCGCCTTCTGGCCAGGTCCAGCGCTTGATGATGCCTTCGCGCGGCGGGGTAATGGTCCCCGCCCAGACGGTTTCGATACTGCCGACAATAGTTGCGCCGACCAGAATCTGCGCCATAGGGCCGAACTCGGTATCAAACAGACAGATAACGCGCTCGTTGCGGGCAAACAGGTTGGGGACGTTTTGCGCGGTCAGATGGTTAACGGAGAACAGATCGCCCGGTACGTAGATCATTTCACGCAGGATGCCGTTGCATGGCATATGCACGCGATGGTAGTCGCGAGGGGAGAGGTAAGTGGTCACAAACGTGCCGTTGCGGAACTTATCCGCCATCAGGTAGTTACCCGCCAGCAACGCTTCAAGGCTGTAATTATGGCCTTTGGCCTGCAAAATTTTATCTTCTTCGATACGACCCAACTGGCTTATCACGCCGTCGGCAGGCATCACCAGGATGTTAGGATCGGTATTGAGCGGACGCACGTCATCACGCAGCGGACGAACAAAGAAATCATTGAACGTACGATAGCTGGCGGTATCCGGTTTTTGCGCCTCGGTCATATCGACTTTGTAATACTTTACGAAGAGATCGATAACCAGTTTTGTCAGCCATCCTGCTCGTTTGCTTGCGCCCCAGCCCGCCAGGCGAGTGAGCCATAGTTTCGGCAGAATGTATTGTAGCGAAAGTTTAAATGAGTTTAACAAGGTAGCCTCCAGGCCATTGTTGTTCCTGAACCGGCAGTTATACCGGTATCCTGAAAAAAGGGGACGATTCTAACGACGCCTAGCGTATCTGTCAGTCGTCCGTATCAGAAAAGTTTTTACGCGTTTTTACCTGCGCCATACTTTCAAGAATTCGGTGATAATTTTCGAAACGGGTTTCCGCGATAGCGCCGTTCTCTACCGCTTCGCGAATGGCGCAGCCTGGATCGGCGTCATGCTTGCAGTCCCGGTATTTGCAATGTCCCAAATAGTCATGAAATTCGACAAAGCCCTGGGTGATTTGTTCCGGCTCCAGATGCCATAAGCCGAACTCGCGCACGCCGGGGGAATCAATGACATCGCCGCCATGCGGGAAATGATACAGACGAGCAGCGGTAGTGGTATGTTGACCCAGACCGGAGACATTCGACACATCGTTCGTCAGAATCTCGTTCTGTAAGCCGAGCAGAGCGTTTAGCAGACTGGATTTTCCGACGCCGGACTGCCCGGCAAAAATACTGATGCGACCGGTTAACGCCTCTTCCAGCGGTTTCAGACCATCCTGCGTATGACTGGAGACCATCAGTACGCGATAGCCGATATTGCGGTAGATATCCATCTGCTCATTAACGAAGTCCATACCTTCGTCGTCCAGCAGATCAATTTTGTTGAGTACGATAAGCGGCTCAACCTGTAGGGTTTCACAGCCGACCAGATAGCGATCGATGATATTCAGCGACAGCTCCGGCAAAATCGCGGAGACGATAACGATTTGGTCAATGTTGGCGGCAATAGGCTTCACGCCGTCGTAGAAGTCCGGGCGCGTCAATACCGAGGTGCGCTCATGCACCGCTTCAACGATGCCTTTTACGTTGACGCCCTCTGCGGCGGCTTTGCCCGGACGCCAGACGACGCGATCGCCCGTCACCAGCGAACGGATAGTGCGGCGGATATTGCAGCGGTGAACCTCGCCGTCAGCAGACTCCACATCGGCATGCATACCAAAACGGCTTATGACGATACCTTCTGCAGGCTCGCCAAACAGGTTGTCATCGTAGTCGGCTTTCTCCGCGGACGTTTTTAAACGACGCTGGTGATTGGCGTTCACACGGCGCTGCTGGCCTTTGGAGAGTTTATTTTTGCTCAATCGTACTGGCTCCTGGTCGCCCATAGTGGGCAAAACATCTATGATACACGCAATTGTAGATGAATATAGTCACAGTGAATGTGACCTCTGAAGGGTGGAAAATAGCATGAGTGCCGATGAAAACAACCTGATTTGGATCGATCTGGAGATGACAGGTCTGGACCCCGAGCGCGATCGCATTATTGAGATAGCCACGCTGGTAACGGATGCCAGCCTGAATATTCTGGCGGAAGGGCCGACGATTGCGGTACATCAATCCGATGCGCAACTGGCGTTAATGGATGACTGGAACGTGCGCACCCATACCGGCAGCGGCCTGGTAGATCGCGTTAAGGCAAGTACGATGGGCGAACGAGACGCTGAACTGGCGACGATTGAATTTCTGAAAACGTGGGTGCCTGCGGGTAAGTCGCCGATTTGCGGTAACAGCATCGGTCAGGATCGTCGTTTTCTGTTTAAATATATGCCGGAACTGGAGGCCTACTTCCACTATCGCTATCTGGATGTCAGTACGCTCAAGGAACTGGCGCGCCGCTGGAAGCCGGAGATTCTGGCCGGCTTTACCAAGCAGGGCACGCACCAGGCGATGGATGATATTCGCGAGTCGGTGGCGGAGCTGGCTTACTACCGCGAGCATTTCATTAAGCTGTGAGGCGTAACATGCCGGATGGCAACGCCAGAGCGTCTCATCCGGCAGCTCTCCCGCCACTGAATTACTGCGTAAACCATTTCTCCTGCATCTGCGCATATTCCGGCGACGCTTTCACCTTGTCGAGCGCGGCATTAATTTCTTGCAATAGCGCGTCGTTGCCTTTGCGTACCGCAATGCCTAACCCTTTTCCGTAGTAGTCAGGATCGCTGGCGCGTTCATCCATGATGGCGTAATCCGGATTGTTTTTTAGCCACTTACCAATCGCGGCGACATCGCCAAACACGCCCTCAAGACGGTTGTTTTTCAGATCGGTAAAGGCGTTTAGATAGCTGTCATAGGCGACAGGCGTGATAGCTTGTTGTTTATCCTGCAAATAGCGCTGATGCGTTGTACCGTTTTCCAGACCGACTTTTTTGCCTTTCAGATCGGCAAAAGTGTGATAAGCCCCTTTACGCGTGACGACTACCGCCGATAGACCTTCGTAATAGGGTTGGCTAAAGGAGACCTGCTGCTCACGTTTGGGCGTCATATCCATACCGGCGATCACCGCATCAAACTTTTTGAAGCGTAGGCTGGGGATCAGACTATCAAAGCTCTGGTTAGTGAATGAGCACTCCGCTTGCATCTCTTTGCAGACCGCGTTGGCGACATCAATATCGAAACCAACAATTTTATTATCGGCATCGACAAACTCATAGGGCGCATAGGTGGCGGAGGTGCCAAAATGTAATGTTCTGGCGGAAACGGAAGCGGCGTGAACGGAGAGGCTGGCTAACAGCATGACAATAAGTTTTTTTTTCATCTTGATCCCTGATATCAATTGGATGTTGTGGTCACCGTGCTATTCTTTTTTTGGCGCAGGGTGCTATTCTGATTCTGTGCCTTTAGGCGTGGCGTGAAAAGTTTTTTGTTGCATAGCGCACGCTTTGCTCGTTTTTTGTCTTGTTTGGTGATTTAATCAGCATTCAAACAAAAATCGCGAAAAAATGCGTTCAGGGGCTTGCAGCTAAATGGATTTCTCGTATAATGCGCCTCCCGTAACGACGCAGAAATGCGAATTACGACAGCAACAAATTTGCGGGAATAGCTCAGTTGGTAGAGCACGACCTTGCCAAGGTCGGGGTCGCGAGTTCGAGTCTCGTTTCCCGCTCCAAAATTTGAAAGTACTTGTTAAGTACAGACCACCAATCGCAGGATTTCGAATTGCGACAAGGCGGCAACTGAATGAGTCCTCAGGAGCTTACTGAAGTAAGTGATTGAGGCGAGTGAAGGCAGCCAACGCAGTAGCGGTTCGAAAGACGAAGATTATGCGGGAATAGCTCAGTTGGTAGAGCACGACCTTGCCAAGGTCGGGGTCGCGAGTTCGAGTCTCGTTTCCCGCTCCAAAATTTGAAAGTGCTTGTTAAGCACAGACCACCAATCGCAGGATTTCGAATTGCGACAAGGCGGCAACTGAATGAGTTCTCAGGAGCTTACTGAAGTAAGTGACTCAGGCGAGTGAAGGCAGCCAACGCAGTAGCGGTTCGAAAGACGAAGATTATGCGGGAATAGCTCAGTTGGTAGAGCACGACCTTGCCAAGGTCGGGGTCGCGAGTTCGAGTCTCGTTTCCCGCTCCAATTCTTATCTACAGTAAAATTATCCACAACGAATATCGCGTTGGGGCACGTTTTGTTCCGCTTTCGTCAGATCCTTGTAAACAGACTTATCCACAGGGCGGCCCATTACTCCTGGAATGCAAAAAATTATACCTGACGCGTAGAATTTCTATAATTTACTGAAAAATATAGAAAAAATAAGATTTCAAAACGTTAGCGTTATTGTCTGTTCCTTTTTTCCCTCTTGAATCGCAATGTGTTTTTATTTTTATACACAGCCTGTGAATAATTCACGCATCGCGCACCAGCCCTTTTTCAATCACCCTGACCAGACGCTGTTTTTTCGGTAGCTGCACTTCAATGATGCAGGCGTTGCGCTTTTCAATTTGTTGCGCAATCGCCCATTCGATATGCTCATCAAGAAGTGGATGCTCACCCTTGCGGCTTTCCAGCGCCGTAATGACGGCATTACTCCACGGCGCATTCCCCAGCGCGACGGCAACATTGCGCAGCCAGCGTAAATGGCCAATGCGCCGAATCGCAGAACCTTCAGTGACTTTCAGAAACTGCGCTTCGCTCCAGCTAAACAACTCAAGCAAATCTGGGTTATGCAGCGCCTTGCGTGGGCTAAAATCTGCTTCGTCGGTCAACTGAGAGTAACGATTCCACGGACAGATAAGCTGGCAGTCATCGCAGCCGTAAATACGGTTACCTATCAGTGGGCGAAATGCTTCCGGAATAGCGCCTTCCAGCTCAATGGTGAGATAAGAAATACAGCGCCGCGCGTCCACCGTATACGGTTCGACAATCGCCCCGGTCGGGCAAATGGTCATACAGGCGACGCATTTGCCGCAACCTTCCTCGACCGGCTGGTCGACCGGCAGCGGTAAATCAATCAGCAATTCCCCCAGGAAAAAGAATGAGCCCGCCTCCCGATTAAGGATAAGTGAGTGCTTACCCGTCCAGCCAAGTCCGGCTTTTTCCGCTAATGGGCGTTCAAGAATAGGCGCAGAGTCGACAAACGGTCTAAAATTCAGCGAACCGCAGTACTGCTGGATCTGCTCGCCCAGTTTTTTAAGGCGGCTGCGTAACAGCTTGTGATAATCACGCCCCAGCGCATATCGGCTAACGTAGCCCAGCGTGGGATCCTTCAACGTACTGGCAAACGCGGCGTTGGCGGGCAGATAGTTCATGCGCACGCTGATGACACGTAGCGTACCGGGTAAGAGTTCATGAGGCCGGGCGCGCATCATACCGTGGCGCGCCATCCATGCCATCTCGCCGTGGTATTGTTTGTCCAGCCACGCCTGCAGCGCAGGTTCGGATGCGCGCAGATCGGTATCAGTAATACCGACCTGCTGAAAGCCCAGCTCCAGCCCCCACTGCTTAATATTTTGTGCTAACTGATTGAGATCGAGGGGCTTTGACATGATGGACCATAACATGAAGAAAAACCCTGTAAGTATACCACACTCCATTTGGCCCGCCGATGACATCAAACGGCTGGAACGCGATGCGGCGGATGCCTTCGGACTCACACTCTATGAATTGATGCTGCGCGCTGGCGACGCGGCATTTCGGGTAGCCCGTGACAGTTATCCTGACACCCGACACTGGCTGGTGTTGTGTGGTCATGGCAACAACGGCGGCGATGGTTACGTCGTGGCGCGACTAGCGCAAGCGGCGGGCATTAGCGTAACGTTGCTGGCGCAGGAGAGCGACAAACCGTTACCTGAAGAAGCGGCGCAGGCGCGCGATGCCTGGCTGAATGCTGGCGGCATTATCCATGCTGCCGATATTATCTGGCCGGAAGCGACGGATCTGATTATCGACGCGCTGCTTGGCACCGGCATAGCCCAGGCGCCGCGCGACCCGGTAGCCGGTCTGATTGAACAGGCGAACGCTCATCCTGCGCCGGTTGTCGCCGTCGATATCCCGTCAGGTCTGCTGGCGCAAACGGGCGCCACGCCTGGCGCGGTGATAAGCGCCGCGCATACGGTCACGTTTATCGCCCTGAAACCAGGCCTGCTGACCGGCAAAGCGCGTGACGTTACCGGCATATTGCATTATGACGCGTTGGGACTGGAAGGCTGGCTGGCGAGCCAGACGCCGCCGCTCCGGCGTTTTGACGCGACGCAGTTGGGGCAATGGCTAACGCCGCGTCGACCGACCTCGCATAAGGGCGATCATGGTCGTCTGGCGATTATTGGAGGCGACCAGGGAACAGCGGGCGCAATTCGGATGGCTGGCGAGGCGGCGCTGCGTACGGGAGCTGGCTTGGTCAGAGTACTGACCCGCGGTGAAAACATCGCGCCGTTGCTGACGGCCCGCCCGGAACTGATGGTACATGAACTCACGCCTCAGTCGCTGGAAGAGAGCCTGACCTGGGCTGACGTTGTGGTGATCGGCCCGGGGCTTGGACAGCAGGAATGGGGCAAAAAAGCCTTACAGAAAGTAGAAAACGTCCGTAAACCTATGCTGTGGGATGCGGATGCGTTGAACCTACTGGCAATCAATCCTGATAAACGTCACAATCGCGTGATTACGCCGCATCCGGGAGAGGCGGCCCGCCTGTTAGGATGTTCTGTGGCAGAAATTGAAAGTGATCGCTTACTTTCAGCACAGCGTCTGGTAAAACGGTATGGAGGCGTGGTCGTGTTAAAAGGCGCAGGAACGATTATCGCCGCTGAACACCACCCTCTGGCTATCATTGACGCTGGTAATGCGGGGATGGCGAGCGGCGGGATGGGCGATGTCCTGTCCGGCATCATCGGCGCATTGCTCGGACAGAAGTTTACCCCGTATGATGCGGCATGTGTGGGATGTGTGGCTCACGGCGCGGCGGCGGACTTACTGGCAGCGCGTTATGGCGCTCGCGGCATGTTGGCGACCGATCTTTTTACTACGCTGCGGCGTATTGTTAACCCTGATGTGATTGACGTAAACCATGATGAATCGAGTAATTCCGCTACCTGACGAACAGGCGACGCTAGACCTGGGGCAACGGGTAGCCAACGCCTGCGATGGCGCGACCGTTATTTATCTGTATGGCGATTTAGGTGCCGGTAAAACGACGTTTAGCCGGGGATTTTTACAGGCGTTAGGCCATAACGGTAATGTAAAAAGCCCCACCTATACGCTGGTAGAGCCTTATGCGCTTGATAACATGATGGTGTATCACTTCGACTTATACCGTCTTGCGGACCCGGAGGAGCTGGAGTTTATGGGCATTCGCGATTATTTCGCCAACGACGCCATTTGTCTGGTGGAGTGGCCGCAACAAGGTAAAGGCGTTCTCCCCGACCCGGACGTCGAAATCCATATTGATTACCAGGCGCAGGGGCGTGAGGCTCGCGTAAGCGCGGTATCCTCATCGGGTCATTCGTTACTGGCGCGTTTAGCCGATTAGCTATAAAGGTGGCGGGATGATTTATCGCATCAAAAATGCCGTAATAGCAGCCTTAATCCTGCTGTGCGCGCAGGCGGGCGCCGCCAGTCTCTCTGATATTCAGGTGTCCAACGGCGAGCAGCAGGCGCGCATTACGCTGAGTTTTATCGGCGAGCCGGAATATGCTTACTCACAGGACGGTAAACGGACCGTGGCGCTGGATATCAGGCAGACCGGCGTGATTCAGGGGCTGCCGCTTCAGTTTAGCGGTAACAATCTGGTAAAAACGATCCGTGCCGGAACGCCGAAAGATGCGCAATCTTTACGGTTGCTTGTCGATCTGACGGAAAATGGTAAAACCGAGGCGGTGAAGCGGCAAAACGGCGGCAACTATACGGTCATTTTCACCATTAATGCCGATGTTCCGCCGCCGCCACCACCGCCTGTCGTCGCGAAACGGGTTGAAAGCGCGCCCCGTCCGACGGAGCCTGCCCGTAATCCGTTTAAATCTTCTGATGATCGCCTGACCGGCGTAACCAGCAGCAATACCGTTACGCGGCCTGCGGCGCGCGCGTCAGCAGGCGCTGGCGATAAAGTGGTGATTGCTATTGATGCCGGGCATGGAGGTCAGGACCCCGGCGCAATAGGCCCGGGCGGTACGCGCGAGAAAAATGTCACCATCGCCATCGCGCGTAAGTTACGCACATTGCTGAATAACGATCCGATGTTTAAAGGCGTGCTGACGCGTGACGGCGACTATTTTATTTCGGTGATGGGGCGGTCTGACGTGGCGCGTAAGCAAAACGCTAACTTCCTTGTCTCTATTCATGCGGATGCCGCGCCAAATCGCGACGCCACCGGCGCCTCCGTCTGGGTATTGTCCAATCGTCGTGCGAACAGCGAAATGGCAAACTGGCTTGAGCAGCATGAGAAGCAATCCGAACTGTTAGGCGGCGCTGGCGATGTGCTGGCGAACAGTCAGTCAGACCCTTATCTGAGCCAGGCGGTACTGGATTTGCAATTCGGTCATTCGCAGCGGGTAGGGTATGATGTGGCGACGAACGTGCTAAGCCAACTCGACGGCGTGGGGTCGCTGCATAAACGCCGCCCGGAACACGCTAGCCTGGGCGTGTTGCGTTCGCCGGATATCCCGTCCATTTTGGTGGAGACGGGCTTTATCAGTAATCACGGCGAAGAGCGATTGCTGGCGAGCGACCGCTATCAGCAGCAGATTGCTGACGCTATATACCGGGGGTTGCGTAAGTACTTTGCAGCGCATCCGATCCAGTCTGCGCCGCAGGGCGGCCCAGGCCAGACGGCCAGTACCAACCAGCCTGGCGCCATAACCGCCGCGAATTAAGGAGATTTCATGCCGATTCAGGTTCTGCCGCCGCAGCTTGCGAACCAAATCGCCGCTGGCGAAGTGGTGGAACGCCCTGCGTCGGTTGTTAAAGAGCTGGTAGAGAATAGTCTGGATGCAGGCGCCACCCGCGTTGATATCGACATCGAGCGTGGCGGCGCGAAGCTTATTCGTATTCGCGACAATGGCTGCGGCATTAAAAAAGAGGAGCTGGCGCTGGCGCTGGCCCGTCATGCCACCAGTAAAATCGCCTCGCTTGACGATCTGGAAGCGATTATCAGTCTGGGATTTCGCGGCGAAGCGCTGGCCAGTATCAGTTCGGTCTCGCGTTTGACGCTAACGTCGCGCACGGCGGAGCAGGCGGAAGCCTGGCAGGCGTATGCGGAAGGGCGCGACATGGACGTGACGGTAAAACCCGCCGCGCACCCGGTCGGCACCACCCTGGAAGTTCTGGATCTCTTTTATAATACGCCCGCCCGGCGCAAATTCATGCGTACCGAAAAAACGGAATTTAATCACATCGATGAGATCATCCGTCGTATTGCATTGGCCCGTTTTGACGTCACGCTTAACCTGTCGCACAACGGCAAATTGGTACGGCAGTATCGCGCTGTCGCAAAGGACGGGCAAAAAGAGCGCCGGTTAGGCGCCATCTGCGGCACGCCGTTTCTCGAACAGGCACTGGCGATCGAGTGGCAGCATGGCGATCTGACCCTGCGCGGCTGGGTCGCCGATCCGAATCACACCACCACGGCGTTAACGGAGATCCAGTACTGTTATGTGAATGGCCGCATGATGCGCGACCGCTTGATCAACCATGCCATTCGCCAGGCCTGTGAAGATAAACTGGGCGCGGACCAACAGCCTGCGTTTGTGTTGTATCTGGAGATTGACCCGCATCAGGTGGATGTCAATGTTCATCCCGCCAAGCACGAAGTGCGTTTTCATCAATCGCGGCTGGTGCACGACTTCATCTATCAAGGGGTGCTGAGCGTTCTACAACAGCAGACGGAAACGACGCTGCCGCTGGAGGAGATTGCGCCAGCGCCGCGGCATGTCCCGGAAAACCGTATCGCCGCCGGGCGCAACCATTTTGCTGTACCCGCCGAGCCAACTGCGGCGCGCGAGCCCGCGACACCGCGTTATTCCGGCGGCGCATCGGGCGGTAACGGCGGGCGTCAGTCCGCAGGTGGTTGGCCGCACGCGCAGCCAGGTTATCAGAAGCAGCAGGGCGAGGTTTATCGCGCGCTTTTACAGACGCCGACGACGAGCCCCGCGCCGGAGCCGGTTGCGCCTGCGCTTGACGGACATAGCCAGAGTTTCGGTCGCGTACTGACAATAGTCGGCGGTGACTGCGCGTTGCTGGAACACGCGGGGACTATCCAGCTCTTGTCGCTGCCGGTTGCGGAGCGTTGGCTGCGTCAGGCGCAGCTTACACCGGGTCAAAGCCCGGTTTGCGCGCAGCCGTTGCTGATTCCGCTGCGTTTAAAAGTGAGCGCCGATGAAAAAGACGCGCTGCAACAAGCCCAATCTTTATTGGGAGAATTGGGTATTGAATTTCAGTCAGATGCGCAGCATGTGACCATTCGGGCGGTGCCTTTACCCTTACGACAACAAAATTTACAAATCTTGATTCCTGAACTGATAGGCTACCTGGCGCAACAGACCACATTTGCAACGGTCAATATTGCACAATGGATAGCGCGTAATGTGCAGAGCGAACATCCGCAGTGGTCGATGGCGCAGGCCATATCGCTGCTGGCGGATGTTGAGCGGCTATGTCCGCAGCTGGTAAAAGCGCCGCCGGGTGGCCTGTTACAACCTGTTGATTTACATTCGGCGATGAACGCCCTGAAGCATGAATGATGTAAGCAAGGCGAGCCTGCCTAAGGCGATATTTTTGATGGGGCCGACGGCCTCCGGCAAAACGGCGCTGGCGATAGAACTGCGTAAAGTTTTGCCAGTAGAGTTGATAAGCGTTGATTCCGCCCTCATTTATCGGGGAATGGATATTGGCACGGCTAAGCCGAATGCCGATGAGCTGAAAGCGGCGCCGCATCGACTGCTGGATATACGCGACCCGTCGCAGGCGTATTCGGCGGCGGATTTTCGCCGCGACGCGTTAGAGCAAATGGCGGAGATCACCGCTGCGGGGCGTATCCCGCTGTTAGTGGGCGGTACCATGCTGTATTTTAAGGCATTGCTGGAAGGGTTATCGCCGCTGCCTTCAGCAGATCCGGAAGTCAGATCCCGGATAGAGCAGCAAGCAGCGGAGCTTGGATGGGAGGCGTTGCATCAGCAACTTCAGGAGATAGATCCGGTTGCCGCCGCGCGAATTCATCCAAATGATCCGCAAAGACTTTCCCGGGCACTGGAAGTTTTTTTCATTTCGGGTAAAACTTTAACGGAGCTAACGCAAACGTCAGGAGACGCGCTACCGTACCAGGTGCATCAGTTCGCTATCGCCCCGGCGAGCCGTGAACTGCTCCATCAGCGCATTGAACTGCGTTTTCATCAGATGTTGGCTTCAGGTTTTGAAGCAGAAGTCCGGGCGCTTTTTGCCCGAGGAGATTTGCATACGGACTTGCCTTCCATCCGTTGTGTGGGATACCGCCAGATGTGGTCATACATTGAGGGCGAAATCTCATATGATGAAATGGTTTATAGAGGTGTTTGCGCCACGAGACAGTTGGCGAAGCGCCAGATGACCTGGTTGCGCGGTTGGGAAGGGGTGCGCTGGCTTGACAGTGAGAATCCCGATCGGGCGCGAAAAGAAGTATTACAGGTTGTTGGTGCTATCGCAGACTGAATGTGTACAATTGAGACGTATCGTGCGCAATTTTTCAGAATCGAAAGGTTCAAAGTACAAATAAGCATATAAGGAAAAGAGAATGGCTAAGGGGCAATCTTTACAAGATCCGTTCCTGAACGCATTGCGTCGGGAACGTGTTCCAGTTTCTATTTATTTGGTGAATGGTATTAAGCTGCAAGGTCAAATCGAGTCCTTTGATCAGTTCGTGATCCTGTTGAAGAACACGGTCAGCCAGATGGTTTATAAGCACGCGATTTCTACTGTTGTCCCGTCTCGCCCGGTTTCCCATCACAGCAACAATGCCGGTGGCGGCGCCAGCAATAACTACCATCACGGTAGCAACGCGCAGGGTTCTACTGCGCAACAGGACAGCGAAGAGACTGAATAAGTTCACGCGCTGTTTATCCATGTCGGGGGCGTCGGATAATCGCCCCCGCTGGTTATTAAGAGGGTTTACGCTTGTTTGACCGTTATGATGCCGGTGAGCAGGCGGTACTGGTACACATCTATTTTTCGCAAGACAAAGATATGGAAGACCTCCAGGAGTTTGAATCTCTGGTCTCTTCCGCCGGTGTCGAAGCAATGCAGGTGATTACCGGTAGCCGTAAAGCACCGCACCCGAAGTACTTTGTAGGTGAAGGTAAGGCAGTTGAAATTGCGGAAGCCGTGAAAGCGACTGGCGCAGCGGTCGTATTGTTTGATCATGCATTGAGTCCAGCCCAGGAGCGAAACCTGGAGCGTTTGTGCGAGTGCCGGGTTATCGATCGCACCGGTCTTATCTTAGATATTTTTGCCCAACGTGCGCGTACCCATGAAGGTAAGTTGCAGGTTGAGCTGGCGCAGCTACGCCATCTGGCTACGCGTCTGGTGCGTGGCTGGACCCACCTTGAACGTCAGAAAGGCGGGATTGGTTTGCGCGGTCCGGGTGAAACCCAGCTCGAAACCGACCGTCGTTTACTGCGTAATCGCATTGTGCAGATTCAGTCGCGCCTGGAGAAAGTTGAGAAGCAACGTGAGCAGGGGCGGCAGTCGCGCATCAAGGCCGACGTTCCGACGGTATCGCTGGTGGGCTATACCAACGCCGGAAAATCCACCCTTTTTAATCAGATCACTGAAGCGCGGGTCTATGCGGCAGATCAGCTATTTGCGACGCTGGACCCCACATTACGTCGTATTGATGTAGCGGATGTCGGTGAAACCGTTCTGGCGGATACGGTAGGCTTTATCCGCCATTTACCGCACGATCTGGTGGCTGCCTTTAAAGCTACCCTGCAAGAGACGCGTCAGGCGACGCTGCTGCTGCATGTGGTCGATGCGGCGGATGTTCGTGTGCAGGAAAACATCGAGGCGGTAAACACCGTTCTCGAAGAGATTGACGCTCACGAAATCCCCACCTTAATGGTGATGAACAAAATCGATATGCTGGACGACTTTGAACCGCGTATCGACAGAGATGAAGAGAATAAACCCATCCGCGTTTGGCTTTCAGCGCAAAGCGGCGTGGGGATACCACAGCTTTTTCAGGCTTTGACGGAGCGTCTTTCCGGCGAGGTGGCGCAGCATACGCTGCGTTTGCCGCCGCAGGAAGGGCGTCTGAGAAGTCGGTTTTATCAGCTTCAGGCAATAGAAAAAGAGTGGATGGAGGAAGACGGTAGCGTCAGTCTGCAGGTACGAATGCCGATTGTCGACTGGCGTCGCCTCTGTAAACAAGAACCGGCGTTGATCGAATACGTGATCTAGACGCGAAGTCATTCAGGTCGTATTGAGGCGGTAGCTGAGAGAATCTCAGGAGCTCACAACTAAGTGACCTGGGGTAAAAAAGCCGCCACTCAAGACGCAGCCTGAAAGATGATGTCTGTAACGGCGGTTCGTCTGAAGCATGGAGTAATTTCGCCTTATCCTCTGAGGTCGAAAGACAACGGGGATCACCGCATAACAAATATGGAGCACAAACATGGCGTGGAATCAGCCCGGTAATAACGGACAGGACCGCGACCCGTGGGGAAGCAGCAAACCTGGCAGCAACTCTGGGGGAAATGGAAACAAAGGTGGCCGCGATCAGGGACCTCCCGATCTGGATGATATCTTCCGTAAGCTGAGTAAAAAACTCGGTGGTTTTGGGGGCGGTAAAGGCACCGGTTCCGGCGGCGGTAGCTCATCGCAAGGTCCGCGTCCGCAACTGGGAGGCCGTATTGTCGCCATCGCCGCGGCGGCAGTAGTCATTATCTGGGCGGCCAGCGGTTTTTATACCATTAAAGAAGCCGAGCGCGGCGTTGTGACGCGTTTTGGTAAATTCAGCCATCTGGTAGAGCCAGGTCTGAACTGGAAGCCGACATTTATTGACGACGTCACGCCGGTGAACGTCGAAGCGGTGCGCGAACTGGCGGCGTCAGGCGTGATGCTGACGTCTGATGAAAACGTCGTGCGCGTTGAAATGAACGTGCAATACCGCGTCACCGATCCGCAGAAATATCTGTTTAGCGTGACCAGCCCGGACGATAGCCTGCGTCAGGCCACCGACAGCGCGCTGCGTGGCGTCATTGGTAAATACACGATGGATCGCATCCTGACCGAAGGTCGTACCGTTATTCGTAGCGATACCCAACGCGAGCTGGAAGAGACTATCAAACCGTACAACATGGGGATTACCCTGCTGGACGTGAACTTCCAGGCTGCGCGTCCGCCGGAAGAGGTGAAAGCCGCCTTTGACGACGCGATTGCCGCACGTGAAAACGAGCAGCAGTACATTCGTGAAGCGGAAGCGTATACCAACGAAGTTCAGCCGCGCGCCAACGGTCAGGCGCAGCGTATTCTGGAAGAGGCACGCGCCTATAAAACCCAGACTATCCTGGAAGCGCAGGGTGAAGTCGCCCGGTTTGCGAAGATTTTGCCGGAATATAAAGCTGCGCCTCAGATTACACGCGAGCGTCTGTATATTGAAACGATGGAAAAAGTGCTGAGCCATACCCGTAAAGTACTGGTTAACGACAAGAGCGGTAATTTAATGGTGCTGCCGTTAGATCAGATGCTGAAAGGCGGGAATGCGCCGGCGGCAAAGAGCGACAATAGCGCCAGCAACCTGCTGCGCCTGCCGCCGTCCACAAAATCTAACGCCAGCGGAGCAAGTAACACGTCGTCCTCAAATCAGGGCGATATTATGGACCAACGCCGCGCGAATGCGCAGCGTAACGACTACCAGCGTCAGGGGGAATAACGATGCGTAAGTCAGTTATTGCGATTATCATCATCGTGCTGGTAGTGCTCTACATGTCCGTCTTTGTGGTCAAAGAGGGCGAGCGCGGCATTACGCTGCGTTTTGGTAAAGTTCTGCGTGACGATGAGAACAAACCGCTGGTTTACGCGCCGGGTCTGCACTTTAAGATCCCGTTTATTGAATCAGTGAAAATGCTTGATGCGCGTATCCAGACGATGGATAACCAGGCCGATCGCTTTGTGACTAAAGAGAAGAAAGACCTGATTGTCGACTCCTACATCAAATGGCGTATCAGCGACTTTAGCCGTTACTATCTGGCGACCGGCGGCGGCGATATTTCGCAAGCCGAAGTGCTGTTAAAACGTAAATTCTCGGACCGTTTGCGTTCTGAGATTGGTCGCCTGGACGTAAAAGACATCGTGACCGATTCTCGTGGTCGCCTGACTCTGGAAGTGCGCGACGCGCTGAACTCCGGTTCAGCCGGTACCGATGATGAAGTAGCGACCCCGGCGGCGGATGATGCGATTGCCGAAGCGGCGGAACGCGTCACGGCGGAAACCAAAGGTAAAGTACCGGTCATCAACCCGAACAGTATGGCGGCGTTGGGTATCGAAGTGGTCGATGTGCGTATTAAGCAAATCAACCTGCCGACCGAGGTTTCTGAGGCGATTTACAACCGTATGCGCGCCGAGCGTGAAGCGGTCGCGCGTCGTCATCGCTCACAAGGTCAGGAAGAAGCGGAAAAACTGCGTGCGGCTGCTGACTATGAGGTGACGAAAACTCTGGCGGAAGCCGAGCGCCAGGGGCGTATCATGCGTGGTGAAGGTGATGCTGAAGCCGCGAAGCTGTTTGCCGACGCGTTCAGTCAGGACCCTGATTTCTACGCGTTCATTCGTAGTCTGCGCGCTTACGAGAAGAGCTTCGAAGGTAATCAGGACGTGATGGTACTGAGCCCGGACAGCGATTTCTTCCGCTACATGAAGACACCGAGTTCGACGACACGCTAAAATAGCGTCAGCGGTTTTAGACCAGCAAAACCACCGCATCCAAAGGATGCCGGTGGTTTTCTTTTATAAGGGCGATAAATGAATTCAACAATCTGGTTGGCGCTTGCTCTGGTATTAGTCCTCGAAGGGCTGGGACCGATGCTGTATCCCGGCGCATGGAAAAAAATGGTTTCGGCACTGGCGCAACTGCCGGAAAATGTTTTACGTCGTTTTGGCGGCGGACTTGTGGTCGCGGGAGTTGTGGTCTACTACATGTTGAGGAAAACGATTGGCTGAGCAAAAAGTGGTCGGATTTGCCGCAGATTGAGTGCAAAAAGTGCTGTATATCTGAAAAAGCGATGGTAGAATCCATTTTTAAGCAAACGGTGATTTTGAAAAATGGGTAACAACGTCGTCGTACTGGGCACCCAATGGGGTGACGAAGGTAAAGGAAAGATCGTCGATCTTCTGACTGAACGGGCTAAATATGTTGTACGCTACCAGGGCGGTCACAACGCAGGCCATACTCTCGTAATCAACGGTGAAAAAACCGTTCTCCATCTTATTCCATCAGGTATTCTTCGCGAGAATGTAACCAGCATCATCGGTAACGGTGTTGTGCTGTCTCCGGCCGCGCTGATGAAAGAGATGAAAGAACTGGAAGACCGTGGCATCCCCGTTCGTGAGCGTCTGCTGCTGTCTGAAGCCTGTCCGCTGATCCTTGATTATCACGTTGCGCTGGATAACGCGCGTGAGAAAGCGCGTGGCGCGAAAGCGATCGGCACCACCGGTCGTGGAATCGGGCCTGCTTATGAAGATAAAGTGGCACGTCGCGGTCTGCGTGTTGGTGACCTTTTCGACAAAGAAACCTTCGCTGAAAAACTGAAAGAAGTGATGGAATATCACAACTTCCAGTTGGTTAACTACTACAAAGCTGAAGCGGTTGATTACCAGAAAGTTCTGGATGATACGATGGCTGTTGCCGACATCCTGACTTCTATGGTTGTTGACGTTTCGGACCTGCTCGACCAGGCGCGTCAGCGTGGCGATTTCGTCATGTTTGAAGGTGCGCAGGGTACCCTGCTGGATATCGACCACGGTACTTATCCGTACGTAACTTCTTCTAACACCACTGCAGGTGGCGTGGCGACCGGTTCCGGCCTGGGCCCGCGTTATGTTGATTACGTTCTGGGTATCCTCAAGGCTTACTCCACTCGTGTAGGTGCAGGTCCGTTCCCGACCGAACTGTTTGATGAAACCGGCGAGTTCCTCTGCAAGCAGGGTAACGAATACGGCGCCACTACCGGCCGTCGTCGTCGTACCGGCTGGCTGGACACCGTTGCCGTTCGTCGTGCGGTACAGCTGAACTCCCTGTCTGGCTTCTGCCTGACCAAACTGGACGTGCTGGATGGCCTGAAAGAGGTGAAACTCTGCGTGGCTTACCGTATGCCGGATGGTCGCGAAGTGACTACCACTCCGCTGGCAGCTGACGACTGGAAAGGTGTAGAGCCGATTTACGAAACCATGCCGGGCTGGTCTGAATCCACCTTCGGCGTGAAAGATCGTAGCGGCCTGCCGCAGGCGGCGCTGAACTACATCAAACGTATCGAAGAACTGACCGGCGTGCCGATTGATATTATTTCTACCGGCCCCGATCGTACTGAGACGATGATTCTGCGCGACCCGTTCGACGCGTAAATCTGGTACGCCTGGCAGATATTTTGCTTGCCGGGCTAACAGTGTGATACATTGCTGTGTCGGGTAAGCCATTACGCTATCCGACACAGTGTTAAATCCTCGCTTTTTTCCTTCCCCGAACTGAAATAAATTAGCGACACAGCTTGTGGCTGGTTTATCATCAATATAAATGTATTTTTCCCGTTTTCCCTTTTCCTGAGGTTGATGTGCAGTTAACGAGTTTCACCGATTACGGCTTACGTGCGCTAATCTATATGGCGTCGTTACCAGATGGACGAATGACCAGCATTTCTGAGGTGACAGAAGTCTACGGCGTGTCCCGTAATCATATGGTCAAAATTATCAATCAGCTTAGCCGGGCGGGCTTTGTCACCGCCGTTCGGGGAAAAAATGGCGGTATCCGCCTGGGTAAACCGGCTAATACTATTTGTATTGGCGATGTGGTGCGTGAGCTGGAACCCTTATCACTGGTCAACTGTAGCAGCGAATTTTGCCACATCACCCCTGCCTGTCGTCTGAAACAGGCGCTTTCTAAGGCCGTGCAGAGTTTTCTCAAGGAGCTGGATAACTACACGCTTGCCGATTTGGTTGAAGAGAATCAACCGCTTTATAAATTATTACTGGTGGAGTGAAGTAAACTTCATTAGAGATGACAATGGAGGAACCTCAATGTCACAAGATCCTTTCCAGGAACGCGAAGCAGAAAAATACGCGAATCCTATCCCGAGCCGGGAATTTATCCTCGAACATTTAACGAAACGTGAAAAACCGGCCAGTCGCGAAGAACTGGCCGTAGAACTGAATATTGAAGGCGAAGAGCAGCTTGAAGCCTTGCGTCGCCGCCTGCGCGCGATGGAGCGCGATGGACAACTGGTCTTTACTCGCCGCCAGTGCTATGCGCTGCCGGAACGCCTCGACCTGCTGAAAGGCACCGTGATCGGTCATCGTGATGGTTACGGTTTCTTACGTGTCGAAGGCCGCAAAGACGATCTGTATCTTTCCAGCGAGCAGATGAAAACCTGTATTCATGGCGATCAGGTGCTGGCGCAGCCGCTGGGCGCCGATCGTAAAGGTCGCCGCGAAGCGCGTATCGTCCGTGTACTGGTACCGAAAACCAGTCAGATAGTCGGGCGTTATTTCACCGATGCGGGCGTCGGCTTTGTGGTGCCGGACGACAGCCGTCTCAGCTTCGACATTCTTATCCCGCCAGAAGACGTCATGGGCGCGCGGATGGGGTTCGTGGTCGTGGTTGAACTGACCCAACGTCCAACTCGCCGTACTAAAGCGGTAGGGAAAATCGTCGAAGTGCTGGGCGACAATATGGGCACCGGTATGGCGGTTGATATGGCGCTGCGTACCCATGAAATACCTTACATCTGGCCGCAGGCGGTAGAGCAGCAGGTCGCCGGGCTGAAAGAAGAGGTGCCGGAAGAGGCGAAAGTCGGTCGTGTCGATCTGCGCGATTTGCCGCTGGTCACTATTGATGGCGAAGATGCCCGTGACTTTGACGACGCGGTTTACTGTGAGAAAAAACGCGGCGGCGGCTGGCGTTTGTGGGTCGCTATTGCTGACGTGAGCTATTATGTACGGCCGCCAACGCCGCTGGATCGCGAGGCGCGCAATCGCGGCACGTCGGTTTACTTCCCGTCACAGGTTGTCCCAATGTTGCCGGAGGTGCTCTCCAACGGTCTGTGTTCGCTAAACCCGCAGGTTGACAGGCTGTGTATGGTCTGTGAAATGACCATCTCGGCGAAAGGTCGGCTGACCGGCTACAAATTCTATGAAGCGGTGATGAGCTCCCATGCGCGTCTGACCTATACCAAAGTCTGGCATATGCTGCAGGGCGATCAGGATCTGCGTGAACAATATGCGCCGCTGGTGAAGCATATTGAAGAGCTGCACAACCTCTACAAAGTGCTGGATAAAGCGCGTGAAGAGCGCGGGGGGATCTCGTTTGAGAGCGAAGAGGCGAAGTTTATCTTTAACGCCGAACGTCGCATTGAGCGTATCGAACAGACCCAGCGTAATGACGCGCATAAGCTTATCGAAGAGTGCATGATCATGGCGAATATATCGGCGGCGCGCTTTGTCGAAAAAGCTAAAGAGCCGGCGCTATTCCGTATTCATGATAAGCCCACCACCGAAGCGATCACCTCATTCCGTTCCGTACTGGCGGAGCTGGGGTTGGAGCTGCCGGGCGGAAATAAACCGGAACCGCGCGATTATGCCGAACTGCTTGAATCGATTGCCGACCGGCCGGACGCCGAAATGCTGCAAACTATGCTGCTGCGTTCAATGAAGCAGGCGATTTACGATCCGGAAAACCGCGGGCACTTTGGCCTGGCGTTGCAGTCTTATGCGCACTTTACCTCGCCGATTCGCCGCTATCCGGATCTTTCTTTGCACCGCGCCATTAAGTACCTGCTGGCGAAAGAGCAAGGGAACAAGGGCAACACCACAGAAACGGGCGGTTATCACTACTCGATGGAAGAGATGTTGCAGCTCGGCCAGCACTGTTCGATGGCGGAACGCCGCGCTGATGAAGCGACGCGTGATGTCTCCGACTGGCTGAAATGTGACTTTATGCTGGATCAGGTAGGCAACGTCTTTAAGGGCGTGATTGCCAGCGTCACCGGTTTCGGCTTCTTTGTCCGTCTTGATGAACTGTTTATCGATGGGCTGGTACACGTTTCCTCACTGGATAACGATTACTATCGCTTCGATCAGGTAGGGCAACGTCTGATTGGCGAATCCGGCGGGCAGACATATCGCCTGGGCGACCGGGTCGAGGTACGCGTCGAAGCGGTGAATATGGACGAACGGAAAATTGACTTTAGCTTGATTTCCAGCGAGCGCGCACCGCGTAACGTCGGCAAAACGGCGCGTGAAAAAGCGAAAAAAGGTGAAAGTAAAAACGCCGGTAAACGTCGTCAGGTAGGTAAAAAAGTTAACTTCGAGCCTGATAGCGCCTTCCGCGGCGAGAAAAAAGCGAAGCCGAAAGCAGCGAAAAAAGACGCGAGAAAAGCAAAAAAGCCATCGGCTAAAACGCAGAAAATAGCCGCAGCGACCAAAGCGAAGCGTGCGGTGAAGAAAAAAGCGGCAGAGTGAGCAATACCCTCTTCAAACAGAAGAGGGTGAATTATCTGTAGGCCGGGCAAGCGTAGCGCCCCCGGCAAAACGTAAACAATGAGTACATTAATGAGCGAAATGATTTACGGCATCCACGCAGTGCAGGCCCTGCTGGAGCGCGCCCCTGAACGTTTTCAGGAAGTCTTTATTTTAAAAGGCCGTGAAGATAAACGTCTGTTGCCGCTGATTCACGCCCTTGAGTCCCAGGGCGTGGTTATCCAGCTGGCAAACCGCCAATATCTCGACGAGAAAAGCGACGGTGCCGTGCATCAGGGCATTATCGCTCGTGTGAAACCAGGCCGGCAGTATCAGGAAAACGATCTGCCGGATCTGATCGCATTACACGATCGCCCTTTTTTGTTGATCCTCGATGGCGTCACCGATCCGCATAATCTTGGCGCCTGTCTGCGCAGCGCCGATGCCGCTGGCGTACATGCGGTAATCGTGCCGAAAGACCGCTCCGCGCAACTTAACGCGACGGCGAAGAAAGTCGCCTGCGGCGCAGCGGAAAGCGTGCCGTTGATCCGCGTCACCAACCTGGCGCGCACGATGCGCATGTTGCAGGAAGAGAATATCTGGATTGTCGGGACGGCGGGCGAGGCTGACCATACGCTGTATCAGAGCAAAATGCCTGGCCGCATGGCGCTGGTCATGGGCGCAGAAGGTGAAGGTATGCGTCGTCTGACCCGTGAGCACTGCGATGAGCTGATCAGCATTCCTATGGCTGGTAGCGTGTCGTCGCTGAATGTCTCTGTGGCGACCGGGATTTGTCTGTTTGAAGCCGTTCGCCAGCGAACCTGACGCTAATAGTATTTTTTAAGAAAATAACCATCCATAATCGGATGGTTTTTTTTTATCTTTGGCTGGTAATATAAAAAGCAAAACCTACCCTGTAACTCCCTTTATTTATAAAAAAGAGATAGAGATAATAATATGGCATGGACTCCACGGACGCTGGCGGATGCGTTAAACAACATCGCCGAATTAGATATTGATATAGAAAATAATGAGTCTTCATTAATAATAAAAATGAATGATTATGGCGATTTACCACTGGCGGTTTTATTTACCTCGCAACAAATAGTTATCGAGACTTATATCTGTCCGGTAAATACGATTAGAGATACCGCGGAATTTAATCTTTTCTTACTGAGAAATCAGAAGGTTTTACCGCTGTCTTCGGTCGGTATTACTCAGGTAAAACAGGAGGAATATTATGTCGCTTTTGGCGCGCTGTCGTTAAATTCGTCGCTTGCCGACGTGACGCTGGAAATCACCACGCTTGTAGAAAATGCGTTGGATATCGCTGAAATAACACAAGTCTATTCACAGGAATAATACAGGCGGCTTACATGGGAATTTTAAAAAGTTTGTTCACGTTAGGTAAATCATTCGTTGCTCAGGCAGAAGACGCCATTGATGAAGCGCAGGGTGTACGTATGCTGGAGCAGCATATTCGCGACGCAAAAGCCGAGCTGGATAAAGCGGGTAAATCCAGAGTGGATTTATTGGCGCGGGTGAAGTTAAGCCATGACAAGCTGAATGATTTACGTGAGCGTAAAGCCAGCCTTGAAACACGGGCGTTGGCGGCAATGAGTAAGAATGTCGACGCCGCTTTACTCAACGAAGTGGCGGAAGAAATAGCCCGTCTGGAAAATGCCATTCTTGCCGAAGAACAGGTGCTGACTAATCTGGAAGCCTCTCGCGATGCGGTGGAGAAGGCCGTAACGGCGACAGGCCAGCGGATTGCGCAGTTTGAGCAGCAACTTGAAGTGGTTAAGGCGACAGAAGCCATGCAGCGCGCGCAGCAGGCGGTGACGACCTCGACCGTCGGAGCCGCGTCGAATGTGTCTACGGCGGCGGAGTCGCTTAAACGTTTACAAACGCGTCAGGCTGAACGCCAGGCCCGGCTGGATGCCGCCGCGCAGCTGGAAAAAGTCGCCGATGGACGCGACCTGGATGAAAAACTGGCGCAGGCGGGTATTGGCGCAACCAATAAAAGCAATGCTCAGGATGTGTTGGCGCGTTTACAGCGTCAACAAGGCGAATAATGCTCTTTACGTGGATTGTCAAAACCTGCCAGCGTCATTTGTCCAGACTGACCTGGCCCGCTTTGCTGGGCCTGTTTATCGGGCAGTATCTGCTTTGTTATCTGGTGCTGCGCCTGTTGCGCGAAAGCGCGTTGGTGAGCCAGTTAAGCGATTTTATCTATTACTGCTCGGTGGTGGGTTCCACATTAGGTTTTGGCGATCTTAGCCCGCAGACGGCGCCAGGACGTCTGTTCACCGCGCTGTGGCAAATTCCGGTTAGCGTCGGGTTGTTCGGCGCGTTAATGGGAAAAGTGATTGCGCAGGTACAGGGAATGTTAGCGAAAGGAATAACGGGCATGGGCGATTATCGCCATTTACACCATCATATGCTGGTGATTGGCTGGCGGGGTCATCAAACCGAAAAGATGATCTCATTGCTGCTATATGACAAGCGGCGTGCCTTTGAACGGGTTCTGCTGTGCGAACTGGAAGATATTCAGCATCCGCTGCCGGGTAATAACTGGGTGGATTTTATCCGCATCAGCAACTTTAACGATCCGCAGGAACACCAGCGCATGGGGCTGGAGCAGTGCCAGAGCGTGATTATTTTCGCTCGTACCGATGAGCAGACCTTCACGGCGGCGCTCTCGCTGGCAGACTATGTACCCGCGCAGTGCCATATTGTGGTTTATCTGGAAGACGAGCGTTATGCCGGATTACTGGAAACCCACTGCCCGCGCATGGAGATAGTCCGTAACCTTTCCGCTGAACAACTTTCCCGTTCCATTCAGGACCCAGGATCATCGCAATCTGTCGCTTCCATTATGAATCCGATGCTGGGCGATACCGGATTCGCGCTGCCTGTCCCGGCTTCTGTCGCGCCTATGCGATACGGCGCGCTAATGCGTTATATGAAGCTTCATCATGACGCGACGGTGCTGGGGATCAGTCACTGCAAGAATGGTCGTGGTATGGAATTGAATCCGGTGATTTCAACTGAAGTCAGAGGCGGTATGTGGCTACATCTGGTCGGTAATAATCGCATTCTGGCTGAAGAGGTCGCATGGCAAGAGATAGAGGTTCCCCTATGATGCAATTTTTTCAGCGTTTGCTCGGTAAAACAAGCGCGCCAGCGCCGATTCGCGGACCATTAGGATTACATCTTAACGCCGGTTTCACGCTGGATACGCTGGCATTTCGGCTACTGGAGTCGTCGTTGCTGGTGGCGCTACCGGGTGAAAAATACACTGTCGCGGCAGCGAGTCGCATAGATTTAGGCGGCGGCAGTCAGATTTTTCGCTACTACACCTCTGGCGATGAGTTTCTACAAATTAACACCACTGGCGGCACGGATGTTGACGACATTGATGACATCAAACTTTTTGTATATGAGGAAAGTTTCGGTATTAACGAGGAACGTCACTGGCGTTCAGCCATTGCGCCAGCGGCAATAGGGCCGATGACGCTCAACTGGCAAGAACGGCGCTGGCAGCGCTTTTTTAACCATGAAGAGCCGGGCAATATTGAACCTGTCTACATGCTGGAAAAGGTTGAAAATCAGCAGGCAGAGAAATGGGACGTTCACAATTTTACGATGGGCTTCCAGCGCCAGGTGACGGATGACGCCTGGGAGTATCTTCTATTGAACGGGGAAGAATCATTTAATGAGCGCGGTGAGCCTGAATGGGTGTTTTCACGCGCCCTCGGCGTGGATATCCCGCTCACTTCACTGACGGTTATTGGTTAAGCACATACAGGGAAATTATGCATATACTGGACGCATTACTGGCTTTCTGCGCCTATTTTTTTATTGGCGCGGCAATGGTCATTGTATTTCTTTTTATTTACTCAAAGATAACGCCGCATAATGAATGGCAGCTGATAAAAAATAACAATACTGCGGCATCGCTGGCCTTTAGCGGTACGTTGCTGGGCTATGTCATCCCCTTATCCAGCGCGGCGATAAACTCGGTCAGTATCCCGGACTATTTTGCCTGGGGCGGCATTGCGCTGGTGATTCAACTGCTGATTTATGGTTGCGTAAGGTTATACATGCCTACGCTGAGCGAAAAAATTATTCATCACAACGTGGCGGCGGGGCTATTTATGGGAACCGCAGCGCTGGCTGGCGGTATTTTTAACGCTGCCTGTATGACATGGTAACGGAAGATCATGGCAAAAAAACGAAAATCCAGAAGCACATCCGGCGTAGGCCATTCGGCAATAAGACGAATAGCCGAACCGGTCAATCCCTTTGAGCGGCAACGAAATCGCTACACGCCAAAATGCCTGACGCTGGCGATTATGGGTGGAGCGGCCTTTTTTCTCCTGAAAGGGTGCGGTGATGGCGGCAATAGTGACAACGACGGCGATGGGACGTTTTACGCCACGGTGAACGACTGTATTGACGATGGCAATAGCGCCAGCGTTTGCGCTGACGGCTGGAATAATGCGAAAACAGAATTTTACGCTAATGTGCCTAAGCAATTGACGCAGGAGCGCTGTCAGACGCAGTTTGGCGATTGCTACTTTGATATTACCGAGCGGAGCTGGGTTCCGGTATTAAGCGGCTTTTTACTCAGCCGCGCGATTCGTCAGAACCGTGACGAACAATACATCTATAGCAGCGGCGGTTCATCCTACGTCTCCCGTCCCGTCTGGCGCACCACATCCGGCGACTATGCGTGGCGCAGCGGCACAGGGAAAAGCGATACCGTGACCAGCCCTGGTTATATCACACGGAAAGCGTCCACCGTCTCCCGCGGCGGCTATGGCCGTTCTTCCAGCGCCCGCGGGCACTGGGGAGGCTAACCATGCTACGACATAACGTACCGGTACGCCGGGATCTGGATAAGATCGCATGCGATCACGGTTTTGACTTTCATGTTATCGATAACGAAATTTACTGGGATGAAAGCCGGGCCTACCGTTTTACATTACGGCAAATTGAAGAACAGATCGAAAAACCGACCGCAGAGCTTCATCAGATGTGTCTGGAGATTGTCGAGCGGGCCGTCCGGGATGAGCAGATCATGCAGCAGCTGGCGATCCCGCCATTGTACTGGGATGTCATCGCCGAAAGTTGGCGCAGCCGCGATCCTTCGCTTTACGGGCGGATGGATTTCGTCTGGTGCGGCAAAGATCCGGTTAAATTGCTGGAATACAATGCGGATACGCCGACGTCGCTCTATGAGTCCTCCTACTTTCAATGGCTATGGCTGGAGGATGCTCGTCGTAGCGGCGCCATCCCGCGTGATGCCGATCAATACAACGCGATACAGGAGCGGCTGATCGCCCGCTTCAGCGAGCTGTACAGTCGGGAACCGCTCTACTTTTGCTGTTGTGAAGATACCGACGAAGATCGCACGACGGTGCTGTACCTTCAGGATTGCGCGCAGCAGGCGGGCCAGGAAACGCGATTTATCTATATTGAAGAACTGGGGCTTGGCGTAGGCGGCGTGCTGACCGATCTGGACGATAACGTGATTCGCCGCGCCTTTAAGCTCTACCCGCTGGAGTGGATGATGCGCGACGACAACGGCCCGCTGTTGCGAAAACGTCGTGAGCAATGGATTGAGCCATTGTGGAAAAGTATTCTGAGTAACAAAGGGCTGTTGCCGTTATTGTGGCGCTTTTTCCCTGGCCATCCGAATCTGCTGCCGGCCTGGTTTGAGGGCGAAAAATCGCTCGCAGCGCCAGGTGAAAGCAGCGTGCGGAAGCCGCTTTATTCACGTGAAGGCGGCAACGTCACGATTTTCGACGAGCGGCAAAATGTTATCGATCATGCCGACGGCGACTACGCTGACGAGCCGATGATTTACCAGGCGTTTCAGCCTTTGCCGCGCTTTGGCGATAGCTATACGCTGATTGGCAGTTGGATCATTGACGATGAAGCCTCCGGGATGGGGATTCGCGAGGACAATACGCTAATTACCAAAGACACTTCCCGTTTCGTCCCACATTATATTGCCGGTTAATCATACTTTTGTGATCTTGCTCCGGCGTCAATGGCGCAGTCATGACCATACTTGACTTCAGCGCCATTGAAGGAGGGAGACACCATGTCCTGGCAAACACATACCGTTTTTAATCAACCAGCTCTGCTCAATAACAGTAACTTATTCCTGTCTGATGGCGCGCTGTGTGAAGCGGTTTCCCGGGAAGGCGCGGGATGGGATAGCGATCTTCTCGCCAGCATTGGCCAACAACTGGGAACGGCGGAATCACTGGAACTGGGGCGTCTGGCGAACGCGCATCCTCCTGAGTTGCTACGTTACGATCCCCAGGGACAGCGTCTGGATGACGTTCGCTTTCATCCCGCCTGGCACCTGTTGATGCAGGGGCTTTGCGCTAATCGGGTACATAACCTGGCCTGGGAGGAGGAGGCAAGGGCGGGAAGTTTTGTCGCCCGGGCGGCGCGTTTTGTATTACATGCTCAGGTAGAAGCGGGAACACTCTGTCCTGTCACGATGACCTTTGCCGCGACACCGTTGCTATTGCAGATGCTTCCCGCCACTTTCCATGACTGGCTGGCGCCGCTGCGCAGCGATCGCTACGATTCGCATTTGCTGCCGGGCGGGCAAAAGCGGGGTCTGCTCATCGGCATGGGAATGACGGAAAAGCAGGGCGGATCTGACGTACTCAGTAATACGACCCACGCGGAGCGGCTGGCGGATGATTCATATCGGCTGGTGGGACATAAATGGTTTTTCTCTGTGCCGCAAAGTGATGCGCACCTCGTGTTGGCGCAGGCAAAAGGAGGACTATCCTGTTTCTTTGTGCCGCGTTTCCTGCCAGACGGGCAACGGAACTCTGTTCGTCTTGAACGCCTGAAAGATAAACTCGGTAATCGATCTAATGCCAGCGCCGAAGTCGAGTTTCAGGATGCCGTCGGCTGGCGGCTGGGAGAAGAGGGCGAAGGGATTCGGCATGTCTTAAAGATGGGCGGTATGACGCGTCTTGACTGCGCGCTCGGGAGTCATGGCTTAATGCGGCGCGCATTTTCAGTCGCCATTTACCATGCTCATCAGCGTCAGGCTTTTGGTAAGCCGCTGATCGAACAACCGTTGATGCGACAAACCTTAAGTCGTATGGCGCTATGCCTGGAAGGGCAGACAGCGCTTTTGTTTCGGCTGGCGCGCGCCTGGGAGCAACGTCGCGAGGCGAAAGAGGCATTATGGGCGCGATTATTCACGCCAGCGGCGAAATTCGCCATCTGTAAGCAGGGAATCCCTTTTGTGGCTGAGGCGATGGAGGTTCTCGGCGGGATGGGGTATTGCGAAGAGAGCGAACTCCCGCGCCTGTACCGTGAAATGCCGGTGAACAGTATCTGGGAAGGTTCCGGCAATATCATGTGTCTGGATGTACTGCGGGTGCTGACAAAACAACACGGCGTCTATGACGTATTGAGTGAAGCTTTTGCGGAAGTCAAAGGTCAGGATCGCCATTACGACCGCGCGGTACGTCAGCTACAGCAACGTTTACGCAAACCGGACGAAGCAATGGGCAGAGAGATTACGCAGCAGCTTTTCTTGCTGGGGTGCGGAGCGGAAATGCTGCGTCATGCCTCGCCGCCGCTGGCGCAAGCGTGGTGTCAGATGATGCTGGATACACGCGGCGAAATGCCGCTGCCTGCCCAGGTGCAAAATGATTTACTGTTAAGGGCGACCGGGGGACTGCGGTAACGTTTGGCCTGTAGTACATGCCATCCGGCGCGAGCCACGCGGCATCAGGCATAGAGTATCGCCTGTACGCGCCAGTTATCCGACTGTTGTTCTTCATACATTTGAATAATTCTGTACCAGGACGCACCCTGTTCATCGGCTTTCAGGGCGATAATCCGCTCCACATCCTGTGGGTTTCCTGCAACATTACTGACCGAGATCAGGCCGATTTCATTCAGACCCGTTACGCAGTCAGCACTGGCGAATTCGGCAGACTGTGCCGTCGTACTCACCAGTCCGGCAGAAAGCAGCAGTGAGGATAAGGCAAGTTCTTGTTTCATCGTCAGCTCCTTATTACATACCCCGCATTTAACAGGACGCTCCATCACGGTAAACCTGTTTGTTTATTGTGCACAGGTAAACGCATAGGGGCGCAAAGCAATGTAAAACTGACTAAAAATCAATCTACTGTTATTGACGATACAAAATGGCTTGTGAATACCACTGGCCGGTTACAACCGTTTCATCAACCATTAAGATAACGTAATAATCGGCTTTCGCAGCGACGGCTTTCGCTCTGATTTCATCTATTGCATCATCCGGGGAGCCCCGAACCAGCGCGCTTACGATCCCCATCCGCTGTAGTCCTTGCGTTTGATCGCGACGGATTTCCTGCGGGTGATCGGCGACAGGCGGCGCAGGTTGCGGCGTACCCTGCAGCACGCTACACGCGCTTAATAACAGCGCTGCTATCAATGAAGCAAACCGACGCATAACTCTATCTCGTTTCCTGATAATCATAGTGTAATGCCTTATTGATTTCCCTTTAGGGGGAATGTTCCCGAAGTGTTACCTGTCACGCGATTTTCGAATGAAAACGTTGCGAAAGCGTAACCCAGTTCTCAAACATTATGAATTATTGCGCTATCCATAAACTTGCGTTAAGTATTTCTCCGTGGCATACCGGATAAAAAGGAGAGAATAATGATAGCGATTGAAACACGACAATTAGCCGGAGGCGTCGTACTACATGCCTTCCCGGAAGGGAAACGCGCCGTGCCGCTTCCCTGTGTGGTGTTCTATCATGGCTTCACCTCCTCCAGCCTGGTTTATAGTTATTTTGCCGTTGCCCTGGCACAGGCAGGATTCCGGGTAGTCATGCCGGATGCGCCGGAGCATGGCGCTCGCTTCGGCGGCGACTCACAGGGACGGATACACCGATTCTGGCAGATTCTGCACCAAAACATGCAGGAATTTACGACGTTACGTGCGGCGATTCAGGAGGAAAACTGGCTACTTGACGGGCGGTTGGCGGTGGGCGGCGCATCCATGGGCGGTATGACGGCGCTGGGCATTATGACGCGTCACCGTGAGGTAAAATGCGGGGCCAGTTTAATGGGGTCGGGCTATTTTACCGGGCTCGCCCGGACGCTTTTCCCGCCGTTATCCCCGCAGAACCCGGCACAGCAGGCGGAATTCGACAATATCATCGCGCCGCTACGTGAATGGGAAGTCACACACCAGTTAGAGCGACTGGCCGACAGGCCGCTTCTGTTGTGGCATGGTCAGGAGGATGACGTGGTGCCTGCTATCGAAACCTTCCGGCTCCAGCAGGCACTCGCCGGGGCGAAGCTGGATAAGCATGTGACCTGTTTATGGGCCGCAGGCGTGCGGCATCGCATTACGCCAGAAGCGTTGTCGGCGACGGTAGCGTTTTTCCGACAGCATCTTTAAACGCGGAGTATGCTTACACCCTGGGCTTCAAGCTGTTGCAAAACCTGCGGATTGGCATTTTTGCCGGTAATCAGCATAGCGATCTGATCGGCGCGGCTGAACAGCATTCCCGCGCGCTCGCCAATTTTACTGCTATCGACCAGCGCGACCAGTTTCCCGACGACGCTGAGCATTTTTTGTTCCGCCATGGCGGTTAGCATATCGGTCTTGTACAGGCCATCCGCGGTTAAGCCCTTTCCGCTGGTAAACATCCAGTGGCCAGCATAGAGACTGTTTTCACTTCCCTGCGGGCTCAGGGTAATCGACTGGCTTTTATTATACTGACCACCCATGATAATCACGCTGTCATGCTCTTGATCGATCAGATAATTCGCCAGCGGCAGATAGTTGGTAATGATCTGTACCGGTTTCCCGCACATTTCACGCCCCAGCAGGAAAGCGGTGGAGCCGCAGTTAATCACTACGCTTTCACCCGGGTTTACCAGCTGCGACGCCGCTTTCGCGATGCGTACTTTTTCATCGTGGTTTTGCGCCTGGTGCAGATTCATCGGCGTCCAGCGGGGCCGCTGTTGGGTAATGGCCTCTGCGCCGTTGCGCACTTTTTTAAGTTTCCCGCTTTCGTCGAGCTTGTTGATGTCGCGGCGCGCTGTCGCCGGGGAGATCCCCAGACGCTCAATCACGTTTTCGACGGTAACAAAGCCCAACTGTGCCAGCATATCCAGCAGTATTTGATGTCTTTGTGCTTCAGTCATGAGCTATTCCGATACAAATTGATTTGAAAAGATGATATTTGAAATAGCCTGGAAATACTAAAGTAAATGGAAAAAATGCCGGGTAATCCCGGCATGATATCGACTCACAGGAAGGATTTGAACGGTAGATCGGGTTCAATGGTAAAGCAATCGTCAAACCCACGCGGATAGTGGTATTCGAAATTGTCTTTATCCAGCGGCCAGGTAAACTTGCCGCCAACCTGCCAGATAAACGGTTTAAAACCATACTTCAGGCGATCTTTCTTCATTTCCCATAGCACGCGGATCTCTTGCGGATCGGCCTGGAAGTTCGACCAGATATCGTGATGGAACGGGATCACCACTTTGGTATTCAGCGATTCCGCCATGCGTAAAATATCCGCGCTGGTCATTTTGTCCGTAATACCGCGCGGGTTTTCACCGTAAGAACCGAGCGCGACATCAATTTGATGTTCGTTGCCGTGTTTCGCGTAATAGTTGGAATAGTGAGAATCGCCGCTGTGATAGAGATTGCCGCCCGGCGTTTTAAACAGATAGTTAACCGCGCGTACATCCATGCCGTCCGGCAGTACGCCAGCGGCTTTCTGATCGGCGGGCAGGGTGATTAATGCGGTGCGGTCAAAGGCATCAAGCGCGTGAATTTCAATATCTTTCACTTTTACGACATCGCCCGGTTTTACCACGATGCAGCGTTCTTTCGGCACGCCCCAGCCAACCCATAAATCTACGCAGGTCTGCGGGCCGATAAACGGAACATCATCGGCGCAATTCTGCATTACGGCAGCCGCGACATTGACATCAATGTGATCGTTATGGTCGTGGGTCGCCAGGACGGCGTCAATCTGACGGATAGCGAAAGGATCGAGAACAAACGGCGTGGTGCGCAGGTTAGGCTGTAATTTTTTGACGCCAGCCATACGCTGCATCTGGTGGCCGGTTTTCATCAACGGATTACCGTGGCTCTGTTTACCGGTACCGCACCAGAAATCGACGCATACGTTAGTGCCGCCTTCAGATTTTAGCCAGATACCGGTACAGCCCAGCCACCACATGGCGAACGTACCCGGCGCGACCTGCTCTTGCTCAATCTCTTCGTTCAGCCAGCTTCCCCACTCCGGAAACGTGCTCAGAATCCATGATTCACGCGTGATGCTTTGTACTTTACTCATCGCATTTACCTTCATGTTTGTTCAAAATAATTCAAAACGTGATTTGTTTTGATTAATCCTGACACTATTTTCTCAAGAAGGCAATGGGCTATTTTTTGACTTTTGGGTAGGGGATAACGCAGTCAGGAGAAGATTTAATCTTGTCTGGCGTCATGTGAATGTTGGCATCTTTATGATTTTACTTATTTTAATGAAAAAATGAGTTACCTATAAGTAAACCATGTATTAAGTGTGCTAATTATTTGCGCGCTACGTCACATTTAATCAAATTTAATCTTGTTGTGATTACTTTTGAAAATTAAAGTGAAGGGACATTATCCTGAGCGCCTGTGACTCAGCAACCTTATCTGCCGGAGATCGTTATGGAGATCCTCTACAACATCTTTACCATTTTTTTTAATCAGGTAATGACCAATGCCCCGCTATTACTGGGTATTGTGACCTGCCTGGGCTATATCCTGTTGCGCAAAAGCGTCAGCGTGATCATCAAAGGGACGATCAAAACCATCATTGGCTTCATGCTGCTACAGGCCGGGTCCGGCATTCTGACCAGCACCTTTAAACCGGTGGTGGCGAAAATGTCTGAGGTTTACGGTATCAACGGCGCGATTTCCGATACCTATGCTTCGATGATGGCAACGATCGAACGGATGGGCGATGCGTATAGTTGGGTAGGCTACGCGGTGTTGCTCGCGCTGGCGCTGAATATTTGTTACGTCTTATTGCGACGCATTACCGGTATTCGCACCATCATGTTGACCGGGCACATCATGTTCCAGCAGGCGGGGCTGATTGCGGTCTCTTTCTATATCTTCGGCTATTCCATGTGGACCACCATTATCTGCACGGCGATACTGGTTTCCCTGTACTGGGGCATCACTTCCAACATGATGTATAAGCCCACCCAGGAAGTGACGGACGGCTGCGGTTTCTCCATCGGTCACCAGCAGCAGTTTGCTTCCTGGATTGCCTATAAAGTCGCGCCGTTCCTGGGCAAAAAAGAGGAAAGCGTTGAAGACCTCAAACTGCCGGGCTGGCTGAACATTTTCCATGACAACATCGTCTCCACGGCGATTGTAATGACCATCTTCTTTGGTGCCATTCTGCTCTCTTTTGGTATCGATACCGTACAGGCGATGGCGGGTAAAACCCACTGGACAATCTATATCCTGCAAACCGGTTTCTCCTTTGCGGTGGCGATCTTCATCATCACCCAGGGCGTGCGTATGTTTGTCGCCGAGCTCTCTGAGGCCTTTAACGGTATCTCCCAGCGTCTGATTCCGGGCGCAGTACTGGCGATTGACTGCGCCGCTATTTATAGCTTCGCGCCTAACGCGGTGGTCTGGGGCTTTATGTGGGGCACCATCGGCCAGCTGATTGCGGTTGGCATCCTGGTTGCCTGCGGCTCCTCGATCCTGATTATTCCTGGCTTTATCCCGATGTTCTTCTCTAACGCCACTATCGGCGTGTTCGCTAACCACTTCGGCGGCTGGCGTGCGGCGCTGAAGATTTGTCTGGTGATGGGGATGATCGAAATCTTTGGTTGCGTCTGGGCGGTGAAACTCACGGGGATGAGCGCCTGGATGGGTATGGCGGACTGGTCGATTCTGGCACCGCCGATGATGCAGGGCTTCTTCTCCCTCGGTATCGCCTTTATGGCCGTCATCATTGTAATTGCACTGGCTTATATGTTCTTCGCTGGCCGCGCACTGCGCGCAGAAGAAGATGCAGAAAAACAACTGGCAGAACAGTCTGCTTAATAAGGAGTTTTGATTATGACCGTACGTATTCTGGCTGTGTGTGGCAACGGACAGGGCAGTTCCATGATCATGAAAATGAAAGTGGACCAGTTTTTAACCCAATCAAACATTGACCACACGGTAAACAGCTGCGCGGTTGGCGAGTACAAAAGCGAGTTGAGCGGCGCGGATATCATCATCGCTTCTACCCATATTGCAGGCGAAATCAGCGTGACGGGCAACAAATATGTGGTTGGCGTGCGCAACATGCTGTCGCCTGCGGATTTTGGCCCGAAACTGCTGGAAGTGATCAAAGAACATTTCCCGCAAGACGTGAAGTAAGGATGCAACATGAAATTACGTGATTCACTGGCGGAGAATAATTCTATCCGCCTGCAGGCTGAAGCGAATACCTGGCAGGAAGCCGTCAAGATCGGCGTCGATTTACTGGTGGCTGCCGACGTGGTGGAGCCGCGCTATTACCAGGCCATTCTCGATGGCGTTGAGCAGTTTGGCCCCTATTTTGTGATTGCCCCCGGCCTGGCGATGCCGCATGGCCGCCCGGAAGAAGGGGTGAAGAAAACCGGTTTTTCTCTGGTGACGCTGAAAAAGCCGCTGGAGTTCAACCACGAAGATAACGACCCGGTCGATATTCTGATCACCATGGCGGCGGTTGATGCCAACACTCACCAGGAAGTGGGCATCATGCAGATCGTCAACCTGTTTGAAGACGAAGCTAATTTTGACCGTTTACGCGCCTGCCGTACCGCGCAGGAAGTCCTGGATCTCATTGACCGCACCAACGCGGCAGCTTAAGAAGGAATTGAAAATGTCATTACCAATGTTGCAGGTCGCGCTGGACAACCAGACTATGGATAGCGCCTATGAAACCACTCGCCTGATTGCCGAAGAAGTCGACATTATCGAAGTGGGCACCATTCTGTGCGTGGGCGAAGGCGTGCGTGCGGTTCGCGACCTGAAAGCGCTTTACCCGCACAAAATCGTGCTGGCGGACGCCAAAATTGCCGATGCCGGTAAAATCCTCTCCCGTATGTGTTTCGAAGCCAACGCGGACTGGGTGACCGTGATTTGCTGTGCGGATATCAACACCGCAAAAGGCGCGCTGGATGTGGCGAAAGAGTTCAACGGCGACGTGCAGATCGAACTGACCGGTTACTGGACCTGGGAACAGGCGCAGCAGTGGCGTGATGCGGGTATTCAGCAAGTGGTTTATCACCGCAGCCGTGACGCGCAGGCGGCAGGCGTGGCGTGGGGCGAGGCGGATATTACCGCGATTAAGCGGCTGTCCGATATGGGCTTTAAAGTGACCGTGACCGGCGGACTGGCGCTGGAAGACCTGCCGCTGTTCAAAGGCATTCCGATCCATGTCTTTATCGCGGGGCGCAGCATTCGCGATGCCGAATCGCCGGTAGAAGCCGCACGGCAGTTCAAACGCTCCATTGCCCAACTGTGGGGCTAAGGAGAGGCTATGCTGTCGAAACAAATTCCGCTCGGCATCTATGAAAAAGCGCTCCCTGCCGGGGAGTGCTGGCTGGAGCGCCTGCGGCTGGCGAAAACGCTGGGTTTTGACTTCGTTGAAATGTCGGTGGACGAGACCGACGCCCGACTGGCGCGGCTCGACTGGAGTCGCGAGCAGCGCCTGGCGCTGGTGAGCGCGGTTGCTGAAACCGGCGTGCGTGTGCCGTCCATGTGTCTGAGCGCGCATCGTCGTTTTCCGCTCGGTAGCGAAGATGACGCGATACGGGCGCAGGGGCTGGAGATTATGCGTAAAGCGATTCAGTTTGCGCAGGACGTCGGGATTCGCGTCATTCAACTGGCGGGGTACGACGTTTACTATCAGCAGGCCAACGACGAAACGCGTTGCCGCTTCCGCGATGGGTTAAAAGAGAGCGTTGATATGGCCAGCCGCGCCCAGGTGACGCTGGCGATGGAGATCATGGACTACCCGCTGATGAATTCCATCAGTAAAGCGCTGGGCTATGCTCACTACCTCAATAACCCGTGGTTCCAGCTCTATCCAGATATCGGCAATCTGTCTGCCTGGGATAACGACGTACAGATGGAGCTACAGGCGGGAATCGGGCATATCGTCGCGGTACACGTCAAAGATACTAAACCCGGCGTGTTCAAAAATGTGCCGTTTGGCGAAGGCGTGGTGGATTTCGAGAGTTGTTTTGCAACGCTCAAACAGAGTGGCTATTGCGGGCCCTATCTGATTGAGATGTGGAGCGAAACAGCAGAGAACCCGGCGGCAGAGGTAGCGAAAGCGCGTGACTGGGTGAAAGCGCGCATGGCCAGCGCCGGTCTGGTGGAGGCAGCCTAATGCAAAAGCTCAAGCAGCAGGTATTTGACGCTAACATGGATTTGCCCCGTTATGGACTGGTGACGTTTACCTGGGGCAACGTCAGCGCTATCGATCGCGAACGCGGATTGATGGTGATTAAGCCAAGCGGTGTCGCCTATGAAACCATGAAGGTAGATGACATGGTGGTGGTGGATATGGATGGCAAAGTGGTGGAGGGACGTTATCGTCCTTCTTCCGATACCGCTACCCATCTGGCGCTGTATCAACGCTATCCGTCGCTTGGCGGCGTCGTTCATACCCACTCCACCCACGCCACGGCATGGGCGCAAGCGGGGATGGCTATTCCGGCGCTCGGTACCACGCACGCGGACTATTTCTTTGGCGATATTCCTTGTACCAGAGCGTTAAGCGAAGAAGAAGTGCAGGGCGAGTACGAGCTGAACACCGGTAAGGTGATCATCGAAACGCTGGGCGAGGTGGAACCGCTGCATACGCCAGGTATTGTCGTGTATCAACATGGGCCGTTCGCCTGGGGGAAAGATGCGCACGATGCGGTACATAACGCGGTCGTCATGGAGGAAGTGGCGCGAATGGCGTGGATTGCGCGCGGTATTAACCCTGGCCTCAACCCCATCGACGATTATCTGATGAACAAGCACTTCATGCGTAAGCATGGCCCGAATGCGTATTACGGGCAGAAGTGAAGTATGAGCTCCGGAATGTGAATATTATCGGGATGTCACAGGTCTAATTCCGGAGCCATCTTTCCGCGAAAAAAGCCCCCTGCTCAGGGGGCAAATCAACTATGGCTTTTTCGTTGGTTTTCCTGATGCTAGCGATAAATATTCGCGCTGGCGTGTATATTGCCGTTGCTACCCGGTTCCCGGATAAGTATGACGTGATAATACATTGCGTTTCGCACGTCGGCCTCTTCATTCAGCGCCAGATTGGCTTCACTTTCCGTGGCGAAGTTGTGGTTGATGTAGATCACGCCTAAGCTGCGCACATCATCCATATTTCTGGCCTGATGATTATTTAACTCGATGGCTGCCGTTGCCGTTATGCCAGGCAAAAGCGCAGCCAGAAATAACATTATCCGGGCTCGCATAGAGTACCTCCTCAGCAGCGCGGTCTGGTTGGCGATATCCCCCTTTAGTGAATCGCTTCTGGTTTAATTTTAACCATAACCCGCCGCAGAGATGGCGACCTTTTCTGATGCTGTTGTTCAAAAAATTATCGCATTGTCGCTTTTTACCTGATTAACAACCCATTGATGTATGCCGCCATGTTTAAGAAATCCTGTGTGGCAAAAAAGTGCGCTGACCACAGTGTCAATTTCTCTGCCGCAACAGGCTGTTTATAGTGGCATGCGATATGAAGTTAATATCTCAGCAGCAAAATGCGACGGGACAGGCGTTACGTTCGGCACGATAAATAATTGTACAATCACCTTGAGTTTGCCCGCAGGCGCCAGTATTATAACGCGTCATTTTTCAGCCGACCTTTAACACGTTCCTTGCCTCCATGGGCTGCGGCTGACCCAGACAGGAGGCTGAATAATCCGTAAGGAGCAATTCGATGCGTCATTACGAAATCGTTTTTATGGTCCATCCTGACCAGAGCGAACAGGTTCCGGGCATGATCGAGCGTTACTCTGCTGCCATCACTGGCGCAGAAGGCAAGATCCACCGTCTGGAAGACTGGGGCCGCCGTCAGCTGGCTTACCCGATCAACAAACTGCACAAAGCGCACTACGTTCTGATGAACGTTGAAGCGCCGCAGGAAGTGATCGATGAGCTGGAAACTACCTTCCGCTTCAACGATGCCGTTATCCGCAGCATGGTTATGCGTACTAAGCACGCTGTTACCGAAGCTTCTCCGATGGTTAAAGCGAAAGACGAGCGCCGTGAGCGTCGCGATGATTTCGCTAACGAAACCGCAGATGATGCTGAAGCTGGGGATTCTGAAGAGTAATTTCTGATGACCAACCGTCTGGCGTTGTCCGGCACCGTGTGCAGGGCCCCCCTTCGAAAGGTCAGTCCATCAGGAATTCCGCATTGCCAGTTCGTGCTTGAGCATCGTTCTGTGCAAGAGGAAGCCGGCTTTCACCGGCAGGCGTGGTGCCAAATGCCCGTTATTGTTAGCGGACACGAAAACCAGGCCATTACTCACAGTATAACGGTCGGCAGCCGCATAACCGTTCAGGGGTTTATTTCTTGCCACAAGGCAAAGAACGGTCTGAGCAAAATGGTTCTGCATGCCGAGCAGATTGAATTGATAGATTCTGGAGACTAGCCATATGGCACGTTATTTCCGTCGTCGCAAGTTCTGCCGTTTCACCGCGGAAGGCGTTCAAGAGATCGACTATAAAGATATCGCTACGCTGAAAAACTACATCACCGAAAGCGGTAAGATTGTCCCAAGCCGTATCACCGGTACCCGTGCAAAATACCAGCGTCAGCTGGCTCGCGCTATCAAACGCGCTCGCTACCTGTCTCTGCTGCCGTACACTGATCGCCATCAGTAATCGGTCACGGTCCATTAATACGACTTTGAGAGGATAAGGTAATGCAAGTTATTCTGCTTGATAAAGTAGCAAACCTGGGTAGCCTGGGTGATCAGGTTAACGTTAAAGCGGGCTATGCTCGTAACTTCCTGGTACCAAAGGGTAAAGCTGTTCCGGCTACCAAGAAAAACGTTGAATACTTCGAAGCACGTCGCGCTGAACTGGAAGCTAAACTGGCTGACGTTCTGGCTGCTGCAAATGCACGCGCAGAGAAAATCAACGCCCTGGAAACCGTTACTATCGCGTCTAAAGCAGGCGACGAAGGTAAACTGTTCGGTTCCATCGGTACTCGCGACATCGCTGACGCTGTGACTGCAGCTGGCGTTGACGTGGCTAAGAGCGAAGTTCGTCTGCCGAACGGCGTTCTGCGTACCACTGGCGAACACGAAGTGAACTTCCAGGTTCACAGCGAAGTATTCGCAAAAGTTATCATCAACGTGGTTGCTGAGTAATCAGGCATTCTCGTTTTTGCTAGCAACGAAACGTCGGCCCAGCGCCGACGTTTTGCTTTTTTAACCCCATCGCTTTTCGACTGGCTATCTCCCCCTCTTTTCGCGATAATCAAAAATAAAACATTATTTTAATTTCTTGGTGAAAGAATGGATACCCAACGCCAGGCCTCCCCGTTTGCCCGCAAAAACGTCGTTTATGTGTGTGCCGCATTTTGTTGCCTGCTATGGGGCAGCGCTTATCCAGCCATCAAAAGCGGTTATGACCTCTTTCAGATAGCCACCGACGATATCCCTTCTAAAATTGTTTTTGCTGGTTATCGTTTTTTGTTTGCGGGTGGGTTGCTGCTACTGTTCGCGCTGCTTCAGCGTAAACCGATTGGTCGGTTTCGTCCGCGCCAGTTTGCTCAGTTAACGTTACTGGGGCTGACTCAGACGTCGCTGCAATATCTCTTTTTCTATATCGGCCTTGCGTTCACCTCCGGCGTGAAAGGCTCAATCATGAACGCGACAGGCACATTCTTCAGCGTATTGCTGGCGCACTTTATTTATCAGAACGACCGATTGAGCTACAACAAAACGCTCGGCTGTATTCTGGGCTTTGCGGGCGTCATGGCGGTGAACGTCAGCAACGGCCTGGATTTCAGCTTTAATCTGCCGGGAGAAGGCTCCGTGGTGCTGGCGGCGTTTATTCTTTCTGCGGCCACATTGTATGGCAAACGTCTCTCGCAGACGGTCGATCCGATGGTCATGACTGGCTATCAATTGGGGATTGGCGGTCTGGTACTGGTCATTGGCGGTTACGTTTTTGGCGGTACGCTGACGATACATGGCTTCTCGTCGGTGGCGATTTTAGTCTACCTGACGTTACTCTCGTCGGTCGCTTTTGCGCTATGGAGCATTTTACTCAAATATAACCGTGTGGGGATGATTGCGCCGTTTAACTTTCTGATCCCGGTTTCCGGCGCGGCTCTTTCGGCTATTTTTCTCGGCGAGAATATATTGGAGTGGAAATACATGATTGCGCTGGTGCTGGTATGTTCGGGGATTTGGTGGGTGAATAAGGTGAAGCGGTAATGCTTCACCTGAACGAATAGGGTACAGGCGGGATAAGGCGTAGCCGGCGTTACTGTGCGCGAATAAAACTGCCGTCAGGCTGACGCGTAAACAGCACCTGTTGACCGTTATCGCCATCTATCGTTAAACCTGTCACCACCCCGCTGGCATTCTGGCGAATTTTAATCATTTGACCATTTTTGAGATTACTCAGCGGTTTGCCAGCGCCTTCTACCTGCGCCATTGCATAAACGTCTGTCGGGGGCAGCCCGTGGTCACGGAACAGTTGCGCCAGAGTTTTACCAGACTCTACCCGGTACGAGCGCCACTGTTGACCGATGCCGCTATCCTGCTGGAAAGGCTGCGTCTGCGGCTGGTTTTGTTCTTCCGGCTGGCCTTCCTGGATAGGTTCCGGCGCAACGGGCGCCACCTGATCCGGATCGTTTTGCGGCGCGACCAGCTGCGCCTGAAGCTGGGCCTCCGTCGGCGGCTGTGATTGCGATTGCAGATCCAATTGCGCTTCCCGCGTAACGACAGGCGAGTCGCTGGTCTCGCTGGCGGGCAGCAGGAAACCGATCACCAGCACGATAGCGGCAATGATAATGCCACGACGATGCATAGGCGGCAGCGGCTCCATGATGCGAAAATTATCCGGCGCGTGCCAGATTTTCGCCAGGGTTGGTTTTAATTCAAAGCGCCCGGGCATGGTTTACCTCCTGCTCCGCATCTCGTTCCTTAATCATAGAGTATAGATGGCTAACGCTATGATACTGGTAGTGCTATCCGCTTTCGTGACATCAATACGGATAATCTATTGTTTCTTTTTCCCTGCGATTTGTCATCCTCCCTGAGACAAAGTTTTACCAGAAGAAGCGTGGCTGTTATGCTGCCCGCTACTTTTTTGATATCCGATGAAGGAAAAATAATGGCCACCCCGACTTTTGACACTATTGAAGCGCAAGCGAGCTACGGCATTGGTTTGCAGGTAGGGCAGCAGCTCAGCGAATCCGGTCTTGAAGGGCTGTTGCCTGAAGCGCTGGTTGCAGGCATTGCTGATGCGCTGGAAGGTAAACACCCGGCGGTTCCTGTTGATGTGGTGCATCGTGCGCTGCGTGAAATTCATGAGCGTGCGGACGCGGTGCGTCGTGAGCGTTTCAAAGCGATGGCGGCCGAAGGCGTGAAATACCTGGAAGAAAACCGCGAAAAAGACGGTGTGAACAGTACTGAATCTGGTTTACAGTTCCGCGTTCTGACGCAGGGCGAAGGCGCGATTCCGGCGCGTACCGACCGCGTACGCGTGCATTACACCGGTAAGCTTATTGATGGCACCGTATTTGACAGCTCCGTCGCGCGCGGCGAACCGGCTGAATTCCCGGTAAATGGCGTGATCGCTGGCTGGATTGAAGCGCTGACTCTGATGCCGGTAGGTTCCAAATGGGAACTGACTATCCCACAGGAGCTGGCCTATGGCGAGCGTGGGGCCGGGGCATCTATTCCGCCATTCAGCACCCTGGTGTTTGAGGTGGAACTGCTGGAAATTCTGTAAGCGCCCCGGGTTTGCCGGATGACGGCGTAAACGCCTTATCCGGCAACCTGACTTCAGTAGATGCCAATATTTTATTTTGCAAATGGCGTCGTTACGTGTATTTTTGTGAGCTAATTCGCATTATCAAAGTGATATAACACTCATTTTAAACATAAAATTAACATTGTATTTGAATCTTAGTATTCATCCCGCCGATTCTTACCTAATATCGATGAGTCCTGATAACAGGATCGTCGTATCATAGACCAAAGGCCGTAGAGCCCGCACAACACAGACAGGTACAGGAAGAAAAACATGGTAGATCAGGTAAAAGTCGCAGCCGACGAACAGGCTCCGGCTGAACAGTCGCTACGGCGCAATCTTACAAACCGTCATATACAGCTTATCGCTATTGGCGGCGCTATTGGTACCGGTCTGTTTATGGGATCGGGTAAAACGATCAGTCTCGCCGGACCGTCGATCATTTTTGTGTATATGATCATCGGTTTTATGCTTTTTTTCGTGATGCGCGCCATGGGGGAATTGCTGCTCTCGAATCTGGAATATAAATCGTTTAGCGATTTTGCTTCCGACCTGCTTGGCCCCTGGGCGGGATATTTCACCGGCTGGACGTACTGGTTTTGCTGGGTGGTGACCGGTATGGCTGACGTGGTGGCGATTACCGCCTACGCGCAGTTCTGGTTTCCCGGCCTTTCCGATTGGGTCGCCTCGCTGGCGGTAGTGATCCTGCTGCTAAGCCTCAACCTCGCCACCGTTAAAATGTTTGGGGAAATGGAATTTTGGTTTGCTATGGTCAAAATCGTCGCCATCGTGGCGTTGATTGTGGTCGGGCTGGTGATGATTGCGATGCACTTTAAATCGCCGACCGGCGTTGAAGCGTCTTTCGCGCATCTGTGGAATGACGGCGGCTGGTTCCCGAAAGGTATTAGCGGGTTCTTTGCCGGTTTCCAGATTGCGGTATTCGCCTTCGTGGGCATTGAGCTGGTCGGTACTACCGCCGCAGAAACTAAAGATCCGGAAAAATCGCTGCCGCGCGCGATTAACTCAATACCGATCCGTATCATCATGTTCTACGTCTTTGCGCTGATTGTCATTATGTCGGTGACGCCGTGGAGTTCCGTGGTGCCGGATAAGAGCCCGTTCGTTGAGCTGTTTGTACTGGTGGGTCTGCCTGCCGCCGCGAGCGTGATCAACTTTGTTGTGCTGACCTCGGCGGCGTCTTCCGCCAACAGCGGCGTCTTCTCGACCAGCCGTATGCTGTTTGGCCTGGCGCAAGAAGGCGTGGCGCCAAAAGCGTTCGCTAAGCTATCGAAACGCGCGGTACCGGCGAAAGGCCTGACCTTCTCCTGTATCTGCCTGCTGGGCGGGGTGGTTATGCTGATGGTCAACCCGAGCGTGATTGGCGCATTCACCATGATCACTACGGTTTCGGCTATCCTGTTTATGTTTGTCTGGACCATCATTCTGTGTTCATACCTGGTGTACCGCAAAAAGCGTCCCCACCTGCATGAAAAATCCATCTATAAGATGCCGCTCGGTAAGCTGATGTGCTGGGTCTGCATGGCGTTCTTTGCGTTCGTGCTGGTATTACTGACGCTGGAAGACGATACGCGCCAGGCGCTGATCGTGACGCCGCTGTGGTTTATCGCGTTGGGTCTGGGCTGGCTGTTCCTGCGTAAGAACAAACTGGCTAAATGACGGATTTATCCCTCTCGCTTAGGCGAGGGGGTATGCGCATAACGTACCCGCCGGGGCGCTTTCTTCATTTTTACGCCCCATTTTGTCGCTTCCCGCTCCTTAACGAGCTATTTTTCTCGCCACATTTGATAGCGTATGGAGATGAAAAGCTCAGGAAATGAGTGTTTGTCCGCTGATGCAATGACGCGAAAAACGTTTCTTCAGGAAGGGCAGCTGTAAATTGCAGGCTGACGGTAAGTGCCGCCTTGATGAATTCCTATAATGGCGGCTCGCGCTGGATAATACGTTGAAAAAGTGGTTTAAGTAACAAATTAATCTCCTATTTCAAACTGTAATTATGACCATTCGACGCTGGATTTTAAGCGCTACGCTTTTGCTGCTGCCTGTTCCTGCGTTCGCAGATTTTCAGTATCAGCAGGATAAGGACGGCGTTTTTTATACCGCCGACGACGAACCGCAAATTCTCTCCCGACTGCCTGACGTTAGCTATTCGCATTTACGGCGTATTGCCGATTTATCTCACCCGCAAGACCCTCGCCCGTTAATAGAAATCAATCCCGACAGCCATAACTGCGACGACAATCATATTTGTCAGCACGCTTATCTCAGCGATGGGCGCTTTATCCTGTGGGCAGGCAAAATCGTCCAGAATACCGGGGATGAGCCTGCCGTTGATGTTGCCAGCTTTCAGTCTTTTGGCGCCTTTGCCGCCGATAAACACGGTCTCTATTTTGATGGTAAACGTCGTGATAGCAATGCGGGTGAAAAACGTGTGGATATGGCGACTCTGGCAGAGACGAAAATCTGGAATCTGCTGCGGGATAAAAATAATCTCTATTATGAAGGCCGCTGGCTGGGGCGGGCCGATGGGTTTCGCGTGTTGAGGCTGGATTCCACTTCGGCAAGGGAGTTTATTGTGACGACGGCGCAACGGGTGATTGTGAACGGCATACCCATTACCGCTGATGCTAATACGTTTCAAATCATTCGCTGGATGCCTGGCGAGGTACTAATTTATCGTGATAAAACCGGTAAGCATGACTATGAGATTGATAATTCCAGTCGGTACTGCGGCTATTTTAATATTGGCCTGCGTGAGGTGACATGGCTGAAACATGAGGCAACCAACGCCGGGAGCAGTTGTAAAGTGGAAACCCTGCCGGGTGTCGATCCGGAGTATTTTTTTCGTCTGAACGGGAACACCGGTTGGTATAAGGATCGTATTTATCAGGTGAGCACGAATGCGTTGGGCGAGGGGGTACTGCGCATTTTTACGTCGCAGGAAAAACTTCCGGCGCTGAAAATAGATAGAGTTACCTATAATTACTACCATCTGGCTTTGTCCGCGGATGGGCAATTATATCGCCAGATCTCACGTGATCAATGGCAGCGCTATAACCCGATATTAACAGAGTGGACGACGGTATCACCAGCGCCCACTGACGTTATCTCTTTGCTTCCCTCTGATTACCACTAGCGCAGGATGGCGCAATGTTGAGAATAAAACAGTTCTGTTTATCGATTTTATTAATGCTGGCACCAGTGTTAGCTCTGGCCTGTTCCGGCATTCCATATGCTTTGTTTCACTATCAGCCGTGGGGGCAGGGAACGAAATATGTAGTTGAAGAAGATTATGATTATGGTATTAATTTTAAAGATATTGAAATTCGAGAGGTAAAATTTAGTCAACTACGGCACGTTCCTGACCGCATTGTTAATGAATATAATGACCGTGGAAAAATGAGTAATGATTTTGTTCATGTCGCCGCTTTTTCATCGCTAATAAAAAATGATTTCTGGCAGTTTTATTGGCTAACCGACGGCCAGCATATTTTATGGGCTGGGAAAATCGTACAAAATCCACCGGGTAAGCCGCCAGTGGATGCAGCGACTTTTCGGGCGTATGGACGCTTTGCCGCTGATAAAGATAGTCTTTACTTCGACGGCGAGCGCACAGATGATAATCATGGTGAAAAAAGGGTCGATATAGATTCGTTGCAGCAGGTCGGCGGCAACATCAAATTAAACGACTCCGGCGATGTGCTTAAAGACAGGCGCAACCTCTACTTTCAGGGACGCTGGCTGGCTAGTGCGCAGGGATATTCCATCCTGGGCGTTAAATCCTGGGAGCAGCGTAATATTCTGTTTTCGCCGACCAGCTGCGATACTACATCTAATCCTGGCCCGTGGGACACTATTCTACGTACCGCCACGCAGGTTTTTATTAATGGTGTGGCAATTGATGCCGATCCGAACTCTTTTCATGTTGTGCGCTGGGTCGCTGGCGTGCAGTTACTCTATCGCGACAAAGCAGGCGTAAAACGCTATTACTTCGGCAAAGACTGTCTCAATACGTTTAATGTACAGCGGGATAAGGTGACATGGATGACGCGAGAGGCATCGCGCCGAGGCGATGACTGCCGAATAGCGACTATTCCCAATGTTGATCCAGAATATTTCCATCCCATTCATTACAATTGGACGGTAGCACAGTACAAAGATCTATTGTACCAGGTGAAGTATGTCTCTCCGGTCGACAGGGTATTAACCATCACCCGCTTGCCTGATCCGCAGGTACAGCTGAAAGCTGGCGCTAATTTGGTGGGTAAACAGATCTATTTTATCGGCGATGGGGGCGTGCAGATTATCGACCCTATTGGACCATTGGTGTGGTTTAAAAATCCCGATGGTTCATTTTCTGATGTTTTTGCTCATGACGATCGTTATCTCTATTTCTTCGGTGATACGCTGGTGGATAGCGGGCAACGGCGTAACGTAACGCGGACGCTGGATACTGCGCATATCGACAAGAGCGGTTATTATCTGGTCACTGAGGAGGGGAAATATGAGGTTATTAATAATGCATTCACCTCTCGCTAAAAAGCGTTAGTCGATTCAGAATAAACGATCCTGTCTATACGTTCAGGATCGTTTATTGGCGGTGGATTATTCCCCGGCCAGCGCGCGTGGGAACAGCACGTTATTCTCCAGGCTGATGTGCTCCATCAGATCATCAATCATCTCATTAATGCCGTTATACATCGCTTTCCAGGTGGTGCAGGCTTCTGGCGGCGGCGTTACATTTTGGGTGACGTGTTTGATGACGTCTACCAGCTCTCCCGCCTCGTCATGCTCGCTTTCCATTACGCTTATCGGGCCCGTTGCCTGGCGACCCATACCCTGTTTGATCATGGGGAACAGGATCTGTTCTTCTTTCATCATATGGCTGGAAAGCTCTTCATGCAGCGCGGTGAGATATTTTGTCAGGCCGCGTGGGACGTTTGGCTTATCCGCGTGAACGCGTTCCACTTTGGTTGCCTGCAGGATAAGCTCCGGCAGTTGTTCGCGGTGTCGATCATGATAGCGCACAACGATATGGTCAATAATGTCCGCCAGCGGAACGGCGCGCCAGTCTTTTTCGATGGGCTGTTCAGCCAATTGCGCCAGTTGCGCTTCAATGATGTCAATATCGACGTCGTGACGCGCGGCGGCGCGTGCCAGCGTCTGTTTTCCACCGCAGCAGTAATCCATATCGTACTGGCGAAACAGCGCCGATGCGCGGGGAATAGAGAGCGCCAGTTCGCCTAAAGGTTGATCGCGATAAGCCATAGCCGTTACCTCATTTGCAATAATATAAGTTGTATTTTAAATACATCTTTAAGGCGAGGCTATAACTCTTTCGGGGTGCGTATAATTTAAGCGAGTATGAAATTAGCGTTCCGTGACCGGAACGACGGTCGCTTTTTCCGGTTTCGCTCTCACGGCAATGACCACGCCCGCCACCAGGAGCGCAATGCCGCTTAACGTCAGGAATGGCGGGATTTCCTGGCGCAGAATGAAGGTATAGAGCAGTCCCGCCAACGTCTCAAAAACAATCAGCGGCCCTAAAATAACGGTTGGCAATTTTTGGCTGGCGATATTCCAGCACAGCGCGCCCACCCAGGAACACAGCACTGCGATGGCGATCATCAGACCGATAAACAGCGCGGGATGCGGGCCAAAGGGCAGGGTAAACAACGGTTTCTGGATACTCAGCCACAGACAGACCGCCGCATAGCCGATTAACGAGACCGGCAGCGTAACCAGCGCCTGCGCCGTTGCCCACATCATGGGATGTTTGTCGGGATTTTCCCGCAGCCAGCGGGCGTTGCGCAGCGCATACCATGCCCAGCACGCTACGGAAATCAGCGCCAGCACAATGCCTGAACCATAGCGCCAGCCGCTAACATCGGATAATCCCTGACTAAGTTCAGCAATATTGACGCACAGCAGGCCAAAACCGATAAGCGCCAGCGCGGGCGCTAAACGCCGCCAGGATAATCTGCCGTCTCGTTGGCTATAGAGAACGTTAGCGAAAAGTGGAATGACGACCGGCAATGTCCCGATGATCATCGTCGACACCGGCGCGCCGGTTCGCTGAATAGCGCTGGCGAGGCAGGCGTAATAGATTACATTGCCCATCAAAGTCAGCGACAGGGCGGTGGACCAGTCTTTGCGCGTCAACTGGCGTAACCGCGTGCGGCCTAACCAGGCAATCGGCAGGGCAATCAGCCCCAGCGCCAGATAGCGTCCCATTGACTGTAAGAGGGCCGGGTAATCTGGCACGATTAACGGGCCGACGAAAATCAATCCCCACATTAGCCCTGCCAGCAGGGCGTATAGCACGCCGCTAATCATCAGATTCTCCTCATAAACCGTTCCGTCATTATCAGAGAAGGTCTATGAGGATGCCACATAAATTAACTAAATTTTAACACTTACAGTACGGAGCGAAGGCTTTCTGTGAGCGTCGTCGTCGGGCGACCGATGAGTTTACGCAGCGTATGGCTGTCATCAAACAGGCCGCCTTTCGCCGCGCCAGCGTCAGAATTGGCCAACATATCCGCCAGTCCGTCAGGCAGGCCTGCGCCTTTCAGCGCGGCGGCAAAATCGACTTCGCTCAGGTTCTGGTAGACGATTTTTTTTCCGCTCTGATGAGTAAGTTCATCCGCCAACTGGCTTAATGTCCAGGCGCCATCACCCGCCAGCTCGTAGACATTCCCGGCGTGACCCTCTTCACGGATGACGCGCGCGGCGGCGGCGGCATAGTCAGCGCGCATTGCGGAGGCGATTTTCCCTTCTCCCGCCGCGCCAATAAAGACGCCATGTTTCAGCGCGGCAGGGACGCTCGCCAGGTAGTTTTCCGTATACCAGCCGTTACGTAATAGCGTGTGAGGAATACCTGACTCAGCCAGCATCTTTTCCGTTTCAATATGTTCATCGGCGAGTGCCAGCGGCGATTTATCCGCATGTAGCAGGCTGGTATAGGCGATGAATTTCACCTTCGCGGCAATGGCGGCCTGAATAACGTTGCGGTGCTGCGCGGTGCGTTGTCCCACTTCGCTGGATGATATAAGCAGCAGTTTATCAACGCCCTGTAAGGCGGTGGTCAGCGCGGCTTCGTTAGCGTAATCCGCCTGGCGAACGGCAATCCCGCGCTGACTGAGCGGGGCGGCTTTTTTCGGGTTACGGACGATCGCGATGAGGTGACCGGCGGGCGTCGTTTTTAGCAGGTTTTCAATAACGTGTTGGCCCAGTTGGCCTGTTGCGCCAGTGATAGCAATCATGGTGAACTCCTCAGTGTTGGTCTTGTGTTTTATTACGCTACCACCTAAACTTACTTTTAGTAAGTACGTACAAAAAGGTAAGTATCAATGCGCGCTCATACTCTTTCCCGGCAGTTGCGTGAAGGCAATCTCTTTGCTGAACGGTGCCCGTCCCGTGAGGTGTTAAAACATGTCACCAGTCGCTGGGGCGTACTGATTCTGGTCGCGTTACGCGACGGTACACACCGTTTTAGCGACCTGCGCCGCAAGATGGGAGGCGTGAGTGAAAAGATGCTGGCGCAGTCGTTACAGGCGCTTGAACAGGACGGATTTCTCAACCGGGTGTCATATCCAGTTGTTCCGCCGCATGTGGAGTACAGCCTGACGCCGCTTGGCGAGCAGGTGAGTGATAAAGTCGCCGCGCTGGCGGACTGGATAGAACTGAATTTGCCCCAGGTATTGGCGCAGCGGGACCGTTTATCAGATGACGGCTAGCGCTTTATTCGGCCTGCCAGTCAGGCCGAATAAACGCAGCGCCATACGGGACACACGTTACTTGCTTAAATCCACCTGATAAATGGCAAAACCAATATCATCGACGGCAACCTTCTTCATCGGATACTGCCCTTTCGCTTTAATGAAGGCAGCGGCTTTATCGCCTGGCGATGTTTCAAAGCGGATATCCAGCGCCGTATCGCTGTGGATTGGCGCCAGACGCCAGTTATTATCCGCCGCCGGATGGATTTCGCCCGCGCGTTTTGACTCTGCGCCAATCCATGCCGCCAGCACGGCGCGATTTTCATCCGGAGACGCAAAGGCGATATGGCTGTCGCCCGTGCCGGCAAACTTGCCGCCGTAAGCGCGATAGTTATTCGTGGCGACCAGGAACGTAGCGTTCGGGTCGACAGGCTTACCGTTAAAGGTCAGGTTTTTAATACGTTCCGCCTGCTGATTCACCATCTGGCATTCGCCATCATAGCGGGCGGGCTGTGACACATCGATTTGATAATTCACGCCGTCAATGACATCGAAATTATAGGTGCGAAAGCCATCCCAATTGATCAACGATTGCGGTTTGTTGCTGTGAATATCAATCTGATTAAATTGTCCGGCAGAACATTCCAGCCACTCTTTTACCTCCTTGCCGCTGGCTTTCACCACCACCAGCGTATTCGGATAGAGATAAAGATCCGCGGCGTTACGGAAGGTCAACTGGCCTTTTTCCACTTCGACAAAACTGGCAGGATCGTTCTTACGCCCGCCAACTTTAAACGGCGCGGCGGCGGAGAGCACCGGCAGTTTCGCCAGATCCGGATCGCCCTGAATAAAGTGTTCCACATACGCTTTTTGCGCATTATTCACCACCTGTACGGTAGGATCGTCCTGCACCAGAGCAAGATAACTGTACATATTATCGGCGGATTTACCGATGGGCTTGCTGACAAACCCGCGGGTGGCGTCGTGATCGGCTTTCAGAATACCGACCAGCTTACTGTCTTCCGCCGCCAGCGACTTTTTAGCGGCGGCGTCGTAAATAGGCCGCGCTTCCGCTTTCGCCTGCGTAACCTGCCATTTGCCGCTGTCGTTATTGAGCACCAGATCGACCACTCCCAGATGGTCGCCCCACATGCCTGGCATTACCGCAGGAATGCCGTTAAGCGTACCTTTGGCGATATCCGCGCCTTTGATGTCGGCAAAATCTTTACCGGGGAAGACAGCATGGGCGTGGCCAAACATAATCGCGTCGACGCCGGGAACTTCGCTGAGGTAATAAACCGAGTTTTCCGCCATGCTGTGGTACGGATCGGCAGAAAGGCCTGAGTGAGCAATGACTACCACGATATCAGCGCCTTTCTCGCGCATTTCGGGCACATATTTCCGGGCGGTTTCCGTAATGTCATTGACGGTAACTTTGCCGCTCAGATTCGCTTTATCCCAAATCATGATTTGCGGCGGAACAAAGCCGATATAGCCGATTTTCAGAGTTTGCGGGTGGCCGTCTTTATCAATAACGCTCGTCTCTTTAATCAGATAAGGCGTAAAGAGCGGCTTTTGGGTTTTAACGTCGATAATATTGGCGTTAACATAAGGGAATTTCGCGCCGGCCAGCGCGTTATGCAGATAGTCCAGACCATAATTAAACTCATGGTTGCCGAGGTTTCCAACCGCGTAATCCAGAGTGTTGAGCGCTTTATAGACCGGGTGAACATCACCGTCTTTGAGCCCTTTTGCCGCCATATAATCGCCCAGAGGGCTCCCCTGAATCAGGTCGCCGTTATCCACCAGCACGCTGTTTTTGACTTCATTTCGGGCGGCATGAATCAAACTTGCGGTACGTACCAATCCGAATTTTTCGGTTGCGGTATCCTTGTAATAATCGAAATCCATCATGTTGCTATGTAAATCAGTAGTTTCCATGATACGGAGATCGACGGTGGCCGCATTCACGCTGGCGGCGATCAGCGTAGCCAGAAGCGTTGCACTAAACTTAATCATCAGAGGCACCTTTTAAGAACGCAATAGAAAAGCCGGATAGTGAAAAATAGCGATGATAAACAGTGAAACCCGATATCGTTCCGACCGTCGCCAGAAGAAGGCGAAACTGCCCCATCCGGCCGATTTTTTGCGAGTGTTCACAGAAGGGTGAATCATGCCATGAAAGGTATTATCAAAACCGCAGACGGTATCACAGTTGGCGGAACCCTTAACGATCGGGTATAAGTAAAACAACGAGTTAACGCCCCTGTCATAAAGAGGTGGAGAATGTTAGAACAAGTATGCCAGCTTGCACGGAACGCGGGCGATGCCATTATGCAGGTTTATGATGGAGCCAAACCGATGGAGTACGCCCGCAAGCAGGACGATTCTCCAGTCACTGCGGCGGATATCGCCGCACATACCGTGATTCTCGAAGGGTTACGCACGCTCACGCCGGATATTCCGGTGCTTTCAGAAGAAGATCCGCCCGCCTGGGAAGTGCGCCAGCACTGGCAGCGCTACTGGCTGGTCGATCCGCTCGACGGCACCAAAGAGTTCATCAAGCGCAATGGCGAATTCACGGTCAATATTGCGCTGATTGAGCAGGGCAAGCCGGTGTTGGGCGTTGTCTATGCGCCGGTGCTGAAAGTGATGTACTACGCGGCGGAAGGTAAGGCCTGGAAAGAGGAGTGCGGGGTGCGTAAGCAGATTCAGGTGCGGGATGCCCGCCCGCCGCTGGTGGTGATTAGCCGTTCGCATACGGATGATGAACTCACCGAATATCTCCAACAGCTTGGCGAACATCAGACCACCTCTATTGGTTCCTCGCTGAAATTCTGTCTTGTGGCGGAAGGCCAGGCGCAGCTTTACCCCAGATTTGGGCCGACCAGCGTCTGGGACACTGGCGCAGGTCATGCCATTGCCGTTGCAGCCGGGGCGCACGTTCACGACTGGCAGGGAAAAACGCTGGACTATACCCCTCGTGAATCGTTCCTTAACCCCGGCTTCCGGGTGACTATTTACTGAGGAGCTTATGCAGCAGGTCGACCACCTGCTGTACCTCTTGCTGGGTTAACGCGCCATCTTTCACCCATTGAACCCGACCGTCTTTGTCAAGCACGATGACGGCGGACCCCTCTTCTTTTAATTGCCAGGCGTTACGCGCCACGCCATTGCTGTCGACAATAAATTGCGACCACGGGTAGAGCTTTTTATTACTTTCTATACTGCTACGCACGAACATACCGGAGCCTGGGATCGCATCATCGGTGTTCACAATTGTGGTCGTCTGGTATCTGTCATGCGGGAGCTTGGCTGATTTAATCGCTTCAATCAGCGTGGCGTTTTTTTCCTTCGCTGACGTTCGACCCGCAATGTGCAGCAGGACGCGCACTTTTCCCGCCAGCTGCGCGCTATTCCAGTTTTTATAACTAAACTCATCTTTATTCAACGTCAGTTCGCCACGATCGGCAATGCCTACCGGCGGCACCCGTTGGTTATCTTCAAGGTTATGCGCACAAGCCATTATGGGGAGTAGCAGACACGACATCGCCAGAATTTTACGTAGGGTCATGGTCATTCCTTCTTTATTTTTTTGCAGGTGATCCGACCACTTTGGGCCGACAGTTAATCATATGTGCGATTGATGCTTTTTCCCGCAAAGGGGATGCCAGTTTGCGGGCGGGCGCACACTTCCTGTGAAAAATGAAGGCATATACTGAGAAAAATGAGCTGATGTTTAGATAATTCTGAATAACTGTAATCAAAAGGTAAATATACTTATGCACACTGGAAACGACGTAGATATGGTCTATAGTCATATGGCATTAAAATTTGCGCCTTAAAACTGTTGGGCCGATTGTGGCACCGCAAGGGCGTAATACTCTGCAGGAGACAACAATGAAAATTTTCCAACGCTACAACCCGCTACAGGTGGCGAAGTACGTGAAGATCCTGTTCCGTGGACGGTTATATATCAAGGATGTTGGCGCTTTTGAGTTCGATAAGGGTAAGATTCTTATCCCAAAAGTGAGAGACAAGCAGCACTTGTCTGTGATGTCTGAAGTTAACCGTCAGGTTATGCGTCTGCAAACTGAGATGGCGTAACCAAAAGTGCTATGCAGTAGGTTAAAAAAGTAAAAAAAACGGCTCCTGAATCAGGAGCCGTTGATGTTTCTGGCAAACGGATTTCAGGCCGCGCTGTCTTCTTTACCTTGCGCATCGGGCAGTTTCGGCGCCGGTACGTTGCTTTTATTGTCGAGGCGCGTCACCAGCAACTGATCGATACGGTAGTTGTCGATATCCACCACTTCAAATTTGTAGCCGGAAAACTTCACCGAATCAGTGCGTTTTGGGATCTTGCGCAGCATAAACATCATAAAGCCGCCAATGGTTTCATAGTTGCCGGATTGCGGAAACTCATCGATATCCAGCACGCGCATCACGTCGTCAATCGGCGTGCCGCCGTCAACCAGCCAGGAATTTTCATCGCGCGCCACAATTTGCTCTTCCAGTCCCTGGCCGACCAGGTCACCCATTAGCGTGGTCATCACATCGTTCAGCGTAATGATACCGACGACCAGCGCGTATTCATTCATAATGACCGCGAAATCTTCGCCCGCCGTTTTGAAACTTTCCAGCGCCTCAGAAAGGGTCAGCGTATCCGGCACAATCAAGGTATTGCGAATTTGCACCCCGCTATTCAGCGCCATACTTTGGTTAGCCAGCACGCGATTCAGCAGATCTTTGGAGTCTACATAGCCGATGATGTGGTCGATATCTTCATTACACACCAAAAATTTTGAGTGCGGATGTTCGGCGACCTTTTTCTTCAGGCTTTGTTCGTCTTCGTGCAGATCAAACCAGATGATACTTTCGCGCGACGTCATAGAAGACGGTACGGTGCGAGATTCAAGTTCAAACACATTTTCAATTAGTTCGTGCTCTTGCTTGCGCAAGACGCCCGCCAGCGCGCCGGCTTCCACCACTGCGTAAATATCATCAGAAGTAATGTCGTCTTTCCGCACCATTGGAATTTTGAACAGGCGGAAGATGTTGTTTGCCATGCCGTTAAACAGCCACACCAGCGGGCGAAAAACGAACAGGCAGAAGCGCATCGGGTTGATGATACGCAAAGCCACAGCTTCTGGCGCAATCATACCGATGCGTTTCGGGGTTAAATCCGCGAACAGGATAAACAGCCCCGTCACCAGCGAGAAAGAGAGAATAAAGCTCAGCTGCTCGGAGAGTTCTGGCGACATATAGTGCGAGAAGAGGGCGGAAAAGGCGGGCGAAAATGCCGCATCGCCGACGATACCGCCAAGAATAGCGACGGCGTTCAGGCCAATTTGCACAACGGTGAAAAACATGCCGGGATTTTCCTGCATTTTCAATACGCGTTGTGCGTTGATACTGCCTTCATCAGCTAATAACTTAAGTTTAATCTTACGTGATGCGGCAAGCGAGATCTCGGAGATGGAGAAGAACGCACTTACAGCGATCAGGCAGAATATAATGAATATACTGTTTAACATATCTTATCCGGCGAAACGCCAGATCCTCGGAAGGGAAGTTTATAAATCCGTGTGGTAACGTTTAATGAAAACCGGCTCGTAGCAGTGAGCCGATAAGTTCAGGGCTAGTATAGCGTAAGCTACTGTAAAGTCGCCAGAGGGTTCATTTTCAACTCCGACAAGTTCCCCCTACGCCTGCGTCGTCACGCGTCAGGCGGCAGGCAAACGCCGATCCCGCCAATCCCGCAGTAACCGTATGGATTTTTGTGCAGATACTGTTGGTGTTCATCCTCGGCGTAGTAAAACGGCGTCGCATGGGCGATTTCCGTGGTAATAGGGCGATGGTCTCCGGCGGCGGTCATTGCCGACTGAAAGCGCTCGCGACTGGCGTGAGCGGCGGCATTCTGTTCCGGCGTTAAGGGATAAATCGCAGAACGGTATTGCGTACCGTGATCGTTACCCTGTTGCATCCCCTGCGTCGGATCGTGATTTTCCCAGAAGGTCTGTAAAAGCTGCTCATAACTGATAACGGCAGGATCGTACACTATCCGTACCGCTTCGGCATGGCCGGTCTGCCCGGAGCAGACTTCCCGGTAGGTTGGATTAGGCGTGTAACCGCCTGCATACCCTGCCGCGGTGCTATATACGCCGGGCAATTGCCAGAATAAACGTTCTACGCCCCAGAAACAGCCCATAGCGAAGTAGGCGATCTCCATCCCGGCAGGGACATTGGTCATAGAGTGTTCATTTACCGCATGCAGAGTGGCGATCGGCATCGGGGTGTTGCGTCCTGGTAACGCATCTGCTTGAGTAACCAGATGTTTTTTATCAAATAAACTCATGAGCTATTCTCCCGAAAGCGTTAATTGGCGTTAAGGTTGTAACGAGACGCATCTTTGCACACAATAACAACATTAATGTATCTGGATTTAACCATAAGAAATATTTGGGCAGTCGTCTGCTTTTCAATCGAAATTGTTGATTTTATGTTAAGCCGCGGAGCGGTAGTGTGATTTTTTCCAGGGGTGGGAATAGGGGATATTCAGGAGAAAATGTGCCACATATCCGTCAGTTATGTTGGGTTAGCTTACTGTGCCTGAGCAGTTCTGCGGTAGCCGCAAATGTTCGTCTGAAAGTCGAAGGGCTATCCGGAGAGCTGGAAAAAAACGTTCGCGCACAGCTCTCTACGATTCAGAGCGATGAGGTGACGCCGGATCGGCGCTTTCGCGCCCGAGTTGATGATGCGATTCGCGAAGGGCTTAAAGCGTTAGGCTATTACGAACCCACTATCAAATTCGACTTGCTTCCACCGCCTGCGAAAGGACGGCAGGTATTAATCGCCAGGGTTACGCCCGGCCAGCCGGTGTTGATTGGCGGTACAGAAGTCATTTTACGCGGCGGCGCGCGTACGGACAAAGATTATCTGGCCTTACTGAAAACGCGTCCGGCAATCGGCACGGTGCTCAACCAGGGGGACTATGACAATTTTAAAAAGTCGTTAACCAGCGTGTCGCTACGCAAAGGCTATTTCGACAGCGAATTCATTAAAAGTCAGTTGGGAATTGCTCTGGGCCGTCATCAGGCGTTTTGGGATATTGATTATGATAGCGGTGAGCGCTATCGCTTCGGGCCTGTCACCTTCGAAGGTTCGCAGATTCGTGATGAATATTTACAAAATCTGTTGCCGTTTAAAGAGGGTGATGAGTACGAATCGAAAGATTTGGCGGAACTAAACCGCCGACTTTCCGCTACCGGATGGTTTAATTCTGTCGTGGTGGCGCCGGAATTTGAGAAATCGCGTAAAACAAAAATTCTGCCGTTAAAAGGCGTGGTATCGCCGCGAACCGAAAACACGATTGAAACCGGGGTGGGGTACTCCACCGACGTCGGGCCGCGCGTGAAAGCGTCGTGGAAAAAACCGTGGATGAACTCTTACGGTCATAGCCTGACCACCAGCACCAGTATTTCTGCGCCGGAACAGGTGCTGGATTTTAGTTATAAAATGCCGCTGCTGAAAAACCCGCTGGAGCAATACTATCTGGTCCAGGGCGGTTTTAAACGTACCGATTTGAATGATACGGAGCAGGACTCGACCACGCTTGCCGTGTCGCGTTACTGGGACCTTTCCAGCGGTTGGCAGCGGGCGATTAACCTGCGCTGGAGTTTCGACCACTTTACCCAGGGGAACGTCACCAACACCACCATGCTGTTCTACCCGGGCGTGATGATCAGTCGAACCCGCTCGCGAGGGGGGCTGATGCCAACCTGGGGCGATTCGCAGCGCTACTCGGTAGACTATTCGAATACGGCCTGGGGCTCCGACGTGGATTTCTCCGTGCTGCAGGCGCAAAACGTCTGGATTCGGACTTTGTACGATCGCCACCGTTTTGTGATGCGCGCCAATTTGGGCTGGATAGAAACCGGTGATTTCGACAAAGTTCCGCCGGATTTACGTTTCTTCGCCGGGGGCGACCGCAGTATTCGCGGCTATAAATACAAATCTATTTCGCCTAAAGATAGCGACGGCAATCTTAAAGGCGCCTCAAAACTGGCAACCGGATCGCTGGAGTACCAGTATAACGTCACCGGCAAATGGTGGGGGGCAGTGTTTGTCGATAGCGGCGAGGCGGTGAGTGATATTCGCCGTAGCGATTTCAAAACCGGGACCGGGGTCGGCGTGCGCTGGGCGTCGCCGGTTGGGCCTATCAAACTCGATTTTGCCGTACCGGTCGGCGACAAAGACGAACACGGTTTACAGTTTTATATCGGTCTGGGGCCTGAATTATGAGTTTATGGAAGAAAATAAGCCTCGGCGTGTTGATTTTCATTGTGGTGTTACTGGCGAGCGTTGCGTTTCTGGTCGGGACGACGACGGGGCTGCATCTGGTATTCAGTGCGGCGAACCGCTGGGTGCCGGGGCTGGAGATTGGGCAGGTCACCGGCGGCTGGCGGGACTTATCGTTAAAAAATATCCGCTATGAGCAGCCGGGCGTTGCGGTAAATGCGGGCGAAATTCATCTGGCCGTCGGGCTTGATTGCCTGTGGCGCAGTAGCCTGTGCGTCAATGATCTGGCGCTAAAAGACATTAATGTCGCTATCGACAGCAAAAAAATGCCGCCTTCCGAACCGGCGCAAGAAGAGGAAGAAAGCGGACCGCTGAACCTCTCCACGCCCTGGCCCATCACGCTGTCGCGCGTGGCGTTGAATAACATCAATATCAAGATTGATGACACTACCGTTTCGGTGCTGGATTTTACCTCCGGGCTGGCATGGCAGGAGAAAAACCTGACCCTGAAACCGACGCGGCTTCAGGGATTGCTGATCGCGCTGCCGAAGGTCGCTGACGTGGCGCAGGAAGAGGTGGTTGAACCCAAAATCGAGAAACCTCAACCGGATGAAAAGCCGCTTGGCGAAACGCTAAAAGATCTGTTTGCAAAACCAGTAATGCCGGAGATGACCGATGTTCACCTGCCGCTCAATCTGAATATCGAGTCATTTCGCGGCGAGCAGCTACGCATCACCGGCGATACCGATCTGACGGTGCGCACGATGCTGCTTAAAGTCAGCAGTATCGACGGTAATATGAAGCTGGATACTCTGGATATCGACGCCAACCAGGGCACGGTGAAAGCCTCCGGTACGGCGCAGCTCGCCAATAACTGGCCGGTTGATATTACGCTCAACAGTACGCTGAATATCGATCCGCTAAAGGGTGAAAAGATAAAACTCAAGGTCGGCGGCGCGTTACGCGAACAACTGGAGGTCGGGGTGAACCTTTCCGGGCCGATGGATGTCGCGCTTCGCGCCCAGACGCGGCTGGCGGAGGCCGGTTTACCGCTCAATCTTGAAGTCGTCAGCCAACGCATTGCCTGGCCATTGACGGGTGATACCCAGTTTCAGGCTGACGATCTGAAGCTCAAACTGAGCGGTAAGATGACCGACTATACGTTGTCGATGCGAACCACCGTGAAAGGACAAGATATTCCGCCGGCGACCATCACGCTGGATGCCAAAGGGAATGAGCGGCAGATTAATCTCGATAAACTTACCATCGCCGCTCTGGAGGGAAAAACCGAACTGAAAGCGCTGGTGGACTGGCAGCAGGCGATTAGCTGGCGTGGCGAACTGACGCTGAATGGCATCAATACCGCTAAAGAGATCCCGGACTGGCCCGCGAAGCTTAACGGCGTCATGAAAACCAAAGGCAGCCTCTACGGCGGCACCTGGCAGATGGATGTTCCGGAGCTCAAGCTGACCGGCAATGTGAAGCAGAACAGCGTTAACGTCAACGGGACGCTAAAGGGCAACAGCTACATGCAGTGGACGATCCCGGGGCTGCACCTTGCGCTGGGCCCAAACAGCGCCGATATAAAAGGCGAGCTTGGTGTTAAGGAGCTGAATCTTGACGCCGCCATCGATGCGCCAGGGCTGGATAATGCGCTGCCAGGGCTGGGGGGCATGGCAAAAGGAATTGTTAAAGTCCGCGGTACGGTAGAAGCGCCGCAGCTGTTGGCGGATATCACCGCCCGCGGCTTGCGCTGGCAGGAGCTTTCTGTCGCCCAGGCGCGCATCGAGGGCGATATTAAATCCACCGATCAGATAGCGGGCCATCTCAACGTTCGCGTAGAGCGGATTTCGCAGCCCGACGTTAACATCAATCTGGTGACGCTTGACGCCAAAGGCAGCGAGAAGCAGCATCAGCTACAGCTCCGTGTTCAGGGAGAACCGGTATCCGGTCAACTCTCCCTGACAGGCAGTTTTGATCGCGAGGCGGCGCGCTGGAAAGGGACGTTAAGCGACACCCGTTTCCAGACGCCAGTGGGGCCATGGTCGTTGACCCGCGCGATTGCGCTGGACTACCGTAATAAAGAACAGAAAATTAGTATCGGGCCGCATTGTTGGCTGAACCCGAACGCCGAGCTGTGCATCCCGCAAACCATTGATGCGGGCGCCGCAGGACGGGCGGTGGTCAATCTCAACCGCTTTGATCTGGCGATGCTGAAGCCATTTATGCCTGATACCACTCAGGCCAGCGGGATCTTTAGCGGGAAAGCGGACGTGTCGTGGGACACCACCCAGGAGGGATTGCCGCAGGGGAAGGTCACGCTTTCCGGTCGTAATGTGAAGGTCACGCAGACCGTCAATGACGCGCCATTACCGGTCGCGTTTGAGACGCTGAACCTCAGCGCCGATCTGCACAATAATCGCGCCGAGCTGGGATGGCTGATTCGCCTGACGAACAATGGTCAATTCGATGGCCAGGTGCAGGTAACCGATCCTCAGGGGCGGCGCAATCTCGGCGGTAACGTCAACATGCGCAATCTCAATCTGGCGATGGTCAACCCTGTCTTTTCGCGCGGCGAAAAAGCGGCGGGAATGTTAAACGCCAGGCTACGTCTGGGCGGCGATGTACAAAGCCCGCAGTTGTTTGGTCAGTTGCAGCTTAGCGCGCTGGATATTGACGGTAATTTTATGCCGTTTGAGATGCAGCCGAGCCAGCTCACCATGAACTTTAGCGGGACGCGTTCGACGCTCGCCGGTATCGTGCGAACACAACAAGGGCAAATTAACCTGAACGGCAACGCCGACTGGAGTCAGATTGACAACTGGCGCGCGCGGGTGACGGCGAAAGGCAGCCGGGTGCGGATTACCGTTCCGCCGATGGTGCGCCTGGATGTCTCGCCGGATGTGGTCTTTGACGCGACGCCTTCGCTGTTCACGTTGGATGGGCGTGTGGACGTTCCGTGGGCGCGAATTGTGGTGCACGACCTGCCAGAGAGTGCGGTTGGCGTCTCCAGCGATGTGGTTATGCTCAACAATGACCTGCAACCAGAAACGCCGCAGACAGCGTCTATTCCCATCAACAGTAATCTGACGGTCCACGTCGGCAACAACGTGCGTATCGACGCCTTCGGGCTTAAAGCGCGTTTGACCGGCGATTTGAAAGTCGCGCAGGATAAGCAGGGGCTGGGGTTGAATGGTCAAATCAATATTCCTGACGGCCGATTCCGCGCCTACGGCCAGGACCTGCTTGTCCGTAAAGGCGAGCTGCTGTTCTCCGGCCCGCCGGATCAGCCGCTGCTCAATATCGAAGCGATCCGTAACCCTGACGCCACCGAAGACGATGTCATTGCGGGCGTGCGCGTCACAGGCACTGCTGATGAACCCAAAGCGGAAATCTTCTCCGATCCGGCGATGCCGCAGGCTGAAGCGCTTTCTTATCTGCTGCGTGGGCAGGGGTTGGACAGCAATCAGAGTGATAGCGCAGCAATGACCTCCATGCTTATTGGTCTGGGGGTTGCGCAAAGTGGTCAGGTTGTGGGTAAAATCGGAGAGACATTCGGTGTAAGTAATCTGGCGCTGGACACGCAAGGGGTGGGCGATTCGTCCCAGGTTGTGGTCAGCGGCTATGTACTGCCGGGTCTACAGGTGAAGTATGGTGTAGGGATATTTGACTCTCTGGCGACGCTCACGTTACGTTATCGCCTGATGCCTAAGCTATATCTGGAAGCAGTGTCTGGCGTAGATCAGGCACTTGATTTGCTCTATCAGTTTGAGTTTTAGCAATGCGAATATTTGTCTATGGCAGTTTACGACAGAAACAAGGCAACAGTCACTGGATGACCAATGCCCAATTGCTTGGCGATTACCGTATCGATAACTACCAGTTGTATAGTCTGGGCCACTATCCAGGCGCAGTTCCGGGAAACGGAGCGGTATACGGTGAAGTTTATCGAATTGATAACGCCACGCTGGCCGAACTTGATGCTTTGCGCACCAGGGGCGGTGAATACGCACGCCAGTTAATCCAGACGCCTTACGGCAGCGCATGGATGTATGTATATCAACGTCCTGTTGATGGGTTAACTCTGATTGAAAGCGGTGACTGGTTAGACAGAAACCAGCCCTGAACTGAACACGCCACCCTCGGGTGGCGTTGTTTTTTACATTCTGGCTGATGGCGTTAACGCCGGGCATGGTGAGCTCTTATTCTGCCGTAAATCAATAATGACGCGCCGCCCAGGATAACAATGCATCCGAGAACCATAAATCCCTGCATATAGCTGCCGGTTGTCCGGTAAAAATAGCCGACCATTAGGCCTGCCAGCGTACCGCCGCCGCCGGCGCCGATGCCATTAATAATACCGGAGGCTGGGCCAATCGCATGGGGTTTAACGTTCGACTGGATAATCGACCAGATATTGGGGGTAAAGCTGGCGGCGTAATAGCCCATCGCCAGGGTAATGAGCGTGATTTTAAAGCCCGGCGCATCGACAAATGGCAGGAGAAATAACATCACGCCGGGGATTAGTAGGCCCAGTGAAGCAATAAGTACACGCTTTTGTGTCTTATCACTGATCCATGAGATAGGGATTGCCAGTATAACCGCAGTCAGATAAGGCAGAGAACTGACCAATGCTTTACTGAATCCGGTATAGCCGAGAGAATTGACAACCATGGGGATCCATAACGTAATTCCCCAGAACAACATCCCTTGAGTGATGTAGGTAAAAATAAGAAGTAGGAAGGGGGTTCCGCCCAGCGATTCCAGGGTAAGTTTAGTTTTCTCTGTTGGCGCCGGCGCACGATAATAAGGCGCTTCTTCCTGTTTTTTCAGCATTGTTATATAAAGTGGAACCACAACAACAATGCCGATCACACCAGTGATAATAAAAACATTTCGCCAACCGAAGGCAGCATCCAGCGGGGACAAAATCATAAATCCCAGGCCTAATGCCAGGAACTGTCCATAATACTGGATAATACTGTTCGCCTGCGTCCGTTCTTTGTCTGAAAACCAGTCGCTGGCGAAGCGGGACTGCTGCGGCCAATAAATGCCTTCGGTAATGCCAAGCACCAGCCGACAAATCAAAATAACGTACACTGACGAGGTAAATCCGACAAAAACGGTCGCAATCGACCAGATTAGCACCATCAGAATGACTATTTTTTTCGGATCGTATCGCTGGGTAAATACGCCGCCAAAAATATTTGAAAAGGCATAGCCAATAAGAAATATGGTTAATACAATGCTGGCCGTTGCGCCATCAATATTCAGGTCGTGTGTAATCGTAGGTAACGTAACGGAAAGATTAGAACGGTCAAGATAAGCAACAAAAAGGCCGAACATTAATGTCGCGCCGATCCGTAGCCATTTTTGCATTGAGGTCATTTTTCAACTCCGTTTGGCCGCGCGCCAAAATCAATTTGACGAAATAATATCTCACCGGATTTTATGGTCATTTGTGGTACCAGCACATGCGTCCCCGTGAGCGTTTCACCATGAATATCGGCAAATTCAACATGCCTGTTTTTTAATTTAAAGATGGCGATATCGGCAAATGCCCCAGGGGCCAGCGTACCAATTTCTGCTGCCATGCCCAATAAAACTGCTGGGGTATGGGTACAGGCGTTAATGACATCGGTAAGCGCGACGCCGAGTGCTAAGTATTTCGATAAAATCCATGGTAAGGCGTAAACAGGCCAGGCGAGTTTAGTGATGGTTGAGAGATCGCTACTGATGATATCCGGAAGAAAGCCATTGGCGATGGCCCGGCGTGCCGTGTTCATTGAAAAATGGCTGCGACCATTGGCGGCATCAAATATAACGCCTCTTTCCCTTGCCTGACGGACTTCGGCTAAGACAGCGCCTTCATCAGTAAGAATGGTGCTACCTTTGCCGTGAAACGCATGAGCGATAATATCGCCGCGGCGTAGCAAGGAGACAAGTTCTTTCATGGGAACGACGGGATGGGTCGAGTGTATTGCCACGGGGCACCTTAAATCGTTGGCAATACGAAGGGATTCAGTCAGCGGTTTTAAGCCATATTCAGCAATGTCCTCAGTCTGAACCTTGAGTTTTAATCCCTGAAGAACGTTGCGATACTGACGAAACAGCGCGTGGATCTTATTTTCATCAATATTGTCAGGATCATAATTTTCTTGTGACCAGGTTTGGCCCGGCGGCGACACGGTCAGAAACGCTTTGATTCGAACTTTGCTGGCGCAAATCACCGTTCGGTAGAAGGCATCAAAGTTTGCCGTACCGGCAGAACCTGCATCCACGACGGTGGTAACGCCATTCGGCGGCATGTACATATCAGGCCTGACGCCGCCTTCCGTCGCGTCATAAAAAACATGCGCGTGATAATCGATAAGACCGGGAGTGACGATCATACCGTCGGCATGGATAATCCGGGTCTCCGAAGTTACAGGATATTTATCGGCATCAACGATAATATCGTTAATGATGCGTAAATTGTTAATCTCATTAATATTACGAGCGGGATCGATGATATGTCCACCGGTAATTAATATATCATTTTTCATCATAATCTCTTAAAATAGTAAATAATTATGGCAGCCCTTAAAAATATATTAAAAAGTGTGTTTTGAGCGGATATTATGTTGGATTAAAAATACGGTTATTGGTATGGAAAGCTTAGGATACCTTATTAAAAAGGTAATCGGGCTTATGCACTAAATAAGAATTTAACGCTTGCTAATATTTAGGGCGTAAGTCCAGAGGAGTCTGCGGGCATTCACAAAACAATTATTATCTTAAGCTTTTTAGAGAAACCGTGAGCGTATTCAACCCTTTTTAATAAAAAATAAGGTAAAGTATTATTCATTCCGTGAATGTTAAACTAATAATGATAAAAATTGTGCTCTATTCATTAGCCAATAAAAAGGCCCTCATTACTATGAGAGCCTTTATCTTGACGATTATGTAAAAGCGAACTTATTTCTTCGCTGCGCGCTCGAAGGAGGCAACGATTTCCGCTTTAGCCGCTTCGGCGTTGTCCCAACCGTCAACTTTCACCCATTTGCCTTTTTCGAGATCTTTATAATGCTCGAAGAAATGAGTGATCTGCGCTTTCAGCAGTTCCGGCAGATCGTTCACATCTTTAATGTGATCGTACTCTTTGCTCAGTTTGGTGTGCGGTACGGCAACCAGTTTCGCATCTTCACCGGATTCGTCGGTCATTTTCAGTACGCCAACCGGACGGCAACGGATTACGGCGCCTGGCTGCAGTGGGTACGGCGTCGGGACCAGAACGTCTACCGGGTCGCCGTCCAGAGACAGGGTATGGTTGATGTAACCGTAGTTGCACGGATAGAACATCGCGGTGGACATGAAGCGGTCAACGAACAGCGCGCCGCTCTCTTTGTCAACTTCGTATTTGATCGGATCTGCGTTAGCCGGGATCTCGATAACGACGTAGATATCTTCCGGCAGTTCTTTACCCGCCGGGACGTTGAGTAAGCTCATGTCTGTTTCCTTTGAATTTATGACAAACAAGTGGCGAGTATTATAGCCAACTCACGCCGAAAGTCTTCGCTTGTTTTCGTTTCCGCCTCATCTGGCGCGTCGTTGCGGAGCATAAACGACAAAGGTTAAGAACCGGAAAAATCACGGGCCTGATAAGGCAACGCCGCCATCGAACATGTTATTGCCCAATGGCGGCTTCATGCGTTATTCCGCATGGTGGTAAAGATTACGCGTCCGGGTATTCGCGGATAAAGCGTTCCACATCGTCAACCATATGGCGGTTGCCGACGAAGAACGAGCGGCGCTGGTGAAGGCTTTCCGGAATGATATCCAGAATACGTTCTTTACCATCGCTTGCTTTGCCGCCGGCCTGTTCCGCGAGGAACGCCATCGGGTTGCATTCATACAGCAGACGTAGTTTTCCCTGCGGGTGGCTGGCGGTGCTGGGGTAGAGATAGATGCCGCCTTTCAGCAGGTTGCGGTGGAAATCGGCCACCAGAGAGCCAATGTAACGTGAGGTATAAGGGCGACTTGTTGAACTATCCTCTTCCTGGCAGAATTTGATGTACTTCTTCACGCCATTCGGGAATTTAATGTAGTTGCCTTCGTTAATGGAGTAGGTTTTACCCTTTTCCGGGAAACGCATACGTTCCTGGCACAGACAGAACACGCCTAACGACGGATCGTAGGTGAAAGCGTGTACGCCGCAGCCGGTGGTGTAAACCAGCATGGTGGACGAGCCATACACGACATATCCCGCAGCGACCTGTTTGTTGCCGGGTTGCAGGAAATCTTCTTCGGTGACCGGCGTGCCGACGGGCGTCACGCGGCGATAAATCGAGAAAATCGTACCGACAGAGACGTTAACGTCGATGTTAGAAGAGCCATCCAGAGGGTCCATCAGCACCACATATTTCGCGTGTTCGCAGCCTTCAAAGACGACAATTTCGTCCTCTTCTTCCGATGCGATGCCCGCTACAATATCGCGCGCTTTTAGTGCAGCTTTCAGTTTCTCGTTCGCGAACAGATCGAGTTTCTGCTGAACCTCGCCCTGTACGTTCTCAGCACCGCTGGCACCCAGGATATCGACCAGACCGGCCTTGTTGATATCGCGGTGGATGATCTTGGCGCCCAATTTTATTGCCGACAGCAAAGCAGTGAGCTCACCGGTAGCCTGAGAGAACTCGTGCTGCTTTTCGACAATAAATTCACCTAACGTTTTCATAACACTTTCCCTGCAATTGATTGGAGTAAAGCGACCGTAACAATCTTAACAAACATTTCAGATGATGCGCTCAGGTGAATCGCGCCAGCAAAGTACAGATTTACCTGAAATGCGTTTCTCACTTGCCAGACATGTGCGTAAAATGGCTCGCAGATAAAAAAAGGATAGTGACGTATGCGCATTCATATTTTGGGAATTTGTGGCACTTTCATGGGGGGGCTGGCGATGCTGGCTCGCTCGCTTGGTCATGAAGTAACGGGTTCGGACGCCAATGTGTATCCGCCGATGAGTACCTTACTTGAGAAGCAAGGCATTGATCTGATCCAGGGTTATGACGCCAGCCAGCTCGATCCGCAGCCGGATCTGGTGATTATCGGCAATGCGATGACGCGCGGGAATCCGTGCGTGGAAGCGGTGCTGGAAAAAAACATTCCCTTTATGTCTGGTCCACAGTGGCTGCACGACTTTGTGTTGCGCGACCGCTGGGTACTGGCGGTCGCCGGTACCCACGGCAAAACCACGACCGCAGGCATGGCGACCTGGATACTGGAAGCGTGCGGGTACAAACCGGGCTTCGTGATCGGCGGCGTACCGGGCAACTTTGAGGTTTCCGCGCGCCTGGGCGAGAGCCCGTTCTTTGTTATCGAAGCGGATGAGTACGACTGCGCATTCTTTGATAAACGTTCTAAATTTGTGCATTACTGCCCGCGGACGCTGATCCTCAACAACCTTGAGTTTGATCATGCCGACATCTTCGACGATCTGAAAGCGATCCAGAAGCAGTTCCACCATCTGGTGCGCATCGTGCCGGGGCAGGGGCGCATCATCTGGCCGGAAAACGACATCAACCTGAAACAGACCATGGCGCTGGGCTGCTGGAGCGAGCAGGAGCTGGTGGGCGAGCAGGGACACTGGCAGGCGAAGAAGCTGACTACGGATGCTTCCGAGTGGGAAGTGTGGCTGGACGGCGAAAAAGTCGGCGATGTGAAATGGGGCCTGGTCGGCGAACATAACATGCACAACGGGCTGATGGCGATTGCCGCCGCGCGCCACGTGGGCGTCGCGCCCGCAGAAGCGGCCAGTGCGCTGGGGTCATTTATTAACGCCCGCCGCCGTCTGGAGCTACGCGGTGAAGCGAACGGCGTGACGGTGTATGACGATTTTGCTCACCATCCGACGGCAATTCTGGCCACGCTGGCGGCGTTGCGCGGTAAAGTGGGCGGCACCGCGCGCATTATCGCAGTGCTGGAGCCGCGTTCTAACACGATGAAGATGGGGTTATGCAAGGATGACCTGGCGCCGTCGTTAGGGCGTGCGGATGAAGTGTTCCTGCTGCAGCCGCCGCATATTCCGTGGCAAGTGGCGGAAGTCGCCGAAGCCTGCGTACAGCCTGCTCACTGGAGTGGAGATGTCGATACGCTGGCGGACATGGTGGTGAAAACCGCACAGCCTGGCGATCACATCCTGGTGATGAGCAACGGCGGTTTCGGCGGCATCCATCAGAAATTGCTGGATGGGCTGGCGAAAAAAGCACTGGTTGTGGAGTAAAAAATGCCCGGTGGCGCTGCGCTTACCGGGCCTACAATACGTACATTCCCGTAGGCCGGATAAGGCGCCAGCGCCGCCATCCGGCAGACGCTATCAACGTGTAAAATTACCCTTCGTTTTCCGCCAGCTCGCGCAGATACTGGAAAATCTGACGCGCTGATTTCGGCGGTTTGTTGCCTTCTTTCTCTTTCTTCGCATTGCGGATCAATGAACGAAGCTGTTGACGATCGGCGTGCGGCCACAGGGTCAGTACTTCGGCTACCGCGTCATCGCCTTCGACGATCAGACGATCGCGCAGATGCTCAAGCTTGTGAAACAGCACCACCTGCTGATTATGGCGGTTTTTCAGCTTGTCCAGCGCCTGGCGAATAGGTTCAACGTCGCGTTGGCGCAGCATTTTTCCGATAAGCTGCAACTGGCGGCGGCGTCCTTCCATTTTGATACGCTGGGCCAGTTCAATGGCGTCGCGCAGATCGGCGTCCAGCGGGATCTTATCCAGCGCGTTTTTCCCCAGATCCACCAGTTCCGCGCCCAGGCGTTTTAATTCCTCGGCATCGCGTTTAATTTCACTTTTACTGACCCAGATAATTTCATCGTCTTCGTCTTCGATGTCATCACCGGGAACGTCGTCGAGCCAGTCTTCGGGCTGCTTTGTCATGTCAGGCTCCTTAAAAAAAGAGGCTAATGTTACCAGTTAAGATGCGCACTGAAAAACGGTTCTCTGTTAGACTTCAGAGAAACTCTCTCTACATTATGGCATTTGCAATGAAAGTAATCTCACAAGTTGAAGCGCAGCGTAAGATTCTGGAAGAAGCAGTTTCGACAGCGCTGGAGTTAGCCTCAGGCAAATCGGATGGGGCGGAAGTCGCCGTCAGCAAGACCACCGGCATTAGCGTCAGCACCCGTTATGGTGAAGTAGAGAATGTCGAATTTAATAGCGACGGCGCGCTGGGCATTACGGTGTATCACCAGAACCGCAAAGGCAGCGCCTCTTCGACGGATTTAAGTCCGCAGGCGATTGCCCGTACCGTGCAGGCCGCGCTGGATATCGCGCGTTACACGTCGCCGGACCCGTGCGCAGGCGTGGCGGACAAAGAACTGCTGGCGTTTGACGCGCCGGATCTGGACTTGTTCCACCCGGCAGAGGTTACGCCAGACGAAGCCATTGAACTGGCCGCGCGTGCGGAGCAGGCTTCTCTAAAGGCGGATAAACGCATCACCAATACCGAAGGCGGTAGTTTTAACAGCCATTACGGCATTAAAGTGTTCGGCAACAGCCACGGCATGTTGCAGGGATATTGCTCCACGCGCCATTCGCTCTCAAGCTGCGTTATCGCTGAAGAGAACGGTGATATGGAGCGTGATTACGCTTACACCATCGGTCGGGCAATGGCGGATCTGCAAGCGCCGGAATGGGTCGGGGCCGAGTGTGCGCGCCGCACCTTATCCCGCCTGTCGCCGCGCAAGCTCTCCACTATGAAAGCGCCGGTCATTTTCGCCAATGAAGTGGCGACAGGGCTATTTGGTCATCTGGTCGGGGCGATTGCCGGCGGCGCGGTATACCGTAAATCCACTTTTCTGCTCGACTCGCTGGGCAAACAAATTCTGCCGGAATGGTTAACCATCGAAGAACACCCGCATCTGCTAAAAGGGCTGGCGTCTTCACCGTTCGATAGCGAAGGCGTGCGTACGGAGCGCCGGGATATTGTGAAGGATGGCGTACTGACGCAATGGTTGCTGACCAACTATTCCGCCCGCAAACTGGGGCTGAAAAGTACCGGTCATGCCGGCGGCATTCATAACTGGCGTATCGCCGGGCAGGGGCTGAACTTTGAGCAATTGCTAAAAGAGATGGGCACCGGCCTGGTGGTGACGGAACTGATGGGCCAGGGCGTCAGCGGTATTACCGGCGACTACTCCCGCGGCGCTGCGGGATTCTGGGTTGAAAATGGTGAAATCCAGTACCCGGTAAGTGAAATTACCATTGCCGGTAATTTAAAAGAGATGTGGCGTAATATTGTCACCGTAGGCGATGATATTGAAACGCGCAGTAATATACAGTGTGGTTCGGTATTGTTACCGGAGATGAAAATCGCCGGACAATAATACCCGTCATACTTCAGGCTGCAGGCGCGTTGGCTGCCTGCAACCCGAATTATTCAGGGTATTACACTTATCGTTAATAATAAAAAAGGAAGTGAGCAATGCGTAAAAGCCTGTTAGCTATTCTTGCTGTGTCATCGCTGGTATTCGGTTCGGCTGTTTTTGCTGCCGATCTTGAAGATAATATGGATATTCTCAATGATAACCTGAAAGTTGTTGAGAAAACGGATAGTGCCCCTGAACTGAAAGCGGCATTAACCAAAATGCGCGCGGCCGCGCTGGATGCTCAAAAAGCTACGCCGCCAAAGCTGGAAGATAAAGCGCCGGATAGCCCGGAAATGAAGGATTTTCGTCACGGTTTTGACATTCTGGTCGGCCAAATTGATGGCGCGCTGAAGCTGGCGAACGAAGGTAACGTTAAAGAAGCGAAAGCGGCGGCGGAAGCGCTAAAAACCACCCGCAATACATATCATAAGAAGTATCGTTAATTTTTGTGGGATGGCGGCTTCGCTTTATCCGCAGGTCGCCATCCGGCAAACTGTAATACCCATCACACTTTCTCACTTTATACGACAACGTCATTGTTTTGCCATTTCCTCTTTATGCCGCGATAGATCTCACACTTTCCCAGCGATAATTCATTAATGCCGCCTTTTCTGTGGCGCAGATCACCTATCCCACTCGCGTTTCCACTTCGAGGTGGAAAATAACTCGCTACAAACTTTTAACCCTTACCGCTAGTTTTATCTCATTGCCATTAACGGGGTGAGACGCGTGGATAACGGAGCAGTAAAACACGATGCCGGTGAGCGAATTAACGAACTGGCTGAACAGGTGTTAACGCAGGTGGATGGCCTGCTGGGGCGGCATCACATTGTCCCCAATGCGGTACAGACGCAAATGCTGACCTCGCACGTTCGCGCGATGGCGCACCGGTCAATTACCGGCGAGCCTTTACCGGAAGTCGATGCCAGCTTGTTTGATGAAATCTCAGCCGAATCAATGGCGCTCGCCCGCGAAATCGTGGCGGCGTTTGGCAACCTTCCTGACGAAGAAGCCTGGCTATTATCGGTACATTTTGAAGTCGCGAAAGACAACCTCTAAGGAGCAAAAAATGGAACAGATTACCGTCGTGATTGGCGATCGCCTGGGTAAAGGCCAGAAAGTGGCGGCAGGCGTGGAAAAAGCGGGCGGTCGCGCGGTCGTCGTGCCGGGCGTCGCGGCAGACATGAAGCTGGGCGATGTGATGAAAGCGGAAAACGCCACCTTCGGCATTTCATTTTGCGGCAGCGGCGGCGCGGGCGCTATCACCGCGCAAAACAAGCATGGCTACAAAGCCAAATATGGGATGCGGTCAGTAGATGAAGGCGTCACCGCTATCAATGAGGGCTGCAACGTGTTGGGTTTCGGCTTTATGGATAAAGAAGAGCTCGGCGAGCGCCTGGTGCAGGCGTGGCAAAAGAAATACGGCGCCTGATGATGAAAGAGCAATTCACCACCACGGTGAGAGTAAAAGGCAAGGGCGACGCCAAAGCACGCGCCTTTGCCGATGCGCTGAACCATGTTCAGTCGGCGGTGATGAGAGAGTCGCCGTATATCTTACTGCGTATTGAGCCACAGGATGTGCGGATTGTTCAGGCGCATGAGTCGGTGCGTAAAGAGGCCTTTCTGTTTTTCTTTTTGCGCCGGGAACGACGCACTTACAGCGTGGAGCTGGATGTGACCGTCAACGTGACCGCCATCAATCTCGACAGGGTGGATTTCGTCGCGAAACGCTGATTTTTATTAAAAAGGCATAGTTATGTTCCTGATAATACTAATTAAATCGCTCATTATCGGCGCGCTGGTCGGCGTAGGGGTGGGCGCTGGGGCTGCACGCATGTTTCACGCGCCAACCACGCAGGGGATGGGCGCGTTCCGTACGTTGGGCGAACTCAACTCTTGTGAAGGCGACCCGGCATCTCACTTCTCCTTTGGGCTGGGTTTCTTCTTTAACGCCTGGGCGTCGTCTGTGGCGGCCGGATCGTTCACCCAGGATGTCGATCACCGCATCATCCCTAACTGGGGCGCGGCGGCGCTAATGATCAAAAACCGTAACGTCGGCGAGACGCTGCACGACCCGAAAAAAATGGCGATCGCCTGCGCCGTCATCGGCATGATCGTCGTGACGTTCCTTAACCTGACCGCCTCATCCGTGCCAGAAGCGCTACAGGTGACGGCGGTTAAGGTGCTGGTACCGGCGGCAAACCTGCTGGTCAACATCGTCATGCCTGTGATCTTCTGGTTAGCGGCGATCGACGCTGGTAAAAAATCGGGCTTCTGGGCCACCGTTTTCGGCGGCGCGGCGCAGCTCATCATGGGGAACGCCGTACCGGGGCTGGTACTGGGTATTTTGATCGGTAAAGGCGTAGAAGAGAGCGGCTGGAACCATGTTACCAAAGTGATGATGGTCGCCATCGTTTTGCTGTTTGTGTTGAGCGGCTTCTTCCGCGGCTTCGACATGAAAATGATCGAGTCTTTCAACATGACGGTACCGAACTGGCTTGAACTGATCCACAACTCGCTCAGCGGCAAATAACGGAGGCCACAATGGAAGAGAATAAAGGTTTTTGGTATGCCGACTGGTCGTTCCCGATCTTTGTTGGCCTGCTCTCCTCCGGCGTTTTCGCCGGGACGCATATGTACTATCTGTACGGCATCGGCGCATTTAACGAAGTCGCTTTTGTGGCGATGTTGAAAGCGGGGATGGATACCGGCGTCTACGGCGCGGTCGCCGCTTTCGGCGCCAGCTTTTTATTTGCCCGCATTATCGAAGGTTCGCTGGTCGGAATTCTGGATATCGGCGGGGCAATTCAGACCGGCGTGGGCTTAGGGGTTCCGGCGTTACTGCTGGGGGCTGGCTTTGTCTTCCCGGTGGCGAACTTTATCGCTTCGCTGATAACCGGTCTGGTGATTGGCCTGGCGATTGGCTACATCATTATTCTGGCGCGTAAGTTCACCATTAATCAGAGCGACTCCACGTACGGGGCGGACGTCATGATGGGGGCCGGTAACACTTCAGGCCGTTTTCTGGGGCCGTTGATTATCCTCAGCGCCATGACGGCATCGATTCCCATTGGTCTGGGCTCTCTGGTGGGCGCGCTGCTGTTTTATATCTGGCAGAAGCCGATTACCGGCGGCGCGATTTTAGGCGCGATGATCCTCGGTTCCATCTTCCCGATTGCGATTAGCTAACTGTTGATTTGTAGGCCGGATAAGGCGGTTGCGCCGCCATCCGGCAAAGGAGAGAGCGATGTTTGATTTACTCCTGCGCCATGCGCGTCTGGTCGATGACACGCTGACTAATATTGCCCTGCAAGATGGCAAAATCGCGGCGTTGGGTGACGTTGATGGTCCGGCGCTGAAAACCATTGACCTGCGCGGCGAGTGTTACGTTAGCGCGGGTTGGATTGATTCTCACGTTCACTGCTACCCAAAATCGCCGATTTATCACGACGAACCGGACAGCGTGGGTATTGCCACTGGCGTTACCACAGTGGTGGATGCCGGTAGCACTGGCGCAGACGACATTGATGATTTCTATGCTCTGACGCGTCAGGCGACCACCGACGTTTATGCGCTGCTGAATGTTTCATGCGTCGGGCTTATTGCCCAAAACGAGCTGGCTAACATGGCCAATATTGACGCCGATGCGGTCCGGCAGGCGGTAAAACGCCATCCGGATTTTATCGTCGGCCTCAAGGCGCGGATGAGCAGCAGCGTGGTAGGCGTTAACGGCATCACGCCGCTGGAACGCGCTAAAGCCATGCAGCAAGAAAACGGCAACCTGCCGCTGATGGTACATATTGGAAATAACCCGCCGGATCTGGACGAAATCGCGGAGCGTCTGACGGCGGGCGATATCATTACCCATTGTTACAACGGTAAGCCGAACCGTATTCTTCGGCCTGACGGCGAGCTGCGCGCCTCGGTGACACGAGCGCTGGCGCGCGGCGTGCGTCTGGACGTTGGACATGGTACCGCCAGCCTGAGCTTTGCAGTGGCGAAACGCGCTATTAGCCTGGGGATTTTACCGCATACCATCAGTTCCGATATCTACTGCCGTAACCGCATCAATGGCCCGGTGCATTCGCTGGCTAATGTGATGTCGAAATTCCTCGCCATCGGCATGTCGCTGCCGCAGGTCATTGCGTGCGTGACGGCCAATGCCGCCGATAGCCTGAGTCTGAAAACCAAAGGGCGTCTTCAGCCAGGTCTGGATGCTGACCTGACCCTCTTTACGCTTAAACGCCAGCCCGCCGTGTTGGTAGACGCGGAAAACGACAGCTTACAGGCTGAAGAATTGCTGACGCCGCTTGCCGCGATACGCGCAGGCAAGGGCTATATGACCGAACAAGGGAGCGCGGAACATGCCTTCGATTTTTGAGAAGTATCAATTAAAACAGGTGATTAACGCCTCCGGACGTATGACGGCGCTCGGCGTCTCTACGCCGCGCCCGGAAGTGATAGACGCGGCGATGGCCGGAATGAATCAGTATTTCGAGATGAAAGATCTGGTGAATAAAACCGGCGAGTACATTGCGAAATTGCTGGAGGTGGAAGGGGCGACGGTAGTCTCCTGCGCCAGTGCGGGTCTTGCCCAGTCGGTTGCCGCGGTACTGGTTCAGGACAGCGACTGGCTGCTGGAAAACCTGCACGTTACACCGATTGAAAATAACGAAATCGTCCTGCCAAAGGGCCACAACGTCAACTTTGGCGCGCCGGTGGGAACGATGGTGGCGCTGGGCGGCGGCAAACTGGTGGAAGCCGGTTACGCCAACGAATGTTCCGCCGCGCAGTTGGCGGCGGCCATTACGCCGCGCACGGCGGCTATTCTGTATATCAAATCTCACCACTGCGTGCAGAAAAGTATGCTCAGCGTGGAGCAGGCTGCGGTGGTGGCGCGCACGCATAATCTCCCGCTGATTGTGGACGCGGCGGCGGAAGAAGATTTGCAGTGCTACTACCGCGTGGGCGCAGATCTCGTTATCTATAGCGGCGCAAAAGCGATTGAAGGGCCGACCAGCGGGCTGGTGATTGGCAAAACACAGTATGTTGAGTGGGTAAAACGTCAGTCAGCGGGCATTGGCCGGGCGATGAAGGTCGGCAAAGAGGGAATTGTTGGCCTGACCTGCGCCATTGAATTGTACCTGCGGGCGCAAAAAGAGAGCGGCGCGGAGATGGTAGAAAAAATGGCGCCCTTTATCGACACGTTGAACACGTTTAACGGCGTCAGCGCCCGCGTGGTGTGGGACAGCGCCGGACGCGACATCGCGCGCACGGAAATTAAGTTTGATGAAGCCGTTACCGGCATCGCCACAGGCGAACTGGTCGACGCGCTGAAGCAAGGAGAATACGCGATTTACTTTCGCGGATACAAAGCCAACGAAGGGATTATTGAAGCGGATGTCCGCAGCGTCGATCGCGCGCAGTTAGCGATTGTGGCGCGTCGTATTGGCGAGGTGATTAATCAGGAGAAACAAGCATGAAACTGACCCCTAACTTTTACCGCGATCGCGTTTGCCTGAACGTACTGGCCGGTTCGAAAGATAACGCCCGGGAAATCTACGCGGCGGCGGAAGGTCATGTGCTGGTTGGCGTGCTCTCCAAAGACTATCCGGATGTGGCAAGCGCAGTCGCGGATATGCGTGAATATGCGGCGCTTATCGACAATGCGCTCTCCGTGGGGCTGGGGGCAGGCGATCCTAACCAGTCGGCGATGGTGAGCGAAATCTCGCGTCAGGTACAGCCGCAGCATGTCAACCAGGTGTTTACCGGCGTAGGGGCCAGCCGGGCGCTGCTGGGGCAAAATGAGACGGTGGTGAACGGTCTTGTCTCGCCGACCGGCACGCCGGGGCTGGTGAAAATTTCCACCGGCCCGCTAAGCAGCCGCGCGCCGGAGGGCATCGTACCCATAGAAACGGCGATTGCGCTACTCAAAGACATGGGCGGCAGCTCCGTTAAATACTTTCCGATGGGAGGGCTCACCTGTCGCGACGAGTATAAAGCGGTGGCTGAGGCCTGCGCCCGCCATGATTTCTGGCTGGAACCGACGGGCGGCATCGATCTGAAAAACTTCGCCGAGATTCTGCACATCGCCCTTGATGCAGGTGTAAGCAAAATCATTCCTCACATTTATAGTTCGATTATTGATAAGGTGAGCGGCAACACCCGTGCGGACGATGTGCGTCAGTTACTCGCTATCGTCCGGTCGCGTGTCGGCTAATCATGAGGAGAGAGACGTGCGATTCCCCAACCAACGTTTAGCGCAGCTATTTGCGATGCTGCAAAACGAGACGCTGCCGCAGGACGAGCTGGCGCAGCGGTTGTCGGTCTCCACGCGTACCGTTCGGGCGGATATCGCCGCGCTGAACATGTTGCTGACGCCGCATGGCGCGCAATTTACTCTCAGCCGCGGCAACGGGTATCAGCTCAAAATTGATGATCCGGCACGTTATCAATCCCTGCAAACGCAGCAATCTCCCGCCCTGGCGCGCGGTCCGCGCACCAGCCAGGAGCGGATACACTACTTGCTGGCGCGTTTTTTAACCTCCGCCTTCTCGCTGAAGCTGGAGGATTTGGCAGATGAATGGTTTGTCAGCCGTGCGACGCTGCAGAACGACATGGCGGACGTGCGCGAGCATTTGCTGCGTTATCATCTGACGCTGGAAACGCGTCCGCGTCATGGCATGAAATTGTTTGGCGGAGAGATGGCGATTCGCGCCTGTCTGACCGACCTTTTATGGACGCTGGCGCAGCAGGAGCCCTCCCATCCGTTAATTGTTAGTACCACGCTGAACACCGAGGTGTCTCAACGGCTGCAGTCTCTTTTGCCGGATATTTTCTCTCATTGTCAAATCCGCCTGACCGATGAGGGCGAGCTGTTTCTGCGTTTATACTGCGCGGTGGCGGTACGGCGTATTCGCGAGGGGTATCCGTTATCGGAATGCGTGGCGGAGGAGGTCGATGAAAAGGTGCGCCATGCGGCGCATGAGATTGCGGAGCTACTACAACAGCTGGCCGACAAGCCGCTGTCGGAGCCGGAAGTAAGCTGGCTGAAGGTGCATATTGCCGCCCGCCAGGTACAGGAAATTGCCCCCAGCGCCATTAATGCCGATGATGAAGAGGCGCTGGTGCGCTATATCCTCAATTTTATTAATACCCAGTACAACTATAACCTGTTGAATGATAAACAGCTCCACGCGGACTTGCTGACCCACATCAAAACGATGATCACCCGCGTGCGCTACCAGATCATGATCCCCAACCCACTACTGGAAAATATTAAGCAGCACTATCCGATGGCGTGGGATATGACGTTGGCGGCGATATCGAGTTGGGGAAAATACACGCCGTATACCATTAGCGAAAACGAAATCGGTTTTCTGGTGCTGCATATTGGCGTTGGGCTGGAACGTAGTTACAACATTGGCTACCAGCGGCAGCCGCAGGTACTGTTGGTGTGCGATGCTGGTAATGCGATGGTGCGGATGATTGAAGCGGTACTGGCGCGGAAATACCCGCAGATTGAGATTGCCCGCACTCTGACGCTACGCGACTATGAGGCGCGGGACAGTATTGTGGAGGATTTTGTGATTTCCACGGCGCGGATCGGCGAAAAAGATAAACCGGTCATCATGATCGCCCCCTTTCCTACCGACTATCAATTGGAGCAGATCGGTAAGCTGGTGCTGGTGGACAGAACCCGTCCGTGGATGCTGGATAAATATTTCGATGCCTCGCATTTTCGCATCGTGGAGGGGGAAATAGATCAACAGACGCTGTTTAAAACGCTGTGCGATCAGTTGCATGAGGAAGGCTTTGTTGATGCGGCGTTTCTCGATTCGGTTATTGAACGTGAAGCTATCGTCAGTACGTTATTAGGCGACGGGATTGCCTTGCCGCACGCGCTGGGGCTGCTGGCGAAGAAAACGGTGGTTTATACGGTGCTCGCGCCACAGGGGATTGCCTGGGGTGATGAAACGGCGCACGTTATTTTTTTACTCGCCATCAGCAAAAGTGAATATGAAGAGGCGATGGCCATCTACGATATTTTCGTCACTTTCCTGCGCGAACGCGCCATGACGCGCCTCTGCGCATGTCAGAATTTTACGCAATTTAAAACGGTCGCGATGGAGTGCGTGAGTCGTTTTTGAGAGGCGTTATCCAGAATTCGATGTAATGCTAAACTGCATTACACATTCGATTTTACTGGAGGCATAATGGCCACGCTGAACGTCCGTCTGGATGACAAACTCAAAAATGAGGCTTATGCCGTGCTGGAAAAACTGAACATTACTCCAACGGAAGCCGTGCGATTACTGTTCCAGTACGTCGCGGAAACGGGGCGCATGCCAGTGAAAACCGTCACTCTTAGCGACAGTGAAGATGCATTGATTCAGACAGTTCGGGAGAGGCTGTCTAGTCCGCAAAAGGGAATCAAGGTTAGTCTGGATGACTTATGAACTGGAATTCGACCCGAGGGCCTTAAAAGAGTGGCATAAGCTGGGCGATACGGTGAAGGCTCAGCTTAAGAAAAAGTTGGCTGATGTGCTATTGAACCCCAGAATCGACTCTGCCCGTTTAAACGGTCTTCCTGACTGCTATAAAATTAAGCTTAAATCGTCCGGTTATCGTCTGGTGTACCAGGTTCGGGATGACGTTGTGATTGTGTTTGTTGTCGCGGTCGGCAAGCGAGAACATTCAGCCGTCTATCACGATACAAACAAACGGCTTTAGCGATCAACGCAAATGATGCACTACCTGGTTGCTGCTACCGCGCCAGATAAGCGCCGGGTCTTTCAGATCCTGCACAAATTTGCCATCGACCAGCACGTTGATGAGATCGACCACCTGCATCTGTGCGGCGCTGAGTTCATCGAGCTTGTAGCCAGTCCACACCCAGATATCTTTCCCCGGGCACTCCGCGTGGATGCGTTGTACCAGTGCCAGGATATCCGGTACGTTTTGCGGATGCAGCGGATCGCCGCCCGACAGCGAGATCCCCTGACGGTGAATGCGCGTGTCGTTCAGATCGGCAATGATCTTATCTTCCATCTCTTTGGTAAACGGCTGGCCGGAATTGAGCCGCCAGGTGCTTTTGTTATAGCAGCCAGGGCATTCGTGCACGCACCCTGACACAAACAGGGTGCAGCGGGTGCCGGGGCCGTTAACGATATCGACGGGGTAGTATTGATGAAAGTTCATGTTTCCTCGTTGCATTTGGCGCTGTAGCGGCGTTGGCCGCTCTCACTTACCCAGGTCACTTACTTATGTAAGCTCCCTGGGATTCGTTCGTTTGCCGCCTTGCTACAACACCAACTGCTTAGAGGAAACTCATGAAATTGGAACTATAGCCAGCGGTTGTAGGCCGGATAAGGTGTTTACACCGCCATCCGGCATTTACGCATTGCAAACGGAGGATTAACCGATCTGCCCATTGCCTAAATGCTTCACGCGGCGCTTCACTTCTTCTTGTTTGCCGGCGTTAAACGGACGTGCGTCCGGGCTGCCTAAATAACCGCACACGCGACGGGTAACCGAGACGCGCGCGGCATCGTGGTTGCCGCATTTCGGGCAGGTGAAACCTTTACTGGTACATTCGAACTCGCCGGTAAAGCCGCACTCGTAGCATTCATCGATCGGCGTGTTGGTGCCGTAATACGGTACATGCTGATAGCTGTAATCCCAGACATCTTCCAGCGCTTTCAGGTTGTGCTGAATGTTCGGGTATTCGCCGTAGCAAATGAAACCCCCGTTCGCCAGCGGCGGATACGGCGCTTCGAAATCGATTTTGTCGTACGGGTTAACCTTCTTCTCCACGTCGAGGTGGAAGCTGTTGGTGTAGTAACCTTTATCGGTTACGCCCGGCACCACGCCGAACTCGGCGGTATCCAGACGGCAGAAGCGGTCACAGAGGTTTTCACTTGGCGTGCTGTACAGACTAAAGCCGTAGCCGGTCTCTTCTTTCCACTGATCCACGGCCTGGCGCAGACGCTCCACAATCGCGATGCCTTTAGCGCGAAGTTGCTCGCTGTCGTACAGGTGTTCGCCGCCGAACAGCGCGTTAATGGTTTCATGGATACCAATGTAGCCCAGAGAGATGGACGCACGACCATTTTTAAAGATTTCAGACACGTCGTCGTCCGCTTTCAGCCGCACGCCGCAGGCGCCTTCCATATACAGGATAGGCGCGACGCGGGCTTTCACGCCTTCAAGGCGGGCGATACGGGTCATCAGCGCCTTCCGCGCCAGCGCCAGACGTTCATCCAGCAGTTTCCAGAATGCGGTTTCGTCGCCTTTTGCTTCCAGCGCGATGCGCGGCAGGTTAAGGCTAATCACGCCCAGGTTGTTACGCCCGTCGTGGATCTGCTCGCCGTTTTCGTTCTCCCACACGCCGAGGAAGCTGCGGCAGCCCATTGGCGTTTTGAACGAACCGGTGACTTTGACCACCTGATCGTAGTTGAGAATGTCCGGATACATGCGCTTGCTCGCGCACTCCAGCGCCAGTTGTTTAATGTCGTAGTTCGGATCGCCAAACTTGTGGTTCAAACCATCGCGGATAGCGAAGACCAGTTTCGGGAACACGGCGGTTTTGCGATTTTTACCCAGACCGGCGATACGGTTACGCAAAATAGACGCCTGGATCAGACGCGACTCCCAACTGGTGCCGAGGCCAAAACCAAAGGTCACGAAAGGCGTCTGGCCGTTAGCGGTGTGCAGCGTGTTAACTTCGTATTCCAGCGACTGGAAGGCGTCGTAGCACTCTTTTTCGGTGCGAGAACGCGCATACCCTTCGGCATCCGGGATCTGCCACTCATCGGCGGTTTTGCGGTGCTTGTTATAGCTTTCGGTGACAAACGGCGCCAGCACTTCGTCGATACGGTTAATGGTGGTGCCGCCATAAATATGGCTGGCGACCTGCGCGATAATCTGCGCGGTAACGGCAGTGGCGGTAGAGATAGATTTTGGCGGTTCGATCTCGGCGTTACCCATCTTAAAGCCCTGGGTCAACATGCCTTTCAGGTCGATCAACATACAGTTGAACATCGGGAAGAACGGCGAATAGTCGAGATCGTGATAGTGGATATCGCCGCGCTCATGCGCTTGTACTACGTCACGCGGCAACAGGTGCTGGCGGGCATAGTGTTTGGCGACAATCCCGGCCAGCAAATCGCGCTGGGTGGGAATGACTTTACTGTCTTTGTTGGCGTTTTCATTGAGCAACGCGGAGTTAGTTTGCTCTACCAGGCCGCGAATTTCCTGGTTCAGACGACCACGCTTTTCACGCTGAATGTCGCGATCGTGACGGTATTCGATGTAGGCGCGGGCAAGCTGTTTGTACGGGCCGGACATCAGTTGGTTTTCAACCGCAGTTTGGATCTCGTTAATATCCACCTGACTGCGTGCGTTCATTTGGCTGCTAACGACTTCTGCGACGGTGGCACAGTAATCTGCGTCATCGACTCCCGCTGCTTTAGCTGCACGTAGAATGGCTTCCTTAATGCGCTCTGATTTGAATGGCACTTTACAGCCATCTCGTTTCATCACATGCGGTGTCATGATCACTCCATATTTGTAAGAACAGGTTATCCACAGAGGCCGGGGAAGCCATAACAGGTTTATTCATCTCTTTTCCAACGACTTCCCGCAATCCTGACCCAGGTTATCCACAATTCACCTTGTGTCGAGTGAACGGATGTTGTAGCAATTGTAGTCAATTAATACAACATATTGGGTCGGCGTGCATTTTAAAGTCTATATGTAGTGATTTGCATCAAGGATGTTTGCAATTTTATTGATGTAGAACAAGGTAAAAATCAGAGCGTACAGATGGCGGGCGCTGTAGCGTTTGTAAAAGATAGCAAGAAAAATCTGATTAATTATTCAACAAAAACAGACAGTAACCTGGAGCAACGCCACAGCCCGTGTCAATAGGTTTGTGGCGTTTATCCGTATAAGGACGTCGCGTTAGCGTTGTAACCACCAGATGGCTTCAAATGGGCGGAGCGTCATCGCGGCTGGCTGGCTGGTGACCTCGCCATAATTGTGCAGTAGCGCCTGCCACTGTCCTTTGATATGCGGTGGATGCCACTCCTGACACTGGTTACTCAGATTGGCGACAACCAGCAGGATTTGCCCCTGCCACTGGCGGCGATAACACCATACTGATGGGCTATCCGGGAGGAGATCCTGATAATCGCCCCAGATCAGTACAGGCTGGGTTTTACGTAGCGCAATCAGCTTTTGATAGGTGTAAAACACCGAGTTTTCATCGCGTAATGCTGCCGCGACGTTAACCTCCGCATAGTTATCGCACAGGTTTATCCACGGCTCGCCCTGGGTGAAACCGGCGTTTTTACCGTTGTCCCACTGCATCGGCGTGCGGCTGTTGTCGCGGGATTTACTGGCCAGGATAGCCAGCAGTTCGTCGGGGTCGCGCCCGGCGGCGCGTAGCGCGGCAAACATATTATGACTTTCCACGTCGCGATAATCGGTGATGCGGGTAAAGTGTGGGTTGGTCATGCCGATTTCTTCTCCCTGATAGATATAAGGCGTCCCTTGCATACCGTGCAGCGCCATCGCCAACATTTTCGCGGCTGGAACCCGGTATTCACCCTCGTCGCCAAAGCGGGAAACGATGCGCGGCTGATCGTGATTACACCAGAATAACGCGTTCCAGGCGACGTTATGCATCCCCTGTTGCCAGTGGTGGAACAACGCTTTCAGCGCCACATAATCAGGTTTTGCCAGCGTCCACTTTTCGCCATTGGGGTAATCCACCTTCAGATGATGAAAATTGAAGGTCATCGAGAGTTCGTCGCCGCTAAGCGCGGCATATTGCTGGCAGTTTTCCAGCGTGGTAGAGGACATTTCGCCTACCGTCATCAGATTACGCGGCGTAAAAACGTCACGGTTCATTTCGCGTAAAAACGTATGCGCGCGCGGCCCGTCGGTATAAAAGCGGCGTCCGTCGCCCGTCGGATCGTCAGGAAAATTCTGATCTTTGGCGATCAGGTTCACCACGTCCAGACGCAGGCCATCCACGCCGCGATCGGCCCAGAATTCGCAGACCTTTTTCAGCTCGGCGCGCACGGCGGGGTTTTCCCAGTTCAGGTCGGCCTGTTCAGGCGCGAAAAGGTGTAAATAATATTGTTCGCTCTGGCTATGCCAGCGCCAGGCGCTGCCGCCAAATTTGGATTGCCAGTTATTCGGGCAGACATCCGGCGTGCCATCGCGCCAGATATAAAACTGACGGTATGGACTCTCTTTGTTCAGCGCTTCGCGAAACCAGGCGTGCTGGGTAGAAGTATGGTTAAACACCATATCCAGGATGATACGAATACCGCGTGCTTTCGCCTGCGCGACCAGCTCGTCAAAATCATCCAGCGTGCCGTAGGTCGGGTCGATAGCCGTATAATTTGCAACGTCATAACCGTTATCCACCTGCGGCGAGATATAAAACGGCGTGAGCCAGATGGCATCTACGCCGAGTCGCTGTAGATAGTCAAGGCGCTGCGTGACGCCGCGTAAATCGCCGGTGCCGCTGCCGGTCGTGTCCTGAAAACTTTTCGGGTAGATCTGATAAATAACGCCGTTTTGCCACCAGAGGGGAATAGTCATTGTTGTTTCCTGCAAGTGCGTTGGGACGCAACTGCGCCCCGAAGAAGTATTAGACAATTTGTAATGTGCCCTGACGATGCTTACGCTGATAGATAAAGGTGGTCAGAATCACCGGGATCACGATCGCGATAACCATCGCCATGCCGTACACCTGCCAGTAGCGCGGCGGTATAGACAGGATGCCCGGCAGGCCGCCCACGCCGATACCGTTGGCGATGACGCCGTTCAGACCGCAGAGCAGTCCCGCCAGACCTGAGCCGATCATCGCGCACAGCATTGGAAAACGATACTTCAGGTTGATACCGTACATCGCCGGTTCGGTTACCCCAAGGTAAGCGGAAATGGCGGCAGGAACGGAGATCTCGCGTTCATTGTGTTTACGGCTGGAGATGATGATGCCCACCACGGCGGAGGCCTGCGCGATATTCGACAGCGCAATCAGCGGCCAGACTGGCGTACCGCCCATGCTCTGGATCATCTGCATATCGATAGCGAGCGTTGTCTGGTGGACACCGGTAATGACCAGCGGGGCATACAGGAAGCCGAACAGCGCCGCGCCTATCGGGGCGAAACTGCCGGTCATCAGATAACGTACCGCAAAGGCCACGCCGTCGCCGATCATACGACCAAAGGGGCCGATAAAGGTGTGGGCGAGAAAGACGGCCAGTATCAACGAACACACCGGGACGACGACCAGGTAGAGATAATCCGGCACGATGCGTTTCAACCGCGTTTCAATAAACCCAAGCGCCAGCCCTGCCAGTAGCGCCGGGATAACCTGCGCCTGGTAGCCCACTTTCTCAATGCTAAATAAGCCGAAGTTCCAGACGTCCGGCGTTTGCTGGCCCAGCAGATACGCATTCATCAACTGCGGCGACACCAGTGTCACGCCGAGCACGATACCAAGAATCGGCGTGCCGCCCATTTTTTTCACCGCCGACCAGCAGATCCCCACCGGCAGATAGAAAAAGATCGCTTCGCCGATCAACCATAAAAAATCATAAAGCGTTTTTAGCGCCGGATGCATCTGCGCCAGCGTTTGGCCGTTGCTCATCGGCACATCGCCGATCACGTTACGAAAGCCTAAGATCAAACCGCCGCTGATCAACGCCGGTAGTAGCGGAAAGAAGATCTCCGCGAAGTGGGAAATTAACTGCTCATGCCACTTCATGTTCTGGCGAGCGGCTTTTTTGGCCTGCTCTTTATCAGCATACGCTTTGCCGGTGGTCTCCAGCAGCGCGTTATAGTAATCGCCGACTTCGGTGCCGATCACCACCTGAAACTGCCCGGCGTTGGTGAAACAGCCTTTAACCATCGGTAATTGTTCGATCTCTTTTGGCCTGGCGTTCGCGGGCTGGTGGAGCACAAAGCGCAGGCGAGTAATGCAGTGGCTCACCGTGGCGATGTTGTCGCGCCCGCCGACCAGGTCAATCAGCCGGTCGATATCGGCTTGTTTTACTTTGCTCATCGTAAAGCCTCATGGCAGAGGAGATATGTTATGGGTTGGCGCAAGAGTAGCTCTTCAACGTTGGTTTAAAAATGGGAACGTTCCCGAAACGCAGCGACGATCACAAATTACTCGTGGTATTCCGTTTAATTAGTCACTCAGGCGAGGGTAGAAGGAATGACGATCCGGCGCGGATCGCAGCGGCCATTGATCTGTTCGATCAGCTGCGAAGCCGCCTGTCGTCCGGCTTCAGCATAGCCAGGATCGACAGTGACGATCTCCGGGTGCAGGAATTTTATCAGCGGCGTGTTCCCGACGCTTGCCAGTTGCAGCGTCTCAATACGTTGCTCCTGTAAATACTTACTGGCGCCCAACGCCAGCGTATCGGTGGCGCAGACTAACGCGGTGGTATCCGGCATGATGACGCTTGCCGTATGCTCATAGCCCTGCTTCATGGCAAGACCGGGCAGGGCGGCGACGGGATGAAGTTTATGTTTTTTGCAAAACGCCAGGTATGCGTCATGCCGACGTTTGCCGGTGGTAATATCGCTATGGGGAACGCCCAGAAAGCTAATGTTGCGGTGTCCCTGCTCATACAGCCGCTGCATAAGGATATGAATCGCGCCCTCGTCGTCGTAACAGACGGAGGCAAAACCTTGCGCATCTCTTGCCAGCAGCACCAGCGAGGCTTTCCAGGGGGCGATCAACTCTTCTGTGATGCCGGTAAAGCCAAACAGCACCACGCCATCAATGTTACGTCGTCTGAGCATGCCCAGATGTTCCATTACCAGCGTCGGCGAGAACTGACTTTCCATCATAATAGGGTCGTAGCCCTGTTCGTAAAACGCAGGCAGCATGGTCTGAACCGCGAGGTTTTCAGACAACGAATCAAGGCGAGTGACGATAATAGCGACCACTTTATCGCTTTGTCCCCGCATCGCACGGGCGGAGCGGGACGGGGAGAAACCGTGTTGATTCATCACCGCTTCGACACGCTCGCGGGTACGTTCGCTTACGCCGCTTTCATTGTTAAGCACGCGGGAAACGGTTGATTTCCCTACGCCGCTCAGGCGGGCGATGTCTTTGATAGTAAGCCGGTTTTGCATCCTGTTTTCCCGTGGCGTGACGCTGATGGTGATAAAAAGAGTAACTTTACTCAAGCGAAGGGCAATGGGCAAAGTCTGGTTTATCGTTGGTTTAATTACGTAACGGTATGATACCGCCATAATTGCCACAAAACTTATGGATTTATGCGTATAATCCGCGGCGCAAATTATTTACTTACCGGAGGCGACATGGACCCTGAACCCACCCCTCTCCCGCGATGGAGAATTTTCCTTTTCCGGTAAGCCTGCCTCTGCTGTCTTACCGGTGTGTAAGACAGTGACACAATAACGTCCCTGTTTTTATTTAAAAATTGCTCATCGGGCAAGGCTTTGCCGCGCCTGAAGAATTTTCTGCGCCTGACTTCGGCGCGGAGGGATTACCTATGCTAAAAACCATTACCCGCCAGCTTTTTGCCCGGCTTAATCGCCATTTGCCTTATCGTCTGGTTCACCGCGATCCGCTGCCCGGCGCGCAGACCGCGGTAAATGCGACTATCCCGCCTTCGCTGAGCGAGCGCTGTCTGAAAGTCGCGGCAATGGAGCAGGAGACTCTCTGGCGCGTTTTTGATACGCACCCGGAGGGATTAAACGCCGCCGAAGTGACGCGCGCGCGTGAAAAGCATGGCGAAAACCGTCTTCCGGCACAGAAACCCTCGCCGTGGTGGGTGCATCTGTGGGTATGTTATCGCAATCCTTTCAACATCTTACTCACGATTCTTGGCGGCATTTCTTATGCCACGGAGGATCTTTTTGCCGCAGGCGTTATCGCCCTGATGGTCGGTATCTCAACGCTGCTGAATTTTGTGCAGGAAGCGCGCTCGACAAAAGCGGCGGACGCGCTAAAAGCGATGGTGAGCAATACCGCTACCGTACTGCGGGTTATTAATGAAAATGGCGAAAACGCCTGGCTGGAATTACCCATCGATCAACTGGTGCCCGGCGATATTATTAAGCTGGCGGCGGGGGATATGATCCCGGCGGATTTACGGATTATCCAGGCGCGCGATCTGTTTGTCGCCCAGGCGTCGCTGACCGGCGAATCTCTGCCGGTTGAGAAAGTCGCCGCGACGCGTGAGCCCCGGCAAAATAACCCGCTTGAGTGCGACACGCTGTGCTTTATGGGGACGAACGTCGTGAGCGGAACGGCGCAGGCCGTGGTGATGGCGACCGGCGCCGACACCTGGTTTGGTCAATTGGCGGGGCGCGTGTCGGAACAAGATAACGAGCAGAACGCTTTCCAGAAAGGAATTAGCCGCGTCAGTATGTTGCTGATCCGCTTTATGCTGGTCATGGCGCCGGTAGTACTGATTATTAATGGTTACACGAAAGGTGACTGGTGGGAAGCGGCGCTATTTGCGCTCTCGGTCGCGGTAGGGCTCACCCCGGAAATGTTGCCGATGATCGTCACCTCCACCCTCGCGCGCGGGGCGGTGAAGCTTTCGAAACAGAAAGTTATCGTGAAGCACCTTGACGCGATTCAGAACTTCGGCGCGATGGATATTCTGTGCACCGATAAAACCGGCACTCTGACGCAGGATAAAATTGTGCTGGAGAATCATACGGATATCTCTGGTAAGCCCAGCGAGCATGTACTGCATTGCGCCTGGCTGAACAGCCATTATCAGACCGGTCTAAAAAATTTACTGGATACGGCGGTCCTGGAGGGAGTAGACGAAACCGCCGCGCGTCAGCTCTCCGGACGCTGGCAGAAAATCGATGAGATTCCGTTTGATTTTGAGCGTCGCCGGATGTCGGTGGTGGTCGCCGAAGATTCGAGCGTGCATCAACTGGTCTGCAAAGGCGCGTTACAGGAGATCCTGAACGTGTGTACTCAGGTGCGCCACAACGGCGATATTGTGCCGCTGGACGACAATATGCTGCGCCGGGTGAAACGCGTTACCGACACGCTGAACCGTCAGGGGCTACGCGTGGTCGCCGTCGCGACCAAATACCTGCCTGCGCGTGAGGGCGATTACCAGCGTATCGATGAATCTGACCTGATCCTGGAAGGGTATATTGCTTTTCTCGATCCGCCGAAAGAGACCACCGCGCCGGCGCTGAAAGCGCTGAAGGCGAGCGGAATTACGGTGAAAATTCTCACCGGCGACAGCGAGCTGGTAGCGGCAAAAGTTTGCCATGAGGTTGGGCTGGATGTGGGCGATGTCGTTATTGGCAGTGATATTGAAGGGTTAAGCGACGACGCGCTGGCGGCGCTGGCCGCCCGTACGACGTTGTTTGCGCGTCTGACGCCGATGCATAAAGAGCGCATCGTCACTTTGCTCAAACGCGAGGGGCATGTGGTCGGTTTTATGGGCGACGGGATTAATGATGCCCCGGCGTTGCGGGCGGCGGATATTGGTATCTCGGTAGATGGCGCGGTGGACATCGCCCGTGAAGCCGCCGATATTATTCTGCTGGAAAAGAGCCTGATGGTGCTGGAAGAAGGCGTCATTGAAGGTCGTCGTACTTTTTCTAATATGTTGAAATATATCAAGATGACGGCCAGCTCAAATTTCGGTAACGTGTTTAGCGTACTGGTGGCGAGCGCCTTTTTGCCGTTCCTGCCAATGCTGCCGCTGCACTTGCTGATTCAAAACCTGCTGTACGATGTATCCCAGGTGGCGATTCCGTTTGATAATGTCGATGAAGAACAAATTCAAAAGCCACAGCGCTGGAATCCGGCGGATTTGGGGCGCTTTATGGTCTTTTTCGGTCCGATCAGCTCCATTTTCGACATTTTGACCTTTTGTCTGATGTGGTGGGTATTTCATGCGAATACGCCAGAAACGCAAACTTTGTTCCAGTCCGGCTGGTTTGTGGTGGGATTACTGTCGCAAACGCTGATTGTGCATATGATCCGTACCCGCCGTCTGCCGTTTATTCAAAGTCGCGCTGCATGGCCGCTGATGGCGATGACATTGTTGGTGATGGTGGTGGGAGTCTCGTTGCCGTTTTCGCCGCTGGCGTCTTACCTGCAGTTGCAGGCGCTGCCGTTAAGCTATTTCCCGTGGCTGATTGCTATTCTGGCGGGCTATATGACGTTAACCCAGTTAGTGAAAGGGTTTTACAGCCGACGTTATGGCTGGCAGTAAGCGTCGAAGTATTGTGCATTATCGGCCTGGATGGCATACCAGGCCGAATAAGCGATAGCGCCATCCGGCCACTATCTATAAACGAGCGTTAGCGACGAACAGCGATCGCTTCAATCTCAATTTTCACGTCTTTCGGCAGACGGGCAACTTCCACGCAGGAACGCGCCGGGAAGGTGGCGTTGTGCTCGGTGAAGAAGGCTTCGTAAGTGGCGTTGACGGTCGCGAAATCGTTCAGGTCTTTCACGAATACGGTCGTTTTCACAATGTCGCCTACTTTCAGGCCAGCGGCTTCCACGATAGCTTTAACGTTTTCCAGCGACTGACGTGCCTGAGCGGATACGTCTTCCGCTACGGCACCGGTTTTCGGATCGACCGGGATCTGACCGGAAGTGATTACCATGCTACCCAGGTCAACGCCCTGTACGTATGGGCCGATTGCTGCTGGTGCATTTTCCGTCGCAATAGTTTTGCTCATGATTTCTCCTGAATTACAGCGGTAATAGAATGTCCCCGCTCATTATAGGGAGCCAGGATCTCATAACCAACCCAAATTAGTTGGCCAGCACCACATAATGCGAAAACTCTTTTTCACAGTATTTGCATTTGAGGGCGATATCATTGGCGCGTTTTTTCACTGCAAAGCTGGAGGATACTGGTTCCGCGTGGCTGATGCAGTTGCTGTTCGGGCAAACCAGCACATTATTAATACGCTCTGGCAGGCTGGGGCGTGATTTCCCGACTACGTCGTAGTTGTCGATGCGGTTAACGGTGGCCTGCGGCGCGTACAGAGCAAGTTGGTTAACCTGCTCTTCGGTGAGAAAGGTGTTTTCTATTTTGATTAAGTCTTTACGCCCCATCTCGCCAGACGGGAGATTCAGACCGATAGTGATTCGCTGATCGGTCTCGGTCAATTTAAACAGACTCAGCAGTTTAAAGCCTACCTGCGCAGGGATATGGTCAATCACGGTGCCGCATTTAATGGCTTCAACCTGCAGTTTGTTATCGTGTGTCATCGTTTTTCTCCCTTACAGACTCAGTTCGCTATTCAGTACTAACGCCAGTAACGCCTGGCGAGCGAAAATACCGTTGCCCGCCTGTTGGAAGTACCAGGCGTGTGGCGTTTTATCCACATCCGTGGTGATTTCATCAATCCGCGGCAGCGGGTGCAGCACTTTCATATTTTCACGCGCGCCGTTCAGGTCGCTGGCGCGCAGAACAAACTGCGCCTTCACATTGGCGTACTCCGACGGGTCGAGACGCTCTTTCTGTACGCGAGTCATATAGAGGATGTCGACGTCGGCCATGACCTCTTCAATAGAACCATGCAGGCTCCAGGCCATCCCTTTTTCATCAAGCATATCCAGAATGTACTGCGGCATCGCCAGCGCGTCCGGCGCGATAAAATAAAAACGGTTGCCGCTAAATTTCGCCAGCGCCTGGGTTAGCGAATGCACGGTGCGGCCATATTTCAGATCGCCGACCATCGCGATATGCAGGTTATCCAGACGGCCCTGCGTTTCCTGGATGGTGAACAGATCCAACAGGGTCTGCGTCGGATGCTGGTTCGAACCGTCGCCCGCATTGAGCACCGGCACCTGACCGGAAAACTCCGTCGCCAGACGTGCCGCGCCTTCTTGCGGATGGCGCATCACAATCGCGTCCACGTAAGTGCTAATCACTGAGATCGTGTCGGCTAACGTTTCTCCTTTTTTCCCCAGCGACGTGTTGGCGCTGTCGGAGAAGCCCACTACGCTGGCGCCCAGGCGATGCATTGAGGTTTCAAACGACAGGCGGGTACGCGTGGAGGCTTCGAAAAAGCAGCTGGCGATCACTTTATGTTTCAATAGCTCCGGCTGCGGGTTGGCTTTTAATTTCGCCGCCGTGGCCAGTACCAGATTAAGATCGTCGCGGCTGAGGTCGTTTATGGAAATGATATGTTTTTGATATAGCGGGTTAGCCATGTTTATCTCCTGACGCCTGGGCAAAAAAAAGCCCCTCAATTGAGGGGCTTGGTATTGGTTTTCAACGGAAAGAAAAACGGCAGGCCTGCGTCTTTTTTCAGACGCGGTAAGACAGAATGTCGTACACACTGAACCATGCTTCCTCCCGGCAAATTGTCCGCGATTATACTCAGCTCTGTTTTGGGATCAAGCGAATTAATGCATGATTTACTTATCGCAAACGGTTCTTATGAATTTAAATTCATTTTAAGCAAATAATTAATTTGTTTGTGTACCAGCGCCGTGCGCTGAACGACCCGCGGTGCGACCCAGACAATACTGCTACCGGCAACGACGCCGAGAATTTCCGGCAATGCGTGGTAATCCAGAATTCTCGCGACGACGCGACCATAACCTGCCGCCGTATGGATAAGGATAAATTCGCTATTATGTTCAACGCTGACGACCATTTCGGCTATTGAACGTCCGGCATCCGGCGAAGGACGCCGCTGGGGATTTACGGAATAAATCTTTTGTCCCTTCGTATTTCTGATTTTTATTGCGCCCAGCAGCTTGAGCAGGCGCGAAACCGTAGACTGACTGATACCTTCAAATCCCTCATTTTGTAAATCGCGGCGAATCTCCTCCTGGGACAGGTAACTTTTTTCACTAATCAGGCGCTGACAAACCGCCAGTTGCTGTTGTTCTTTGGCGGAGTAATCATCGTATTCCTTCATAAATGCACCTTATCTTTATTATTAATATCAACGGACTGGCGAAATTCATCACATTTGTCACATTGATTGCGGATCAATCGGGCGGTTTTGCAGGAAAATGAGAAGCCGATCAAAAAAGGTGACGGCGTGCCTGATGGCGCTGTGCTTATCAGTCCTGTCGGATAAGACGCGTCGCCATCTGGCTCGTTACATCATCGCTCCGATGCTCAGTACCGCCATATTCAGCAATGTCAGGATCAGCAACAGCGGCGCGACCCATTTCAGATAGCGAACATAGGGAACCCGCGCGATAGCCAGACCGCCCATGACCACGGCGGAGGTGGGCGTAACCAGGTTCACAATCCCGGAGGCCGACTGGTAGGCGGTTACGACCAAATCCCGCTGTACGTGGGCAAAATCCGCTAACGGCGCCATAATGGGCATCGTCAATACGGCAAGACCGGAAGAGGAGGGCACCAGGAAGGAGAGCAATACTTCCAGCCAATAGGTTACGTTTATGAAAATGGTGGTAGAGAGGCCGGAAACCAGACTTTCCGCGCTGTGCAAAATAGTGTGGGTAATCATACCGTTATCCATGACCACCACAATGCCGCGCGCGATACCAATAATTAGCGCCACGCCGAGCAAATCCCGCGCGCCGTCGATAAAGGTACTGGTGAACGCTTCCTCGCCCATCCGCGTTATCACGCCAACGATAATCGCCGCCGCCAGAAAGACGCCGGAGATTTCCGCCATCCACCAGCCGAGAACCGCCACGCCGTAAATCATCACCGCGAAAGAGGCGGCGAAGATCAGCAGCACCCATTTCCGGGTAGCCGTAAACTCCAGCAGAGTATTGGCTCGATTGCCGAGGAAATGGGCGCGGTTTTCCTCCATTTTATCTGCCACGATAGAAAGCTCAGGATGGGCGCGGACTTTGCGCGCATAGCGCATTACCCAAAACACGCACAGTACGTAGCCGACAATTAACAGCAGTACTCGCATCAGCATTCCCTGAGTAAAAGGGATGCCGGCGGCGTTGGCGGCAATGACCGTGGCGAAAGGGTTAATGGTCGAACCGAGCGTGCCTATCCCCGCGCCGAGCAGTACGGTTGCCGCCGCCACTAACGGATCGAAGCGGGCCGCCATCATGACCGGCACCAGCAGCGTGTAGAAGGGCAACGACTCCTCCGCCATGCCATAGATAGTGCCGCCTGCGGCGAACAGCGCCATCAGAATGGGGATCATCCACTCATCTTTGCCGTTGAGTTTGATAGTTACCCGTTCAATACCGGCATCAATCGCCCCCGTTTTATTCACCACCCCCAGAAAGCCGCCGATAATCAAGACAAACAGCGCGACGTCAATGGCGCCGGCGGTGTAGGTTTCGTGGTTATAGAGGCCGTCAATCGGCGCCAGTAAAACAGCGGTAATCCCTTGCGGATGCGCGTCCACGGGGGCATACGTTCCCGCCACCGGCACCTCTTTTCCCAGCGTGGCGTTCATCGCCATTTGGTATTTTCCCGCCGGCACAATCCAGGTCATCACCGCGACCAGGGCAATAAGAATAAACAGGATGGTATAAGCGGTGGGAAATTTAAATTTACCCATGATGTTCTCTCCTGATATCACGGATATGCGCCGCGAGGGCGCATATCCTGTGGGATTAGTCGCCGAGCGTCGCCACCATGACTGCTTTGATGGTGTGCATCCGGTTTTCCGCTTCATCGAAGACTATCGAGCCTGCGGACTCGAACACCTCTTCCGTGACCTCCAGTCCTTTCAGGCCGTAAGCCATTTCGATTTCGCGTCCCACTTTGGTGTGCTCGTTATGGAAGGCGGGCAGGCAGTGCATAAACTTCACATCAGGATTACCGGTAGCGTTTACCACCTGCTGGTTGACCTGATATGGCGTCATCAGACTGACGCGCTCCGCCCAGGCTTCTTTGGGTTCTCCCATCGAAACCCAGACGTCGGTATAGAGGAAATCCACACCGTGAACGCCATCTTCAACGCTCTCCGTTAAGGTGATACGAGCGCCGGTAACGCTGGCGATTTCCCGGCACTGCGCGACCAGCGCGGCATCAGGCCAGAAGGACTTTGGCGCTATCAGACGGATATCCATGCCCATCTTCGCCGCGCCCACCATCAGCGAATTGCCCATGTTGTTGCGCGCGTCGCCCAGGTAGGCGAAGCTCAGTTCCGGCAGCGTTTTGCCCGGCGCATGTTCCAGCATGGTCATCAGATCGGCCAGGATCTGTGTGGGGTGAAATTCATCGGTCAGGCCGTTCCAGACGGGAACGCCCGCGTATTCCCCCAGCTCTTCCACAATGTGTTGACCAAAACCGCGATATTCGATGCCGTCATACATCCGCCCCAGGACGCGAGCAGTATCTTTCATGGACTCTTTATGGCCGATCTGCGAGCCGCTTGGGCCGAGATAAGTCACCTGCGCGCCCTGGTCGAACGCGGCGACTTCAAACGCGCATCGGGTGCGGGTAGAGGTTTTTTCAAAAATCAGCGCGATGTTTTTGCCGATCAGTGTTTGCTTTTCGCATCCGGCTTTTTTTGCGGCTTTCAGCTCAATAGCCAGATCGATGAGGTGTTGGATTTCCGCCGGGGTGTAGTCAAGCAGCTTCAAAAAGTTACGATTTTTCAGTGAAATAACCATTACAATATCCTTGTTAAAATGAATTGCCTGATGGCGCTGCGCTTATCCGGCCCACGGTTATGCGCGCTCTGTAGGCCGAATAAGGCGGAAGCCGCCATCCGGTAAAAAGCCTTATGCGTCAACGTCGGCGGTTTCACACCGAATCAAAGTACCTTTCTCGCCCGCGAGAATGGCTTGCCCATCCGCCAGCGAGCCGATTCCGGCAATGCCGCGGCAATGGCTGACAAACTCAGCGCAGGCGGTCACTTTCGGGCCCATCGAACCGGCGTCGAACTGCATTTCACGAAGCAGCTCCGGCGTAACCTGCGCCAGCGGGCGTTGGGTGGGCTTACCCCAGTCGAGATACACCGCGTCGGCATCGGTCAGAATGAGCAGCGCGTCGGCGTGAATTTGGCTGGCAAGTAGGGCGGCGGACAGATCTTTGTCGATCACCGCCTCGATACCGTGGTAGCCATCGGCTTTTTCCACGACCGGTACGCCGCCGCCGCCGTTACAGATAACCAGGTGATCGCGGCTAATCAGCGCGCGGATGGCATCGTTTTCCACAATGCGTTTCGGCTGCGGGGAGGGCACAACGCGGCGGAAGGCGTTACCGTCGGCTTTGAATACCCAGCCCTTTTCTGCCTGTAACGCACGGGCTTGCGCTTCGTCGTAAATGGGGCCGATATATTTGGTTGGATTGAGGAATGCCGGGTCGTTGGCATCGACTTCGACCTGGGTGAGCAGGACGCTGATTTCACGCTCCGGCAGATGATTCTTCAGCGCCTGTTGCAGCATGTAGCCAATCATGCCCTGGCTTTCCGCACCGAGAATATCGAGCGGGTAGGGCGTAACGTTAGCGTAGGCGCTATTTTGTAGCGCCAGCAGTCCTACCTGTGGGCCGTTGCCGTGCACTAACACCACGCGCCATTGCCGCGTAAGCTGGGCGATGGTTCTGGCCGCCAGTTCGATATTTTTACGCTGAATATCAGCCTCCAGCGGTTCGCCGCGTTTGAGCAGCGCATTGCCGCCCAGCGCGACGACCAGTGTGCGTTTGTTTTCCATAACGTCTCCTTTAAATACCATCGCGTTCCAGTGGACAGCTCATGCAGCGTGCGCCCCCGCGCCCGCGACCCAGTTCATCGCCGGGAATGGGAAGGACGGTAATGCCGGCTTTGTCGTATTTTTCGTTGGTCCAGATGTTGCGCTCATAGCCCACCACCACGCCGGGACGCAGGGTGAGCACGTTATTGGCGTCATTCCACTGTTCGCGCTCAGCTTCAAATGCGTCGCCGCCAGTGGTGATTAAGCGCACCTGATCGATGCCAAGCGCTGTTTCAAGAGCATGAACCAGCGTGCTCTCCTGGGTTCGTTTCAGACCGCCGCGTCCGTCTGGCGTCAGCGTCCAGCACTGAACGTCCGGGCGAACGACTTCCGGATAGACGGAGAAGGTGTCGATATCAATGTGGGTCATGACGGTGTCAAGGTGCATGCAGGAGCGATGTTTTGGCAGTTCAACGGCAATGACGCGTTCCGCCTGACGATGTTTAAACAATGCCTGCGCCAGGAACTCGACGCCCTGCGGCGTAGTACGTTCAGACATACCGATCAACACCGCGCCGCGGCCAATCACCAGCACATCGCCGCCCTCTAAAGTGGCGTGGTCGTAATTAATGTCCTCGTTGCCGAAATATTTAATGAAATCACCGCCTGCGAATTGAGGATGCCAGCGATAAATAGCACGTAAATTATTCGTTTCACGTTGGCGTGCAGGTTTCGCCATGGGGTTAATTGAGACGCCGTTATATATCCAGCAGGACGTGTCACGGGTAAATAGGTGATTCGGTAATGGCTTCATAATAAAGTCATTAATATCGTGAGTATCGACCACCATATTTTTTATGGAGGCGGGGATTTCGCCGTAAGTTAAACCGCCGCTTAAATGGCGAGCCAGTTCACGGTGCGGCATATCCGCCAGCCAGGCGCGAATATCTGCGGCAAAGGTGGGCCCAAGGCGATAATCGGAAATTTGCGTATCCAGTAGCCAGGCTTTAGCGTCAGCCACATCCAGCGTTTGGGTGAGCAGGTCGGTTAACAGCAACACTTCTATCCCTTGCTGGCGCAGCGTGTTGGCAAAAATGTCATGCTCTTCGCCAGCGCGCTCTACGGATAATACATCGTCAAAAAGTAATTCCTGACAATTTGAAGGGGTAAGTCTTTTTAGGCTGAGATTGGGCCGATGCAACATTACGCTGCGTAATTGACCGATTTCAGAACCGACAAAATGCTTTTCCATCATTATACCTTTTACATAATTTCAAGAATAAAGAAGGAGTGGCTGCAAATATTTAGCGTGCTTGCAGTCGCGGCGTTTCAGTTAAATTCGGGAGCAATGATTGAATTTTATTTGGGTTGTTAATGTGATGAGATTCACATCAATCAAGGAGTGCTATTTTTCTTACTTAATATATGAGCTGGGTCAGAGAAATTCAAAAAACAATAAGGCATTAAATGAATTACTACGCAGCTATATGGTTTGTTATTTTTCTATTGTTAATTATTTGTTTGCTGTATTGAATGATATTTAAATCTTAACTCATTGAAAATAAAGTGATTATTTTTAATGATTGCATAACTATGCGTGAGGGGGATTTTATTATCGGGGATATTTAAATAATTTAAAAATAACTATGGATAGAGAAGTCATTTATGCAGGGAGAGCGAATTGTGATCGCTAAAACGTTTTTATGTTAACGCCTTTAATATCAAAGCATTGTTAGTGATGGCAATTTGGCGCCGCTGGGGTTTATGCATAGGCACTGCATAAAGTTGGGCGAACTATTAACAATATAGAAACACCGCTGGCGATAAACATGCGCTGGCGCAAAATCGATGAGAGTAAGGGTAGTATGGCAGCCATTTTTCTCGTATAAAGAGAAAAATAAAACGCTGTTTTAACTAAGGGGATGCGATGATTATTGGCAATATTGAACATCTGGAGGCCTGGCTGCCGACGGCGTTACGGCAGGCGATTGAGCACGTCAATGCGCATGTCACGGCAACGACCGCGCCAGGTAAGTATGATATTGACGGTGACAGGCTGTTTTATATGATTTCTGAAAATATGACGGAGCCGGGCGAATCGCGCAGCGCAGAGTATCACGCCCGTTATCTTGATATTCAGATTGTGCTACAAGGTCAGGAAGGGATGGTATTCAGTACCCGGCCTGCGGGAACGCCGCACACGGACTGGCTGGCGGATAAAGACATTGCATTTTTACCGACGAGCGTCGACGAGAAAACCGTCGTCCTGAACGAAGGCGACTTTGTGGTGTTTTATCCCGGCGAAGTGCATAAGCCCCTGTGCGCGGTGGGAGAACCGGCGCGGGTACGTAAAGCGGTTGTGAAAATGCTGATGGCGTAATATTTTGTGCCGGATGGCGGCGCCTGCACGTTGTGATTTTGTAGGCCAACCGCCATCCGGCATCATAACGACATTATTTAGACAGCGTCGCTACCATTACTGCTTTGATGGTATGCATTCGGTTTTCCGCTTCATCAAAGACAATGCTGGCCGCAGACTCAAAAACCTCGTCGGTCACTTCCATCCCGCCATGTAAACCGTACTCTTCGGCCATTTTTTTGCCGAGCGTGGTTTCGTCATCATGGAACGCAGGCAGACAATGCAGGAACTTAACCTGCGGATTGCCGGTTAACGCCATCATCTGGCTGTTGACCTGATAATCACGCAGCAGGGCAATACGCTCCGCCCATTTCTCTTTGGGTTCGCCCATAGAGACCCAAACATCGGTATAGATAAAATCCGCGCCTTTTACGCCTGAGGCGATATCTTCGGTCAGGGTGATGGCGCCGCCGTTCTTTTTCGCCATGGCGCTGCACTCCGCCACTAACGCGGCTTGCGGCCAGCAGGCTTTTGGCGCGACCAGACGGAGATCCAATCCTGTTAACGCGGCGGCTTCCAGCATGGAGTTACCCATGTTATTACGCGCGTCTCCGGCATAGACCAACGTCATCTCGTTAAAGGCTTTACCCGGCAGATGTTCCTGCATGGTGAGCAGATCCGACAGTAATTGCGTTGGGTGATACTCATCGGTTAAACCGTTCCATACCGGCACACCGGAATATTCAGCCAGCGTTTCGACGATCTCCTGGCCATATCCTCGATACTGAATACCGTCAAACATCCGGCCCAGGACGCGGGCAGTATCTTTGATGGACTCTTTATGGCCGATCTGGCTCCCGCTGGAACCCAGGTACGTCACGCGCGCCCCCTGATCGTATGCGGCAACTTCGAAAGAGCATCGTGTCCGGGTCGAGTCTTTTTCGAAGATGAGCGCAATATTCTTACCCACCAGCTTTTGTTCTTCTTTACCGTTTTTCTTATCGGCTTTCAGTTTGGCGGCAAGCTGCAACAGAGCAGTGAGCTCGCTGGCGGTGAAATCAAGTAACTTTAAAAAAGGTTTTTGGTAAAACGTAGACATACTTCCCTCACATGGCTTAGGCCTCTCATTGAATTAAAATTCACTTTATATGAATGATTATTCATTTGCAACCCTGTTTGATAAAACTTTTCTCGATAAGGTGGAGGCAACGTCGGCGGTATGTGACAATAAGAGTATCGGCAGGACATCTATGAGGAACGAGCTATGGCAAACCCGGAATTACTGGAAGAGCAGCGTGAAGAAACGCGGTTAATTATTGAAGAGTTACTTGAGGACGGCAGCGATCCGGATGCGCTGTACACTATCGAGCATCACCTTTCCGCTGACGATTTCGAAACGTTGGAAAAAGCCGCGGTAGAAGCCTTTAAACTCGGCTATGAAGTGACGGAGCCGGAAGAGCTGGAAGTGGAAGAGGGCGATACGGTTATTTGTTGCGACATCCTCAGCGAGTGCGCGTTGAACGCCGAACTCATCGACGCTCAGGTTGAGCAACTGATGAACCTGGCGGAAAAATATGATGTCGAATACGACGGCTGGGGAACCTATTTCGAAGACCCTAATGGCGAAGAGGGTGACGACGACGATTATGTCGATGAAGATGACGACGGCGTTCGTCACTAAAGCTGCATAGTATGACGGTACGGCAGCGTCTGCTGTCGTATTTTTTTACAGGTTACGTATGAATTACCCGCAAATACTCTCTCCGGTGCTTAATTTCCTGCATTGCCCGACGCCGCAGGCGTGGATTGTCCAGGCCCGCGATCCGCAAAATCTTCCTCTTCTGCTTACCGATCACCTGATCTGCGAACTGAAGGCTGCGCAAACCGCGTTGCTGTTGGTGCGTAAATATGTCGCCGATAAATCGGGCGCTGACGCGCTGCTCGCCTGGCTGCAACCTTACGAGGCGTTCGCGTTTCGTCAGGGGCCGGAGCCGGATTTTGTTGCCCTGCATAAACAGATTAGCAAAAGCGCCATGCCGCAAACTGATGACCCCTGGGGTCGTCAGCTTATCGACCGTATGGTGTTATTGATTAAAGAGGAGTTGCACCATTTTTGGCAGGTACGCGAGGTCATGCAGGCCAGAAACATTCCTTATGTGAAAATCACCGCCAGCCGCTACGCGAAAGGAATGTTGAAAGCGGTACGCACGCACGAACCGCTCACCTTAATTGATAAGCTGATTTGCGGGGCGTACATTGAAGCCCGCTCCTGCGAACGTTTTGCCGCTCTGGCGCCCTGGCTGGATGAGGATTTACAGACGTTTTATCTCTCGCTTCTGCGCTCCGAAGCGCGGCATTATCAGGATTACCTGGCGCTGGCGCAGCAGATTTCCGCCGAGGACATTTCTGCGCGCGTGCGCTATTTTGGCGAGGTAGAAGCTGACCTTATCTTGTCGCCAGACCGCGAGTTTCGTTTTCATAGCGGCGTGCCAGCCGCCGGATAAAGGGTAAAATTAAAGATTAGCGTTTTTATCTTTTACGCTGTCGCCACCTGCGTGGTCATCCGCCCGACATCAAACTGCTGGCGAGCAGAAAAAGTCATTTTCATGATATTCTGTCCTGAGTAAAGCCTGCCCTGCGGCAGGCAAAAAGAACTCACTCAGTGTTATATTCCCGAAAGGTGACCGTGAACAATGCCATTTTTGCATCATCACTACGGGTTCTTGTGTTGAAATACTTACTGTTTCACGCCTTTTGACGCTTCAGAGCAGGTCTTGCCAACAAAGGTTTGTTTAATTTTGTTGATGGAGGTTGTTTTATTACCTCCTGCATCGACATCCGATTTCATGGTCATCGCAAATTCTGTATCGCTTATTTTCGTCGTTTCTACAATAGAGTGCGATTTGACATCAGGATTATTACACACAGTCTCATTGATCAGTTTGGTATCCGTACTTTCTACAAATGTTGTCGTGCAACCGCCTGCACTGGTAGAAAAACCCTTCACCATTTTTTTAGAATCTTCAGACATTTTAGGGGTATAACACATAAGCGTCGCTATGCCCGAATTTTTTTCATCCATTAATACTTCTTTTGTATCTGGATTGATGGTGCGCATTTCTATATTTTCCATTTTCCATTCGCCGGGCTGTATATCTAATGCATATACATTAGAGATACTAATAAACATAGCGGGGAAAACAATTGCTGATAATAGGCGTTTCATTTATAACTTCCTTGAATAATAAGTGATTCCCGGATAACAGGATGTTTCCGGGATTACTTATATCAGCAAAAATAATACCTGGCGAGGATAAATAAACGCCTGGCTTTCAGAGATCCTTTAACATCCTCACTTCGCAATCGACATGTCCGGTGCAGCCGAGCGGTTCGCTAATATGTTCAAATCCTAAACGTTCGTATAGCGCAATCGCCTCGCGTAAAAAAGCCGTTGTTTCCAGATAGCAGCGTTTAAAACCCTGTTCACGGGCATGATCCAGCGCCATTAGCGCCAGCTTTTTCGCCAGCCCCTGACCACGAATCACCGGTAAAAAATACATTTTTTGCAGTTCACAAATGTCTGGTTCGCTACAGGATAACGGCGCCACGCCGCCGCCGCCCACCACACAACCGTTTTGCTCTACCACCCAGTAGGCCGCGCCCGGTTGGCTATAAACCTGATACAGCTCATCCAGATTGGGGTCGGCAACGGTATAACCTTTATCGGCGGTAAGTCCGTATTCCGCTGAAACCTGACGGATGACACGGGCAATAGCGGCATTGTCAGCGGTAGTGATTCGGCGCACCGTGAGCGTTGGCGAGGCGACATTATTCATAATATGGCTCAATTTTTAAAATTTATTTATAGATTACTTTAATACCACCGTCTTGAGTTACGCGCAAGGAGATCCTGAATCAGACAAAATAAAAGGCGGAAAAATTAAACAAAAATAGTATCGTAGTCAAATCAGTAACAATTTACTGGTTTTTATTATTAATTCTAATAGATTGTAATTCAGGGATATGATTCATGAATAACGTTATCAGTAGTAAAGATAACCATAATCACACGTTGGTGTTTACAGGCAAGGGCGGAAAGTATTTTGTTATTTGCCTTGTGAATTTCTTGTTGACGTGTATCACGTTGGGAATCTATGCGCCGTGGGCGATGGTGAAATGTCGACGTTATATTTATACTAATATGACGCTAAACAATCAGCCTTTTGCTTACAAAGCCACGGGCGGCGCATTATTTATTAGTGTGTTGTTAGTTTTTATTATTTATATTGTTAGCTTCTCTCTTATTGAACACGGTCATCCCGGTCTCGGTTTTACGCTATTCGGCTTATTAATTGCGATTATTCCTTTTATGGCGGTGAAAGGATTACAGTATCAGGCGATGATGACTTCGCTTAATGGCGTACATTTTGGATTCCAGTGTTCCATGCGGCGCGCCTGGTGGTACATGTTCGCTCTCCCGGTACTCCTGATGGTGGCGCTTTATATTGTTCTTTACATTATCTCACTGGTAACCATCGCCGTCGGCGGTTTAGTGTTCAATATCGTTTTTCTCGGTTTGCTGGCTATTATTGGGATAGGGGTCATTAACGGTATTACCTACAGCAAATGGATGACCTTGTTTGGCAATGGCGCAAACTTTGGCATTCATCGTTTCTCGATTCAGGTTAATGTTAAAACGTGCATCAGAGGGTGCGTGTTGGCAATGTTGACCCTTTTCCCTTTTGCTGTCGTGATTGGTTATCTAATCGCGCCGGTGTTCACCGACATGATTCTTTTGAGTATGATGGGGAATGCGCAGGCAGGAGGGGCGCTTATTCTGCAATATTATGGCCAGATAATGGCATGTTATTTCCTCTATTTTCTCGCGATTATTGTGGTAACCAGTTACTTATATGTGGCGTTACGCAACCTGTTTTTAAACAATTTGTCACTGGCGAACGATTCGATTCGTTTTCATTCCTCTGTCACTGCACACGGTATGCTGTGGCGGTTACTGGTGGTGTTTGTGATTTCCGGCGTGACCTTAGGGCTGGCTTATCCGTGGTTGAAAATTTGGCTGGTGAGCTGGCTGGCGCAGAATACACAGGTCCAGGGCGATCTGGATTCGCTTGAGTTAACCAATGATGAGAAGCCGCTGGAAAACAGCCTGCTAATGTGGATTTCTCGTGGCATCATGCCTTACTTCCCGTTTATCTGATGTAAAAAGGCCGACGTTTACGTCGGCCCATAATTCATGTTGTCGGATGGCGGCGTGAATGCCTTATCCGGCCTACCGATCGCGCCATTTCAATAAGCGAACGTGTAGGCCTGGTAAGCGAAGCGCCATCAGGCTTTCAGATTACAGCGCGCTAATAACCGCCTGCTGCTCAATCAGCTTCGCTTTTGCTTCTGCATAGCCTTCCAGCTTCTCACGCTCTTTGGCAATGACCGCTTCCGGCGCGCGAGCAACGAAACCTTCGTTGGACAGCTTGCCTTCGATACGGGCAATCTCACCTTCGATTTTTGCCACTTCTTTCGCCAGACGCGCCAGCTCATCGTCTTTGTTGATGAGGCCAGCCATCGGGATCAGCAGTTCAGCGCCGTCGATGATTTTGGTCACGGAAACCGGGCCTTTGTCATCGGCTGGCAGCACGGTGATGCTTTCCAGACGCGCCAGGGTTTGCAGGAAGCTACGGTTGTCGTTAACACGACGAACGGCTTCTTCACTACAGCCGCGCAGCAGCAGTTCCAGCGGTTTGCCCGGGGCGATGTTCATTTCCGCACGAATGTTACGTACCGCAACGATCGCCTGCTTCAGCCACTCGGTATCGGCCAACGCGGCTTCATCCACCTGTGCGGCGTTATATTCCGGGAACGGCTGCAGCATGATGGTGTCGGCAGTAATACCGCAAATGACCTTCACACGCTGCCAGATGGTTTCGGTGATGAACGGAATGATCGGGTGCGCCAGGCGCAGCAGACCTTCCAGTACGGTGACCAGCGTATTGCGGGTACCGCGCAGTTCAGACTCGGAACCCCCGGTCATCACCGGCTTGGTCAGCTCCAGATACCAGTCGCAGAACTGGTTCCAGGTGAATTCATACAGAATGCCCGCGGCGATATCGAAGCGGAAGCTGTCCAGCGCGTCGCGGTAGGCTTTAACGGTCTGGTTGAATTCCGCCAGGATCCAGCGGTCCGCCAGCGACAGCGTCATTTCGCCGCCGTTGAAGCCGCAATCCTGCTCTTCGGTGTTCATCAGCACAAAGCGGCTGGCGTTCCACAGCTTGTTACAGAAGTTACGGTAACCTTCCAGACGCTTCATATCCCAGTTGATGTCGCGGCCGGTCGAGGCCAGCGCCGCCAGGGTGAAGCGCAGCGCATCAGTGCCGTGCGGCTCAATGCCGTTCGGGAACTGCTTCTCGGTACGCTTGCGAATTTTCTCCGCCATCTGCGGCTGCATCATATTGCCAGTGCGTTTTTCCAGCAGTTCCGGCAGGGAGATGCCGTCCACCATATCCAGCGGGTCGATAACGTTACCCTTGGATTTGGACATCTTCTGGCCTTCGTCGTCGCGAATCAGACCGGTCATGTAGACGGTATGGAACGGCACCTGCGGCTTGCCGTTTTCATCTTTGATGAAGTGCATGGTCATCATGATCATGCGGGCAATCCAGAAGAAGATGATGTCGAAGCCGGAAACCATCACGCTGGTCGGGTGGAACTGACGCAGGGCGTCGGTGTTTTCCGGCCAGCCGAGGGTAGAGAAAGTCCACAGCGCGGAGGAGAACCAGGTATCGAGAACGTCTTCGTCCTGACGAAGCTGAACGTCGGCGCCGAGGTTATTTTCCTGACGCACTTCTTCTTCGGTACGGCCAACGTAGACGTTGCCGTCGTTGTCATACCATGCCGGGATACGGTGACCCCACCACAGCTGACGAGAGATACACCAGTCCTGGATATCACGCATCCAGGAGAAGTACATGTTTTCGTACTGCTTCGGCACGAACTGAATGTCGCCGTTCTCAACCGCTTCCACCGCCGGTTTCGCCAGCACGTCAGCACGGACGTACCACTGGTCGGTCAGCATCGGTTCGATAACCACGCCGCCACGGTCGCCGTAAGGGACGGTCAGATCGTGCGGTTTAATTTCTTCCAGCAGGCCCAGCGCGTCGACGGCAGCGACGATGGCCTTACGGGCAGCAAAGCGTTCCAGCTTTTGGAACTCAGCCGGAATCTCGCTGGAGTAAACGTCGGATTCCTCACCTTTGGTATCGAACACTTCCGCGCTTTCGCGAATGTCGCCGTCAAAGGTCAGGATGTTGATCATCGGCAGGGCGTGACGTTTCCCGACTTCATAGTCGTTAAAGTCGTGCGCCGGGGTGATTTTTACGCAGCCGGTGCCTTTTTCCATATCGGCGTGTTCGTCGCCAACGATTGGAATGCGGCGGTTAACCAGCGGCAGAATAACGAATTTGCCAATCAGATCTTTATAACGCGGATCTTCCGGGTTCACGGCCACGCCGGTATCGCCCAGTACGGTTTCCGGACGGGTGGTGGCGACAACCAGGTAATCTTTACCGTCTGCGGTTTTCGCGCCGTCGGCAAGCGGATAGCGGATGTGCCACATCGAGCCTTTGGACTCGCGGTTTTCCACTTCCAGGTCAGAGATGGCGGTACGCAGTTTCGGGTCCCAGTTCACCAGGCGTTTGCCACGGTAAATCAGGTCTTCTTTGTACAGGCGGACAAAGACTTCTTTCACGGCATTGGAAAGACCTTCGTCCATGGTGAAGCGCTCGCGCTCCCAGTCAACGGAGTTGCCGAGACGGCGCATCTGACGGGTAATGGTGCCGCCGGATTCCGCTTTCCACTGCCAGATTTTGTCGATAAACGCATCGCGGCCGTAGTCGTGACGGGTTTTACCTTCTTCAGCGGCAATCTTGCGCTCAACCACCATCTGGGTGGCGATCCCGGCGTGGTCGGTGCCGACCTGCCACAGGGTGTTTTTACCCTGCATACGCTGGTAACGGATCATGGTATCCATGATGGTTTGCTGGAAAGCATGTCCCATATGCAAACTGCCGGTGACGTTCGGCGGCGGGATCATGATGCAGAAGGACTCTTTGCTTTCGTCGCCGTTAGGCTTGAAATAGCCCTGCTTTTCCCAGTGCTCGTAAAGCGGCTGTTCGATATCTTGGGGGTTATATGTCTTTTCCATTATTTCCAGGTTGCCGTATTCAGGTTAAAACCAGCCACGCGGTAGGCTTTGTAGCGTTCGCGCGCCAGTTGTTTCAAAGTTTCTTCGTAAGGGACGAAGTCTACCACTTCTGTGAAAGCGGTGGCAAAATCTGCAAAGCTTGTACGCAGGCTGATTAAAATATCGCGCGGGCTGCTGTTGCGTTTTTGCGGCCAGGCGATTTCAACCGGCGCGCCGCCGCGTGGGCCTTCGCCTGCCAGATTGTGCGGGACAAAACTTTCCGCCGGTCTTGCCCACAGCGCTTCATCCAGCCGAATGGCCTGCTTCTCATCTTCGCAGGCGATCAGCACGCGCTTGCCGGCGCGCCAACGTTCTGCGGCAATTTCACACACCAGTTGTTCAACGGCGCTTAAACCGTTGACGGTGGTGTCATTGTCCAGAAGATAGAACGTCGCATTCTTCATATATGGGGCTTCTTGTGGTGGATTTAAATGCGTTGCCATGATGCCTCCCGTAGGCCGGATAAGCGCAGCGCCATCCGGCAAAACGCCTGATGGCGGCGCTAATGCGCCTTATCAGGCCTACGGGGTAATCTCAAACTTACTCTTCGCCGTTAAAGCCCGCACGATTGAGCAGGAACTGCGACAGCAGCGCTACCGGACGACCCGTCGCGCCTTTCGCTTTGCCGGATCGCCAGGCGGTGCCGGCGATATCCAGGTGCGCCCAGTTATACTTACGGGTAAAGCGCGACAGGAAGCAGCCCGCGGTGATAGCGCCGCCAGGACGACCACCAATATTCGCCATATCCGCAAAGTTGGACTCCAGTTGTTCCTGGAACTCATCGCCCAGCGGCAGACGCCACGCGCGGTCGCCCGCTTGCTCGGACGCGCCGATCAGTTCATGCGCCAGCGGGTTATGGTTCGACATCAGACCGGTAATGTGATGGCCCAGCGCAATCACGCAGGCGCCAGTTAGCGTCGCGACGTCAATGACGGCTTCCGGTTCGAAGCGCTCAACGTAGGTCAGCACGTCGCACAGTACCAGACGGCCTTCGGCGTCGGTGTTCAGGACTTCAACGGTTTGACCAGACATGGTGGTCAGCACGTCGCCCGGACGATACGCGCGTCCGCCCGGCATGTTTTCACAGCCCGCCAGTACGCCGATAACGTTAATCGGTAGCTGAAGCTCGGCGACCATACGCATCACGCCGTAAACCGCCGCCGCGCCGCACATGTCGTACTTCATCTCGTCCATCCCTTCAGATGGCTTGATGGAGATGCCGCCGGAGTCGAAGGTCAGGCCTTTACCCACCAGCACGATCGGGCGCGCGTCTTCGGACGGATTGCCCTTGTACTCAATCACCGACATCAGCGATTCATTCTGCGAACCGTGGCCGACCGCCAGATAAGCGTTCATACCCAGTTCGCGCATTTGCTGTTCGCCGATGACGCGGGTGATGACATTTTTGCTGTAGCTGTCAGCCAACTGGCGCGCCTGTGACGCCAGGTAGGCGGCGTTACAGATATTGGGCGGCATGTTGCCGAGATCTTTCGCTGCCTTAATCCCGGCGGCGATGGCCAGACCGTGCTGAATGGCGCGTTCGCCGCTGGTGAGCTCACGGCGGGTCGGCACATTAAAGACCATCTTACGTAGCGGGCGGCGCGGCTCGCTCTTGTTGGTCTTGAGTTGATCAAAGCTATAAAGCGTCTCTTTGGCCGTTTCGACGGCCTGACGCACTTTCCAGTAGTTGTTGCGGCCTTTAACGTGCAGTTCGGTCAGGAAACAGACGGCTTCCATCGAACCAGTATCATTCAGAGTATTTATCGTTTTCTGAATAACCTGCTTATACTGACGTTCATCAAGCTCGCGCTCTTTGCCGCAACCAATGAGGAGGATTCGCTCGGAAAGAACGTTAGGAACATGGTGCAGCAACAGAGTCTGCCCCGGTTTTCCTTCCAGTTCGCCGCGACGCAGCAATGCGCTGATGTATCCGTCGCTAATTTTGTCGAGCTGTTCTGCAATCGGAGAAAGGCGACGCGGTTCAAAGACGCCCACGACAATGCAGGCACTCCGCTGTTTCTCCGGGCTACCGCTTTTTACACTGAACTCCATGCACTATGCTCCTGAATCTTAAAGACAACAGTGGTGGCTACAGCTATACTCGTCGTCTTTCAAGTTGCAGATGCGTTGGCTGCGCCTGCTCACCCCTGTCACTTACCTGATGTAAGCTCCGGGGCTCCACAGTTCTGCCGCCTGCCTGCAACTCGAAATCCATTAGAGTATAGAAATTGAAAGCTTTCGTAACTCATGTCCGCTGTTGCGGTGACTTCGTGTTAATCTTAACGTTATTACGGCATTGGCACGTCAGAACAAGTTCTGAGAGGTGAATCCGCTGAGTATAATGATCTTAGCGATGATTTCGACGACTCAAGAGAATAAATGACGTTTAAGCCATGAAACAAGCTAAATTCCAGCAAAAAAATGGGTTTTTACGGGCGTATTTAAAGTGATAATCATAAGATATCTGGTGCGGGAGACGCTCAAAAGCCAGCTGGCGATACTCTTCATCTTACTTTTGATCTTCTTTTGTCAAAAGTTAGTGAGGATTCTCGGCGCGGCGGTTGACGGCGATATTCCCGCAAATCTGGTGCTCTCGCTTCTGGGGCTGGGCGTACCGGAAATGGCGCAGCTCATCCTGCCTTTAAGCCTGTTCCTGGGGCTGCTGATGACGCTGGGCAAACTGTATACCGAAAGTGAAATTACGGTCATGCACGCCTGTGGGTTGAGCAAAGCCGTGCTGGTAAAGGCCGCCATGGTACTGGCGTTATTTACCGGTATCCTTGCGGCGGTTAACGTGATGTGGGCCGGCCCCTGGTCGTCAAAACACCAGGATGAAGTGCTGGCGGAGGCGAAAGCGAACCCCGGTATGGCGGCGTTGGCGCAGGGGCAATTCCAGCAGGCGACCAACGGCAGCTCGGTGCTGTTTATCGAAAGCGTTGACGGCAGCGACTTCCACGATGTTTTCCTGGCGCAAATTCGCCCTAAGGGCAATGCTCGTCCTTCTGTGGTAGTGGCCGATTCCGGACACCTTACTCAGTTGCGCGATGGTTCCCAGGTTGTCACCTTAAACAAAGGGACGCGTTTTGAAGGGACGGCGTTGCTACGCGATTTTCGCATCACCGACTTCCAGAACTATCAGGCGATTATTGGTCATCAGGCCGTGGCGCTGGACCCGAACGATACCGACCAGATGGACATGCGCACGCTGTGGAATACCGACAACGATCGCGCTCGCGCCGAGCTGCACTGGCGTATCACGTTAGTCTTTACCGTATTTATGATGGCGCTGATGGTCGTGCCGCTCAGCGTGGTGAATCCACGTCAGGGGCGCGTCTTGTCTATGTTGCCCGCTATGCTGCTTTATCTGCTGTTCTTCCTGATCCAGACCTCCATTAAATCGAATGGCGGTAAAGGCAAACTGGATCCGGTTATCTGGATGTGGGCGGTCAACCTGATCTATCTGGCGTTGGCGATTGGTTTAAACCTGTGGGATACGGTGCCGGTCCGCCGTCTGCGTGCCCGTTTTCTGCGTAAAGGAGCGGTATAATGCAGCCATTTGGTGTACTTGACCGCTATATCGGTAAAACCATTTTTACCACCATCATGATGACGTTGTTCATGCTGGTGTCGCTCTCCGGGATCATCAAGTTTGTCGATCAGCTGAAAAAAGCGGGGCAGGGTAACTACGACGCGCTGGGCGCGGGTATGTACACCCTGCTCAGCGTACCTAAGGATATCCAGATCTTCTTTCCTATGGCGGCGCTGCTTGGCGCGCTGCTGGGACTGGGGATGCTGGCGCAGCGTAGCGAACTGGTAGTGATGCAGGCATCGGGTTTCACCCGTATGCAGGTGGCGCTGTCGGTGATGAAAACGGCTATCCCTCTGGTGCTGTTAACCATGGCGATCGGCGAATGGGTCGCCCCGCAGGGCGAGCAGATGGCGCGTAACTATCGTGCGCAGGCGATGTATGGCGGTTCGCTGCTTTCCACCCAGCAAGGTCTGTGGGCGAAAGACGGGAATAACTTTGTCTATATTGAACGGGTGAAGGGCGACGAGGAGCTGGCCGGCATTAGTATTTACGCTTTCAACGATCAGCGTCGTTTGCAGTCGGTGCGTTACGCCGCTTCGGCAAAATTCGACCCGGAGCATAAGGTCTGGCGTTTGTCGCAGGTAGATGAGTCCGATCTGCAAAACCCGAAACAGATCACCGGTTCGCAGACGGTGAGCGGCACCTGGAAAACGAATCTGACGCCGGATAAGTTAGGCGTGGTGGCGCTGGACCCGGATGCGCTTTCCATCAGCGGTCTGCATAACTACGTTAAATATCTGAAGTCGAGCGGACAGGACGCCGGACGTTATCAGCTCAATATGTGGAGTAAAATCTTCCAGCCGCTCTCCGTGGCGGTGATGATGCTGATGGCGCTGTCGTTTATCTTTGGCCCGCTGCGTAGTGTGCCGATGGGCGTGCGCGTGGTGACAGGGATTAGCTTCGGCTTCGTCTTCTACGTCCTCGACCAGATTTTTGGCCCGCTGACGCTGGTATACGGCATTCCGCCGATTGTCGGCGCGCTGCTGCCGAGCGCGTCTTTCTTCCTGATTAGCCTGTGGCTAATGCTGCGTAAGTCGTAATCACAGGCCGCCATCCGGCAATGCAGTAAAGCGCAGTGCCTGATGGCGCTGCGCTTATCAGGCCTACTCCGGACCCGTAGGCCGGATAAGGCGTTAGCGCCGCCATCCGGCAGATAGCATGGTATTCCTCGAATGATGTAGTGCGTAACCTGACGCGTGGCGCTTTTGGCTACGCGTTAAGCTCAGGCAAGCTGCGGGAAAAAGTAGAACAAAAAATTTATAACGTGCTGCCGTGATAAATCTGATAACCCAAATCAATCGTATTATGGTTGAGATCGTTATTTTTAATTTTGTTGAGCAACATCTGCGCGGCTCTGCGCCCGATCTCAAAACGAGGGGTAATTACGCTGGCGAGGCTCGGTATCATTTGCCTGCCCATCTCCAGACCGTGGAAGCCAGCGATGGAGATCTGCTCCGGTACGGCCAGTTGACGCTCTCGGCACCACAGTAGAGCGCCCATTGCGATATCGTCGTTAGTACAAAAGACGCCATCCACGTCCGGGTGCGCAGCAAGCGCATCACGCATTAGCTGTATCCCCAGATGGATAGAGGAGATAGCGCGGGGATTGATGCGCAACGGCGCCAGCCCCCGGCGCGTCATCGCATCGCAGTAGCCGTGATAACGCTGCTCATCACGGATATCGTCTTTTGAACCCAGATAGAGAATTTTCCGCCGCTGGCGTTTATCCAGCATGGTACTGACCATATCAAAGGCGGCCTGACGGTTATCAAATCCCACCTCCATATCTAAGCGATCGCCCTGGATGTCCATAAGTTCTACAATCGGAAGGGTTGCTGAGCGCAGGAATTTGACGGTTCTGAGGGTATGATATTTTTCTGAAAGAATAATGCCGTCGATATTGTAGGACAGTAAATTGATAACGGACTCTTCTTCCGAATCGCGATTGTAATTGTAATTCGCAATGAGAGTTTGGTAGTTATGACCCGACGTTACGGATTCAATCCCGGCAAGAATGTCGGCAAACAACTGGTTCTGAAAAGAGGGGATCAGCACGCCCAGAGTGTAACTTTGCGCGTTTAACAGCATAGCTGGCGCGCGATTTGGTATGTAGTTAATTTCCTCCATGATCTGCGCAATACGCTCGCCGGTTTCCCTGGCGACTTTTTTCGGCGAGCGGATGTAACGGCTCACCGTCATTTTTGTCACGCCAGCAAGCGTAGCGATATCCTGCAAAGAAATTCTGTGATTCCTCATGTTTTCTCCAGTACCGGGGGCGGGAACGTCGCCCCCATGGTTAATTGGGCTGCGGATGATGAATTAATGCAGAACCGCATTCAGCGCCAGTACGCCCAGCAACCCCATGACAGAAATCAATGTTTCCATAACGGTCCAGGTGCGTAGGGTTTCCCCGACGCTAAGATTAAAATACCCTTTAAACAGCCAAAAACCGGGATCGTTAACATGTGATGCAATAACGCTTCCTGCGCCTGTCGCCAGTACCATTAACGCCGGATCGGCGTGGGTTACGTTAATAATCGGCAATACGACGCCCGCTGTGGTTATCGCGGCCACGGTCGCGGAACCTAACGCAATACGCAGCACGGCGGCTACCGTCCAGCACATTAATAACGGAGATAGCGAGGTGCCGGTCATTAATTGCGAGATATATTGGCCCACGCCGCTATCCACCAGCACTTGCTTAAACGCGCCGCCGCCCGCGATGATAAAAACAATCATCGCAATAGCGCCAATGGACTCGCCGACGATATCCATCACCTGCTCAACCGTACGTCCATTGCGTCGGCCCAGCGTAAAAATGGCGATGATAATGGCAATAAACAACGCCACTGCTGGATTACCAATAAATTCGAAGAAAACCCGCACGGCATTCGTTTTTGGCAGCGTGATTTCACATACCGCTGCGATGGCCATCAGAATGACCGGGATCACGGCGGCAAAAATACTGTTCCAGAATGACGGCATCTCCTCTTCACTGAATAGGTGAGGATTAAATAATCCTTCAGGCGGCGCTTTCTCAAAGCGCGCCAGCAATTTTGAAAACAGAGGGCCGGCAACAATCACGGTCGGTATGGTAATGATTAACCCATACAGCAGGGTCGTACCGAGATTTGCCTCAAAAATTGTCGCAATAGCGGTAGGGCCGGGATGCGGCGGCAGGAAGCAGTGCGTAACGGATAAGGCGGCGACCATTGGAACCCCGACATACAGCAATGGCAGTCCCGATGAGGCCACAATCGTAAAAACGAGCGGCAACAGCAGTACGAATCCGACTTCAAAAAACATTGCCAGGCCGACGATAAGCCCGGTGATCACCAGCGCCCATTGCACGCGTTTTTTGCCGAACGTATTAATGAGCGTCGTCGCAATGCGCTGCGCGGCGCCGGTATCGGAAATTAATCTTCCCAGCATCGCGCCAAAACCGAGGATCATGGCGAGTCCGCCCAGAGTACCGCCAATTCCGTTTTGTATGGAGTGCAGGACGTCTTGCGCGCCCATCCCTTCGGCAAATCCCACCACGGCGGCAACCAGAACAAGGGCGATAAAGCCGTTAACTTTAAAGCCAATCATTAAGACCAACAGCAGCGCAACGCCTGCCGCAATAATTATTAATGGCATATTCGTCTCTCTTATTAGCGCCAAAATAGCAGCGCTTACGCGCTGCGTCGTATTTCCCTGCTCAGACGGCAACCAGCATACCGCCATCGACAAACAGCAGATGTCCGTTAACAAAGTCGGAGGCTTTTGACGAGAGAAACACCGCTGCGCCAATAAGCTCCTGGGGATCGCCCCAGCGTGCGGCAGGCGTACGTTTGCATAGCCAGGAGGTGAAGGCTTCATCTTCAACCAGCGCTTTGGTCATCTCCGTTTTGAAGTATCCTGGCGCAATACCGTTGACCTGGATATTATGACGCGCCAGCTCCACGCACATGCCGCGAGTCAGCATCTTCACGGCCCCCTTCGACGCGGCGTATGGCGTAATCGTGTCGCGGCCCAGCTCGCTTTGCATCGAACAGATGTTGATCACTTTTCCTGCCTGCCGCGCCACCATACGGCGCGTAACGGCCTGAGAGACGAGAAAAACCGCGGTCTGATTTACGGCGATGACGTCATTCCACTCCTGTTCGGGAAACTCAGTAAACGGATGACGGCGCTGGATACCGGCGTTATTTATCAGGACGTCAATGACGCCGATATCTTTTTCGATATGTTCAACCGCAGCTTCAATATCCTGTTTATGGGTGACATTAAAGGGAGCGGCAATAGCTTTTATCCCTTCCTGCTGAAGTTTCGTCACGGCTGTTTCGGCGCGCTCCGGGGTGATATCGTTAACAATAATGCGCGCGCCATAGCGACCAAGACCGGTCGCCAGCAAATAACCAATTCCCTGAGCGGCTCCGGTGATAAGGATATTTTTACCTGCCAGTGAAAAAAGATCGTTCATGATAGTGTCCCTTATTTTACTTTCTCAGAAAACGAGCTGAACTTTTGCCGCCTGTGTTTTGTCTCCGGCAAAGATCAGCGCCGCTTCCAGGTCGGTAAATGGATATTCCGCGCTCAGTAACGGCAGCGGATTGATAACGCGGTTGGCAAGCCAGGAAACCGCAGTATTAAATTCGGTAGTAAAGCGGAAAGAGCCTTTCAGCGAGATCTCTTTGCTTATTAGCATCATCATCGGGAAGTTGGGGACTGCGCCGCCCATGCCAACCTGCACCATCATGCCTTTGGCCCGTGTGACTTCCAGACACGTTGAGATAGAGGAAGGATGCCCAGAGACTTCAAAACTGATATCGAAATACCCTTTTTCTGCTTTCCAGTCATCGAGAGAATCATGCTGTGGGTTCACCAGCGTATCCGCGCCCATCTGCCGGGCCAGCGAGAGAGAACGGGTACTGATATCGGCACATACCACTTCCGCCGCGCCCAGCGTTTTTACCGCGCTAACAATCAGGCAGCCGATAGGGCCAACGCCGGAGATAAAGACGCGTTTGCCCTGCAGATCGCCCGCCTCATGAGCCGCATGAATGGCAACCGCCAGCGGCTCGGCAAAGGCCATGGCTTTTTCGTCCGCCTGTTCCGGCCAGGGAATGCACTGAGCGGTATCGACAGCTTTAAATCGGGTAAAACCGCCATCGACATGCGGAAAATACATGGCGCTGCCAAAGAAACGCATTTCAGTACAGTGGTTTTCTTCATGCTGCAGACAGTATTTGCAATGACCGCAAGGCTTCGATGGATTAATTGCTACCGGTTGTCCTTCACGTAATAAATCTGAGTCGCTATGAACGATTTTGCCAATCACTTCATGACCTAAAATCATTGGCGCTTTTACTGTAAAATTGCCGACTTTGCCTTCCTGATAATAATGTAAGTCAGACCCACAAATGCCGCCTCGGGTAATTTGTACGAGTGTTCCTTTATTATTCCATTCAATATTTTGTTCCGTAACGGCAACAGCACGCTTACCCGCAACAACGCAGGATTGAGTTTTTACTTCCATAAATTCCTCACTGGTCAGGTAGTTACCCTGAACGCATTTAAGCGGTTTTATTTGTCACTATTTGTGACTTATGTCACGCTGGAAAATTGTTACACTACAATGTTACGCATAACGTGATGTGCCTTAGAGTTCTTCTCTATGGAAATTAAAAAACGTGAAATTGTCGAACGTAGAGGCGTAATATTGTGGAGTGGAATATGACTCAGAGGTATTTAAATGGCCGGGGAAAGCTATATTTTAATGGGTGTTTCAGGTAGTGGTAAGTCTTTAATAGGCAGCAAAATTGCAACATTATTTTCTGCGAAGTTTATTGACGGCGATGATCTCCATCCGGCGAAAAACATTGATAAAATGTCTCAGGGAATACCGTTAACTGATGAAGACCGCTTACCCTGGCTGGAACGATTAAATGACGCTTCATACAGTCTTTATAAAAAAAATGAGACGGGATTTATTGTCTGCTCATCATTAAAAAAACAGTACCGCGATATTTTACGTAAGAGCAGCCCTAACGTACATTTCCTGTGGCTGGACGGCGATTACGCTACCATTCTGCAGCGAATGCAGCGTCGTGCCGGGCATTTTATGCCGCCAGACCTGCTGCAAAGTCAGTTTGACGCGCTGGAGCGACCGTGTGCCGATGAACATGATATTGCGCGTATCGATGTTAATCATGACATCGAGCACGTGACGGAGCAGTGCCGACTGGCTGTACAGGCTTTTCGTCAGGCACTCAGCGCTTCCTGATCATTGTCAAAGCGCTGAGTCAGGCGGTCAGAAGTCAGCTTTTAGCACTACACGATAGCGGGCTTTGCCGTCGCGAACGTGCTGAATAGCCTCGTTGATTTGTGACATTGCGAACAGTTCCGTGGTGGGCGCGACTTTGCTGCGACCGGCGAATTTCATCAGTTTGCGAAGTTCATATGGCGTTCCGGTTGCCGAGCCTGAGATACTGCGATCGCCGGCAATTAATGTAAACGCCGGTACGGGCAGCGGCTTCAATACGGCCCCAACGGTATGGAAGTTGCCGCCATAGGTCAGCGCTTCGAAGTAGGGTTGCCAGTCGAGATCGACGTTGACCGTGTTGATAATGAGATCGAACTGACCCGCCAGTGCTTTTAACGCTTCCGGATCGCGGCTGTTCACCACGTTATTGGCCCCCATCGCCAGCACTTCCTGCTCTTTCGATGGATTTGAGCTGAACGCGGTGACTTCGCAGCCCATTGCGTGTAACAGCTTTATGGCGATATGCCCCAACCCGCCAATACCGATGACGCCAACGCGGCTGGTAGCAGTAATATGGTGCATCAATAGCGGTTTAAAGACCGTAATACCGCCACATAACAGCGGGCCTGCGGACGCCATATCTATATTCTCCGGAAGAGGAATTACCCACTGCCAGCCTGCGCGAAGCTTCTCGGCAAAACCGCCACGATTGAGGATAGTGGGCACAGCGCCTTCCAGGCAGTTAATTTGATTGCCGCTGATACAGGCATCGCAGTGTCCGCAGCTGCGCGCCGTCCAGCCGATTCCAACGCGCTGGCCGACTTTTAGCCCCTTATCCTGTGCCGCGCTGCCGAGTGCGGCCACCCGACCGATGACCTCATGTCCGGCAACCAGAGGGTATTGAGAGAACCCCCATTCATTGTCGATCATCGACAGATCGGAATGGCAGATCCCGCAGTAGTCGACCCGTACCTCGACATCTTCCGGTTGGAGTTCTCCCGCGTCATATTCATAGAGTTCGAGTTCGCCGCCCGCCTCTTTGGCGGCGTAGCTTTTTATTATCGTCATTGTGCTTCCCTTAATGTGGTGTTGAACTGAAAAGTGTAGAGCATGGAGGCAAGGGACGCCCGGCGTTAATCTGCTGGAGAAGGCGGGAAGTAGCCTGATTATTCTATTTAATCCTCAACGCTGCTGAAATTTTCAGCACTTAGCGATACAGGTGTATGCTCGTGCTTGCATGGCGGCGTATGACAGGTATAATCCACAACGTTTTCCGCATACCTCTTCAGTGCCGAAGTGGCGAAATCGGTAGACGCAGTTGATTCAAAATCAACCGTAGAAATACGTGCCGGTTCGAGTCCGGCCTTCGGCACCAATCAAGTCTTTTTTTTCGTCTACTAAAGTCTATTTACGTATACAAAATCAATAAGTTAGATATCATACCTCTCGTTTCAGGTCTATTAAAGTCTACTGTCGTATATCAACATCTACCAACAAATGATGGTATAACTGTTGGTAGCTTCGGTTCGATTGAAATTGATACCAACACGGGGAGGGGGATCTATGGCTCTTACTGATATTAAAGTCAGAACAATTAAGCCTGCAGACAAACCTTTCAAACTTACCGATGGGGAGGGGATGCACCTGTTGGTTAACCCCAATGGCGCAAAATACTGGCGTCTTCAATATCGTTTTAGTGGCAAACAGAAGATGCTGGCGTTAGGGGTTTATCCAATGGTTTCATTGGCAGAGGCTCGTAAGAGGCGCGATGCTGCAAAGAAACTGGTATCTGATGGTATCGATCCCTCTCAAAAGAAAAAAGAGGACAAGATTGAAGAAAGCGGAGCACTAACCTTTGAGGCTGTAGCAAGAGATTGGCATGCATCCTGTAGCAAAAAATGGTCGGAGTCCCATAGTGAGCGGGTGCTTAAAAGCTTAGTGGATAATCTTTTCTTTGCGTTAGGTAAACGTAAGATTTCGGAACTGAAAACTCGGGATCTACTCGCTCCAATAAAGGTAGTAGAGGCGAGTGGGCGGTATGAAGTAGCTTCGCGCCTCCAACAGCGAACGACTGCAATTCTGCGTTTTGCGGTACAGAATGGTCTAATTGAATATAATCCAGCTCAAGACATGGCTGGCGCAATCGCTGTAGCTAAACGTGTGCATCGCCCAGCTCTGGATTTCGAACGCTTGCCCGAATTGCTTGATCGTATCGAATGCTTTAAAGGTCGAAAGTTGACTAAATTGGCAGTGAAACTAACACTGCTGGTATTCATACGTTCAAGTGAACTGCGTTTTGCAAGATGGGAAGAAATCGATTTTAAAAATGCGCTTTGGACGATACCTGCAGAACGAGAACCTCTGAAGGGCGTAAAGCACTCACATCGTGGTTCTAAGATGCGTAGCCCTCACCTCGTGCCTCTAAGCCGTCAGGCATTGGAAGTGTTAAAAGATATAAAACAAATCAGTGGGGATTACGAGTTGGTCTTCATCGGCGATCATCAGCCGGATAGGCCGATGAGTGAGAACACTGTTAACAAGGCTCTTCGCTCAATGGGCTATGACACTAAAACGGAAGTTTGTGGACACGGGTTTAGGGCGATGGCCTGTAGTGCGTTGACCGAATCAGGGTTATGGTCAAGGGATGCTGTTGAGCGGCAAATGAGCCATCAGGAACGCAATACCGTTCGCGCGGCTTACATCCACCTTGCTGAACATCTCGATGAGCGCAGGCTAATGCTACAGTGGTGGGCTGATTATCTAGATGCGAATTGCAATAACATGGTTAGGCCGTTTGAGTTTATCTATCGAGAATAGAAACTTAGATAAGAGTAGTAACTTAACTCTTGTAAAAATGTAACACTATGTTTTTTTAATATATTTTAATACTTCATTAAAAACCAAGTGCTTTAGGGTACAATCAGAAGCACTTGATAGATTGGTTTAGATTGGTAAATTACTATGCTCAAAAAAACAGCTCGTTCTGGAACATTTGCAGACAATATGAAACTGCCTGTTCATCGTTGGTTTCGATACTCAGCAGGGTTTTCTGCTGAGTGGGTCAATTCTGAGATTTTAAAATACCAAGAAGAAACTGGTAATAAAGCTATAGTACTTGAACCGTTCACAGGTTCAGGAACCACAAATATATCTTCTGACTCATTAAAAGTTAAGTCTTATGGATTTGAAGGACATCCTTTTATTGTAAGAATTGCTAAAGCAAAACAGTTATGGGATACAAGTATATCAGATTTTAATGAGGCAGGAAAAGCGACCCTTAATTATGCAATGTCTATTAAATCGGACGCTAAAATTGATAGATATGAAAATGACAATCTTCTTGGAAAATGTTATTCGTTTGAATCATTCGAAAAACTGGATCGGTTGAAAAGAGCCTATGAAAAATTATCAACAACAGAACCCGTTTGGGAGCTAATTCGATTAAATATTACATCGATCCTTCGAGCTTGTAGTCACGTAGGTACTGCACAGTGGCAATATGTATTGCCAAATAAGTCTAAATCTAAGGTTCTTGATCCCTTTGAGGCTTTCTCAGGAAAACTAGAATTAATGAAGTCTGATATGTTGCATGCTGTTTCTTCTGGATGGGAAAGCTGTTCTAAAATAGAACATCAAGATGTAAGACGTCCGTTTCAAACTGAAAAATGTAATTTGCTCATATCATCACCACCATATCCAAATAATTACGATTATGCTGATGCTACGCGATTAGAAATGATGTTTTGGGGAGAGATCAATGGCTGGGGTGATCTAAAGGATGTTGTAAGACCATCTCTTATGAGGTCTTGTTCTCAACACTCCGCTGCTGATAAAATTGACTTAGATGAATACATTTGCAATCCATTATTATCCCCAATCAAAGATGAAATAGCTGATATTACAAAGCAATTAGATATTATTCGTCACACAAAAGGCGGAAAAAAAACATACCACACCATGATTGCTGCTTATTTTTTGGACTTGGCACAGACATGGGTAAATTTACGAAAAAATATGGATAAAGGGTCAAAGGTCTGCTTCGTTATTGGTGATTCAGCACCTTACGGAATTCATGTTCCAGCAGAACGATGGCTGGGAGATTTAGCTCTTTCCGCTGGTTTCTCTGAGTATAGTTTTGAGAAATTAAGGGATAGAAACGTTAAATGGAAAAACAGGACACATACAGTACCTTTACATGAAGGTAGACTTTGGATAAAAGGATAAAAAATGGCTACATCCCCATCACATAAATTAGGTCAGCTTTTAGGTAATATGCTTGAAAGCATTTTCATCCCTCTACTTCAGGGAGTTGCAGATAGACATGGCATGTATCTGGATGTTGTTGGGCAACCACGGGAAGGAAGAAAGGGCAAAAAAATAACTTGGGCCGATTCTTACGGAAGCACTCATGACTTGGATTTTGTGTTTGAATATGGTGGATCATCTACACAATTAGGAAGACCTGTCGCATTCATTGAATCGGCGTGGAGAAGATACACTAAACACTCCAAAAATAAAGCTCAGGAAATTCAAGGGGCTATTCTACCAATTGCAGATAAATATTATATCGAATGTCCTTTTAAAGGGGCTATACTTGCTGGAGAATTCACTGAACCTTCACTAAAGCAACTAGCAAACTGTGGGTTTCATGTGTTATATATCCCTTATTCAAATATAGTTTCGGCTTTTTCTCAATCTGGCATAGACATGTCTTTTGATGAGAGCACTTCTGAAGTTCTTCTTAGCCAAAAGGTTTCTGCGATTGAAAATATAAGCCAAGAGCAGCTTCTTTCCATTAAAAAAATTATTATTGATTCAAATAGAAATGATATAACTACTTTTATTAATATACTGGAAGGGAAAATAAGTAAGTCTTTGAAAAAGGTAGTTATAACTCCACTTTATGGAAATAACTATGAATTCAATAGTTTAAGTGATGCTAAGAATTTTATTAGTGGTTATAATATACAACATTCTGCAACAGAGAATTATGTATTTAATAATTTTTTAATATATGTTGTTTACATGAATGATGACCATATAAAAGCTGAGTTTTCATCAAGCACAGCTGCAATTAATTTTCTAAATGCAGTAATAGTATGAGAATAGAGTATTGATTTTTTTAATCAATCATAACGCTGTCAATATTTTAGGGCCTATTGGCCCTATGCCATCTCTATTAAGAGAACTAATTACATGTTTCCCCTGATGTGGGACAACCAAATCAACCCATTAGGTTGTAAACAACTCCCCATATGTTGGGCAATCAAGTATTTCATGAAGTGAATGTTCTCGATGAACTCTTATTAGAGTATTGATTGTCAAATTTATATTTCTGTTGAAATAGAATACTGTCATAACAGCTCAACAGTAAATTAATTTAACCACCCTGCATAATTTTTTAAGGATCGAGTGAGTCAAATTCTCAATTACAATTTACAATAAGCATGATTTTATTATTAATATGTCTCTGCTTGATGAATAAATATAATTATCTGTATATTGTCTTTTTCATAAATATGAATGTCTTGTATTAGTGGTTTTTTAATATACGTCATGGATTCTAGCTTCCATATCTGAACAATATGATAAATTAAGTATCATGGATTTATTTAACTGAAGAATATAATACCACTATATCCGTGTAATGTAGGTACACCCCTGAATATTTTTTCAATCTACCTTAGCCTAGGGATAATTATAATTAGACACTAGTAAATATGTACTCTTATATTTAATGGAAATAATAAATTCATTATATATCAATACTTATGTTGGGGAGTAATTCATTTATAGATGTTTAATAAAAAATATTGTATAATGTAAAATAGATTTTATGAAAAAATTCGTAGGTGTTGAATGTATACTAAAAATAATAATGCTGAATATAAAAAAATAGATTTTTCCTATTTGATGTTGAAATTTAAGTACGAAATGAAATATCTTGAAGGTTATTTATCTTTTACGAAAGATTTAGTAAATGACAAAGGTACTCGATTATCTGAGGAAATGTACAATGACACCAAACTGGCCCCAGAAAATGAAAGTTTGATATTGGATATTTTTGAGAACGAAGGTAAGTCTTTATTGTGCTACTATCACCACTCTGCTGTAGTTTTGATTTATTCAGTTCTTGAGACGGTGCTATCTGAAATCTGCTATGAAATTTTTACAAACACTAGTGCGAAATTTTCTCATGATGATTTATCAAGTGGTAGTTTAATAGGTAAAGCAAAAGACTATCTTGTCATTACTTCTGGTTTGGATTTTTCATTAATTAGTGGGGAATGGGCTGAAATAGGAAAGTATCAGAATTTACGTAATATTATTGTTCATCAGAACTCTTTTTTTACAAAAGGTAGAAAAGGGTTAAAACAAAAAACGAGTATTAAAAATAACTTCCCAGATATTGAGATCTCTAATCTTGGAGATAAGTTTTATATAGTTAAAAGTAGCACTTTATTGAAGTTTATAAGAACAATAGAGATATTCATCTATAAAATATTAAGCTATGTGGAGCAGGTTGATTTTCTCACTAAATATAATGATTATCCTATTAACTTGTCAAATGAAGATATGCCATTCTAAATTAATTTGAAAGTAATGTCCATCTCAGATTCTGTTTTAGAATATTATTGTCTCCCTGAGATATCATCAATGAATTTTTCTTCTTGTATTTTAAATACAACCTTATCCTCATTACTGACATTTTGAAAATAGATTAATATCCCTGCACAAACTCCTTGTAGAAATCTTCTATTTTACAGCCGACAACTTTAGCTACTTCTGCAGATGTGTTTGATATAAGATCATATGATCTACTTGTATTAAAACATAATCAACCCCAAACCCAGTTTGCGGTGCAGTCTGTAGTGCCTGATTGATTATTATTCTCAGGTGTGCTGCCAGTTATAGAAATCCCCTTAAAGTCAACAAATACGTTGAGAGTACCTTTAGCCCAACCAGTATCCATACCAAAATTTGAAGATACTCGTGTATATAACTGACCTGATTCATCGATTTTAGCCATATAGATTCTTCTCCCGCTACCTGAGCTATTTCGGGAAGTACACTGTATGGTTTGAGGCGGTGGTGCTTTAAAGAAGCCACTTCCTGTTCCTTGCCACACTCCATTAACACAAGATAATAGTTGTCCAGTACTGGTCCTTCCCTGTAAACCATTTGGTGAACAACCTCCGCCACTAACGGCAACACCATTGAGTTGAAGATATTCACCAGCACTTAATCTACCATTAGCGTCTATATTCCCGTTAGAATGAATATAATTAGAATTGACATTTCCTGATGCCCATACATATGCTGTGTTTAACGTGCCATTAGCATCTATATTTCCGGTTGACTTTAAATAACCACCATATATACCTGCAGATGTTTGAATATTTTTACCTCCATATGCTTGTATGGTATTAGCATCTATCATATTCCACCCACCACCCCATTTCTGGAAATATACACCACCATCGCCCATTGTTCTGAACCAGTTCTGCGTGTAGGTTTCACCACGAGACGTGAGCGTAGTACCTGAAACAGTGTTATTTGAATTGATAGTTCCATTTACTTGAGCATTACCTCCAACGTTCAAATTTACTCCAATATTTGTATCTCCGGTAGAATGCAATGTGTTTGTTGTTATCGTTCCTGCTGCTGTTATATTTCTGGCATTATTTATATCCTGATTACCCATGTTTAAATTACCTGTCATAGGTAATGTGCCATCACGACGCAAATACACTGAGTACATTGAAGAATCGTACCCAACACGATACGCCAGTAGACCCGCTGCAGTAATATTATTAAAAGCTGATGATGTCTCTGTCCATGCCCCCTGTAGACCTGATACTAAAGCAGCTGATTTCGTCATTCCACTATCAATACCAGCAATTTGCATAGCCTTTCCTAACAAGTCATAACGATACCTCCCGCCTTCCAGCCAAGGAGAGGTTGTTGTAATAAGACCATTGATAACATAGTTAGGAGCTGTTCCTGAACGTTTTAACATTATCTTGTAAGAAGACTTTTGCATGTTAACGCCTGTATAACCTACAGGTAGAAACCCTTCGTTTACTAACGTTTGATATGTAATTTCACAACCATTAGAGGAACATGTTCTTGGTCCCGGATCACTGGACTGACTGCTACTTGATGAAAGTGTTGATAATCTGTCATAGTGGATACTAATATAGCGATTTACCGCCTCTCCTACCTGTTTTATCTGATTACCAACAGTATCAGCCATCATGTTTTCTTGATTAGTTTTCATGTCTTGAAATTTTACGAAAGCAATCACTGTTCCAATACTTAAAACCAATGTTAGCTCCAATAAAGAAAATCCCTTATTATTTATTCCTTTCATTTTTATCATCCTCTTTGACCCCATCATCAATTAATTAACAAAAATAAAAAATTGGTCAATGGACGTTGTGTTATTTATGATAAAAAATGATTGTTAGAACAATCAATAGTTTTTATTAATGGTATGGGATTACATAACGCCTTTTGATTAACTTTCTACTATCCTACTCTGTTAATAGTCCATAAACTCAACAAGCCAATATTTATACTCCACATTATAACGTTTGTACTCATTAAGATTAATGCGATATTATCCAGTTCACCAAATTGCACATTCATATCCTTATTATTTAATAATAGCACAGTTGTTATTCTTGTCTGCCAATCATATCTGCAAGGAATCTTTTTCCAAGTATCTGAAATTTTATCTTATCTTCAGCGCTCACGCTTTGAAAATATAATATTAGTCCAAGCACAAACTCCTTATCGACATCTTCTACTTTACAACCTACTGCTTTAGACACTTCTGCGCCAAGAATGATCTTCAAACGTGTCTCGGCACTCTTTGTTAATAATTTCTCTTTAGTCTTTAGACGATTCAAACGCATCTGCGCTGATGCTATTTTTTGCTTTACTGTTTTTTCTGATCTTGGTTTTCTGTTTTTATCACTATCACTCATAATTACTTCTCCTTCTAGTTATTAAAAACATGCAATACAATTAAAAAGGAGAAAGGTCAAACCATAGACAGTAAGATGAACGTTTTTATTTAAGATTCAATCTCGCAGCACCAAAGGATTGTTTAAAACAATCATTGCTGAACAAGTTTATCTTGTCCATGATGGGATTCATCCCGAAAAATGGTGTTTTGGTTTTGAAAATGAGATAACAGTAAGGTCAAAATAAAAGTGTGCAACACATACGAGCGCAACCACTGACTTAAAATATCTAATACTCTCCGCGTTACTTATTTTATTAAAACAATAAAAACAATGTCATCTGTTATCTTTTGATTCTTATTTCTGTTCTTAACCTGTGAATTGTGCAACACGTAAAAATAATTTTTATTTTAACTATTTTACCTTAATTCAGTTTTCCCGCCTTACGGCGGGGGGGAAAAGTACTCTTTTTGTCCTTACGGGTGCTATCTAAACACAAAAAACTAATATTATTATACTACTTCAGCCGTTAATCCGATTCTAGCCTTATTAATTTCACAGGCATTGAAACTAGCGTTATTATTTAACTGTAGAAAAACTTTATACATAGTCGTTATTTTTAGCTCCTTTAGGAGATATAAAAATAAAGCAATGCCCACCTATACACTCACTTCGTGAGCGTGTGGGGTCTACCGACGGTTGCCTGCCGCAGGCTAACACCGTTTCCTACGGAAACAAGGTCAACGTCAACACCAGAGTTTTTCTTGCGAAAAACTAAAACCAGCATAGTCGCATTGGAGATTTATATTTTAGTTTGATATTTAAATTTATATTGAGGTTGTTTTTATTGTATGGCTATTTTTCATCTTGATTTTAAAATTGTGAAACGAAGTGAGGGCAAATCTTCCGTTGCGAAAGCTGCCTATCATGCTCGTTGCAGAATCACAGATGAAAGAACAGGTGATACCTATGATTATAGTCGCCGTACTGATTTATGCGGGCATTTCATTTTAGCACCTGTTAATGCTCCAGAACATATTGTTAAAGATTCTACAGCATTGTGGAATGAAGTTGAAAGGGTCGAGCGCCAGCAAAATGGTCAGACAGCCCGTTATTTCGATGTTGCCATTCCTGCCGAGTTAAATAATGATGACAAGAAAAGATTTGTTCTTGAATATTGTCAGAAAAATTTCGTTGATAAAGGCATGATTGCTGATATTGCTTTTCACGATCTCGATAGCGATAACCCACATGCTCACGTTATGTTAACATTAAAAACCATAGGCCCGAAAGGTTTTGGTAAAAAAGAAAGAAGCTGGAATGACCGAAAAATGTCTGTCCTTTGGCGTGAATCATGGGCATCAATGGCTAATAGCTATCTTGCTGCTGCTGGTTCATCAGAACGTATTGATCATCGTTCCCTTCAGGTCCAGCACGAAGAGGCATTAGAAAAAGCGGCGGTTGCTCTGGATAATGAAGAAAAAGCACTATGGCTTGCCAAAGCCGCTGAAACAAACCGTCTTCCAATGAAGCGTATCCACAGTGCCAAATGGCGTAATAAAGCTGTTCAGGAACAAAGAGCCGCAGAACAGGCTGTTCGTGACGCAGCGAAGCAGGAAGCGGTTGAAGTCTATAAGACCTTCAGCGAACTTGACCTTGAAATCGTCGTTGATGTCAGAAGCTTTACTGTTTCTGTTCTTGCTGAACCAGAACAGATTGTATTACCAGAAACGCACTCTGGTTCGTCTACCAGTGAAGCGCAAAGACCTGTACTGGTAGTCCCAGCACCTCATATTCGTATGCGTGGAGTTAAGTCTTACCGTGATAAAACAAAAATCAGTAAGGTCGTTGCTGCTAAGAAGCCATCTGTCAGTATTTCTGACTCTGGAACAAATACTCTTTTGAAAACAACCTTTTCTAAAACCTCAAATAGGGCATCCAGAAGCGCCCCTAGCAAAATTAATAAGAAAACAGCTACTCTGCGTCAGGATAATATTTTCAAACGTTTCACTGCCATTTTAGTTGGTTTTATCAGGGATAAATTTATATGGGCTAAAACAGACAAAACTAAAGTTGATATTATCAGTAAGGAACATGATAAACGCATTGCTGAAAATTATTTCTTTGACGAAGTATTAGGTCATCCTGTTCCACGTGCTGAATACGAGAAACGAGCTAAGTTTAACCAAGATGACTACAAGCCAACACCGGATGAGATCAGGCGTTTTCCGAGTCGTCCCAAAAATGAAATACCGAAACACGATAATAGTTTTGATCTCACTCAATCTATAGATAATACATTAAAGTTAAAATCCCCGGGCCACAGAGAATGAGAATAAAAGACTCTTTTTAATTCTCAGCCAATAATGTATATTACCAAAATAAATCATCTTACCCAACCAAGGATATATGTTGCTAACGATTACCGAAATTCAAGATGAAGCTGTAAAGTTTCGAAAATTGATTGAGACATGTGATAAAGAAAAAACCAGTCTTGTAATAAGCGACTTCCCTGTTATGAGTTGCAAGCTTACTTCAATGCTTCTTTCCTTTCATTTTCTACAATTATGCCCTGAGCTTGTGATAAAAGGTATAAGCGCAGAAACAGGCAAAGATGATCACATAACTCATTACTGGCTTGAGATAAATGACATTGTGATTGATATCACTGGCGACCAATATAACATTATTGATGATAAAGAACTTAATAATAAGATTATAAACAGCAGACCTTTTCCTGAAGTTCATGTCGCACATAAGAAAGACAGTTATTTACACAAGATATTCAAGAACCGTGAAGAAGAATATCTGATTTCAGGATTTCCAACTATTAAAGAAAGTTTTATTGAAAAAATGAAACGTGGATATAGCCAGTTATTAAATAATAAACATATTGAAAAATAATTTAATCCCAAGAAAAATAAATCATCGTAAATTAATATATTGGCGTGGTTTATTAATTTGTCGGCGACATCCTTAACATGGCTATATCATTATCAGAGAAAATCGCCTTACCCACTATAACACCCACAATAGCAATGAGCGGCAAGCTGATAGCAGCCCCAGCCATTGCTGGTTTTAACAAGAGTCGTAACACTATCAGAAATTAGCATTCATGCCCTGTCATTGGTGAGTGTTTATGTTTTTTATCTATACAAAAATCCGTTAATCAGATAAGGATTTATCTCATTCAGCCCTGTCGTAAAAATAAAAGGACCAAGCATCACAAAACCATTTGATACTTTTATCATCAGATGGATATTCATATCCTTTAAGATTTTCTTTGAAAAAAGATATTTGTGATGGCGTCAACTTCCCAACAAGTATCCTTATTAGGTCTTCTGAAGGATATTTATCAAACTCATCTTTGTTAATACCTGTTTTTTCTTCAATGATTCCTACAGCTTTAACTATCTCACATAAAACATCATCTTTTTTATTGTTCATTATTATCTCCTTTTTTGTTTTATATTTAATACCATATAAATAAAACAAATGTCAAAAAAACTTAAAGATTATTTAAAGATAATTAACATGAAATTTATTTAACATATTACCCAGTACAATAAGCCCTGTATCAAACAGGGCCATATGAATTAAAGATTACAAATTAAAACAGCTTACAAGTTATCATTATTTCGCGTTTCAATAGCATCACGATAACGCTGTTGTTCCACAATATCCAGATTTGGATCAAATAATACACTTGATCCTTTCACAGCTATATCGGCATCAATCTCTGATTGGGGAGCGTAGGCTATATGACCATTAGGCTGTGAAGTGGCTGTGTGGATATATGTCCCATAGTTTTTGCTATTCCCGGAACAACCGATATAAGCCAACAGGCAGGCGAACAGGAAGAAGAATGTCCATACTGTGTTATAGCCGTTAATCGTATATCCACTTCCATCCACATCTGAAAACACGCCATTAAATCTGATGGCATAGACAATCAGGAATGATGTGAGGATAACAGCCCTGCTTTTACCTACGGTTAAATGCTTACGCATGAATTTCACCGTTGGAAGAAGTGTGACCACAAACAGCCCAATAGCAACAACGACCAGCCATACAGGAAACAGCCCGTATTTTTGCGTGGTGTTCTGCGATAGCGTCACAAGGGACAGCACCAAGAAAGCGTTAAGCAGAAACAGTCTGAATGCCAGCGATACCTTCACCTTCTTTGATATCTTATTTAGAAACAGCATCGGAATCAGTGATGGTATGTTTATCAGCAGCCCCATGAAAATCACCCAAGAGATCGAGTTCATAGCTTCTTCCTGTAATTACCTTGCGGCTTAGCCGTTATTGGTTTTCACCAGAACAATTTTGGCTTCTTCTGGTTCAGACATCCCTTTCACGCCAGAGAAGGCATTTTTATCAACCCAGCCCGGCACGCCATCCAGTTTCCACGTATAGGTCACTTGCGTCATTTTAACGCCATTACCCTCACTCGGTTCAGTCCAGCTTTTAACCTCAGCTACGGCACGGTGACCAACACAGGCACCTTTCTCACGGTCCCAAAACTCAACCTCTTGGCCTTTGTCTGTTACTTCCAGAACATCGACACTACTGAAACCATTAGCTTGTTGAGAAACATCAAGCAATCCCTGATTAGCCAGACCTTTTAAGATTTCATCGCTGGCACTGTATCCAGTAGAACGATAGCCGTGATTAACCCGGATGGGGAAACCTTTATTAAACACAATGTCATTGTCCTGCAGTGAGTAGCACAGCTTTGATTGCGATATTTTCGCGTTGATCGCTTTCTCAAAATCCCCTTTTTCACCGCATCCCGATAAAAGAGCAGCAAGACCTGCTACGAGTAAAAATTTACGCATCGTGTTATCCCAGAGTTATTTGTTGATAGTGCCGTTTCTCAGAACAACCAGACGAACTGGCATATCGGCGTTGTTGACGGTAGCGAATCCCCGGACTTCGAAATTGTTTACCGTTCCGGTGACGCTGACTTTCTGGCCCTTCTTATAAGTGAGAACGGCATCATCAAGGCCGGAGTAGTAATCGATCCATACCATGCCGCCGCAGTAGCTTGTATCAGCTGTTTTAAAGAGCAGATAATAGTTAGGGTTAGATTTGGGCATTCCCGTCATCATATCGCTGGCACTTCTGCCCTTCGTAACTTCAAGAACAGTGGCATTGGTGATAGAGATCCTTTTGCCAGTCCATTTCTTTTCTGTTGCCATCGCATTTTCTTCATAGTCTTTGCAGACAGCACCAAGGCCAGATACAGACGATACCGGGCCAAGGCTTTGAGTGGTGGCGGTTCCCCCCAGCGCTTTACCTACTGAAGACAACGAAGAACTGATTGCTCCATTAACTGTATTCACGCCATCGTTGAGCTGCTGGCATCCTGTCAGTGCCATTCCTGCCACAAGTAAGATTCTCTTCATTTTCATATCCCATAGGTCAATACATACAAAACGGTATGTACTGGTATGGGTCGCGTGAACTTCTCCAGATATCGCTTTTGATAGCATTGAGGTTATCTGTATCGGCAAACCAGTACATCATCACAAGCAAATACTACGTTAAACGTAGTATCGAAAACAAGGAAAAACTACGATTCTCGTAGCTCTTAATGATGAGAGTATTTATGAACCAGCGAGAATCCCATAGAGACATCTTTTGTAAGCGTTTAAAGGAAGCGCGGCTTGCTGCTGGTTTGTCTCAAAAGAAGCTGGGCATTGCAGCCGGGATTGACGAATTTGTAGCAAGCACCCGCATTAACCGATATGAAAAAGGAGTACATGAAGCAGATATCCATACCGCTCAGAAATTAGCACAGACGCTAAATGTCCCATTAGCATATTTTTATGTGGAAAATGATCAACTTGCTACTATTGTGATGAATTTTGATAAACTATCTGAGGAAGATATAGAAAATATAATTATCAAAATCAAAAAATCTAATTAGTAGAAGTTATAGAGACCGCTTCCTCGTTGTTAATAATAACTTGTATCTTCCCTCGGATATAGACGACTCACACATTAATGAACTCATTATTTACTTTAAACATGTCAAACATCAATTTCCCGTATGGGCCTGTAATATATTATTGGTATATACAGCTCTATATTCTCATATAGGCTAATAGGTATATTTTTGATGTTGATAGAATATCTATTTTAGCGATAAAGTTTTAATCAATATTTTCTCATACCATCTAAAACACAGTTCAAAAATATTATACCCCAATATATCATCTAAAAGTTTCATACATTCTTTAAATGTTATCAAAGTTAATCGAAAAATTCATGATGAAATAACTTATTTAAATAAAGCAGAGCCATAACTCTCACATGGCCCTAACTTATTTCATGCATAAGTGTTCAATCCATCCAAGTCACCCTTATCCATTTTGGATGTCTTTTTTTATTCTTATTGCCAACTCAACAATTTCTTTCAGATATAACTGATGATTTGCTACTTTTTTTAACATCAATGCCCCCAGAGATATACCTAATAAAAATGCTAATCCGAACATGATGACAGTATTAGTGGAGTTCGTGTTAGAAAGATCACCGATAAATGTTTTACTCAATGTATCAAATCCAATTGATGCCTGTACTGCCGAATAGCAAAGACCCAAGATTGATAATACCGCTGTTTTTTCACCAAAAAAACTACTAACCCTCACTGTTATTCTATTTATCTTAAGTTGTAGCCAATGAATTGCATATAGAAGTTCAATTTCTGAATAACTTATAAGTAGTTTTGCATTTTCTTCATCATGCGAGATTTCACAAGTAAAATCATTAAATGATTCTCTTTTCCAGTCTATTAAATGCTTTACTCCTAAGATAGGTGGCAATATCATTATTATTAGCCCAATAAACATTATAGTAAAATATAACCCATAGATAACATTTACCATTACATCAGTTTTAGCGAAACTAGTTAACTTATATAAAGCAATGCATAAAGCTAGCGCAGCAATAATAATAATTACAATTGCAAGCAATCTACCATGTATTTTGTCGATTACTTTATCTGTTTTACTTTTGTATGTATAAGGTGCATACGGCTTCATATCACTAAGAATTTTAATTATTTGATTAATCCTTAATATATCATCTCCTATTAATAGCTTAATGTGTTTTTTATTTCCTCTTGCATTCATATAACTTAACACAAATCGAATAAAAATACTTCATTTTTAAAACACACAAAAGTATGATTAGTAAATTTGATGACAAAAAAATTACTTATAACGAACAATAGTCAAGGTATTAAGAGCTTAGCTATATTAGCTTCATGGCAATGATACAATAGAGTTTGCTTTTTAAAGTTCGAAAATTAATCATTCATTTCCTCCGCATTATCAGATAAATTATTTTACCAGACACTGCTTTTTACCACATTCGACTTTAACCTGACGCATTTTCATTGATAAATATGGATATAGGTTCAGTTAAAAAATTGATTTATGAATAATTACACTAACTATTTAATATCATACAGCAGGTTTGAGAAACATATATAATACCTGTAAGATATTGTAACTAATAACTCAGATTATAACATCTGTGATTTTATAGTTTCTTCACTTATCAGAGTGGGTTCTGAAACCATACGAATATAAATATTCTTTATCCTGTCTTTTTCGCAACGACTTACAGACTCAGATAACAGCTATAATTATTGACACAAATGTCATTACCATTTTCAAGAGTAAGTTTTATTCCATGTTCGGTATCTTCCACTTTGTTTACAATACAGATCATGAATGGTGTTTTCTCATAAGGATGAAATAGTGTTATTATTTTAATATTGTTCATTTCGTTATCTCCTATTTTATTTATTACTATTTAATACTCTAGCGTAAGCATTAAAATCAAATATATTTGTGTTTTATCCAAATTTTTAAACTTCTTTTTGAAAAGATCTTTATCTCTGTGCTTACGCACGGCTACGCCCTGATACTGGCATTTATTCATTAACTTCAAGATTGTGGTTTTTTAGAATAATCTATCCGGTCATTATTAAATTTATTTTCACTATCAAGTTAGAATTAACATTCTATGTTTAAACATATTTTTCCCTTTAGATATATAGCATTTGCTCTTAAACGTATAGGAAAACTATATCCTTGGCAGCAGCACTTCGTGATTGTTCGCAACAATCACTCTGCTGAACAGGGCTTGCCCCTGTTAATATTGGATTTATCCAAAAAAGATCTCGTCGAAGACGCACACAAAGTAAAAGGAAAACTAATTAATCTCTCACAATAAAAGCAGCAATTCGTGATTGTAGAAAACAATCACTCCGCTGTAATAACATTATAGTAAAAATAAAATAGGTAGCACAAGGTACCATTTTCATAAGGCACAAATAAACTCCGTCGCAAAACATTTCTGAACATAACAATTAAGGAAAGTTTTAATGCCACTCATTTTCATACTGAAAACCTCCAACGCCTTTCATAAAACAGCAGGTGCCATTCAACAGGCACACATTCCCTTTTACTATATTAAACTTATTACTATATTACAGCCATTATTTCTTATACAAAACAATAGATTACTGAGGAAGGGTTATAGATTCCTATAACTATGTTTATCGATATCTATAACTCGGGTTATAGTTTTCTATAACCATAGTTAGCAAAAGCTATAACTATAGTTCCGTACTGAAACTATTATTTAATAACTGGCGGATATTCCATTCTCAGTAAACTTATTCCAGCCAGAAAGTAATGAGCCTTTATCCATCATACTCAATGGATAGCTCTCCACTATTTTAAAACTTTTTCCATTTATTTTTGACTTTGTTATTGATCATAGTGTTTAATCTGTTATGTATTAATAAAAACAATAACAAAAGGAAAAATACAATGACACAAATAGATTTTCAATCCCTTAGCAGTTTATCCCCCTTTCAGCTAACACAGTATATTGATGATCATCTTTTCACTAATGAACAGAAAGTGCAAATATTCGAACATTATCACAGCACACATAAAGACACTACCAATATCTATTCGAGAAAAGAAAACATTAAATCTATTAAGAAAGATGTTGATTATGTCCATATGTTCACAAAAAACTTCCAGCAACTCGCAGAACTTGATATTTCCAAGAATGAGTTGAAGGTTATCGCAAGGATTTTAAACATCATGGAATTTGGAAACTGCTTTCATATATCGCAAGCAAAGCTATGCCGCGACTTAGATATTAAAAAATCAAATATGTCTCTTGTCTTTAAAAAGCTCAAAAAGAAAGGGATCATTATTGATAAAGATGGAGATCTCTTTATGAACTCCAACATATTTCTTAAGGGACAAGCGCATTCTATCAATGCCAAACAACGCCCTAATGTTAAAAAGGCACAGGGATTTAACGCTAATAATGAACCAGTATTTGATAATGTTTATATATTTAATAAAACAAATGATTCTGACAATCAACCTACAGAGGGAACGACTATATCTGAGCCACCAAAAACATCTGATAGCTGTTCTAACAAAGAAACAGATCCAGCACTGACGCTGCAGTATCCTAAAACAGCAGAGCCAGCTTATGATGATGTTTAATATATAAGCGAAGAAGCAACATAGTGACTGGCTACTGCCAGTCAATGAGATCCTCTGGTGATATCCTATCCTTCTCCATCAATTTGAGGATCTTTTTCATTTTTAACTTACGTGCCTTTTTCTCACCAATCTCCAGATAGTATTCTTCCCGCCGTTCCGCTACTACCTTGCGGAACTTCTTCAAGAGTTGGTTCAATGTCTTTATATCAGTGGTAGCCGCTTCAGCTTGGATTTTTCTATACATATACATAACGTGGAATTCATCAATCATATTGGTTATCTCCGATTCTTTACAGGATTATTTCCCTCTGCACGAGGGAATGTTCATCATGCTTTAATATCAAATCACTGTGAACTTTAACTTCCAATAAATAGGATCTTGATTTTTATCTTGCTTTAGATTTCTCATAACAAGTTCAATAATGTGTTCTTGATGCCAATATAATATTGTGGCTTTTAAATCTCTTCTATTGATATCAGATACATCATTTTTGACAGAGTATTTCTTCATCTCACGAGCAATCAAAACGTCATATGTGATGCCTGAAAGGAAACCATCATTCAAAATATCTATTGCTGTTTCAGGATGTTTTTCATAAATACCATATATCTCATCACAGTATCCTTGTAAGATGTTAGCAATAAGTTCGTTTTTTGTTTCCTCATAACTATTCAATATAATCTCTTTCATCTTTAATCCTTTTATTTTGTTAATGGTTAGTAAAAATAATTAGTTGTTATAACCGATATTGATGATAACGGAGCCATATTCCAAATCTAACTCATCAACTAAATCGTTATTGACATGTCTATTTAAAGCATCAATCAAGTTCTTATCCCCTATCATTTCTTCAACTGAATACCCACTTAGAGCAACAAATACATCAAAGCTTTCTTGAATAGTATTCATTACGTTAGGAGTTCCTTCGCACAGCATACTTACTACTACAGATATTTTATTTGTCATTTATATTTTCCTTTATTAATAATCTTAGCCCCTTGCGGGGCAAAATGGATTCTTATTTTCTGAAGCTGTCTGAATATCTAACCAACATAGCAGCAACCATTTCAAAGTTAACCTGATTAATATCACCGTTATTACCCTCTTGGGCAGTGAATATTTCAAAGTTGTTCTGAATGTGGTCAATCACATGGATAATAAATGGACTCATAAAATCCGGGTCATCTAGATAATCATTAGCATCCCCATCGCCATTAACCTCCATGAACATATTCCAGCTTGTGGCAAATGATCTACATGCAAGGTCATAGAACAGTTCAGTTGATTTATTAATACCTATCTTCTCTTTAAACATATTTATATCCTCATAGTTAATGCTTATTTAATTCATTGTGTTTTTTATTAGCCCCTTCCGGGGCCGAATACGCGGTTATTAGCTCATACTAAAAAGTAATGCTTGAGTATGTACATATCTCATTTCATGCATAACTTTATCCATATCAACATAAATCAGTCTTTCTCTTTTACCTGCCTCTTCCATATGTTCATCAAAGCGCTTTTCCAGATATTCTTTAACATGCAAAAGATATGATTCAGTTCTATTACTATCTAACATTATAGCTTCCAATACCTCATACTCTTCCTGCTCTTTATATATACGTATTCCTGTGATATAAAGATTCTTCGCCATAGCAGTAAAAACTTTAGTTGATGAGTCCTTAATGTTATTTAGTTCTTCAGTATTCATATAGTTACTCCTTATTTTTTAAATGTATAACTCCCTGCATTTGCATGCATTACTTTGAGAGCAGATTATTTTTTCGTTTTATTATGATGCTAAGTTCGATTGTGTTTACATATGACCTCCTACGTTTATATTTTTAGTTAATAGACTAACCAGCTACCGAAACCATTATGATTTTGTTTTTTATGCTACTTTATTACGTGATATAGAAATCTTTTCATCAATCCACTTATCTATATCACTCTCTAAGAATGCTATTGCTCTTTCACCAAGTTTTATTGGCGATGGGAATTCATTACGGCTAATCAGGCGATAAATCCAAGCCTTACAAAGGCCAGTTCTATTTAGTACTTCAGGTAAACGGATAAATCTTTTTCTTTCGTTCATATATTTCCTCGTCGTTGTTTTGATGAGGTTATTATTCGAATCTCGCTTATGACAATCAACACCTGTTTTTTCGGAATTATTGCGTAAATGAGTGTTTTTTGTACAAATCAGAAAGGAATGGTTTGAATGCTGTTACAAGACGGGGCTTAGAAGGCTTTAGCAAAAAGTGCTATTTTTAGAAGCGGAAAAAGGATTTTAGAAATGTATCTATTTATCAATTAATTATGATAATTCAGTTTAAATTCTGTACTGCGGAGGATACCCCTTGTACAGCGCATCCCTCTTTGCTCGCAAGAATGCGTTTCATCTGTTGTTCACTTCAAAGCCCGTATGAGTTAGTAGCTGTCAGCATCGTGCACAGAGTTTCCGTACGCAACCACATAGATACGATTCCGGGTATGAAGTGGAACACTGACTTCGCGCATGACCTAGGGGACAATAACTGACACGCCATTTCTATCTAATATTACTTTAGCTTCCTTATACGGAATGTCAGAGTTGTTCTTGCCAACAGCTCGTTAAGAGATTTAAGCTGTAGGTATACTAATGAGTTATCACGCTGTTCGATAATCACTGAATGGGACTGTTGGTATATTTGTTGGTACTGAAAATTGTCTTTTAAATTTTATTACATTTTAACATAGGGTTAAATGCGATGTTCGAGTCCGGCCTTCGCACCAAAAGCATATAAATGGACCTCAACTGAGGTCTTTTTTATGCCTAAAATCCAGAAGTTACCTACCTTTCTCGGTTGAGCGCTGTGTTTTTTCCGTTGTTATCAGAATGCTAACTGTCAGTACAGAGCCGACAGACAAAAAGTATGTCTGCAATAATGTCTTGAATGTACATATAGTTGCGAGCATCATCGCAACTATGTGCTCATGGATTCTTCAACGTAATGACCTCTGACAAAACCCTAAAGCAAGCGATATCAAATATTACTATTTGGCGCAAAGGCGAACAGCGAGCGCCGCATAAGCCGTTATTGCTGTTATATGTCCTCTCGCACTATCGGCAGGGTCACGATCGCCTGTTTGATTATGGTTCTGAAATTCATGAGCAATTGCTGGATTTGTTGGAGCGCTATGGGCCACAGCGCCGTGAACAGCGCCCGGATATGCCGTTCTGGCGTTTGAAGGGCGATGGTTTCTGGGAATTGCAAAACGCGGAATTCTGCTCAACCAGCGGTAGCCGCCAGCCACCTAAACGTGAACTCATTGAATATAATGTTGCTGGTGGGTTTGATACCGTCAATTTCGCGTTGGTAACAAAAAAACGTAAGCTAATCGACACGTTGGCGCAGCAGATCCTTGAGGCGCATTTTCCGACCAGTATTCAGGAAGACATCGCTGACGAGATGGGTTTTGATATTCGCACCTCTCTCCGTCAACGCGATCCGAAGTTCCGCCAGGCGGTGCTACGAGCTTACAATTATCAATGTGCGGTTTGCGGCTTCAATATGCGCCACGACAACGCCCCTATAGCCCTTGAAGCAGCCCATATCAGATGGAAGCAGCATCATGGTCCTTGTGAAGTGCCTAATGGCCTGGCGTTGTGCGCAATTCATCATAAAGCGTTCGACCGTGGTTCGATTGGCCTGGATGAAAATATGCGTGTGGTGGTTTCCGACGCGGTGAATGGTGGCGGGGTGGTACAGCGGCTGTTCTGGGATTTTGCGGGGAAAGAGATCGCGTTGCCGCAGATGAAAGAAAATTATCCGGGTGAACGGTTTGTGGAATGGCACAAGAGGGAGGTGTTCAGAGGAGGGCATTGATCTGGGGGAGTATTTTGAGTGGGGTATACGTTATCTGTAAAAAATAGCTCCACATCAAAGGCATCAAAGTAATCGGCCACGGTTCTCGCACTATGGTCTGTAGCGCGCTGGTGGAGTCACACCTGTAGTCAAGCGACGCGTAGAGCGCCAGATGAACCATTACGAGCGCAAGCAGAATTTATAAGGGCGGTGCCTTAAAGAGCACAGGGAGATTGTAAGTAGCCCGATATTGCTGGCTTTTGCTTAGCTTGCTGACGGGATTCGTCGTATGAAACATGAAAATTACCTCATGTTTTATATAAGGATTCGACACTATATCAAAACCGGTAACTCTCAATCTTTCAAAGCTATGTGTCAGATCAGGTCGTGATAAGACACATAAATTTAAAGATCTATATATCTGGCCAGATAGACTTTTTTATAACAGCTTTATAAATTAAACAAATCTGCCATAGAGACAGATTTGTTTAATTTATAATTAGAGGTTTGCAACGTTATGATATACTTTTTGCACATCATCATCATCTTCAAGGGCATCAACAAGTCCTTCAAAGATTTCTAAATCTTCTGGTGAAAGTTCAACTTCTGATTGAGCAATCATTTCTAATTCTGTTGTTGAAAATTCAGTAATTCCAGCTGCTTTTAGCGCTGCAATTCCTTTGTGCAGGTCTGTCGCTTCAGTATAAATAACGATGTTTCCTTCTTCTTCGGTTACATCACGAACATCAACTTCAGCATCAAGCAAAATTTCAAAAATATGGTCAGGGTCTGTTCCTTTAAATACAATCACTCCAGTATTGTCAAACATATAGCTGACAGCACCTGCCGCTCCGATATTCCCGCCTTTTTTATTAAAAATTGTGCGGATATTAGCAATCGTACGGTTAACATTAGACGTCAACGTTTCAGCGATAACCATTGAACCATTTGGTCCAAAGCCTTCATAACGCCCTTGCACGAACGTTTCATCTCCGCCACCTTTGGCTTTATCAATGGCTTTATCAATAACATGTTTTGGAACCTGTGCTTGTTTCGCACGTTCAATAACGAATTTTAAAGCTGAGTTTGATTCCGGGTCTGGTTCACCTTGTTTAGCCGCAGCATAGATTTCTACACCAAATTTTGCATATACTCTGGACGTTGCACCGTCTTTAGCCGTTTTTTTAGCAACAATATTTGCCCATTTACGTCCCACTGGAAACATCTCCTCAAAGAATTATTTACATTAATGGCAGGTTAATAACCTGCATGTTTTTCTGCCGTATTATATCATAATATATAAATTCTCGTCTATGAGAAATAAAAAGTTCCAGCTTTTACGGAGGATTACTTTGATTTTAACAATGGCTAATATGGTGGGTAAGTCATTTTTTAATTTTCTTCTGGTTCTTTTTTTATTTTTAATAATTGAATCGCAGCAATAACGTCTTATTGATGGTGGTTTCGCTCATCAGGTGAGGTGGAACGCTTGCACGTCTTGCGACATATTGTGGCAGAAACTTAATGGCGAAATTAAGAGCCTATCCCATTAGGGCTATTTTACTTGCCATTTTGGACCTGGGCAGTGCTCAAAATCCTCACGTACTACGTGTACGCTCCGGTTTTTGTGCGCTGTCCGTGTCCAAACTGGCTGCGCCAATAACGCCTGGTGGGATAGTCTCTAAGACGATATATTCCCGCCATGAGCCGTGTTAATTTGTTGAATACTTTTAAATGGAGGTATACCTCTTGTAGGCTATACCTCCTGCTTTACGTTATCGCGCGATTAACGCAAATACGCCCCAGCCAAAGTATTCTCGCGTCCAGGTGACGTGGCGTTTGGGAGCTACCGTCAGTTCTGTTCGAACCTCTTGTGCAAACGCATCGTCAGGGTTTTCCTCCAGCCAGCGGCGCATGGTCATCCACTTCGCGGCTTCATATCTGTCCCAGCCTTGCGGGTCTGCCAGCACCATTTCCACTACGTCATAGCCGAGTTGGTCGAAAAAGGCGACCAGCTCGGGCAGGGGACGAAAATCGGCGACGGATGAGACGCCACAGGCGTGGGCGATCTCTTCCGTTGCGGGGATCCGACGCCAGTACGGTTCACCGATGAGAATGATCCCGCCTGGTTTGAGGCTTTTGGCCAGCAGATCTATTGTCCCCGCGACACCGCCCGCAATCCAGGTAGCGCCTACGCAGGCCGCCACGTCATATTTTTCCTCGTCGATATAACCGGCCGCGTCGTTATGAATAAAATGTACATATTCACTGACGCCGAGCTCTTCTGCACGTTGTTTTGCCTGTGTGGTGAAGAGCGGGCTTATATCAATGCCAGTACCTGTAACACCGTAATCGCGAGCCCAGGTGCAGAGCATCTCACCCGAACCGCTACCGAGATCGAGAATCCGCGTGCCTGGTTTCATGCGTAACGCATGGCCCAGCGTGGCGTACTTTTCCGCTGTAAACGGATTATGGATACGGTGTTCGCTTTCGCTAATGGTAAAAATACGTGGGATATCCATTGGGTTATTCCTTTTACTGAGGGCGATTCCCTCAGCGGGAGGGGCTTTTTCAGCCAGCAGCGCAAACAGCTTGCCTGCAAAAGTCTCGCCGACCGGCCAGGTGTGACTGTCCGGGCGCTGCAACACAGTGAAGCCAGCATCACCAAGCAGGCTGATATATTCATCATCGCGCCAGGCCTTCATTTGACTGCCGAAACGGGTGGTACAGCCGTTTTCCGCTATCGCCCAGAACTGCGTTGAGCTGGTTTGGGCCTCTTCATCCCAGGCATTTTCCGTTAACAGCAGATGAGGCACGGCAAGAAACAGGCCGTGCGGACAACGCTGCCAGCCTGGCTGCGCCATGCCCTGGCGTTTAACTTCATCGAAGGTATGCGCTTCAACAAGCAGTTTGCCATCCGGTTTCAACCACTGAGCGCAATGACTGATGAGGCTTTGCGCATCCGCAGCGCTAAAGACATTCAGTTCCCCAAACGTCATCATAATGAAATCAAAAGGTTCCGTGGGGTGGTATGTACGAATATCCTGCTGAATGTAGTCAATATTCAGGTTTGCGGCTTGCGCCTGCTGGCGAGCCCATGTGATGGATGCCGGAGAGAAATCTACGCCTGTGCAGTGAAACCCACGCTCCGCTAACAGGCGGGTATAAAAACCGGGGCCACAGCCGAGATCCAGAATGCGGGCGCCAGCGGGTAACTGACGGGTAATCCATGTTACCTGTTGCTCAATCACGGTTAGCCGGCGGCTGGCCCAGTCGTGGTCCTGCGACAGATGATTTTCCAGCATGCGTTGGCTGAAGGCTGGCTCGTCCCAGGGGATTTTGCCTTCATCGGGTAATAGCCGAATGTGATGCGTTGCAAAAATAACGGCGCTGATATCCATCATCATCTCCTTAGCGATTGTCAGGCTGGGCGCGAACGCTGTTCAGCCCGGTTGTATTAATGCGGTAGGGCTGACCGTTAACGGATTTGATCAGCTTTTTGGTTTTGAGTTTTTTGAATACAGCGAGCGTGCAATCGGCGAGCAACAACCCTTCGCGGCTATAGCACTCAACGGCGGTGACGCGGCCTGACGCATCGCGGATGTGCGTAATGCGTCCGCCTTTGGCGAGAACGTGTAAGGTACGTTGTTCCTGACGGGATAAATTCATGCTGAAGAACCTGTTTAATCATCATAGGCAAAACGTGCAAACACACTGTAGTGTCCGCATTCGATTTCGGCGCATTGATAATCAGCCCGGCCTGAAAAGGTCGGGGAACTGATTATCAGATGATGACATTCTCCAGCATCAAAGCCTCGGGTTGAGTTGAAAGGTATTTACGTCGTGAATGATAACACCTGATTTCTGTAAGTGAATAACCGGGAGTGAAAAGTGTGATCTCAAAGGGAGGATCATGCGTTTAGTAAGTCAGTTGAATAGATCCCGCCGCTACCATAATGAATATTGATTAAACTCATATACCCGATAATGGCCGCTTTGATAATCTCGGCGTATCTTTTGGCCATTGACAGGGTTGTAGCGTTGGAAATCTTTTTTTAACCCACTGAAAAATATCACTTAAATATTTTTCATACATAAACATTTATGGTCCGCTGAGTTCGGATCCGGTTTTGTATGGGTTAAAAAAGGTACGTTATGAAAGTCATATGGACTGTCACTCCTGTGGGGTATCAGCGCATAGCGAAACGTTGCCCTTCATGCAGCGTAAAACGGGACTTCACGCCTTCTGGGGCATTTCGGGTTAATTCGCAAAAGAAGGTACTCGATGTCTGGAGTATCTATAAATGCACACACTGCGATTACACCTGGAATATCTCCCTGTTCTCGCGCCTGCCAGTCAGCAAAATTAACCGCGATCTTTATGGCCGACTGATGGCGAATGATGCCGCCACGGTGCAATATTTTGCTTATGACAACGCGATCCTGAAGCGAAACAATGCTGAATTATCGGGGCAGCCTGATTTTCACATTCAGGAACGGTGGCTGGTCAGTATCGCCTCCCACAAGCAGGTCAGTGTTAGCGTCAGGATTTCCCGTTCTTTTCAGGTCAGCCTGCTGTCGATTTTGAAGAAGCAACTCCTGCTAAGCGCAGCCGAAATCAAGAGACGGATTGAAACAGGGCAAATAAGTGGCGTCACGATGAAAATGCTTAAATCGCGAAAACTGAAGAATGCGAAATATGATTTGCAGCTCTCAGTTGAAACACTGTATGACCGGCGAAGGATTGTTCTGACCCGTCGATAAAAATAATAAGCTCACCTTACGTTTAAGTGTGCTGGTATGGCAACGACGTAACGGAATGAAAGAAGGACTAAGGGACAGGTGAGCTTTAGTTGAATAACCCTTGTCTGTGGCATTCAGTGAAGGCTGAATGCCATGGATAATCCAGATTTTCGCACCAGTGATGATCAGCAGAATGACAAATGGCGATGGGTTATAATTAACAGTAGAGTAAATAAATATTCACTCAACACCATTAAAAAATAAGAAAAAATGGCTCACTGTTGAGCTGATATTAATACCTGAACCACTGAATTAGAGTAATGTGGCGCTATTCATAGCGTAATCTGTTCTGTTGCGGTTACAGGGGGAGGAATGCACACCTTTAGACCATACTCACTAAGGCATAGCGATCTGTTATATGAAGATATTCCGTTAGAAATACGCGAGCAAATAATCTTATTGATTATCAATACGCTAGGAAACTGCTCCTCTTTTTATGATATGACATTATACTGCTATCATAATAGTCATTCTGACGAAGTTTATCGAAGAATATGTAAAACGTTGCGCAAAGAGTATGGCTTATTCACCTTATATGCGCATTCAACGTCATATCTGGATGAAATGAGTAATCTGTTATTAAAAACAGATGATAAAAGAAAGCATATTGATACCATTGAGCTTGCTTTTAACTATATAGATACCTACCTTCGGACCTATGAAGTTACGCTTGGGTTAGAACCGGATAAGGCGATTAGTGAATTAAATAATATATTTCATGAGCATAGTTTAAAATATCGCTATGAAAATGGTAGAATTGTAAGGTTGCGCAGAATAAAACGGCTTAAAAACATATGTTATTATTTGTACTCCCCTGGAGAGTATGGCTTTGTCGAATATGATCTTATGGAAGCGTATAATCGCCTGATGCTTAATGATTTTGCCTGTGTCGTAAAGGAATGTCATGCAGTCTTCAGAAGCGTTCTTCTCAGAATTCATGAGAGAAAAGGTATCGTATATCATGAACAAGATAGTTTAAATACCTTAATGACTAATCTGATGGCGAGAGGCGTTATATCTGCTGAATATGCACATAAATTTCATTTTTTAAGTAACGTGCTGGAGTCAGAAATATTTCTGCCGATGGCGCCAGAAAAATCGCATCATCACTACGCAATGATGCTCCGTATCTCTGAAGAGTTGGCCTGTAGTATTTATTATCTTACTGAGCGGAGTATATTTTTTCTTACCCAGCGGGCTGAAGAAGATAGTGTCTCGCCATAATAATGATCGCGCTGTCGCTCAGTCAGACTGGATCATCGTTATTTAAATTTGTTCAGACGTCGGAATTTTTTGTTCTGCCGTCTGTTTTTTTAGTGATGAGCTGTTCAGTGCAACAATAAGGGGTACAGTACGATGACTGATTTTTAAACTGCATATCATCTGTGTCGCATTTACTCATGGGTATTGGGTCAGGGAGAGAGAAGAATGAGCACTATTTTAAAGCCTTTTTTATTGGCGGTAACCCTGATGTTAATCTTAATAAGGCCTGGCTTTGCAACGGAGGATGGAGCGATAACCATGGTTAAAACCTACAGCGCTTATGACTATTTGCAGACCCGAGCGCGGTTGATGCACGCTGTCGCCGATCACGGTCTGGTGTTATTTGGGGAATTTGACCATGCCAGAGCGGCACAGAATGTTAACCTGAAAATGCCGCCGACAACGGTTCTGGTCTTTGGCAATCCTAAAGGCGGAACGCCTCTCATGCTGGCGCATCCCGAACTGGCGCTGGATTTACCGTTTCGGGTGCTCATTAGCCAGCAAGCCGATGGGCGAACGTTGGTCAGTTATCATCCCGCTGAAACGCTGCAATGTTATGGTCTTGATGCCGCAGATATACAGGCTTTGAAAAAACTGGAACAGCTCGTTGAAAAAAGTCTCCACTAAAGCTGAAAATCGGGCGATGTGTTTGCACGGGTGATGTCGCGAATAAAGGCGCTCACATCGTCCATTACCTGATGCGACAAGGCGGCATCGAACGTGGCGCTATCAGCATCACAGAACCCGTGCCGCGCATCGTACATTTTACACTGCACCCGGGGGCGCTTTTCCAGCGCCTGTCGCATGGCGAGGGGATCAAACGCCGGCTCATAACGCGCGATAATAACCAGTGCCGGACAGAGAGGCGCAAGATGAAGGTACTGGCGTATACGGGAACCGTAATAGCAAACGACGCCATCGCATAACCCACTGGCTGCACTTAGCCATGCGAGCGTTGCGCCGACGCTATATCCTACGACGATTAGCGTCTCGTACTGCGTTCTGAGCTCGTGGAGTAATGTGGTAACGACGGCGGGATCAAAGCCGACATTTGCTGAAAAGTGACGGTAAGCCTCCTGCTGCTGTTCATAGCGAAAGGGGGTATGGTGAGGAAACAGCGCGGGAATATAGATGTCGAATCCGCGCGTCATCCATTCATGGCCTGCGCGTTGGATATGAGCGTTAATACCATAAATTTCATGCAGAATAATCGCTGCCCGGCGATGGCGGCTCGACAAACTGGAGGCGTTGCTTCCCCCGGATACGCCTGGGGCGAAAAACACGGTGTCTTTTATCATAACGCGTTCTTGATACAAAGAGAGCGGCTGGATTTTCGCCGATCACGCTATGTCAGAGACATTGTTCCTGTCAATGTACAGACACATTTTATGGCCTGATTTTTGGTTGATAAATTTTATATTGGTAAACCAATGTGCTGTTCATATTCAGGCATCAGGGCTAAAGGTGGAACATCAGTCGTGTATTGTCTACTGCCTTTCCTTTCATCTGGCCTCACTAGCGAAACGGGGCGCATTATTGTTTTGTTGGTTGACCAGTTTCGCGTTTTTGGTGTGCTACGCGTGCTATCCCTCTTTACAAATGCTATAGTCTGATACCGGGAAATCGCATCGGACGGGCACGACCAATATGAAATCAAACACTTCTCAGCAAAGACCTTACCAGGAAGTGGGCGCAATGATACGGGATCTGATTGTTCAGACGCCGTACCGCCCCGGGGAGCGCTTGCCGCCGGAAAGAGAGATCGCTGAGAGGCTCAATGTGACGCGTACCGTCGTGCGTGAAGCGCTGATCATGCTGGAAATTAAAGGTCTGGTTGAAGTCCGCCGCGGCGCCGGGATCTACGTGCTCGACAGCGCGGATAATAACGAGATGGAAGGCGCTGACGTCAATCACTGTAATGACGCCGGGCCTTTTGAACTGTTGCAGGCGCGTCAGTTGCTGGAAAGCAATATCGCTGAATTTGCCGCTCTGCAGGCCACCCGCGAAGACATCATTAAAATGCGCCAGGCGTTACAACTGGAAGAGCGAGAGCTCGCCTCCAGCGCGCCGGGCGGCTCAGAAAGCGGCGATATGCAGTTTCATCTGGCCATTGCCGAAGCGACCCATAACAGTATGTTGGTAGAGCTCTTCCGTCAGTCCTGGCAATGGCGTGAAAATAATCCGATGTGGCTCCAGCTTCATAGCCATCTGGGCGATACGCTTTACCGTAAGGAGTGGCTGGTCGATCATAAGCAGATCCTCGCGGCGTTAATTAAGAAAGACGCCCGCGCAGCGAAGCTGGCGATGTGGCAGCACCTGGAAAACGTGAAGCAGCGTCTGCTGGAGTTTTCCAATGTTGATGACATCTACTTTGATGGCTATCTGTTTGAGTCATGGCCGCTGGACAACGTTGATGCCTGATTATACCTGGAATAGCGTGGGCAGGCCCAGTCCACGTTTTACTTCCTGTAGCGTCTTTTGAGTGACCTCATGCGCCCGCTCGCTACCTTTTTTCAGTAATTCCATTAGCATTCCCTTATCTGCAATAAAGGTTGCCCGTCGTTCGCGTATGGGCGCGATCAGTTCTTGCAGGCAGGTCTCCAGCTCATTTTTACAGACACGGTCGCCTAATCCGCCTTGTTGATAATGTGCTTTCATCGCCGCGACTTTGGCTTTATCCGGATGGAACGCATCCAGCCACGTAAAGACGACGTTACCTTCTATTTTTCCCGGATCGCTAATTTTTAAATGACCGGGATCGGTGTACATCGCGCTGACCGCACGGTGGATGGTCTCTTCGCTGGCGGAAAGAAGCAGGGTATTGCCGAGCGATTTCGACATCTTGGCGCTGCCGTCAATGCCTGGCAGACGGCCCGTATCGCTCAGGAGCGCCTGACAGGGTCGCAATACCGGCGAGGAGAAAAGACTATTCATCTTATGAACGATCTCATTCGTTTGCTCAATCATGGGCAATTGGTCGTCGCCAACCGGTACCATTTCGGCCTTAAAGGCGGTGATATCTGCCGCCTGGCTAATGGGATACGCCATGAACCCGACCGGCAGGGAACGGGTAAAGCCTTTTTGGGCAATCTCATTTTTTACCGTAGGATTACGCTCCACTCGGGCGACGGTAACAATATTCATATACAGCACCGTTAATTCAGCGAGGGCGGGTAACGCGGATTGCAGGCAGATCGTCGTTAGCGCGGGATCGATGCCGACGGCCAGATAGTCAGCTAACACCTGCGGAATATTATCGCGGATTTTTTGCGGATTACTGCCGTTATCGGTGAGTCCCTGCAGGTCGGCAATCAGGACATACTGTTGGTGATCCTGCTGTAGCGCGACGCGCTGGCGCAGTGAACCGACATAATGGCCGAGGTGCAGCGAGCCGGTGGGGCGATCGCCAGTCAGAATGATAGGAAGGGTGTTCATTAAGGACTCCTTTATGCTTGCTGTAAAGCCGAAAGACGTCCCGAAACACAGTAGCCGCCTTTCGGCGGCTACTTAAAGAGGGATAGTGATCCGTGCCGCCTTCAGGAAGGCAGCCACCAGCGGAGATGACGTTGCGTAGCGTTGGATCGTTTCGTGTTCATGTGATCTAACGTATCACGACTAAACGTAAGGGTAAAGCGGCTGGCGTGTCGTCCGGGCATAAAGTCATATCGCCTGAACAGAGAACATGTTACTGACTTTGAAACGCGATTTTATAATTTGCTGCCCAAAAATACGTGGCGCTGAAAGGCGCATTTTTGATGCAAATCATTTATTACTGTGATAACACTGTGCGCGATAAAAACATTAAATATATTCACATAGTAAATATGTTCTATTGGAATGGTTGTTTTCGATATGACAAAAGTCTAAAAAACCCATTGATGTGAAAAGGAATAAGAATTGTCTATATTCCGATTCGGTGTAATTAAGTAATTTCTCGGATAAAAATAAGAAATGATATTGATATTTCTTTTTTGATATGGTTCTTATAGCGGCTATGGTTATTCAGGAAGCGATGCTTGAATGCCTGGCGTAATAGATTTCAGGTCAGTAGCGCTATTGTAAAATGGATTGTTGATGGCAGAAGGTATTTAGCAAGAATCCAGTTATAGCAGATTGTCGGTATTTAATCTGGTATACAGAGACACCAACGAAATGGCTGGAAAATGGAACGTTCTTTCATTGTTGGCGTTCCGTCCTTGTCAGCCTGCTTTGCCGCATGATAATCACGGAGGGGGGATGGACGCCATCTATTTAAAACTGGACGGTATTGAAGGCGAAAGCCGGATCAAAGGTTTTGAAAACCAAATAAAACTTATTGCTTACAACCACAACCCGACGAAACGGGAGTCCGGCGAAGCGAGAGGGACATATATTGGAGGGTTGACGCTGACAAAGCCTGTCGATCTTGCTACGCCTGGCCTCTATGAGCACTATTGTAACGGGAAAACGGTGAAAGAAGGCGTGCTGACATTATGCCGTCGTGATAAGGGCGCAATGCTGCCATTTATTATTTATACGCTCACCAATGTGCGAATTTCACGCATGAGCAATCATGGCGACGCCGAAGGCAGCGCCACGGAGACCGTGGATTTGGTTTATAGCCATATTCGCTGGGATATTCCCGCATTAGCGTCGAAAAGCAAAACACGGCGGCCCCTTCACCGACAGGCGCTGTGGCGATGAGAACAAAACAAGCTTGCGGACTCGCAGTGGGCGATGCTGTATAGCGAAATGGCATTTAGCGGCTTGCGAAGGCTGATGAGCGCTCATGTAACCAATCGATTGCCTGAAAAGGCGATAACGCATGGCCCTTACACCCGTTATGATTTTTACGCATAGCCGCTAATAAAACGGCATTTTTTATATACACATCAAGTTGATAGTGTGTTTCTGACCTTGACGTAAATAAGCGGGAAAAGCGATGAAACACACCATTGGGATACTGGGGGGGATGGGACCTGCGGCAACGGCGGATATGTTGGAAAAATTTGTTGAATTGCGACATGCCAGTTGTGATCAACAACACATCCCGCTCATTGTCAGCTCTATCCCTGATATTCCCGATCGTACAGCATGTCTGTTATCCGGCGGGCCTTCGCCATACCGTTATCTGGAGCGTTATCTGCATATGCTGGAAGACGCCGGGGCGGAGTGTATCGTTATCCCATGCAACACTGCGCATTATTGGTTTGATGATTTACAGAACGTCGCGAAAGCGCGAATGATCAGCATCCTGGACGCTACCCTGGGGGATATTCCGCCATCGGCGCGGCACGTTGGTCTGCTGGCGACCAATGCGACGCTGGCAACCGGGTTATATCAAAAGAAAGCGCTGGCGCGGGGGCTGACGTTAATTCAGCCAGAAGAAGCGGGGCAGGCGTTGGTAATGCAGGCTATTTATACGCTTAAACGTGGCGATAAAACTGCGGCGCAAGCGCTGCTGCTGCCGCAAATCGATAGCCTTATTGCCCGTGGCGCTCAGGCAATTATTATGGGGTGTACCGAAATTCCGCTTATTGTGGCCGGACATGAACGCGCGATAGCGTGCCCGATGATTGATTCCACCGCGTCGCTGGTGCGCGCGGCGATTCGTTGGTATGAGTCCTGGCCAGACACCCGCGCCTCTTTGACCGGGGAACAACGCCTTACCGCCTGAGGTGTTTACAGCGCGGCCTGAAGCCCACGCAGGTCGCGCCAAAATGTTTCGGCTACCTGACTCATGCGGGTATTCATGCGATAAGCATAAGCCTGGATCGGAATAACCAGTTCGTCGGCATCAAGCACTATCAGGCGTCCGTCGGTAATCTCCTGACGGATAGCATACTCGGGCAACCAGGCGATTCCGCAGCCGTCCATCGCAACCTGTTTTAACAATTCACTCATCGAAGAGACGAAAAATGTACTGAAACTCAGTTCAGCATGGCGAGTCAGAGTACGATTTATCAGCCGGCCCATATAGGAGTTCTGACTGTAATTAAGCAGGGGAAAGTGCGGCTGCTCAAGCGTATAGCGTGGCTCGCCCCGGCCATTGTTGGCGCAAACCGGAAACAGTCTCGACTCAAACAGGCGGATATTATCAAACGGCGCTTGTTGCAGGTTTTCATCGTGATAGGAAAAGATAAAATCGCTTTGCCCCTCACGTAACATATCCACCGCCTGGTCGACATCTATCGCCTCAACGGCGTAGGTAAACTGCGTCGGCATCTGCTTAACGATGGTCGGCAACAGGCCGAGGGAGAGCGAGTGGGCGGCGGCAATCTTGATTTTACGCAGCGTATAATCGCTGCCGCCGCGCAGTTCGGTCAGATTACTTTCCAGCTGCTGTAACAGGTGGCGAACCTGGGAGTGAAAGATTTTACCCTGTTCGGAAAGCTGTAGCGGCGAGACCTGTCGGTTAAACAGTTCAACGCCCACGGCATGTTCCAGGGCGCGAATCCGCCGGCTAAAAGCGGGTTGCGATACGTTGCGGATAATGGCGGCCTGAGAGAAATTGCGGCACTTTTCCAGTGTCAGAAAATCATATAGCCATTTTGTCTCAATATTGTGCAAACCTGCTCCAGTTACATCCATTTACCGTTATCCTGTCAGCCGCCCGAAGGGGCATTCTACGTCCATTCGGGCGGCTGACAACCGCTTATCCCGTCCTCTTTCAGGATGCCGCGATGGGGCAGCCTGAAACTAGCGGGAATTACGCCGGTTCAAAGGTACCTTTTACGCAGGCTTTCCCCTCATTGACCATGCGTTTGCCGCGCGCATACACCTGCTCAATACGTAAATCTGCGCTAAAGACGAGCAGATCCGCATCGTTACCGGGACGGATTTCGCCTTTGCCGTCCAGACTGAGGAAGGCGGCTACGCTGGTCGTCAGCGGACGCAGAGCATCGGTCAGGCTGAATCCGTAGTGATTAACCAGCGTCTGCAACGTCTCCAGCAAACTTTCGAAGCCCGCGACGCCGATGCCCGTCAGATTTCCGGCAGCGTCAAATAGCGGCTGGCTGCCGTTACCGTCTGAACTGAGCGTCACCCGGGAAAGCGGGACGCCGGCTTTTACCGCTCTGGCAATGCCCTCCGCCGGCGCGACGGGATCCGGGATACTGGTGGTAATGTCGATCACGCCGCCTTTAAGCGCAAACGCCAGCGCCTGCTCGAAAAGTGATTCGCTACGGTTGACGTGGGTAGGCAGCAGTTTACCGATCGGCACGTCGCTGTTTTCCAGGATGTCATACAGCGGCTGTAACCCTTTTTTGCTGCTGCCCATATGAAAAACGCTGACACCGGGTTTGCCGCCCAGCAGGCCGCCAACGCGTGATTCAGCGGCCATGCTGGCGAGTTGATTCCCGCTGGGCGCGGCGGAACGGTGGTCGGAGACTGCGCATTTCACGCCAATGACGCGATCGATCAGCGCGACGTCTTTTTCTACCGAGCCAGTAATGGTCGGCGACGGAACGTGATAAGCGCCCGTGAGCATCCAGGCGGTGATCCCCTCCTCATTTAGCGCTCGCGTTTTGGCTAACAGCGACGCGGGATGACGGCTGACGGAGTCGGTGCCAAGCAGGCCGACGACCGTTGTTATCCCGGCTTCCGTCAGGCGGCTCAGGGAGACTTCCGGCGTCCGCGTCGTCGGCCCCGCTTCGCCGCCGCCGCCGATCAGATGAACGTGTTGGTCGATAAAGCCCGGGCACAGCATACGACCGCTAAGATTAATCACCGCACAGTCCGGTACGATATCGCTGGGGATGTCAGCGCCGACGGCAATAATTTTGCCATTCGCGAGCAGAACATCGCAGATGCCCCGGTCTTCTGGCGCAAACAGGTGCGCACCCTGTAATAAGGTAAACTCCGCGGCGGATAAATCAGGCATGATAACTCCTTATTAAACAATAAGCTGCATGACCCAGATCGACAGCAGCGCATTGATGGCGCAGACTGCGATAATATGCGGGTAATATTTGGCGTTGACTTCGGCAGTACCGAGACAGCGGCCGACATTCTGTACCGGGTTTCCCATCAGGTAAATGGCTGGCAGTAGTACGGTAACATCGTGGCCGCTTAGCGCGCCGGCGGTAGCCAGACTGGCCGCCACGCCAACGGCGCCGCCCATACTCATCAGCGAAGCCAGAAGCACCGTAGCCGCTTCGCCAGGAAGCCCCCACAACGCCATCACGGGCTGGCAGATATGGCCTACCCAGTCGAGCAGACCGGTAATTTTCAGCGCCTGAATAATGACAAATGCCATGACCACATTGGGTAACAGGTTGGTCGTGGCGATGGTAAAACCGCGGCGTGCGCCATCGATAAACATATCCATGACATTCTTACGTACCTGAGTCGTCATGATTGGGCTCCTTGAGCAGGGTGACGGCGTTCTTCGATGTTAATCCAGACGCGCAAAAGGTTTGCGCCGATAAATTTGAATAGCAGAATGACCACCAGCGGAATGATGACTGACGTCCCCAGAAAGGCGAATACCGCAACGCCGGAGGAGAAATAGTTGGTGATAATAGCGCTGCCGCTGGTCTGCCAGGCGGCAAAAATCACTTTATCGCGTTCGGTGATTTCGCCTTCCTGCGCCAGTTCTTTGGTCATACCCGCCGCGGCGTCGGTATTTTGCAGGTTGGCGATCAGCGCCAGTGAGCAAATACCGGGAATGCCAAGCAACGGTTTCAGGATGGGCGTCATCAGTTGCTGTGCCGCCCGCAGACCGCCCAGTCCATCCGTAATCGCGATGATACCCAGAGAAAGGATAACCGACGGTGCCAGCTCCAGCGCAAAAAGGAAGCCATCTTTCGCGCCCGTTCCGCCCGCGCCGCGAAAGGTCTGCGTACCGGTCACATGACCGAATGACCCGTTGAGTACGGTAAAATCAAAAACGCGCCACCAGCCTTCGCTTCCGGAAAATACGCCGGAAAAGAAAATAATGGTGAGAAAAAACGCCAGGTATCCCTTTATCCCGACCTTTTCTGTATCAAGCGGCATGGCCGCCCCGTCCACTTGTTGCGCCATAGCGATCCCCGAATTTTTTTGATGATGTGTTGGTTGTAGCCACAGGCCAAAAAGCCCGAAACAGAAAGACCTTATCAGTCATGAGGGTAAGGGCAAAATGCAAGTATGTATCGTGCTATGCGTTTCTTGCATAGCAGCGCGAAAAATCACCATCTTCGCTACTGCCGGAGGCGCGGGGAACCGTGGACGGTATAACGCGAGGTAAAAAAGCAAAGAAACAGGTGTTGGCGCAGGCCGGAGTCGGGAGCAGGAAAAAGGGGAAATAAATTTGACGTTAGTCAATTTCACGCCACTTAATTATCGTTGTTAAAAAATAGAATTTTTTAACCTAAATTTTACTTTTTACTGTAATTTTTCACGCCTTAAGAGGAATTGTCACGGTCAGGTCAGTGGCCGCTGATGGGTCAGCTTGCGCCCTAAGAATCCTACGGGCAGGTAATAAAAAACGAATAATCGAATTAATTTCTTGATGTGATTTATTTATAATTGTGATGATTTGAGAGGAAGCGATAATCATCATAATGGAATATATAGCCAAAATAATTCGAGTTGCTTAAAGGCGGCAAGGGAGTGAGTCCCCAGGAGCATAGATAACGATGTGACTGGGGTGAGCAACGGCCCGTCAGGGCGAGGCCCATGGATGGGCCGGGTAATCCGTAGCCAACACATAATCCACTTGAAGTATGAAGGGTATATAAAATAATAGGCAGATTGATAACACTAAAAACCATAGAATAAGTATGGTTTTTAGTGGCATCTTTACCGTGAAATAACGTGTTGAGGATGTGCTATTAAAAACAGATCCGCATTGCGCCGCGAATAGCATTAAAGATACAACCCGGTGCGGATAGCGTGGATTTACTCTACCGCTTATTCACGTATCACAAACCGTTTTTGTTTTATCTGCTGCGCGGCGCTGATCAGCGCGGCAAAAAAGAGCGCCGCGGCGCCGCAAAGCGTGGCGTTGATAATTGTCGACGCGCCATTGCCTGACAGACTGGCGGCGAGCGGACCGAGAATTTGCCCAATACCATACGTTAGCGTCACCAGGCCTAACAAATTAATATTACCCGGCGCGCTGAGTTGTCGGGCAAGCGGCATCACCAGCGAGGTTGTGCCCATAAACGTGGCGCCAAAACCAATACTGCTCAGTATTAACAGCAACAATGAGTCGCTGGCGAGAGACAGCAGCACGCAGGCGCTCTGGATCAACAGGTTCGCGGTCAGGCATGGCAGGACGCCCCAATGTTTTGCCGCCCACAGCCAGCCGAAGCAGCCGGGAATGATCGCTAGGCCGACCAACGACCAAAGGTGCGCCGTGAGTAGTGGAGAGCCCGCGCTTTTCGCCATCAGCGGCAAATAGGTAGCGACAATGATGTAGCCGAATCCGGCGAAACCGTACAACAGCGCCAGTTGCCACCAGGGCATAGGCTGATTTTCGATTCTTGCTAAGGGCGCAGGCGGCAGCGCATGAGCGCGGGGGGGAATCAACATTGCCACGATTAATAGCAATATACCGGCGAGCGCTCCGGCCCCCAGCCATAGCGAATGGGCCGAAAGCGCATAATGTAAACCGCCAATGACATATTCGTTGCCCAGTGCAATCCCGGCCCCGACGCCGGAAAAGAGCGCGGCGATCACAAACGGATGGCGGGTATGATGCAACACAATCATTGATCCAAAAATCATCATTCCCGCGCTCGCGACACCTGCCAGTAAGCGCACCAACATGACGACCGCGGGCTGAGTAAATATCGCCATAGACAGAATAAGAATACCGGTGGCGACCGCCGAAGCCAGCAGCATGGGGCGTAGACGAGAGGGAAGATGAAAAAGGCCAAAGGAAAACAGTAAGCTTCCCGCCAGGTACCCTGCATAATTGGCGCTGGCAATCCAGGAGAGTTGGTTAAACGTTAGCTGCTTTTCCGCCAGCATTACTGGCAGCATGGGCGTATACAGAAAGCGGCCAACTCCCATCCCCAGCGTCAATACCATCATACCGAAAAGCGCCGTAAAAATGGGATGGCGAGGTGAAGCGCTCTGAGCATGAACCATGGTTTTTCTCTTTGCTAAAGTAAGGCAGGAATGCCGGATTGTTGTTGTAAATGATAATAAAAAGTAAAATTAATGTTTCAAATTTGCAAGAAAAGAAAGTGAAGCGCAGGCGAATAACGGATTGAGAAGAGGGGCATCGGTGGGAAATGGCATTAAATTAATGCCTCCCGCGTGCGGGGTTTGGCAGTTAATCTGAACGAGAATTGCGCCTTCCCCTTCTTAGATACTGAGCAGTGCCGGTATTTGCGACAGTAAATATAACACCAGACCGATAGCGCCGCCGACCAGCGTGCCGTTCACGCGGATAAACTGCAAATCTTTACCGATATTAAGCTCAATCTGCTGCGACATATCGCGCGCATCCCAGCCTTTTACGGTATCGCTGATGTGGCGCGTCAGGAAGGCGGCGAATTCCGGCGCGACGCGGTGCGCGGCCTGTTCCAGATGACCGTTAAGCGAAGCGCGTAATGCGTCGTCGGCGATAAGCGTCTCGCCAAACCATTGTCCGGCATGAGCGATGCGCTGCTTCACCTTCGAGTCTTCGGCGTTGATATCTGTTTTTAACCACTGGCGTAGATCCGCCCAGATCTCGCCGAGATAACGGTTAAACGCCTCATCTTCCTTCAGGTAACTTTTAATGTTTTCTGCCCGGGCAGCCATTTCCGGATCATGTTTAAGTTTATCGATCAGCTTATACGTCGCGCGATCGAAGGCATGACGAATCTGATGCGCGCGGTCGTGACTGATATCATCCAGCAGAGAATTTACCGCGTCGGAGACCAGTTCAGCGCTGTGTTCTCCCAGCCATTCGGTCGGCAGAATCTTCGCTTTTAACGGATGTTCGGTCTCTAGCCAGCGTATGATCTGTCTGGCGATAAATGTTCGGGAGCTGTCACGCTGTAACAGGGCGATAAGCTGGGCGATCAGCGTATCGAGTAACTCCTGGTGACGATCGTTTTTGGTCATGCTTTCCAGCATCAGGGCGCTGGTGCCGGAAAGATCCACTTTATCAATCGCCTTATGCACCGCTCGCTTGAGCAGCCGCTGAATACGGGCGTCATCGGTCAGTTCCAGAAAGCCGCTCATAATTTGCAGCAGATGCTGCCCGACCCGGCTGGCGTTGTCCGGCTGGCTGAACCAGTTTCCGATAAGCAGCGCGGGTTCATGGCGGCGGATTAGCGCGATCAGCGACTGCGTATCAAGGAACTTCTCCTGCACAAATTGCCCAAGATTTTCGCCGATTCGGTCTTTATTACGGGGAATAATCGCCGTATGTCGTGAAATAAACGGAATGGGAATGCGGCGAAACAGCGCCACCACGGCAAACCAGTCCGCCAGCGCGCCAACCATCGCCGCTTCGGCAATTGCTTTTACGCCCAGCACCCAAAAACTGGGCGGCAGGAAAAGCGTGGTCACAAACGTCGCGGCGGCTATCAGCAACAGTGAGAGCGCCAGGCGTTTGGCGCGTTTGAGTTCGGCGATTTTATTCATAGGGTTAAGGATAGAGCCAGACGGCAGGAACGTGCAAAAAACATCAGATTATCCTGTGCCGGATAAGCCTCTATCCGGCAGAGTATTTACTTCTCAGCGGCCAGTTCTGCCGCCTCATGCTGGCGCACGCGCTGTAATAGTGTCGCCAGAGTGAAGACCACAATCACCCCGGCCACCGCTGCCAGCAGGTGAAACGGCAGTCTCCCGCCGTGAAACCACAGCCAGCGGCCAACTTCGACCGACACCGCCATCACCGTCAGAATCACCATGTTCAGCGAGGCTGAAACCGTCCCTTTTGGCAAGTTGTTGGAGAAAAGCGTGAAGCGAAACAGCGTCGGGAAAATCATGCCAATGCCGAACGCGTACAGGCTGGTGCCCAGCACAGACCAAAGCCAGACGTGCGGCAGAAGAAGATTACCGAGAAGCAATGTTGCCAGCCCGCTTAACTGGATTGGTACGGCGCGCCAGATAAAACGCGGTCGGGTCGGATCTTTCACCAGGCGCACAACGATCATATTGGCCACGATCACCGCGCCGAATACGGGCACCTGCGCCCAGGCGAATTGCGAAGTACTCATCCCGCCGGCATCGATCAGGATCACCGGTGACACCGCCACCCAGCTCATCATCGGGATGTAGCTCAACGACAGCGTCGCCGCCCCGGTGAGAAAAATCGGGTTGCGAAACACATTACGAAAATCGCGCAGTACGCTCACCGCGCTGAACGGCACCGCGCCGCGTTGCACCGTTTCTGGCATCGCCAGCAGCAGGCCGCACAACGCCAACAGCCCCATCACCGCAATAATACCGAACAGTACCTTCCAGTGAACGAAGTGCATCAGCGCGGCGCCGGAGAGCGGGCCGATAACCGGAGCGACCAGCACAATGGAGGTAATAATCGCCATCAGCTTAATGGCTTTGGTTTGACCGAAGGCCTCCTGTACCGTGACGTAGCCGACCGTTGCGATAAAGCAAATGCTGGTGCCCTGCACAAAACGGGCAACCAGAAACTGCGTCATTGAGGTCGTCAACAGCGTTGCCGCGCAGGCGAGAGTAAAAATTAATGCCCCTGCAATCAGCACTGGCCGGCGGCCAATCCTGTCGGATAGCGGCCCCAGAAGCCATTGCAACGCCATTCCGCCCGCCAGATAGAGACTGACCGAGGCCGGCGCAAGACTGACGTCAGCATTAAAATCGCGCACGACGTTAATGATGCCAGGCTGAATCAGATCCGTCGTCAGATAGGCGGCAAAATCGTACAAAATCAGCGCCATCGGGAAAAATAACGTTGTGGCGCGTTGGGAGAAAAACTGAATAATCCGTTGCATAAAAAATGCGCTCCATGTCGGAGAACCCCATGATGGGACAGCGAAACTCAATACCGTCATCGTGACGTCAGGCAGGCGATGGAAACAGCGGCTGCGGATGTACTGAATTTCATGTAATCAAAAACGCTGCCGGTGAAAACACAGACAGGAAGAGACGCGTTCTGAATCTCGTCAGAACGTGTGGCGATTACAGATAACAATCAGCACATCACACCTCGGGAAATTTACGTTGCACGGAAAATATACACATTAAGTGTAATTAAATTTTGATGTTAATCAAAAGAGTTTGTCTGGTTTATAAAGATAAAGGCAGGGCGCGCAGGCTGGTATTTTGCGTGTTCAGTTCCGAAAATGCATGTGCATTACAGATAACAGGATTTATCTTTCGTCGCGCCTCGCAATGCTGAAAAGGTACGGATGAGAAAGGAATTTTCAGGAGGTAGAGTCGCAGCATCCTGGTTTGGGATGACGGAGCGCCATGAAAAAATCGACGACCTCAACACCGCATGATGCGGTGTTTAAAACCTTTTTGCGCCACCCGGAAACCGCCCGCGATTTTATGGAGATTCATCTGCCGGTGTCGTTACGCCAGCTTTGCGACCTGCGGACGCTAAAGCTGGAGCCCGGCAGTTTTATTGAAAAAAATCTGCGAGCCTATTATTCCGATGTGCTTTGGTCGCTGAAAACGCGCGAGGGCGACGGTTATATTTATGTCGTGATTGAACATCAGAGCACGCCGGATGCGCATATGGCGTTTCGGCTGATGCGGTATGCGATGGCGGCAATGCAACAGCATCTGGATGCGGGGCATAAGCATCTTCCGCTGGTGGTGCCGATGCTGTTTTATCACGGTGTTGATAGCCCGTATCCTTTTTCGCTGTGCTGGCTGGATGAGTTTGCGAACCCGGAAGTGGCAAGAAGACTCTATGCCGCTGCCTTTCCGCTGGTCGACATTACGGTGGTATCGGATGATGACATTATGCAGCACCGCCGCATTGCGCTGCTGGAGCTCATCCAAAAACATATCCGCCAGCGCGACCTGCTGGGACTGGTTGAACGAATTGCTTCGCTGTTAGTTACTGGTTGCGCTAATGACAGGCAGCTTAAAGCGCTGTTTAATTATCTTATGATTCAGCACGGACATACGCCTCGTTTCACCACGTTTATTCGTGATGTGGTAGGGCATGTCCCGCACACTAAGGAGAGACTGATGACGCTGATAGAGAGGATCCGCGCAGCGGATCGCAGAAAAGGGGAACGGCAAGGGAGACAGGTCGGTCTGGAGGAAGGATTAGAAAAAGGGCTGGAAAAAGGTCAGCATGTTGCCGCATTGCGTATCGCCAGACAGATGCTGGCGGACGGACTTGACCGCGAGACTGTCCAGCGGTTCACCGGCCTTACTGCTGAAGAGCTTCAGGATGTTAGTCACTAACGCGGCTCCAGTCTGAATGTTGCAGGCCCGGTGCCCGCCGGGCAACGCTCTCTATAATTATCGTTGATAACCGCACGAATATACCGAACTTTACCGATAGCGCCAGCCATCTCTACTACCCTTATTGTTCTGAGCGGCATTTACGGCTGCCTTAATGACGATAACAAGGAGACATGTGATATGGCTTACCAGACAGTGAATCCTGCCAATAATCAGCTCATTAAAGAGTACCCCCCGCACACGGACGCGGATATTGAAGCCGCGCTGCAAAAAGCTGACGCGCTCTATCACTCCGACTGGTCCAAAGGAGAGATTGACCAACGTCTGCCGGTACTGCATAAGCTGGTTGACTTGATCGACAGCCGTGTTGAAGAACTGGCAAAAATCGCCAGCCAGGAGATGGGCAAGCTCATCGAGCAGAGCCGTGGCGAAGTCAAACTGTGTGCGCAGATCGCTCGCTATTATGCGGATAACGCGAAGCAGTTTCTTGCCCCGGTGCCTTATAAAACCGAGTTTGGCGACGCGTGGGTAGAACATCATCCGATTGGCGTCATCATGGCCGTTGAGCCGTGGAACTTCCCGTACTATCAGTTGATGCGTGTGCTGGCGCCGAACTTGGCCGCTGGTAACCCGGTGCTGGCGAAACATGCCAGCATCGTACCGCACTGCGCCGAGACGTTTGCCCATCTGGTGCGTGAAGCCGGCGCGCCGGAAGGCGCATGGACCAACCTGTTTATTTCCTCCGATCAGGTGGCGAACATCATCGCCGACCCGCGCGTGCAGGGTGCGGCGCTGACCGGATCTGAAAAAGCGGGGAGCGCCGTGGCGGCACAGGCGGCGAAGCACATTAAAAAATCGACGCTGGAACTGGGCGGGAACGATGTGTTCGTCGTGCTGGACGATGCCGATCTTGAGAAAGCGGTGAAAATTGGCGTGCAGGCACGGCTCACTAATGCAGGACAGGTATGTACGGCGGCGAAGCGCTTTATCCTGCATGAGAAAATCGCCGATCAATTCCTCAGCCAGTTCACCGAGGCGTTCAGGAAGGTGAAGGTGGGGGATCAGATGGACGCTTCTACCGAACTGGGGCCGCTGTCGTCGAAAGATGCTCTGGATACACTGACCAGACAGGTCGAGGAAGCGGTGAAAAATGGCGCGACGCTGCACGTTGGCGGCACGCCGCTGGAAAGCAAAGGCAACTTCTTTGAGCCGACCATTCTGACCAATATTACGCGTGACAACCCGGCGTACTTTGAAGAGTTCTTCGGCCCGGTGGCGCAGATGTATGTGGTGAAAGACGATGATGAGGCGGTAAAACTCGCCAACGATTCCCACTACGGCCTGGGCGGCGCGGTGTTTAGTCAGGATATTGAGCGTGCTAAACGCATGGCCTCCCGGATTGAAACCGGGATGGTTTATATCAACTGGCTGACCGACACCGCAGCGGAGCTGCCTTTCGGCGGCGTTAAGCGTTCGGGCTTCGGACGCGAGCTATCGGATCTGGGGATTAAGGAGTTTGTGAACCAGAAGCTGGTAGTGGTGCGCCGCTAATCCCTGTTGCCCCTCTGAAAACGGGAGGGGCCTGGCTTTTTGCAGCGAAGGACGCGGATCTTAAATCAGAACGAAATAAGCGAACAAAACACCCTCAATTGCCCTCCTTATTTATCCACGTTGCACTAACCGTGCTTTTTATCCCGGTATTGTTTGTACAGACATTCATGATGCCCGCATTTTCTGTTCTATGCGGAGGCTGGTATGGAATTTTACGAGAACCGCCCCAGACAACCATTCATTGGCTTTGTGCAGCTCAGACGGGCACTAAAAAGGTGGTGGCTGCGTAAGCGGGCCTGTCAGGCGCTGCGACGAATGAGTGACGAGCAGTTAAGGGATATCGGGTTGGAAAGGAAGGATGTGGAATAACAGATAAGAGTCAGTAAAACTGGAAAGGCTGGATAATCTTATCTTAACCTCTCCAGTAGGCGGGTATCCTGGAACGCTAATTTTCCTGCCAGGCTTTCTCGATCAGCAGTTTGGCTTTATCCAGATCGTGTTCGTTACGCACAATCAATTCGACGTCGCCGGTTCCCCAGTGGCCAATATGCGTGACGTCCCGGCTAAATCCTTCTTCAAGCTGGATATGCTGTGGATTAATTTTCAGCCACAGGCGTAGGTGTGGGTCGGTCACGGGATAAACGGCTACGCACAGAAAGTTGCGAATGAGGCGGAAGGCGTCATAGAGCTTAAGCTCTTTAAACTGAACCTCATCACTGAGTGACAGCACATAACTTTTTAGCTGTTCATATAATGAAAGCAGCGCGGGAGAGGCCAAAGAGAGCTGTTCGCGCTGCGTGCGGGTATGGCGTTTACCGCTGCTGACGGAACCGTTCGCGATGATGTACTGAGGGCTATTTTCGACCACGGCGTTAACCAGTTCCAGCATTAACAGGTCGTCGGCAAAAAGCTTGTAGCGAATCAGGTTGATATTGCGGTTGATTTGCTGAACGGCATGTTCGTCGTATTTATTAAAATCGGCGGCAATACAGATTAACCGTGTGCCGGACCAGTCAATGGCTTTGGCCGCGGTTTTACTTATTTTTTCCATCACCAGCAACTGAAATTCCGCTTTATGATCGAGTAGCCAGTCGAGATAAAAGAGCCCCTGGTTAATGACGTTTTCATTGCTGTGGCGTTTATATTCAATAATCACCGGGCAGTTATTTTCGTCGAGGCCGAGGGAATCAATTCGCCCACGATGGGTTTTACCCGTGCGGTATTCGGTCTCGAGAAAGCGGACGCCAAGGAACGTTTCCATATGGGATTCGATCAGCATTTGCAGATCTTTTTCAATGGCTGCAGCTTTGCCCGGCAGTTCTTGTACTTTCCCGCCACCGAGGCGGAAAAGCTGGATATCGCTCATGGATCCCTCCTGAATTTCATATTACCGGGTATGATACTGCACAGAGTAGAATCAGAAAGCATAAAATTGAGTCTGAGGATATGTTATTTGTGGTAATTTATTAATTTGAAAAGAGAAAATGGCAGGAGCGCCAGAATGAGTACGTTTGACACGACGAAAATTGCTTTAAAAGATATCCTGGGGCAGATTACTGATGGACGGGTACAGTTGCCTGATTTCCAGAGAGGGTGGGTATGGGATGATGAGCATGTCCGGTCTTTGCTGGTCAGTATTGCCCGTTCTTTTCCCGTTGGTGCGGTTATGCTGCTGGAGACTGGGGGAGAAGTTCGCTTCCAGGTGCGTCCAGTTGAAAATGTAGAATTGCAGAAAACCGAGCCTGAGATGTTGATTCTGGATGGCCAGCAACGTTTAACGTCCTTGACTCAAGTCCTGATGCTGGATACGCCCGTTAAGACTTTTAACGAGAAAGGAAAGCAGATAGACCGTTTTTATTATATTGATATTGAGGCCGCTCTGGACAATAGGCTTGATGAAGCTTTTATTTCTGTTGAAAAGTCTAAAAAAGTAACGATGAATTTTGGTCGTGATATAAAAACTTTTGTTAACTCCTTTGGAGAAACGGTTGAAATGGATTTTTCTACCGTGCAAAAAGAGTGCGAAGCATTATTTTTCCCTTGTAACCAAATTATCAACTCTGATGCATGGGAAAGTCATTTATATAAGTGCTCACAAGAAAAGTTTTTCACTTATATGCAGTTCCGTGAAAAAATTCTGAATGCCTTTAGGAACTATTTGCTGCCTGTTATTAAATTGGGTAAATCAACTAGCAAAGAGGCCGTTTGCCTGGTGTTTGAAAAGGTTAATACCGGTGGTGTTCCACTATCCGTATTTGAACTGGTGACCGCCAGTTTTGCGGCTGATGGGTTTAATCTTCGGGATGACTGGTTTGGCAGTAATTTGCGTCAAAAATTTGGCCGCCGAAATGTACTGAATAAAGAAGCTATCCTACAGGGCGTAGAGCCGACTGACTTTTTACAGGCTATCAGCATATTGAATACGCTAAAAAAACGGCGTGCCGATCTGGCCGAAGGGAAGACAGGGAAATCAGTTACTGCAGTAAGTGCTAAACGAGTTTCAGTATTAGCCCTTTCTCTTGAAGATTATCATTGCTGGGCCGACGATGTGGAAAAAGGCTTCTTACTTGCCGCTAAATTTCTCCATCATGAATGTTTTATGCACTCATGGGATCTTCCTTATCGTACGCAGCTTGTGCCGCTGGCGGCAGTATTATCGAAATTACAAGGCAATTGGCTGGAGCCCAAAATTTATGACAAACTGGCGCGCTGGTTCTGGTGCGGTGTCCTGGGGGAACTGTACGGCGGCGCGGTAGAAACACGTATCGCAAACGATGTGGAAGAGTTACTAAACTGGATTGAGGGGGAAGGTGAAGAGCCCCGGACGATTTATGAAGCCTCATTCCAGCCAGGGCGTTTATTGACGTTACGTTCCCGATTGAGCGCCGCGTATAAAGCGTTAAGCGTGTTGATCCTACGCAATGGTGCTCAAGACTTTTTCTGGAAGTCGACGATCCAAAAGTTAGATTATGGTGAGATTGCACTCGATATTCACCATATTTTCCCAAAGATATGGTGCGAGAATAATAATATTAGTCCAGCAGTGTATAACTCTATCATTAATAAAACATCAATCTCCTATAAGGCCAACCGAATGATTGGTGGGAGATCTCCGGCTGAGTATCTGTCGCAGATCCAGACGCATCAGCAGGTCGGTCTGGAGGATGCCGAGATGGATGCGATCCTGCGTAGCCATTTTATTGAGCCTTCGTTGTTACGGCAGGATAGTTTTGAGGCATTTTTTGCCGATCGAAAAAAACAATTGCTGAAATTGATCGAAGCGGCAATGGGGAAAAATATTAGTCAGGATGATGTTGCTGAATTAGAGACAGCAACAGACGAGATTGATGTCTGATACTGCAACCCAGGTACGAATTAAATCGCACCTGGGTTTCCTGCCTATTTAGAAGAAATCACGCGGATAAACGTTTGAACTTGCTTTTGTTTACGTACTGACAGCTTGCTTACTTGCCGTAAAGACTCAACCAGCTCAGGCTCTGGTGGTTTCACGGTCAGTACGATGCAGCCTTCCATCACCTTAATATCTATTTTGCTGCCGGTGGTAAAACCGGCGGCTTCCAGCCACTGGCCTTTCAGGGTAATGGCGGGAATACGGGTGTAATCCGGGTAGCGGCTCGCATAACTGACGGTGGCGGCGCGGTTATTTGTTGGGGAGACTTCTGGATCGGAGAATTCTGCAATAGAATGCGGGGTAGTCATGATGGCTATTTCCATTGAATAGTGATTGTGATTAGCGAGGCGCTCGTGTTGCAGCACGGGCGTCTTGCGTTAAATACCTGTATATATCATCAGGGAATAGAAGGAAAGTCCAGCTGAAAATGAATGAAAATAACGGCGCGGATGAAGGGAAGGATTATTACTGGTGATGGGAATAAAGCGGCTATTTAGCCGCTTTATTGGTTTCTGGGGGCAGGTTAATTGATGGCGGCGTCGGTAAGGGCGTCGGCCAGGTGGAGCTGGGTTTGTTGGGCGGATTTAATCCTGAATTTTATATCTTCGATAAGAAAATTTAATTTATATAAGTTTTCCATTATCCTTTTTTGTTCTTCGAATGGAGGAAGCATAATTAATGGCTCCATCACATCTTCTCGTGATATTCCAGGTATAGCTATACCAACCCCTTTAGATTGAAAATAACCATACATGCTATCAAGTATAATTTTAAGATATTCTGAATTCATCCTAATGACATTAATAGCCATTAGTTGACGACTAATGGCTATATTGGTATCAGCGACGTTAAGCTTTCCAAGCCCTGCGCCTTTACATGTAATTAGAATGTCGCCCTTAGCAGCAATAGCCCTTTTTTCATTTGTATATTTGGAATAAGTTGGGCTGATTAGTCCAAATTCGGCCGGTCCAGTAATATAAGGAAGCATTTCACCATGGCACTCTTCTTCATATTCATCTGGTTTCAGGTGCTGTCCAGAAATTAGGTTGATGCATTCACCTAAACGACACCATTCCCAACCTATTGGCAATTCAAACGGTTTTTCCTCATCGCTAATCGGTGGCAACGGTTTTTGTTTTTTCATTTTCCCGTCTTTTACCAACTGCGCTTTTTCCTGCGCAATACGTTTGAGCAGTTCAGAGGCCGGTTCATCGTTCGGATCCTGCGGCACTAGTTTGCCCATCACCGCCAGTTGCAGAATGGTCTGTTTTAAGGCGGCAATACTGGCTTCGGTGGTAAACAGCGTGTCGAAATGCTCGCTGATACGCGCCCAGTTTTCGGCCAGTTCATCGGCGTTCTGGCTGTCGGTCAGCGTGGTTAGCAGGGTTTCTACCAGCTGTTGATGGGCATCCAGACTGGTCAGGGAGTGCTGTTCCAGTTGATCGCAGAGGGACATGAGTTTATCAACACGTGAAACAATTCGCAGTTGCTCCTGGATAGGAGCTAATTCGATGACAGCCTGCTGAGCTTTTTCTGTACCAAGCCTTGGCAAGTTCATTCCATGTGTAGAGCTATTTGCATAAATAATGAAATTTGGTGCTTTCAGCAATAGACGTAAGAACTCTGGGTAAATATTACCATAGCTTGTTATTGGGATAATTTCAGTAGTACATACACCCGGTTCATTAGCAACGATCACTTTATCCAGGTACGGACGTAATTTTCCATAAAGTACATCACCTTGTGAGAATCGATTCTTAGAGCTTTTAAACGGTCTTTCTGCAAAAGTTACCTTATTGATAAGCTTTGATGTGACTTTCTCTATATCCTCTAATTCAAGGATCCATGTTTCAGGTGTTACGTCTTCAGGTTCTGCTTTATCACAAAAACCATAGTTTGAAATAGATCCTAACCTCGTCCATTCCCACCCCATCGGCAGCTCAAACGGTTTCTCCTCCTCGCTAATCTCCGGCAGCGGCTTTTGCTTTTTAATTTTCCCCTGCTTCACCAGCTCGGCTTTTTCCGCCGCAATGCGTTTCAGCAGCACCGACGCCGGTTCATCGTTCGGATCCTGCGGCACCAGCTTGCCGCGCACCGCCAGCTCCAGAATCAGCTCGCGCAGCTTCTTAATGCCGTACAGGTCAATCTTACCCGAGCTACCGCGCCCCGCCGTGGAACGGGTTTGCAGCGCCGTGGTCCAGGTGTCGATATGGTCAACAATCAGTTTTTCCACCGCCATCAGTTGGCCTCCTTGCCGGAGAGCGCCGCGCCGAGAATATCGCGCAGCTGGTGGCGCAGGGTCTGGATTTCTTCCTGCTGCTTCGCGTACTGCGCCAGCAGTTCGTCCGGATCGTGGCTGACGGTCTCCGCCTGGTGCGGGTTTTTGATATCGAGGTTAAAGTTGCGGGCAATCACCTCGTCGATGCTGACCTTCCACGCCTGTTCGTTCTCGACGCGGCTGGCGAAGCCGTCGGCTTCGTTGCCCCACCAGTCGATCTCGGCCTGGAACTCTTCAAACTTCATCGGCTTGGTTTTGCTGTAGTTCTTCACGCCCGCCGGGTGCGGGTGCTCGTAGAACCAGATCTCTTTGGTCGGCTGACCTTTGGTAAAGAACAGCAGGTTAGTTTTGATCCCGGTGTACGGGTTAAACACGCCGTTCGGCAGACGCACGATGGTGTGCAGGTTGCACTCCTCGGTGAGCAGCTTTTTGATCTTGGTTTTCACGCCTTCGCCAAACAGCGTGCCGTCCGGCAGCACCACCGCCGCGCGGCCGTTTTTCGCCAGCACTTCAATGATCAGTTGCAGGAACAGATCCGCCGTTTCGCGGGTCTGCATATCGGAAGGGAAGTTCTTCTCGATGCCGTCTTCTTCGGTGCCGCCGAACGGCGGGTTGGTGATAATCACATCCATCTGCTCGTCCCAGGAGGAGAGCGGTTTGTTCAGCGTGTTATCGTGGCGGATCTGTACTGGCACTTCGATACCGTGCAGCAGCATATTGGTGGTGCAAAGCAGATGCGGTAGCTGTTTCTTCTCCACGCCGTGGATCTGTTTTTGCAGGATCTGGTGGTCGGTGACCGTGTGCGCATAATGATTTTTAACATGATCAAACGCGCAGGCGAGGAAGCCGCCGGTGCCGCAGGCCGGATCCATAATCGATTCGCCGAGTTTCGGATCGACGCGCTCGACCATAAAACGGGTCACGGCGCGTGGGGTGTAGAATTCACCCGCGTTGCCTGCGGCCTGTAAATCCCGGAGGATCTGTTCGTAGATATCGCCGAACAGATGACGTTCGCTGGCGCGGGTAAAATCGATCTCGTTCAGCTTGTTGATCACCTGACGCAGCAGGGTACCGTTTTTCATGTAGTTATAGGCATCGCTGAATGCCTGCTTAACCACATAGCCGCGCGGGTTGATATCGATCTGCGCGGGCAGATCTTTTAGCGTCGGAAACAGGTCGTCGTTGACGAACGCCAGCAGTTTATCGCCGGTGATCCCTTCGTTATCGGCCGCCCAGTTGCGCCACAGGTAGCGCTCCGGCATCGGCAGCCTGTATTTTTCCTGCTCGATTTCCAGCGCCTGTTCCTGGGCGTCGAAGATCTTCAGGAACAGTAACCAGGAGAGCTGACCCAGACGCTGTGCGTCGCCATCGACGCCTGCATCTTTGCGCATGATGTCTTGTAATGATTTGATAGCCGAGCTGATTGACATGGGGTCGTCCCTTTATAAAAAAACAAAGCCACCTGCGGCAGACGGGCCGCAGGTGGCGTAATCAGGATGTTCAGGCGGAGCGGGGAGGAAGCTGGTAAATTTCGCTTTCCAGGTCACTCACTGCCTGCATATAGGTGCCTTTGTCACCAAAGCCGTCGGTGATGATCTCCTGCAGAGTGCCCATCTGGTCGAACGGTTTGAGCTTCAGCACCTGAATATTCTCGATTTCTTCCACGCCCGCATCGGCATATTTGTCCAGCAAATTGCTGAGTACAGTCTGCGCGGCATCGGAATATTTGGTGAAATAATTACGCTTGCGAACATTGTCTGCGCGCTCTTTGCGCGTGAGCGGCGGCTGACCATACACCACATGACAGAGCATGTCGAACGGGTCAAGATCTTTGCCCACCTCTTCCGCCAGAACATCCCAAAGGATGCCCTGTAATTCGAGCTCTTTGATCACCGCCGCTTTGCGGTCAGCATCTTGCCATTTCCGGACAAAATCATCCAGTGAGGCGCACTCTTTGAGCACGGTTTTGCGGGTGTAATCTTTGAAGGATTCGGTGACCAGCCTGCCGTCGGCGTCGTAATACTGGACGCGTTGCGAGACCACACCAACGGTGACGCCGTTAATGTGAAATTTACGGACCCGGTTGTCTTCCTCTTCCGGTAACGGGCCGGAGCCGCCCATCGTGCTGGTGGTGTAGGTGGCCGGATCTTCGTCTGCCCCGTTGATATCCTCGTCGGCAAAGACGTCAGGCGTTTCTTCCTCCAGCGTTTCGTTGAAGCCGGAGTCCGGGTCCGAAATGTCATCTGGCGTGGCTTCCATCACTTTTTCCGGGATACCGTCAAAGCGCTCGTCGGCAAACAGTTCAGTGGCCTTTTTGAAATCAAGAATGGTGAACCACAGTTTGCCGTAGTCTTGTTCGATGCGGGTACCCCGGCCAATGATCTGTTTAAATTTAGTCATTGAGCGGATGGTTTGGTCCAGCACGATCAGTTTGCAGGTCTTAACGTTTACGCCAGTAGTCATGAGTTCTGAGGTGGTCACAATCACCGGCCATTCTTTTTTCTTGTCGCTGAAATTCTGCAGCTGGCCTTTCCCTTCTTCGTCATCCCCGGTGATTTTCATCACATATTTATCGTTACGTTTTACCATCTCCGGGTTGAGGTTGATCAGCGCCCGGCGCATACGTTCAGCATGCGGAATGTCTTCGCAAAACACGATGGTTTTATCCATCGGATTGGTGCGTTTGAGGTAATCGGTAATGGTTTTCGCCACCAGTTCAGTCCGCTCGTCGATGACCATCGTGCGGTCGAAATCTTTCTGGTTATAGATTCTGTCATCGATCAGTTCACCGTTGAGGTCGCTCTGGCCGCGCACGGGTCGCCAGCCTTGTAAATCAACATCAATATCGACACGAACCACTTTGTAAGGAGCGAGGAATCCGTCCTCGATCCCTTCTTTCAACGAATAAGTGTAAATAGGATCGCCAAAGTAGTCGCTATTGGAGACCTCGTGAGTTTCCTTCGGCGTGGCGGTCATACCAATCTGTGTGGCGGAGCTGAAATAATCCAGAATTTCACGCCAGGCGCTGTCTTCAGAGGCGCTGCCTCGGTGGCATTCGTCGATGATAATCAGATCAAAGAAATCCGGCGAAACCTGCTTAAACGCTTTTTGATGCTCTTCATTGCCGGTTAACGCCTGATAGAGCGCAAGATGGATTTCGAAAGCGGGGTCGAGAGTGCGCCCGGTGATTTTGGTCATTGCGGAGCCGAAAGGCTGAAAGTCATCAAGTCGGGTCTGGTCAACAAGGACGTTTCGGTCTGCCAGGAACAGGATGCGTTTTTTAACGCCTGACCGCCATAAACGCCAGATGATGTGAAACGCCGTCAGCGTTTTACCGGTTCCTGTCGCCATGACCAGTAATAATCTGTTTTGCCCGTTAGACACAGCCTCCAGCGTTTTGTTGATGGCCTGAAGCTGGTAGTAGCGCAGCCGCTTTTCGCTGCCGTCGTTGTAATAATCCTGGGTGACGATCGGCATTTGCGCGGCGGTGTACCCTTTCCACTGGCAGTATTTTTGCCACAATTCATCAGGCGTTGGGAATTCGTCGAGGGTAATTTCTCGCTCAATCGCGCCGGTTGCCGTTTTATCATGGAAGATAAAGCCATCGCCATTGGTAGCGAAGACGAAAGGAACGTCCAGCAGGTGCGCATAACCCAGCGCCTGCTGCATACCTTTGCCGATTTCATGTTTATTGGCTTTAGCTTCGATCACCGCCAGCGGCATGTTTAATTTGTGGTACAGCACGATATCGGCAGATTTCACCGTTCTACGCGCCGCGACTTTGCCGCGCACGATGACCTTACCGTCCCGGAGTTTGACTTCCTGTCGGATTTGAGTTGTGTTATCCCAGCCAGCTTTCAGGATGGCGGGCATAACGCGTTTGGTGATGATGTCTGCTTCCGTCAGGGTACTCAGGTTCAGGTCAGCCATTGGGGATTCTCATCGAATAGCGATGCGCAAATTCTACACACAAAATCAGATGAAATCATTACACTCTGTGTGCATTATTGGTGTTAAGTCTCTGTTTTAGATGAATTCGTGAATTCTGTACCCAACATATAAGGTTTTAATATGGAAGTTATTAAGATTTGGAGATCCTTTCTTAAACATTTTAAACAGAAAAAATTAGATTCTGCGGTGATTGTCTATGGCGTGATCGCAATCTATTTAATCCCCTATAAAGTTCCTTTAAAAAGTTACCTGGTTGCATTTCTCTTTGTATCTATTCTAATATTCTCTTGCACTCAAGAAAATCGAATTAGGGAATATATCAGTTTCTTTGTACGCACAGACAATGATCATTTATTGACTCGGTTTGCTGGTATTCTATCGCTAACTGCATGGTCAATTTTTTTGCTTTTGTTGTTGTCTGCTAATGTGTTTGTCAACACCATAACGTATTGGTTAGCTATTTTATTTTCAGTCTCTATCCTCATTAGTAGTATTTTGACTATTTTAGATTTTGCCAGAAATAATACAGTAAAAACCTTTAAGGTAATCGGCTTGGCGGTTACCGCATTTTCAGGTGTTTTTGTTTTTACTAGTAGTTACTCTGCCAGTATTTTCTGGCAAATCAGTAATCTGGAGCTATCCTCTTCTCCATGGTTAGAATATTGTTGGAAAGCCACCGCATTTCTTATGTTTTTCCTGTGGTTATCACAACCTATTTGCTATGGGCTATTTCTGCGTTACGGTGATAAAGCAAAAGGGTATCGAATCTTTACATTAACAGGTGCTTTTATTATGTCTATGTTTTTGTTTCTGCTTGTTCCTATGTTGATTGGTGATGTCGCTTATTTTGTGCTAAAAAAGACCATCAACCATGAATGGCGCAATGAAGCAAAGTGCGGTGAATTGGAAGTGAAGAATAAAAACGAAAAATATTTTGGTTTTAATACTGATAAATATACTGTGTTTTATTCGGATAAAAATGATAAGTGGGGTTTCTATGAGATCACCTGCAAAAAAGGGAGCGACAGGAGAGATACTTATAGTGTGGAGCCTTTGCCGGAGTATAATATCCCCTCGTGGTTAAGGTAGTTTGTATTTATCATTATGTAGTGGTGCGCTGGTGGAAGATATAATATGCTAACGGTGAATAGAGAGTGCCATATCTGCTCTGAAGGCCATCATTCTGTGATGGCCTTGATGCGGGTTACTTCCTTAACCCCGCAAACGCCGCTCTGATCTCGTCTTCCGGCAACTGGATCCCGATAAACACTAGCGTGCTGTGCGGCGTTTCGTCGCCCCACGGTCTGTCCCAGTCGGCGCTGTAGAGACGCTGCACGCCCTGGAACAGCAGACGGTTGGGTTCGCCGTCGATCCACAGCATCCCTTTGTAACGCAGCAGTTTATCCGCTGATTCCAGAAGCAGGTTTTCCATCACCCGCGAAACCTCGCTGATATCCACCGGGTAATCCAGCTCCACCACAATTGACGACACATCGTTCTGTTTATCGGCAATAAAGTGGAAACGCGGTTGGCTTGCCAGCACGTTCTCTTCCAGCATAAAGCCGCTGGTATTAAACAACTGACTCAGGTCAATATCGCCGTGTACCACGGTATAAACCGGGGCGCGGGCGTTGATACGCGCCAGCCGCTCGCGCAGTTTCTCGCTGTCGCCTGCCACGTCGGTTTTGGTCAGCAGGATACGGTCGGCGTAGCCTATCTGCGACTGAGCGATGGTGAACTGGTTCATCTGCTCGTTAGCGTGCACCGCGTCGACCAGCGCAATCACGCCGTCTAACAGGTAGCGTTTGCATAATACGTCATGGGAGAAAAAGGTCTGAATAATCGGGCCGGGGTCAGCCATGCCGGTACATTCAATCACCAGGCGGTCGAAAGCAATATCGCCGCGGTCGCGGCTGTCGAGCAGGTCTAATAGCGCATCTTCCAGCTCGTTGGAGCGGGTACAGCAGATGCAGCCGTTAGTCAGGGTTTTGATCTGTGTGGCGCGATCGCCAATCAGTTGATCGTCAACGGAGACTTCGCCAAATTCGTTTTCGATAACAGCAATTTTAAAACCATGTTGTTCGTTGAGGATATGGCGTAGTAGGGTGGTTTTGCCGGCACCAAGAAAACCGGTAAGTAGGGTAACTGCAATCGGGATCATAGTCTCTCCATTAACAACAGCGCATACCGCCTTTGCCATCGCCGCCGTAACGTGCTTGCTGACGTTCGCGGAAGAACTCTTCATAGGTCATGTACGGCTTGTCGGGATGGTTGGTTTTCATGTGCTCGACATAGTTGTCGTAGTCCGGAATACCAATCAACATTTTTGCCGCCTGGCCGAGATATTTTTTTGCCTGACCTAAAGTATCAAACATTCTGCCGTCCTGTTAATGAATAAAGCCGGATGGCGGCTTGCGCCTTATCCGGCCTACACTAGCCGGGAGCGCTGTGCGCTACCCGGCATCAGTTTTAGTGGTGTGAAGAGATCTTCACGCCGCCTTCCGGCACGGGCACATACGGGGTTTCTTTGTCGGTACGTTTATCGCTGTTGCGTACCTTCATCCAGGTGGTGAAACCGTAGAAGATAATACTGTACACCACCACCAGGAACAGAATACTCAAACCAGCGTTAGTGTAGTTGTTCACCACGATATGGTTCATGTTGGCAATCTGCTGCTCGGTCAGGTTGGTGCCGTTGGCAATCTTCTCTTTATACAGGTTTGCCATGTAGAAGAAACCTTCCATCTGTGGGTTGGCGCTGAACAGTTTCAGGCCCAGCGCCCAGGTGGTGCAGATCAGCAGCCATACCGCCGGGATCACCGTCACCCAGATGTACTTGGTGCGCTGCATTTTGATCAGTACCACGGTGCTCAACACCAGCGCCACGGCGGCCAGCATCTGGTTAGAGATACCGAACAGCGGCCACAGGCTCTTCACGCCGCCCAGCGGGTCGACCACGCCCTGATACAGCAGATAGCCCCACAAACCGACGCAGCCTGCGGTACCGATGATACCCGCGACCAGAGAATCGGTTTTTTTCAGGAACGGGACGAAGTTACCCAGCAAATCCTGCAACATAAAGCGGCCGGAACGGGTACCCGCATCCAGTGCGGTCAGGATAAACAGCGCTTCGAACAGAATACCGAAGTGATACCAGAAGCCCATATCCGCCATCGGCAGGACTTTGTGGAACACATGCGCGATACCTACTGCCAGCGTTGGCGCGCCGCCTGCGCGGTTCAATACTGACGGTTCACCGATATCTTTCGCAGTTTGCAGGATTTGTTCCGGGGAAATCACAAAGCCCCAAGAGCTGACGGTCGCCGCTGCATGTGCAGTAACGTCTTTCAACTGCGCCATAATCAGCGGCGCGTTCTCGCCGCCCATCTCGTGCAGGTTTGGCATGGTAATGCCCAGACCTGCCGGCGGGGTGTTCATCGCGAAGTAGAGACCCGGTTCAATGATCGAGGCCGCCACCAGCGCCATCACCGCAACAAAGGACTCCATCAGCATCGCGCCGTAGCCGATAAAACGCGCATCGGTCTCACAGGCCAGCAGTTTCGGTGTGGTGCCGGAAGAGATGAGCGCGTGGAAGCCAGAGACGGCGCCACAGGCGATGGTGATGAACAGGAACGGGAACAGAGCGCCTTTCCAAAGCGGGCCGGTACCGTCGACATACTGCGTCAATGCCGGCATTTTCAGTTCCGGGTTGAGGATCACAATCCCCAGCGCCAGACCGACGATCACGCCGATTTTCAGGAAGGTAGCGAGATAGTCGCGCGGGGCGAGGATCAGCCATACCGGCAGCAGCGCGGAAACAAAGGCGTAGCCGATCAGCGCGAAGGTAATGGTGGTGTCTTTAAAGGTCAGCGCCGGGCCCCAGTACGGGTCGTGGGCAATTACGCCGCCGAAGTAAATAGACGCCACCAGCAGCACGATACCAATAACGGAGACTTCGCCTACGCGTCCCGGACGCAGGAAGCGCATGTAGATGCCCATAAACAGCGCAATCGGCACCGTTGAGCAGACGGTGAAGACGCCCCACGGGCTTTCGGCCAGCGCTTTCACCACGATTAATGCCAGCACCGCGAGGATGATGATCATGATTAAGAAGCAGCCGAACAGCGCGATGGTGCCTGGAACGGTACCCATCTCTTCTTTGATCATCTCGCCAAGAGAGGCGCCGTTACGGCGGGAAGAGATGAACAGCACCATAAAGTCCTGCACTGCGCCCGCGAGCACCACGCCCGCCAGCAACCACAGTGTCCCCGGCAGATAGCCCATCTGCGCGGCCAATACCGGCCCGACCAGCGGACCTGCGCCGGCGATGGCGGCGAAGTGGTGACCAAACAGTACGTAGCGGTTAGTCGGCACGTAGTTCAGGCCGTCGTTATTGATGACCGCCGGCGTCGCGCGCGTCGGGTCGAGTTTCATGACCTTCTGGGCGATATACAGGCTGTAGTAGCGGTAAGCCACCAGATAGACGGAAACGGAAGCGACCACGATCCACAGGGCGCTCACGTGTTCACCCCGACGTAGGGCAACAACCGAGAGGCAGAAAGCACCGATGATTCCGAGAATCACCCAGGGTATGTGCTTGAATATCTTTTTCGTATCCATAGTAAAACCTGGTTGTAAGTTTAATTATCAGCCGAAGCTGGGTGGACATTGAGTTCGTGTTTGAGGAGGTAGATTGACTGCTATGCTGAGAGGATCTTGCCAGATCATCGCGCGCGTAAAGTTAGGTAAATCAGTGAGTGGTTGTATGGCGGTTTAAGCGGTCGGACGTACCGGTAAGCGGTTTCGCAGAGGAGGGCGTGGGCTATTTTATGTGATTGAGATCACGATATAAAATGGGATGATCCTTGTTGCGCGGGGCGTCATAACGACTTCACTGAGCTAATCGTGATATTAATGGCGCGCATCCCATAAAGTTTTCCCTTTCCAGGCCGAAAATTCTGTATCTGTCTAGCGGAAAGAGAAAACATGTTAAAGCGAATTAAAATTGTTACCAGCTTACTGCTGGTATTGGCGCTATTTGGCCTTTTACAACTGACATCCGGCGGGCTGTTCTTCAACTCGCTGAAGAATGACAAAGAAAACTTCACCGTATTGCAAACCATTCGTCAGCAGCAGTCTGCCCTGAATGCAACCTGGGTGGAGCTGTTGCAAACGCGTAATACCCTGAATCGCGCGGGTATCCGCTGGATGATGGACCAGAGCAATATTGGCAGCGGCGCAACTGTCGCTGAACTGATGCAGGGGGCGACCAATACGCTGAAGCTGACCGAAAAAAACTGGGAGCAGTATGAGGCGTTACCGCGCGATCCACGTCAGAGTGAAGCGGCTTTCCTTGAGATCAAACGAACCTATGATATCTACCACGGCGCGTTGGCGGAGCTTATTCAGCTTCTTGGCGCGGGTAAGATTAACGAGTTTTTTGATCAACCGACTCAAAGCTATCAGGACGCTTTTGAGAAGCAGTACATGGCCTATATGCAGCAAAACGATCGTCTGTACGATATTGCTGTTGAGGATAACAACAGTTCCTACAACCAGGCGATGTGGGTACTGGTCAGTGTGCTGATTGCCGTTCTGGTGGTCATTATCGCCGTCTGGTTCGGCATCAAACTGTCGCTTATCGCCCCGATGAATCGTCTGATTGAAAGCATTCGTCATATCGCCAGCGGCGATCTGGTGAAGCGTATCGACGTGGAAGGCTCCAACGAAATGGGGCAGTTGGCTGAAAACCTGCGTCATATGCAAAGTGAACTGATGCGTACCGTTGGCGATGTACGTAACGGCGCGAATGCGATCTATAGCGGCGCCAGCGAGATTGCGATGGGCAACAACGATCTCTCTTCCCGTACTGAGCAGCAGGCAGCGTCTCTGGAAGAGACTGCCGCCAGTATGGAACAACTGACCGCCACCGTGAAACAGAACGCCGAAAACGCCCGTCAGGCCAGTCACCTGGCATTGAGCGCCTCTGAAACAGCGCAAAAAGGCGGCAAAGTGGTGGATAACGTCGTACAAACAATGCGCGATATCGCCTCCAGTTCGCAGAAAATCGCCGATATTATCAGCGTAATCGACGGTATTGCTTTCCAGACCAATATCCTGGCGCTGAATGCGGCGGTAGAAGCGGCGCGCGCAGGCGAGCAGGGACGCGGGTTCGCGGTGGTAGCCGGTGAAGTCCGTAATCTGGCCCAGCGTAGCGCGCAGGCGGCACGAGAGATCAAGAGTCTGATTGAGGATTCCGTGAGCCGTGTTGATGTGGGGTCGACGCTGGTCGAAAGCGCCGGTGAAACCATGGATGAGATCGTCAATGCAGTGACCCGCGTGACCGATATCATGGGCGAGATTGCCTCGGCGTCCGACGAGCAAAGCCGTGGTATCGACCAGGTGGGCCTGGCGGTAGCGGAGATGGATCGCGTAACGCAGCAGAACGCCTCGCTGGTGGAAGAGTCCGCCGCCGCGGCTGCGGCGCTGGAAGAGCAAGCCAGCCGTCTGACCCAGGCCGTCGCGGTGTTCCGTATTCACCAGCAACAGCAGCGTGCGCGTGAAGTGGCTGCGGTAAAAACCCCGGCAGCCGTGTCGTCACCAAAGGCCGCTGTGGCCGACGGCAGCGATAATTGGGAAACGTTTTAAGGGCGTAGTGGTGAACAGTCGGCCTACAGACGACCGTAGGCCGGATGAGATGTTCACACTTTTGCCTGATGGCGTAGCGCTTACCAGGCCTGGCAGTCCGCGCAGGCCGATTTTAAACCAGCATCAGGCGCATGGTGCAGCGTGATTCATACGCCAGGCCGTGCGCCGCTTCCTCCTCTCTTTTCTGGCGTCGCGCGTTAATCCAACGTTGAGTGAAGGTGTGCGGTGATCCACAAAAAATGAATAAAGCGAGAGAACGCACGGCAGGAGAGCCTTGTTTCGCGGCATCATAATTGCTGATGTGATAATCGTGAGAGGATACGATGCGCAAAGATGCCCTGCTTGCTTTCCTGATGAACCAAACGGATTTTTTTGATCCGGAAAATGTCAGTGAGGTGTTTACCGCGCGCTATCTGGCGCAGCGTTTTAATATGCAGCGCAATACCGCCAGCCATTATCTGAACCAACTGGTGGCGCAGGGCGTGCTCTGCAAAATCAATACCCGTCCCGTCTATTTCCTGCATAAGCAGGCATTTAGCCAACAGTTTTTTACCCTTTCGCGTAATGAATACGCCAGCGTCGCGGAGCTGTTAGCGCACGGGGAACAGGAGTGCGCGCCGGACGATCACTTTTCTCTGTTGATTGGTCATAACGAAAGCCTGAAGCGGCCGATTGAGCAACTGAAAACCGCGCTGTTTTATCCCGACGGCGGACTGCCGCTACTGATGACCGGCGAAAGCGGCACCGGGAAAAGTTATCTGGCGCAGCTCATGCACGAATATGCCATCGCCCAGGCGCTTCTGTCGCCGGATGCGCCATTTATCAGTTTTAATTGCGCCCAGTATGCGAGCAATCCCGAACTGCTCGCGGCGAATCTTTTTGGCTATGTGAAGGGCGCGTTTACCGGCGCGCAGAGCGACAGACCGGGCGCGTTCGAGGCGGCTGACGGCGGCATGTTATTCCTGGATGAAGTCCACCGGCTGAGCGCCGAAGGGCAGGAGAAGCTCTTTACCTGGCTCGATCGTGGTGAAATTTATCGGGTAGGCGACACCGCGCAGGGGCATCCGGTTTCGGTACGTCTGGTATTTGCGACGACCGAAGAGATACACAGTACCTTTCTGACGACATTTTTGCGACGCATCCCGATTCAGGTCAACCTGCCGGATCTCCAGCACCGCAGCCGCCAGGAAAAAGAGGCGCTGATCTTACTGTTTTTCTGGACGGAGGCGAAAAAACTTTCGGCCACGCTTATCCTCAAACCGCGTTTGTTGCAGATCCTCAATCAATATGTTTATCGCGGCAACGTCGGCGAGCTGAAAAATGTGGTGAAGTATGCGGTGGCGACGGCATGGGCGAAAAAGCCTGGGCAGGAAACCGTTACCGTGTCGCTGCACGATCTGCCGGATGCCATGCTGTCGGCATTGCCGTCACTGAATGAACCGCTGGCGGACGACACGCCGGTGAGCATCTCGCCCGACACGAACCTTACCTGGCTGCTGCGCGCCCGCGACGAGATGCAGGGCATGATCCATGATACGCAGTGTCATGTGCTGGCGCTGTACGAGCTGGTACGTAGCGGGAAAGAGGGGTGGGAGACGGTACAAAAAAGAATGGGCGATGAAATTGAGACCCTCTTCGATCGCCTGATTTTTACCGGCGACGATAATGTGCACTCACAGCGGTTGCTGTTAATTACAAGCCAGGTGCGGGAAGAGTTTTATCGTCTGGAGAAGCGCTTCAATATGCAGCTTAACGGCAACTGTATTTACGCGCTTAGCCACTATTTAATCCATCGTACCGCACTGGCGCCTTCTCGTCTCAACAGCGAGCAGATCCGCCAACTGGACGCCTTCCTCGCCCAGAAATATCCGCTGCTGTACAGCTTCTGTTTACAAATTCTGGAGACGCTGGGCCAGAAGCTGGATCTGGAGCCGAGACGCATTGATATGCTGCTGCTGGCGCTTTGGCTGCATAAACAGGGGGCTAACAACCAAAAACAGGTGACGCATGCGGTGATTCTGGCGCATGGCTATGCCACCGCCAGCAGTATCGCCAACGTCGCCAACCGGTTACTGAAAAATACGATTTTTGAATCGTTCGATATGCCGCTGGACGTCACGCCGGAGGCGATAGCGCAACAGGTGATGCGCTATCTGGAAGAGCATCCGCTCGCCTCCGGCCTGATGATTCTGGTGGATATGGGATCGCTCAAAGCCATTCATCGTCATTTTGATCGCGCGCTTTCCACGCCGGTGACGATTATCAACAACGTCTCGACCAGCATGGCCCTGTATGTAGGGGAGCGTATTTTACAGGGGCATTTTATTGAAGAGATCGCCCGCGATATCGCCCGGGATGTGCCGGTCGAGTATCAGCTCTACTGGCCGAAAAGCAACAAACCGCGCGCCATACTGACCACCTGCGCGACCGGTATCGGGGTGGCGACGAATCTTTGCGCATTACTGAGCGCCAGTATTCCGCAGGCGTTGGAGATTGACGTCGTCGCCTGCGATTATGCGATGCTGGCGAGCAATAAAACCCAGGAGCCGGTGTTTATGCGCTACGACGTACTGGCGATAGTCGGCACGCTGGACCCGCACATCGCCAGCGTGCCGTGGATTTCGCTCGACTCGCTGATCTCCGGCGAGGGGAATCACTATCTGATGCGGCTGTTTGGTTCGCTGACCACGCCGGAGCAGGTGGCGGAGATCAACAACCTGCTGCTGAAAAACTTCTCGCTCCGACGAGTGATCGAATCCGTCACCATCCTCGACACCAGCAAAGTCATCAACCATGTTGAGCAGTTTCTGCTGCGTTATGAGCATCTGGCGGGCGTTACCGTCTCGAATGAAAGAAAGGTGGCGCTCTATGTGCATATTAGTTGCCTGATTGAGCGTCTGATCCGCCATGCGGGCATTACTGCTTATAGTGGACAACAGTGTCCGGAACAGGAACTGAATCGGCTACGGGAAGCGTTTAGTGTCATTGAGAGTAACTACAGTGTCAAAATCCCCACCGCCGAGCTTGGCTATATCCATAATATCCTGACCTTCGAAACAGAACTTATCGAGCAAGATCAACAGTTTTAACTATTTCCCTCTGTTAACCCGCATCTTTTTTCGGCGCGCCACTTTTTCTGGCACGCCGCTTGCTCTCTTTTATCACAGTGGAATGTGTTTTAGAGGTCAGGATGAAGAGACATTATATTTTCGCCAGCCACGGCACGCTGGCCAGCGGGGTTTTAAACTCCGTGGAGCTGATTTTAGGCAAACGGTCAAATGTCTGGACGCTGTGCGCTTACGTTGAAGAGAGCGTAGATTTAAGCCAGCAGGTAGATACGCTAATTGCCCGGATCCCGCCGGAAGATGAAATTATTGCGCTGACCGATATTTTTGCCGGCAGCGTGAATAATGAATTTGTCCGTTATTTATCACGGGAAAATTTTCATCTGCTGGCAGGGATTAACCTGCCGCTGGTTATCGATCTCTTTATGTCGGAAAACGATGGCAATACCACGCATACCATAATGACGGCGTTAGCGGATTCAAAAGAAAATATTCAGTATTGCAATCAAACTATCACCAGCGCCATGCAAAGCGATAAAGATTTTTAAGGGGAGGAAGCGTCATGATTGTTTTTTTACGGGTGGATCATCGTTTATTACATGGACAGGTCGCCTTTTCCTGGACGCAGTACGTTGGCGCCGACTGTATTTTAATTGCCAACGACAGCGTACCTAATGATGACCTGCGTAAAACCACCATTAAGATGGCGAAGCCGCCCGCGGTGAAGCTGGTTATTAAAAATATTGCCGATTCAATTGAAGCGATAAAAAGCGGCGTTACCGATAAATATAAACTTTTTATTGTTGTTGAATCCGTGGCGGATGCGTACCGGCTGGCGCGCGAATTACCCGACATTAAAAGCATTAATTTAGGCGGCACGAAGGTACGTGAAGGGAGCCAGAATATTGCTAAAGCCATCAATCTGTTAGCGGATGAAATGACTCAACTTCGGGAGCTGGCGGCTGGCGGAGTAGAGATAGAAATTCGGCTGGTGCCTAACGATCGTAAACAACTTTTTGCCTGAGCGGATTAACGCCTGAGGATATTTTATGATAGAGGCACTTTTACTGGGACTGGTGGCGTTTATCGCCCAGTCTGAATATGCATTAGGGACGTCGCTGATTTCCAGACCTATCGTGACCGGACTTTTAACCGGACTGGTGCTGGGCGACATGGAAACCGGAATTGTGATGGGCGCGACGCTGGAGTTGGCGTTTATCGGTTCCTTTTCGGTGGGCGCGTCGCTGCCGCCGGATGTGGTCACTGGCGGTATTTTAGGTGTGGCCTTTGCGATTAATTCTGGCGCTGGGGCGGAAACCGCGCTGTTATTAGGTTTGCCTATCGCGACACTGGCGTTAATTGTGAAAAATATCTATAACGGAATGTTTATTCCGTTGCTCTGTCATAAAGCCGATGCTTACGCTGAGATGGGGGATACCCGGGGCATTGAGCGTATGCATTTAATCTCCGGCATTGGGCTGTCGCTGACGCTGGGGATTATCGTCACGGTCTCTTATTTAGCGGGCGTGAATATGGTTAAAGGTTTTCTGGATGCCATTCCAGAATTTATTAAACATGGATTAAGCGTTGCCACCGGTATTATTCCCGCGCTGGGTTTTGCCATGCTGGCGCGCTTATTAATTAATAAAAAGGTCGCCCCCTATTTTTTCCTCGGTTTTGTTTTAATGGCGTATTTAAAAATTCCGGTGACGGGTATTGCAATTCTCGGCGCGATCGTCGCCGTCGTGATGGTCAATATGCCGAAATTTGCGGCCTCGCAACCGGCACCTGCGCAAGGAGCGTCTCATGACGATGAAGATGATTTCTGATAAAGACCGCCAGCAGGCGGAAACCACTGGTCTGGTCACCGCGCGTGATTTACGCCGCGTCTTCTGGCGGTCATTCCAGATGGAGTTTTCCTGGAACTATGAACGACAAATGAACCTAGCGTTCGTCTATACGCTCATTCCGGTATTAAAGAAACTGTATAGCCGAAAAGAAGATCTTGCCGAAGCGCTAAAACGCCATCTGGCTTTCTTTAATACCACGCCGCACATTGTGACGTTGATCCTCGGTATTACCGTGGCGATGGAGGAGAAAAATAGCCAGCAGAAAGAGATGGACGCCAGTTCTATCGATAACGTCAAAGCGTCGTTAATGGGGCCGCTGGCGGGTATTGGCGACTCTTTTTTCTGGGGAACATTGCGTCTTATCGCCACTGGCATCGGTACCAGTCTGGCGCTGAAAGGCAATATTCTGGGGCCGATTTTATTTCTGCTGGTGTTTAACGTACCGCATATTCTGGCCCGCTGGTTCTTTACCCGCTGGGGCTATGTGCTGGGAACCGGCGTACTGCAACGCATTCAGCAAAGCGGAATGATGGAAAGCCTAACCTATGGCGCCTCGATTATCGGTCTGATGGTGGTTGGCGCGATGACGGCCTCCATGATTGATATCACCATTCCCATTACGTTTGGTACGGGAGAGGCGAAAACCCATGTTCAGGACATTATTAACGACATCATGCCTTGTCTGCTGCCGTTAATTAGCTTCGCCATTGTGTACTGGCTGTTAGGGAAAAAAGTGAAACCGTTAACCATCATTGGCGGTATAGCGCTGGTGGGAATTTTCGGTTCCTGGATAGGGTTATTTTAAGAGGGATACACAATGTCACCAACCATGCTGACCTATATTAACGAAGAGTCTGACGTCCTGGCGAATATTATTCGCCGCCATCGCCAGTCGCTGGAAGATGTATCGCGGTTCGCCAGCCAAAAAACGTTACGACGAATCCTGATATTAGCCACCGGATCGTCATTGAATGCCGCCTTTTGCGCCCGTTATTTCTTTGAGCGCTGCGGTATCTCTATCGATATTAAAGAGCCGTACACCTTTAGCCAGTATGAGAATAGCGATCCGCAAGCCGATATGGTTATTGCTATTTCCCAGAGCGGGAAAAGCGCTTCTACCCTGGAGGCGATGCGTAAAGTTCAGGCGCAGGGACGTCCGGTATTCGCTCTGACCGCCGATCCGCAAAGCCCTCTTGGCAAGGCCAGTGATTATCCACTGGATATTCTGACCGGGATTGAGTCCGTCGGCTTTGTTACCCGTGGATTTAGCGCGACGGTACTGAATCTGTTGCTTATCGCGTTGTTAGTTGCCCGTCAGCAGCAGCGACTGACGGAATCGCAGGTCGAGGAGTATGTGGCGCAGCTTCAACGCATCGCGGCAACCCTGCCGTTGGTTATCGTGCGTACGGAAGCGTTTATTCACCAGCACCAGTCCGTTTTACGAAACGGGACGCGTTTTGTGGCGATAGGCTACGGCGCGCTGGTTGGGGTGGCAAAAGAGTTGGAAACTAAATTTACCGAGACGGTACGTGTTCCCTCAAGCGGGTTTGAGCTGGAAGCCTATATGCACGGCCCGTATCTGGAAGCCAATGCGGAACACGTGATGTTCTTCTTTGAGGACCGGCCCGACGCGCGCTCCAGGGCGCTACGGGAGTATATGACGCCTGCGGTCGCCAAAACCTTTACTCTCACGCTGGCGAAGGCGGCGCAGGATGACCAGACGCTTGCGCTGGATGTAGCGGTTGATCACCATTTCTCGCCATTGCTGTTGATTGTGCCGGTACAACTCATGGCGTTTCATATCGCCTCACTGAAAGGCATCGACCTTTCGGTACGCATTTTTGACGATTTCGATCGCGTTTTAAAAAGTAAAATCTGAACAATCAGGAGAAAAATATGTTGGGTTTTAATCAGGACGAGTACCTGACGAGTGCTCGTGAGATCATCGCTGCGCGCCAGAAGGCAGAACAGGTTGCTGACGAGATTTATCAGGCCGGGTTCAGTTCTTTATTTTTCGCCTCTGTTGGCGGTTCACTGGCGCCAATGATGGCAATTAATGAATTTGCCAAAGAATTAACAACGTTGCCGGTTTATGTTGAGCAGGCGGCAGAATTAATTCATAAAGGAAATAAGCGGCTGAATAAAGACTCTGTGGTTATTACGCTGTCTAAATCCGGTGATACCAAAGAATCGGTGGCGATCGCCGAGTGGTGTAAAGCGCAGGGAATACGCGTAGTCGCTATTACCAAAAATGCGGACTCTCCGCTGGCGCAGGCGGCGACATGGCATATTCCGATGCGTCACAAAAATGGCGTGGAATATGAATATATGTTGCTGTACTGGCTGTTTTTCCGCGTGCTGTCGCGCAATAACGAATTCGCCAGTTACGATCGCTTCGCCAGCCAACTGGAAATTCTGCCGGCGAATCTGCTGAAAGCGAAACAAAAATTTGATCCGCAGGCGGACGCTATCGCCAGCCGTTATCATAACAGCGATTATATGATGTGGGTCGGCGGCGCGGAGATGTGGGGCGAGGTCTATCTGTTCTCCATGTGTATCCTGGAAGAGATGCAGTGGAAGCGCACGCGCCCCGTCAGCTCTGCGGAATTTTTCCACGGCGCTCTGGAGCTGCTGGAAAAAGACGTTCCGCTCATTCTGGTGAAAGGGGAAGGGAAATGCCGCGCGCTGGATGAACGCGTTGAGCGTTTTGCCAGTAAAATTACCGATAACCTGGTGGTGATTGATCCGAAAGCGTATGCGCTGGACGGCATTGATGATGAGTTCCGCTGGATCATGGCGCCCTGCGTCGTCTCGACACTGCTGGTTGATCGGCTGGCGGCGCACTTCGAGAAATATACCGGACACAGTCTGGATATTCGTCGCTACTACCGTCAGTTCGATTATTAACAGAAAGGGGCGTGTAGCATATACAGTGCCTGATGGCGTTTCGCTTATCAGTCCTGTGCGCCAGTTTATTGATAAAGATGATGTGTAGGCCGGGTAAGGCGCAGCCGCACCCGGCATATATGACATTCTCTTTTAACCCTCAACATTCACCACTTTGATCTCCACCATGCCAATCCCCAATTTGCGCGGCGAATGGCCCAAAATATTACCTTCGTTGGTGGAGACGGGAGCGGGCGGCGCAATGACTAAGGTATTCGCGTCCGTCGGGTTGTTGAAATGCAGCGTGATAGTGGACACATCGTGACCCAGCACCAGCGTCTGTTCTTCGTTGCCTACGCGTACCGGAATCGGCCGATTCGCGTTGTCGCCGAAGGCTTTGGCGGTGATCACCAGATCAAACTTTTTCGGCAGCGGCGCTTTATATTCGATTTTAACCTCATCGCCCAACTGCGCATTTGACCAGCGCCCCCAGGACTCCGGCCGGGAAATGCCGCTAAACTGCTTCACCTCCTCCGGCGCGCCCGCCACATTAAAGATAAAGCTATCGGCTTTATAACGAATATCGTTATCGACAATCTTTAAGGTATCGACGTTGCCTTTGTAGCGTTCCATATCGATCATCGTGTCTTTAAACGCCGTCTTACCCTGCCACTGCGCTTTATCGACATGCTGTACGGTTTGCTGCCCGCCAAGCTGCCCCTGCGAGACGCACCAGTCGGTGGAGAGCGCCAGCGCCGGCGCCCATAGCTGTGCCATTTTGTAGCAGCGATCGATCCAAACGAAATTATCGCGCGGGGCGAAGTCGGCCAACTGGAACCGTAGCGGAGCGGAGTATTCACTTTCCGGTAACGGTTCAACACGCTTATCCGATACGCGCAGTAGTAACGGCAGGCGGAAGTGGCTGCCGGAAAACGCGATCGTGTTTTTGTCCCGATCGATAGTGAACGCTTTTATCTCTTTCGGGAAATTCCACAGGCGAATGATATCCGGCTTCATCGCCAGCACTTTCTCTTTTACATTCAGGAACACTTCCGACAGCGACTGCCCGGAAAGGCTGCTACGTCCCAGACCGATAAAATTATCGCCGCCGAGAATATCCAGCACCGTTGCGCCGTTGTCCATCGTGTTGCGTTTGACCGCCAGCGTCTCCTGCTGTGGTTTATCGCCGCGCAGAATGAAAAACAGATTGTTGCGATCTTGCTTATTCAGGTATTTCCAGGCCGTATTGTTCATCGCCAGATGGTCGGAAGAGACGACGATAACGGTATCTTTAAACCACGGTGACGCTTTGATTTTGTTGATAAACTCGGCGATGTTTTCCTGGCTGCAACTTACGGCGCTAAAGGACTGGTTGGGCTTGCCGTCGTAATCGTAGCGTTTGCGGTTGCAGGTGCGTGAGATAAACCCGTCCGGGTGGTGAGTATCTACGGTCAGCGTAAACAGCGAAAAACGCTGGCCTGAGCGGGAAAGCGCTTCAAATTTCTTCCATGCCTCATCGAGCACCGTATCGTCGTAGAAGCCCCAGTCGTTACGATAAGACGGGTCCGCCACCACCGTTTTTAGCTCTTCAGCGCCGTACAGATGATCAAATCCGTGTGATTTCAGGAACACGTCTTTCCCGGCAAAACGCAGGTTAGCGCCCTGCACGAAATAGTTCTGGTAGCCGGAGTTTTTCAGAATATCACCGAGGCAGATATTCTGCGGGAAGAAGCTGGAAACCGACGCTGAGGCATTGCCCTCAAACGGCGCAAACAGCGGAATACCGCACTGGGAAGCCACCATCCCGGCGATGGTGTAATCCGTTCCCGGCAGTTGCATGGTATGGCTGAAATCCAGCCCCTCATTTTTCAGCGCGCCTAACTCTGGCGTGAGATTGGGGAACGCGTCATTATCAAAATAGGTCCGTTCCAGGCTCTCGCCGTAGATATAGACCAGATTGAGCTTCGGATTAGGAATGGTTTTTGCTGGTTCTTTATAATAAACGGCAAAATCCGGATCGCCATCGCGCATTTGTGATTTTACCAGTTCGGTGATCTGGCGAAACGCCGGGCTGGCGTCGACCGAACCTAACGCCAGCAGTAACGCCAGCAGGCTGTAACCGACATGATGAGGATGGTGACGGCGGCGGCGTAGTATCCATCCCAGCGCGCCAAATACCGCCACTAACGCCAGGGCAATGCCGATTCCCGGCAGAATATATTTGCCGACTCCCGCTCCCGTCAGACTATTCGTGAGCGTATAAAGCACTGCGTCGTTGATCCCGTCGCCGGTAAAATAGTCGCTGGCATACAGGGTAATATTCAGAATGACAAAAAGTCCCAGCACCGTGAGAGTGGCGGCAAACCACCAGGTGTTACGGCCCGCCTTCCAGGCATATATCAGCACAGAGGCGAGAAACAGAGCGACAGAGAGCAACTCGGACAACTGACGATCCTCAATAAACCAGGCTTATCGCTGGCAGGAAAAAATTTCTAACAATGTAATAGCGATGTCACATTGCTGCAATTCTAATAACTTTACACGGCGCTGTTATTTAGAATGAGTTTAGAAAGTTGGTTTTTTGATCGGCATCACTTCCTGCCATAGCGGTTAATAACAGGAAAAGACGAAGAGAAAAATCGGGTTAATGCCGTGTTGGCGGGTAAAGGGCCAAAACACGGCTTTTATCAGGGCGTCCCGGCGTGGCGCACGGTCAGAAAAACGCAGTCAGGAGAGGAAATTCAGCCCTTGCTGCAACACCAGATCGCAAGCTTTGGTTTTCACCTTTTCCGCCAGCGGCGTACTGCCGATATTATTGAGGTTCAACTGCTGGCCGTCCTTCGTCTTGAGCAACCCTTGCAGGCCGTTCAGGTAGTTAGTGTCCTGCTCCTGCTGTGTGGTATCCAACCCCAACTTGTTCAGAATCTGATTTTTAACGTTTTCCACGTTGGTAGCGGATGCCAGTTTCTGTTTGGCGCAGTACTGCAAAATACCGGCGGCATTATTCATATTATCGGCGCTGAGCGACTGGGCACCTCTGCTGAGCAGACCGGTTAGCGCAGAAAGCGACATCCCGCCCTGCTGTGCGTTCGCGCCCTGAGCGCTTAACTGACTGGCGGCAATACCGCTGGTGGAAATCAGTACGCTGGCGATCGCCGCGCAGCACAGAACATGTTTCGCTGTATTCATGGTAATCACCTGTGTTATGCCAGTCAGGCGTCGTATCGCCCTGGCGCACGTTGCAATTTAATACTCTTTACCCGTCACCCGGCTGCGGTAACTGTCCCAGGTAAAATTAACCCATAAACTGTTGCCGAGACGCATACGGTCCATGACGCGTTCGCCAAGCATTTTCGTCATCTCTTCCATATTGCTGTTCGTCAACATGCCGGTGGGACGTTTTGACGAGGAACGACGATCGACAATTTGATTGATGATCACTTTTTCATAGCGAGATTCGGTCTGCACGCCGATCTCGTCGATCACCAACAGATCAACGTTACTCAGATCGTTAAGCAACTGCTCTTCGCTGGTTTCCCGATTGCTGAACGTGTCTTTCATCGCTGACATAATATCCGCTACGGTGATAATCAGTACCGACTTTCCGCGCAGCAGCAGCTCGTTACAAATAGCCGCGGCGAGATGGTTTTTACCGGTTCCCGGCTTGCCGGAAAAGACAAAGCTGGCGATATTGCCGTCAAACTCATCAACGTACTGTCGGGCTTTGCTTAACGCGTTCATTTGTCCGTCGCACTCAACCCGATAGTTATCAAACGAACAGTTCTGATGCAGCGGTCGAATGCCGGAACGGTTAAAGGTGCGCTGCATTTTCATCGCCCGGTTTTCCCGCGCCAGCGCTGCCGCCCGGATCTCGCCCTGCTCTTTCTGCCAGGCCAGCAGTTCTTCGCCCGTTTTAAACGCCGGCGTAATATGCGCAGGCATCATTTTTTGTAGACGCTGCATCAGGTCGCCAACATTTTTCATCGTTACCCCCTAAAACCTGGTGGAATATGATTGTCAGGTTCGCTGACGCTATTGATGTCGCGCTGCGGCATTCCGCCATTGCTGGAACGGCTGATTTGCACGCTGCGCGCCAGCTTTTGCTGCCACTGGATATGGTGAAAAACCTTACCTTCCGCCTGCCAGTAGGCGATAAACGCCGCCAGCTCTTCTGCGGTGACCGGCTCCCGAAGCGCCACGCCCCAAAGGGCAGCCTGACGCTGAAAATCCGCATCCGGTTGCCAGGCGGGATACATGGCGAATTTTCCGCAGGGAATCGCAACGGGGGCGGCTTCGGGTTCTTCGTAAAATTGCGCGTCTAACGCCACATCGCTTCCCGGACGTGATAACTTTTCTTCAAGCGCCAGCAGTTCAGCCATGCGTGCAGGCGTCACGGCATAAAAGGCAGGCGCATTATTAGCGAATACCGCCACTGCGCCGCCCGTTGACTTCGCCAGCACAGCATGATGATCGTGTAAAAGGACGTCAATACCGATGACGTCCGACGTTAAAATTCTGGAAGACATAATGTTTCTCAATATGGAACAACAACCGAGAAGGGCGACTGTTTTTATAGTACCACACAGACCTGTAAGAACAGCAGGAGGCGTTCCACCAATCACACGCGGGGGCGTTTGCGGTACAGCCATAATCCCGGTACAGAGAGGCCAATTGAGAGTGCGCCAACAATGGAAGAGGCTTTCAGAAAATTGGTCAGCAGCGTGATCATCATCGGTTCGCTATAGCCCAGATGGCTAATTTTTACTGCGGAAATCATCGCGGTATAGGCGGAAATCCCCGGAAACATCGGGATCACGGCCGCGACGGTAAACACTTTAGGGTGAGCGAGATACCAGCGTGACCACTGAATACCAATACTGCCGACCAGCAGCGAAGCCATAAACGTCGACCATTCGATATTAAAGCCAGCGCTCATCATCAGCATACGCGAGCCATGACCCAGCGCCCCCAGTAGCGCGCACCACGGAAGCGCCCGGTGGGGAACATTAAAGACCATCGCAAACCCGACGGCGGGGATCGCAGACAAGATCATGTCCTGCATTAGCGCCAGTAAAAAGTCGATTATACCCATCCTCGTAGCCCCCATACTGTCATTGACATCACTACGCCCACACAGGTGGCCAGTGTCAACAGGCTGGCGATAGCCCAGCGCGCCAGCCCGGTATTAATATGTCCTTTAAACATATCTGCGACGGAATTAATCAGCGGAAAGCCCGGCACCAGTAGCAGTACGCTCGCCGCCATGGCGATAGTGGGCGTCTGGCTAAAGGCGGGAAGGGTGAGCATCAGCCCGGAAATCGTGGTAGCGACAAAGGCGGTAATGCAAAAATTGATCTGCGGATGTAAATGCCGCTGCGCCAGCATCTGGCGAATATACATGGCTATCATACTGGCGAAAAAGGTGATAACCGCGCCATCCCAGCCGCCATTATTCAGCTTACAAAAGCAGGAGCAGGAAAGACCGACCATAAACGCCACCAGCCAGCGCGGATAACGCAGCGGGCGGAGCTGGCTAAAGCGTTTTTCCACGCCTTGGTAATCCAGCAGACGATGTTCCGCGAGGATAACGATATGCTGCACCTCCGTGACGACGTGCATATTAATGCCGCGATCCTGGTTTTTACGTGTCGATGTCAGACATTGTCCGTCTTTAATGGTCGTCAGGACAATGGCGTTAGAGGAGATCGCGCTTTCGACGCTATCCATACCGAGCGCCAAACCGAGGCGGGTGGAAAGCTCATCAACCAGTGCGCTTTCCGCCCCGTGCTGCAATAAAAGCAGCCCGCATTGAATACATAACCGTGTTACTGCTCGTTGAATTGATTGCTCTTCTTGCATGACTCGTCCTGTCCGAAAAGACATTCTATGCGCCGCCACTATGACAGAGGCTTTCTTTTTAACACGAAGCGCAGGCATGATGGCGTTGGTTAAGATCAATTTCTTGTTGATAAAAACGTCAGCCGCCAGACGCAACGCATAAGCTTCCTGAGACGTGCGCTTCGTCACAGGCAGGATATCCTTATGGGCGACGGTTCTCGTATGTCCGTTTCCAGAATAGAGGCATTATGCCAGCCTGGCCGCTCATTTTTGAATCAATGACGTGGTGAATTTTATCAACGATATGCATTAATGGTTTAACCACAATGGCGTGAGCAGCGGGCGTAAAATTAGGCATGACTTAGTGTAATTCGCAGATATTACATGGGTTTTATGGATTGTAGACAGTATTGTTGGGCTTTTGTTTTAGGACTCAGCAATATGAATGAAGGGCGAACTCATATTTTAAATTTATTAATATGATGCGTTTTTGTTAGAATTGCTAATGTGCAAATTTAGTTAATTTAATTGTCTTGCTTCTGGTTTTATGAGTAACTATGCGATAGTGATTTCATGTTTTTGTGCTATGTGGATTGTAGCGCAATCAATGTTATATTTTTAAAAATAAAACAAGGATAATTAATCCACTCGGCTTATATTTCTTTGCGCTCATTGTTAATAGTGTTTTTATTAATGGGGCAATGAAAAGTGGCGGCGTGGGTGCGGAGGAATTATGCTGCCAGGATGCTGCAAAAATGGACTTATTATCAGTAAAACCCCTCTTATACAGGAAGGCCTTAAAGGGGCTATAACAGGTAATTTCCCCGATTATAAACTGGCGTATTGTCGTACGATAGAAGAGCTAACGCTGCTACAGCTACGCCGGAGTAATTTAGTTATTGCTGATTTAGCAGTTAACAATGCCTCTTCCCGCGCTATCTGCGAATATTTTTATAGCTTAATCTCGCAATATCGCGACATACATTGGGTATTTCTGGTTCCTAAATCCTGCTATCCACATGCGGTTGATCTCCTGATGGGCCCCGTCAGCACCTTGCTTTCAGACGAAGAGCCAATCGAGAATCTTATTAGCGTTATCCATGCGGGAAACGCTCGCTCAGAAAGAATAAGTAAAACGTTATTATCGCCTCAGGTACCGTCTGAAATTCAGCAGTCCCACGACAGGCCGATTGTCCTTACGCTGTCTGAACGAAAAGTATTACGCCTTTTAGGAAAAGGGTGGGGCATTAACCAAATTGCGGCGTTACTTAAAAAAAGTAATAAAACAATTAGCGCCCAAAAAAATAGCGCCATGCGACGCTTATCAATACACAGTAATGCAGAGATGTATGCATGGATAAACAGTTCTCAGGGAGCCAGAGAATTGAACCTACCTTCGGTATATGGAGAAACCATGGAATGGAAAACAGAATCAGCAAGAGAAATGTTGCGCTCGTAGAAAAATGCGTGATGAGCACCATTGGTATTAAAGGGCTATTTGATGCAATGCCGGATTGCCGACATACGCTTCATATTTTTTCAAAACCATCCGCGTTTTATAAGGCTGCGCTAAAGACGCCGTTTTCTGCCGTTATTTTTTCTCTTTCTGCGTTAAGAACTGAACGCCGGACAGGATTATCCAGCCTGACGGAACTGGCGATAAATTATCCCCATATGCGGCGTCTGGTGATTGCCGATGATGATGCTGAAGCCCGCTTAATCAGCGCATTATCCCCGCTGCCGCTGGATGGGGTCATCAGCAAAGCGTCGCCGTTGGATGTTTTACAGGATGCCTTATTTACATCGCTTAATAGCGCCCGGCGGACAACGGAGCGTACAGACAATCTTTGGGAACTTCACCAGAATTGTATGCTTAGTCCAACCGAGCGGGAGATTCTGCGTTTCATGTCGAACGGCTACTCAATGCCGCAAATTGCCGTCCAGTTAGAACGTAACATTAAGACTATCCGGGCGCATAAGTTTAATGTGATGTCCAAGCTGGGCGTGAGTTCTGATGCCGGGTTACTCGATGCGGCGGATATTCTGTTATATCTGCGCGCCGGAGATGCTACCGCGCTCCAGCATCGGGTATAGCCCGCGCCGGATGCGCCGTGCTTGTTCGGGGAATCCGGGTGTCAGGCACGTTATTGGCACACGTCTACCCAGGTCGCCGATGTCAGTTCAGCCATTCTTTCCGGCGTGATGCGTACCGCGCTGTGCGTGGCGCCTGCGGCAGGCAATACTTCGTTATACCCCTTCAGAGAGATGTCGCAATAAACGGGCAGCGGGTGCTCCAGCCCAAAGGGACATACGCCGCCGACAGGATGTCCGGTTGCATTGACCACTTCATCGCTGCTCAACATACGGGCTTTTGCGCCGAAAGTGGTTTTAAGCTTCTTATTATCCAGGCGGGCATCGCCTTTCGCGACCACCAGGATAATGGTGTCTTTTACTTTAAGCGAGAGCGTCTTAGCTATCTGCCCTGGCTCTACGTTGTGCGCTTTGGCTGCCAGCTCGACAGTCGCTGTGCTTTGATTTAATTCGATAATTTCAATATCGGGAGCATGATCGGCCAGAAATTGCCGTACAGATTGCAGACTCATTCTTCTCTCCTGAGACCTTACCAATAGCCACGGTAGACCCAAAAATGGCAAAACGTAATTTGGCATACGGAGAGCGCCGCTGTAAATATAATAATGTGACAGGCCAGCAGCAGTAAGCCGTGACGATAACTGAAGGCAACGTAACGCGGTTTACTTTAACGTGCAGTCGCCGCACTGTTGTACGTCAGGTAAGCGGTAACGTTGGCAGCAGGTTCTGCGTACCAGAAGACCGTCGCGCATTACGACGGTCCGCCACAGCGGGTTATCCTGACCGTCGGATAGCTGCTTTTCAAAAAAACAGCGCTGGCGTAGCGTTGCCAGTAGGGCTTCGCCAAGCAGCGGTTTCATCTCAGTCAGATACCAGTTGATTAAATAACCGGTATTGCTCCAGATAAGTTTCGCGTTGATGTCGCCAGTCGCCTCCAGCGCCTGAATGACCGGCTGTAGTGCGGAGACTACCAGCGTTTCCATTCGTTCTTCCGGGGAACGCCCCGTTGCCAGGTTATCCTGATGCACATCAAGCCAGAAACACGCGGCGCGCCCGGTTTCATGAAATTCAACGTGAATATGTTCTGCCGAGACATTGATAGCGCGCGCTTGCGTCAGTAATGCCAGCATCAGCGGCGGCGCCATCAGCCCGATATACCATTGCGCCCACAGGGAGAGTAACGGCTTATTTTCACGTGGCAGGCCTGGCGTGTGCCGATAGATGTGATCGGAATAGGCGGCCAGCAATGAACGAAACGTCGCGGGGCGCGTCCACTGGGCAAGAGTCATCGCCGTTGGCGGCGGCGTTTCATCCAGCCGGATGAAGTCCAACAGGTGCTCACGGGTAGAGGCGATCGTCTCGCGTACTGCGTCCGCCAGCGAGGCGTCTTCCGGCTGGGGAGCGGCTCGCCAGATAATATCGTCAGCAATCGGTGCGGAACGGTAGGCCATAGCGCAGTTTAATGATGTTAATCTAAATGATAATGATTGCTAATCCTATCGATAGCGATAAACGATGGCAAGCGGTTTATGGTTAACGCTGCTGGCGTAGCACGATTACGCCAACAGGATTCATAGGGCGCGCATGTCGTCGCTGACCAGAATGTGGTTACGTCCAAGATGCTTGGCTTCGTAGAGCGCTTTATCCGCTTTTTCGATAGCGTCTCCGATATTGCGATCCGTCAGGGGCGCAATGCCGATACTGACAGTGACATTGGTGGCGACGCTTTCGTTAAACATATGCGGGATTTTAAGATCGTATACTTCCTGTCGGATACGTTCTGCGGTAGCGCGGGCTTGCTGTGGTTCGGCGGTGGTCAGCAACACCAGAAATTCTTCCCCGCCAAAACGGCAGACGACATCGCGCGATCGCACGGCGTCCCGAATTGCCGCTGAGACGCGAATTAACGCCTGATCGCCCATCATATGACCGTAGTGATCGTTATACGCTTTGAAATGATCGATATCCAATAGCAGGACGTAGTGTTCATGGCTGCCCGGCGCCTGTAACGTATCCAGCCGATTTTGCAGGCCACGGCGGTTATATAAGCCGGTTAATGGATCAAGCATACTCAGGCCATTGAGGGTTTCCCGCTCGGCCAGCAGCTTAAACATGAGCTGTTGGGCAAAATTATCGTAGCGTTTCTGGATAACATGTTGAATAGCGATTCCCACCATTGGCAGGGCCAGCAAATAGAGAATTCGCAAACCTTGTTCATTACCGTTCAGCCACAGGCAGACCGCGACTGGCGGTAGCGAATAGAGCGTAAACGCGACGATATTCGCGGCAAAGGCTATCGAGCCGATAAACAGAACGCTAAGCAGGGAAATCAGTAAAAAAGAGAAATCATAATGGCCTAACGCTGGATACTTTAGCGCAATATGCGCCGCCCATATTCCCCCAAAGAGTAGGGAGATAAAGGGGAGATTAATTCTTTTTTGTCCATATTTCCCATGCCATATCAACAGTAATACGCTCAGGACCACTATCCCGATCATTGGCGTGCAAAATACATTGATCTGATAAAGGGGGAAAACGAGAGTAAATAGCGCCGACACGGCGTTGAGAAACAAGAAAAGACGTAAAGAAAACTGATACTTCTTAATACGAAGCGACCGCCAGGATGGTGTTGTCATGGGTAATTGTCGTTATTTATCGGTGATATACACGGAATCGGGCGCCAACATGAAAATAACGTATGAGAAAAGGTCGCCTAAAGCGAGGTGTTGTTGTTTTTACGTTAACAGTCGGACAATTTATCACCTTACTGAATACGTGTCATCAACCGTTAAGTAAAACTCATCTCTTTAGCTTTCTCCCTGGCTGACAAATGAGAAAATATATCATATGATATTGGTTATCATTATCAATTCCAGAGGTGAAACCATGTTGCAGCGGACGTTAGGCAGCGGATGGGGCGTGTTATTGCCTGGAGTGATTATCGTTGGACTGGCGTTTATCGGCCTGTCAGCTGATGCGCTGAAGCTGTTGATTGTATCAGGATTGCTACTGTCTGCGCTGATGTTGTATCACAAACAATTACGGCATTTTGTACTGCTGCCATCGTGTATGGCGCTTATTGGCGGCATGATGTTGGCAATGATGAACTGGAATCAGGGATGAAAATGAAGAGACAAAGGAAGGATAAGATAATTGGTGCGAGGGGGGGGACTTGAACCCCCACGTCCGTAAGGACACTAACACCTGAAGCTAGCGCGTCTACCAATTCCGCCACCTTCGCATACCATCGATTCTTGAAAAGAATCACTACCACGGAGGCGCATTCTAGTGGTTTTCAGCTATTCGTCAATAGTTAATTGCATGGGATAGATTGATTGCTGCAAAAATGGACGCGAGACGTAGGTTGGATAAGACGCCTGGCGTCGCCATCCGGCACATGCAACCAGATGGCGCTGCGCTTATCAGGCCAACTATTTCTTCGCCTGACGGGTCATCACGGTACGATAAACCTTAAAGCGCCCGGTCTGCGCGATGACTTCATGGAAGCCAAAAGTCTCATCCAGAATCTTAGGATAGGGCAGAAAGGCGTTCGCCACGATGCGTAACTCTCCGCCGCTGTTCAGATGGCGCACTGCGCCGCGAATGAGCGTTTGCGCCGCATCGAGGCTGGTTTGCATTCCGTCGTGGAACGGCGGGTTGGAGATGATCATGTCAAAACGTCCTTTGACTTCCGAAAAGACGTTGCTGGCGAATACCTCGCCTTCAAGACCATTAGCGGCAAGCGTAGCGCGGCTGGCTTCCACCGCCGGAGCGCTGACGTCACACAGCGTCAGGCGCACTTTCGGCGAATGGCTGGCCAGCGCGGCGGAAAGCACGCCAGCGCCGCAGCCGACATCCAGCACTTTACCTTTGGTGTGCGGCGTCAGCGTAGACAGCAGCAGTTGGCTACCAACATCCAGTCCGTCGCGGCTGAATACGCCCGGCAATGTTTTGATGGTCAGCCCGTCGATGTTGTACTCGGCCCACCAGGATTCGAGACTAAACTGCGGCTGCTTTTCCAGACGACCATGGTAAAGGCCGCAACGTCGCGCGCTATCTACTTTGTTCAGCGGCGCATAGTCCGCCAGCATCTGTTCGGCGCTACGCACGCCGCTGCGGTTTTCCCCCACGACGAAAACATCGCTGCCCGACGGCATCAGCGACAAAATATTCATCAACTGGAACTGCGCTTCGGGTTTATTTTTCGGCCAGTAGTAGATCAGCGTATCGCAGTCAGCGACATCGCTGGCTTGCGCGACCAGGCTAAAACGGACGTTATCGCCCATCTGGCGGCTTAATACCTGCCAGTGGTGAAACTGTTGCGTATGCGCGCGGCTGGCGGCGCATTCAAAGCGCGCGGGCAGGTCATCCTGCAAATCTCCGGCAAAAAGAATACGGCTTTGTTCGAAATCATCACTGTGGCGCAGCAAGACTTCACTTGCCGGGGTAAAAGCAGACATGGAATGCTCCTTAATTCAGACTGGCGGCGATTATAGTAGTTTGATGGCGCAGATTCGACAGATTTGCTATATTTGCGCCCCTGATTACAGGAGCGTTTCGCTATGACATCCCGACGAGACTGGCAGTTACAGCAACTGGGTATTACGCAGTGGGCGCTGCGACGTCCTGGCGCGCTACAGGGCGAGATTGCGATTTCCCTTCCCGCGCACGTTCGTCTGATCGTGGTTGCAGAGGAATTACCCGCGCTGAACGAGCCGCTAATGCGCGATATTTTACGCGCGTTGACCGTGAGTCCCGATCAGGTTTTACCCCTGGCGCCTGAGCGCGTCGCCATGCTGCCGCAGGGCAGCCGTTGTAATAGCTGGCGGTTAGGAACTGACGCGCCGCTCCAACTCGAAGGCGCTCAGGTCACGACGCCGGCGTTTAATGAACTCCGGGCAAACCCGGCGGCACGCGCCGCACTATGGCAACAAATCTGCGAACATGAACACGATTTCTATCCTCAGCACGACCGATCTCCCCGCAGCCTGGCAGATTGAGCAACGCGCTCATGCGTTTCCGTGGAGCGAAAAAACGTTTTTCGGCAACCAGGGCGAACGGTATCTCAACCTTAAGCTGACCGCTGATGACAGAATGGCCGCGTTTGCCATTACACAGGTGGTGCTGGACGAAGCGACGCTGTTCAATATTGCCGTCGATCCGGATTTTCAGCGTCGGGGGCTGGGGCGTATGCTGCTTGAGCATCTGATTGATGAACTGGAAAAACGTGGGGTTGTAACGCTATGGCTGGAGGTACGCGCCTCTAACGCTGCCGCCATCGCGCTGTATGAAAGTCTGGGGTTTAACGAGGCGACGATTCGCCGCAATTACTATCCCACGGCACAAGGGCATGAGGACGCCATCATCATGGCGTTACCGATAAGCATGTAATAAAAGAGGCAAGGTGTAATGATGAAGTGGGACTGGATTTTCTTTGATGCCGATGAAACGCTGTTTACGTTTGATTCTTTCACCGGCTTACAGCGGATGTTCCTTGACTATAGCGTCACCTTTACCGCTGAGGATTTCCAGGATTACCAGGCCGTGAATAAGCCGCTATGGGTGGATTATCAGAACGGCGCGATTACCTCATTACAATTGCAGCACGCGCGCTTTCAAAGTTGGGCTGAACGGCTAAACGTTGCGCCGGGGCTGCTGAATGACGCTTTTATTAGTGCGATGGCGGAGATCTGTTCTCCTTTGCCGGGCGCCGTTTCGCTACTTAATGCGATTCGCGGGCAGGCTAAAATCGGTATTATTACTAACGGTTTTACCGCGCTACAACAAACTCGTCTGGAGCGCACCGGGCTGCGTGAGTATTTCGATCTGCTGGTGATTTCCGAGCAGGTTGGCGTCGCGAAGCCCGATCCGAAAATCTTTAACTACGCCCTGGAGCAGGCGGGGAATCCTGACCGCTCGCGCGTATTAATGGTTGGCGATACCGCGGAATCCGATATTCTTGGCGGCATTAACGCCGGGCTGTCGACCTGCTGGCTTAACGCGCATCATCGCGAGCAGCCCGCGGGTATTCATCCAACCTGGACTGTGGCGTCATTAAGCGAACTGGAGCAGCTCCTGTGTAAACACTGATTGCCTCCCCCAGGTTGATGGGTAAAATAGCCGCATTTTTCGTATTCAACATGCGTGGTCAAACGCCGCGCTTACTCAAGAAGATTTGACTATGACGTTGTCTCCTTATTTGCAAGAGGTGGCCAAACGCCGCACTTTTGCCATCATTTCTCACCCGGATGCCGGTAAAACCACCATTACCGAAAAAGTGTTGCTGTTCGGACAGGCGATTCAGACCGCCGGTACGGTAAAAGGCCGTGGCTCCAGCCAACATGCAAAATCTGACTGGATGGAGATGGAAAAACAGCGTGGTATCTCCATCACCACCTCGGTGATGCAGTTCCCGTATCACGACTGTCTGGTGAATCTGCTGGATACCCCGGGGCACGAAGACTTCTCCGAAGATACCTACCGTACTCTGACGGCGGTGGACTGTTGTCTGATGGTGATCGACGCCGCGAAAGGCGTTGAGGACAGGACCCGTAAGCTGATGGAAGTTACCCGTCTGCGCGATACGCCGATCCTGACCTTTATGAACAAACTCGACCGTGACATCCGCGACCCGATGGAGCTGCTGGATGAAGTCGAGAACGAGCTGAAAATCGGCTGCGCGCCGATCACCTGGCCGATTGGCTGCGGCAAGCTGTTTAAGGGCGTTTATCACCTTTATAAAGATGAAACTTATCTGTATCAGACCGGTAAGGGCCACACCATTCAGGAAGTGCGCATCGTTAAAGGGCTGAATAACCCGGATCTGGACGCCGCCGTCGGTGAAGATCTGGCGCAGCAGCTGCGCGACGAGCTGGAACTGGTGCAGGGCGCGTCTAACGAGTTTGATGAAGAGCTGTTCCTGGCAGGGGAAATTACCCCGGTATTTTTCGGTACCGCGCTGGGTAACTTTGGCGTTGACCATATGCTGGATGGTTTAGTGGCGTGGGCGCCCGCGCCGATGCCGCGTCAAACCGATACCCGCACAGTGGAAGCCTCGGAAGAGAAGTTCACCGGTTTTGTCTTTAAAATTCAGGCCAATATGGACCCGAAACACCGCGACCGCGTGGCGTTTATGCGCGTGGTTTCCGGTAAGTATGAGAAGGGCATGAAGCTACGCCAGGTCCGTACCGGCAAAGAGGTGGTGATTTCCGACGCGTTAACTTTTATGGCGGGCGACCGTTCGCACGTTGAAGAAGCGTACCCGGGCGATATTTTGGGTCTGCATAACCACGGCACCATTCAGATCGGCGATACCTTCACCCAGGGCGAGATGATGAAGTTTACCGGTATCCCGAACTTTGCGCCGGAACTGTTCCGTCGTATTCGCCTGAAAGATCCGCTCAAGCAGAAGCAGTTACTGAAAGGGCTGGTGCAGCTTTCTGAAGAGGGGGCGGTGCAGGTATTCCGTCCCATCTCCAACAACGATCTGATTGTCGGCGCCGTGGGCGTTTTGCAGTTTGACGTTGTTGTCGCGCGCCTGAAAAGCGAATACAACGTTGAGGCGATTTATGAATCCGTCAACGTGGCGACGGCGCGCTGGGTGGAAAGCGCCGATGCGAAGAAATTCGAAGAGTTCAAGCGTAAGAATGAAACACAACTGGCGCTGGATGGCGGCGACAACCTCACCTATATCGCCCCCACGATGGTTAACCTGAACCTGACCCAGGAACGTTACCCTGACGTTCAGTTCCGTAAAACGCGCGAACACTGATCCCTTTCCGGGCGCGGCATCCGCCGCGCCTTCGTACTTTCCCTGCCTTTTTAACCGCTTACGGAATGTTCTTAAATCCCGCGTTTTTTCTCCGATCTGCCTGTTTTTTATACGCATCGACAAGCGATTTTAAAATTGTGATCTATATTTAACAAAGTGATGACATAAATGTCGGCTTTAATGCCTGTTCAATGCGTGAATATGAGAGCTTAAAGCTGAGATTTGTTTCAGTCACGATATTAATAACTGAAACGGAAGGGTGGCAGGCGACGCGTCGTTACAAATTCACGAATGTGATGCCAGTCATTGACTTCAGAAACCGGTGAGTTTCACCGCATTCAGCAATGCAACCTCGTGTTGCCTGAGCTCAAATTACGAGCAAACTATACAGGACAAAATCGATGACTATGACAAGACTGAAGATTTCTAAAACTCTGCTGGCCGTAATGTTGACCTCTGCTGTTGCGACAGGTTCTGCCTTTGCAGAAAACGCAACAACGGACAAGGCGCAAAGCGGAACCGAAACCGCAGGGCAAAAAGTCGATAGCTCTATGAATAAAGTCGGTAACTTCATGGATGACAGCGCCATCACTGCGAAAGTAAAAGCTGCGCTGGTAGACCATGACAATATTAAAAGCACCGATATTTCTGTCGAAACCAATCAGAAAGTCGTCACCCTGAGCGGCTTTGTAGAAAGCCAGGCGCAGGCTGAAGCCGCCGTGAAAGTGGCGAAAGGCGTAGAAGGCGTGACCTCCGTTAGCGACAAACTTCACGTTCGCGACAATAAAGAAGGTTCCGTGAAAGGTTATGCCGGCGATACGGCCACGACCAGTGAAGTCAAAGCCAAGTTGCTGGCGGACGATCTCGTCCCTTCCCGTAAAGTAAAAGTGGAAACGACCGATGGCGTCGTACAGCTCTCCGGTACCGTTGAAACTCAGGAACAAAGCGACCGCGCTGAAAGCATCGCGAAAGCCGTTGATGGCGTAAAAAGTGTTAAAAACGATCTGAAAGTTCAGTAATTCGTCGTAATTCGTCCTCCCGACGTTTGTCGGGAGGCGTAATGTGCACCACACTAAAAATATCGCGAATGAGTAGCCTGAGCGCTCATATTTAGCGGTCGACATTAACTATGGTAAAGGAGAGGCTTATGTTTCGTTGGGGCATTATATTTCTGGTTATCGCGTTAATTGCCGCCGCATTGGGTTTTGGTGGACTGGCTGGTACGGCTGCCGGCGCGGCGAAAATCGTCTTCGTCGTCGGGATCGTGCTCTTCCTGGTCAGCCTGTTCATGGGCCGTAAACGACCCTAGCAGGCATCTGTAAAGATATATTGCTATCAAGCCAGTCCAGCGGACTGGCTTTTACGGTTTTAGCCGTTAACGTTTTGCGTTACCTTGTCAGCCTGGAAAAAAATGAAAAACAGGAAGGCAGAGGTGGGCCAGCGAATACCGGTTACGCTCGGCAATATTGCGCCGTTATCATTAACACCGTTCCGGCCAGGCCGTATGGCGCTGGTCTGTGAGGGCGGGGGGCAGCGGGGCATCTTTACCGCAGGCGTGCTGGATGAGTTTATGCGTGCGCAGTTTAATCCTTTCCATCTCTACTTCGGCACATCAGCCGGTGCGCAAAATCTCTCGGCGTATCTCTGCAACCAGCCCGGCTACGGGCGTAAAGTCATTATGCGCTATACCACCAGGCGCGAATTTTTTGATCCGCTACGATTTGTACGCGGAGGAAACCTTATTGACCTCGACTGGCTGGTGGAATCCACCGCCGCCCGGATGCCGCTGCAAATGGATACCGCAGCGCGCCTGTTTGACAGCGGAAAATCCTTTTATATGTGCGCCTGCCGGGGGGATGATTACACGCCGGGCTATTTCTCGCCGACAAAACAAAACTGGCTTGATATCATTCGCGCCTCCAGCGCCATACCGGGTTTCTACCGTACCGGCGTTACGTTAGAGGGCATCAACTATCTGGACGGTGGCATTAGCGACGCCATTCCGGTTCAGGAGGCGGCAAAGCGGGGGGCGAAAACCATTGTGGTGATCCGCACCGTACCCTCGCAAATGTATTACACGCCGCAGTGGTTTAAGCGTATGGAGCGCTGGCTGGGAGAGAGCAGTCTACAGCCGTTGGTCAACCTGGTGCAGCATCATGAAACGTCCTACAGCGCGATCCAACAATTTATTGAAAAGCCGCCGGGTAAGCTGCGGATCATTGAAATTTATCCGCCGAAACCGCTGCACAGCATGGCGCTGGGCAGCCGTATCCCGGCGCTGCGTGAGGATTACAAAACCGGGCAATTATGCGGGCGTTATTTCCTTGCCACCGTTGGTAAATTGCTCGCCGCAACGCCGCCTCTCTTGCGCCATTCGTCGCGGATTGCCGTGCCGGAAACGGTGGTCGTGCCTCCGGCGCCGGTGGCCAATGATACGCATGTGGCGGAGGTCATTAGCGCGCCGCAGGCAAACGACACCACATTTACCGACGAGGATCTGGCGTGAGCTGGCGCTTTATCGATACGCATTGCCATTTTGATTTCCCGCCCTTTACGGGCGATGAGCGTGCCAGTATTCAGCGTGCCTGTGAGGCGGGCGTTGAAAAAATCATCGTGCCGGCGACCGAGGCGGCTCACTTTCCCCGCGTGCTGGCGCTGGCGGCGCGTTTCCCGTCGCTTTATGCTGCGCTGGGATTACACCCCATTGTGATTGAGCGTCATGCCGATGACGATCCTGATAAGCTGCAACAAGCGCTGGCGCAACAACAGAACGTCGTGGCGGTAGGCGAGATCGGGCTCGATCTTTATCGCGACGATCCGCAGTTTGCCAGGCAAGAGCGATTTTTAGACGCGCAACTGCAACTGGCAAAACGCTACGATCTGCCGGTGATCCTGCACTCGCGGCGCACGCATGACAAACTGGCGATGCACTTAAAGCGCCAGGATCTACCGCGAACCGGCGTGGTGCATGGTTTTGCCGGCAGTCTGCAACAGGCCGAACGTTTTGTGCAACTGGGCTATAAAATCGGCGTCGGCGGCACCATCACCTACCCGCGCGCCAGTAAAACCCGTGATGTTATGGCGCGGTTGCCGCTGGACGCGCTGTTGCTGGAGACCGATGCGCCGGATATGCCGCTAAAAGGGTTTCAGGGGCAGCCGAATCGCCCGGAGCAGGCGGCGCGCGTATTTGATGCGCTCTGCGAATTACGTCCGGAGCCCGCAGAGGTGATAGCCGATACGCTGTATCGCAATACCATTACCTTGTTTCGGCTCTGATGGCATCGCAGCCGCCGTCCGGCAGGCGACGGTTACAAATATAGCGCCGGCAAAATCAGCTTCGCCACCCCACGCGCGCGCAATCCGTCTGCCAGCCGTTCCACCTCTTGCGGCGTCGCGCCTGGCCAGGCTTTCGCTTCGCCATAGACGCCATGCGCATGAAAGGCATTCAGGCGCACCGGAACCTCGCCCAGCGAAGTAATAAACGCCGCCAGTGAATCGATATGCGCCGCATAGTCCACCTGACCCGGGATAACCAGCAACCGCAGCTCCGCCAGTTTTCCCCGCGCAGCAAGAAAGCGGATACTGTGCTTAATATGCGTGTTATCACGTCCGGTCAGACGGTGATGACACTCGCTCTTCCAGGCTTTCAGATCGAGCATTACGCCGTCGCAAACCGGCAGTAGTTTTTGCCAGCCGGTCTCGCTTAACTGACCATTACTGTCCACCAGACAGGTCAGCCGTTGTAACTGCGGATCGGCTTTGATCGCCGTAAATAGCGCCACAATAAACGGTAATTGCGTGGTCGCCTCTCCGCCGCTGACGGTAATACCTTCAATAAACAGCGATGCTTTACGAATATGACGCAGCACATCGTCAACGCTCATGGTCTGCGCCATTGGCGTTGCCTGCTGTGGGCACATTTTCAGGCAGGTATCGCACTGCTCGCAGACGTCCGACCGCCATACCACTTTCCCGCCATCAACGCTGAGGGCGTGATGCGGACACTGCGATACGCATTCCCCGCAGTCGTTACAGCGTCCCATCGTCCACGGGTTATGGCAATTCTTGCAGCGCAAATTGCAGCCCTGTAAGAATAATGCCAGGCGGCTGCCTGGCCCATCGACGCAGGAAAACGCAATGATCTTACTGACTAAAGCGCATCTGTTGTTCATGGCTGACTACGCGTGGCTGTCGTTCCAGGATGCGGGTATTACGTGCGGCTTCTTCTCCCAGCCAGGTGGTATTCGTGCGCGAGCCTTCGGCGCGAAATTTCGCCAGATCCGACAGGCGCACCATATAACCGGTGACGCGCACCAGATCGTTGCCGCTGACATTGGCGGTAAATTCCCGCATCCCGGCTTTGAACGCGCCAAGACAAAGCTGAACCAGCGCCTGCGGATTACGCTTGATGGTTTCGTCCAGCGTCAGAATGTCGCTGATCCCGGCATGGTAAAAGGCATGGTGCGGCGCGACGGTTTGCAGATGGGTGATAGGGTCCGGTTCATCGCCATACGGCAAACGTGCGCCCGGCGTAGTGCCAATATCGGAACTGATGCCAGACTGGGCATGGAGCAGCGCCCGTTGCTTCCAGCCATACTTCACTGGCGTATTTTCGACGAAATCCGCCAGTTGGGTGCTAATACGGTAGCCCAGCTCGTTCGCCGTTTCATTTTTGCCATAACGGGCGTTCAGGCCCGCGTTTTCGCACAGCAGGTTCACGGCTTCCGCCAGCCCGTACATACCGAACATCGGCGCAAAACGTTCGGGATCGATCAAACCTTCCTGTACAAGAAAGCTATTCTCAAAGAAATGTGACTTTTCATAGAGGAATTCACATCGTGAATTAATGATGGCGATCTGCTGTCGGCAGTAGTGCGGTAGCGTGCGTGAAAAGAAGTCATCGACAGACGTACTGCGTTCTGCCACGGCTTTCAGGTTGAGACGTACCAGCGTACTGCCGCCGCCGCCAAGCGGTAGCGAGTTATAACAACTGACGATGCCATAATGACCTTTTGTGAAAATTTTATCATTTACAGGACCATTGGAAATGTGTGGCTTACTACATTCACAAATGTTTTTGGCGACCTCCAGCAGCAGATCGTCCGGCGTAATTTCCGCATCGTAGATAAACGTCAGGTTAGGCGCCACCTGCTTTAGCTCGGCATCAGCGCGCAAAATCGCTCGTGTGACAGGCGTATCGGCAGGGCCAATATTGGCATGCATAAAGGCGTCTGGCAGCGTTCTGTCGAGATAACGCCAGAAACGTTTTATTCGAATATCGATCGCATCTTGTGTTAGAATTCTAACATACGGTTGCAGCAACGCATCAAGCTGGCCGAGATAAACCGGCATGGACGTCACGGAAGGAACGTGATGATACAGAATGGTGAGTAGGGATAACGCATCATCCAGATCTTTCGCGCCTTCCAGTTCCAGCCACTGTGAACCGTTAGCCAGAAATCGGGCGTAATCGGGCAACACGTAGCGCGGTTTGAAGGGGGCGTGCCCCTCAAACATATCGCAAATGACGCCTTCATCCAGCGCCTGGCGGGCATCTTCCGGCAGGGGGGGATAAGGCAGGGCGTTTTCAGCTTCCAGCGCCAGAAAATGGCGTTTTTGTTCAGGCGTGAGCACCGGGCTGGTCACAATTTGCTGGCAACGCTGCTGGAGCGCAGTTTCGCATGAGGCAGGCATCTTCGTTTCCTCTTTATGCCGGGACGATGCGCTATTGTAGAAAATGGCGGCAAACCGACTTTGATCCTGATGCGCTTATCGCTCGAAGAACAGGCGGTGACGGCGGGATAATTTGATTCAGATCTCATTAAAGTAATGCAAATTTGTACGTAGTTTTCATTAACTGTGATGTATATCGAAGTGTAATCGCGAGTGAATGTTAGAATATTAACAGACTCGCAAGGTGAAATTTTATACGGCAATGCCGTTGGAGAATGTCATGACTGATTTAAAAGCAAGCAGCCTGCGTGCGCTCAAACTGATGGATCTGACCACTCTGAACGATGACGACACCAATGAAAAAGTGATCGCGTTGTGTCATCAGGCAAAAACCCCGGTCGGGAATACGGCGGCGATTTGTATTTACCCGCGTTTTATCCCGATTGCGCGTAAAACCCTCAAAGAACAAGGTACGCCGGACATCCGCATTGCAACGGTGACTAACTTCCCGCATGGCAATGATGACATCGATATTGCGCTGGCGGAAACCCGTGCGGCGATCGCCTACGGCGCTGACGAAGTGGACGTGGTATTCCCGTACCGCGCGTTGATCGCCGGTAACGAGCAGGTGGGTTTTGATCTGGTAAAAGCCTGTAAAGACGCTTGTGCCGCAGCGAACGTATTGCTGAAAGTGATTATCGAAACCGGCGAGCTGAAAGAAGAGGCGCTGATTCGTAAAGCCTCTGAAATCTCCATTAAAGCCGGTGCGGATTTCATCAAAACCTCTACCGGTAAAGTGCCGGTAAACGCTACGCCGGAAAGCGCGCGCATCATGATGGAAGTGATCCGCGACATGGGCGTTTCCAAAACCGTTGGCTTCAAACCGGCGGGCGGCGTACGTACGGCGGAAGACGCGCAGAAATTCCTCGCGATTGCAGACGAACTGTTTGGCGCTGACTGGGCAGATTCTCGTCACTACCGCTTTGGCGCATCCAGCCTGCTGGCAAGCCTGCTGAAAGCGCTGGGTCACGGCGACGGTAAGAGCGCCAGCAGCTACTAAGCTCTGATTTGCCGGATGGCGCTGCGCTTATCCGGCCTACAAATCCAGGCCTGTAGGCCGGATAAGGCGTTAGCCGCCATCCGGCGATGTAAGCCTTCTACTCTTTTCCCTCAGGAGGGTACCGTGTTTCTCGCACAAGAAATTATTCGTAAAAAGCGTGATGGTCATGCGTTGAGTGACGAAGAAATTCGTTTCTTTATCAATGGTATTCGTGACAATACTATCTCTGAAGGGCAGATTGCCGCCCTGGCGATGACCATCTTCTTCCACGATATGACCATGCCGGAGCGTGTTTCGCTGACCATGGCGATGCGGGATTCCGGTACTGTCCTTGACTGGAAAAGCCTGAATCTCAATGGCCCGATTGTCGATAAGCATTCGACCGGCGGCGTAGGGGACGTGACGTCTCTGATGTTGGGGCCAATGGTAGCGGCCTGCGGCGGTTATGTGCCGATGATCTCCGGTCGCGGCCTCGGACATACCGGCGGTACGCTCGACAAACTGGAAGCGATCCCGGGCTTCGATATCTTCCCGGACGACAACCGTTTCCGCGAAATTATTCAAGACGTGGGTGTGGCGATTATTGGGCAAACCAGCTCGCTTGCACCGGCGGACAAACGTTTTTACGCCACCCGCGATATTACCGCGACGGTGGACTCTATTCCGCTGATCACCGGCTCCATCCTCGCCAAGAAACTGGCCGAAGGGCTGGATGCGCTGGTAATGGACGTCAAAGTCGGCAGCGGCGCGTTTATGCCAACCTATGAACTTTCTGAAGCCCTTGCTGAAGCGATTGTCGGCGTGGCAAACGGCGCGGGAGTTCGCACTACGGCGTTGTTAACCGATATGAACCAGGTGCTGGCTTCAAGCGCCGGTAACGCGGTGGAAGTGCGTGAAGCCGTGCAGTTCCTGACCGGTGAATACCGCAATCCGCGCTTGTTTGACGTCACTATGGCGCTATGCGTGGAGATGCTGATCTCCGGCCAGCTGGCGAAAGACGACGCCGAAGCGCGTGCCAAACTGCAGGCGGTGCTGGATAACGGTAAAGCGGCAGAAGTCTTTGGTCGTATGGTGGCCGCGCAGAAAGGGCCAAGCGATTTCGTTGAGAACTACGATAAATACCTGCCGACCGCCATGTTGAGCAAAGCGGTATATGCTGATACCGAAGGGTTTATCAGCGCAATGGATACGCGTGCGCTGGGGATGGCGGTCGTCTCGATGGGCGGCGGCCGTCGTCAGGCGTCAGATACCATTGATTACAGCGTTGGCTTTACCGACATGGCCCGTCTGGGCGACAGCATCGACGGGCAGCGCCCGCTGGCGGTGATTCATGCCAAAGACGAAGCCAGTTGGCAGGAAGCGGCGAAGGCCGTCAAAGCGGCAATTATCCTTGACGATAAAGCGCCAGCAAGCACACCTTCGGTCTATCGTCGAATTACTGAATAGTTGTATACTGATCTGATCAATTATTTTTGAAGCACTAAGTACGGAGAAGATATGAAACGTGCATTTATTATGGTGCTGGACTCATTCGGCATCGGCGCTACTGAAGACGCGGATCGTTTTGGCGACGTAGGTTCCGACACTCTGGGCCACATCGCAGAAGCTTGCGCCAAAGGCGAAGCTGACAATGGCCGTAAAGGCCCGTTGAATCTGCCTAACCTGACTCGTCTGGGGCTGGTGAAAGCGCATGAAGGCTCTACCGGTAAAATTGCCGCCGGCATGGACGGCAACGCGGACGTTATTGGCGCATACGCATGGGCGCACGAACTGTCCTCCGGCAAAGATACGCCGTCCGGCCACTGGGAAATCGCCGGCGTGCCGGTGCTGTTCGACTGGGGCTATTTCAGCGATCACGAAAACAGCTTCCCGCAGGAACTGCTGGATAAGCTGGTGAAACGCGCTAACCTGCCGGGCTACCTCGGTAACTGCCACTCTTCCGGTACGGTCATTCTGGACCAGCTCGGCGAAGAGCACATGAAAACCGGCAAGCCGATTTTCTACACCTCCGCTGACTCCGTGTTCCAGATTGCCTGCCACGAAGAGACCTTTGGCCTGGATAAACTCTACGAGCTGTGCGAAATCGCCCGTGAAGAGCTGACCGAAGGCGGCTACAACATTGGCCGCGTGATCGCGCGTCCGTTTATCGGCGACAAGGCCGGTAACTTCCAGCGTACCGGCAACCGTCACGACCTGGCCGTAGAACCGCCAGCGCCGACTGTGCTGCAGAAACTGGTCGATGAAAAACAGGGCCACGTGGTGTCCGTCGGTAAGATTGCCGACATCTACGCCAACTGCGGCATCACTAAGAAAGTGAAAGCGACCGGTCTGGACGCGCTGTTCGACGCGACCCTCAAAGAGATGAAAGAAGCGGGCGATAAAACCATCGTCTTCACTAACTTCGTCGACTTCGACTCTTCCTGGGGCCACCGTCGCGACATCGCGGGCTACGCCGCAGGCCTGGAGCTGTTTGACCGCCGTCTGCCGGAGCTGATGGAGCTGGTGGGGGAAGATGACATTCTAATCCTGACCGCTGACCACGGCTGTGACCCGAGCTGGACCGGTACTGACCATACCCGTGAGCACATTCCGGTGCTGATCTACGGTCCAAAAGTCAAACCTGGCTCTTTAGGTCACCGTGAAACCTTCGCGGATATCGGCCAGACGCTGGCGACCTACTTTGGTACATCGCCGATGGACTACGGTAAAAACATGCTGTGATACCTGTTGTCTTTCGCGCTGTAGATGCGTTGACTTCATTCGCTCACCCCGGTCACATAGTTAATCTATGCTCCCGGGGATTCACGAATTCGTCGCCTTCCTACAACGCGAAATACTTAGGGTATTTCACTGTTTTGACACACGTTTTGTAGGCCTGATAAGGCGTAGCCGCCATCAGGCAATAACAACAAATTTAAAGGGAACTGAAGATGGCAACTCCACATATTAATGCAGAAATGGGTGATTTCGCTGACGTCGTATTGATGCCGGGCGACCCGCTGCGCGCGAAGCACATTGCTGAGACTTTCCTCGAAGATGTTCGCGAAGTGAACAACGTTCGCGGCATGTTAGGTTTCACCGGGACTTACAAAGGCCGTAAGATCTCCGTGATGGGCCACGGTATGGGTATCCCGTCCTGCTCCATCTACACCAAAGAGCTGATCACCGATTTCGGCGTGAAGAAAATCATTCGCGTCGGCTCCTGCGGCGCTGTGCGCATGGACGTCAAACTGCGCGACGTGGTGATCGGTATGGGTGCCTGCACCGACTCCAAAGTGAACCGTATCCGTTTTAAAGATCATGACTTCGCGGCTATCGCTGACTTCGACATGGTGCGTAACGCAGTTGATGCGGCAAAAGCGCTGGGCGTTGACGCGCGCGTAGGCAACCTGTTCTCCGCTGACCTGTTCTACTCTCCGGACGGCGAAATGTTCGACGTGATGGAAAAATACGGCGTACTGGGCGTAGAGATGGAAGCGGCGGGTATCTACGGCGTTGCGGCTGAATTTGGCGCGAAAGCGCTGACCATCTGCACCGTATCTGACCATATCCGTACCCACGAGCAGACCACTGCCGCTGAACGTCAGACGACCTTCAACGACATGATCAAAATCGCACTGGAATCCGTACTGCTGGGCGATAAAGAGTAAGATTGTGAAGGGGGCCAGAGCAGGCCCCCTTCATCGTTTATTTCGTCAGCACTTCCCACTGTAAATTGCTTTCTAGCATGACCGTATCGGTAGCATGCGTAAATTGATTATCGTTCAAGACAGGTGTTAATGTCAGCGTGACGTTCATCATTTTCCCACTGACCTGCTGGTTATTATCCATCGCGATGATACCGTTGTTATTATGTAGCAACAGACTATCCAGGGCACTGTCATTGGGAGCAAAGCTCACTCTATCAAGGGTGCTGGCAATAGGATAACTTTTACCATCTACTATCATCTGACTAACACGTACGGCGAGACCACCGTTATTTCCAAAATAAAATCGTCCCTTTTCCCCCGCTGAGGCCTGCACAAAAAGAGCAATGTTCTGGCTTTCTGGGCAACTCACACTAACGTGAACCTCCTGTGAAGACATTTGATTCCAGCCTTGCTGAGAATTGACGATATCATCTTGCTTAAGCCAGCCAAAGCTGACGTTTGGCGAAGAAAACGTTATTTGGCAGTCATCGTCGGCCCGGGCTGATGGGGGGAGTAGTGCGGTGAAGATACAACATATAGCAATCCCCAACCATTTGCTGTTGGATTTCATTGACAGACTCCCTTTGCCGTTTCATAAAATGCCTCTTTATCCTGGGTTTTCTGCAGCGTGTAGTGGATGCGACACAGACGATTCATATCATCATCAGCGGCATATAACGCAGGATTATCCCCAACATCGGTGATAAATACGCGTCCGCTGTCGACAGCGCTGACCAAATAGTTATTTTTTTCATCTACAATGCTGGTGCCTTTAGGTAGCCATGAGCCATCCGGACGCTTTACTGCCAGCATCACACGGCGTGTATTCAGCACGTTGAAATCCAGTACCCGAAAAGCGCTGTGCGCGACGGTAATATTCTTAATACCGTTTGCCAGTTCCATACTCTTTGGTAGCGTATTCGCATTAACCTCTACGCGGGATTTCCGCCATTCAGTTAGCCCCGGAATGACGGCTTGCCCCCAGTGGTCAGTCCAGATTCGCCCCTGTGGCGTGGCGATTTCAATGCCGCTTTCTGGTTCACTCAGGCGTGCGATAGCAAATGTATTTTTGATTGTGTAAGGCGAGAACGTTATGCCATGTTCGTGTGCAGCGATGCCTCCGCTGAAGGTTGCGTTATAGTTGCGGTAATTATCGCCATCAGTGCCGCCGCCCACGCTGAGTTGAGTGTAATGAAGATTGCTATTGAGATTACCGTTGAAGCTATTTTGCTGGTTTTTTGCATCACGATCCGCAGAAATATAGTAATGGGTATCTTTACTCAGCGAACCATTATTTTGTAGCCCGTAGGTTGTTTTATCACCTTGATTACGCATATAAGCGCCGACGCGCTGCTCACCGAGTGGAATGCTGATGTTGATGTAAAACATATCATCATCATTACTGTCGTTATGATTCTCATCATCCTGATTAACAGCGTGCTGCCAGTTAGCGGTAATTGAGGCATATTTAAACGTTTTGCCCCAGGAAGCCATTATGCTGCGAGAGTCGTTGTCATTATCCGTAGCCTGATAAGTGTAATAACCCAGAGAGAAGGTACCTAACAGATTATGGTTCCAGGCAATATTAGCACTGGAGCTACTTTGATATTCGTAAGCATCTTTATTGAGCGCATCCGTTAACTCACGATATCCGTCGCTGTAGCGGGCGGTACTGACGTCAAGTCTAATTTCCCCGGGCAGCGCCATGCTGGCGCGTAGTTCACTTTTCGCACCCTGCAGAGATTCGCCAAAGGACGCTTTACTGCCCAGCATTGAGCCGGAAAACGTCCATTTGTTGGTTGGAAGCCATTGCAGCATCCCTCCTGCCGCTTGATAGTCTTGTGCCAGTACGCCAGACGCCTGCGCCAGCCAGTTTTCACTCAGTTTCCAACCATCGCTGATGTTATAGATCCAGGGAAGCGAATAGTCGCTGGTGGTATCACGTATGCGCCCTATGGACATTGTTAAGCCTGCGGGCGTGAGTTCGCGTAAATTAAAGGATACTGCCGGCACCGTGAAGGTTGTCGTTGAGCCATCGGTTTCAACGACGCTGACGTTAAGGTCGGTATTGCTGCGTATGATGGGGACATTTTCAAGGGTAAATGCCCCAGCGTTCACTGGTGCGGTATAAATAATCTGTCCGGACTGACGAACTTCAACGCGAGCCTGGTGGGTTCGGGCAATACCGTTAATGGCTACGCCTTGTGTATCCTGTGCCAGCCCTTGTTCAGGGATAAGCTGTACGCCGTTGATCGGCGCGCCACTGAATAGACTGGAGTTGACGTTGATCTGCCCAACTTGCGCACGCATTTTTTGTGCCTGAAATACGTGCTCCGCATAGGTATATAGACTATCGGTACGGTATTCTCCATCATTATTCGTCAGCATGTAGCGGCTGCGCAGCGTCCATTCCGCGAAGTTTAAGCCAGCTTCAAGGTTTGCCTGGGCATAGTTTCGGCTATCGCTACCGGATGACTCGCTGCGACTGGCGTACAGGTTATAGTTAAATAACCCGGCGGTGCCGCCTTTAATCACGTTGTTTAGCGATAGTAAGTTATTATCCAGAGCCTGTGCCGGAACAAAAAGCTCCAGCGATTCACTGTTTGGCAGTGGGGTAATAATCGCTGAGGGATAATCTTCTTGTAGGCTATGGCAGGTTTCTTTGGCGCTGATATTAAGCGGTACGAGCCCGCTGGCGCTGAGGAAATCGTCATCCACGCAAAGCTGGCCTTCTGTGTCGAAACGCGCGACCAACGACCCTCTATTTACGCCATTGATCTTTACCATGACGGTGTGGCTGCCTGGTAGAAAGCGCGGCGCGCGGGAAAAATATTGTGCGACGTTGGGGCTAATGCCTCTGGAGGTGAGAATACCCATGTCAAAATTCAGCTCCTCCGCCAGAGCTGAAAACGTCGTGGTCGCCAGTGAGCAATAAAGCGCGGTTTTGATGTATAGCGGCAGTTTTAAATACTTCACGTGCTAGCTCTCATTACGGCACCAGCGGTGAGGTAAAGCTGGGGACTTCAATGCCGTAACGGCTGGCAGGATAAAAACGTACGGATGTATCAGCAGCAAAGGGCGTTTTTATACTGACGTTCAATGTTTCGCCAGGCAGAATATAGGTTTTTTTAATCGTGCCTTCACCCCCGGAAGGTAAGAAGGTAATATTTTGGGCTAAACGTACAACGTAGGGAGACGGATTTTTGACGTTGATTGTTTGTCCGTTTCTGGACCAGGTTAATAATTTCCAGGCATCAGTAACGACCGGTAGATTTTTAGGACGAATTAATACCGGCAAATCCTGGCGTAGATTAAAACCTATTTTCATTCCCTTATTGGTAGATTTCGGAGGAATACCTTCAAACGTGACGCGCTTATAGTGCTCGACGGTGAGCGGTTCCGTACTTTCCATAATAAAGCGTAGTTGCTGCTGCTGGCCTGCTTCAACGCGAACAACTGGTTGAGTGACATCCAGTTTCACTCCATTGTCGTCAGGTAAATCAACGACGGTGGTATATAACAAAGCCGGATTGCTGTCGGTGTTTTTAACATTCATTACGCCGCTGTGTGTGGATTCTTCAATCACCAGTAGCGTAGTTTCCGGTACCATGCCGGCAGCGTTAGCCTGTGAAAAGAGTGTTGAAAAAACAAAGGGGACGCTGAGTAATAATAATGGAAGTTTAGTCACTGCTGGCATCAGAATTAGTCCTTTAATTTTAATCTGTCTCCCCATAATAAGGGAGACAGATCAATAACCTTTTTACACGGTCTGGATCAGAGATATTTAAGCGTGATGGTTGCCTGACCATCCAGATCAGTATCATCAGTAATGGCCAGCGTTGCAGTATTCTGAATAGCCAGTGAGGTTTTCAGCGGGAAAATGGCGAGGGTATACGGAACCGGTTCGGTGGTGCCTTTTGTAGCAACGGTAAACATTTCCATATTGCCGTTTTTGATAATCCCGGTGGAAGACTTCTGCCAGACTGGGCTATCAACGGTTCCTGAGATAGCGTCAGATTTTACACCATCAGCGGTAACGTTCGCGGTATCGGTATAAATAGAGAACGCGCCGATTTTTACACCTTCGGTTGTTTTGCCAACGCCGTAGGACATTGTGGTATCAGATACTATACTATTAGTCATATCGCCATTGGCTATGGAGATAACGGATGCGCCTGGGTGGGTGTCCGCACGGTCATCGGTAATAGTCCATGCTGCTTTGGTTGCAGACGGACAAGAGATACTCAGAGAGACATCTTTAGTACCCAGTTGGTTTACATCGGTTGCGGAAAGTGTGGCGAGGCGGATAGTACCGTAATCAACCACGCCGCCGCCGCTGAGTTCTGGGGTACAACCACCAACAACCAGTTGACCGGTGACTTTTAATACGGCAGTGGTGTCAGCATTCACGCTGGTTGTAGCAAAGGAAGCTGCAATTGCAGTAATAAGCAAAATTTTTTTCATTATAGTTCCATTAAAGAGGTGTTGAATATTCCATGTGAATGCTGGAGTTACAGATATACGAGTGTAAAGGTCGCCTGACCATCAAGCGTGGTGTTATCGGTAATAGCCAGTGTGTCCGTTCCCTGTATAGCGGCAGCTACGCGTATAGGAAATGTTGCGGTGGTAAAAGCAACGGGGCCATTTCCATCGCCGACACTATATGTAGTGCGGGTTGGAAATGTATTTGTAAGCGCAACGTATTCGTTTGATGCTAAAGCCCAGACACCAGGATTCGAATCATTTGACGCTACCATCTTCGTCTTAACTCCATCGGCGGTCGAATTATTCGCGTCTATGGAGAGGCCGTATGCACCAATCTTGATACCATCTGCTGTTGTACCCAGACCTAGCTGATAGTTTGGTATTCTATTGTTCTGACCGCCAAATGTTGCGTTATCGATAGTCAGCGTTGTCGCCGAATCGCCATGATTGTCAGTAGCGACCCAGCCAACTTTTGCCGGTGCAAGGCACTGAATCGTGAGTGTTATATCTTTGTATCCCAGTTGATTCGTCTGAGTTGGCAGCAGATCGCTAACGGCCTTAGTACCGAAATCTACAACGCCACCATCACTTAACTCTGGTATACATGCGCCGTTGGTTAAAACGCCAGTCAGTTTTAATACAGCAGTGGATTCAACCGCTTGCGCTGAAGTTGATAATCCTATTATGACAGAGGTCGCTATTAATAATTTTTTCATCAGTAATCCCTAACGATTAAGTATATTTCCAAATGACATGTAATGCGCGGGGCGGGATTCTATGAAGATAATGATATGTTGTAAATTTAATAAAATTAAATCTTGGTTAAGAAAAACTTTAATCATCATTGGTGATGATAAATGGTTTATAATTCGCTGGGTTTATGAAGTGCGGGGAAATAATATTAATTTTAAAGAATATAGTAGTTAGTGAGTGTGTTTTAACTATTTGTGCTATTCACTCATTTTTCAGAATATGTTGTTATGTTTAAATAATATCAGAGACACATTCGTCTCTCTGATATTATTCATTTAGCGCACAGCTTCTGCAATCCACGCCGACAGTTCCCGCAGTTCTTTTTCCTGCTCCGGGAAATCAACCAGTAGCGCCTCGCACGTTTCCTGTAGTTTATCCGCGCGGTACAAACACCCTTGCAGCCGCTCGGCCAGCGCTTCCAGCGGTGCCGGGTTCAGGCTATCGGTAAACACCTGTGCGCGGGTAATCACACCTTTCTCGACGTCAAAATGCAGCTCGACGCCGCCCCAGGTGAAACGCTCGTCCAGCAGATGGCTGAACGCCGGTGCCTGGCCGAAATTCCACTCCCAACTGCTCTGGCGCGCAAAGGTTTCGGCAAAATTCGGCAGATCCGGCGTTTTATCCGGTGAAATCACTTCCGCGTCGACGCGTTCGCCGTAATGGGCGAAAAAGGCTTCCGTGACCGCCTGGCAGACCTGTTTATGGGTGATACCCGGTAATAGCTCGGTAAGATTGGCCACGCGGGAGCGAACGGAGGTGATTCCTTTCGCCGCAAGCTTCTTTTTATCGGGATTCAGATAGTTTGCCAGACGGCTGAGGTCTGCATTCAGCAGCAGCGTACCGTGATGGAAGCCGCGATCTTTGGTTTCGCGATAGGCTGAACCGGAGACTTTGCGATCGCCGTCCGGCGTTTTTACGACCAGATCGTTGCGTCCCGAAGCATCGGCCATGACCCCCAGCGAATTCAGCGCCGCGAGCACAATATGGGTGGAGATGGTTTTATCGTATTCCGGTTTACCAGCCATAAAGGTAAAGCAGGTATTACCGAGGTCATGGAATACCGCGCCGCCGCCGCTGCTACGGCGGGCCAGACGGACATTATCTTCTTCCATACGCCGCGTATTACACTCTTTCCACGGGTTTTGCGCGCGTCCAATGACCACCGTATCCGCGTTGCGCCACAGGAACAGCACGCGCTGGGTGGCGGGCATCTGGCGGAAAATGCACTCCTCGACCGCCAGGTTAAACCAGGGATCGTAAGAGTCAGAAATAAGCAGGCGTAATGTTGTCATAGTGGTTTTCCTTACCTTTATTAAGCCGTCATTTTACTCTTTTTCCTCACGCTCTTCCTCTTCCGGAACAGGCTTGCTGGCCGTTAGCAGGAAGGGCGACTGCTGCCAGCGGGTGCGTTTACCTTGTAGCAAGGTGCGCGTCAGCACCACGCCTATCGCCAGCGAGAGTAGCAGCATCAGGCGTAGAATGTTGGTGGTGTTATCGACCTGCTTTGCTTCGGTGGCCAGCGTGTGGGTATCCAGCGTTAGACGCAGGTAGCCCAATGGGCCGTTTTTCCCCTGGATAGGCTCGACAATTTGTTGGTTAAAATAGCTGCCCGCTTTTTTGCCATCCAGCGCCAGCCTGTCGCGCACATTGACGCTTTCGCCAGCGCGAGTAATAAGATCGCCCTGTTCATCATAGACGCCGGCATCCAGAATACGGCTCTCTTGCGTGAGCTGACGCAGCACGGCGTTGATGCGATTTTCATCCGGTGTTTCGCTGCGCATCAGCGGGGCGATGTTGAGCGTCACCTGGCGCGCCAGCGTGCGGGCCAGCTCTTCCAGCTGCGGGTTGCGCTGTCGCTGGTGGTTTTGACTAAACCAGGACGCGCCCTGCATAAGCGCGACGAGCAGTGTGAGACAGAACAATACAATGACTGCACGATGCAGCCGAAATTTCAGTTTTGCGCGAGCCATATTCCACCTGCTGAAAATTTGAGGCTTAATGTTGCCAGAAGCGATGGTTACAAGGTAGCCTCATGCGTTATTTTCCGCGGGGCGGTTACCGGCCTGAACGATTTACAGGAGCTTTAATGCCTAACATTACCTGGTGCGATCTGCCTGAAGATGTCTCTTTATGGCCTGGTTTGCCTCTTTCTTTAAGCGGCGACGAGGTGATGCCTCTGGATTACCATGCAGGCCGCAGCGGTTGGCTGCTGTATGGGCGCGGGCTGGATAAGCAGCGTTTAACTCAATATCAGACCAAACTGGGCGCCGCAATGGTGATTGTCGCCGCCTGGTGCGTGGAGGATTATCAGGTCATTCGTCTGGCGGGGTCGCTGACGCCGCGTGCGACGCGGCTGGCGCATGAGGCGCAGCTGGATGTTGCGCCGCTGGGTAAAATTCCGCATCTGCGCACGCCGGGGCTGCTGGTCATGGATATGGATTCCACGGCGATCCAGATTGAGTGTATCGATGAAATCGCGAAGCTGGCCGGTACCGGTGAGAAGGTGGCTGAAGTGACGGAGCGCGCGATGCGCGGCGAGCTTGATTTTACCGCCAGCCTGCGCAGCCGCGTGGCGACGCTGAAAGGCGCGGATGCCGATATTTTGCGCCAGGTGCGCGGGAATCTGCCGCTAATGCCAGGATTAACGCAGTTGGTGCTAAAACTGGAAGCGCTTGGCTGGAAAATCGCTATCGCCTCCGGCGGCTTCACTTTCTTCGCCGACTATCTGCGTGACCAGCTACGCCTGACGGCGGCGGTCGCCAATGAGCTGGAGATCATGGACGGTAAATTTACCGGTCACGTTATCGGCGATATTGTGGATGCTGAGTATAAAGCCAATACCTTGCTTCGTCTGGCGCAAGAGCATGACATCCCGCTGGCGCAGACGGTGGCGATTGGCGACGGCGCTAACGATCTGCCAATGATCAAAGCGGCAGGGTTAGGTATTGCCTTCCATGCCAAGCCAAAAGTAAACGAAAAGACGGAGATTACGATCCGCCACGCTGACCTGATGGGCGTGTTTTGCATTCTCTCCGGCAGCATGAACCAGAAATGATTAACCTGCCCAATGGCAAGGCGACCGTAGGCCGGATAAGCGCCAGCGCCATCCGGCAACAGCGTTAACGAAAGAGGTAAAACGTGGCAAAAGCTCCAAAACGCGCCTTTGTTTGTAATGAATGCGGGGCCGATTACCCGCGCTGGCAGGGGCAATGCAGCGCCTGCCATGCCTGGAACACCATTACCGAGGTGCGCCTTGCCGCGTCGCCGACGGTGGCGCGTAACGAACGTCTGAGCGGATACGCCGGCAGTGCGGGCGTATCAAAAGTGCAGAAACTGTCTGACATCAGTCTTGAGGAACTGCCGCGCTTTTCTACCGGTTTTAAAGAGTTTGACCGCGTGCTGGGCGGCGGGGTGGTACCCGGCAGCGCCATTTTGATTGGCGGTAACCCCGGCGCGGGCAAATCAACGTTGCTGCTGCAAACGCTGTGCAAACTTGCCGAGCAGATGAAAACGCTGTACGTCACCGGCGAAGAGTCGCTACAGCAGGTGGCGATGCGCGCGCACCGTCTCGGCCTGCCGACCGCCAACCTGAATATGCTCTCCGAAACCAGCATCGAGCAGATCTGCCTGATAGCGGAAGAAGAACAGCCGAAGCTAATGGTGATCGACTCTATACAGGTGATGCATATGGCGGATATCCAGTCGTCGCCAGGCAGCGTCGCCCAGGTCCGCGAAACGGCAGCCTACCTGACGCGCTTCGCCAAAACGCGCGGCGTGGCGATCGTGATGGTCGGCCACGTCACCAAAGACGGGTCGCTGGCGGGGCCGAAAGTGCTGGAACACTGTATCGATTGCTCAGTATTGCTCGACGGCGACGCTGATTCTCGTTTCCGCACGCTGCGCAGCCACAAAAACCGCTTTGGCGCAGTCAATGAGCTGGGCGTCTTCGCCATGACCGAACAGGGGTTGCGCGAAGTGAGCAATCCGTCCGCCATCTTTTTAAGCCGTGGCGATGAGGTCACTTCCGGCAGTTCAGTGATGGTCGTCTGGGAAGGCACGCGACCGTTGCTGGTGGAGATTCAGGCGCTGGTCGATCACTCGATGATGGCGAACCCCAGACGCGTGGCGGTCGGTCTGGAACAAAACCGTCTGGCAATCCTGCTGGCGGTGCTACACCGACACGGCGGTCTGCAAATGTCGGATCAGGACGTCTTCGTTAACGTGGTCGGCGGCGTGAAAGTCACCGAAACCAGCGCGGATCTGGCTTTACTGCTGGCGATGGTCTCCAGCCTGCGTGACAGGCCGTTGCCGCAGGATCTGGTGGTGTTTGGCGAAGTGGGGCTGGCAGGCGAGATTCGTCCGGTGCCGAGCGGGCAGGAGCGTATTTCCGAGGCGGCGAAACACGGTTTTCGTCGGGCGATTGTGCCTGCCGCCAACGTACCGAAAAAGCCGCCGGAAGGAATGCAGGTGTTCGGTGTTAAAAAGCTCGCAGATGCGTTAAGCGTGTTTGACGACTTATAATTCGCTGTATGTAGTGATGTTGTATAATTTGCCGGATGGCGACGCAATGCGTCTTATCCGGCCTACGGATTGATACGGATTGATGTTGTAGGCCTGATAAGCGAAGCGCCATCAGGCAGTGTTATGCGATTTTTCCAGCAGGAGGCTCTTGTGTCATCGTTCGACTATCTCAAAACCGCGATTAAGCAGCAAGGTTGCACTCTGCAACAGGTGGCTGACGCCAGCGGTATGACCAAGGGATATCTGAGTCAGTTACTTAACGCCAAAATCAAAAGCCCCAGCGCGCAAAAACTGGAGGCGCTACACCGTTTTCTCGGGCTGGAGTTTCCCCGCCGACAGAAAAACATTGGCGTGGTGTTCGGTAAATTTTATCCATTGCATACCGGACACATCTACTTGATCCAGCGCGCCTGTAGCCAGGTGGATGAGTTGCACATCATTATGGGATATGACGATACGCGCGACCGCGGGCTGTTTGAGGATAGCGCCATGTCGCAGCAGCCCACCGTGTCGGATCGCCTGCGCTGGTTATTGCAAACCTTCAAATACCAAAAAAATATTCGCATCCACGCCTTTAATGAAGAGGGGATGGAGCCTTATCCGCATGGCTGGGACGTCTGGAGCAACGGCATTAAAGCGTTTATGGCAGAGAAGGGAATACAGCCGAGCTGGATCTACACTTCCGAAGAGGCTGATGCGCCGCAGTACCTGGAGCATTTAGGGATTGAGACGGTGCTGGTCGATCCTGAACGCACGTTTATGAATATCAGCGGGGCGCAAATCCGCGAAAATCCGTTTCGTTACTGGGAATATATTCCTACCGAAGTGAAGCCGTTTTTCGTGCGTACCGTCGCGATTCTGGGCGGGGAATCAAGCGGCAAGTCTACGCTGGTCAATAAGCTCGCCAATATTTTTAATACCACCAGCGCCTGGGAATATGGCCGCGACTATGTCTTTTCGCATCTGGGCGGCGATGAGATGGCGTTACAGTATTCCGACTACGATAAAATTGCGCTGGGCCATGCGCAATATATTGATTTCGCAGTGAAATATGCGAATAAAGTGGCGTTTATCGATACCGATTTCGTCACCACCCAGGCATTTTGCAAAAAATACGAAGGGCGCGAGCATCCGTTTGTCCAGGCGCTGATCGACGAGTATCGCTTCGACCTGGTGATTTTGCTGGAGAATAATACGCCGTGGGTAGCTGACGGACTGCGAAGCCTGGGCAGTTCAGTGGATCGCAAAGCGTTCCAGAACCTGCTGGTCGAGATGCTGAAAGAAAACAACATTGAGTTCGTTCACGTTAAAGAGGCTGATTACGATGGCCGCTTTTTGCGCTGTGTGGAACTGGTGAAAGAGATGATGGGCGAGCAGGGATAAGAACCAATGCCTGATGCGACGCTTACCGCGTCTTATCAGGCCTACAGTTTCACAACGTACTGGAATCGCTGGGTTTGTAGGCCGGGTAAGCGCAAGCGCCACCCGGCATTCAGACATTTATTTGGCAATACGCTTGTACTTGATACGCTTCGGCTCCAGCGCCTCGGCGCCCAGCGTGCGTTTCTTGTACTCTTCGTATTCGGTAAAGTTGCCTTCGAAGAATTCCACCTTACCTTCATCCTGATAATCCAGGATGTGGGTGGCGATACGGTCAAGGAACCAACGGTCGTGCGAGATAACCATCGCGCAGCCAGGGAACTCCAGCAGGGCGTTTTCCAGCGCGCGCAGGGTTTCGATATCCAGGTCGTTCGTCGGTTCGTCGAGCAGCAGGACGTTGCCGCCCACCTGCAGCAGTTTCGCCAGGTGCAAACGACCGCGCTCACCGCCGGACAGTTCGCCAACGCGTTTGCCCTGATCGACGCCTTTGAAGTTGAAGCGGCCTACATAGGCGCGGCTTGGCATTTCAGTGTTGCCGATCTTCATGATATCCAGCCCGCCGGACACTTCTTCCCAGACGGTTTTGCTGTTGTCCATCGCGTCGCGGAACTGATCGACCGAGGCCAGCTTGACGGTTTCACCCAGCGTAATGGTGCCGCTATCGGGCTGCTCCTGACCGGACATCATGCGGAACAGGGTCGATTTACCCGCGCCGTTTGGCCCGATGATCCCGACGATAGCGCCTTTCGGTACCGAGAAGCTCAGGTCGTCGATCAGTACGCGATCGCCGTAGGATTTACGCAGGTTGCTGACTTCAATGACTTTGTCGCCCAGGCGCGGTCCTGGTGGAATAAATAGTTCGTTGGTTTCGTTACGTTTCTGATACTCAACGCTGTTCAGTTCTTCAAAGCGAGCCAGACGCGCCTTACCTTTCGACTGACGGCCTTTCGCGCCCTGACGCACCCACTCCAGCTCTTTCTCAATGGATTTACGGCGCGCCGCTTCGGCAGACGCTTCCTGCGCCAGACGCTGATCTTTCTGCTCCAGCCAGGAGGAGTAGTTGCCTTCCCACGGAATACCTTCGCCGCGGTCAAGTTCCAGAATCCAGCCGGCGACGTTATCGAGGAAGTAACGGTCGTGGGTAATCGCCACGACGGTGCCTTCGAAGTCGTGCAGGAAACGTTCCAGCCACGCAACAGATTCGGCATCCAGGTGGTTGGTGGGTTCGTCGAGCAGCAGCATGTCCGGCTTTTCCAGCAACAGACGGCACAGCGCCACGCGGCGGCGCTCGCCGCCGGACAGTTTTTCGACTTTGGCATCCCAGTCCGGCAGACGCAGAGCGTCAGCAGCGCGCTCAAGCTGCACGTTCAGGTTATGACCGTCGTGCGCCTGGATAATCTCTTCAAGTCGGCCCTGCTCTGCGGCCAGCTTGTCGAAGTCGGCATCCGGATCGGCATACAGCGCGTACACTTCATCCAGACGTTTGAGGGCGTTAACCACTTCCGAAACGGCCTCTTCAATCGACTCGCGTACCGTGTGTTCCGGGTTTAGCTGAGGTTCCTGCGGCAGGTAGCCAATCTTAATGCCGGGCTGCGGGCGCGCTTCGCCCTCGATATCTTTATCGAGCCCCGCCATGATGCGCAGCAGGGTAGACTTACCGGCGCCGTTAAGGCCCAGCACGCCGATTTTGGCGCCAGGGAAGAAGCTCAGCGAGATGTTTTTCAGAATATGACGTTTCGGCGGAACCACTTTGCCGACACGATGCATGGTATAAACGAATTGAGCCACGTTGGACTTCGCCTCTATGTTTATCGTGATGGTGAATAGATTTCAAAGGCGAAGTGTAGCCTTTTTCCCTGCCTAAGCCCAGCCAGCAGATCGCACTCGCAATAAAAGTAAAAAAGTGTCCGTAACGTGGCGCAAATGGCTATGACTGGTTAGCATAAATTCATTACGCGGCATGATGCTGCATTGGATAACAATTGAGGAAGTGCTTGTGGATAGAGCCAAACCATTTGTCTGGCGTCTCGTCGCCGCCAGCGTATGCCTGCTGACCTTTTGTCACCTCGCGCGGGCCGACTCACTGGAAGAGCAGCGTAACCGCTATGCGCAGATTAAGCAGGCCTGGGACAACCGCCAGATGGATGTGGTAGAGCAGATGATGCCGGGTCTGAAAGATTATCCGCTCTACCCGTATCTGGAATACCGTAAGATCACCGACGATTTGATGAACCAACCGGCGATTGCCGTCACGCAGTTTGTGCGCGCCAATCCTACGCTTCCGCCTGCGCGTACGCTGCAATCACGCTTCGTCAATGAGCTGGCGCGTCGTGAAGACTGGCGCGGCTTGCTGGCGTTTAGCCCGGAGAAACCCGGCACCACGGAAGCGCAATGTAACTATTACTACGCGAAATGGAGTACCGGGCAAACGGAAGCGGCCTGGCAGGGCGCGAAAGACCTTTGGCTGACCGGCAAAAGTCAGCCGAATGCCTGCGATAAACTGTTCAGCGTCTGGCGGGCCTCCGGCAAGCAAGACCCGCTGGCGTATCTGGAACGTATTCGGCTGGCGATGAAAGCCGGAAATACGGGGCTGGTTACGGTGCTGGCCGGACAGATGCCGGCGGAATATCAAACGATCGCCTCAGCGATCATTACCCTGGCTAATGACCCTAATAACGTGTTGACCTTCGCACGCACCACCGGCGCCACCGATTTTACCCGCCAGATGGCGGAAGTCGCGTTTGCCAGCGTCGCCCGCCAGGACGCGGAAAATGCACGTCTGATGATCCCCTCGCTGGTACAGGCGCAGAAACTTAATGAGGAACAAACGCAGGCGCTGCGCGATATCGTTGCCTGGCGACTGATGGGCAACGATGTGACCGATGCGCAGGCGAAATGGCGCGATGACGCGATTATGCGCTCGCAATCGACGTCGCTTATCGAACGGCGCGTGCGCATGGCGCTGGGGATGGGCGATCGTCGCGGTCTCAATACCTGGCTTGCCCGACTGCCAATGGAGGCGAAAGAGAAAGACGAGTGGCGTTACTGGCAGGCGGATTTATTGCTGGAACGCGGTCGTGACGCCGAAGCGAAAGAGATCCTTCATGCTTTAATGCAGAAGCGCGGTTTTTATCCGATGGTCGCGGCGCAGCGTTTAGGCGAAGAGTACACGCTTAAAATTGATAAAGCGCCCGCCAACGTAAACAGCGCGTTGACGCAGGGGCCGGAGATGGCACGTGTACGGGAGCTGATGTACTGGAACCTGGATAACACGGCGCGCAGCGAATGGGCGAATCTGGTAAAAAGCCGTAGTAAATCTGAACAGGCGCAGCTGGCGCGCTATGCGTTTAACCAGCACTGGTGGGATCTGAGCGTACAGGCGACGATCGCCGGAAAACTGTGGGATCATCTGGAGGAGCGTTTCCCGCTGGCGTATAACGATCTTTTTACCCGCTATACCCGCGGAAAAGATATCTCACAAAGCTATGCCATGGCGATTGCCCGCCAGGAGAGCGCCTGGAACCCGAAAGTAAAATCGCCGGTAGGGGCCAGCGGCTTAATGCAGATTATGCCGGGAACGGCCACCCATACGGTGAAAATGTTTTCGATTCCGGACTACCGCGGCCCCGGCCAACTGCTGGAGCCGGAGACCAACATCAACATTGGCACCAGCTATTTGCAGTATGTCTATCAGCAGTTTGGTAATAACCGTATTTTCGCCTCGGCGGCGTATAACGCCGGGCCGGGGCGCGTGCGCACCTGGCTTGGCAATAGCGCCGGGCGTATCGATGCCGTAGCGTTTGTCGAAAGCATTCCCTTTTCGGAAACGCGCGGCTACGTGAAAAACGTTCTGGCCTATGACGCTTACTATCGCCACTTTATGGGGCAGAAAGAGGCCTTAATGAGCGACTCTGAGTGGCAGCAACGGTATTAATGCAGACGGGTTATGTTATCATTTGTACTCGTGTAACAGTACAAACGGCGGTATAACATGACCCAGCATTCCCCTTATTCATCGGCTATCGCCGAACAACGTAATCAGGAGTGGCTTCGTTTTGTGGAGTTACTCCGTCAGGCATATGCAGAGGATCTGCATCTGCCTTTATTACAACTGATGCTTACGCCGGACGAGCGTGAAGCGCTGGGAACGCGCGTGCGCATTATTGAGGAGTTGTTGCGTGGCGAAATGAGCCAGCGCGAGTTGAAAACCGAGCTGGGGGCGGGCATCGCCACCATCACGCGCGGGTCAAACAGCCTGAAATCCGCGCCGGTTGAACTGCGTCATTGGCTTGAGAACGTACTGCTGAAAAACGCCTGATTTGCTCGTAGGCCGGATAAGGCGAAGCGGCCATCCGGCAACATCGCCGCGAAATGCCTGATGGCGCTGTGCTTATCAGGCCTACAACATAGCGCAAATAATTATCGATACACCGCGTTATGAAACGGGCTTAACGCCAGAATCACCGCCTGGTAGTAAACGCTGGAGCGCGTTAATTTTCCGGCGGTAAATACGCCAATGGCGCCCTCTTTGCGACCAATCTCGTCAATACCGGTATAGTGGGACATCACCGGGCCAAGCGCTTCTCCCTGGCGGACTCTGTCGAGAATGACGGCGGGCAGCGGCAGCGTGGCCGATCGCGCTTCACCGCGCTGAACGCCGTTATCAATCACCACCCAACTGAAGGTGGCGTCATCGTCAATTCCGGCTTCAATGGCTACCCAGAAATCAGCTTGTGGATGCAGGCGTCGCGCATTACCCACGCGATTTCGTGCGCCAGCACGCGTTTCCTCGCTTCCGAAGGGCTGCTCCGGTACGCCGCTCTCGACGGCGACGGGCGTAATATGGCACGATCCTTCGCCGAAAATCTCTTCAAATGCCTGTAGAATTGCCTGAATTTTGGCAGGATTGGTGGTCGCAGAGATAACCTGGTGCATAATTAAGCTCAGTTTTAAAAATTTATCGCAGTATAACGGAAAAAAAACATGTTACAGGTATACCTTGTTCGCCACGGTGAAACGCAGTGGAACGCCGAGCGACGTATTCAGGGCCAATCGGACAGTCCCCTGACAGCAAAAGGCGAGCAGCAGGCCATGCAGGTAGGAGAACGCGCCCGCAGCCTCGGCATCACCCATATCATCAGCAGCGATTTAGGCCGCACAAAACGCACGGCGGAGATTATCGCCCAGGCGTGCGGGTGTGATATCACCTTTGACTCCCGCCTGCGCGAGCTGGATATGGGCGTGCTGGAAAAGCGCCAGATCGATTCGCTGACGGAAGAAGAAGAGGGCTGGCGTCGTCAGCTGGTCAACGGCACGCAGGATGGCCGCATTCCTGGTGGGGAATCGATGCAGGAGTTGAGCGATCGCGTTCATGCCGCGCTGGCGTCCTGTCTGGAGCTACCGCAGGGCAGCCGACCTTTATTGGTCAGTCACGGTATCGCGTTGGGCTGTCTGGTCAGTACTATCCTGGGACTACCCGCCTGGGCGGAACGCCGGTTACGTTTGCGCAACTGCTCTATTTCCCGCATCGATTACCAGGAAAGTCAGTGGCTGGCGTCTGGGTGGGTGGTAGAAACCGCAGGGGACGTTTCGCATCTGGACGCCCCTGCATTGGATGAGCTACAGCGTTAACGACGAATCGGGATCAGAAATTCGCAGCGCAGGTTGATAGGGCGATCGCCGGTTTTGGTATCTTCTGACGGGTAGTATCGCTCTATATCCTGCCCTTTACGACGGGTCAGATTCAGCATTGGCATACAGGTGCCGTAAACGGTCAGGATAAAATCCTGCACGCCGGTTCCTAACCCTTCATAGGTGAACATGACGTATTCACCGCCCTGCAACAGCACGGGATGCGCCGACTGAACATAGCCATCGGCCTGCTCTTGCGGCAGTGCGGTGGTATAGAATACTTCCTGCTCATCGTCTTTCTCCATGCTGGGGCGCGTTTCATTAAGCCCATAAAGCACTGGCGGAATAGTTGGCGAATGACCGAGGAAATCATGCCAGAATTGCACGCGCATTTCGTGGCGGAAGTCGGAAATCTGTTCCAGCGAGCAGGAATAACTCTGCGTGACGCCAAGGAGCGGCGTATCTTCCAGCGTAACGAACTGATGTTCCGGCACGGTAAACTCGCCCAGCCGTAATGGCGGGCGAATGCCAAAGGCGCTCCATTCCGAGGAGCGACGATACAGCGCTGGCGTCTGGGAAAACTGTTTCTTAAAGGCGCGCGTAAAGGTTTGCTGAGAATCGAAGCGGTACTGAAGAGCAATATCCAGAATTGGACGCGCGGTCAAACGCAGCGCCACTGCTGATTTCGATAAACGACGGGCGCGGATGTAAGCGCCAATGGCGTGGCCCGTCACGTCCTTAAACATTCTCTGCAGGTGCCACTTGGAATAGCCTGCTTTTGCCGCCACATTGTCAAGTGACAGCGGCTGATCCAGATGACCTTCCAGCCAGATTAACAGGTCGCGAATTATGCCAGCCTGATCCATAAAATATCCCCATCCTTTCAACAACGAGCACCCGATATCAGGTAAGAGGATAATAGCATTTTTTGTTCTTTTAGCATTCAGTGTTTTTTTTGAGCTTAAATGCTTTTTTTAGGCAACGTGACAGGTAATTATTCTAATCCTGTGATCTATAACCATTTTATTTTAGAATGTCTAATAATTACGCAACGTAACTTTTATGAATGGTAACAATATGAAATACAAGAGCTTAGTACTTTTCTCAATTTTGTTGCTGCTGGGGCAGAGCGCCCGTGCGGAACAAATTGGTTCAGTCGATACGGTATTTAAAATGTTCGGTCCTGACCATAAAATCGTGGTGGAAGCTTTTGACGATCCTGATGTCAAAAACGTGACGTGCTATGTTAGCCGGGCGAAAACGGGCGGCATAAAAGGCGGATTAGGGCTGGCGGAAGATACGTCTGACGCCGCCATCTCTTGCCAGCAGGTCGGGCCTATTGAACTGAGCGACAAAATTAAGAACGGCAAGGCGCAGGGAGAGGTGGTGTTCAAAAAACGCACCTCATTGATATTTAAGTCATTGCAGGTCGTGCGTTTCTATGATGAGAAACGCAACACGCTGGCGTATCTGGCCTACTCCGACAAAGTAGTCGACGGGTCGCCGAAGAACGCCATCAGCGCGGTGCCGGTCATGCCGTGGCGACAATAACAGGGAAAGAGTATGCAGCAACCGCAGGTCTGGTTAGTCGAGGATGAACAGGGAATCGCCGATACGCTCATCTACACCCTGCAACTGGAAGGGTTTACCGTTGAGCTATTCGCTCGCGGGCTGCCCGCGCTGGAAAAAGCGCGTCAGCAACGGCCGGATGCGGTGATTCTCGATGTGGGACTACCGGATATCAGCGGCTTTGAGCTGTGTCGGCAGTTGCTGGAACGCCATCCTGCGCTGCCGATTCTTTTCCTGACTGCCCGTAGCGATGAAGTGGATCGATTGCTTGGTCTGGAGATCGGCGCAGATGATTATGTCGCCAAGCCGTTCTCGCCGCGCGAAGTGAGCGCCCGCGTGCGCACGCTGCTGCGCCGGGTGAAAAAGTTTGCTGCGCCGTCGCCGGTGGTGCGTACCGGACATTTTGAACTCAATGAACCGGCGGCGCAGATCGCCTGGTTTGGTACGCCGCTCTCGCTGACGCGTTATGAGTTTCTGCTCCTTAAAACCCTGCTGCTGTCGCCGGAACGCGTGTACTCGCGTCAGCAATTGATGGATATTGTCTGGTCTGATGCCCAGGAGACCTTCGATCGGACGGTCGATACACACATCAAAACCCTGCGCGCTAAACTACGCGCGATCAATCCGGAGCTCTCGCCAATTAACACGCATCGTGGAATGGGATACAGCCTGAGGAGCGTCTGATGCGCATCGGAATGCGTTTGCTGCTGGGCTACTTTCTTATTGTCGCCGTCGCCGCCGTGTTTGTGCTGTCTATCTTCGTTCAGGAGATAAAGCCGGGCGTCCGCCGCGCGACGGAAGGGACGCTGATTGACACCGCAACGCTGCTGGCGGCGCTGGCCCGCGACGATCTCCTTTCCGGCAACCCGACTGGCGGCCAGTTGGCGAAGGCATTCGCCCAGCTGCAACATCGCCCGTTTCGCGCCAATATCAGCGGGATCGTCAAAGTGCGCAATGAATACCATGTCTACATGACGGATGCGCAGGGGAAGGTGTTGTTTGATTCGGAAAACAAAGCGGTGGGGCAGGATTATTCTCGCTGGAATGACGTCTGGCTTACGCTGCGCGGACAGTATGGCGCCCGCAGCACGGCAAAAGATGCTGCCGATCCCAATAGCACCGTGATGTACGTAGCCGCGCCGATAATCAGAGATGGACGGATTATCGGTGTCCTGTCTGTCGGTAAACCGAATGCGGCAATGGCGCCGGTGATTAAGCGCAGCGAACGGCGCATTCTGTGGGCCAGCGCCGTTTTACTGGGAATTGCGCTGGCGATTGGCGCGGGGATGGTCTGGTGGATTAACCGCTCCATCGCCCGGTTGACGCGCTATGCGGATTCCGTCACCGAAAACCGCCCGCTTGCGTTACCTGCATTAGGCAGCAGCGAGCTGCGTAAACTGGCGCAGGCGCTGGAGAGTATGCGCATTAAGCTGGAAGGCAAGAATGAGATTGAGCAGTACGTGTATGCGTTGACTCATGAGCTGAAAAGTCCACTGGCGGCGATACGCGGCGCGGCGGAGATTCTGCGTGAAGGACCGCCCGCGGATGTGGTTACCCGCTTTACAGAGAATATACTGGCGCAAAATACGCGAATGCAGGCGCTGGTAGAGACCCTGCTGCGCCAGGCGCGGCTGGAAAACCGGCAGGATATCCCTCTCGCGCCGGTTGCTGTTGATGAACTATTTACGCAGCTTAGCGAGGCACGCAGTATTCAGTTGGCGGCAAAAAAGATCACCCTTACTTTACGGCCTTCCTCGCTGGTTGTCGTCGCCGACGCGGAGCTTCTGGCGCAGGCGCTGGGCAATGTGTTGGACAATGCCATCGACTTTACGCCTGAAAATGGCGTTATCACATTAAGCGCTCAGCCGATGGGAGAGAAAGCGATCCTGCAGGTGACGGATTCCGGCTGTGGTATTCCTGATTTTGCGCTGCCGCGCATTTTCGACCGATTCTATTCGTTGCCCCGTGAAAACGGACGTAAAAGCAGCGGGCTTGGGCTGGCGTTTGTCAGCGAGGCGGCGCGACTCCTCAACGGTGAGGTGACGTTGTGCAACCGTCCCGAAGGCGGCGTGCTGGCCTCGTTGACACTTCACCGTCACTTCACATAACTTCAAATTCTCCCCACATCGCGTTCTTACACTGCTGGCATTGCAAAGGAGAACGCTATGTTGAAATCCCCCCTGTTGTGGAAAATGATTACGTTAGGCGGCGCCATGATCCTGCTGTTAATTCCCCTGATGATGGTACGGCACACCATCGTGGAACGTGCTGATTATCGAAGCCATGTAGAAGCCGCTATTCGTCAGAGTACCAGCGGCCCACAAAAGGTTGTCGGCCCGCTGGTGGCGGTTCCGGTGACAGAGCTCTATACCGTGCTGGAAGAGGAGAAAGAGGTCCAGTATAAGCGCAGCTATCTCTATTTTTGGCTGCCGGAGTCGCTATTGGTCGAAGGCAATCAAAACGTTGAAGCGCGAAAAATAGGTATTTATCAGGGGCAGGTGTGGCATACCGATATGGCGATAAAGGCGGAGTTTGATGTGGCCCGTCTGCATGAGCTGAACAGACCGAACATTACCCTTGGAAAGCCCTTTATCGTCGTGGGCGTCGGCGATGCGCGCGGTATCAGCGCAGTAAAAGCGCCGCAGGTGAATGGTGAAACGCTCACTGTAGAACCGGGGACCGGCTTACCGGAAAGTAGAGAGGGCATTCATATCCCGCTGCCGGACAGTCAGTGGGCGACGCGCAACCTGACGTTGGCGATGTCGTTAAATTTAAGCGGAACCGGCAGCTTTTCACTGGTTCCCGTCGGGCGTAGCAGTGAAATGACCCTGACCAGTAACTGGCCGCACCCAAATTTTGTGGGGGATTTTCTTCCCGGTAAACGCGAAATCAGCGGTTCAGGATTTCAGGCCCAGTGGCAAACCAGCCGGTTTGCCACGAATCTCGGCGAACAGTTTGCTGATGCGCAAAAGGTGGATTGGGACAACTTACCGGCGTTTAGCGTCGCTGTATCGACGCCAGCCGACCAGTATCAACTGACGGACAGAGCGACGAAATATGCCATTTTGTTGATTACGCTAACGTTTATGGCTTTCTTTGTCTTCGAAACCCTGACGGGGCAGCGGTTACACCCGATGCAGTATCTGCTGGTGGGGTTATCGCTGGTGATGTTCTACCTGCTATTGCTGGCACTGTCGGAACATATCGGTTTCACGCCAGCCTGGATCGCCGCCAGCCTGGTGGGCGCGTTGATGAATAGCGTTTATTTGCAGGCGGTGCTGAAAGGATGGCGCAATAGCGTACTGTTTACGTTAGCGTTATTGGCGCTGGATGGCGTGATGTGGGGATTGCTGCGTTCGGAAGATAGCTCGTTGCTTCTGGGTACCGGCGTTCTGCTACTGGCGCTTGGCGGCGTGATGTTCCTGACGCGCCATCTGGACTGGTATTCGCTCTCTTGTCAGCAACGTAAGTCATTACCGCCAGTAAAAGATGACGAATTACGTTTGTGGAAATAAATCTAACGGGCGCGCGCGTTAACCTTTTCCCGCGCAGCGCCAGAAACTGTGATGCCGTTAGTTATAGGTCAGGTTTAATGTTGCCGTGGCATTCGCTTGCCCGGCCGTTACCGTGGCGGCGGTTTTATAGTAGCGCGCGCTAATTTTCAGGGTGGTCGACATATTCATGGTTCCGCCGTTAACCGTCTGGCTGCCATCGGCATTGGTGGTAATCGTGTGAGTAAAGAGATCAATTTTTTGATTAATTGGCAAACTGTCGGTAAAGAAACCGGCGTCCGGCGCCTGAATACCCAACTGTACGCCAACGCCGGTTGCGCTGGTTGGCGCGCTTGCATTGCTCAACTGGATGACTGAATTATCAGGGTTATTTCCGCTGGCCGGTTGGGCGCTTAACGATGCGGAGATAGCGGTGCCTTGTTCGCAGGTCAATAAGATATCCTGCTCGCCTGTGCCCGCAGTTTGACTGTTAGCGAAACTGCCTAAATTGACGCTGCCTAAATCCACGGTGATGGCAGGTGTTTCTACCCGACATCCCATCGCTTTCATAATCAATTGCGTATTCCCCAAATACAGATGGGTCAGGATATCGCCGCCGGAGTCTTCCGTTGCGCTATCGCGAAAGGATACGCGCGCCAGTGGGCTTTGGAATGTCGCGGTACCGGAGGTGATCGGACCGCCTAAGGCGACCAGTTCAACATTGTAGGCGGGAGCCATCGCATGGTGTGTTTTATTGCCATCGCCATTATGGTAGGTATTATCGATTGGCATGACATTATCGTAAGGGCCAGCATTCGTTTGGGTTTTAATCGCAATGCCCACGCCGGAAATCCCGGTGCTAAATACCGGTGTGTTGTTCCCGTCATTCGCATTGATTGTCGCTGATGTATTTGACTGCGCGCTACCGGGTTCATATAAAAAACCGACCTTATAATCGCGACTACAGCCATCCATTGTGACTTCGGAGGTGGAAACCCAGCCCGATTGCCACAACACTTCGCCTGCGGTATAGGCGTGGCTATCCACCACAAGCTGCGACGGCGGGGTGATAGTGATCGCGCCTTCATTTCCGGAACGTTTACAGGAGGCGTAACCATGACCGGAATACGCGAACAGCAGAATAAGCGCCAGATATAACCTTCTCATGAAAAATTCCTGCTTTTATACCAGGTGAAATAGAAAGATGTTATTGCCATGCGATAGTGATCGTCACAACGGACGTGAAATCCCCTGCCGTGACTTTTCCATACGGGGTATACATCCTTGCGGCGACAGGCAAATTGGCTTCATGGGTATTACTGTTGATATCCACCGTGTAAGTGACGTTGTTGGCCAGATTGACCAGACTTTTACCGTCCAGGTTAAAAAGCTGTAATCCTAAATCCTGCGCCGGATTGGCCGCGCTGTTTGCATAAATCGCAGAAGCATAATTTGGATCGGGATAAGGTACGCCGTTAAATGAAATCGCGGCTTTTGTGGTCGTTGCCGGGCAATTCGTCATTTTTATGGTGAAAGGAATGGTGGCGGTATTGCCGCCGGCCACGGCGATATCCGCCCGGGCATATTGTCCAAGAGAGAGCGTGTCGGGGACCGTCACGGTACACGGATCGGCATAAATTAATCCCGTAACGTTAATGTCTACGGCATCTGCGGTATTGTATGCCGCGCTGATCGATGGCGACCATAATGCCAGACCCGTGAACGTTAACAGGGCGGCTAATGCAGCAAATCTGTTCATATTCATCTTTTATCCCACCAGAATCACTGGCATTGCTCGTGTAAGATTTCTACGCCAGAAGCGGAGGGGGAGCTCGGTATACGATAAGAGACCTGACACCGGTCTGCTGCTGTTGGTCCCCACTTCACTAATAACCGCCCTTGTTTTTCCAGTCCGGTTAACCAGGCTTGCCCCGCATCACCAACAAAACTGCTGTGATTGTCTGGTTTTGTTAAAGACGAGACGGTCGCGCCAAAAGGAACAGGAAGATTGTTTATGCGGGTTAATACCATCAATGCCTTGTAACCAATATTGGTTTTATATTCAGCCCTGACCACCGCGCCACGGGTAGGCACCAGCGTTTTACTGGTATCAATGAGCTCAATATTTTTTCTAATGCCCGTCGTATCTAAAGAGACTTCATTACGATGGTAAGGCGAAGCATAAGGTACGACGGCATAACCCCGAAAATCGGTGTCCACGCCCGTTTCGTTATTCACGGGGACACCCGCTGCGCCAGGGGCTTTAACCAATATGATGGTGTCGTCCATTGGCTGGGATAGTGTCAGGCCATTTCGATGTAACAGTACGCCGCCCTGAACGCCATAATTCAGGCGACGCATATGATTATCGTAGCTATATCCGCCGTTAATATCCGCATACGTCCCGTTATAGGTTGCGCTCACATTACCGCTGGTGGCTTTCTCTTGAGAGGAATAACCTTCCTGAACGCTCCATGAGAGATTTTTCTGTGCCAGCGCTGTTCCGTTTAAACCGACAGTATGCGTGGTATCGCCGTCTTTCGCGGAGTTCATATTGTAGGTGGCATACGTTGACGGCATAAAGGCATCTAACGGAATGCTAATATTGATTGAAATTTGCTGGTCATTACTGTCTTCCGTATCGTCGTCTTCATCCTGAGAATTATCGGCGTTCAGCGTATAAGAATAGTTAATGCCATAGCTTACGTTATGCCATGTGTTGTTATAGCCAATACCTAATGATGTGGTATGAGTGTCATTCCAGTAATCTTCATTATATAAAGTGAGTGAAATGGAACCGTAGATAATGTCTTGCGATAACGACAGGTCGGTGCGATTACGTACATGATCATAGTGACTATTATCGCTATAGGTATCCAGCACATCCTCAAGAGCGTAGTAATCTTTGGTCGAATAACGGTAGCCGGCGACAGTGAAATTGGTACCTGTTGACTGAATATCTTTGCTGTAACGAATACGCCAGGATTGTCCGGTAAGCGTATCGCTAACCACATCGCCTGCTTTAATTTTTGACCATGAGTTGGTGACGTCTAAAGACAATGCGCCCAGATCGCCAAGGTTTAAGCCTGTCCCGATGAGCGCCGCATGATAAACATCATTGCTCAGCGTACTCTCTATTCCGCCATAGGCGGTTATGCCGCCTGCTAATCCGTATAAGGCCGTCAGTTCAGCGAAGTTCTGTTGCGCGGAATGCGTATCTGATGAACGCGTGCGGCCTACCGTCAGGTCGTATTTCAGGTGGCCTTCACGCTGTAATACCGGAACGCTGGCGTAGGGCACAATGAAATGCTGTTCAGAACCATCGGATTCTTTGATGGTGACGTACAGGTCGCCCGAACCGCCGGTTGGATAAAGATCGTTGATGGCGAATGGACCCGCCGGAACGTTAGTTTTGTAGATGGTATAACCGTTTTGTTCAACGGTTACCTGCGCGCTGCTTTTGGCCACCCCGCGAATGACCGGGGCGAACCCTTTCATACTGTCCGGCAACATATCGTCATCAGAAGAGATCTGTACGCCCTTAAATGAAATACTGTCAAAGACGTCTGCGGGCGTGTTATTTTCCCCGGCGATCAGCTGTCCTTTTAAAAATTCGATATCGCGAGAAACATAGGTGTAGGCAGAATCCCAGCTATTTTGCCCATCGCTATCATGATTCCAGGTTGAGTAGTTACGAAAACGCCATGCGCCAATGTTAATACCAGGGCGCAGGTTAGCGTATTCGCTATTTTCCGTCCGGTTTTCATCAATATCGTGATCCTGCGATCCGGTAAAACTGTAGTTCAGCAAAAAAGCATTAATGCCTTCATCCCATTCGCTGGTAGGGACGAATTCTCGCGGGTCGGCGATCAACGCGATTTGAGGGATCGCTAAATCCAGCCGGTTACCGATGACATTAAACTTTGCTACAGCGCCAGCCAGCAGACTAAGATCGGTACACCCGTTTGGGTCATTTTTAAGCTCGGGGAAGTTTTCTGTTTTTACGCCCCACTGCTTGAGTTGTTCAACGCTAAGACATGGCTGTAGGGAGAGCTTATTATCTGCTGATTTTTTATTTTTAAAGGCAATATTTTTTGTTTCAACACTGGTGTTATTAATATAAATATCAACATTATAGGTGCCTTCTGCCTGCCCCCCCTTTTCGAAAACCGATAGATCGACATTCTCCACGCCCGGTTCATCATTTTCCAACGATAATGGATTAAAATGATCATGCGCTAACGCTGGTTTTATGGAACAGCATATAAAGAGAAACGATAACGCTAATTGAGAACGGGGCTCTACTCTGGAGAATTGCACAGTAAAAGTCCTGAAAGGGTAAAAGTAAAATGAAGTCGTTAATGGCTAGAATGAACCGGAATGCGGCTCTAAACTCATCCCATAATCGCTGATTAATCGCCACGTTACCGTGCCATGAGGGGCGGCAGTAGAACCCAATTTAAATGACGCTGATGATTTTGGCGGAACGAAAGTCGCTGATTTCACTTCATGGCTGTTAAGCGTCACACTGGCAAAGTTCATATAATAGGGAGTGGGGTTATTTACGGTAATAACATCACCTGCCGTCTGCCATTTTAATTGTTGGCTCTGGCTATCAGGCGTTGATTTTGTTAATGCTGGCGGTCGATATATAAGCTTTATTTGGGTATTAATGGAGATTTCCACGCGGTTCGCGGAGGCATTATCATCAATAGAAGGAATACCCTTAATATTGAGCCAGTACATAGACTCCCGATCTGCAGGTAGGGGGGCGCCAGAGCGAATAACCCGAATACTGTTCTTTTGCCCGGCATCAAGGCGAAAAAGAGGCGGGGTGATAATAAACGCCTGCTTATTTGTGACCTGGGGATCGGCAACCGATAACCATGACTGAACAAGATTCGCTTTGCTGTCTTTATTCTCTACATTGATTGACGACTCATCATTATTGCCGTCGAAAACCAGTCGGGTTCCGCCAACAACAATGCTGGCATGGGCAACATGGCTTGTCAGTAATACGGCCAACACGGATTTCTTTATGTGTTTCATTTTTTACTCTGTAAAGATGTTTTACGCTATGGACTGGCATCCTGCCTGTCCACATCAGGATGAGAATGCCTTACTGATACGAAACGGTATACGTAACCTGAGTGCTAACATCTCCACCGGTTACGGTTGCGGAACCATCGTTTGCCATGGCGGCGTAATAGGTAAAGTCTGCTGTCGAGCCGTCGGTTGGCAGGTTTACTGCGGCATCATCCGTGTTATCTGTCACATCGCTATGTGAAGCGTTCTGAATAGAAATACCGACACCCGCGGCGCCCGTTTCCGATCCTTCGTCCGCGTTTTTGAAGTACGTTGGGTTAGAATCATCTGTTGCGCCGTGGAAGCGGAACATGGCTTGGGTTGGTACGCCAGTCCCTGCTTCCGGGCAGCTAACCAGGCTTACGGTAAACGGCACGTAATCGGTTGTGGCGCCTTTTTCCGCGATGCGTTCTTTGCTGTAATTACCCAAATCAATGGTGGTATCCGTGGAGCCATTCACCTGAACCGTACACGCCTGATCGTAAATTTTGCCATTGAACGTAATCGTGTTCTGGGCAAATACCGGTGTGGATGCTACGGCAGTTAACATTGCCAGGATGATAATTTTCTTATTAAACATATTAATTGTTGCCTGATTCTATTCGCTGAAAAATAAAGATAGCCATATAAAATAAAATATTATATTTTACTCTGTATGCGCTTCTTTCTGTTCTGTAGATAAGCAGGCGGCTATTCTACGTATATCAACTATGAACTCAATAAAAATTCTGATGCAATATTGAACGGCAGTCCAGTTTCGGACCCGGTAACAAAGTTTAATAAAATACCACTAAAGAAGTATGGTTGATGACTGGATTTATAGAGCAAGATCTCTTTTTTGATAATAGTTATTATTTCCTGGAGGATTTATTTAACTCTATATTGCTTTATTTTTAAGAGTATACGACGCTTGTCCGTTTAAAATGAAACCGGCAGGTTTCGAAGCTCTAACAGTCTTCCATGCAGTATTTTTATATAGTCCCCCGCTTTTAGTTCTGAAAGTACCTGCATGATACGGCTGCGTGAAAGCCCGGTTCTCTGCTGTATGAAGTTCTGTGCGTTGATCTCAAATCGTGAGCTTTCAGGATACGACCACAGTTCAAGTAACAGCGCTTTTATCTGGCTATAGGCGTCCTGCCCGATAAGGTTTCTGTCACGGTTAGTCATGAAAGCAATGCGGTACATCAGGATGTTCGAAATGTCACGCCAGAGATGCTTTTCATCGGCTATTTCCACAAAATCTTTTACTGGGACAGGATAATATTCACAGGTGGTTTCGGCGATAAAAAAGACGTCTGAATTCTCTTCTAACTGGTATAAGTCAGCATAGGCATCTACAAGGCCTAAAATCATTGGTGAGACACCGCAGCCCATTACAATGCTGTCGATACGCCGACATACTTTAATAGCGCCTTTAGTGATTAACAGGATGTGGGATTGATTATCAATCTTGATATCCAGTGTTTTACCGGCCGTAATAGTGACAGGGGAGATGTTTTGAATAACGTGCCGATGAATATTTAAAATGGCTTGCAGGTTTTTTTCTTTCCCTGTGGGACGATACACATTCCCGCCGTTTAACTGCTTCATATCTTCCCCATTATTATGGCTGATAAAGTGGTTGACTATTAAAAGGTAAAGATAAATTTAATATTCACTTAAAATTATAATTAAGTAAATTAAAATAGCCAACAAGAATATTTAAGTCAATGTATTCACCTTATCAATGCATGAGCGACAACGCTGTTTGTAAGGTTAACCATAGTAAATGTGATGATTTTATTTGCAATCATTTTATGACAGCTATCATAGGTACCGTGCTTAACGAGCGCGTAGAGCGTACAGGATAGCGAAGCGATGAACATCGCTGTTGTAGGATACGAATGAGAGAAAAGTACAAAATGCAGGCGGGCGGCGTTTTACTGAGCGAAATCGCCGCCTGCCGGAACTCCTCCCGGCGGGAGTCATAAGCGGTTAGCGGTACTGGACGATCAGGCTTTGAATCTCCGGATGATCTTTTAACGACACGTGCCGTACCGTGGCGATTCCATTCATCAACGAAATAGCGTTTCCAGACGGTGTGGCGACTGTCTGTAAATGGGGGATATTATTCCGCAAACATGATACCTCGATATTGCGATCGTGAGGCGCAAGATTACAACCATATTCGACAATCTGGCCTTTGAAATGAATAACGCCTGCGGAGACCGGCGCGGTAGCAGCCAGCGCGGCTGATGAAGCTGACATCGCTGCACAAAACAGGTAGCAGCATAATGGTGATTTTTTCATCCTTTGAAACCTCACGTCCTGTGAGCATCCCCTTATTTTTTGGGGACTAACAAATCCCGTGTATTACTCTTTAATGTAAATACACAAACTACCTTAACTTTCGCAAGCTGAGATAAACAGCGCTATACGACAATTTTTATGTAAAAGAGTACGTCATAACGGCAGGTCAGGAGGGAAAGCGAGGCCGCTTAGCGGAAGGGGGACATAAGAAACAGCCAGTAAGAATAACTTACCGGCTGTTTTTACGGTTTGGCGCCTGGGCCGAATTAATCCTGCAGGTCGCCGCAGAAGCGATAACCTTCGCCGTGAATGGTGGCGATGATTTCCGGCGTATCCGGCGTGGATTCGAAATGCTTACGAATACGACGAATGGTAACGTCAACAGTACGGTCATGCGGCTTCAGCTCGCGGCCGGTCATTTTCTTCAACAGCTCTGCGCGCGACTGAATTTTGCCAGGGTTTTCGCAGAAGTGAAGCATCGCGCGGAACTCGCTGCGCGGTAGTTTATACTGCTCGCCGTCCGGGCCGATCAGTGAACGACTGTTGATATCCAGTTCCCAACCGTTGAACTTGTAGCTTTCAACGCTACGACGCTCTTCGCTGACGGTACCCAGGTTCATGGTACGGGACAGCAGGTTGCGGGCACGGATGGTCAATTCGCGTGGGTTAAACGGTTTGGTGATGTAATCATCCGCGCCGATTTCGAGGCCGAGAATTTTGTCGACTTCGTTATCGCGGCCCGTCAGGAACATCAGCGCAACGTTAGCCTGTTCACGCAGTTCACGCGCTAACAGGAGACCGTTTTTCCCTGGCAGATTGATATCCATGATCACCAGGTTGATGTCATATTCAGAGAGGATCTGATGCATTTCCGCGCCATCTGTCGCTTCGAATACATCATAGCCTTCCGCTTCGAAAATACTTTTCAACGTGTTGCGTGTTACCAACTCGTCTTCAACGATAAGAATGTGCGGGGTCTGCATGTTTGCTACCTAAATTGCCAACTAAATCGAAACAGGAAGTACAAAAGTCCCTGACCTGCCTGATGCATGTCGCAAATTAACATGATCGGCGTAACATGACTAAAGTACGTAATTGCGTTCTTGATGCACTTTCCATCAACGTCAACAACATCATTAGCTTGGTCGTGGGTACTTTCCCTCTGGACCCGACAGTGTCAAAAACGGCTGTCATCCTAACCATTTTAACAGCAACATAACAGGCTAAGACGTACCGGACACCTAATAAAACTACGCTTCGTTGACATATATCAAGTTCAATTGTAGCACGTTAACAGTTTGATGAAATCATCGTAGCTAAATGCTAGCTTTCATCACAAATTTGCAATATTCCAACTAGTTACGTAAGCCAACTAATAAATGTGATGAATCCAAAGAACAGGATCTATTTTAAATTAAATTATCCTAAATAAACAGCAGGATAACGATGTTCTGTTAACATAAACAGCAATAGTACAGATACGCAATAGTGTAGCGTCTTTTACGAAATCAAAAATGCTTTTTCAGTGATATCCGTTAAAATTTTGTAAATTTGCGAAGCGTAATATGCTTACAAACGCCAGCTAATTTCCTGTAAATTAGTCAAAAAGAGTAATGAAATGCGTGTAACAATCGTTCTTGTCGCTCCCGCCAGAGCGGAAAATATCGGCGCAGCCGCCCGGGCTATGAAGACCATGGGATTTACTGACCTGCGTATTGTCGACAGCCAGGCGCACCTGGAGCCCGCCACCCGTTGGGTCGCACATGGATCTGGAGATATTATTGATAATATTGAGGTTTTCCACACCCTTGCTGACGTGCTCCACGATGTGGATTTTACCGTCGCGACGACAGCCCGCAGCCGGGCAAAATTTCATTACTACGCTTCGCCCGCTGAACTGGTTCCCTTATTACAGGAAAAATCACGCTGGATGCGTCATGCCGCGCTGGTTTTTGGCCGTGAGGATTCCGGTTTGACCAATGACGAGCTGGCGCTGGCGGATGTATTGACCGGCGTGCCGATGGCGGCGGATTACCCTTCGCTCAATCTGGGTCAGGCGGTCATGGTGTATTGCTATCAATTAGCAGGTTTAATGCAACAGACCACTGAATCCGTTGATATTGCTGATGAATCGCAGTTACAGGCGTTACGCGCGCGCCTTTTACGTCTGTTAACGACTCTGGAGGCGGCCGATGACCACAAATTAACCGACTGGCTACAACAGCGAATCGGCCTGCTGGGACAGCGAGATACGGTAATGTTGCACCGTTTGGTTCATGATATTGAAAAAAAACTAACAAAATAACGTGCTGTAATTTTTAAAATAATAAGAGATTACGTCTGGTTTCAAGAGATCATAACAGGGGGAATTGGTTGAAAATAAATATATCGCCAGCAGCACATGAACAAATTTCGGAATGTGATCAATTTAAAAATTTATTGACTTAGGCGGGCAGATACTTTAACCAATATAGGAATACAAGACAGACAAATAAAAATGACAGAGTACACAACATCCATGAACCGCATCAGCACCACCACCATTACCACCATCACCATTACCACAGGTAACGGTGCGGGCTGACGCGTACAGGAAACACAGAAAAAAGCCCGCACCTGAACAGTGCGGGCTTTTTTTTCGACCAGAGATCACGAGGTAACAACCATGCGAGTGTTGAAGTTCGGCGGTACATCAGTGGCAAATGCAGAACGTTTTCTGCGTGTTGCCGATATTCTGGAAAGCAATGCCAGGCAAGGGCAGGTAGCGACCGTACTTTCCGCCCCCGCGAAAATTACCAACCATCTGGTGGCGATGATTGAAAAAACTATCGGCGGTCAGGATGCTTTGCCGAATATCAGCGATGCCGAACGTATTTTTTCTGACCTGCTCGCAGGACTTGCCAGCGCGCAGCCGGGATTCCCGCTTGCACGGTTGAAAATGGTTGTCGAACAAGAATTCGCTCAGATCAAACATGTTTTGCATGGTATCAGCCTGCTGGGTCAGTGCCCGGACAGCATCAACGCCGCGCTGATTTGCCGTGGCGAAAAAATGTCGATCGCGATTATGGCGGGACTTCTGGAGGCGCGTGGGCATCGCGTCACGGTGATCGATCCGGTAGAAAAATTGCTGGCGGTGGGCCATTACCTTGAATCTACCGTCGATATCGCGGAATCGACTCGCCGTATCGCCGCCAGCCAGATCCCGGCCGATCACATGATCCTGATGGCGGGCTTTACCGCCGGTAATGAAAAGGGTGAACTGGTGGTGCTGGGGCGTAATGGCTCTGACTACTCTGCCGCCGTGCTGGCCGCCTGTTTACGCGCTGACTGCTGTGAAATCTGGACTGACGTCGATGGCGTGTATACCTGTGACCCGCGCCAGGTGCCGGACGCCAGACTGCTGAAATCGATGTCCTACCAGGAAGCGATGGAACTCTCTTACTTCGGCGCCAAAGTCCTTCACCCTCGCACCATAACGCCTATCGCCCAGTTCCAGATCCCCTGTCTGATTAAAAATACCGGTAATCCGCAGGCGCCAGGAACGCTGATCGGCGCGTCCAGCGACGATGATAATCTGCCGGTGAAAGGGATCTCTAACCTTAACAACATGGCGATGTTTAGCGTCTCCGGCCCGGGAATGAAAGGGATGATTGGGATGGCGGCGCGTGTTTTCGCCGCCATGTCTCGTGCCGGGATCTCGGTGGTGCTCATTACCCAGTCCTCCTCTGAGTACAGCATCAGCTTCTGTGTGCCGCAGAGTGACTGCGCGCGTGCCCGCCGTGCGATGCAGGATGAGTTCTATCTGGAGCTGAAAGAGGGGCTGCTGGAGCCGCTGGCGGTTACTGAGCGGTTGGCGATTATCTCTGTTGTCGGCGACGGTATGCGCACGCTACGCGGCATTTCAGCGAAATTCTTCGCCGCGCTGGCGCGGGCCAATATCAATATCGTGGCGATCGCTCAGGGATCTTCTGAGCGTTCCATTTCTGTGGTGGTGAATAACGACGATGCCACCACCGGCGTGCGGGTAACGCACCAGATGCTGTTCAATACCGATCAGGTGATTGAAGTGTTTGTCATTGGCGTCGGCGGCGTCGGCGGCGCGCTACTGGAACAGCTTAAACGTCAGCAAACCTGGCTGAAGAACAAGCACATCGATCTACGCGTGTGCGGCGTGGCGAACTCAAAGGCGTTGCTAACCAATGTGCATGGCCTGAATCTGGACAACTGGCAGGCGGAACTGGCGCAAGCGAACGCGCCGTTCAATCTGGGACGCTTAATTCGCCTGGTGAAAGAATATCATCTACTCAATCCGGTGATTGTTGATTGTACCTCCAGTCAGGCGGTGGCCGACCAATATGCCGACTTCCTGCGTGAAGGGTTCCATGTGGTGACGCCAAACAAGAAAGCGAACACCTCGTCGATGGACTACTACCATCAGCTACGTTTCGCCGCCGCGCAATCACGGCGCAAATTCTTGTATGACACCAACGTCGGCGCCGGTTTGCCGGTAATCGAAAACCTGCAAAACCTGCTGAATGCCGGTGATGAACTGCAAAAATTTTCCGGCATTCTTTCCGGGTCGCTCTCTTTTATTTTCGGTAAACTGGAAGAGGGGATGAGTCTCTCACAGGCGACCGCCCTGGCGCGCGAGATGGGCTATACCGAACCCGATCCGCGCGACGATCTTTCCGGTATGGATGTGGCGCGGAAACTGTTGATCCTCGCCCGCGAGACGGGCCGCGAGCTGGAGCTTTCCGATATTGTGATTGAACCGGTGTTGCCGGACGAGTTTGACGCCTCCGGCGATGTGACCGCCTTTATGGCGCATCTGCCGCAGCTTGACGACGCGTTTGCCGCCCGTGTGGCGAAAGCTCGTGATGAAGGTAAGGTATTGCGCTATGTGGGCAATATCGAAGAGGATGGCATGTGCCGCGTGAAGATTGCCGAAGTTGATGGTAACGATCCGCTCTTCAAAGTGAAAAACGGTGAAAACGCGCTGGCGTTCTACAGCCACTATTATCAGCCCTTGCCGTTGGTGCTGCGCGGCTACGGCGCAGGCAATGATGTGACGGCGGCGGGCGTGTTTGCCGATCTGTTACGGACCCTCTCATGGAAGTTAGGAGTTTAACATGGTGAAAGTGTATGCCCCGGCTTCCAGCGCGAACATGAGCGTCGGTTTCGACGTGTTGGGCGCAGCCGTCACACCCGTTGACGGCACGTTGCTGGGCGATGTGGTATCCGTTGAAGCAGCGGACCATTTCCGTCTGCATAACCTGGGGCGATTTGCCGATAAACTGCCGCCGGAGCCGCGTGAAAATATTGTTTATCAGTGCTGGGAACGTTTTTGCCAGGCATTGGGGAAAACCATCCCGGTGGCGATGACGCTGGAAAAAAATATGCCGATTGGTTCCGGGTTAGGGTCCAGCGCCTGTTCCGTCGTCGCCGCGCTGGTCGCGATGAATGAGCACTGCGGCAAACCGTTAAACGACACGCGTCTGTTGGCGCTGATGGGCGAGCTGGAAGGCCGTATCTCCGGCAGCATCCATTACGATAACGTCGCGCCGTGCTTTCTTGGCGGTATGCAGTTGATGATTGAAGAAAACGGCATTATTAGTCAGCAGGTGCCGGGCTTTGATGAGTGGCTATGGGTACTGGCTTATCCGGGCATTAAAGTTTCTACCGCAGAAGCACGGGCCATTTTGCCTGCGCAGTATCGCCGTCAGGATTGCATTGCGCATGGACGGCATCTGGCCGGTTTTATTCACGCCTGTTACTCGCGGCAGCCGCAGCTTGCCGCCGCGCTGATGAAAGATGTTATTGCCGAACCATACCGCGCGCGTTTACTGCCGGGCTTTAGCCAGGCGCGGCAGGCGGTGTCGGAGATCGGCGCGCTGGCGAGCGGGATTTCAGGATCGGGGCCGACGCTGTTTGCGCTATGCGATAAACCGGAGACGGCGCAGCGCGTCGCGGACTGGCTGAGCAAACATTATCTGCAAAATCAGGAAGGCTTCGTTCATATTTGCCGGCTGGATACGGCGGGCGCACGAGTAGTGGGATAATCAATGAAACTCTATAATCTGAAAGACCATAATGAGCAGGTCAGCTTTGCGCAGGCCGTCACGCAAGGACTGGGCAAACAGCAGGGACTTTTTTTTCCGCACGAACTGCCGGAGTTTAGCCTGACGGAAATTGATGAGATGCTCAACCAGGACTTTGTCAGCCGTAGCGCAAAGATCCTCTCGGCATTTATTGGCGATGAAATACCGCAGCAAATTCTGGAAGAGCGCGTCCGCGCGGCGTTTGCGTTCCCGGCGCCGGTAGCGCAGGTAGAAAGCGATGTCGGCTGCCTGGAGCTGTTCCATGGTCCGACGCTGGCCTTTAAAGACTTCGGCGGGCGTTTTATGGCGCAAATGCTGACGCATATCAGCGGCGACAAACCGGTGACGATTCTGACCGCAACGTCAGGCGATACCGGCGCGGCGGTGGCTCACGCGTTCTATGGCCTGGAAAATGTGCGGGTCGTCATTCTCTACCCGCGCGGTAAAATCAGTCCGTTGCAGGAAAAACTGTTCTGTACGCTGGGCGGCAACATTGAAACCGTGGCGATCGACGGCGATTTCGACGCTTGCCAGGCGCTGGTGAAACAGGCATTTGATGACGAAGAACTGAAAACGGCGCTGGGGCTGAATTCAGCTAATTCGATTAATATCAGCCGCCTGTTGGCGCAAATTTGCTACTACTTTGAAGCCGTGGCGCAATTGCCGCAGGGGGCGCGTAACCAACTGGTGATCTCTGTACCCAGCGGCAACTTTGGTGATTTGACGGCAGGACTGCTGGCGAAGTCGTTAGGCCTACCGGTGAAACGTTTTATCGCCGCCACCAACGTCAACGACACGGTGCCGCGTTTCCTGCATGACGGGAAGTGGGCGCCGAAAGCGACGCAGGCGACCCTGTCGAATGCGATGGATGTCAGCCAGCCGAATAACTGGCCGCGCGTGGAGGAGCTATTCCGCCGTAAAATCTGGCGTCTGACTGAGCTGGGCTATGCGGCGGTGGATGACACTACGACACAACAGACGATGCGCGAGCTGAAAGCGAAAGGTTATATCTCGGAACCTCATGCAGCGGTAGCGTATCGGGCATTACGCGACCAGTTAAACCCTGGCGAGTATGGCTTGTTTCTCGGAACGGCGCATCCGGCGAAGTTTAAAGAAAGCGTGGAGTCCATTCTGGGAGAAACGCTGGCCTTGCCTGAAGCGCTCGCCGAACGCGCCGACCTGCCGCTGCTTTCACATCATCTGCCTGCGGATTTTGCCGCCCTGCGTAAGCTGATGATGACCCGCCAGTAACCATTGTGCCCGGTGGCGCTGTCGCTTACCGGGCCTATGGGGTGGCGCCGATTTGTAGGCCGGATAAGGCGTAACCGCCATCCGGCGATGTCGTTACTGCTCGTAGCGTTTAAAGACCAGCTCGTCTTGTGTGGAGGTTTCTTCATCAAAGAAATACCCTTCACGGTCAAACGCGGTAAGCTGTTCCGGCTTCGTTAAGCGGTTTTCAATAATAAAACGGCTCATCAGTCCGCGCGCTTTTTTGGCGTAGAAGCTTACCACCTTAAACTTGCCGTTTTTCTCATCAAGGAACACGGGCTTAATCAGTTCGGCATTCAGTTTCTTCGGCTTCACCGATTTAAAATATTCCTCAGAGGCCAGATTCACCACCACCCGATCGCCCTGCGCCTCAAGCGCTTCGTTGAGCTTATCGGTAATGATATCGCCCCAGAATTGATAAAGATCTTTGCCGCGCGGATTCTCCAGGCGAATCCCCATCTCCAGACGATAAGGCTGCATTAAATCCAGCGGGCGCAATACGCCATACAAGCCAGAGAGCATACGCAGATGTTGTTGAGCAAAATCAAAATCCGCGTCGTTGAACGTTTCCGCCTGTAGGCCGGTATAAACATCGCCTTTGAACGCCAGAATCGCCTGGCGTGCATTATCCGGCGTAAAATGAGGCTGCCAGTCATGAAAACGCGTGGCGTTGAGATCCGCCAGTTTGTCGCTAATTCCCATCAGCCTGGAAATTTGCGGCGCCGAAAGCTGGCGGGCCTGTTGAATAAGCTGCTGGCTGTGATCCAACAGCTCCGGCTGGGTATAGCGGGTCGTGGCCAGCGGGCTTTGATAATCAAGCGTTTTTGCAGGTGAAATCAGAATCAGCATATTCAGTCCTTGCAGGGAATTTTCTGCGACTTTAGCAAAAAAACGCCGCAGAGTTGACCGATGGTTGCGATTGTCGGCTTAATCGCGCGATGCCGCCTCCCAGGTATCTGGCGCCAGTTGTGGTTCGATATCCGGGAAGCGCCGCGGATCAAACTGCGGTCTTACGCCCAGTTTCCGTTGTCGCAGATAATCGCCGGCGAGGGTATACACCACCGGTGAGAGCAACAAAATCGCTGTCAGATTGGTAATGGCCATACAGGCCATGATCATGTCAGCGAGCTGCCATATCAGCGGAAAACTGATAAGCGTACCGGCGATAACCATGCCAAGCGTCGCAAGGCGTAATAGCCAGATGGCCTTTGCGTTATGTAACCGCAGAAAAAACAGATTGTTTTCGGCGTAAATATAGTTGGCGACGATAGAACTGAACGCGAACAGAATGACGATAAGCGCGACAAAACTGGCGCCCCATTCACCGGTCAACGAAACCATTGCATGTTGGAGAAGCTGAATGCCTTCTGTTGACGAGTGGGACGCGTGATTCCCCGCCAGCAGGATAATCATCGCGCTGGCGGTACAGATGATAATGGTGTCGCTGAATACGCCAATCATTTGCACAATCCCCTGCGCGACAGGGTGAGGGGGATACGACGTTGCCGCTGCGGCCGCATTAGGCGTTGACCCCATTCCCGCTTCATTAGAGAACATCCCACGCTGAAAACCGCTGGTAATAGCCTGAGTGAGCGTATATCCGGCTGCGCCTGCCGCGGCTTCCTGCCAGCCAAATGCGCTTTTGACTATCGAGGCGATAACGCCAGGCATTTGCTCAATATGCCAGAGGCAAATGAACACGCTGCCGGCGACCCACAATAACGCGATGAGGGGAATCAGCCATTGCATCAGGCGGGCGACGCCTTTTATGCCGCGAATGATAATTAACAGGGCACAGAACGCCAGAGCAATGCCGGAGATAAGCGGCGGAATGTTGAAGGCGAAATGGAGCGCGCGTGAGACGGCATTCGCCTGCACGCTATTAAAAATCAACCCGTAGGCGACGAGCAGAAAGAGGGCGAAAACCACGCCCATCCAGCGCATTCCCAGCCCACGCGCCATATACCACGCCGGGCCGCCGCGGAACTGGCCTGTCGGGTCACGTTCTTTATAAAGCTGGGCAAGCGAACACTCGGCGAAGGAGGTCGCCATGCCAATGATGGCCGAGACCCACATCCAGAATACCGCGCCGGGACCGCCTGCGGCGATAGCCAGCGCCACGCCGGCCAGATTACCGCTGCCAATCCGCGCCGCGAGGCTGGTACACAGCGCCTGAAATGACGTCAGGCCGCCTGGCTGCGGGCTAAGGCTGCCTTTCAGACTGCGGCTAAATTGGCGAATATAACGAAATTGAATGAATCCGGTACGCCAGGTAAACCAACATCCTGCGCCGAGCAGCAGGTAAATCATTACCGAGCCCCAGAGTATTTCGTTAATAAAACTGAAAAACTCAGGCATTAACGTCCCTCTTGTTGATGCCGTCACGCTTTGATGATCCTGTATAAGCGTGACCCATGATGTAGATGACCTTGTCAGACTAATATTAACGGCAGTTTACCATAAATACGGCGGTATCCTTTAATTGCGCATCAACCGTCGGCAGATACGCAAACAGTGCACAAGGGCAGCCAGGTGCATGTAGGCGGTTGCGCTGTGAGTGCGTCGTGTTATCATCAGGGTAGACCGGTTACATCCCCTAACAAGCTGTTTAAAGAGAAACTCTATCATGACGGACAAATTGACCTCCCTTCGTCAGTTCACCACCGTAGTGGCTGATACCGGAGATATCGCGGCAATGAAGCTGTACCAGCCGCAGGATGCTACAACTAACCCTTCTCTCATTCTTAACGCAGCGCAAATCCCGGAATATCGTAAGCTGATTGACGATGCTGTCGCCTGGGCGAAACAGCAGAGCAGCGACCGCGCGCAGCAGGTTGTTGACGCGACCGATAAGCTGGCGGTGAATATTGGCCTGGAAATCCTGAAGCTGGTGCCGGGGCGTATTTCTACCGAAGTTGACGCGCGTCTGTCTTATGACACTGAAGCGTCTATCGCCAAAGCAAAACGTATCATTAAACTCTACAATGATGCGGGTATCAGCAACGATCGTATCCTGATCAAGCTGGCGTCCACCTGGCAGGGCATTCGCGCAGCCGAACAGCTGGAAAAAGAAGGCATCAACTGTAACCTGACGCTGCTGTTCTCCTTCGCGCAGGCGCGTGCGTGCGCCGAAGCGGGCGTCTACCTGATCTCGCCGTTCGTAGGTCGTATTCTTGACTGGTATAAAGCCAATACCGACAAGAAAGACTATGCGCCAGCTGAAGATCCGGGCGTGGTTTCCGTAACGGAAATCTACGAGTACTACAAACAGCATGGTTACGAAACCGTCGTTATGGGCGCAAGCTTCCGTAACGTAGGCGAAATTCTGGAGCTGGCGGGCTGCGACCGTCTGACTATCGCACCGGCATTGCTGAAAGAACTGGCGGAAAGCGAAGGGGCGATTGAGCGTAAGCTCTCTTTCTCCGGCGAAGTCAAAGCGCGCCCGGAACGCATTACCGAAGCCGAGTTCCTCTGGCAGCATCACCAGGACCCCATGGCGGTTGACAAACTGGCGGATGGTATCCGTAAGTTTGCGGTAGACCAGGAAAAACTGGAAAAAATGATCGGCGATCTGCTGTAATCATTAACGCGTGGCCCTGATATGGGTCACGCTACCTCTTCTGAAACCTGTCTGTCCTTCCTTTCGCAGTGTATCATTCTGTTTAACGAGACTGTTTAAACGGAATAATCATGAATACTTTACGCATTGGCCTGGTTTCCATTTCTGACCGTGCTTCCAGCGGCGTTTACCAGGATAAAGGTATCCCGGCCCTTGAAGAGTGGCTGGCATCTGCCCTTACCACCCCTTTTGAGCTGCAAACGCGACTGATCCCGGATGAACAGGCGATCATCGAACAGACCTTATGTGAACTGGTTGATGAGATGAGCTGTCATCTGGTGCTGACCACTGGCGGTACCGGTCCGGCACGTCGCGACGTCACGCCGGACGCGACCCTTGCCATCGCCGACCGTGAAATGCCTGGTTTTGGCGAACAGATGCGCCAGATCAGCCTGCGCTTTGTGCCGACCGCCATTCTTTCCCGCCAGGTGGGCGTTATCCGTAAACAGGCGTTAATTCTTAATCTGCCTGGACAGCCAAAATCGATCAAAGAAACGCTGGAAGGCGTAAAAGCGGACGATGGCAGCGTTAGCGTGCCGGGCATTTTTGCGAGCGTGCCGTATTGCATACAGCTGCTTGACGGGCCGTATGTCGAAACCGCGCCGGAAGTGGTTGCCGCTTTCCGTCCAAAGAGCGCCAGACGTGAGAATATGTCGTCCTGACCGGGAGATACTGATAGTAGGGTTATTCCTCCCGGTGCGGGAGGAATAAAAGAGATTTAGTGCGCCTCGCCGATTGGCAGAATAGTGCGGCCAAATTGCTCGTTTAGCACTTCACCCATCGCCAGATAAATAGCGCTGGCGCCGCAAACCAGACCAACCCAGCCTGCGATATGGATAGTTGCTTCGTTACCGGTGATATTGCCGACCGCCAGCAGAGCGAACAGTACGGTCAGGCTCAGGAAAACAAATTGCAGCGCGCGGGCGGCTTTCAGCGTACCGAAGAACATAAACAGCGTGAACACGCCCCACAGACCTAAATAAGCGCCGAGTAGCTGAGCGTCAGGCGCATCCGTCAGGCCCATTTTCGGCATCAGCAGGATAGCGACCAGCGTCAGCCAGAACGAACCGTAAGAGGTAAAGGCCGTTAAACCAAAGGTATTGCCTTTTTTGTACTCCAGCAGACCGGCAAAAATTTGCGCGATACCGCCGTAGAAAATCCCCATCGCCAGAATAATACCGTCCAGGGCGAAAAAACCGGCATTGTGCAGGTTAAGCAGAATGGTGGTCATGCCGAAGCCCATCAGGCCCAGCGGTGCCGGATTAGCCAACTTAGTGTTGCCCATAATTCCTCAAAATCATCATAATTGAATGGTGAAATAGTTTCCCAGAATAACGAGTTCCGTATTCGGGGCGCGGCATAATAATCAGGGGGAAGAGGACTGTCTATGATCTAATAAGGGGGAAAAGAAAATATTTCCCCCAGTGAGGGCATTCACGCCTGAACGGCTGCCATCATTCGTCGCAGGCAGGCTATTTGCAACACCGCCGGAATAGTCACGCGATACGCGCTGCCGCTCATCGCTTTGACGCCGTTTAACGCCGCGCCGACCGGGCCGCCAAGACCTGCGCCGCGCAGCAATCCGTGGCCCAGGATGCTCATTGCGGCATGGGTACGCAAAATGCGGGTAAGCTGGGTGGAAAGCAGGTGGGAGACCCCTTTTGCCAGACTGCGATCTTTCATGAGCAGCGGCAGCAGTTCTTCCAGTTCAGAAACTTTGGCGTCTACGGCTTGCAGAAATTCCTGCTTATGCGCTGCGTCCATCTTCTGCCAGGTATGACGTAAAAAATGCTCCAGCAGTTGCTGTTCTATTTCAAACGTCGACATGCTTTTATCTGCTTTGAGTTTTAGCCGTTTTGCGACATCCAGCAGAATCGCGCGGTACTGTTTTCCGTGCCCGCGCAATTTGTTGGCGATACTGTCGCCGCCGTAATGCTGAAACTCGCCGGCAATGAGCTGCCAGTTACGGCGGTGTTGCTCCGGGTGACCTTCCATCGCTTTGAACAGCTCGTTATGACTAAGGACGCTTGACAAGCGAGCCTTGCCCTTTTCGTTATGCGTCAGCAAACGGGCGAAATCGGCGAGTTGTTCTTCGCTACAATGCTGAAGAAAGTCTAAATCCTCGTCGTGTAAATAGGTGACGTTCATTTTCAGTCTGGCTTTTGGAATAGAAATAACAGCGATTAATCGTCGCCAATGACTTTAAGTCTCGCCATATCGGAAGAATTTACCGTATGGCCTGAGAAGGTAATCTTTGATACGCAGCGTTTGTTGTCGTTATCGCTATTAATATTGATCCAGCCTGTTGTCTGGCCCTCTTTGATTGAGGAAGGGACGTTCAGGCTTTGGCTGGCGCTACGCGCAGTTTTAAAATAGACGGATGCGCCGCTAAGTTCGATGTCGCCGTGATCCGCCGTGAGTTGAATGCGCTTCACGATGCGGCAGACGGGAATTTTCAGCGTGAGATCGTTCGTTTCATTTCTGGGCATGGCAATAACACCCAGTATTTTATGGTCGTTCGCGTGCGCGACGCTACTTAACGCCAGGCCGAAAAGCAGGCTGGCGGAAATCGTTAACACAGATCGCATGAAATTTCTCTTTGACGGGTTCAATAAGCAATTACCGTCTATCATACTCTGCTCATGGCAACGATTCAGTTTTGTAATCTTTTCTTTTTATTACAATTTTTCTGTGAATGGTATTCGTTTTTTAATTTATTTCATGAATATTTATCTGTCTGGTTTTCCATCGCGCCCTCTCGTCACTAAAAAATTTTTTCATCTCCCCCTTGATGACGTGGGTTACGACCCCATCTTGTAGTCAACCGCAGTGGTGAGTCTGAAAAAAAACGATTCAGGGTAGTTGAAACCGCACGTTTCGCCCTTATTACAGATTCACAACCACATGATGACCGAATTTTTAGTGGAGACGTTTAGATGGGTAAAATTATTGGTATCGACCTGGGTACTACCAACTCTTGTGTAGCGATTATGGATGGAACGCAGGCACGCGTGCTGGAGAACGCCGAGGGCGATCGCACTACGCCTTCTATCATTGCTTATACCCAGGATGGTGAAACTCTGGTTGGTCAGCCGGCTAAACGTCAGGCAGTGACAAACCCGCAAAACACCCTGTTTGCGATTAAACGCCTGATTGGCCGCCGCTTCCAGGACGAAGAAGTTCAACGTGACGTTTCTATCATGCCGTACAAAATCATCGGCGCCGACAACGGCGACGCATGGCTTGATGTGAAAGGTCAGAAAATGGCGCCGCCGCAGATTTCTGCCGAAGTGCTGAAGAAAATGAAGAAAACGGCTGAAGATTATCTGGGCGAACCGGTAACTGAAGCGGTTATCACCGTACCGGCTTACTTTAACGATGCGCAGCGTCAGGCAACCAAAGATGCTGGTCGTATCGCGGGGCTGGAAGTTAAACGTATCATCAACGAACCGACTGCCGCAGCGCTGGCTTACGGTCTGGATAAAGAAGTCGGCAACCGTACTATCGCGGTTTACGACCTCGGTGGTGGTACTTTCGATATCTCTATTATCGAAATCGACGAAGTTGATGGCGAAAAAACCTTTGAAGTTCTGGCAACCAACGGTGATACCCACCTGGGTGGTGAAGACTTCGATACCCGCCTGATCAACTACCTCGTTGACGAGTTTAAGAAAGATCAGGGCATTGACCTGCGTAACGATCCGCTGGCCATGCAGCGCCTGAAAGAAGCCGCAGAAAAAGCCAAAATCGAGCTGTCTTCTGCGCAGCAGACCGACGTGAACCTGCCGTACATTACCGCAGATGCCACCGGTCCGAAACACATGAACATCAAAGTGACTCGTGCGAAACTGGAAAGCCTGGTTGAAGATCTGGTGAACCGTTCTATCGAGCCGCTGAAAGTCGCACTGCAGGACGCTGGCCTGTCCGTGTCTGATATCAACGACGTGATCCTCGTCGGCGGTCAGACCCGTATGCCAATGGTGCAGAAAAAAGTGGCTGAATTCTTTGGTAAAGAGCCGCGTAAAGACGTTAACCCGGACGAAGCTGTGGCTATCGGCGCAGCGGTACAGGGCGGCGTGTTGACCGGTGATGTGAAAGACGTACTGCTGCTGGACGTTACCCCGCTGTCTCTGGGTATCGAAACGATGGGTGGCGTGATGACTCCGCTTATCACCAAAAACACCACCATCCCGACCAAGCACAGCCAGGTGTTCTCTACTGCGGAAGACAACCAGTCTGCGGTAACCATCCATGTGCTGCAGGGTGAGCGTAAACGTGCGTCTGATAACAAATCTCTGGGTCAGTTCAACCTGGATGGCATCAACCCGGCGCCGCGCGGTATGCCGCAGATCGAAGTCACCTTCGATATCGATGCTGACGGTATCCTGCACGTCTCCGCGAAAGATAAAAATAGCGGTAAAGAGCAGAAGATCACTATCAAGGCGTCTTCTGGTCTGAACGAGGAAGAAATTCAGAAAATGGTTCGCGATGCAGAAGCGAACGCTGAATCCGACCGTAAGTTCGAAGAGCTGGTTCAGACCCGTAACCAGGGCGACCATCTGCTGCACAGCACCCGTAAGCAGGTTGAAGAAGCAGGCGATAAACTGCCGGCTGATGACAAAACCGCTATCGAGTCTGCCCTGAACGCGCTGGAAACTGCCCTGAAAGGCGAAGATAAAGCCGCTATCGAAGCGAAAATGCAGGAACTGGCGCAGGTTTCCCAGAAACTGATGGAAATCGCTCAGCAGCAACATGCGCAGCAGCAGGCTGGCTCCGCTGACGCTTCTGCAAACAACGCGAAAGATGACGACGTTGTCGACGCTGAGTTTGAAGAAGTAAAAGATAAAAAATAATCGCCCTTTGAACGGGTAATTACTGGCACGGGCGAAGAGGTTTCCTCTCCGCCCGTGTATGCATGTTAAGGGCAGATAAAAAGAGATGGCGAAAAGAGATTACTACGAGATTTTAGGCGTTTCCAAAACAGCGGAAGAGCGTGAAATCAAAAAGGCGTATAAGCGCCTGGCCATGAAATATCATCCGGACCGCAATCAGGGTGATAAAGAGGCCGAAGCTAAGTTTAAAGAGATTAAAGAAGCCTACGAAGTGCTGACCGATGCGCAAAAACGCGCAGCCTACGATCAGTATGGTCACGCCGCGTTTGAACAAGGCGGGATGGGCGGCGGATTTGGCGGCGGCTTTAATGGCGGCGCTGATTTCAGTGATATCTTTGGTGACGTTTTTGGCGATATCTTTGGCGGCGGGCGTGGTCGCCAACGTGCGGCGCGTGGGGCTGATTTGCGTTATAACATGGATCTCACCCTGGAAGAAGCGGTGCGTGGCGTGACCAAAGAGATCCGTATTCCGACGCTGGAGGAGTGCGACGTTTGCCACGGCAGCGGCGCGAAAGCTGGTACACAACCGCAAACCTGTCCGACCTGTCATGGTTCTGGTCAGGTACAGATGCGCCAGGGATTCTTTGCTGTACAGCAGACCTGCCCACACTGTCAGGGACGCGGTACGCTGATCAAAGATCCGTGCCATAAATGTCACGGTCATGGGCGTGTTGAAAAGAGTAAAACTCTGTCCGTTAAAATCCCGGCGGGCGTGGATACCGGCGATCGTATTCGTCTGGCAGGCGAGGGCGAAGCGGGCGAGCATGGCGCACCGGCAGGCGACTTGTACGTTCAGGTCCAGGTGAAACAACACCCTATTTTCGAGCGTGAAGGCAATAATCTTTATTGCGAAGTGCCGATCAACTTTGCGATGGCGGCGCTCGGCGGTGAAATTGAAGTGCCGACGTTAGATGGTCGCGTGATGCTGAAAGTACCGAGCGAAACACAAACGGGCAAGCTGTTCCGTATGCGCGGCAAAGGCGTGAAGTCCGTACGGGGTGGCGCGCAGGGTGATTTGCTGTGCCGTGTGGTGGTTGAAACGCCGGTCGGTCTGAGCGAAAAACAGAAGCAATTGCTAAAAGATCTTCAGGAAAGTTTTGGCGGCCCGACGGGAGAGAAAAACAGCCCGCGTTCAAAAAGCTTCTTTGACGGCGTGAAAAAATTCTTTGACGATTTGACTCGCTAACCTTTTTCCCGTTGTATTTTTCTTCAGCCCGGGTGTATGTATATCCGGGCTTTTTTCTGCCTGTACGCGCCCAGGCTTCTGCTAAACGCATCGTATCCTCTCATTTGTTGATATTTTGTTTTTACTGATAAACAAATTGATGTTAATCAGCAGTTTTGTATACGCTTATTCTTTAAAAAAACGTGATGCGATGACATTAACGATTGCTTTTTTAGATGCTGTGAATTGATTTATCTTGAGTATTATCTATATTGCTTTTTTTAGTTTCCGGAGGCAGACAGCGAATGGGATCGAAAGGTGCCAACAAGAGCTTTGATTATAATTTAATCAAAATTCTTGACGCTGTTATTTTGTCAGGAAATGCGGCTATGGCGGCAAAAAAGTTAGGCATTACACCGGCTGCCGTTTCTCTGGCGTTAAAGCGCCTGCAGAGTTATTACCCGGAGGAACTGTTTAGCAGAGGGAAAGGCGGGCTCATCCCCACAGCTAAGGCTGTCGACATTCACCAAAATTTCAGTCAGGTGATGAAACTGGTGGATGATACATTTCTCTGTAATAGCAAAAAAGACGAAGCGTTCCAGATAACGTTATTAGGCAGTGATATTGTTGAAAGCTATTATCTTTCTCAGCTCTATAACAGCGATATATTTGACCGTATTTTGATAAATCATTTCTCCGTCAGAAATATGAGTCGGGAGCATATCAGCGAACTTCTGTTTACTGCGCAAGGCGATCTGTTGATTAGTGCCGAACCTTTGCTGGAGTCCGGCATAGAGAATCAAATCATTGATAGTTTTAAATCATTTGTTTGTATCTGCAGCAGTAAACACATGCTGAGTACCCTCTCACAACTGTCGCTACATCATTTTTATTCTTCGCGTCATGCGTTATATCAGCCGGGGATGGGGGCTTCAGTGATATATCATGATAGCGAGTTATTTAAGGATGAGCTTTACTATACTGGCAGGCGTATTGTCGGCTATCGCAGTGATTCGCTTAACGGTTTGATGAGCATGATCGAACGAACCTCATTGATTGCATTGATGCCTTTGAAATTAGCGCTTTTTTATAAAAATCATCGTAAATATGACATTAAGTTTATTCAGCCTCCGCCCGAACTGGCTTTGAAGTCAGTTCAGGTCTATGCATCCTGGAATAAAAATAGTAGAAATATATCGACGATTAATGAGATGGTAAGTATGTTACAAACACTTTCCTCCTTCCGTCGCTAATACACCTCATTTTTACGCTTTGATTTAATATGGTTTTAAATGATGTGCTTTGATTTTTACCCTTCTGACAGGGCGCTTACACTCCTTGTGTTAATTATTCATTTATAATGATTTCGGAGTGTTAAAATGTCTATTCCCAACCATGTGTCGACAACGGAAGTTGTGCTATTGGAGCTAGAGATCTTACTCACTATTATTTCGATTGGCGCGTGGGGAGGCTTTGTCAGCTATCTTTTACGCAAAGATAAGACAGAATATAATAGTTCTCATGAAAGTATTAAATATTGCTTAACGCAGATCGTGATTTCCTGCTTCACCAGTTTCTTGTTAAGCGCGATTGCAATCGAAAAAGAGTGCAGTTTCAACATTGTTCTGTTGGCGGCAGGCTTAGGCGGTGTTTTCGCGAGTCCGATCTTAAAGATTCTTGGGCGGCGGATTAAAAAAATTATCGAAGGTAATAATTCAGATTAATTATCATTTGCAGTATCAGGCTCATCCGTGAGCCTTTTACGCGTCTTTTTTCAGCCTGGTCTAGGTCACTCTATTCTTGATCCAGCCATAAATAAATTGTTCGTTATTGTGGTTTTTCTCAGCAACGTTTAAGTAGTACGTGCCCTGACTGCAATTGAGGGCTTTCACCAAAACGGCTTCCCCTTCCTGGCCTCGCCAGGCCAAATAATGTTCGAGAGCGGCAAGCGTCCGCGGGCCAATATTGCCATCCACATGAATATCCGGGTAGCGTTTACCTTCGTGATTAAAGACGTTCAACCAGCGTTGCAGCCACGCGCTGGGGTGGTAAGCGCCTATGTTGACTGCCGCATCGCACAGCTCGAAGGAGACTGGCCACGATAGCGTCGAGATGACGTCAAAACCTGGTTTTATCCAGTAATCCTCTTCGAGAATCGCGTAGGCTTCAGCGTGGGTCAGATCCCGCATATCGCCAGCATAGCCATGCGCTCGCGCCGTGGCTTCGGTAATGCCCCAATGGGTGGCGCCGCCTTTATCTTTAGGGTTAAATACGTAACCGCCTTCAAGCGCAATAATTCCATCTATAATTGGATTCATCTTCCCTTTCCTTCGCTTAGTGAATATGCAGATACATGAGAGAACCTAACGTTACTGAAAATACGGTCGTCAGGGCGGCGATGGTTTGCCGTACAATCTGTTTTTTTCTTCCCTTTGTTTCGCTATCCGTCGCGATAATGGTGATATCACTATTCACTTTGAGACCTTGTCTTGGAATGGTAATAAAAAGATCGTTAATACCCAGCGCTTTAAGGTCACGTCTGATTAAATAGAGAATCTGCGTTAGATTTGCATCATTAACATAATGGCTTCGACTTCCCCATAACGCAGTGGTTATTTTTTGTCGCTCGATAATCTCCAGATGAGCATTCTCGATGATGAAACTGAGACATTTGGCTCTCATCGCAGTCATTTTAATAACCTGTGAATTTGAGACCGTCCTCAGTTCATATTTACCTTCATTGTAAATGCAATTGCTATTAATGATATAAGTTTTCATAACGTCTTCCTTTAGAAATGTACATCCTGGTTGTCTGTGGTGACTATATTGTATGAGAAATGTCTTAATCCAATAAATGTCACTGGTTTTATTGTATTGTCATTGTCTATAGCGAGTGTAATCACATTATTTCATTGTAATTAAATGATATTTAATTACATGATAAATGATATTTACTATGTTCTCACCAGAACGGAGTAAGCGGGCGCTGAGAGGTGTTGTTTTCTCTTCGTTAGACGGTGTTGTTAACCTCATTTTTATGATTTTTATATCATCTAAAAAGATGATGTTTTGTGATTAGCTATTTTTTATGCCTGTAACGATTATGGACCCCGCAGAACGAGCTGCGACAATTTTGAAACGTAAAAGGAAATTTGAAAATGGCTACAAGCAAACTGATTCAAGGCGATACAATTACTGAAACTACTCATGCAGCGAATGGTTTTGACCCTGCAACAAGCGATGATAAAATAAGCTATACTTCCGCTCGTGTTGCGAAACCGGTATACAATAAATATAAAAATTCCACGACTAAACCGAAGGTATTCGGTTATTACACCGACTGGTCACAGTATGACAGCCGTCTGCAAGGCAATATGTCCCAACCGGGCCGTGGTTATGATTTAACCAACGTTTCACCGACGGCTTATGACAAACTGATTTTTGGCTTTGTTGGCATCACCGGTTTCAGAAAAATTGATACAGAAGACCGCGATGTCGTAGCAGAAGCGGCAGCGCTGTGCGGCAAAGTGAAATATGAGCCGACCTTCCTCGACCCATGGGGCGACTTCCAGTCTTATATCAACCTCGGCTTTGATGTCAGCGGCTGGGATGTGGATCCGAAGACTGTAACTCAGTCTAACGCCAAGGGTCTGCTGGGCGCGCTGCGTGATATGCAGGCAAAAGCGAAAGCCGCAGGTCACACGCTGGCGCTCTCCATGAGTATCGGCGGCTGGAGCATGAGTAACGGGTTCCACGAAACCGCCGCTTCTGACTCTTCTCGTAAAATCTTCGCCAAAGGCGTGGTGAAACTGTTCAAACAGTTCCCGATGTTCAGCGAAGTGGATATTGACTGGGAATACCCGAACAATGAAGGGGCGGGCAACCCGTTTGGTCCGGAAGATGGCGCTAACTACGCGCTGCTGATTGCCGAACTGCGTAAACAGCTGGATTCCGCGGGTCTGAGCAATGTGAAGATCTCTATTGCCGCTTCTGCTGTCACTACTATTTTTGACTATGCGAAAGTAAAAGATCTGATGGCTGCTGGCCTGTATGGCATCAACCTGATGACCTATGACTTCTTCGGTACGCCGTGGGCGGAAACGCTGGGCCACCACACCAACCGCAAAGCGCTGGAAGAGGGCGGCTGGGCTGTCGAAACTATCGTTGATCACCTGCTGGCGGAAGGTTTCTCCGCTGACCGTATCAACATCGGTTATGCCGGCTATACCCGTAACGCTCGTCAGGTAGAAATTGAATCCCTGTCGCCGCTGAAAGGTTCTTACAACCCAGGTTCAGGCCCTACTACCGGTTCCTTCGAATCCGGCACCAGCGAATGGTATGACGTCATTTATAGCTACCTGGATCTGGAAAACCAGAAAGGCCGTAACGGTTTCAACGTTTACACCGACCAGGTCGCTGATGCTGACTACCTGTATAGCCCGGAATCCAAACTGTTTTTATCCCTGGATACGCCGCGTACTGTCAAAGCAAAAGGCGAATATGCAGCGAAACTGGGCCTGGGCGGCGTGTTTACCTGGACTATCGATCAGGACAACGGCGTGCTGGTTAACGCCGTGCGTGAAGGTCTGGGTTATGAAATCGAATCTGAAGTTATCGATATGGAACCGTTCTACTTTGAAGGTATCAATGTAGAAAAAGATGAAGAGCAGAGCGACAGCGACGACGCGCAGAAGGTCAACCACGCGCCGAAAGCGGCGATTGAACTGATGGTTGTAGGCGGATCTACGGTACAGCTGTCTGGCGCAGGTTCTTCTGATGAAGATAACGATGAGTTGTCCTTTAGCTGGGGCGTGCCTTCTCAAATCGATGTGGCAGACAAAACGGCAGAAATCATTGAGGTTGTGGTACCGGAAGTTAGCGAAAAAACAGCCTTTCAGTTCACCCTGTTTGTACGCGACTGCTACAACGAACCGTCCTCTCAACAGCGCTTTGTTCTGACGGCTGTGCCTGCGCTATCTCAGGTTCAACCGGAACCGGAAGAGGAAGAAGAGATTATCGTTCCTGTACCGGACGAGGAAGAAGATACCACGCCGGCTGAGGATGATACGCCAGCAGATGACAAAACGTCACCTTACGCGCAGTGGGATGCTTCTACCGTTTATGGCGCAAACTGGGGTTCTTTCGAAATCGTTAGCTGGAAAGGCCATAACTATCAGGTGAAATGGTGGTCTATGGGCAACCAGCCTGATCTGAACTGCGGTGTCGGCGGTGCATGGACCGATCTTGGCGCTTGCTAATACACGGTATTAAGCCGATGTATTGGGCTTCATGATTCAAGCCCCGGTTTACCGGGGCTTTTCTCCACCAGGGACAGAGGAAGAGTAGACCATGACCATTTCCATTTACGCCAGCGCATTTGACGTCAACAGCTGGTATCAAAAAATCACCTTAACTTTCATCAATGAGAGCGGTAATGCGGTCGATATGAACCATGCCGCAATATCATTCACGGCTTCCGGGCACATCGATCCATGGGGAAATAGCGGCGGTACGCTCAAAGGGAACCTGCCGCTTACGCTGAATGAGAGTTCGTATGGCACGCTGGAAACTAACAACATCATCATTAATAACAGCGATGCATTACTTCTTCAGCCGGGCGAACGCGGGACGCTCTCTTTCAGCCTCGCGGCGACGCAGGTGCCGGTAAAAATGTCCGCCATCACCTTGACGCTGGCGTCATCGTCATCCGAAGACGCAGAGTCTGAAATCCCATCCGATCAGGAGACGCCAGCGATACCCGCCGCAGACGAACAACCCGCCGAACCCGATGTGCCGGAAAAGGACAATGACCTTCAGGAACGCGGCCTTACGCTTAACGTTAGCGAGTTGAATACCGCGAGTTGGTATCAACGCGTCACCTTTACGCTGACCAACCTCTACGCCCAGGCGGTAGATCTCAATCAGCTTCAACTGAATTTTACGGCCAGCGCGCACCCCGATCCCTACAGTCCGTTTCAGGGAACAATGCTGGGGAATCAGGCCGTGACGCTGGCCAGCGATGGGGGATGGCCCATCGAGAAGAATACCATCACCATTAATCATGACGGCGCGCTGATGCTGGCGGCAGGGGATATCGCCGAATTACAGTGCTATCTGGCCGCCACGCAGACGCCAGTTGCCATCAGCGATTTGAACGCGACGTTGGCCCATGACCCTGCCCGCCAGGGAAAAATTTGCGTTCATTTTCCTGCCATGACGCAGACCGTGGCGCTCAAACCGGTGATTGAGCTGCTGTTTCCTGCCGGCGAAACCCGGCGCTTTGTCGGTGAGTGGGGCGAGGTTCTGACAATAGGCGATCTTAGCGCAGGAACGTATCGGCTTACCGTACCGGTACTGGCGAATGATGAGATGCAAATCGCGCCAGTCGAGTCCTCTTTTACCGTTACGCTGCAATCCGGCGATGCCGCCGCGCAGGTCCAGGTATCCTGTCTGCCGATTGTCCGTTATGCCAGCGCGCGTCTGATGATTGACGCCCCTGCGCTTGGTAATGCGAAATTGACCGTTGAAATCGCTGATACTACGCAAGCGGATGAGCGTACTATCACGCTTATCGCCAACCAACCGCAGTTAATCACCCGGCTACTGGCGGGGCATCATTATACGGTCAATCTGCAGCCTGCGATGATTAATAACCGCTTTATATCGGCACCCATACAGCTTACGGGGTTTATCCCTGCTGCGGCGCAGATTGCCGAGGTTGCTGTCGCTTACCAACAGTCGGCGCTCGACACGGCGAGTTTCGTGACGGTGGATGCCACTATACTGGGCCTGCCCGATGGCGTCGCGCCGCAGCGTTATCTGTTCAGCAGCGGTAAATATCAGTACTCATTAATGCTGGAGAGCGGCAGCGATCGGCAGACGTTGGCATTACGCTTTGCACCCGGGCTGTATGATGTTCAGACGGACGACATTTTCATCGACAGCGTGCCGTGGCGTTGTGAACAGGCCGGGCCGCTACGGTTGTTGCAAAAGGTTAACCATGTGGCGCTGGAGTTTCTGCCCGGCGTGACGCTACAGGTAAAAGGTTGGCCTGATTACCTTGCTCATGGCGGCGTGACGGTTAACGCGCCAGAGACGGTTTCTCTTTATCGCGATATACCGTTTAGCGCGTTGTTTAAATACGATGGTTTTGACGGCGGCGGCGATCCGGTTCCGGCCGCGGAGGTTGACGTGAACGGGGATGGTTTTCTGGATTACGCGACGTTACCGATCCATAAAACCGTTGCGCTGGTGCGCCAGATAGAAAAAGAAGCCGGGCGTAGCGTCATGCCGGTAATGGTCATTTATACCGCGAATGCCAGCGGCGGTAGCGCGCTGGCGGATTTACAGGATGCGCAAAAGCTACGTAACCATTTTGGTAACTTTATTACCCAGTGTCTGGCGGCGCAGTCATACAAAGATGAGACGCATCCTGTCCCGGCCACCTTTGTGCTTAACCCGGATTTTCTCGGGGCACTACAGCAAGGACCGTATGGCTATACCGTAGTACGGCAAAAAAACAGTGTGCCGGTGAATGCCCAACTGGCGGCGGCGATACAAGCATTACCGGCGATGGCTGGCTTTATCGCGCCTTCGTTGCCGACGTTTAGCGACGATCTCTACGGCTATATTCAGGCGGTGAACTATCTTGTTCGTCAGTTTGCCCCGGATGTGGCTTTTGGCTGGCAGACGAATGTCTGGGCGACAGGAACGGCGGACTGGGTGCTGCGCGATACCGCTGATCCGGTAGCTGAAGGGCAGGCGATCGCCGGATTTATTCATGAACTGGGCGTTTATAGTGGAGAATATGCGCCGGACTTTATTGCGTTTGATAAATTTGAGCGTGACTGTTTCAGTCCTGATGCGCTTGCCCACTATGGCTGGAATGCGACATGCTGGCTTAATTACCTGGCGATGGTCAAACAGGTGACGAAAGCGCTGCTGACGCCCGCCATGCTGTGGCAAATCCCAGGCGGCCATATGCCTTCAGTAGAAGAGGGCGTCAGTAAAATCAGCGCTGCGCACTTTGCATCCGGCGGAACCTTTTTTATGGGTGACGCCCGCATTGGCAGCGATCCTGACACGCTCTCTTTGCAGCTACTCAATACGGCCTTAAATAGCGCGACTTACGGCGTCCCGACCGTCGGCGACTTTTTACGTAAAGATAAAGGGTATGACTGGGGCCAAATGCAGGCGCTGAACCTACCGGACTTTAACGTCTTTTCGATCTTATGGGGCGGTGGTTCTACTATCAGTATTACGACAATCCATTCTAACGGTGAAGACGGCGGCTGGCTGGCGGATAAAATGGTAGAGTATTATGCTGCCCCTCGCTATTTCAGATAATATCACTGCTTATTTGCATTAATCTGGACTATTAGTTTGAGATTCGAAGGCGCGTTCTTTCGAATCTCTTTTCCTGCGCCCCCTGACCTCTCATTCTTTATGCGTAATTTGTTATTAATTTTCTGTAATCATTTTGTATTAAGAATTGTCTTAATCTTAAAAATATTGCGTATTAGTGCGTTGTGAATACAGAAATACTGCATAGCGATGTTATTTATTATTAATTTAAGTACTTTTTGAGAGGTTATACTGTGACGCTACATTGAGTAGACAACCGTTAATGAAAAAAATGATGAACGACGCTTTTGCTAAAGATAATAATGAGAATTCATTACACTCTTTTCTTTTTTCTCAGCAGGCTAAACCTCACGCGGCAATTGATGCCTTATTTTCGGCCTTGTTGCCATTTGGTCAACCGTTTACGCTGGGTATCGGCGATGAGTTTTATTTACAGGCAAACGATGAACACTACATTGTATTACTGGAGTCAGGCGTTGTTTCTTTCTGTCATGATGACAAACGACTCCATATATCTTCATCGTTTGCGCCATCGGTCGTGGGTATGGTTGACAGCTATGGCGCTACCTATAACGTCCCCGCGCGACCGGAACACTTTTTGCTCGCAGAAACGGTTTGTACCGGTAGATTTGTTCGCCTGCCGGATTTTATAAAAATCGCCGATGAATGCGATTTGTGGCACGACGTGGCCCGTTGTCTGGCTTACCGTCTGATGGTGATGAGCGCGCGCGATCGTGAATTAGTCGGCGTCGATTCTTATCTGAAAGTTCGGGCGCTGCTGACTGAAATCTGGGCTTATCCACAGGCCTACCGGGAAAGCATTATCGTGTTGAATTTTATTCAACGGCGTACCGGGATATCGCGCAGTCGGACCATGAAGATTCTGTCTGAACTAAAAAAAGGCGGGTATATCCATATTGATAATGGGCGGCTGACGGCGCTCGGAAAACTGCCAGTGGCGTATTAATGCACTATCCGCAACGATATATTTACATATCTCGACTGAATTTGCCTGGTATCGTTAATAGAATGTTTTACTGAAGGTTGTTATGAAAGCTATTTTTAAAAAGTCAATATGGCTAAAGGAGATAGGCCGAACGACTGGTGTAAAGTTAATATAAAACAAGAAGTTATGCCTGGTCCTATAAAACCAAATGTCGATGATTGCAACTTGCCGTTGGCTTGCTAATAATTAATAACATCGTTATCTCATTATAACGTAAAGATTAACTCACGACGTTGAGTGGCTGTTTTATTGCCTCTGACATTTATATCAGAACAAGAAGACACTTTTTTTCGCATAAGAAAAAGTCGTGATATTGCTGTGAAGAAATATCAGCAGCCGTTTCGTTAAAAAATCTGATTACCCTCATTTTTATATTTAAAAGGAGCTTGAATGAAAAAGCCTGTACTAGCATTAATGGTCTCTGCCATTGCCTTTGGCGGAATGTTGTCCACCGCGCAAGCGGATACTACAACCGTCACTGGCGGTACGGTAAATTTTGTCGGACAGGTCGTTGACGCCGCCTGTTCTGTTTCCGCTGACTCTGTCGATCAGACCGTGACATTAGGCCAGGTTCGCGCCAGTAAATTAACCGAGGCCGGTATGGTGGCGAATCAAAAAGAAGATTTCACCATCAAACTGGAAGACTGCGATACTCAGACCAGCCAGAATGCGGCGGTGATTTTTAATGGCCAACAGGACGCAAACCAGCCGGGGTCGCTGGCGAATACCGCTGGGGCAGGTTCGGCGACGAATGTGGCATTACAACTTTATGGACCAGATGGCCAGGCGCTGAATATCGGTGAATCGTCCAGTACTGTTACCTTGAACGATGGCGAAAACGTTATTCCGCTTAGCGTGGATTATATCGCTACCGGTACGGCGACTGCCGGTAATGTTACCGCGACGGCGACATTTAGCATGGTTTATTCCTGATTCCTTATCGGGATTTTTTTCTCGTCTGTTGGGAGGCGAGAAAGGGGCGTTACGCGCGTCACTGCGCGTAACAAACCGACGGCATCAGGATATTACGCAGATGAAAAAAAACGTACCGATTTTCCTTCGATTATTGCTACTGCTGTCGGCGGCCGGCCTGTCGTTTGCCGCGCAGGCGGGAGGCATTGCGCTGGGCGCGACCAGAGTGATTTATCCGCAGGGAAGTAAGCAAACCTCCTTGCCGATTATTAATTCTTCTGCCAGCAATGTTTTTTTAATTCAGTCATGGGTCGCCAATGCCGATGGTTCACGCTCGACGGATTTTATCATTACGCCGCCTCTCTTTGTGATCCAGCCTAAAAAAGAAAATATATTACGTATTATGTATGTCGGGCCGTCATTACCGACCGATCGCGAAAGCGTATTTTATTTAAACAGTAAAGCGATACCCTCTGTCGATAAAAATAAATTGACCGGCAACTCCCTGCAAATTGCGACGCAAAGCGTGATTAAGCTATTTATTCGGCCGAAAAATCTGGCGGAGGCGCCAGCTCATGCCCCGTCGACGCTTCGCTGCCGTAACGAGCGCGGCCAGCTAACGATTACTAACCCTTCGCCGTACTACGTTTCGATGGTTGAACTGTACAGCGCGGGGAAAAAACTGCCGAATACTATGGTACCGCCGAAAGGCGCGATCACTCTCCCGGCGACGCCCGGCCAGGTATCTTTGCGCACGGTAAACGATTTTGGCGCAACGACGCCAGCACGCGTTTGTCCAGCTTCATGATGTTATGCGTAATCAGCTTTTCATGACGCGATATTACTCCAGCGTAACTAAACCCGTATTAACCCCGCTGGCGTTGGCTATCGCACTGGCACCTGCGCCGGGGTGGGCGGAAAACTATTTCAACCCGGCATTTCTGTCTGACGACCCGTCTGCGGTGGCCGACCTATCGACCTTTTCCCGTAATGCCCAGGCGGCGGGGATGTATCGCGTTGACGTTTACCTGAACAATACGTTTCTCGCGACCAGAGACATTGCCTTCCAGGCGGTGAAAACGACGGGAAAAAGCGCGCCCACCGATGACAGCGGATTACGCGCCTGCCTGACGCCTGAAATGCTTAAAAATATGGGGGTAAACACCGGGGCGTTTCCACTGTTGGCGAAGGCGGCGGCGGGAAGTTGCCCGGATCTCGCCAGTGCGATACCGGCCGCCCGGACCCGCTTTGATTTTGCGCAGCAACGTCTCGACATTAGCATCCCGCAGGCGGCGATGGTTGCCAGCGCCAGAGGCTATATCCCACCGCAATACTGGGATGAAGGTATTAACGCGTTGCTATTGAATTACACCTTTACCGGCGCGAATAGTCAGGATCGGAGCCCAGGCGGCAGTGCGGAGAACAGCTATTTTCTTGGATTGAATAGCGGCCTTAATCTGGGGGCCTGGCGGTTACGCGACTACTCCACATGGAACGCGAATAGCGGCGATCAGAATAGCGACAGCGACTGGCAGCACATCAGTACTTATCTGGAACGTGATGTGGTCTTTTTGCAGGGAGAACTGACGGCAGGCGATAGTTATACCCCCTCCGCATTATTCGACAGCCTTCCTTTTCGCGGGCTACAACTGGCGTCTGACGACAATATGTTGCCAGACAGCATGAAGGGCTTCGCGCCGACCATTCACGGCATTGCCAGAAGCAACGCGCAAGTGACCATTCGGCAAAACGGCTACATCATTAATCAGCGCTATGTGCCGCCCGGGGCATTTACTATTAATGATCTCTATCCTACCGCCGCCAGCGGCGATTTGACTGTGGAAGTCAAAGAGTCCGACGGTTCTATTAATCGTTATAACGTGCCCTATTCCGCCGTGCCGATTCTACAACGAGAAGGGCGGCTGAAGTATGCGGCGACGGTGGCGGAGTATCGCAGCGAGAGTAGTCAAAAAGAGAAGGTGAAATTCAGTCAGGCGACCTTGATATGGGGGTTACCGCATGGTTTTACGCTGTATGGCGGAACACAACTTTCCAGTCATTATCACGCGCTGGCGATCGGCAGCGGCGCAAATCTGGGCGACTGGGGCGCGGTGTCGCTGGATGTCACCCAGGCTACCAGTACGCTGGCGGATAATAACACCTACCAGGGGCAATCGCTGCGTTTCCTGTATGCCAAATCGCTTGCACAGTCAGGAACCAATTTACAGCTTATGGGCTATCGCTATTCAACCTCGGGCTTTTACACGTTGGATGATACCACGTGGAAACGGATGAGCGGCTATGACGATGACAGTCGGACTGACAGCGATAAAAGCAGGCCGGAATGGGCGGATTATTACAATCTTTATTATACCAGGAGGGGCAAAGTACAACTCGATATTAACCAACAGCTAGGCGGGTTGGGATCGCTTTTTATTACCGGCAGTCAGCAAAGTTATTGGCACACTGATGAAAAGGATTCTTTGTTGCAGGTGGGATACAGCGATACGCTGGCGGGTATTGCATGGAGCGTTTCTTACAACAATAACAAATCCGCAGGCGATGCGGAGCGCGATCAAATTTTCGCGCTGAATATCTCGGTGCCGCTAAGTCAATGGCTGCAACACGATGATGAGGTCACGCGCCATCACAATGTTTACGCTACCTTTAGCACCAGTACGGACAAACAGCATAACGTTACGCAGAATGCGGGCCTTAGCGGCACACTGCTGGACGAAAACAATCTTAGTTACAACATACAGCAAGGTTATCAGAATCACGGTATTGGCGAAAGCGGCGCCGCCAGTCTGGAATACGATGGCGCGAAAGGCAACGCCAACATTGGCTATAACGTTAGCGATAACGGCGATTACCAGCAGGTGAATTATGGCCTGAGCGGCGGCCTGGTGGCGCACGCGCATGGAGTGACACTAAGCCAGCCGCTGGGCAATACCAATATTTTGATTGCCGCGCCGGGCGCAGCCAACGTCGGCGTTGTCGACCAGCCGGGTATTCATACGGACGCGCGTGGCTATGCGGTGGTGCCGTATGCGACAACATATCGCCAAAACCGTATGGCGCTGGACGTTAACGCCATGGCTGATGATGTCGATATTGATGACACGGTGACTCGCGTTGTGCCGACCGAAGGCGCGCTGGTTCTGGCCCGCTTTAAAGCGCGAGTCGGCGCGCGTGCCCTGGTAACGCTGAATCATAACGGTAAGCCTGTACCCTTTGGCGCAACGGTGACGGTGAATGATCGCCATGCGGAGGCGATTGTTGACGAAGCCGGGGAGGTCTATCTTTCCAGGTTGTCAGCGCAAGGCGTTCTGCACGTTCGCTGGGGGAACCTGCCGGATCAACAGTGCGTCGCGTCCTATCATCTCTCTTCCTCCCGTCAGATTCTGAGTCGACAACATGCGGAGTGTCATTAAATGAAAATACCTCTTTTATTTGCTCTGCTGGCGGGAAGTGTCGTATCGCAGTACGCCTTCGCAGACGTGTGTAAAAACGTTAACGGTGTACCTTCCAGTATTAATTACGATTTAACGACCACTCTGACGGCAGAACAAAACCAGGTGGGAAAGACGGTTCAACTGGAAAAAAGCCAGGAAGTTAATGTACAGGCGGTGTGTCCCGCCGGCGCGTCGACCTATAGCCAGACTTATCGCTCCTATGTGTCGCCATATCCGGTCGTAGAAACGAGCGGTAACTGGAAATATTTAAAGCTGGACCCGGACTACCTTGAAGGCGGAATGCGAATTGAGGATTCTTCGGCGGGCGATATCTATCCGCCAATGAACAATGTCCTGATGGGATATGATGAAAATGTGAAAGCGGGTCAACCGTTTTACGTTCGTGACTCAAATCTGGAGTTTCAGCTCAAAATTGTTAAACCGTTCGTCGGCACGGTGAATATTAGTCCTAAGACTATGTTCAATGTTTATGTCATGACCGCCGCAGGCGATCCGCTGACAGATGTCGTGTACAGCATTCTTTATAGTGGAACGGTGACCGTTCCGCAAAGCTGCGAAATCAACGCCGGACAAACGATTCTGGTGAATTTCGGCGCATTATACAGCGGCAATTTCAACCATGCAGGCCAAAAGCCGGAGGGGGTACGAGCGAAAAAATTCAGCGTACCGGTAAAGTGCAGCGGTCTGGATTCGCAGGTCAATTTAACAATGCGTCTTATCGCTACGCCGGATAGCCACGTTCCCCAGGCTATCGCTTCGGATAATGCCGATGTCGGCGTAGTGGTCGAAACCGATGAAGGAAACGCGCTTATCCCCAATGATGTACAGAGCGTCGCGCCTTTTATCACCGATAGCGCCGGACGCGCTAACATCACATTGCAAGCCTACCCGGTGAGTACAACAGGCGAAACGCCAGCGGAAGGGGCGTTTACCGCGCTGGCCAGTCTGCGAGTGGACTTTGACTAAATGAACAGATCACACTGCGCTCTTTTTGCCATGGGACTAATGCTGTGTCCGCAAATCAATGCCAGCGCTGACGACCTCGCTTATAACCTCGAATTTACCGGCACTATTGTGGCGCAAACCTGCGACATAGATATTTCCAGCCTCAGTCAAAGTATTGATTTAGGCCAGTTTGCGGTTGGCGATTTTCCTTCGACGGGAACAACGACAAAATTTAAGCCCTTTAATATCAACCTCAAAAATTGTTCCCGAGGAATTGCCGGGGCGAAGATCTGGTTTACCGGCGAACCCGATCCGGACAATCCCGCGCTACTGGCGATCACCGATACCGGAATGGGAAGCGGAAACATGTTAGCAAGCGGGGTTGGGGTGGAAATTCTGAATGATGATCAGGATACCATCAGTATCAATAATGCCGACTCGGTGGTCTATCCGTTGAAAGCCGGACGCAACACGCTGTCTTTTTATATTCGCTATAAATCGACCCGGCCGACGGTCACGTCCGGGAACGCGACGGCGGTCATGTATTTCGATATGCAGTATGAATGAGGAGCCATCGTAATTATGCGTAACGATATCCTGTACGGCATCGGGATGCTGCTGGCGGCATCCGGCGTCCAGGCGCACGATGGCCGGGTCTATGTTTCCGGAACCATCACGGACAATACGTGTTCGCTCTCTCCTGGCTCGGAAAATATTAACGTGGCGATGGGCGCGGTTTCTCAACGGCAGTTTTATCGCGCAGGCGACGGTTCCGCATGGCAACCTTTTGCTATCGATTTACAAAACTGCGGCAGCACTGCCAGCGGCGTAACGGTCAGTTTTAGCGGTGCGGCGGACAGCCGTAATACGGATTTATTGGCGCTTACCGCAGGGGAAAGCGACGCTTCAGGCATTGGGATTGCGCTTTATGATCAAAATAAAACTTTAATCCCACTGGGGCAAGAGAGTGATGTGGTGACGCTCAGTCCGGGTCAGGCGTCGGCGCATCTGCAATTTTACGCGCGTTATCTTGCCGATGGCGGCGCGGTAACGCCCGGGGACGCCAATGCCTCCGCAACCTTCATTCTTGCCTATGAATAAGTTCTTTTTACGCTGCGCGATATATTGGTGCTTGCTTCCCATATCATGGGCGCAGGCTGGCGTGGTAATTGGCGGTACTCGCTTTATCTATCATGCGGGCGCCCCGGCATTAAGCGTACCGGTAAGTAACCATTCAGAAGCGTCCTGGTTAATTGATACGCATATTGTACCTGGAGGCCGCTGGCCAGGAACCAAAAACGAAGGGAATATCACGCCCTTCGTGGTCACGCCGCCATTATTTATGCTTTCAGCGCGCCAGGAAAATTCAATGCGGGTGGTTTATACCGGCGGACCGCTACCCGCCGACAGGGAAAGTCTGTTTACCTTGAGTATCGCCGCTATTCCCTCCGGTAAACCGGAAGCGAACCGTGTACAAATGGCGTTTCGTTCGGCTTTAAAATTGCTCTATCGCCCTGAGGGACTCGCCGGCAATCCGCAGCAGGCCTACCGGCATCTGATCTGGTCGCTTACCCCCGATGGCGCGACGGTACGCAATCCTACACCCTATTACGTTACGCTCTTTTTATTACGTGCTAACGAGCGCGCCCAGGACAACGCCGGGGTCGTGGCTCCCTTTGCAACGCGTCAAACGGATTGGTGCCGGCACACGGTTCGCTGCACTGTGCGCTGGCAAAGTATTAATGACTATGGGCGGGTAATGCCAGCGCAAACCGTGGATCTGACGCGTATTCATTAACCTATTTTTCAGGCGTCTCCCGATAGCGGGAGGCTTTCCGATCTTATCGAACGAGACTTTTATTATGTATTATCACGCGTTAAAACTTTCCCGACTGGCGATGTTGGCGTTGGCAGGCGTTGCCGTATCCGCCTCGGCAATCGCCGCCGATTCTGCCCCGACGTCGCAAATTGGTCCGACGGCGGAAGCCTACATCGTCAGTCATCCGGATAAAGTGGGAGAGGTCGTGGCAACGTATTTGGCCGAACATCCGGAATTTTTGGTCGCCGCCAGCGAGACGTTGCATCAGCGTCAGCAGATTGCGCAACAGCAGGCGTATGTTCAACTGGCATTACAGTATCGTGCTGAGTTGCTCAGTAGCAGCAGTCCTTCCGTTGGGCCCAGCGAGGCAAAAGCGGCGGTGGTGATGTTCTTTGATTACCAGTGCTCGTGGTGCAGCAAAATGGCGCCTGTGGTCGAAAACCTGATTAAGGCGAACCCGGATACCCGGTTTATTTTCAAAGAGTTTCCTATTTTTTCCTCCCGCTGGCCGGTATCCGGACTGGCGGCCAGAGTCGGCGAACAGGTATGGCTTACACAGGGCGGGGCGAAATATCTCGACTGGCATAATGCGCTTTATGCCACAGGGAAGGTGGAAGGCGCGTTAACGGAACACGATGTCTACACCCTGGCGCAACATTATCTAACGTCGACGCAGCTGGCCGCCGTAAAAGAAGCGCAAAGCAGCGGTGCAGTACATGATGCGCTCCTCACTAACCAGGCACTGGCGCAGCATATGGACTTTAGCGGCACGCCTGCTTTTGTCGTCATGCCTCAGACGCAAAACGGTGATGTAAAACGGGTGACCGTGATCCCGGGAAGCACGACTCAGGATATGTTGCAAATGGCGATTCAGAAAGCGAAGGGGTGATATTCGCTCAGAGGAGAACGCACAGGAGTGAAAGTAAAATGAAGTCTATGCGTTGCGTCATACCGGTGATTTTACTTTCCTTTATCGTTCATGAAGGGACAGCGAAACCGACCGCTCAGATTCATTTTATGGGATCGGTTGTTGAGGCAGGCTGCTGGAATGACGTGGGAACCTTAGAAATTCAATGCCATAATAAAGAGGGAATTGAACGTTATATTATTGTCGAGAATATTATCACGCCGATATCGTCTCCTCATGCAACGGTAAAACGAGATTATTTGGATGAAGATAAGCAATTAACAGTGCTACGCATTGTCTATGACTGAACCGCGTAGCAGACCGCAGATGGTGTCCCGTCAGTGTCGTGTGAGGATATTATGAAAAATGTTCTCACCTTCCCGGGACACGGTCTACAGACTTTATCTTCAGATAAACGGCGCTAAAAAGAAAAGCACGATCAATAAAAAAAGAGTGGGAATACCAATGGATATAATTTTATTACATCGGTGAGTATGATATTGAATAGCTTGTGGCGGTATGTCAGCAGCGTCAATGATAAATCTTTCATCGATTTTTATCCCCTGCCTGGGGAGCGTAACGAACAGTTCGAAAAGCCCGATTTGTTGTAAATCTCGTCGCAGCAGATAAAGAAGTTGCGTCAAATTAGCATCGCTAACAAATTGACTTCGCTCTCCCCAAACTGCGTGTGAAATCATCTCCCGCGTAATCAGTTTCTTGTAGGCATTTTCAAAAAGATAGCTTAAACAACGCGCACGCATTAGCGTCACCTTTAGCACTTTTTTATCATGTAATGATATTATTTCTCTTAACGACTCATTATAAATAAATTCGTTATTAATAGTATATTGTCTCATGAATTCACTCCGTTTTGATATTCATAAGGTACGTTTCACACTGTCAGTGTGTTCACTGGCGGTAAAGTACTCCTTACATCAGTACGGATAAGCGTAGAGAACCGCAAAGAAATAAGAGAATCATTTATGATTAAACGGGATAATATAATGCTTTTTTACTTTTTTATAAAGTGTGCCAGATATTTTTGATGTTTTTTATAAAATAGCATCATGTGTTTTTATTTTACACAGGCTGAAATGATATCAATAAAATTATAATTTAATAACAAACAGATAGAGGAAATGATTTACTTATTGAAATAAGTGTGGTGCAAGGTTAATCTGCGCCTTAAATGATGGTGCCAGATTATACCAGCCAGGATAACCTATATGCGGCCAATAAAAAATGCTAAAAAAATTGACTACAATCTGATCAAAGTGTTCGATACGGTTATTACTGAAGGAAATGCAACCAGGGCGGCGAGGAAACTGGATGTCACGCCTGCGGCGATCTCTCAGGCTCTTCTTCGTTTACAAAATCTTTATGGCGAAGAGTTATTTATCAGAACCCGCAAAGGATTAGTTCCGTCCAGCAAAGGTAAATCGCTTCACCAGGTATTTCGCCAGGCAATTGAATCTATAGAAAGCACACTGTGCGATAAAACAGATGCTCAGGAGAGTAATGAACTCATTGTTCTGGGAAGTGATATCACTGAAAATTACTATTTTCCAGCATTGCTGGATACTGTGTTGATGAATCGATATATTATTAAACACTATGCGATTAAAAAAACAGGGGAATACTCACCAGCCTCCATGCTGACGCATGGCTATGCGGATGTCATCATGGGAATTCTGGAAATTAAGAATGAGATGATCGAAAGTTATCTTATTGATAATTTATCTGATTTTGTTTGTGTTTGTGGTGAAAAAAGTCCATTGGTTGGGCTTGAAAAAATTTCTTTATATAATTTTTATGCTGCCAGACATGCTGTCTATCATTCAGATATGTTCTCTTCTTTCACCGCTGATAGCATTGATTTATTCAAGAGCAGTACGCCTTATGCGGGGCGCAGGGAAATAGGTTATTATAGTGATTCACTATTTGGAGTTATCGGTGTTGTTGAAAAAAGCGATATGGTTGCGATTTTGCCAGGAAAGATTGCTACTTATTTTAGAGATGTGCGGCGTTATAATATAAAAATACTACGTATGCCTGATGAAATGATTTTTCGTACGTTACCCGTTTATGCTTATCTGGCTACAAACAGCACCCATTATAAAAATGTCAAAAAACTGATATCAACATTTCAGTCGACCTTTCTTTTTAGCCAGGAAAAGCAGCCTGACGCTTTGGTTGAAGGAAGCACATCCTTATGCGATTTGTCGGCTTAATATCAAATTATCGTATTAAATAAATAACCATTATGACCATGGTCAGTAAAGCGAAAAATAATGCCATATATTTATACTCTTCTTTTTTTAAAGAAGAGGGGAGGCAGCTTTTGTTTTCATTGCTGATAATAATGTTAGCATCTACTTTAATACCCGTTCGAGGCACCGTGGAAAAAAACTGGCTCAGGCCAAAGCCTTTAAGGTCGCGCCGCAGTAGATATAATATCTGGGTCAGGTTGGCGTCGCTGATAAATTGACTTCTTTCCCCCCAAAGTTCATTAGTGAGTTGTTTTTTATAAATAATCTCTTGTTGTGCATGATTCAGCATATATTCCAGACATTTTATGCGCATTGCGGCAATTTTTATCATCTTTCCCGTTTTTATGTTTTTTAGCTCATTGGTCTTATCATTGTAAGTGTGCGTGCTGTTAATTAAATAAATAGTCATGATGTTATTTAATGGGTTTAATTGGGGTAGCGATAATAATATGCATATTAAATTTGTGGATCAACTGGTGTGATTGTAATAGCGTCTTTTTTCCAGAGAAAATCGTATCGTGTCACAAAAATGATGGTTTTTTAGAAAAACTAAAATTTTATTTTTAGTCGCTCTAAAAATAAAATGATAGTAGTGTTAATTTTTATCAGTAGATTGATATGCTTTGATTGATTTATTGTTGACATAAAATAATTTGAATTATGGCGCAAGGCCTATGCCAACCATAAAAAAGGTATAGGCTATTGGTCACAATGCATTAATGCTACATAATTGTTATGCTTTTATAGTAGCGCCAGGGAAATAAAATCTTCGGACGATAAAGAATAGTTTTAGTCTGGGGGTTATTTTATGGATGTTTTATTTTAAATTATTAAACCGATTTCTCTTGTTGACGTAGGGTTATTTGCTAAGCAACGGGCTGGCATGTTGTAGCTGCTCGTTGCCTATATCCCAATTAATCAGGAGAAACGTATGAATAAGAAAAGTTCGTCAATGGTTAACATGCCCGCACCGCGTGAGCCGATTAACCAGAAAATCGATACCAATAACGCACTGGTTTTAAACCATAACGCCATATATGAACAACGATTAGCGGAGATCACGCAATCTAATACCTGTGACAAGGCCATTGTCACCGTAAATCCCTACGGGACCGCCCCGTTGAGTCTCTATCTGGGGGTTTGGATGGATGAAGCTGCCGCGCTTGAGATCAATGTTGTTGATAGCGAAGCGACGACAGAGGCAGTGCGTTATCAATATGATGTACATCCGGGCGCTAACCTTATTCCTGTGTGTGGGATGGTATCCGCGGTGAATAATCAGATTACCCTACGCCTTGCCTCGCAAATTGTCGGGCAATATACAGTAATGACAGACGCATTACCGCCCACGGATTCGGCTAACGTGAGCCTCGGCTTCCCCATTATTAGCGTCTCCTGTCCTGCGCAGCAGGCCTCGCTGATGGAGGAAGGGCTTTATTTCTCTACTTATTTTGATCGGTATAATCTGGCTTTTGATCATAACGGGATTGTCCGGTGGTATGTCAGCCAGGATATCCCATCTTATAATTTTGTCAGAATGGATAACGGCCATTTCCTGGCGACGTCACAGGGAATAAACCATTGTCTGAATATGTATGAATTTGACATTATGGGACGGGTTTATACGGTTTATCTTCTCGACAATGAGTTCCATCACTCCATTCTTCCCATTGAGAACAATCTGGCAGTTGCGCCTTCAGAATATAGCAATGGACGGCCAGATGGTTACTCAACCGGGAAAGATGGCGTTTCTATTATTAACTTATCTACCGGACTTGAAGTCGCCTATTACGATATGCTGTATGTGATGGATTATTCCAGATCGCCGCGTCCTTCCGGAAGCGCGCCAGGTCAGGACGTATCAATGGATGACTGGCTGCATATCAACCAAAGCTATATTAATGAACCCAACAATTTGCTGATCTGTTCCGGTCGACATCAGAGCGCGATTTTTGGCGTAAATGTGGATTCCGGCGAACTGCGCTTTATTATGGCGAACCATGAGAATTGGTCTGACGAATTCAAGCAATACTTATTAACCCCTGTCGATGATGATGGTGTCCCGCTGTACGATCTTACCTCGCCGGGAGGGATTGATGCGGCAGATAAGAATTTCTGGACCTGGGGGCAGCATAACATTGTTGAAATTCCAAACGATGAGCCTGGTATCCTGGAGTTTATGGTCTTTGATAATGGTAACTATCGTTCACGCGAAGATGCGAAAAGTCTGTTGCCGCTCGATAACTTCAGCCGGGTGGTGCAGTTTAAAATAAACCTAAATACGATGACCGTAACGCGTCCGTATGAGTATGGTAAAACGGAAGTCGGGAACCGGGGCTATAGCAGTTTTGTGAGCGCTAAGCATTTATTGACTAATGGTCACCTGGTTATTCACTTCGGCGCGACGACGGTTGATGAGTTTGAACATACCATTACCGCGCAACCAGGTTCCAGCGATCTTGTCGATCCGGATGAAGGGCAACAGGCGTTAGGTCGACTGGTATTACAAGAAATCAATAAAGAGACGAAAGAGGTCTTATTCGAAGCGATGGTGACGTCGGGCTATTTCAAGAACGAAGAGACGAATGGCACGAATTATCGTTATGATATTTCTGCATTTCGGGTATACAAAATGCCGCTGTTTGCATAACTAAGTATGTTATGCGGCCGGTTATCGACCGCATAACATTATGGCTTATTTGCTAATATCATCCACGCGCATGGTGTGGTCAGGTTGAATATTGTTAACCTGCTTCATATAGTTAACCAACGCCGGTGCGGTTTGTATCCCTATATATTTGATATTTTTACCTTTAGTGAAGGTAAATCCGCCACCACCTTTACCGATAAAGGAGTCCAGCGCGACGGTATAGAGTTTATTGTCTTCTACCGGTTTGCCTTTGATATCAAATTCAACAATACGCTGGCCCAGCGGTTTGGTGCTGTCATATTTAAACTGGACGGTTTTAGATACGTGCAGCATACCGTTTTTCAGATCGGCAGCGTGTGACATGATGGATTTCAGGTCCTTACCGCTGATTTCCATGCTCATGACATCGTTGGTGAACGGATACATACTCAGCACATCACCATAGGTGATATTACCTTTAGGCAATTCGGTACGGATGCCGCCAGCATTATAGAAGGAAGCGTCGGCGCCAGGAACGGTAGCCATCAGGGCATCGGTGATTAAGTTGCCGGTTGGCGCGGATTCACCGTAAGAACGGGTCAGCACTTCCGGAGAGTGCGCGACCACCTCATCGGTAATTTTCTTAACCTTGTTATCCCATTCGTCAATTTTGGCCTGCGTGACCGGATCTGGCTTATAAGTATCCGCATACATGGTGATCAACTTACCATTGTAGCTGTCCACTTTTTTGGTTTCCGGGTTCCAGTCAAGCACCAGTTTACCTAATTCGATGGTGTACGCATCCGTGGAAACGACAAGGGTATCGCCCACTTTAATCGGTTCTGGCGTACCTTTATGCGCATGGCCGGTAATCAGGACGTTAAGTCCATAGCCTTCCAGCGATTTCGCCATATCAACGTCGGTTTTCAGCGCGCGCGCGACATCAGCCTCGCCTGCGCTGGACTGCATACCCGGTACGCCTTCGTGGGCGAGCAGCACGGTCAGGTCAACTTTCCCTTTTAACTCTTCCAGCTGTTTTTTCACATAAGGAATCGGATCGCGGCAGTCAACGCCTTCACGCACGCCTGCGGCAATCGCTTCATAGAATGCGGAAACGCCGTGCATACCGATGACGCCGATCTTGAATCCATCTTTTTCCACGATGGTATACGGTTCTTTAATTAATGGCGTATCTGTGCCGCTGTAAAAAACATTATCCAACAATACCGGGAATTGCAATTTGCTGAGTTGTTTAACCAGATTCTCATGGCCATGGTCAAATTCATGGTTACCGACAGAGACGGCGTCGTAAGGCATGGTATTTAAAATATCAATAATAGCCTCGCCTTTGGTCAGCGTACTGATAAAAGGTCCGGTGAAATAGTCGCCAGCATCAAAGAAAAAGACATCTTTCTCTTTCGCTTTTGCATCTTTGACAATTTTCGAGATGGGCGCAAAGCCGCCTACCGGACGTGTCTTGGATACATAGGGGATAATTTCTGGGGTTACATGGGCATGTAAATCGTTTGTATAATAAATTGTGATGTCACGCGCATCGGCTGAAAAGGAAATGGCTGAAGACAAACCAATGCACAGCGACAGTAGGGATATCGAAAACTTTTTGTTCATATAAACCATCCATTTACGCTACATTAAAGAAAAACAATGCCTGTAGTCGTGTCATTCACGACTACAAACCGGGGAAATTAAGTAATATTCATCAAGTTTATTAATTATTAAAACTCGAAGCCGATCAGGTAATTCATACGGTCGCCGTAGCCGTCATACCCCAATTTATTATTGAAGTAACGGTAAGAGACGGAGGCGGTCCATCGCGGCATAAATTTCCATGTAAACGTTACCGCGCCGTTCAGGCCGGTCGTCCCACCCTGTTGTTCGGCGTAGGCATCATTACGATCCATTTCAACTTCGTTCCAGTTTGAAATGACGAACTTTTCATTAAACATATCGAAGTTATAAGCCGCGACCCAACCGAGAACATAACCGTTAAAGCCTGTCGCCTGTCCATACTTTTTAGAGGTATAATCGTTCGATAAGTTATGAACAGCGAAATAGGGCTTAATAAAGCCTGATGGGCTGGTTAAACCCAGATAACCTACCCCGTACATCATGTTTAATTCATCACCGAATTTATTCTCCATCGACATATAGAGTTTCATCATTGCGGTAAAGTTAGAGCCTTCTACCACCCTATAATGTCCCAGAAATTGGGTAACATGGTTACGGCCTTCTACCGGATGGTTGAGCACGTTCATTTCATAAAATGATGCAAATTCGCCCCTGTCAAACACGGCGCCGAAATCGGCTACCGCTTTCCACACTTCGCCGCGATCGACATTGACAAAGCCTTTATTCCAGTCGCCATATCCGAAGCTAAGTTTACCGTATACGCGTTTCAACTCCGCTGCCTGGCCATTAAAGCAAGAGAAAAGAACACATGCGGCGAGTAGACTATTAATATATTTCTTATTTTTCATGCTCAACTCCATGAGGTAAAAACACAGTGAAATGTTGTGTAAAGAAGCGAATTCTAAGGAGTGTCTTTTTATACGTAGGTGATAGATGTCTCAAAAATATCAGCGACATATAATCGTCAAATATTCGTGTCAGATAATGTTGTTTATTACGTGATAACTATTTGATTTATAGTTTATGTCTCTGTTGTAAAAGTCACACCGGATAGCATGAAATTAATGAAACTTCGAATGGGAATAATCTCTCGCAAAGACAACTTACTGCCATTAAATGAGGGTGTTACCGTTCAAACAGCAACATATATTGACATCACAATAGCGGTTCTGACATATGGGCCATATTTGAGATCTGCATCACTCGTTCGCGATTTCTTTTTTTATAGACTGCTTCAGGCGTGTTTTCTTTAGCACGAAATATATTTATGGTATTAATATTATAATGAGTGTGAATAATTTTCTACGATAAAACGATGTTAATGGAAGAAATATAAGACAAATCGAATATATATAGTGCAATTAATTTAGGCTGTATTCCGCAGCCGGGTCTATCGGCAAATATATCGTAATCAGACCGTGCGATAACTCAAAGGAGTTGAAATGAAAAGAACAGTCGTTGCCAGTATGATAGGGTTGGCGCTATGCGCTGGATGCGTATTATCAACCGCGCAAGCGGCAACCGCAAAGCGTCCTAACTTAGTCATTATTCTGGCGGATGATTTAGGGTATGGCGATCTCGCCACCTACGGGCACCGCATCGTTAAAACACCTAACATAGACAAATTGGCGCAGGAGGGGGTGAAGTTTACCGACTATTATGCGCCAGCGCCTCTGTGTTCTCCTTCCCGCGCGGGCCTGTTAACCGGTCGTATGCCGTTCCGTACCGGAATCCGTTCCTGGATACCGGAAGGCAAAGATGTTGCGCTGGGGCGTAATGAACTGACTATCGCCAATCTGCTAAAACAGCAGGGCTACGATACGGCGATGATGGGGAAATTACACCTGAATGCGGGCGGCGATCGCACCGATCAGCCGCAGGCGAAAGACATGGGCTTTGACTATACGTTGGTTAATCCGGCGGGATTTGTCACCGATGCTACGCTGGATAACGCCAAGGAGCGCCCGCGCTATGGCGTGGTGCATCCTACGGGGTGGATTCGTAATGGCCAACATATTGGCCGCGCAGATAAGATGAGCGGCGAGTTTGTGAGCTCTGAAGTGGTGAACTGGCTGGATAATAAAAAAGACGATAATCCGTTCTTCTTATATGTCGCCTTTACCGAAGTCCATAGCCCGCTGGCGTCGCCGAAAAAATACCTTGATATGTATTCGCAGTACATGACCGACTACCAGAAGCAGCATCCGGATCTGTTCTACGGTGACTGGGCAGACAAACCGTGGCGCGGTACCGGCGAATATTACGCCAATATCAGCTATATGGATGAGCAGGTCGGTAAAGTGCTGGATAAAATTAAGGCGATGGGCGAGGAAGATAACACTATCGTCATCTTTACCAGCGACAACGGCCCTGTCACGCGTGAAGCGCGTAAGGTATACGAGCTGAACCTGGCCGGGGAAACCGACGGTCTGCGCGGGCGTAAAGACAACCTGTGGGAAGGTGGCATTCGCGTACCGGCAATCATCAAATACGGCAAGCACATTCCACAGGGGATGGTAACGGACACGCCGGTATATGGTCTTGACTGGTTGCCGACGCTGGCCAACATGATGGACTTTAAACTTCCGACCGATCGTACCTACGACGGTCAGTCTTTAGTTCCGCTCCTGAAGGACAAGACGTTAAAACGCCAGAAACCGCTGATCTTCGGTATCGATATGCCGTTCCAGGACGATCCAACGGATGAGTGGGCGATCCGCGACGGCGACTGGAAGATGATCATCGATCGCCAGAATAAACCTAAATATCTCTATAACCTGAAAACCGATCGTTTCGAGACGCTCAATCAAATTGGTAAACAGCCGCAGATTGAGAAACAGCTTTACGGTAAGTTCCTGAAGTATAAAAAGGATATTGATAACGATTCGCTGATGAAAGCCCGTGGCGATAAGCCGACGCCTGTCACTTGGGGCTAATGGAATAATTATAAAAAATTAAGTATGCCACTTAGGGCGATGCCCACCTGATCCGGTCACTCTGTGCCGGATCAGGTTCTTTTATTTCAGGGAAGGTAATGATGTTTGGGAAAAGTTGTCAGGTCATGGTTAAACCGACCGGATCGGTGTGTAACCTTGACTGTAAGTACTGTTTTTATCTGGAGAAAGAAAAGCTCTATCCGGATCGAAAAAACCATTACAAAATGTCGGAAGAGACCCTCGAACTCTTCATCAGGCAGCAGATTGCCGCACAAGATATTGATGAGGTCATTTTTGCGTGGCAGGGCGGGGAACCCACATTAATGGGCATCCCGTTTTATCGTAAAGCCGTTGAGTTTCAGCAGCGCTATTGTGGCGGCAAAACCATCGTCAATACCTTCCAGACCAACGGCATCCTGATCAACGATGACTGGGCGACCTTCTTCCGGGAGCATGATTTTCTGGTTGGCGTCTCTATTGATGGCGATGCCGCGTTACACGATGAATGGCGAGTGACGCGCTCCGGAAAGCCGACGCATGAAAAAGTAGAAAATGCGGTGCGTTGTCTGGCGCAGCACGACGTAGAATTTAATACCCTCACGGTGGTTAACCGTACCAATATGCATCATCCTGTTCAGGTCTATCGCTACCTGAAAAGCATTGGTAGCCGCTATATGCAATTTATCCCTTTAGTTGAACGCTGTGGGGAAAATGGGCTGGCGCAGCCGCAGGATAAACATATCGCGATGACGCCGTGGTCGGTCGATAGCCTGCAATTTGGTCAGTTTCTGAATGCGGTATTTGATATCTGGATCCGTGAGGATATCGGCGATATCGGCATCCAGCTATTTGAACAGACGCTGGCGGCCTGGTGCGGCCTGCCGCCGCAGGTTTGCGTTTTTGCTCCCACCTGCGGCAGCGCGTTTGCGATGGAAATGAACGGCGATGTTTATAACTGCGATCACTTCGTATATCCGCAATTTAAACTGGGGAATATCCACCAGAAGACGCTGCGTCAAATGAATCAGGGCGAACAAAATCGCCAGTTCGGCAGCGATAAACAGCGTTCAATGGCGCAGGAGTGTCATCGCTGTCAATGGAAGTTCGCCTGCTATGGCGGCTGTCCGAAACATCGTTTTTTACCCTCTGCGTCAGGCGCAACCAATCATAACTATCTGTGTGCAGGTTATCAGGCTTTTTTCTCGCATACCGCGACGGCGATGAGTGCCATGCGAACCCTGTATGAAAAAGGCATCTCACCTGCAGAAATAAAGTCAATATTTGTTTGAAGGTAGTATTCGCAGGGAGTGAATATGTTTTCTCACATTAATGTCGATGCTTGCAAAACGCCAGGCTGCAAAAATCTGGGGATTCTGGGGAGCCCAGACTATCTACCGCAAGGGAAAAATGTTCTCTGTCGAGCGTGCGGTTTTTTGTTCCCTATTATCTCAGCCAGATCGCTTAATCTTTTTCGCCAGGCGGCGAATCAACCCTGGAAAGGTCTGGTGAAGTCCTGTCCGCATTGTGGCGGGACGTCGCTGAAAAAATATGGATTTTCCACTAAAGGTGAACGGCGTATGTATTGCCGCCAGTGTAATAAAACGTTCATCTCCTATACCGCTATCAGGAGCGACGCCAGACAAGAGAACCTTGCCACGTTGATTGGCGAAGGAGCGTCGCTAGTTGAAATACGCGCGGCGCTGGCGATAGACAGCACGGGTTTTAGCCGCGAATTACAAAAACTGTCCCGTCGCGCTAATCAAGCGGAACGCGATTTTGTGTTTCCCGCGTTTGATATCGCTATGAGCACGCGGGCGTTTCGTGTGAAATTTAACGGCGGCGACAGCAGCTTATACGTGCTGGTGACGGCGGAAGAGGAGAGCGGTAAGGTCGTCGCGATCTCAACGAATTACTCCGCCCAACCGGTGGAAGCGGATTATCAATATCATTCTGATTACGAAGAACGACTTCCGTCCGGCACGCTGGCGCATCTGGTGCAGCGAAAAGAGGCGCTGACCATGCGCCGCAATGTATTATTTGATGTGGATTACGGCCCCGCCGTTTTATATAAAAACGATCCGGGGATGTTAGTAAAACCCGTATTACCTGCTTATCGACATTTTGAGTTGGTTCAGGCGTTGACGGATGAGCGTTCCCTGAATGTCCAACATTATCTCGATCACGAATGCTTCATTCTGGGCGGCTGTATGATGGCGAATTTTAGCTATCTTCGTCAGGGGCGCTGCCATATTTCGTTTGTGCGTGAAAGAGGCGTTACGCCGCCCAAACGCGATCTCCCTCCGCGGTTGTTTTTGAGCGGCGGAATTCGCAACAACGTCTGGCGTACATTTTCCACACGGGATTATGCGATGGCGGTATGCAATCTCACAGGAAATAAAAAGGTGAGTTTGTTACGCCATGCGACGTTAAATAGCGCGACGGCGTTTATTCGCTATGTTCACAACCATCCCTTCCTGCCGCATCTTAACCGGATGTCTCCTGGCAATGTTGTTGCCGTACTGGATTACCTAAAATTTGAATATAACGCTTCACGTAACTGAATTGCTAAAATAAAAAGTGTGATGAGGTGTTGTTGCGGTATTTTATTCGGACGGCTTAAAAATCCAGAGTATTAATTTTCGTGGTCCCCATGAGGGGCGATGAGATTAATACACTGGAGATTTATCATGAATACGTTAACTACAACGTCTGTTGTCCTTCCTGCGCCGCGTCCGGCGATTAATCAGGGTATCGATATCAATAATGAAATGGTGCTTAACCATACCGCTATTTATGAAAATTGCCTTGCGCAGGTCACGCAAGAGAATACGGTAGAAAATGCGCTCATGTTGTTAGACCCTTACGGCACGGCGCCTTTAAGCGCCTATGCCGGCGTCTGGAGTCTGGAACCGGCTGAGATCATGGTCACGGTCCAGGATGCGGCAAAAACGGCGATGCCGATAGAACATCTTTACACCCTTACGCCAGGCGCAAATCTGTTACCGGTTCTGGGGCTGGTAGCGGATACTGAAAACCGTATTGTCTTTTCTCAGGCAGATACGCCGCTTGCCGTCTATACGCTCATCACACAGCCATTACCGCCGGTAGATTCCGCGGAGGTCGTATTAGGTTTTCCGATTATCAACGTGACGCAACCTGCTACCGATGCGGACAAGATGGCGCCAGGGTTTTATTTTATTACGCATTTCGATCGCTATAATTACGCATTAGATCAGAATGGTCTGGTGCGCTGGTACGTTACTCAGGATTACCCGTCTTATAATTTTGTTCGAATTGATAATGGCCATTTCCTCACTACTTCAGAAGCGAAAAATACCTATCTGGATATGTATGAGTTCGACATGATGGGGCGTCTTCACACATTCTATAATCTCGATAATCAATTTCACCATTCTATCTGGCCGTGGGACAGCAATACCATTGTTGCGCCCTCTGAATATACCTCGGGTCGGCCCGACGATTTGAAAACCAATGAAGACGGCGTATCGGTTGTCGATCTGACTACCGGACTGGAGACGGCTTACTACGATATGGCGAAGGTGCTGGATACGACGCGGGTTTCCCGTCCTTCAGGTACGGCGCCGGGAGAAGACCCGACGGTTAAAGACTGGCTGCATATAAACCAGAGCTACGTGAATGAGACGAATCAGTTGTTAATTGCGTCCGGGCGTCATCAGAGCGCGGTGTTTGGCGTCGATCTGCAAACGCAAGCGCTACGCTTTATTTTGTCAACGCATGAAGACTGGGACGACGCTTATCAGCCTTATCTTTTAACCCCGGTCGACAGTGAAGGTGTGGCGCTTTATGACTTTAGCAAACAGGAGGATATTGACGCGGCCGACCGTGACTTTTGGACGTGGGGCCAGCATAACGTCGTTGAAATCGCCAATAATACGCCGGGTATAGTGGAGTTTATGGTATTTGATAACGGTAACTACCGTTCGCGTGATGACAGCAAAAGCCTGTTACCGCCGGATAACTACAGCCGCATTGTCCATTTCGTGGTGAATATGAATGAGATGACCGTTATGCGGCCATTTGAATACGGCAAGGAGCTGGGCGCGCGTGGCTACAGTAGCTGCGTTAGCGCGAAAGCGATCCAGCAGAATGGCAATATTGTGGTGCATTTTGCCGACTGCACGTTTGATGAAAATGGCCGCGCCATCTCTTGCCAGCCTGGCGAGAGCGATATTATCGATCCGCAGGCGGGCAGTGAGGCTATGGGGCTGCTAATTTTACAGGAGATTGCGCCTACGGAGAAAACCGTGCTTTTTGAAGCGACCATGACGTCAGGTTACTACAAAAACGCGGAAACGAACGGGGAAGGCTATCGCTACGATATTACCAGTTTCCGGGTGTATAAAATGGATCTGTACGCGTAGCGGTCTATCATCAATGACTGACTGCACTAAAAAAGTCCGGCGTAAGTCGGACTTCATTTCGTAAAAAACGAGCTATTCATCATATATAATCTAATTTTAACGATGAGTCAGGCGAGGTAAGATAGTAGATCCGAAGAATTCACCTGATTGAGAGAATAAAAAGTGAAACATCTGCACCGATTTTTTAGCAGCGATGCCTCTGGGGGCATCATTCTCATCATCGCCGCTGCGCTGGCTATGCTGATGGCCAATATGGGCGCGACCAGTGGATGGTATCATGATTTTCTGGAGACGCCGGTTCAGCTACGGGTTGGGGCGCTTGAAATCAACAAAAACATGCTGTTGTGGATCAACGATGCGCTGATGGCCGTGTTTTTCCTGTTGATTGGCCTGGAAGTTAAGCGCGAACTGATGCAAGGCTCGTTAGCCAGTCTGCGCCAGGCCGCTTTTCCGGTGATTGCCGCCATCGGCGGGATGATTGTACCGGCATTGCTCTATCTGGCCTTTAACTACTCCGATCCGGTCACTCGCGAGGGCTGGGCTATTCCTGCCGCGACGGATATCGCCTTTGCGCTGGGCGTGTTGGCGCTGTTGGGCAGCCGGGTTCCGCTGGCGCTGAAAATTTTCCTGATGGCGCTGGCGATCATCGATGATCTCGGCGCCATCGTTATTATCGCACTGTTTTATACCAGCGATCTTTCTATCGTCTCGCTGGGCGTGGCGGCGTTCGCGATTGCCGTGCTGGCGCTGCTGAACCTGTGCGGCGTCAGACGGACTGGGGTATATATTCTGGTCGGGGCAGTGCTGTGGACGGCGGTACTGAAGTCCGGCGTTCACGCGACGCTGGCAGGCGTCATTGTCGGCTTCTTTATTCCGCTGAAAGAAAAACACGGTCGCTCGCCGGCCAAGCGTCTGGAGCATGTTCTGCACCCGTGGGTCGCGTACCTGATCCTGCCGCTCTTCGCTTTTGCGAATGCCGGCGTTTCTCTTCAGGGCGTCACGATTGACGGTCTGACCTCCATGCTGCCGTTGGGAATTATTGCCGGTCTGCTGATTGGTAAGCCGCTGGGGATTAGCCTGTTTTGCTGGCTGGCGCTGCGTTTCAAGCTGGCGCATCTGCCGCAGGGGACCACTTATCAGCAAATCATGGCGGTCGGCATTTTGTGTGGCATTGGCTTTACGATGTCCATCTTTATCGCCAGCCTGGCATTTGGCAATGTCGATCCGGAACTTATTAACTGGGCGAAATTGGGCATTTTGATTGGTTCATTGCTCTCCGCAGTGGTGGGGTATAGCTGGTTGCGCGCGCGTTTGAACGCGCCGGCATAACCAGTACGAAGGAAAGGGGGAGCGATGTATCGCTCCCTTGCGACATTGAACAGGGAGAGGAATGAGCATGTCTCATATTAACTACAACCATCTTTATTACTTCTGGCATGTCTATAAAGAAGGTTCTGTCGTGGGTGCCGCAGAGGCGCTTTTTCTGACGCCGCAAACCATTACTGGTCAAATTAAAGCCCTGGAAGAGCGTTTACAGGGGAAGCTATTTAAACGTAAGGGACGCGGTCTTGAGCCCAGCGAACTGGGCGAGCTGGTTTTTCGCTATGCGGATAAAATGTTTACGCTAAGCCAGGAGATGCTGGATATCGTCAATTACCGCAAAGAATCAAACCTGTTGTTTGATGTCGGCGTCGCCGATGCTTTATCCAAGCGTCTGGTCAGCAGCGTTCTGGATGCGGCGGTGGTGGTAGACGAACCCATACATCTGCGTTGCTTCGAGTCCACGCACGAAATGTTGCTCGAACAGCTCAGCCAGCACAAGCTGGATATGATTATCTCCGACTGCCCGATAGATTCCACGCAGCAGGAGGGGCTATTCTCAGTCAAAATCGGCGAATGCAGCGTCAGTTTCTGGTGTACGAATCCGCTTCCTGAAAAAGCGTTCCCTGCCTGCCTGGAAGAGCGACGGTTGCTGGTGCCGGGACGGCGCTCAATGCTGGGGCGTAAGTTGTTGAACTGGTTTAATTCACAGGGGTTGCAGGTTGAGATCCTCGGTGAATTTGATGATGCGGCCTTAATGAAGGCGTTTGGCGCGACGCACGATGCGATTTTTGTGGCACCGAGCCTTTATTCGCTGGATTTTTATGCCGATGAGTCGGTAATAGAGATTGGGCGCGTGGAGAATGTCATGGAAGAATATCATGCGATTTTTGCCGAGAGAATGATCCAGCATCCGGCGGTGCAGCGTATTTGCAATGCGGACTACTCGGCATTGTTTAAACTACAGTAGACGTACCTACCGTAATACTTCCGGCTGCGGTATTAACCCGCAGCCGGAATCATTCTACAAGTTCAGCAGGCTACGGTACTGCCCACCTTCGCGGATAAACACCGGAATTCTGTTCAGTGGCGTAGCGTAATGCAGCGTCTGCCCTCCTGAATAGCTTTCACCAGTCGCAAGATCCGTCCATGTTTCCCCTTCTGGTAGCCAGACATCACGTTCGCGCATACCTTCATGCATGACGGGGGCGATCAGCAGGTCAGGACCAAAACAATACTGGTCGGTGATTGTCCAACTTGTTTCCTGTTCGGGGAATTCAAAGAACAGGGGGCGCATCACTGGCGTATTGTGCTTATGGGTTTCCTCCATCAGCGCTTTGATATAGGGCTTGAGTTTTTCTCGCAACGCCAGGCAACCTGTCAGTACATCGCATACTTCCTCACCGTAGCTCCAGACCTCGTTCGGCGCACCTGTAGGGCATTGAGCAATGCCATCCCGGTACGGTTGCGCGGGTAAAATCTGCGGATCGCGGTTGCCGTGCAGACGCATCACCGGACTAAAGACGCCCCACTGGAACCAGCGAATTAGCAATTCATGGAATTTCGGGTCGTGAATATTACCGCCATGGAAACCGCCGATATCCGTCGTCCACCACGGTATCCCTGCTATTCCCATATTGAGTCCGGCGGCAAACTGGTTGCGCAGCGATCTAAACGAGGAGTGAATATCCCCTGACCAGACCAGAGCGCCGTACTTCTGACTGCCGGCCCAGGCGCAGCGTAGCAGGTTGATAACCTGGTCTTCGCCATCGGCTTTCATGCCATCAAAAAAGGTTTTGGCGTACATGCGTGGGTAGATATTGCCCACTTCCAGTACCGGCCCGGCATGGTAGCGATAGTTGTCGTAGTCGTAAACGCTGAACTCAGGTTCGGCTTCATCTAACCAGAATAACTTCACGCCTTTATCGTAATAGTTGCGTTTGGCTTTGCCCCAGACGTAGTCGCGCGCGCCCGGATGAGTCGCATCAAAGTAAGTGGTATTGCCGAGGAAATCCATATTGATCGGCAAGCCACGTTCCGTTTGTACCAGCCAGCCGTTTTCGCGCATCTCCCGATAGCTTTCGGTACGGTTATCCACCGTCGGCCAGACGGAGACCATCAGCTCAATTCCCAGCGATTTCAGCTCGGCAATCATGGCATCAGGATCGGGCCAGTCGCGCGCATCGAACATCCAGTCACCCTGATTCGGCCAGTGAAAGAAGTCGATAACGATCACTGAGATAGGCAGATTGCGGCGCTTATATTCGCGGGCGACCTCCAGCAGCTCTTCCTGCGTACGATAACGGAGTTTGCACTGCCAGAAGCCCATGGCGTAGTCCGGCATCATCGGCGGCGTGCCGGTAGCCAGCGCGTAAGCCCGGCTAATTTCTGCCGGGCTATCGCCAGCCGTGATCCAGTAGTCCAGCTGTTCGCTGACCTGCGCTTCCCATTCGGTAACGTTTTGGGCAAAGGTTACGCGTCCGACTGCCGGGTTGTTCCATAAAAATCCGTAGCCCAGACTGGAGAGCATAAACGGTACTGAGGCCTGGGAGTTACGTTGCGCCAGCTCAAGCACGCATCCTTTGAGATCCAGGTTGGCCTGTTGATACTGCCCCATGCCATAAATTTTTTCCCCTTCGGTGGCTTCGAAGCGGGCTTTCAGTGAATATTTCCCACCCTGAATAGGGCGGAACTCGCGTCCCTCAAGGTTGAGTGCGCTGACGTACTGGCCGTGAGATGATTCATCCTCGCCAATTTCGCCCCGCAGGCGCCAGAACTCCTGCAACAGGGGTTTGTGTGGATGGCGGTAAAAGGTAACCTGTCCTTTTTGATTGACGATAGCGATAATTTTGCCGTTGGTCAGCGTTGCCTGGTGGTGCTCATAATCAATGTGGCACTGGCTTTCTGCGACTGGCTCAGTCAATGCCCAGTCTTCATTTCTCATTACCGGCAGATGACGGCCGCTGCGTACGCGCAGGCTGTTCTCGCCCCAGGGTTCAATCCATAAATAGCGATCGTTTTGCTGCCAGACCAGACGACGCGGGTCTTGTTGCATAAATGGCATGGTGGTGCCTCCCATATTCGAGGGTGAAGGTAAAGAACGTTATGAGTTGACGGTTTCCAGATCGTGGCGAATCTTCTCTTCCATCGCTTCGTATTTGCGAAAGAAAAGTAGTGGGATCGCTGCGAGCGCGAAGAGTAGGGCGGGTGCCCAGATAAAGGCCCAGATAATGCCCTCCAGACCCGCAGCACTCTGGGCATGGTTGGGGACATAGCCAAAACTGTTCATGATCCAGGCGGCGAAAGCGGTGCCGAGGCCACTACCCATCTTGATGCAGAAGGTACTGCCGAAGGCGATAAGAATGCCGGTAGCCTTAATACCGGTCTTCCAGGCGCCGAAATCGACGGCGAAGCCCAGCATGGCAAACGGCATTGAGCAGGCGATACCGCTGCCGATATTGCCGAGTATCCAGGCGGCGATGAGGAAAGTAATGTTGTCCGCTGCCAGCCACATCATGACGCCGCCAAACGTGGCGACCAGCAGACCGCCTACCCATATCCAGGTTTTAGCCAGGTATTTGCTAAAGAAGGGGATAGCGATGATAAACAGGATCTGAATCGTCGCCAGGCTGTTAATCAGCGGTACCAGATCTTTACGGTCGAGGTTGTAGGTCAGATAATAGACAATGGTCGTGTTGCGCTGCTGTAGGGCAATCCAGAAGATCAGATTAGCCAGCACCATCAGGATCCACGGCCAGTTACCTTTCATCGCCGCGAAACTTTTTTTCATCGGCAACTTAGGTTCATGCTGTATTTTATCCGTATCCATTTCACGAATGTTTTTAAACGCAAAGAGCGTTAGCGCACAGGATATAATGGCAAACGTAATTGCCGTATAAATAAAACCAGCGTGATCATCGCCGTTACCTAAAAAAGCGACTAACGGCAAGGCGGTCGCGTTCATTAATAAAACCCCAATTTGTCCACCGGTCATTCGCCAGGAATTTAAAACCAGTCTTTCCTTGGGAGATAAGGTCATCAGGGGTAATATTGCACTGAGTGGTGTATTAAGTCCGGTAAATAGAATGCTGGCAATCATATAAGATATTGCTGCATAGATGGCTTTTCCTGTCATACTGATATCAGGAGACCAAAATGACAGCGCGCTGAATACCGCAAAAGGCAGCGGTAACCATAAAAACCAGGGACGACATTTACCGTAGCGTGAACGTGTTTTATCGATGATGATCCCCCATATGGGGGCGTCTATGCCATCGATAATACGCGCCAGCAGCAGGATAACGCCTGCTACGGCAAGGCTAATGCCCGCAACGTCTGTGTAGAAATATAAAATGTACGTTGAACCGAAGCAGTACAGCAGATTACCCGCCACATCCAAAGAGCCGTAGCTAATACGCTGTAGTAAAGACAATGATGCTGACCCGGAAGGCTGGGTATCCTCAATGACAGAACTCATAATGATAACTCCGATATTGGTACGATACGCCCAGAAAAACAACCTCTACTTTCTAAGCAAGTTTTGAATATTATTTTTATGTCGTTTCTGAATTTAACCTCAGATTAAAATGAGTAAGTAAGGTGTACATGAAAAGTAGTTAACCCGACGGCATCAATCAATTATTAAATCTTACATCAGGATTGCGTTTATTAGTTTTTGAATGAGCGATGTTTTTATTTGCTAAGGTGGTCACAGTTTTTTCAGTAATGAAATAAGAAAAGGAAAACAGTGAAAGAAAATAACTTTCAAGTATTACGTGACTAAGGGAGGGGTAGCTGAAAAAATAGGCTGGTCAGGAAGAGCGTGAACGAGTGAGGTCAGAGCCAGCGGTTGTCGAGCAAAACGGCAGATAGCAGGCATAAAAAAACCCGCTTTACGCGGGTTTTTCTACAAAGCTGATAACAAGCAGGAGATTAAGCCAGTTTGTTGATCTGTGCAGTCAGGTTAGCTTTATGACGTGCAGCTTTGTTTTTGTGGATCAGACCTTTAGCAGCCTGACGGTCCACGATCGGTTGCATTTCGTTAAATGCTTTCAGTGCAGCAGCTTTGTCGCCAGCTTCGATAGCTGCGTATACTTTCTTGATGAAAGTACGCATCATAGAGCGACGGCTTGCGTTGTGCTTACGAGCCTTTTCAGACTGAACGGCGCGCTTCTTAGCTGATTTGATATTAGCCAAGGTCCAACTCCCAAATGTGTTCTATATGGACAATTCAAAGGCCGAGGAATATGCCCTTTTAGCCTTCTTTTGTCAATGGATTTGTGCAAATAAGCGCCGTTTAAATTGCAGCACTCGTTGCGTAGTGATGGCGCAGGATTCTACCAGCTTGCGTGCTGTGAATACAGCCTTTCCATGAGAAAAATTGCATTAAGCGGCGGGTTTTGGGGCGGAGTTTGCCGCATGGCGATGAAAAGCATCTTCTTTATGTTTCATCAGGGCAATCGCCGGTTAACCTTAACCGCTGTACAAGGTATACTCTTGCGATTTTCACTGTTTTGAGTCAGACATGAAGCTGATACGCGGCATACATAATCTCAGTCAGGCCCCTCATGGGTGTGTGCTGACCATTGGTAATTTCGACGGCGTACATCGGGGGCATCGCGCTCTACTGCAGGGTTTGCAGGAAGAAGGACGCAGACGCGGTCTGCCGGTGGTGGTCATGATTTTCGAACCGCAGCCGCTGGAGCTGTTCGCGACGGATAAAGCGCCCGCTCGCCTGACGCGCCTGCGTGAAAAACTGCATTACCTTGCGCAGTGCGGCGTGGACTATGTGCTGTGCGTGAAATTCGATCGCCGCTTTGCCGCTTTGACGGCGCAAACGTTTATCAGCGAACTGCTGGTGGAGCGACTTGGCGTGCAATTTCTTGCCGTCGGCGATGATTTCCGCTTTGGTGCTAGCCGCGCGGGCGATTTCTTGTTATTACAGAAGGCGGGGGCGGAGTATGGTTTTGCGGTTTCCAGCACCCAAACCTTTTGTGAAGGCGGCGTGCGTATCAGTAGTACCGCAGTGAGACAGGCGCTGGCGGAAGATAACCTGGCGCTTGCCGAAAGTCTGCTGGGACATCCCTTTACTATTTCCGGGCGTGTCGTTCATGGCGACGAGCTGGGACGTACCATTGGCTTCCCGACGGCGAACTTACCGCTGCGCCGTCAGGTCTCCCCGGTCAAAGGGGTCTATGCGGTGGAAGTCACCGGGCTTGGCGATAAGCCGTTACCCGGCGTAGCGAACATTGGCACTCGTCCAACGGTGGCTGGCGTGCGTCAACAACTGGAAGTGCATCTGCTGGACGTTGTAATGGACCTCTACGGTCGCCATATAGATGTAATACTGCGTAAAAAGATACGTAATGAGCAGCGATTTGCGTCGCTTGATGAGCTAAAAGCGCAAATCGCACGCGATGAGTTAACGGCCCGCAAGTTTTTTGGGCTAGCCGGGCAGGTGTAACCCTGACGGTGTTTATCAAACCGAAATACGGAACCGAGAATCTGATGAGTGACTATAAATCGACCCTGAATTTGCCGGAAACAGGGTTCCCGATGCGCGGCGACCTCGCCAAGCGTGAACCGGGAATGCTGGCGCGTTGGACCGATGATGATCTGTACGGCATCATTCGTGCGGCCAAAAAAGGCAAAAAAACCTTCATTCTGCATGATGGCCCTCCATATGCGAATGGCAGCATTCATATTGGTCACTCAGTTAACAAGATTCTGAAAGACATTATCGTGAAGTCCAAAGGACTGTCGGGATTTGACTCGCCTTACGTGCCGGGCTGGGACTGTCACGGTCTGCCTATCGAGTTGAAAGTCGAGCAGGAGTTCGGTAAGCCGGGCGAGAAATTCACTGCCGCTGAATTCCGCGCCAAGTGCCGCGAATATGCCGCTACGCAGGTTGACGGCCAGCGTAAAGACTTCATTCGTCTGGGCGTGTTGGGCGACTGGTCGCATCCGTACCTGACCATGGACTTCAAAACCGAAGCCAACATCATCCGCGCGCTGGGCAGAATTATCAAAAACGGTCATCTGCACAAAGGCGCTAAGCCGGTGCACTGGTGCGTTGACTGCCGTTCCGCGCTGGCGGAAGCGGAAGTTGAATATTACGACAAAACGTCACCGTCTATCGACGTGGCGTTCCGCGCCGTCGATCAGGATGCGGTGAAAGCGAAGTTCGGTCTGCCGGGCGTGAGCGGCCCTGTGTCGCTGGTTATCTGGACCACCACGCCGTGGACACTACCGGCTAACCGCGCCATCTCCCTGGCGCCGGACTTTGATTATGCGCTGGTGCAGATTGACGGCCAGGCGGTGATTCTGGCGAAAGATCTGGTTGAAAGCGTCATGCAGCGTATTGGCGCGGCTGAATACACCATTCTCGGCACCGTTAAAGGCGCGGAGCTGGAACTGCTGCGCTTTACCCATCCGTTTATGGGCTTTGACGTGCCGGCGATCCTCGGCGATCACGTCACCCTGGACGCCGGTACCGGCGCGGTACATACCGCCCCTGGCCACGGCCCGGATGACTATGTGATTGGTCAGAAATACGGTCTGGAAACCGCTAACCCGGTTGGCCCGGACGGCACTTACCTGCCAGGCACATATCCAACGCTTGACGGTGTTAACGTCTTCAAGGCGAACGATATCGTTATTGAACTGCTGAAAGAAAAAGGCGCGCTACTGCATGTCGAAAAAATGCAGCACAGCTATCCGTGCTGTTGGCGTCACAAAACGCCGATCATTTTCCGCGCGACCCCGCAGTGGTTCGTCAGCATGGATAAAGAAGGGCTTCGTCAACAGTCCCTGAAAGAGATCAAAGGCGTTCAGTGGATCCCGGACTGGGGTCAGGCGCGTATTGAATCAATGGTCGCTAACCGTCCTGACTGGTGTATCTCACGTCAGCGTACCTGGGGCGTACCGATGTCGCTGTTCGTGCATAAAGAAACGCAGGAGCTGCTGCCGATTGAGCGTACTCTGGCGGCGATGGAAGAGGTGGCGAAACGCGTCGAAGTTGACGGTATCCAGGCGTGGTGGGATCTCGACCCGAAAGAGATCCTCGGCGAAGATGCCGATCAATACGAGAAAGTTCCGGATACGTTGGACGTTTGGTTTGATTCCGGTTCCACCAGTTACTCCGTGGTTGATGCACGTCCGGAATTCGCCGGTCATGCGGCCGATATGTATCTGGAAGGCTCTGACCAGCATCGCGGCTGGTTTATGTCCTCCCTGATGATTAGCGTGGCGATGAAAGGCAAAGCGCCATACCGCCAGGTACTGACTCACGGCTTCACCGTCGATGGTCAGGGGCGCAAGATGTCCAAATCCATCGGTAACACCGTGTCGCCGCAGGATGTGATGAATAAACTGGGCGCGGATATCCTGCGTCTGTGGGTGGCGTCTACTGACTATACCGGCGAAATGGCGGTCTCTGACGAAATCCTGAAACGCGCTGCCGACAGCTATCGTCGTATCCGTAATACCGCGCGCTTCCTGCTGGCGAACCTCAATGGCTTCAATCCGGCCACCGATATGGTCAAACCGGAAGAGATGGTGGTGCTGGACAGGTGGGCGGTGGGCTGCGCGAAAACGGCGCAGCAAGAGATTCTGAAGGCATACGAAGCTTACGACTTCCATGAAGTGGTACAGCGCCTGATGCGCTTCTGCTCCGTTGAAATGGGGTCGTTCTACCTCGACATCATTAAAGACCGCCAGTACACCGCGAAGGCCGATAGCGTCGCGCGTCGTAGCTGCCAGACTGCGCTGTATCATATCGCAGAGGCGCTGGTTCGCTGGATGGCGCCGATCATGTCCTTCACGGCTGATGAAATCTGGGGCTACCTGCCGGGCGAGCGTGAAAAATATGTCTTCACCGGCGAATGGTACGACGGGTTGTTTGGCCTGGAAGAGAATGAAGAATTTAATGACGCATTCTGGGACGATGTCCGCTATATCAAGGACCAGGTCAACAAAGAGCTGGAAAATCAGAAAGCCAATGGCATCAAATCGAACCTGGAAGCAAAAGTGACGCTGAAATATGCTGACGATGCTAACGGTACGATCAAGAAGCTGAAACTGTTGGGTGAAGAGGTCAGATTTATCTTCATTACTTCCCAGTTCGTGATTTCTGAGCAAGCGGGGGGTATTGATGATGAAAATATTCAGTACAATGCTGGTAATACGACAGTTCAGGCAGTGGTAACGCGTGCCGAGGGTGATAAGTGTCCGCGCTGCTGGCACTACACTACTGATGTCGGCAAGGTGGCGGAACATGCAGATATCTGCGGACGCTGTGTCAGCAACATCGCCGGTAATGGCGAACAACGTAAATTTGCCTGATGAGTAAACCACTCTGTTCAACAGGACTACGCTGGCTATGGCTGGTAGTAGTCGTGCTGATTATCGATTTGGGCAGCAAATACCTGATCCTCCAGAATTTCGCTCTGGGGGATACGGTAGGGCTGTTCCCGTCGCTTAATCTGCATTATGCGCGTAACTACGGCGCGGCTTTTAGCTTCCTGGCGGATAGCGGCGGCTGGCAGCGCTGGTTCTTTGCCGGGATTGCGATAGGGATCTGCGTAATTCTTTTGGTGATGATGTATCGCTCGAAAGCGACGCAGAAGCTGAATAACATCGCTTATGCGTTAATCATCGGCGGCGCGCTGGGTAACCTGTTCGACCGCCTGTGGCACGGCTTTGTTGTCGATATGATCGATTTTTACGTCGGCAACTGGCATTTCGCGACGTTCAACCTTGCCGATAGCGCGATCTGTATCGGCGCGGCGCTGATAGTACTGGAAGGCTTTTTGCCGAAGCCGACAGCGAAAGAACAGGCATAAGCGTAAATACCGGGTGGCGCTTATCCGGTTTTGTAGGTCTGATAAGCGCAGCGCCATCAGGCAAACGTGGTGCCGGATGGCGGTGAAAACGCCTTATCCGGCCTACGGTTTTATCGTCCTTTGTGCCTCCGGGCAAAACACGTGAGCAATTTGCATGTCTAAATCCGTACAGAGCAACAGCGCGATCCTCGTTCACTTCACCCTGAAACTGGATGATGGCTCAACGGCGGAATCTACCCGCAATAACGGCAAGCCAGCCCTGTTCCGTCTTGGCGATACCTCGCTTTCCGAAGGTCTGGAGCAGCAGCTTCTGGGGTTGAAAGAAGGGGAAAAGAAAGCGTTTTCGCTGGAGCCTGACGCCGCGTTTGGCGTCCCCAGTCCGGACTTGATCCAGTATTTCTCGCGCCGTGAGTTTATGGCGGCGGGCGAACCGGAAGTCGGGGCGATTATGCTTTTTACCGCAATGGATGGCAGCGAAATGCCTGGCGTGATTCGCGAAATCAACGGCGACTCGATTACCGTTGATTTTAACCATCCGCTGGCCGGGCATACCGTTCACTTTGATATTGAAGTGCTGGAAATCGATCCGGCGCTGGAGGCATAAACATGCAGATCCTGTTGGCCAACCCACGCGGTTTTTGCGCCGGGGTAGACCGCGCTATCAGCATTGTTGAAAATGCGCTCGCTATTTACGGCGCGCCAATTTACGTTCGGCACGAAGTCGTGCATAACCGCTATGTAGTGGACAGCCTGCGCAAGCGCGGGGCGATCTTTATAGAGCAAATTAGCGAAGTGCCGGATGGCGCCATTCTGATCTTCTCCGCTCATGGGGTTTCCCAGGCGGTGCGTAACGAGGCGAAAAGCCGCGATCTTACCGTTTTTGACGCCACCTGCCCGCTGGTGACGAAAGTCCATATGGAAGTGGCGCGCGCCAGCCGTCGCGGTGAAGAATCTATTCTCATCGGCCACGCCGGGCACCCGGAAGTGGAAGGCACCATGGGTCAGTACAGCAACCCGGAAGGGGGGATGTACCTGGTGGAGTCGCCAGAGGACGTCTGGACGCTGAATGTCAAAAATGAAGGCAAGCTCTCCTTCATGACGCAAACCACGCTTTCCGTGGACGATACGTCCGATGTGATTGATGCGCTGCGTAAACGCTTTCCGAAAATCGTCGGCCCGCGCAAAGACGATATTTGCTATGCCACTACTAATCGTCAGGAAGCGGTGCGGGCGCTGGCGGAGCAGGCTGACGTGGTGCTGGTGGTTGGCTCGAAAAACTCTTCTAACTCTAACCGATTGGCGGAACTGGCCCAACGGATGGGAAGAACCGCGTTTCTTATCGACGATGCGGCGGATATCCAGGAGGCGTGGGTGAAAGAAGCCGCCTGCGTCGGCGTCACTGCTGGCGCTTCCGCGCCGGATATTCTGGTGCAGAATGTTATTGCGCGTCTGCGCGAGTTTGGCGGCGGCGAAGCCGTCACGCTTGAGGGGCGCGAAGAAAATATTGTTTTCGAAGTGCCGAAAGAGCTGCGTGTGGATGTTCGTGAGGTCGAATAAGATTTCATAATTCAGAAATCTGCCTGATGACGCTACGTTGACCAGATCTTAAGAATTTCTTTTGATATTCAATGTGCGACAGGAAAAATAAGGCGTAGTCGTCATCCGTTGCTAATGCCCCACCTTTTTGCTATTCATCTGAAAAACCAGCACAATCGTTGCTGGTTTTTTGGTTGTAATGCCTACAGGGATAAGGGAAATGGGCAAAATAAAATATGGATTGCCAACGTTACTCGCCATCGGCTTTTGGATGGACGCAACAAGCGCCACGGTGCTGGAGCTACCTGCCTGGGAGCGAAACTATACCGGGACTATCGCGGGGAAACCGGTAAACGTTAATATCACGCGATTTGGTAACTCTCTTAATGGGTATTACTGCTATGAACCTTGCAATCAGCACAAGGCAGTGATTGTTCTACGCGGCTCACTCCAGGATAAAGAGGTGCATCTTGAAGAACGCGTAAAGGCGCTTTCGGGTTACTGGAATGCGGAAATCTCCAGCAGTGAGATTAAAGGCGAATGGACGTCCGCAGATAAAAAACGACATTTTCCTGTTGCCCTTATCTATTACAAACCTAAAAACTCCCCTGATATTGTGCTGGTCACGAACACGAATGATGCAGGGGGTTACGACCCTTCCAAAGAGATTGATTGCGGCAATACGCCGGCCATTTCGGCGATAAAATTATACCGTGATGGTAAACTCATACAGACCTTAGATACCGCCTCGGTGGGCACTTGTAGCCCGTTTATGCCTCAATGGGGGGATGTCAATTTTGATGGCTACCCGGATCTATCGATTGTAACAGAGTTACTTGCTGGGCCGGATGCTCCAGTACAAACATGGCTCTATGACCCCGCCAAACAGCGTTATGTTGATGCGCCAGCGTCTTATCAGGAAATCACTTCACCAGAGATCGATGCTGAACATAAACAGATTGTCAGCTATTGGCGCGGCGGTTGCTGCAGCCATGGCGTCAATGTGTATCGCTGGAAAGGAAAAACGATTGAACTGATCGAGCGCGGTGAAAGCTACTTTCAGCCTGTGATAAGTAAAGGCAAAATGTATAACTGCTACATGACACCTTCCTACGCTGATGGGCGTATTATTTATCCGCTAGTACGTAAAAATGGTCATTTGACGCCGCCTCTTAGCCTTGATGGGACGTGTCAATCTTTTTGGCTAACCGGTAATGTTCGTACCGTGATCCAGGCAGAAAAACCCGGCGCTGAGCCCGAATCGCTTGAGATTCAGTGGCAGGAAAACAAAGCATCGCCAGGGCGTTTTTGCCCATTAGTTCCGTTTGTCGAAGGTGATAAGCTAAGTCCGCGTCTGGTGACGGATGACGATGTGCCTGATGCCTGTATCAGTCGCGCTGAGTATGAAGATATAAAACAATAGGTCAGGAGAGCATTAATGACAGCATCCCTACACATTATTCTTGATACCGATCCGGGCATTGATGACGCGGCTGCGATTGCCGCTGCGCTGTTCGCCCCCCAGCTTGATCTGCAACTAATAACCACCGTCGCAGGTAATGTTTCCGTTGAAAAAACGACCCGTAATGCGTTGCAGCTTCTGCATTTCTGGAACAGCGATATCCCACTTGCCCAGGGGGCCGCGACACCGCTGCTGCGTCCGTTACGCGATGCGGCATACGTCCACGGCGAATCCGGTATGGAAGGCTATGATTTTGTCGACCATCAGCGCCAACCGTTGGCGAAGCCAGCGTTTATCGCTATCCGGGATGTGCTGATGAACGCCCCGGAGCCCATGACATTAGTGGCGATTGGGCCATTGACCAATATTGCGTTGCTACTGATGCACTATCCGGAGTGTGCGTGTAACATTCGCCGTCTGGTGTTGATGGGCGGTTCCGCAGGGCGCGGCAATTTTACGCCTAATGCTGAATTTAACATTGCTGTCGATCCGGAGGCCGCGGCGCTGGTGTTCCGCAGCGGTCTGGAGATTGTGATGTGTGGGCTTGATGTCACGAATCAGGCAATGCTCTCGCCAGATTTTCTGAATAAACTGCCTGCGCTGAATCGCACCGGTAAGATGTTGCACAGCCTGTTCAACCATTATCGCAGCGGTAGTATGCGCACTGGCGTCCGGATGCACGATCTCTGCGCTATCGCCTGGCTGGTGCGTCCGGAGCTTTTTACCCTGCAATCCTGTTTTGTGGCCGTAGAAACGCAGGGGCAATATACCGCCGGTACCACGGTGGTGGATATTGAAGGGCGTCTGGGGCAGCCCGCCAACGCGCAGGTGGCGCTGGCGCTGGATGTGGACGGTTTTCGTCAGTGGGTGGCTGAGGTGTTTGCCTATGCGCCGTAATTACATGTTGGCGCCATAATCTCATACTTTGCCGCGATAGAGTCTCTCCGGCCTGCCCACTTTCCCGTAGCTGATCTCCGCTTCGAGAAAGTTATTTTTCACGCCTTGTTCCAGATAGCGTCGGGCAGTGGTTTTACTGCTGCCCAGAATTTGCGCCAGAGTGTCTGCTGTATGTATTGCCTGCGGGTCGGTGAATATTTGTCGTACCCGGTTGAAGGTGTTTTCATCAATTCCCCGCAGTCCGCTATTCGGTTCTGCGGTTTGTTCTTTGGCCTGGATATTAAATAAGGCATCAACGTGCGTCTGGTTTGCCTGCTCACTGGAACGTAACGAACTGCGGTAACGGGTGAACCGCTCCAGGGTATGCTGCAGGCGCTGATAATGTACCGGCTTAATCAGATAATCGAATACGCCCATGCGTAAGGCATCGCTGATGGTATCCATATGATTGTCGGCGGTAATGAAAATAATTCGCCCTGTGTAGTTGGTGCTGATGGTATGACGAATTAAATCGATCCCTTTGCCATCGGGTAAAAAATTATCCAATAGAATTAACTGTGGTTGATAGAGGCGTATTTGCTTCTTCGCACTTTCCAGTTTGTCTGCGATGCCGACGATTGAAAACTGGGGAAAAATCTTGATGGTGTCCACCAGGATTTCCGCTAGCATCGGTTCGTCTTCAACGATGAGTGTCGTAATGCTATCCATGTTATTCTTCTCTGGTAAAAGGGATATAGAGGGTAAAAATGGTGCCAAAAGGATTATTGTTATCGACGATAATGTCACCATTGGCCTGCTTGACGTAGCTGTGCACCAACCATAATCCAATTCCGTGATCGCCGTTGTTGTGGGTGGTCACTCCACGCTCGAAAATATGCTGGCGGATATTTTCGTCAATACCACATCCCTGATCGGCAACTTCAATAATGACTTCATTACCTTCGCTGTTGATCAGGCACTCAATCTGTCGCGAGCCTTCGCGATTGAGCAGGGTGGCGTTATAGGCGTTGTCCAATAAATTGCCAACAATCGAAATCCATTCATTATGCGAGAGCGATGACGGCAGGTGTTCAACAAAGCTTGAAGGATCGAAAATCAGCTCCAGCCCCAGCTCTTTTGCCCGATAATATTTACCGATTAATAGCCCCGCAAGGTGGTGGTCGCGGAAATTATGGGAAATAAAATCGAGTACTTTCTGGTGGCTTTCCGACTGCTGCTGAATCAGCGCCAGCGCATTATCGTAGCGCTTCAGGAACAGCAGTCCGGCAATGGTGGAAATAAGGTTGCGATGCTCATGCTGCACGGCGCGCAGGTTATCGGCGTATTGCCGCACCTGACTTAACTGCAGGCTGAGTGTATTGATATCGTCTTTGTTGCGAAAGCTAATAACCCAGCCCTGAGGCTGGTTGTCAATAATGACCGCCATGCGACTGGCGATGACTTTCATTTGGTTAAAGGTGACGATCTCATCTTTTTTGTTTTTTTGCGGCGCATCGTAAAAGAAGGCCTCCGGCAACACGACATGGTGGATTGCATAGCCAATGAGTTCAGACTCCGGTTGGCTCAGATTCAGTAAGCGGCGAGCCGTTTGGTTAATGGCGGTAATACGGTGATGGGAGTCAATGGCGATCAACCCTTCAAATACCGACTCAAATAACACGCTTTGCTGAATTAATAGTTGTGAAAGCTGCTGCGGCTCCATGTTAAGCATCTGCTTTTTAATATGCAGCGAGAAGCGGCGGGCACAGTACAACAGTACCAGCAGCAGTAACGCCATCGGGAACAGCAACGAGCTGATTTGTAAGTTAAGCCAGCTCTCCAACTGTTCCAGAGTATAGCCGACGGAAACAATACCGATGACTTTACCGGTACTGTCCTGAATCGGGGATTTACCACGTAGGGAAGAGCCTAATGAACCTTTGCGCACCGATACGTAGCTTTTAGCGTTATACAGCGCGTCGTCGCTATCGCCGCCCTCCATATATTTGCCGATCTCATCCGGGTTGACGTGATACAGTCGCTGACCTTTTTCGTTGCCAACGGTAATGTAAGTCGCATCCGAAAACGAGCGCATTGGGTCAATCAACGCTTTGATGCGTGACAAATCATGCGCTTCTACGGCTTCAACTAATTCTGGCATAGCGGATATTTGCATTGCCTGAATAAGCGCACGTTGGCCCACCTGATAATGCAGGCGTTCTTTCGTGATATCGGTCAGATACCAGGTGATTGCCAGCATCACGATGGTGGATGTAAACAGGATCAGTAGAAATATCCGGTTTTGAAACGAGTGTCTGGCAAACCAGCGTGTAATTTCCCGTATAAACATATTGGTATTTAAATATTTAATTACGGTATTTTCTTGCATTCGGCATCACCGGAACCTGAACCAGTTCATACTTACTTTTCTTTCAGAAAAAATTTGGATGAAAATGGGATACGACATGCGTATCCCATCCACTATTACATCGCCAGCACGTATTTCAGCATCACGCCCGCGGCAATGGCCGAGCCAATCACCCCCGCCACGTTCGGGCCCATCGCGTGCATCAGCAGGAAGTTCTGCGGGTCTGATTCCAGCCCCACTTTGTTCGATACGCGGGCCGCCATCGGCACCGCCGAGACCCCCGCCGAACCGATAAGCGGGTTGATTTTGTTCTTACTGCACAGGTTCAGCAGCTTCGCCATCAGCACCCCGGCCGCCGTCCCGATACCAAACGCAATCACCCCCAGCAGCAGAATGCCCAGCGTCTGCGGTTGCAGGAACTTATCCGCCACCAGCTTCGCGCCCACCGACAGCCCGAGGAAAATGGTGACGATATTAATCAGCCCGTTCTGTACCGTGTCGCTCAGACGCTCCACCACGCCGCTTTCGCGCATCAGGTTGCCAAAACAGAACATCCCCAGCAGCGGCGCCGCGTCCGGCAGCAGCAGGGCCACCAGCATGAGCAGCACCACCGGGAAGAGGATTTTTTCCCGCTTACTCACCGTGCGCAGCTGCACCATGCGGATTTTCCGCTCCGTCTCGCTGGTCAGCGCCTTCATAATCGGCGGCTGGATTAACGGCACCAGCGCCATATACGAGTACGCCGCCACCGCGATGGCCCCCAGCAGCTCCGGCGCCAGCTTGCCCGACAGGTAAATCGCCGTCGGGCCGTCCGCGCCGCCGATAATGCCGATGGCCGCCGCCTGCGGCAGGGTGAAGCTGATAAGGCCGAAGTAGTTCAGCGTCAGCGCCCCGAGCACCGTGGCGAAGATACCGAACTGCGCCGCCGCCCCCAGCAGCAGGGTGCGCGGGTTGGCCAGCAGCGGGCCGAAGTCGGTCATCGCGCCGACGCCCATGAAGATGACCAGCGGCGCGACACCGGAACCAATCGCCACTTTGTAGAACAGCGCCAGTACGCCAGGCGTGTAGCCCATGTCCACCGCCAGATTTTCCATCTGGTTCTGGACGGAGGGCAGCGCCAGCGCTAACGCCTCTTTAATGGCATGCACGTCCGGCGCGCAGTTCAGCTTCGCGGCAATCACCGCCAGTTGCCCGGCGTCGTGGTGCGCCAGCAGGCTTTCCAGCGCGGTCAGCGCCATACCCGCTTCCGGGATGTTGGAGAGCAGCCCGCCGAAGCCAATTGGCAGCAGCAGTAACGGCTCGAACTTCTTCGCAATCGCCAGCCACAGCAGCAGCAGGCTCACCAGCAGCATGATGGCCTGGCCTGCGCCAAGGTGCATCAGCCCCATGCCCTGAAGCAGGGCGTTCAGACTTTCCATTTCAGTTCTCCGTTACGCCAGCGTCATCAGGGTGTCGCCGACGGAGACCGCGTCCCCGGACTTCACCGCGATACCGCGTACCGTCCCGGCCTGCGCGGCGCGGATTTCGGTTTCCATCTTCATGGCTTCCAGAATCAGCAGCACGTCGCCTTCGGCCACCGTCTGGCCCTCGGTGGCAATCACCTTCCAGATATTCCCCGCCAGCGGCGCGGTGACCGGGGTGCCGGCGCCTGCCGGGGCGGCAGCCTGAACCGGTGCGGAAGAGGCCGCCGGAACAGCCGCAGTGAGCTGGCTGATATCGCCGCCGTCGCTGACCTTCACCACAAAGGCTTTGCCTTCCACTTCCACGGTGTAGATACCGGAGGCGGCAGGCTTCTCTGCTTTTGCCACCGGCTGCGCGGCTTCCGCCTGCGGCAGTGGCTCAAACGCCGCCGGGTTATTGCGGTTCTCAAGGAATTTGAGGCCGATTTGCGGGAACAGCGCCACGGTGAGCACGTCGTCGATGGCGTTTCCCGCCAGAGTAATCCCCTTCTCCTGCGCCTGGCGCCTGACGTCCGCTTCCAGTTCAGCCAGTTCCGGTTTGAGTAAATCCGCCGGACGGCAGGTCACCGGGGCGCCCCCTTCCAGCACGCGGGCCTGTAACGCGGCGTTCACCGGCACCGGGGTGTGGCCGTATTCGCCTTTCAGAATGCCCGCCGTTTCTTTGGCAATGGTTTTGTAGCGCTCGCCGGTCAGGACGTTGAGCACCGCCTGGGTGCCGACAATCTGCGAGGTTGGGGTCACCAGCGGGATAAAGCCGAGGTCCTCGCGCACGCGGGGGATTTCCGCCAGCACCTGGTCGAGTTTGTCCGC
>NZ_JBGDUO010000005.1:0-399364 GCF_046552235.1 Salmonella sp. SAL00670
TGCTGAAACTGCTGCCGGCAGACGATACCCGGCGGGCGGTGATAGAGCGCAGTATCCGGCTGGCGCAGGAGAAATAAGACCCTGACGGCCCGGTGGCGTGGCGCCATCGGGCCTGGCTATCCCAACGATACGCTAAAGCCTGAAAGTGAAGCCCGTGTGAAGTATGATGACGAGCATCGTCTCTTATCAGGACATCCTATGAAACAAATCACCTTTACGCCGCGCCATCACCAGCTTACCAACACCAATACCTGGACACCTGACAGCCAGTGGCTGGTCTTTGATGTGCGGCCTTCAGGCGCGTCATTTACGGGCAAGACTATTGAGCGTGTCAATGTGCATACCGGCGACGTGGAGGTGATTTATCGCGCCGTGCAGGGCGCGCATGTCGGTGTGGTGACGGTGCATCCTGCCGATAATCACTATGTGTTTATTCATGGCCCTGAAAACCCTGATGAGGCGTGGCATTACGATTTCCACCACCGTCGGGGCGTTATTGCAACGCCGGGGGGCGTGACTAACCTCGATGCGATGGATATTACTGCGCCGTATACTCCCGGCGCGCTGCGCGGCGGCAGTCACGTCCATGTGTTTAGCCCGAACGGCGAGCTGGTGAGTTTTACCTATAATGACCACGTTCTGCATGAGCGAGATCCGGCGCTGGATCTACGTAATGTCGGCGTGGCCGTGCCGTATGGGCCGGTAACGGTACCGGTTCAGCATCCGCGCGAATACAGCGGTAGCTACTGGTGCGTACTGGTTAGCCGCACGACGCCTGCGCCGAGACCTGGCAGCGATGACATTAACCGCGCCTATGAAGAGGGCTGGGTGGGCAACCGCCAGATCGCCTTTATTGGCGATACGCTGTCGCTGACGGGCAAAAAAGTCCCGGAGCTGTTTATTGTCGATTTACCGTGTCATGAAAACGGCTGGAAACAAGCAGGCGACACGCCGCTGACGGGAACCGAATCAACGATGCCATCGCCGCCGTTGGGCGTAGTTCAGCGGCGTCTTACCTTTACTCACCAGCGTGTTTACCCTGGGCTCACTAACGAACCACGCCACTGGGTCCGCAGTAATCCGCAGGTGACGGCGATCGCCTTTTTGATGCGGGACGATAACGGCGTAGCGCAACTGTGGCTGATATCGCCGCAGGGAGGCGAGCCCCGGCAGTTAACGCATCATGCGACCGGCGTACAGTCAGCGTTTAACTGGCATCCGTCGGGTAAATGGCTGGGACTGGTGCTGGAAAATCGGATTGCCTGCTGCGACGCACAAAGTGGGAGGATCGACTTCTTAACCGCCAGGCACGACAACCCGCCGTCTGCGGACGCCGTCGTTTTTTCACCGGATGGGCGACACGTCGCATGGATGGAAGAGGTGAAAGGGTTCCGTCAGCTATGGGTGACGGAAACCGGGCGATAAATCAGGGAGGAGGCATCTTCGCCGGGGGGATGACGGCATTGGTCATTTTCGTCTCCTCCTCGCTTTTCTCTACGCGCGATCTTACCGAACTGTCTTTGCGGAAGATGTCCCACGGCAGAAGGATCGTATCCATCACGGCGGTAAACGGCATATCCAGGATAGCCAACGATTTGGTGCCCCAGTTTGTCTCATCGTTACCGATCATCGTAGCGCTGGCGCGCGTGCCAGGATAAGTACCCTCTTTACCGCCTGTGTGCGACATGACGCTTGAACAACCGCTTAATAAAAGCATCCCATTCCATATTATCAGCGTTAACCACACGTTTTTTATCATCACTCATTCATCTATTGGTTGTCGTTATTTGCATGATGAGTTATAGCGATCCGTTGCTAAAAATAACATCACCAGTACGTGGCACTGTGGCGGTAATCGCACTTTAACAATCAGTGCTGTCCCAACCAGTCTATGCAATAGCCAATAAACTGCAAAAAAAAGTCGGATTAAAATACTTGAAAAGTACGTATTCAGACCCATTTATAAGACGTAGTGAATAGAAGGGCACGCCTGATGGGTGTTCTGGCAATCCTGGCCTGTCCATGATGGAAGGTCTGACATTCTCGCTGATTTCAGGAGTTTATGATTATGCGTAACTTTGATTTATCCCCGCTGTACCGTTCTGCCATTGGTTTTGACCGTCTGTTTAACCTGCTTGAAAATAACCAAAGCCAAAGTAATGGCGGCTACCCTCCGTACAACGTTGAGCTGGTAGACGAAAACCACTACCGCATCGCCATTGCCGTTGCCGGTTTCGCGGAAAGCGAACTGGAGATTACTGCCCAGGATAATTTACTGGTGGTAAAAGGCGCTCATGCGGACGAGCAGAAAGAACGTACTTACCTGTATCAGGGCATTGCCGAGCGTAACTTTGAACGTAAGTTCCAGTTAGCGGAGAACATTCACGTTCGCGGCGCAAACCTGGTCAACGGGCTGCTGTATATCGAACTGGAGCGCGTGATTCCGGAAGCGAACAAACCGCGCCGTATCGAAATTAACTGATTCCGTCGGGTCGCGTTGCGCGGCCTGTCATCCCATGCTCGCCGTCAGGGAGCATATTCGCACGTAAAGTGTGAAGGTAAAAACTCGCTTCTTAGAAGGAGAAATGATTATGCGTAACTACGATTTATCCCCACTGCTGCGTCAATGGATCGGTTTTGACAAGCTGGCCAATGCGCTGCAAAACAGCGGCGAAAGCCAGAGCTTCCCGCCCTATAACATCGAAAAAAGCGACGATAACCATTATCGCATTACCTTAGCGTTAGCCGGTTTCCGTCAGGAAGATCTGGATATTCAACTGGAAGGCACGCGCCTGACGGTGAAAGGTACGCCGGAACAGCCGGAAAACGAGCCCAAATGGTTACATCAGGGCCTGGTCATGCAGCCTTTTAGCCTGAGCTTTACGCTGGCTGAGAATATGGAAGTTTCCGGCGCGACGTTTACCAACGGCCTGCTGCATATTGATTTAACCCGTAACGAGCCGGAAACCATTGCGCCGCAGCGTATCGCCATTAACGAACGCTCCGCATTAAATAGCTAATAAGCTCCTTGCCTTGCCCCGCCAGAGATGGCGGGGCTTTTTTGTGCCACGAAAAAGGGTAAGACGCTGCCGAAGTCAGGACGTCTGGGCGGTTTTGTAACATGAGAATGTGCGCCATGCTGTATATATGCCTTAACGGTTCAGTCATAATCCCTATAAATTGAAATGTTACTCACAGGGAAGAAAAGATGAGTGATATCGCATTGACGGTCAGCGTTCTGGCGTTGGTGGCGGTTGTCGGTTTATGGATCGGCAACATTAAAGTGCGCGGTGTCGGCTTTGGTATTGGCGGTGTTCTGTTCGGCGGTATTATCGTCGGCCACTTCGTCGATCAGGCTGGGGTGACGCTGAGCGGCGATATGCTGCACTTTATCCAGGAATTCGGCCTGATCCTTTTTGTTTATACCATCGGCATACAGGTGGGGCCGGGGTTTTTCGCCTCGCTGCGCGTTTCCGGGCTGCGTCTCAATCTGTTTGCTGTTCTGATTGTGATTATGGGCGGGTTGGTCACCGCGATTCTGCATAAAATTTTCGCTATTCCGCTGCCGGTGGTGCTGGGGATTTTCTCCGGCGCAGTCACCAATACGCCTGCGTTAGGGGCGGGTCAGCAAATCCTGCGCGATCTGGGAACGCCAGTGGATCTGGTGGATCAGATGGGGATGAGCTATGCGATGGCGTATCCGTTTGGCATCTGCGGTATTTTGCTCACCATGTGGCTGATGCGGCTGATTTTTCGCGTTAACGTCGAGGCGGAGGCGCAGAAGCATGAATCCTCTCTCGCTAACGGTCATTCATTAATTCAAACAATGAATATCCGTGTCGAGAATCCGAACCTCAATAATATGGCTATCCAGGATGTGCCGATCCTGAACAGCGATAAAATCATTTGCTCACGCCTGAAACGCGACGACACGCTGATGGTGCCGTCGCCGGGGACGATTATCCAGGCAGGCGACCTGCTGCACCTCGTCGGCCAATCTACCGACCTGCATAACGCGCAACTGGTGATCGGTAAGGAAGTGGACACCTCGTTGTCGACGCGCGGCACGGATTTACGTGTCGAGCGTGTGGTCGTCACCAACGAAAAAGTGCTCGGCAAACGTATCCGCGATTTGCACTTTAAAGAGCGTTATGACGTGGTTATCTCCCGCCTTAACCGCGCGGGCGTTGAGCTGGTCGCCAGTAGCGACGCCAGCCTGCAGTTTGGCGACATTCTCAATCTGGTGGGGCGTCCTGCCTCGATTGATGCGGTAGCCAATGTGGTCGGCAACGCGCAGCAAAAACTCCAGCAGGTGCAGATGCTGCCGGTGTTTATCGGCATCGGATTAGGGGTTCTGCTTGGGTCAATCCCGTTGTTTGTGCCGGGATTCCCGGTCGCGTTAAAACTGGGGCTGGCTGGCGGGCCGCTGATCATGGCGCTAATTTTGGGGCGTATCGGCAGCATCGGTAAGCTGTACTGGTTTATGCCGCCGAGCGCCAACCTCGCGCTGCGTGAGTTAGGCATCGTTTTGTTTCTGGCGGTCGTTGGGCTGAAATCCGGCGGCGATTTTGTCGATACGCTGACGCAGGGCGAAGGATTAAGCTGGATTGGCTATGGTATTTTCATCACCGCTATTCCGCTGATTACCGTCGGTTTGCTGGCGCGGATTTTTGCCAAAATGAACTATCTGACGCTGTGCGGGATGCTGGCCGGTTCGATGACCGATCCGCCAGCGCTGGCATTTGCCAACAATCTTCATGCCACCAGCGGCGCGGCGGCGCTCTCTTACGCGACCGTCTATCCGTTAGTGATGTTCCTGCGTATTATCACGCCACAACTGCTGGCGGTGATTTTTTGGGGAATGGGTTAGCGCCTGATGGCGCGTTGCTTATCCGGCCTACGCACTGTGTTAAATCCAGGCTGGATAACGCGCGCCGCACCGGCCACACTTCTGCTCTTCTTCTTATCTCTTTCCTCAATGAACGCGCTAATCAGCGTAATGCCAACGAGCATAATTCCAATTTTTTTCAGTTAGTTATCAATCTTCTTCGCCTTTTTTTTCGTCGCGACGGGTGGTTTTTCAGCTTTTAATTCGGCAATAATGCCTTTCCTGGCGGTGGCGTTGAAAAAGGTCGCAACTGAAATGGAAAATAGCGGCAATGAGCGTGGTTGCGCCAAAACGCATCACCAGTGAACTACAGTTATTTTGCAATAAGATTCCCTTGCTGCGGGATAATGTGAAGCATATCAGCAACAACGTGAGTGGTATTCTGAAAACGAACGGGAATACATAAGAACGTAAAAGGAGTCGTCATGAAGATTTCCCGCCTCGGAGAAGCGCCGGATTATCGCTTCTCACTGGCAAATGAGCGTACCTTTCTGGCGTGGATCCGCACCTCGCTGGGATTTCTGGCGGCAGGCGTCGGTCTTGACCAGCTCGCTCCGGATTTTGCCACGCCGGTGATCCGTGAACTGCTGGCGCTACTGTTGTGTCTGTTTGCGGGCGGCCTGGCGATTTATGGCTATCTACGCTGGTTACGTAATGAAAAAGCGATGCGTCTGAAAGAGGATTTGCCCTATACCCATAGCCTGTTGATCATCAGCATTATTTTGATGATTGTCGCGGTGATAGTGATGGGGCTGGTACTGTATGCCGGATAGTCGTAAAGCCCGTCGGCAGAACGATCCGGGGCTGCAACCGGAACGTACGTCGCTGGCCTGGTTTCGCACGCTGCTGGGATACGGGGCGTTAATGGCGTTAGCCGTCAGGCACCACTGGCATCAGGCGGGATTCCTGTTCTGGGTGTCAATCAGCGTTCTGGCGATAGTGGCGGTGATTCTTTGGCGTTATACCCTGAGTCGTAATTTAATGGATGTCGCGCATAGCGATTTTTCCGAAACTCATGTCATGCGTGACAAATTTTTGATCTCCCTCGCGGTGTTGTCGCTCGCAATCCTGTTTGCTGTTACCCATATTCGCCAACTTATTGCATTTATCGGGAATTTTATATGACAGGACGTCAGGACATTGTCGTGAGTGATGACCAGATTCAGGTCGTCGTAAATCGCCAGAATAGCCAGCGCCCTCAGCAACTGTACCGTAACTTACAACGGCTCGGCATTCGCAATGTCCATTTTATCCCATTGTTGGAACATGACCGGAACGGAATGTTGACCGAGGAGTCATTGTGTTCAGCAGACTGGGGGCGGTTTTTAAATAGCGTATTTGATATTTGGGTACGTGAAGATATTCAGCGTATCTCGGTTCGCCTTTTTGATGAGACGCTACAGCAGTGGTGCGGCGGCAGGAATGGCGCTGAAGCGCCGGACAAGGCGCCGCTAAGCGCTGAATGTCAGAAGTGTTCTTTATTACGATTTTGCGGCGGCGGATGCCCTGAGCATCGGGATAGCCAGGGGAAAAATCAGCTTTGCGAGGGCTACCAGACCTTTTTTAACTACTCCTCGCCGCATATGCGGGTGATGCGGGATTTACTGAAGCAGCATCGCTCGCCGGAGGAGTTGATGGCGATGCTGCGTTAACGTCACAGGCCTGATAAGCGTAGCGCCATCAGGCGATGGCGTGCCGGATGGCGCTGCCGTCTTTCCGGCACTGAGCGAGTATTAGCGTCCTTTCGCCAGGTATTGTTCCATTTCATCCTCCGGCACCATGCCGCCCCCGGTTGCCCATACCAGATGCGTCGCGTTGCCGAGCTGCGTCTGACTGAATCCATGCCTTTGCTGATACGCGACGGCGGCGCAAATGCGCTGTGGCCCGGCCATCCCCGCCAGAGCTGATGGCTCCAGTCGAATTCCTTCCTCCTGCGCCAGCCAGCCCAGCATGTCGTACATTGTTTGATCGTCTAAGGTATAGAGGCCGTCAAGCAGGCGCTCCATTGCCCGACCAACAAAGCCCGAAGCGCGACCTACCGCCAGGCCGTCAGCCGCCGTCAGGTTATCAATACCGATATCTTGTACTGAGATGGCATCGTGCAGACCGGTATAAACGCCGAGTAACATGCAGGGTGAATGGGTCGGTTCGGCAAAGAAACAGTGGACGTTGTCGCCAAACGCCAGTTTCAGGCCAAAGGCGACGCCGCCAGGGCCGCCGCCAACGCCGCACGGTAGATAAACAAACAGTGGGTGACTGGCGTCAACGACGCGTCCCTGCTGCGCGAATTGCGCTTTCAGACGCTGCCCCGCTACCGCATAGCCCAGAAATAGCGTGCGGGAGTTTTCATCGTCGATAAAGAAACAGTTTGGATCGGATTGCGCTGCTTTACGGCCCTGCTCAACCGCCACGCCGTAATCATCTTCGTATTCCACGACCGTCACGCCGTGGCTACGCAGCTTCGCTTTTTTCCAGGCGCGGGCGTCGGCAGACATATGTACCGTCACTTTAAAACCGATGCAGGCGCTCATGATACCGATCGATAGCCCCAGATTGCCGGTTGAACCGACGGCGATACTGTACTGGCTGAAGAATTGTTTAAATTCCGGCGAAAGCAACACGCTATAGTCATCGTCGGTGGTTAACAGACCCGCCTCCAGCGCCAGTTTTTCCGCGTGCGTTAGCACCTCGTAGATGCCACCGCGCGCTTTAATGGAACCAGAGATTGCCAGGTGACTGTCTTTTTTTAACAGCATTTCACCGTCGATCGTTTGCCCATACTCTTTTTCCAGCCGTTTTTGCATGGCCGGAATAGCGACCACGTCAGATTCGATCATGCCGCCAGCGGCAGCGGTTTGCGGAAACGCTTTCGCCAGATACGGCGCAAAGCGCGCCAGACGGTCATGGGCGGCGTTTACGTCCTGCTCCGTCAGGCCGACATACGGTAGACCTTGTGCAAGAGAGGTGGCGCCCGGGTTAAACCAGGTGGTTTCTTTGAGGGCGACCAGATCCTCGACCAAAGGATACCGGGCGATGAGCTTTTGTATGTTTTCCATAGTACGTCTCTTTACGATCAGATGATAAAGGAAAGCAGGAATGTGCCAGCCAGTGCAACGACAGATGCGATAAACGTGGCCGTCGTATAGTATTTAAACGTTTCATTCAGCGTAGCGCCGCAATACTGCTTGACCAGCCAGAACAGGGAATCGGTCACGATCGTGCAGCCAATGGCGCCGGAACCAATGGCAATCGCAATGATCTCCGGGCTGACGTCAGGATAGAGCGGCAGCATGGGCGCAACAATCGCCGTGGCGCCCATCATCGCCACCGTCGCAGAGCCGACCGCCGCGTGCAGAATCAGCGCTACCAGCCATGCCAGCAGAATCGGGTGCATATGCATATTTGAGAGGATCACCGCCAGCGTGTCCGCCAGTCCGCTACTTTTGAGAATGGCGTTGAACGCGCCGCCCGCGCCGATAATCAGCAGGATGTTCGCAATGGCGCCAAAGCCGTTTTCGGTGTGGGTAAGTAGCGCGCTCATACCCATATGCTGGCGCAGACCGAGTATGTAATACGCCACAAAGACAGCGATAAACATCGCGGTGATCGGATTACCGATAAACTCCAGCAGCGTATACAACGTGCCGTCTTTCGCCATATTCAGTTCAGCGACGGTTTTCACCAGCATCAGGCCAATCGGCAGCAGAACGGTAAACAGCGTTGCGCCCAGCGACGGCAGGGTGTTTTCGGCGCGCACTTCAAGATCCGCAAACTCTGTCGGTACGGGCTTGAACGGCAGACGATTACCCAGAAACTTTAAGAACAGCGGGCCGCCGACCAATGAGGCCATCAGCCCGACCAGTAGACCGTAGACAATCACCGAGCCGATATCCGCCCCCAGTTTATTTGCGACAAACAGCGCAGCCGGATGCGGCGGTACCACGCAATGGACGGCCATCAGCGCGGTACACAGCGGAATGGCCAGCTTCAGCAGCGAGGTATGGGTCTTTTTAGCGATAGAAAACGCCAGTGGGATGAGCAACACGACGCCCACTTCCACGAACAACGTGATACCGCAAATCAGCCCCACCAGTACCATGATCACGTCAGCAGAGAGCCAGCGGCAGCGCTGGAGCGTAAGCCCGATGCGTTCCGCCGCGCCGGAAACCTCCATCATTTTGCCGAGGATGGTGCCAAGACCGATAACGGCGGCCAGAAAACCGAGCGTACCGCCTATTCCGTTTTCTATCGCCGTGACCATCTCCAGCGGCCCCATGCCCATCATCGCGCCGACAAAGAAACTGGCGAGCAGTAACGCCAGGAAGGGGTGGAATTTAAACTTCACGATGGTCAATACGATTAACACGATGCTGATCAGCAGCGTGCTCACTACCCAGATTTGAGCGTGCATATCTCACCTACCCTGTGATTAATCTGTTCTTATTGGACAGAAAAACAGCACCTCCTGACAAACGATATAATTTGCCATTCACATGATGTAAATTGAATCAACTATGTGATTTCCATCTAATATTGCCTTTATTTTGCGATATGGTTCATTTTGCTTCATCTATGTGCGGATTTTTTCAGCGTGTTTTTTTACACTTCGGGAAATTAAAAGATGACTGAGGTTGCAATGGAACCCCTTCGCGATACCCGAAACCGCTTACTCAACGGCTGGCAGTTATCCAAACTCTATACTTTTGAAGTCGCGGCCAGACACCAGTCCTTTGCTCTGGCGGCAGATGAGCTGTCGTTAAGCCCCAGTGCGGTAAGCCATCGTATCAATCAACTGGAAGCCGAGTTGGGAATCCAGCTATTTGTCCGCTCTCACCGTAAAGTGGAGCTTACCCATGAAGGCAAACGGGTATTCTGGGCGCTGAAATCGTCGCTGGATACGTTGAATCAGGAAATCCTCGATATCAAAAATCAGGAACTGTCCGGCACGCTGACCGTGTATTCACGTCCCTCTATCGCCCAGTGCTGGCTGGTGCCTGCGCTGGGGGACTTTACCCGTCGCTATCCGTCAATTTCTCTCACTATGCTGACCGGCAACGATAACGTTAACCTACAGCGTGCCGGCATTGACCTGGCTATCTATTTTGACGATGCGCCGTCGGCGCAGCTCACGCACCATTTTTTAATGGATGAGGCGATTTTGCCCGTTTGCAGCCCGGATTATGCCCGTCGTTTCGCCTTGCAGGATAACCTGAATAACCTACGGCACTGTACGCTCTTACACGACAGACAGGCGTGGAGTAACGATTCGGGCACCGATGAGTGGCACAGTTGGGCGCAGCATTTTGCAGTAAATTTGCCGGATTCATCCGGCATTGGCTTCGATCGTTCTGATTTAGCGGTGATTGCCGCGATGAACCACATTGGCGTGGCGATGGGGCGTAAACGGCTGGTGCAAAAGCGTCTCGACAGCGGTGAACTGATTGCGCCTTTTGGTGACATGAGGCTGAAATGTCATCAGCATTATTATGTCACCACTCTGCCTGGCAGGCAGTGGCCGAAAATCGAGGCATTTATTCGCTGGTTGCAGGAACAGGTGTGAAGATTTATTACGCTTTGTCGCTACACCTGCCGGGAGTGAATATGCTAAATACGTGCTATCACCGTGGTAAAAATTTTAGGGGGCGTCGTGTTTAAACCGCTTATTGCCTCTCTCATGCTGACCAGCGCGGTCGTCTATGCGAAACCGATGCCTTTGACGGCGGCGCGCTATGCGCAGCAGCTTGGCGTTGGGATGGATGTTGACTGGGCGCGAACGGAACGGGGTATCCGCGAGTTTGATCCGCTGGTCGTGCGGGATTTTAAGGCAAAAGGGTTAACGCATGTCCGTATTCGTGTGGCAGGCGCGCCGACGGAAGCGCGCCTCATCCATTTGCGTAAGCTGGTAGAGGCCTGCGAATACTATGGCGTCATACCCATTATTGCCTATCAGGCGGATGCGTATAAAACCGATCCCAGCGCCAGCCATGAAAAGGAGCTGATCAACTGGTGGAGCGTGGTCGCGCGCTATTTTGGTCAGACATCCCCGCTTCTGGGGTTCGATCTCATTTATGAGCCTGCCGACAAACTTAATCATAATATGGCGTCGCTGAATCGCGTATATGACAAAACCATCCGCCTGATTCACGCCATTGACCCACAGCGGATGATTTTCGTTGCCCCCCGCATGCGCGCCGCGCCGGAGGATTTGTCGGCGCTTAAACTGCCGGCGCAAAGCCAGAACTATGTACTGGCGGAGTGGCACATCTTCCCGTGGGGACCCCTGAAAAGCGGCGGTAAATATCCGTGGACGTCAGGCACGGCGGCGGAAAAAGCGGCGATTCGGGCACGGATCAACGCTGCGGTTCGCTGGCAGCATAAGACCGGCCATGCAAGCTGGGTGGGCGGATGGGCGCCGGGAGAGTCGATAAAAATGACGCCGGTCGCTTCACAGTTCGCGTTTGCCCGTTTTATGGCCTGCGAGCTGAAAAAAGCGCATATTCCGTATGCGATAAACGCGGACACTCAGTTTTATGACGGCGAAGAAGGAGCGTGGCGTCCGGCGCAGGAGTCCCTGCTCAATGCGATGATCGCGCCGGAATGTGAAACGCCCGGCAAAACGCCGGGCGAGGGAAACGTTAAACCGTCTGCCCCTGATGCGATATCCGTGACGCCAGCGGCAGCCAGCACGCCAGGATCAGCAATCCCATAAGGGTCATCAGCAATCCCAGACTGCCCTGACCGGTTTGCGGCAGCATTGCCGAAAGCCACGCCAGTACGCCGGAACCAATATTTTGCAGCCCGCCGACCAGCGCGCCAGCGGTGCCTGCGAGGAACGGAAACGGCTCCATCGCGCCGCTGGTGGCCAGTGGAAATAACATCCCGGCGCCGAAGAAAAACAGCGCAGCGGGGATGAGTAGCGTCCAGACGTTCATCACGCCAAACCAGCCGGGAATCCACATCATAAGGCCTGCCAGCAGACAGCAAATAACTGACTGCCACATCAGGGTTGAGAAGCGTTTATTCGGGCGTCCGGCAAACCAGGCGCCGAAGAACGCCGCCGGAATCGGCAGAATAAACAGAATGCTTACCACCATACTGCTGAGACCTAATACTGCCCCCATCAGCACGCCGGAACAGGCTTCAAAGACCGCAATGCCAGCCAGCCCGCCGATTAGCATCAGCAGGTAACAGTTAAATGCGCCGTTACCAAACAGCGTTTTATAGCTGGCGATCAGCCGTGTGCGCGGCGCGCCGGCGGGGCGGGTTTCCGGCATCCAGCGCGCCATGCTGAAGGTGACGCCAGCGCAAAGCACCAGCAGGAAAGCGTAACACGCGCGCCAGTTCCACAGGGTATCCAGCAGGCCGCCAATCAGCGGCGCTAACAGCGGGCTGACCAGAATCCCCATATTTAACAGGCTATTGGCGTGACGAAGTTGCGTTCCTTCATACAGATCGCGCGGGAGCGTTCTCGCCATTACTCCGCCAACGCCGGTTCCCATCCCTTGCATGGCGCTGGCGGCAATCAACACCGTCAAACTATGCGTGGTCATGGCGAACAGGGTCGCTACCATAAAAATAGACATGCCGACGAGGATTACGGGGCGGCGCCCAACCCGGTCGGAAAGCGGGCCGTAAAACAGTTGCGAGACGCCGTAGGTCAGGAGGTAAGCAGCCATTACGCTCTGGACGGCGCCTTCCCGGACGTTTAGCGCTTGTGCCATATCGGCGATGGCGGGAATATAAATGGTTTGCGCCATCTGCCCTACGGCCACCAGTAACACCAACATCAACAACAAATTGACGTTTCTCTGCCTTTTCATTTCGCTGATTACTTTTCAAAAAAAGAAAAAATAAGAATAACTTGCTGCGCATTCCCATAAATGCGAGAGGAATCTATCACACCAGAAAAAGAAGGCCAGACAGCAACCAGCAATGGCAGACGAAGGAACGGCAGGATATGTAAACAAAAGCGGCAACAAATGTTGCCGAGAATGTGTTACGTCTGCGGCTGTCATTGGGCGATCATGACAGACGGAGTAAAATCGCCCCGAGGGCAATCCCGCCAGCCGCCACCAGACGTAGCCCGGCCACTTTCTCTTTAAGCAACAGCCAGGCTATCAGCGCGCCGAATAAAATCGACGTCTCACGCAGCGCGGCGACCACCGCCAGCGGCGCCTGGGTCATGGCCCATAGCGCCAGCCCATAAGATCCCATAGTGCCAATCCCGCCAAAAATGCCTTTTTTCCACTGTTGCGCCAGATAACGCGACGCTTCCCGCCGCCGCGCAATCATCGCCCAGGTTAACAGGCAGGCGCCGTTGAGAAAAAATGACCATAGCGTATAGCCCAGCGCCGTTTCGGAGAGTCTTACGCCGGTCCCGTCCACCAGCGTATATCCGGCAATAAAACAGGCGTTAGTTAATGCCAGCACGACACCACGTTGAGAGCTGGCGCGGCCATTACAGGCCATCCCAAGTATCGCCATGCAGATCACTGCGATGCCGACCCAGGCCAGCGACGACAGGCTGTCGCCAAGAAACAGAACGCTAATGAGCGCCACCAGCAGCGGCGCGGTGCCGCGCATAAGAGGATAGGTCTGGCTCATGTCCGAGACCTGATAGGTTTTCGCCACCAGGACGGTATACACCACCTGGAGCGCGGTAGAGGCCGCTAAAAAAGGGATACTGGCGTGGGCTGGCTGCGGCGAGAAGGGCAAAAGGATCAATGCCATGACCGCCGCGGAACCGCTGACGCCGATCGCGGCGTAGAGCTTATCGTTTCCCGCTTTGACAATGGCGTTCCAGCTGGCATGTAACAGCGCGGCGAACAGCAAAATGCAGAAAACGGAAAGGGTCATAGCGTCAGGCGTCGTTGAGGGTGTCATAAAAACGTAACATACCCGGGAAGCGAAAGACCAGCGGATAAGGTGAAAGGGGAGCGGTTGCCCGCTCCCCTTCGGTGCGGCTTGAATCTGAATTACTTAAGGTATTTCAGAACAGCATCAAGCAGTTGCAGTGCTGCAACAATGAGTTTCAGGATAAGAATGGTGATATCCACTACGCTCATACGCGTCTCCTGTGGTTAAGGAGCACTGCCAGCCGACGTACCTTTCCGCTGCCTGTTGCCAGCTGTTGCGCACGCGATCCCTTTTGCGAGGAATAGTGTGCGTGTTGACATAACACAGTGTGCTCACGAGGGGGTTAAGGCGCTGACGGCACCACCCGTTTCAGCCAGGACTTCGTTGCGCCGGTTTACGATGCGGCCCCCGCATAACACATTGTGTCAAAGACATTATAGTTAAGTACTGTATAAATGAACAGTAATTTATAGACAGAACGGAGCTTCTGATCCATACTCAAATTCATCAAAATTCGCGCCGAAATTGCGCGTTCTGCACAGAACGCGTATACTTCTGCTGTTGACATAACACAGTGTGCTTCGCGGCTACCACCCGCATTACGCTGTAAGAACCTCGCTTCGGCGAGGTTTTTTGTTTTCCGGCATTGTGAAATGCGTGATCATCAATCCCGGCGATTACCGGAGGGCGCTACGCTTATCACGCCTATACTCAAAGCGTGTAAATTCGTAGAAAAATGTGATCGCTGACGCATTTTTGTGCAGATGAAAATTTTTCCGTTGTCATGCTGAAAGCGCTGTGCTTGTATAAAACGTGTTAATAACAAACAGACAAGGCCCCTAATGAACCCTTCCATGCTGAACGCGACCCTACTAACAACTGCGCCATCTCGCGCAGTGGTCGTCGTGCGTGTGGTGGTGGTCGTCGGCAATGCGCCGTAGGGTCCGGAACACACACGATTCCAAAACCCCGCCGGCGCAAACCGGGCGGGGTTTTTTGTTTAAGACACCTTCCCGGAACGTCGGCTCAGAATAAAAGGAATGGAGCATGGCAAGTTCGGGCACAACATCTACACCTCAGCGCTTTACGGGCGCGGAATTTATTGTTCATTTTCTGGAGCGCCAGGGGATTCGTATCGTCACCGGCATTCCCGGCGGCTCGATCCTCCCCGTTTACGACGCGTTAAGCCAAAGTACGCAAATCCGTCATATTCTGGCGCGCCACGAACAAGGCGCGGGGTTTATTGCGCAGGGGATGGCGCGGACGGAGGGTAAACCTGCTGTTTGTATGGCCTGTAGCGGGCCGGGCGCGACCAATCTGGTCACGGCCATTGCCGATGCGCGCCTGGATTCTATTCCGTTAATCTGTATTACCGGGCAGGTTCCGGCGTCCATGATCGGTACTGACGCGTTTCAGGAAGTGGATACCTACGGTATCTCTATCCCCATCACCAAGCACAACTATCTGGTCAGAAATATCAATGAGTTGCCTCAGGTGATGAGCGATGCTTTTCGTCTGGCGCAGTCGGGGCGTCCCGGCCCGGTGTGGATAGACGTTCCTAAAGATGTGCAGACGGCGACAATTGAGCTGGATGCGTTGCCGTCGCCGGCGGAAAAATCACCCCCGCCGGAGTTTAGCGCGGAGAGTATCCGCGAGGCCGCCGCAATGATTAACGCGGCGAAGCGTCCGGTGCTGTATCTGGGCGGCGGCGTGATCAATGCGCCGACACGCGTGCGCGAACTGGCGGAAAAAGCGCAACTGCCGACGACAATGACCTTAATGGCGCTGGGAATGCTGCCTAAGGCGCATCCGCTGTCGTTAGGAATGCTGGGGATGCACGGCGCGCGCAGTACCAATTTTATTCTGCAAGAGGCCGATTTACTGATTGTTCTGGGCGCGCGTTTTGATGACCGGGCGATTGGCAAAACGGAGCAGTTTTGTCCGAACGCCAAAATCATCCATGTGGATATCGATCGCGCCGAGTTAGGCAAAATTAAGCAGCCGCATGTGGCTATTCAGGCGGATGTCGATGATGTACTGGCACAGTTAATTCCCCATATCGAGGCACAGCCGCGGGAAGCATGGCATCAGTTGGTGGCGGACTTGCAGCAAGAATTCCCTTGCAGTATTCCCCAGGAAAATAACCCGCTTAGTCACTATGGGCTGATTAACGCGGTCGCCGCCTGTGTGGACGACAACGCGATTATTACCACTGACGTAGGTCAGCATCAGATGTGGACCGCGCAGGCTTATCCGCTCAACCGTCCGCGTCAGTGGCTGACTTCCGGCGGGCTGGGCACCATGGGGTTTGGTCTGCCCGCGGCGATTGGCGCGGCGCTGGCGAATCCGGGCAACAAGGTGCTGTGTTTTTCCGGCGACGGTAGTTTGATGATGAATATTCAGGAGATGGCTACCGCCAGTGAAAACCAGTTGGATGTGAAAATCATCCTGATGAATAACGACGCGCTGGGACTGGTACATCAGCAACAGAGTCTGTTCTATAAACAGGGCGTTTTTGCGGCGACCTATCCGGGAAGCATCAACTTTATGCAGATTGCCGCCGGGTTTGGTCTGGACACCTGTGATTTGAATAACGAAGCCGATCCGCAGGCGGCGTTGCAGGCTATCATTCGTCGTCCTGGACCGGCGTTGATCCATGTGCGCATTGATGCAGAAGAAAAAGTGTATCCGATGGTGCCGCCGGGCGCGGCAAATACAGAGATGGTGGGGGAATAAGCCATGCAGAAACAATCACATGATAACGTTATTCTGGAGCTGACCGTTCGCAACCATCCTGGCGTGATGACCCACGTCTGCGGGCTGTTCGCCCGACGCGCTTTCAACGTTGAGGGTATTCTCTGTTTACCGATTCAGGGTAGCGATCAGAGCCGCATCTGGCTTCTGGTCAATGACGATCAGCGACTTGAACAGATGATCAGTCAGATCGATAAACTGGAAGACGTGGCGAAGGTGGTACGAAACCAGTCCGATCCCACCATGTTCAATAAAATTGCCGTCTTTTTTGAGTAAGTTATTCACTTTCCGAATCAGGCGTGATGACTTTGACGGAACCATTCCGACAGTGAACGGCATAATCTGTCGGTAATGGGCGATCGCTAATCAGGACATCAAAGGCAGAAAGCGGACCAATGCTGGCAGGCGCGACCTCATCAAACAGGGCGTGACGCGCCAGCAAAATTTTGCGCAGACCGCGTTCCATCGCTTTACGTTTGGCGGCAAGATCATCCGGGTTAAACCAGCTCACGCCAAAATGTTCATGTACGCCGCTGGCGGAAATAAACACTTTGCGCGGATTGAGCGAATCCAGCGCCGAAGGATTATTGGCATCATAAAAGGCATCGCTCTTGGCCCGATAGGTGCCGCCGCACAGAATCGCCGTGGCATTAGGCTTTTCATTCAGCGCGATAAATACCCGATGCGAGTAGCAAATCCCGGTAAAGGTAATATCATCCGGTATCATGCTGATAACTAATGGCATTTCCGGACCGTTATCAAAAAAAACCAGATCGTTTTCACGCACCAGGCCGGCGGCCAGGATCGCAACGGGAAGGTCGTCCCGATGATGCGTCTTTTTCGCCGGCAGCGGCATATTGGTTGAAGACGCAGGCTTATTTACCATGACGATATAGCCGCCGAGCAGCGTCAGCGGTAAAGGGTCATCATCCTGGCTGAGATCGCGGCGAATGGTCATCACCGAAACTTCCAGCATCCGCGCGGCGTCTTTCAGATGGATTCGATCGGTCTTTTTCAGTAACTCCATCAAGCGTCGGATACGTTCTTTTTGCTTGGTCTCCATTCACCCTCTCCGCAAATCATGTTGTTATGTTCCATCAGTAACATTTATGTGTTTCTGAGAACATTACAGTGTGGCACTACTATACGTCCGGCTGTCAGGAAATAAAAGTGGGTTTATTCGCGTTTTATAACAATAAATAGTTAATTTTCAGTAAATTGTAACAATAAAAATGATTTGGTGCGCGTATGTTCCGCCAGGGCTTGTTCACGAAGTAAATGGCAAAATGATCCTCTAATCGCGATCATAGTCACAAATGATACGGAAGTAACATGATAATGTTATTTTAATATCATTGTCGTGTGACGATTTCTGAGAGGGAGTAAAATGGATATCGCGGTTATTGGCTCTAACATGGTGGACCTTATCACCTACACCAACCAGATGCCCAAAGAAGGGGAAACTCTGGAAGCGCCGGCGTTTAAAATCGGCTGCGGCGGAAAAGGGGCGAACCAGGCCGTGGCGGCCGCTAAGCTCAATTCAAAAGTATTGATGTTGACCAAAGTGGGCGACGATATTTTTGCCGACAACACCATTCGTAATCTCGAATCCTGGGGGATCAATACGACGTATGTAGAAAAAGTACCGTGTACCAGCAGCGGCGTAGCGCCGATTTTCGTCAACGCCAACTCCAGCAACAGCATTCTGATCATCAAAGGCGCTAACAAGTTTCTCTCGCCGGAAGATATCGATCGCGCGGCGGAAGATTTAAAAAAATGCCAGCTTATTGTTCTGCAACTGGAAGTTCAGCTTGAAACGGTTTATCACGCAATAGAATTTGGCAAGAAACACGGGATTGAAGTGTTATTAAACCCTGCGCCAGCATTACGGGAATTAGATATGTCTTATGCCTGTAAATGCGATTTCTTTGTACCCAATGAAACCGAGCTGGAAATATTAACCGGTATGCCAGTGGATACCTATGACCATATTCGCGCAGCGGCACGTTCGCTGGTAGATAAAGGGCTGAACAATATTATTGTCACCATGGGTGAGAAAGGCGCGCTGTGGATGACGCGTGACCAGGAAGTCCATGTTCCGGCGTTTCGAGTGAACGCTGTCGATACCAGCGGCGCGGGCGATGCCTTTATCGGCTGTTTCGCGCATTACTACGTCCAGAGCGGGGATGTGGAAGCCGCCATGAAAAAAGCCGTCCTCTTTGCCGCTTTCAGCGTCACCGGGAAAGGCACCCAATCCTCTTATCCAAGTATTGAGCAATTTAATGAGTATCTTTCGTTGAACGAATAACAATCACCCTGCACTGTTAAAGGTAGCACTATGAACGATAAAAACATCGTTCAGATGCCCGACGGGTATCTGAATAAGACACCTCTGTTCCAGTTTATTTTGTTATCCTGTTTATTCCCATTATGGGGATGCGCAGCCGCGTTAAATGATATTCTGATTACGCAATTTAAAAGTGTATTCTCGCTGAGCAACTTTGCTTCGGCATTAGTACAAAGCGCCTTTTATGGCGGTTATTTTTTAATTGCTATTCCGGCCTCGCTGGTCATTAAAAAAACCAGTTATAAAGTGGCGATACTTATCGGTCTGACGCTATACATTGTCGGCTGCACGCTCTTTTTCCCGGCGTCGCACATGGCGACCTACACCATGTTCCTCGCGGCGATTTTCGCCATTGCGATTGGCCTGAGTTTCCTGGAAACGGCGGCGAATACCTACAGTTCGATGATCGGGCCGAAAGCCTACGCCACGCTGCGGCTGAATATCAGCCAGACCTTTTATCCGATCGGCGCGGCGGCAGGAATTTTATTGGGTAAATATCTGGTCTTTTCCGAAGGGGAAAGCCTGGAAAAACAGATGGCGGGCATGAATGCCGAGCAAGTCCACAACTTCAAGGTGCTGATGCTGGAAAACACTCTGGAACCCTATAAGTACATGATTATGGTTCTGGTAGTGGTGATGGTACTGTTCCTGCTGACGCGTTTCCCGACCTGTAAAGTCGCGCAAACCGCGAGTCATAAACGCCCCTCGGCGCTGGATACGTTACGCTATCTCGCCAGCAACGCCCGTTTCCGTCGCGGTATTGTGGCGCAGTTCCTGTATGTGGGAATGCAGGTGGCGGTCTGGTCGTTCACTATCCGTCTGGCGCTGGAGTTAGGCGATATCAATGAGCGCGATGCCTCAACCTTTATGGTCTACAGCTTCGCCTGCTTTTTTATCGGCAAGTTTATCGCCAACATTCTGATGACACGCTTTAACCCGGAAAAAGTCCTGATCCTTTACTCTGTGATCGGCGCGCTGTTCCTGGCCTATGTGGCGCTGGCGCCCAGCTTTAGCGCGGTATACGTGGCGGTGCTGGTCAGTGTTCTGTTTGGCCCCTGCTGGGCGACCATTTATGCCGGAACGCTCGATACCGTCGATAACGAACATACCGAAATGGCGGGGGCGGTGATCGTGATGGCGATTGTCGGCGCGGCGGTGGTTCCCGCGATTCAGGGCTACGTGGCGGACATGTTCCACTCGCTACAGCTCTCATTCCTGGTTTCCATGCTGTGCTTTGTTTACGTTGGCGTTTACTTCTGGCGCGAAAGCAAAGTGCGCGGCAACCTGGCTGAAGTCGCCGCGTCCTGAGGAGATCAACTATGACAACACGTATTACATTATGGCGGGAGCTTTTTAGCGAGCAGCCGCGTATCTTGCTGGAAAATGATGATTTTACGGTTACGGCGTTTCGTTACGCCAGCGGCGTGGAAGGACTGAAAATACAAAACAGCCGCGGTCATCTGGTGATTCTGCCCTGGATGGGGCAGATGATTTGGGACGCGCAGTTTGACGGTCATGATCTGACTATGCTCAACATGTTCCGCCAGCCGAAGCCGGCTGCGGAAGTGGTGGCAACGTATGGTTGCTTTGCTTTCCATTCCGGACTATTGGCGAATGGCTGCCCGTCGCCGGAAGATACACATCCTCTGCACGGCGAGATGCCCTGCGCTGCTATGGACGACGCCTGGCTGGAGTTAGAGGGCGACAGTCTGCGCGTGACCGGGCGCTACGAGTATGTGATGGGGTTCGGTCATCATTATCAGGCGCAACCTGCGGTGGTAATGCGTAAATCAAGCGCGCTGTTTGATATTCAGATGACCGTGACTAACCTGGCTTCAGTCGCCATGCCGCTACAGTACATGTGCCACATGAACTATGCCTATGTGCCGAACGCCACGTTCCGCCAGAATATCCCGGATACCGCGCTGAAGCTACGCGAGTCGGTGCCGGCGCATGTCAAACCCACGGCGCAGTGGCTGGCGTTTAATCAACGGCTTTTGCAGGGTGAAGCCTCGCTGGCAACGCTTAACGAGCCTGGCTTTTATGACCCGGAAATCGTCTTCTTCGCCGATGAACTGGACAGATACACGGATACCCCGGAATTCAGTATGATCGCCCCGGATGGCACCACGTTCGTGACACGTTTCGCCAGCGCGGAGCTAAATTACATGACCCGCTGGATTCTTTATAACGGCGATCAGCAGGTTGCCGCCTTTGCCCTGCCCGCGACCTGTCGGCCTGAAGGTTTTCTCGCGGCGCAGCGAAATGGAACCTTGCTTCAACTGGAACCGCAGCAAACCCGGACGTTCACCGTCACGACAGGCATTGTCTGACCGCTCAAGGCTTGAACAGCCGCGCGCTTATCGTTAAGGTAAGCGCGTTTTTTTTATCCATCAGGACAGAACCCATGATCACCGTTGCCCTTATCGACGACCACCTTATCGTCCGCTCCGGCTTTGCACAGCTACTGGGGCTGGAACCTGATTTGCAGGTGGTCGCCGAATTTGGTTCCGGGCGCGAAGCGTTGGCAGGCTTACCGGGGCGCGGCGTACAGGTATGTATCTGCGATATCTCAATGCCGGATATTTCCGGACTGGAGCTGCTAAGCCAACTGCCAAAAGGGATGGCGACGATCATGCTCTCGGTTCACGATAGCCCGGCGCTGGTGGAACAGGCGTTGAACGCCGGCGCGCGCGGTTTTCTCTCTAAACGCTGTAGTCCGGATGAACTGATCGCCGCGGTGCATACGGTGGCGACGGGCGGCTGCTATTTGACCCCCGATATTGCCGTGAAACTGGCGGCGGGTCGGCAAGATCCGCTGACCAAACGCGAGCGTCAGGTGGCGGAAAAACTCGCCCAGGGTATGGCGGTAAAAGAGATTGCCGCCGAGCTGGGGCTGTCGCCAAAAACGGTGCATGTCCATCGCGCGAATCTGCTGGAAAAATTAGGCGTCAGCAATGACGTTGAACTGGCGCATCGCATGTTTGATGGTTGGTAATGAACACCTTTTTTTCCCGTTTAATCACCGTTGTTGCCTGCTTTTTTATTTTCTCCGCCGCGTGGTTCTGCCTGTGGAGTATCAGCCTGCATCTGGTAGAGCGCCCGGAGCTGGCGGCGCTACTCTTTCCCTTCGGCCTGCGCCTGGGACTTATGCTGCAATGCCCGCGTGGATACTGGCCAGTATTGCTGGGCGCGGAGTGGCTGCTGGTGTACTGGTTGGCGCAGGAAGTTGCGCTGGCCCATCTGCCGCTTTTGATGATCGGTGGTGTGTTGACGCTACTGCCCGTGGCGCTGACTTCGCGTTACCGCCATCAGCGCGACTGGCGCACGTTATTGCTTCAGGGCGCGGCCCTCACCGCCGCGGCGCTACTGCAATCTCTGCCCTGGCTGGGGCAGGGGGAAGCGGCATGGAACGCGCTACTGCTGACCCTCACGGGTGGTCTGACGCTGGCCCCCATCTGCCTGGTTTTCTGGCACTATCTCACCAGCACTACCTGGCTGCCGCTGGGACCATCGCTGGTATCGCAGCCGGTAAACTGGCGCGGGCGGCATCTGATCTGGTATCTGCTGCTATTTATCGTCAGTCTGTGGCTGCAACTGGGGTTACCTGCTGAACTTTCGCGCTTTACGCCGTTCTGCCTGGCGTTGCCGATTATCGCGCTCGCCTGGCATTATGGCTGGCAGGGCGCGCTCATTGCCACACTGATGAACGCTATCGCGCTGATCGCCAGCCAGACCTGGCACGATCATCCCGTCGATTTATTACTTTCGCTGTTGGCGCAAAGCCTGACCGGGCTACTGCTTGGCGCGGGCATTCAGCGTCTGCGCGAGCTGAACCAGTCGTTGCAAAAGGAGCTGGCGCGCAACCATCGGCTGGCGGAGCGTCTTCTGGAGACCGAAGAGAGCGTGCGGCGCGATGTTGCGCGTGAGCTGCACGATGACATCGGGCAGACCATCACCGCGATTCGAACCCAGGCGGGCATTGTGCAACGACTGGCGGCGGATAACGGCGGCGTGAAGCAGAGCGGGCAACTTATCGAGCAGCTTTCGCTGGGCGTGTATGACGCCGTGCGTCGCCTGCTGGGGCGCTTGCGCCCGCGCCAGCTAGACGACTTAACGCTGGCGCAGGCCATCCGTTCGCTGCTGCGCGAAATGGAGCTGGAAAGCCGCGGTATTGTCAGTCACCTCGACTGGCGAATTGACGAAACGGCGCTGAGTGAAAGTCAGCGCGTGACGCTGTTTCGCGTCTGTCAGGAAGGGCTGAATAACATCGTAAAACATGCCAATGCCAGCGCGGTGACGCTCCAGGGCTGGCAGCAGGATGAGCGGCTGATGCTGGTGATTGAGGATGACGGCAGCGGCCTGCCGCCGGGCTCTCACCAGCAGGGCTTCGGCCTGACCGGAATGCGCGAACGCGTGTCGGCGCTCGGCGGGACGCTAACCATCTCTTGTACCCACGGTACGCGGGTGAGCGTCTCGTTGCCCCAGCGTTACGTTTAAGGAAGGATAATGCTTTCGTTTTTAAAAGCCCCGGCCAACGCGCCGCTCATCACCGATAAGCACGAGGTTGACGCCCGCTATCGCTACTGGCGGCGGCACATCCTGATCACCATTTGGTTGGGTTATGCGCTGTTCTATTTCACCCGTAAAAGCTTTAACGCCGCCGCGCCGGAAATCCTTGCCAGCGGCATTCTGACCCGCAGCGATATCGGCCTGCTGGCGACGCTGTTTTACATCACCTACGGGGTGTCGAAATTTGTCTCCGGCATCGTTAGCGATCGCTCTAACGCTCGCTATTTTATGGGCATCGGGCTGATTGCGACCGGCGTAGTGAATATTCTGTTCGGCTTCTCGACCTCGCTGTGGGCCTTTGCGCTGCTATGGGCATTGAACGCCTTTTTCCAGGGGTTTGGATCGCCGGTTTGCGCCCGTTTGCTGACCGCCTGGTACTCGCGTACCGAGCGCGGCGGCTGGTGGGCGTTATGGAACACCGCGCACAATGTCGGCGGGGCGCTGATCCCTCTCGTTATGGCCGCTGTCGCCCTGCATTATGGCTGGCGCGTCGGGATGATGGTGGCCGGATTGCTTGCCATCGGGGTGGGCATGGTCCTCTGCTGGCGGCTGCGCGACCGTCCGCAGGCGATTGGTTTACCGCCGGTAGGCGACTGGCGGCACGATGCGCTGGAGGTTGCCCAACAGCAAGAGGGCGCGGGGCTAAGCCGCAAAGAAATCCTCGCTAAATATGTGCTGTTGAATCCCTATATCTGGCTGCTTTCGCTGTGTTATGTCTTAGTGTACGTGGTGCGCGCGGCGATCAACGACTGGGGCAACCTGTATATGTCCGAGACGCTGGGCGTGGATTTGGTCACGGCCAATACGGCAGTATCGATGTTTGAGCTGGGGGGATTTATCGGCGCGCTGGTGGCGGGCTGGGGCTCGGACAAACTCTTCAACGGTAACCGCGGACCGATGAATTTAATCTTCGCCGCCGGGATTCTGCTCTCTGTGGGTTCGCTGTGGCTGATGCCGTTCGCCAGCTACGTGATGCAGGCGGCCTGTTTCTTCACCACCGGTTTCTTTGTCTTCGGCCCGCAGATGCTCATTGGCATGGCGGCGGCGGAGTGCTCGCATAAAGAGGCGGCGGGCGCGGCCACCGGCTTTGTCGGCCTGTTCGCCTATCTCGGCGCGTCGCTTTCCGGCTGGCCGTTAGCGAAAGTGCTGGAGATCTGGCACTGGACCGGTTTTTTTGCGGTCATCGCCATCGCGGCGGGGATCTCCGCGCTATTGCTGTTGCCATTTCTGAACGCTCAGGCCCCACGCGAGACCCACGAAGCGTGATACACCTCACCTTTTTGCGCTGAATGGGGCAAAACTAAGAAATTTTCCCGGTTTTGCCTGGACGCTGTCGCAGGCCACTTTTCCTGTGGATTTTTACAATGCCTGCCATTCGCAGGTATAAAAATTAGCTCAGGAGTAATCCATGCTGGCCTTCTTAAACCAGGTGCGCAAGCCGACCCTGGATCTGCCGCTCGATGTGCGGCGTAAAATGTGGTTCAAGCCGTTCATGCAGTCCTATCTGGTGGTTTTTATCGGCTACCTGACCATGTACCTGATCCGCAAAAACTTTAACATCGCGCAGAACGACATGATCTCTACCTACGGGTTAAGCATGACCGAGCTGGGGATGATTGGCCTGGGCTTCTCGATCACCTATGGCGTGGGGAAAACGCTGGTTTCCTACTACGCTGACGGTAAAAATACCAAGCAGTTTCTACCGTTTATGTTGATCCTCTCCGCTATCTGTATGCTCGGCTTCAGCGCCAGCATGGGCGCGGGGTCAACCAGTCTGTTTCTGATGATCGCTTTCTATGCCCTGAGCGGTTTCTTCCAGAGTACCGGCGGATCGTGCAGCTACTCGACCATCACCAAATGGACTCCGCGTCGTAAACGCGGCACCTTTCTCGGCTTCTGGAATATCTCCCACAACCTCGGCGGCGCGGGCGCGGCAGGTGTGGCGCTGTTCGGCGCCAACTACCTGTTCGACGGTCACGTCATCGGCATGTTTATCTTCCCGTCGATTATCGCGCTGATTGTTGGCTTTATCGGTCTGCGTTTCGGCAGCGACTCCCCGGAATCTTACGGTCTGGGTAAAGCTGAAGAACTGTTCGGCGAAGAGATCAGCGAAGAGGATAAAGAGACTGAAGAAAACGAAATGACCAAGTGGCAGATCTTTGTTGAATATGTGTTGAAAAACAAAGTGATCTGGCTGCTGTGTTTCTCCAATATCTTCCTGTATGTGGTACGTATTGGTATCGACCAGTGGTCAACCGTCTACGCCTTCCAGGAGCTGAAACTTTCTAAAGAGGTGGCGATTCAGGGCTTTACCTTGTTTGAAGTGGGCGCGCTGGTCGGCACGTTGCTGTGGGGCTGGCTCTCTGACCTGGCGAACGGTCGTCGTGCGCTGGTAGCCTGTGTGGCGCTGGCGTTAATCATCGCCACCCTCGGCGTCTACCAGCACGCCAGCAACCAGTATGTCTATCTGGCCTCGCTGTTCGCGCTCGGTTTCCTGGTGTTTGGGCCGCAGCTATTAATTGGCGTGGCGGCTGTCGGTTTCGTACCGAAAAAAGCCATCGGCGCTGCGGACGGTATCAAGGGCACCTTCGCTTATCTTATCGGCGATAGCTTTGCCAAGCTGGGTCTGGGCATGATTGCCGACGGCACCCCCGTTTTTGGTCTGACCGGCTGGGCGGGCACGTTCGCCGCGCTGGACGCCGCCGCGATCGGCTGTATCTGCCTGATGGCGATGGTCGCCGTGATGGAAGAGCGCAAAATCCGCCGTGAGAAAAAAATTCAGCAAGTCAATATCGCTTAAATGTGTGCATTTGGTAACGTTTTGCCCGGCTTAACGCCGGGCTTTTTTATGCCTTGCGTTCGTCAGACAGGACATCCGGCGTCTGGCGTAAATGAAGACAAGCGTTAATAAATCACATCCTGACAGGCCAGAACGTCGACAGTTATAAATTTACCGTTATGATGGGCATCCTGTTTGGTGACGGATGTGCGCATGATTTGGTTGATTCTGGCCACGTTTGTGGTGGTGTTTATTGTGGGGTTTCGGGTGCTGACATCGGATACCCGCCGGGCGATTCGCCGCCTGAGCGAACGTCTGAATATTGATGTAGTGCCGATAGAATCGATGATTGATCAGATGGGTAAAACGGCGGGCGGTGAATTTTTACAGTATCTGCATCGCCCTGATGAGTCGCATTTGCAAAATGCCGCTCAGGTGTTACTGATCTGGCAAATGGTGATTGTCGATGGCGGCGATCAGAATTTGCAGCGGTGGCATCGGTTGCTGCAAAAAGCGCGTTTAGCCGCGCCGATCACCGATACACAGGTACGGCTGGCGCTGGGCTTTTTGCGCGAAATGGAACCCGATATGCAGGAGATCAACGCGTTTCAACTGCGCTATAACGCCTTTTTTCAGCCGGAAGAGGGTGTCCACTGGCTGCATTGATACTCTTCACTATCTCGTTAACAAAAGACGAGATGAATGAGGCTGGCAAGGGCGGCGAGCCACGATTAACGGCCGGGTGGCGCGATTCATCGTTAACTAAATAAAGCGTAGCCGCCATCGTATTTGCTAAGGGTGAACCACAGAAGTAACGCACCGAATAACCGCTAACGACGCCAAAACGTCAGAGACTTATAGCTCATCATTTCCGTGACATATATCACGGAAATGTGATCTTGTTTTGAACACTAAAACTGTGACTCCTTGCCATACCTCCTGTCTCAAAATTTCTTATCATAAACTCGAAGTTGTACATGATTGTCTATAGACAACTCTAAATGTTTAGGCGCGCACCATGAAAACATTGAGTAAAAGTTCACACATCCCACTGTATCAACAGGTTGTGGAGTGGATAAGGGAAAGTATTTATAGCGGAGAATTAGTTGAGGATGACCGGATACCTTCAGAGTTTCAAATCATGGATATGCTGGAGGTGAGTCGCGGTACCGTTAAAAAAGCGGTTGACCAACTTGTCCGGGAAGGTGTTCTTGTGCAAGTGCAGGGTAAAGGAACTTTCGTAAAGAAGGAAAATGTTGCTTACCCACTGGGTGAAGGTTTGCTCTCCTTTGCTGAAGCCTTAGCCAGCCAGAAGATAAACTTCACAACCAGTGTCATAACCTCCCGACTGGAACCCGCTAACCGCTTTGTAGCAGAGAAACTGAGTATCAAACCGGGACAAGATGTTTTATTTCTTAAACGCCTTCGTTGTATTGGCGATGAAAAAGTCATGTTGATTGAAAATCGTATCAACATTGATCTCTGCCCCGGTATTATTGATGTAGATTTTACCAGGGAGAATTTATTTTCAGCAATAGAAAGATTATCTGATAAGAAAATAAGTTTTTCTGAAAGCCGTTACGCAGCCAAATTAATTGGTAATGAGCGAGGCCATTATCTTGATATTGGTGAAGACGCACCTGTTTTGCATTTGGAACAGTTGGTATTTTTCTCTAGAGGATTGGCCATTGATTTTGGTAACGTCTGGTTAAAAGGTAATAAATATTATCTTGGCACTATTTTACAGCGCCTGGATGCCTGACTAGCAAAGAGGAATCTATGCAGGATATTCATTTTCGCCGTCATTATGTTCGACACCTCCCTAAAGAGGTGAGTCAGAATGACATAATCAAGGCTCTTGCCAGTCCGTTAATTAACGATGGTATGGTTGTATCTGATTTTGCCGATCACGTCATTACGCGAGAACAGAATTTTCCAACGGGTCTACCGGTTGAGCCTGTAGGCGTCGCTATTCCACATACTGATCACAAGTATGTTCGCCAAAACGCCATTAGTGTTGGAATACTGGCAGAACCCGTCAATTTCGAAGATATGGGCGGGGAACCAGATCCCGTACCTGTCAGGGTGGTGTTTATGCTTGCTTTAGGTGAAAGCAATAAGCAGCTCAACGTACTGGGTTGGATTATGGATGTGATCCAGGATGAGGATTTTATGCAGCAGTTACTGGTCATGAATGATGATGAAATTTATCAGTCAATTTACACACGCATATCTGAAAGAGGTGAAGTATGAGTAAAATGATACTATTTGTTTGCGCAACGGGTGTTGCTACTTCCACGGCTGTGGCAGAAAAAGTAATGGAATATTGTAAAGATAATGGGCTTGATGTTAATTATTCACAAACTAATGTAGCCTCATTGCCAAACAATACCGATGGTGCAGCTTTGGTTGTATCAACAACGAAAGTTCCTTATGAACTGGATATTCCGGTTGTTAGTGGCCTGCCAATCATTACCGGAGTAGGTGAAGATAAAGTTCTTGAAAAAATAGTTTCAATCCTTAAAGGCCAAGCCTGATTTCATAAATAAAAAACAGATAAATTATCCAGGCGCTAACGCGAGGTCTGGTCACATCTGAATAAGAGGTCGGATATGAATGATATAGCACATACTCTCTATACCGTTGTGCAATATGTCCTGGGGTTTGGCCCAACGGTTTTATTGCCGCTGGTCCTTTTTTTCCTGGCATTGTTCTTCAAAGTAAAACCCGCTAAAGCACTTCGCTCATCGTTAATTGTCGGAATAGGGTTTGTCGGAATTTATGCCATCTTTGACATACTTACCAGCAACGTAGGCCCGGCTGCACAGGCAATGGTTGAGCGAACTGGTATTAGCCTTCCTGTTGTCGATTTAGGCTGGCCACCATTGGCCGCAATTACCTGGGGCTCACCAATCGCACCCTTTGTCATTCCGCTGACGATGCTGATTAATGTCGCCATGCTGGCCCTGAATAAGACACGTACTGTTGATGTCGACATGTGGAACTACTGGCACTTTGCCCTGGCTGGAACGCTGGTTTACTACAGCACAGGGAGTTTTGTTTTGGGTTTGTCCGCAGCCGCTATTGCCGCGATCGTGGTTCTCAAACTGGCGGACTGGTCAGCGCCATTAGTGGCAAAGTACTTCGGTCTGGAAGGTATTTCACTTCCGACCCTGTCATCTGTCGTCTTCTTTCCGATTGGATTGCTGTTCGATAAAATTATCGACAAGATCCCAGGCGTTAACCGTATTCATATTGATCCGGAAAACGTTCAGAAAAAAATGGGAATCTTCGGCGAGCCTATGATGGTGGGTACTATTCTGGGGGTCTTGTTGGGCATCATTGCCGGATATGACTTTAAACATATCCTGTTGCTGGGGATCAGCATTGGCGGTGTCATGTTCATTCTTCCGCGTATGGTACGAATTTTGATGGAAGGTTTATTACCTCTGTCTGAAGCCATTAAGAAATATTTGAATGCCAAATATCCTGGCCGTGATGATCTCTTTATCGGACTGGATATCGCGGTAGCAGTAGGTAACCCAGCCATTATATCTACAGCACTGATTCTGACACCTATCTCTGTCTTTATTGCATTCCTTCTTCCTGGCAATAAAGTCCTGCCACTCGGAGACCTTGCGAACCTGGCAGTCATGGCTTCCATGATTGTACTGGCATGTCGTGGCAATATTTTCCGGGCTGTGATAACCGCAATTCCTGTTATTGTCGCCGACTTGTGGATTGCGACCAAAATTGCGCCATTTATTACCGGTATGGCTAAAGATGTCAATTTCAAAATGGCTGAGGGGTCAAGTGGTCAGGTATCAAGCTTCCTTGATGGCGGTAACCCCTTCCGTTTCTGGCTGCTTGAAATATTCAACGGAAATATTATTGCTATCGGGCTGATTCCTGTGCTTGCGCTGATTATTTATGGTGTTTTTCGCCTGACAAAAGGAACGGTCTATGCCTGATTACCACGCAGCGCTTGTCATTGACATTGGCACAACTAACTGCAAAGTCAGCTGTTATTCCTGTCATGACGTGTCAGTTCTGGAAGTCCGCAAGTTTCCGACGCCAACAATATCGTCGGACAAAGGCGAGGTAGATTTCGATATCGAAGCGCTGTGGCAGGCACTGCGACTGGTAATGGCTGAACTGGTGGCTTCAGTACCGTTTCCGGTAAAAAATATCAGTATTGCGAGTTTCGGTGAGTCTGGCGTCTTTGTGGATAAGGAGGGCGTCATTCTTACCCCGATGCTGGCCTGGTATGATCGACGTGGTGAATCTTATCTCTCGTCATTAAGCAAGGCAGAGGCTGAAGAACTGTATTCTATAACGGGATTGCCACCTCACAGTAATTACTCAGCATTTAAAATGAGATGGTTGCTTGATAACTATTCCTTGCATGAAAGAAAAGATATCTGCTGGTTACATGCACCAGAAGTGTTGTTGTGGAGAATGACAGGTGCGAAAAAGACGGAAATATCCCTGGCCAGTAGAACGTTGTGTCTGGACATTGCTCGCCGTACCTGGTCTCGTAATGCTGCCGGGATTCTCGGCATACCGTTCGGTGTACTGGCTCCGTTGATAAAGCCAGGTGAAGTGGCCGGATGGATGACGGCAACGCTTAGAGAGGAATTGGGCTTCTCTCATGAGGTAAAAGTCACCCTCGCTGGACACGATCATATGGTCGGTGCCCGCGCATTACAGATGCAACCGGGCGATGTGCTGAATTCTACCGGCACGACAGAGGGTATTTTACTGCTGAATACACAGCCAACGCTTGATGTGCAGGCTCGCAGGAATAAGCTGGCAAATGGTTGTTACTCCGATGGTGAATTTTTCACGCTTTTCGCTTCTCTGCCTGTCGGCGGTTATGCGCTTGAATGGGTGAAAAAAACCTTTCGTTTAACTGATAAGGAAATAAGCACAGGCCTGGAAAAAGTCATGGAGCAGTACCTCAAACCTTCCTGGTCTGTCGAGCATGTGCCGGTATTTATTCCTCATTTGCGGGGCTCGGGTTCGCCAAATAAAAATCGGCACACTCGTGGCCTGCTTTTTGGTCTGACGGATTCACTTCCTCCGGAGTCTCTGCTTGAGAGTGTCTTTATTGGCCTGGCGATGGAGTTTGCACACTGTCACGGGTGCTTTAATATCCCGGCGGGCAGGACAGTAAAAGTCATTGGCCCTGCGGTGAAAAACCCATACTGGCTCCAGTTGAAGGCTGACATCCTCCAGTGTCCAATTGAGGCCATTGCTTTTGATGAAACCGTCTCCCTTGGAGCATTGTTGATAGCCTGTCCGAATGTTGTCCCCCCGACTGTTCCTGTAGCTGAGCGATATTTTCCTGACGCGGTTCGTTCTGCAAAGTTGAAAATATATCAGCAGCAATGGCTGTCATTTTACCAATTTAAACTGCGGCAAGAAGGGGCGCTTATTGGTGAATAACTGTGATAACTCAATAGTTCGATAATTTACTTACACTGCTCACATAAATATCTGGAGTTAATATGCCTTTAGTCAATGGTAGGATCCTGCTCAATTGTATTCAGGAAAAACATGTCCTTGCGGGGGCATTTAATACAACGAACCTGGAGACAACAATTTCCATTCTTAATGCAATAGAACGTTCCGGATTGCCCAATTTTATTCAAATTGCTCCTACTAATGCACAGCTTTCAGGTTACGATTACATTTATGAAATAGTTAAGCGACATGCCGATAAAATGGATATTCCTGTCAGCCTGCATCTGGATCATGGGAAAACTCTGGAAGATGTTAAGCAGGCTGTCCGGGCCGGATTTACCTCAGTAATGATTGATGGCGCGGCGCTACCGTTCGAAGAAAATATTGCATTTACCCGAGAAGCTGTCGATTTCTGTAAATCATTTGGTGTTCCCGTCGAAGCGGAATTAGGCGCTATTCTGGGTAAGGAAGATGATCATGTCAGCGAGGCTGACTGCAAAACTGAACCTGAGAAGGTTCAGCGCTTTGTTGAGGAGACAGGGTGCGACATGCTGGCAGTGTCAATTGGTAATGTACATGGTCTTGAAGATATCCCACGCATTGATATCCCGCTATTACAACGCATCGCGTCTGTCAGTCCGGTACCTTTGGTTATTCATGGAGGTTCTGGTATTGACGCGGATATTCTTCGCAGCTTTGTTAATTACAAAGTAGCCAAAGTGAATATTGCGAGTGATTTGCGCAAAGCCTTTATTACTACTGTTGGTAAGGCTTGGGTAAATAATAACAACGAAGCTAATCTGGCGCGTGTCATGGCGAACGCAAAACAGGCAGTTGAGGATGATGTTTATTCTAAAATTAAGATGATGAATAAAAATCACTCAGCATTCCGCAAAGTCTCTTAAGGAAAATATATGATTAGACAAAAAGTACGCGTTATGAACAGTACGGGGCTTCATGCGCGGCCAGCCGCTACGCTTGCGAAAATTGTCAAAAAATACCAGTCTTCATTAACGCTAGTTAATAATGACAAAGAAATTCCCATTAAAGGAATGATGAGTATTTTGGGGGCTGGCGTAAAGGGAAACACAATGATTGATTTAATTTGTGATGGACAGGATGAACTGGCTTTTATGGATGAATTAAAATCTGCATTTGCTGATGGCTTTGGTGAGTCAGTATAGTGCAATTCCCGTCAAACAGCGCAGGAAGTTGTAGAGGCTTCCTGCACTCATGATCGTATGAATAGCCTTAACAGACCATCGGTAAAACCCTCATACCAGCACCTTTAGCCCGTGTTTTTGGACAACATTAAGTAGTTTCAGTGACATCCCGCTGGGACGCTTGGCGCCGCTTTCCCACTTTTGAACCGTTGATACGCTGGTATTCAGGTACCGAGCGAAAACCGGCTGGCTAACGTTGAGTTTTTCTCGTAACGCTTTTATTTCAAGTGGCTGCAGGTCTTTGATGCTGCTTAAGCAGGCCGTGTCAAAACTGCGCATTGTCTCCTGGGGAATGGCATCCACGCTAAATAATCCAGATGCCGCGCTATGAATCGGTTCAAAGGCAGGGCTTTTGAATTTAGTTTTTGCTGACATGGCGCACCTCTACCAGTTCTTTGTTATTAATGAGTGCCGTTATCTGATCTTCGGTCAGGCAAGCATAGTGTTTTGCTAACTCACGGAAACCCGCGAGTTCGCGATAGCTAATGTTGGCCATATCCTGTTTGGCATACAGGAAGGTGTAAAACCAATGTTCGCCTCCCTTTGCCAACACGATTGCGCGATCGCGATTTTGATTGAGACGTTTTTTATAAACCCCGCCGCCAAGATTATCTGCTTTTCCTTGCAGTACGGCGTTGATGGCCTCGCTTAACTCGTCATCTTTTATCGTGTGGGGCTTCGCTTCTCTGTTAAACCACCTGGTTTTGAAGGTTCGCATCAGGTTGACATCCTGTAATCTAAAGTATAGCACCAGGTGATACACTATGTCTTACCTTTTGGTTTTACACGCAGCGAGAGAAGATAATTCTCAACTCTCGACCAGCCTCGCAAAATGCAGCGCAACAATGTCAGTTGCTAAAACGTTAATCAGATCACATTTTGTAATGTTACACTGCGTGGATTTTCCGCACTAAAACGACGCAGGTAACCACAATGAATGAAAATATCGCAGAAAAATTCCGCGCTGATGGGGTTGCCAGGCCTAACTGGTCAGCCGTTTTTGCCGTGGCGTTTTGTGTCGCCTGCCTGATTACCGTTGAGTTTTTGCCCGTTAGTCTGTTGACGCCGATGGCGCAGGATCTGGGGATCTCCGAGGGCGTCGCCGGTCAGTCGGTCACCGTTACGGCGTTTGTCGCGATGTTTTCCAGCCTGTTCATTACCCAGATTATTCAGGCGACCGACAGGCGTTATATCGTTATTCTGTTCGCCGTTTTGCTGACGGCTTCTTGTCTGATGGTCTCCTTTGCCAACAGCTTTACGCTGCTATTGCTGGGCCGCGCCTGTCTTGGGTTGGCGCTGGGCGGATTCTGGGCGATGTCGGCGTCGCTGACCATGCGACTGGTTCCCGCGCGTACCGTGCCGAAAGCGCTGTCGGTGATTTTTGGCGCTGTCTCCATCGCGTTAGTGATCGCCGCGCCGCTGGGCAGCTTTTTGGGCGGTATTATTGGCTGGCGTAATGTCTTTAACGCCGCTGCGGTGATGGGCGTACTGTGCGTCATCTGGGTGGTGAAATCACTGCCGTCGCTGCCGGGCGAACCTTCTCACCAGAAACAGAATATGTTTAGCCTGTTGCAACGCCCTGGCGTGATGGCCGGGATGATCGCCATCTTTATGTCTTTTGCCGGGCAGTTCGCTTTCTTTACCTATATTCGCCCGGTCTATATGAATCTGGCGGGCTTTGACGTTGATGGTCTGACGCTGGTGTTGCTAAGTTTTGGTATTGCCAGCTTCGTTGGCACTTCTTTCTCATCCTATGTCCTGAAACGTTCGGTAAAACTGGCGCTGGCCGGTGCGCCGCTGCTACTGGCGCTGAGCGCGCTGACGCTCATTGTGTGGGGAAGCGACAAAACCGTGGCGGCGGCAATAGCGATTATCTGGGGGCTGGCGTTTGCGCTGGTGCCGGTGGGATGGTCAACGTGGATCACTCGTTCTCTTGCCGATCAGGCGGAAAAAGCCGGTTCCATCCAGGTCGCGGTGATTCAACTGGCAAATACCTGTGGCGCGGCGGTGGGCGGTTATGCGCTCGACAATTTCGGGCTGCTTTCGCCGCTGGCGCTTTCCGGCGGCCTGATGCTGTTGACGGCGTTAGTCGTGGCGGCGAAAGTCCGTATTACGCCAATGAGTTGATATTGCTGCCATTTGTAGGCCGGATACGACGTTAGTCGTCATCCGGCAATAATAAATGCTTAATCAAAACCGTTATGCTCTGCGGTGGCGGCAAACCATTCTCCGCTTTTTTTCACCGTGCGCGTTTGGGTGGCTAAATCCAGTTGTACAAAACCATAGCGATTTTTATAGCCGTTCAGCCATGACCAGTTATCGATAAAGGTCCACATGTGGTAGCCAAGACAGTGACAGCCCTCGCTAATGCCTTTATGCAGCCATTTAAGATGCTCAGAAATAAAGTCAATCCGGTAATCATCGTGAATCTGTCCCGCTTGCACAAAACGCTGCTCGTTCTCAACGCCCATCCCGTTTTCGGAGATAAAACAGCGCGGATTGCTGTAATTATCCCGCAGGTTGGTGATGATGTCGTAAATTCCTGGCGCGTAAATTTCCCAGCCGCGGTAAGGGTTCATCTTGCGCCCCGGCATGTCGTAATAGTCAAATAACCACTCCGGCATAAACGGCGCTTGCGGATTCACCGCCGTATCACGGCATTTCACGCGGCGCGGCTGATAATAGTTAATCCCCAGTAAATCGATTTTGCCGTCGGCAATAAGCTGACGGTCGCCTGGCTGACAGGCAGGCAACTGGTCATAGGTTTTCAGCAGCGCCACCAAGTCCGCCGGGTATTCTCCCTTTAATACCGGGTCAAGAAAACTGCGGTTGAATAACAGATCCGCATGGTGCGCGGCTTGCACATCGGCGGGATGCTGCGAGCGTGGGTAGGACGGCGTCAGATTCAGTACTATGCCGATTTCACCGTCGTAGCGCCCGGCGCGCCAGGCGCGCACGGCGGTCGAGTGCGCCAGCACGGTATGGTACGCCACGGTGGCCGCCCGTTTAAAATCCACCACATTGGGATAGTGGAAGTCGTACAAATAGCCGCCTTCCACCGGCACAATCGGCTCGTTAAAGGTAAACCAGTGCTTCACGCGGTCGCCAAACAAGGTAAAACACGTTTGCGCGTACCGACCAAACGCCTCTACGACGTCGCGATTTTCCCAGCCGCCTTTCTCCTGCATGACCATCGGCATATCAAAATGGAACAGCGTAATAAACGGCGTGATGCCCTGCGCCAGTAGCTCGTCGATGACGTGATTGTAGAAGCTCACCGCTTGTGGATTCACCTCGCCTACGCCGTCTGGAATGAGCCGCGCCCAGCTTAGCGAGGTGCGAAAACTGTTATGTTTTAACTGTTTCAGTAGCGCGATGTCTTGCTTCCAGTGGCGATAGAACGTTGAGGTTTCCGCTGGACCGACGCCCTGGTGAAAACGATCAGGCTGGCGCTCGAACCACACATCCCACGTGGTCTGGCTTTTACCGCCATTCAGACTATCCCCTTCGGTTTGCAACGCTGAGCAGGCGCTGCCCCACCAGAAGTTATCGGGAAAACGGTATCGCATTGTCGTGCTCCTTGATCGCGTAAATTCGCTCCAGAATACGCGCTTTTGGTGAACAGAAACCGGTTACAGTCCGCATTTTCGCGACCAAAAAGCGGAAAAGCTGTGCTACATCTCCGGGCATTCCACCTTGCCGAGAGCCTGCCAGTAGTTATGCTGATTGTTGCGCTCTATCGCGATCATCGCCTCCCGAATATGCTGCTGGTTCCCCTCGCTCGCCATGATTTTTTTCTCCAAGGCTTCATCGGTTAGCGCGCCTTTAGGCGTACACATTTTGCGCAAATCCTTTAAAATCGTATTTTTTTCATGCGCCGACTGGAGTGAGCTAAACGGAGAGTCGGCATACGTGACGCCCGGTAGCGCGACAAGCGCGGCAATAAGCAGAAGCGTTTTTCGTTTCATAAACGGTATCCTTATCGGTTTGCACTTTTTCAAGAGTAAGTGTAGACCGTGCGACGTTCACTCATCGGGGCGTGCTATCCGTTGGCGTTGAAGTCAGGCAAAAGTGGGAAGGCGGTTTCTCGCTGCGCCTTCACTTTCTTGCGTGGCAGAATAGTGTATGTTCTGACTACTCTTTTATTTCGTAAGCGGTAGTGTAATGAGACGTATTGAGATCGTACTGGGAGAGCTGGAACGGCTGACGCGCGGGCTATGTCTTGCCGATTTGGCGCACGAGACGGCGTTTACGGCGGAGGCGATAGGTTTCAATCTTGGGCTGGCGCGTAACTCCGTCAGCAAAGATCTCAATCAGTTATGGAATGACGGCCTGGCAATCAAAAGCCGTGGCCGCCCGGTCTATTTTCTGCATCGCCAGGCGCTGGAAACGTTGCTGGGACGACAGCTGGAAGAGTCTGAACGCGAGGTGCGGTCGGTGGCGGATGTGCTGCCGCATGAAGAGCATTACGCGCCCGACGATCCGTTTACCAGCCTGATTGGTTACGATCGCAGCCTGCGCGATGCGGTAGAAAAAGGCCGTGCGGCGGTGCTCTATCCGCACGGTTTACACGTTCTGCTTACCGGGCCGTCCGGCGTCGGTAAAACCTTTTTTGCGGAACTGATGCACCGTTTCGCCTGTGAACAGGCGAGCGGCGCTATCCCGCCGCTGGTCTACTTTAACTGCGCGGAATACGCCCATAACCCGGAACTGCTCTCCTCGCATCTGTTTGGTCATCGGCAGGGGGCGTTTACCGGCGCGAATGAACATAAAACAGGCCTCGTGGAGCAGGCGGACGGTGGTTATCTGCTGTTGGACGAGGTGCACCGTCTGTCTTATGAAGGGCAGGAAAAGCTGTTCTCTATTCTGGATAAAGGCGAGTACCGTCCGCTCGGCGTGAGCAGCCAGCCGCGATCAATTTCGGTACGCCTGATTTGCGCCACTACCGAACCGGTCGGGTCGGCGCTGTTACGTACTTTCCAGCGGCGTATTCAGGTATGCATTGATTTGCCGGGCATTCGCCAGCGCTCCGTTGAAGAACAGATCGAACTGATCGTGGGGTTCTTACAGCGGGAAAGCCGCAAAATAGAACGTACGGTCAGCATTGATAAACCGTTGTTGCTCTGGTTGCTGAATAAACCCCTGGAAGGCAATATCGGTCAGCTAAAAAGCGATATTCAGTTTCTCTGCGCTCAGGCGTGGGCATCGGGAATGACCGAGCATAACGACACGCTACAGCTGGATAAGCGGCTGGCGGAGATGTCGGTTAACCCGACGCCGGAACAGCGTCTATTGGTGGATACTCTGTTTGACGGTAAAGCGCGGCTAAATATAGACGCGCGCACGCTGCCCGCATTGAAGACGTCGCTGGCGACCGGGGCGGAAATTGAAGAGAGCGACCTCTTTTACAGTTTCCTGACGCGCGAATATGTTAATTTGCGCAACAGTAACGTCCCCCCGGCGGAGACGCTGGCGATCCTGAAAAATAAACTCAGCTCGATTTTTGAATACGGTCTCTACAGCCGCGACAGCGTGGCGCATCCGCCGCGCTATGGCGACCAGATTGAAGAGCGCGTGACGCTGCTGATTGGCTGCGTAGAGCAGGTGTTGGGTTTTTCGCTGCCGGAAAATCTGGTTAACCCACTGCGTAAACACTTCCTGGCGCTGATAGGCTACGTGCAGCGCGGCCTGATCCCGCAGCTTTACTCTTCCAGTTTGATCCTGGATCGCTGCAAAGACGAATATGACAACGCCACGCTGCTGTGTCGGAAAATCAACGAACTGCTGCATATTCAGTGTCCGGCGACGGAAGTGGTCTGGCTATGCCTGTTCCTGAAAGAGTGCCGCCATTATCGTCAGCGTATCGATGCCAGCCCCGACTGTGGGGTCATTTTGATCGCCCACGGCGCGACCACCGCCACCAGCCAGGCGCAATATGTCAACCGCGTGCTGGAGCGCGAGCTGTTCAGCGCCATCGACATGCCGTTTGAACAGTCGGTGCATGACACGCTGGAAACGCTGACCCAAATGATTCAAACCCGACAATATCGGCGGCTTATCCTGTTGGTGGACATCGGTTCATTAATCCATTTCGGCAGTACGATCAGTAAGTTATTCCAGATAGATGTTTTGCTCATGCCGAACATCACGCTGACCAGTCTGCTGGAAGTCGGGCTGGATTTAAGCTATGAAACCAGCGACTTACCACAGTTGACGGCGCTCCTGCAGAGTAAAAATATCCCCTGCCAGCTTTGTACGCCGCAGCAGGAGAACGGCGGCAAAGTGCTGGTCATCTCCTGTATTACCGGCATGGGAACGGCGGAAAAAATCAAAAAGGTGCTGGAGGAGAGCTTTGGCGAACTGATGTCGCAGGACACCAGGATGGTGATCCTTGATTATAACGAGGTACGCAGTCTGGAGCGCGTTCAGCAGGCATTGAATGCCAGCGAGCGGCTGGCGGGGATTGTCGGCACTTTCCAGCCGGGGCTGCCGGATATTCCGTTTATTTCGCTGGAAGAGCTTTTCTCCGAACAAGGGCCGGAACTGGTGTTGAGCCTGTTAACGCCCGATCTGTCCAACGCTGAACGCCGTCTGGAGATGGAGCGCAGCGCCATGCGCTTTATCAGCGCGCTAACGATGGAGAGCATCATCAATCATATTTCCGTGCTTAACCCGCAGCGTATTCTGAAAGAGATGGAGGGCGTTTTTAACCATCTGACGTCTTCGCTTTCCCTGAAACCAAGCCGCCAGGTGACACTGCGCTTCCTGATCCACTGCTGCTGTATGGTAGAGCGTATTGTGATTAACCGAAAACCGTTACAGATGGCGTTGGAAAGTCAGCCGAATCTGGACGCGCGCGCGTTTAGTGTCATCAAATCCGCTTTTCTGCCGATCGAAGATGCCTACGCCATCCGTTTATCGGATGCGGAATATTTTTATATCTACGAACTGCTCTATAGCTAATCCTTTTACTGGCGGGGCTTCGCGCCTCGCCAGACCTTTCTTCTTCCTCGCGTGACACAAATTCTGGCACAACCTTTGCTCTTCTGATGATGCGTTATGCCGGATAGCGGCGTAAACGCCTTATCCGGCCTACCGGGAGTGTCCTGTAGGCCCGGTAAGCGCAGTGCCACCGGGCAATATATGCCGGTGTTCTCATGTAATTGCGCCAGGAGGCCATTTTGACTACCACACAACCGTTGCCCCACATCCTGCTGCTGACGCATGGCGGCTGGGGACAACCGCTTTGCAACAGCCTGCGTATGGTCACGGGCGAAATTAAAGGCGTGACGGAAATCGCGCTAATGCCTGTCGATACGCTGGGCGAGTTTTATCAACGCGTCGAGGCCGTGGTGAAAACGCTGCCGGAAGGCTCGCTGATCCTGACGGATTTTGTCGGCGGCACGACGTCCAACGTCGCGGCGCGGCTAAGCGCCGATTATCCGGTGGCGGTGATTGCCGGATTGAATGCGTCGCTACTGCTGGAGGCGCTGGACAGGCGCGAACAAGGGATGCTAACCGCCTGCGTGGATGAGTTAGTTGAGGCCGGGCGCAGTAGCTGCCTGGATGTGGTCGCCCATGTACGTCAGCTACAACAATCACTCTAAGGAAAACATCATGGCCAATATCGTTTTATGTCGCATCGACAGCCGTCTCATTCATGGGCAGGTTGTCACGAAGTGGGTCGGACAATCTCAGGCGAACCGGATAGCCGTTGTGAGTGATGAACTGGACGCCGATCCGTTTATGAAAAATATCTACCTGATGGCCGCGCCGCCAAATATCAAAGTGGATTGCTTCGGCAACCAGAGTTTTGCCGCCGCATGGAAAGAAAATCAGCTTGGCGACGGTAACGTGCTGGTGCTTTTTCCCTCACTGGCGGCGGTGCAGGACGCCATACAGCTGGGCTTTGACGTCACCCGCATTCAGGTTGGCGGTCTCGGCGGCGGGCCAAACCGCAAGGCGGTTTTTCAGAATATTACGCTGGATGAAAAAGACGTCGGCATTCTTAACGACCTGAAAAACCGTGGCGTTCAGGTATTTTTCCAGACCATTCCGGAAGATAAGCCGCAGCCGCTCGACGATATCCTGAAAAAATTCTAACCCTTTAATAGACACAAAATCATTCTGGATGCATCGAGGCGGCAACTGAGTGAATCCCCTGGAGCTTACTAAAGTAAGTGACTGGGGTGAGCGAAGGCAGCCAACAAAGAGGCAGCCTGAAGGATGAAGTGTATAGGATAACACTATGGATACCTTACTCTTTGCAAGCCTGATGGGGTTGTATTACTGGTTTGCCCGTTTACGCCTCGGCTACACCTTCTCCGCGATGCTGTTACAACCGGTGGTGATCGCGGTATTTGTCGGGCTTTTGCTTGGCAACATGCAGACCGCGATGATCATCGGCGCAGGGATGCAGCTCGTTTATTTGGGCGTGACCTCAACGCCGGGCGGCAACGTGCCGTCGGACCCGGCGCTGGCGGCCTGTATCTCCATTCCTATCGCGGTGAAGGCCGGTATGGACCCAAACCTGGCGATCGCGCTGGCAATCCCGTTTGGCGTGATTGGCGTGTTTCTCGATCAGCTTAGGCGCACGCTGAATGCTGCCTGGGTGCATATGGCGGATAAACACGCGGAAACGGCAAACATGGCGGGCATCATGCGTTGCGCCTTTCTTTACCCGGCATTGCTGGGGCTGGTGCTGCGCTTCCCGGTGGTCTTTGCCGCTAACTACTTTGGCCAGGATGTGGTGGAAAGTTTCCTTAAACTGATGCCGCACTGGTTAACCCACTCCTTTGAAATCATGGGCGGCATTCTGCCGGCGCTGGGCTTTGCCATCACCATTATGGTGATCGGTAAAAAGAGCCTGTTGCCGTGGTTTATCGGCGGGTTCTTCGCGGTGTTGTACCTCAAGGTCGACATCATGGCGATGGCCATCTTCGGCACCTGTGTCGCCTTCCTGATTAAAGGCCTGGCGAAAAATGAAGGAGCAGCATGATGAACAGTGACGTAATGCAGCATGAACTGGTTGAGCGCGCGCGGGAAAGCGGGGCGCTGACCAAAGCAGATATCACCAAAGCCTGGTTTATCTACTGGCTGGGCGCCGAGGTTTCCAGCTCCTATGAGCGCTTACAAAGCCTGATTTTCTGCGCCTCGATGACGCCGATCATCAAAAAACTCTACCCACAAAAAGAGGAGCAGGTAGAAGCGCTAAAACGCCACCTTAACTTTTTTAACTCCGAGCAGACCTTCGGCGCGGTGATTCAGGGCATCTCTATTGCCATGGAAGAACAAAAAACGCGCGGCGAGCCGATTAACGACTCGTCTATCACCGGCATTAAAACTGGCCTGATGGGGCCGCTTGCCGGGATGGGCGACTCGATTATCTGGGCGGCGGTGATGCCGCTGTTGATAGCGATCTTTATTCCGTTCGCGGCAAATGGCAGCGCGATGGGCGGTATTATCCCGCTGATTCTCTACCCGGCGATCACCCTGGCGATCAGCTACGGTATGGTCCACAAGGGATATACGCTGGGGCGTGATTCGATTATCGGCCTGCTGCAAGGGGGGCGAATCAAAGAACTGATCTACGGGGCCAACGTGCTGGGTTTGATCATGATGGGCGCGCTTTCCGCCAGCTACGTCAAAATCACCACGCCGTTAAAAATTAGCGCTTTGAAAGGATCTGAAGTGGTGGTTCAGCAGATCCTCGACTCTATCGCGCCGGGCTTACTGCCACTGGCGGCGGTATTCGCCATCTACTTCTATCTGGTAAAAAAAGGGCCGCGCTACACCACCATTTTACTGTCGATTGTCGCACTGAGCATAGTCTGTGCGTTGTTGGGAGTGCTGTAAATCATGACGCCGAATATCTATCAACAACTGGGGTTGAAAAAGGTCATTAACGCCTGCGGCAAAATGACCATTCTGGGCGTCTCAAGCGTCGCGCCGGAGGTCATGCAGGCCACCGCGCGCGCGGCTTCCGCTTTCGTCGAGATTGATGCGCTGGTGGAAAAAACCGGCGAACTGGTATCGCGCTATACGGGTGCTGAAGATAGCTATATCACCTCGTGCGCCTCGGCGGGTATTGCCATTGCCGTCGCTGCCGCTATCACCCACGGCGATCGGGCGCGCGTCGCCCTGATGCCGGACAGTACCGGTATGGCCAATGAGGTAGTGATGCTGCGCGGGCATAATGTGGACTACGGCGCGCCAGTCACCAGCGCCATTCGTCTTGGCGGCGGGCGCATAGTGGAAGTGGGGTCGAGCAATCTGGCGGCCCGCTGGCAACTGGAAAGCGCCATTAACGAAAAGACCGCCGCGCTACTGTATGTGAAATCACACCATTGCGTACAGAAAGGCATGTTGAGCATTGACGATTTTGTACAGGTGGCGCAGGCCAACCACCTGCCGTTGATTGTCGATGCCGCGGCGGAAGAGGATTTGCGCGGCTGGGTGGCGAGCGGCGCGGATATGGTTATCTATAGCGGCGCGAAAGCCTTTAATGCGCCAACCTCCGGGTTTATCACTGGTAAGAAAACGTGGATTGCCGCCTGTAAAGCGCAGCACCAGGGGATTGCCAGGGCGATGAAAATCGGCAAGGAAAACATGGTTGGGCTGGTGTATGCGCTGGAGAATTACCACCAGGGCCAGACGACCGTGACCGCAGCACAGTTACAGCCGGTCGCGGAAGCGATTTCCGCCATCCATGGGCTTTATGCCGATATCGAACAGGATGAGGCCGGGCGTGCAATCTGGCGTATTCGTGTGCGGGTGAACGCATCTGAATTGGGGCTGAACGCGCAGGACGTCGAAGCGCAGTTGCGCGGCGGCGAGATAGCGATTTACGCCCGCAAATATCAGCTTCATCAGGGGGTTTTTAGCCTCGATCCACGCACGGTAGCCGAAGGGGAAATGGCATTGATTGTAGCGCGACTCAGGGAGATTGCAGAACATGCAGCAGATTAATTTTTATCGTCAGCGGGTAGCGATTAACGTGCTGGCAAAGGATATCGCCAACGCGAAGGCTATCTATGAAGCCGCCGAAGGCCATGCGGTCATTGGCGTACTTTCCGCGCAGTTCGCTACGGTAGAAGAGGGCGTGCCGGAGGTGAAACGCTGGATGGCGGAGGTGCCGTCTATCTCAGTGGGTCTGGGCGCAGGCGACCCGGCGCAGTACTACAAAGCGGCGATGATTGCCGCCCATACTCACCCGGCCCATGTCAACCAGACCTTTACCGGCAGCGGCTTCGCGGCGGGCGCGCTGGCGGCGACGGGCGGCGAGCAAACGCATATCAACGCCCTGGTCAGCCCGACGGGAACGCCTGGCGAGGTGGTGATTTCTACCGGCGTCAGCAGCAGCCAGGGAACGCCAGCCCGCGTTTCCTGTGAAGCGGCGGTACGCATGATGCAGGATATGGGCGCACATGCGGCGAAGTTTTTCCCGATGGGCGGCGAAAAGTCGTTACCGGAACTCTATGCGCTGGCGACAACCGCTGCCCGCCACGGCATGACGCTTATCGAGCCGACCGGCGGTATCTCACTGGATAATTTCGGTATTATCCTGCAAACCTGCCTGGAAGCAGGCGTGCCGCGCGTTATGCCGCATGTTTACAGCTCGATTATCGATCCGCAAACCGGCAATACGCGCCCCGAAGACGTCATTCGGTTGATGGAGATAGTCAAAGCGCTGGTGTGAGATTTATCGCCGAAGAGCGCTACGTTTACCGGGCCTACAGATGACGTGTATTTGTAGGCCCGGTTAGCGTTACGCTACCGGGCGATAATGCGTAGCAGGCTGGGCAAAAAATGTACGTATTGCAGCCGTCAGTGATTCCCTTTCGAGCCTCCTCGCAGGGTTAAATTTTCCTGAATGCTGTCTGTATTTTTGGCGAGTACAGTGGCGTCATCTTATGCCTCAGGTGACGGATCGCCATGAAAAAAAGCCCCACGTCCACGCCTCATGATGCGGTATTCAAAACGTTTTTACGCCATCCGGATACCGCGCGGGATTTTCTCAATATTCATCTTCCCCATTCGCTAAGAATACGTTGCGATCTGACGACGTTAAAACTGGCGCCGGACAGTTTTATCGAGAAAAATTTACGCGCGTTTTATTCCGACGTCCTTTGGTCGCTAAAAACGTGTGAAGGCGACGGTTATATCTATGTCGTTATAGAGCATCAGAGTACGCCGGACGCGCATATGGCGTTTCGGTTAATGCGTTACGCGACTGCCGCGATGCAGCGCCATCTGGATGCTGGCCATAAAACGTTACCGCTGGTGATTCCCATGCTGTTTTACCATGGCGCGAAAAGCCCGTATCCCTTTTCGCTGTGCTGGCTGGATGAGTTTGACGATCCTGCACTGGCGCGTCAGCTTTATGCGACGGCATTTCCACTGGTAGACATTACGGTGGTGCCGGATAACGAGATTATGCAGCATCGACGTATCGCGATGCTGGAGCTGGTACAAAAGCATATACGTCAGCGCGACCTGATGGGATTGGTCGAGCGCTTAGCGGTACTTCTGATTACGGGAAACGCTAATGACAGTCAGCTAAAAGCTCTGTTTAATTATTTGCTAATACAGCATGGCAGCACGCCTCGTTTTGGCAAGTTTATCCGCGAGGTGGCGCGTCGTGTTCCCCAACACAAGGAGAGATTAATGACGATCGTAGACAGAATACGTGAATCGGGGCGCAGAAAAGGTAAGCGTGAAGGCGTGCAACAAGGTATACATCAAGGTAAGCAGGAGGAAGCCTTGCGTATTGCGCATACGATGCTGGAACAGGGGATCGAGCGAGAGATGGTGCTGATGATTACCGGGCTTTCTGACGAAGAGATTAAGGCAAAGCGCCATTAAACTTTTCCCTCTTCCGCCCGGTCATCGTGATTATCAACGGCGTTAAGCGGCCCGCGCGCGTCGACGGGAATCGAGAGAGATCAGAATCACTGACGAGAGAATGAGCAGCGTGCCCAGCCAGTCCGGCAAGGTAAAACTAATCCCCAACAGCAGTAGCGACAGCAGGGCGCTGCTTAACGGTTCCGCGCAGCTTAAAATGCTGGCTTTGGGGCCACCAATCAGTTGCGCGCCTTTCAAATACAGGCTGAACGTCAGCGACGTACCGATCACCACCAGGTAGAAAAAGGCCAGAATCAGGCTGCCGCTCACCGCAAAGTGCGTTCCTTCTTTAGCGTAGAAGGGCAGCAGAATAAGGCCGCCAAAGGACATACTCCAGCCGACCACTGGCAGCGTGCCGTATTGGGCGATTAGCCTGGAAGGCCAGGTCGTATAAAAGGCGGCGGCAAATGCGGAGGCGATACCCCAGAACAGCGCGGCTGAAGAGATCGACAGCGATGTTGGATTGCCGTGAGTCACCAGTAAAAAGGTGCCGATAAGCGATGTAAGAATGGCGGTTAAGACCAGAATGCCTGGTCGTGTTCTTCGCGCTAATGCAAACCACGCTACAATAATGGTCGGCGATAAAAATTGCAGCACTGTCGCGGTGGCGGCATTGGATTTTTCAATCGTGAGCAGGAAGGTTAGCTGAACGGTGAGCGCGCCCACCACGGAGAAAATCAGCAGACTCAGGGCATCTTTGCGGTTTTTAAGAATTGAAAATATCTTATCGCCGTGCATAAAGGAGAAGGTCACCAGTATCAGCCCGGCGAATAACAAACGTATCATCGTCAGGAACTGTGACGACATACGGCTTTGCTCCATGATGTACTGCGCGCAAACGCCTGAACTCCCCCACAATACGGCGGCAATCAGGACGTTTAGCATCCCTTTTCTGGTGGAACCCATTTTTTCCTCGTCATGTTGTTTTATTTTTTTACGTGCAGGCATCATAACAGAGCTATCGCCGGTATTAAGCAGGAATTTATTGTTTAATGATTTCAGACGAGCTTGTTATCGACATAATATTGTCATTTTTTTGTCATAAGAAAAAATATCAAACAAACTTAAACAGAACGTCACTAAACCCGCCTTTGCACTTTACGGAACATATTGGCTGACTATAATAAGCGCAAATTCATGCAGGAGTAATATGTTGGACAGTCACTTTTACGTAAATCATCTGGCAAGTTAACGCACGCTATTCCTGCGCTGCTTGCCGAACCGGTGGGCAGCAATCTCCCCTTGTGACGATTGTCATCCCAATAATGTTACAACACGCGCATTGTCGCGAGGTAATCGTCATGTTCATGTTTAAACACGCTTTATTTCCTCCGCCGTTAACACGACGCTAATTGCCTCAGGGCAGAAATTTGTCGTGTGCTAAATATAGCACGTACTTATTCTTCCAGAAAAAATGGAGGAACGTATGTTAATGTTTCCTTATATTTTAAATTTACTGGCCGCTATGCTGTTGGGCGCGCTGATTGGCGCGGAAAGACAATGGCGTCAACGTATGGCGGGATTACGCACTAATGCGCTGGTGGCGACAGGCGCCGCCGTTTTTATTCTGAGCTCCATGACGACATCGCCAGACAGCCCCGGGCGAATTGCGGCGCAGATTGTCTCTGGGATTGGCTTTCTGGGGGCGGGCGTCATCATGCGCGAAGGGATGAATGTGCGCGGGCTGAACACTGCGGCAACGCTATGGTGTTCGGCGGGCATCGGCGTGTTATGCGGCTTAGGGCAGTTCAAAAATGCGCTGGCGGCGACGATCATTATTCTTTGCGCCAATATTTTACTGCGTGAAGCGGCGCAGCGTATAAATCAACTCCCGGTATCCGCCGAGGGAGAAAAACGTTATATCCTGAAAGTAACCTGTAATAAAGAAGATGAAAGCGAGGTTCGTCAGTGGTTACTGAATATCGTAAAAGAGGCCGCGATCTGTTTACAAGGGTTAGGTTCGGTCCCCGCTCAGGAACAGGGCTATAAAGAAATTCGTGCCGAGCTCGTGGGTCATGCTGATTATCGTAAAACGCGAGAACTGATTATATCCAGAATAGGTGATAACGATAATATCACCGCAATTCACTGGAGCATTGATAGTCAATAATAGTTTTTTATTCAATTGCAACATTACGCCAGGCGTATAAGGAGGGAATGATGGATATTCCCGAGTCGATAAAATAAAACCCACTCAAAATAGTGAGTAAGCAATAACCTTTTTTATGCATAGATAATTCTCCCGGGGCATTCACCTTCAAATCGTGAGTTTACTATTCCCTGGGCGTGATATGCAGGAAACACTACACCTTAATTTTGGGGATTCATCATGACTGACATGAACATTGAAAACCGGAAACTCAATCGCCCGGCGTCAGAAAATGATAAGCAGCATAAAAAAGTATTTCCGATCGAAGCGGAAGCTTTTCATAGCCCGGAGGAGACACTGGCGCGGCTGAACAGCCATCGTCAGGGCCTCACGATAGAAGAGGCCAGCGAACGGTTGAAAGTGTATGGGCGCAATGAAGTGGCGCATGAGCAAGTTCCTCCGGCGCTGATTCAGCTTCTGCAGGCATTCAATAACCCGTTTATTTACGTTCTGATGGCATTGGCAGGGGTTAGTTTCATCACGGATTACTGGCTCCCGTTACGCCGTGGCGAAGAGACCGATCTCACTGGCGTGCTGATTATTCTGACGATGGTCAGTTTGAGCGGGTTATTGCGTTTCTGGCAGGAGTTTCGCACTAACAGAGCAGCACAGGCGCTGAAAAAGATGGTTCGCACCACCGCCACGGTGTTGCGTCGTGGGCCGGGCAATATAGGCGCGGTGCAGGAAGAGATTCCCATTGAAGAACTGGTGCCGGGCGATGTGGTTTTTCTGGCCGCAGGCGATCTGGTGCCCGCCGACGTCCGACTGCTGGCGTCGCGCGATCTCTTTATCAGTCAGTCAATTCTTAGTGGTGAATCATTACCCGTAGAAAAATACGATGTTATGGCTGATGTGGCAGGTAAAGACAGCGAGCAATTGCCTGACAAAGATAAAAGCCTGTTAGATTTGGGCAATATCTGTCTGATGGGAACCAATGTAACCAGCGGCAGAGCGCAAGCGGTCGTGGTTGCGACGGGAAGCCGTACCTGGTTCGGCTCGCTGGCGAAATCCATTGTGGGTACGCGTACCCAGACGGCTTTCGATCGCGGAGTCAACAGCGTGAGCTGGCTGTTGATACGCTTTATGCTGATCATGGTGCCGGTTGTCCTGCTGATTAATGGTTTCAGTAAGGGAGACTGGGTAGAGGCTTCGCTGTTCGCGCTGGCGGTTGCGGTGGGGTTGACGCCGGAAATGTTGCCCATGATTGTCAGTTCCAACCTGGCAAAAGGCGCGATTGCGATGTCGCGGCGCAAAGTGATCGTCAAACGCCTGAACGCTATTCAAAACTTCGGCGCGATGGATGTGCTGTGTACAGATAAAACCGGCACCTTAACCCAGGACAATATTTTTCTGGAGCATCATCTGGATGTGAGCGGTGTAAAAAGCGGCCGGGTATTGATGCTGGCCTGGCTGAATAGTAGCAGCCAGAGCGGCGCCCGGAATGTGATGGATCGCGCCATACTGCGTTTTGGCGAGGGTCGAATCGCACCATCGACAAAAGCGCGCTTCATTAAACGCGATGAACTGCCATTCGACTTTGTACGTCGCCGGGTATCGGTCCTGGTGGAGGATGCGCAGCATGGAGACAGATGCCTGATCTGCAAAGGCGCTGTTGAAGAGATGATGATGGTAGCCACCCATCTTCGCGAAGGCGATCGTGTGGTGGCGCTGACGGAAACACGCCGCGAGCTACTGCTGGCGAAAACCGAAGATTACAATGCGCAGGGATTCCGTGTATTGCTGATAGCGACACGTAAGCTGGATGGTTCCGGGAACAATCCGACATTAAGTGTGGAGGATGAGACCGAACTTACCATCGAAGGGATGCTCACTTTTCTCGATCCGCCGAAAGAAAGCGCCGGAAAAGCTATTGCCGCGTTGCGGGATAACGGCGTGGCGGTCAAAGTCCTCACCGGCGATAATCCGGTTGTGACGGCGCGTATCTGTCTGGAAGTGGGTATTGATACGCACGATATCCTGACCGGAACCCAGGTTGAGGCGATGTCGGATGCCGAACTGGCGTCTGAAGTGGAGAAACGCGCAGTATTCGCCCGGCTGACGCCGTTACAAAAAACGCGTATTTTGCAAGCGCTACAGAAAAATGGTCATACCGTTGGTTTTCTTGGAGATGGGATCAACGACGCGCCCGCGCTTCGTGATGCGGATGTGGGAATTTCCGTCGATAGCGCCGCCGATATTGCTAAAGAGTCATCAGATATTATTCTGCTGGAAAAAGATCTCATGGTGCTTGAGGAAGGCGTTATCAAAGGGCGGGAAACCTTTGGCAATATCATTAAATATCTGAATATGACCGCCAGCTCTAATTTCGGCAATGTTTTTTCGGTACTGGTAGCCAGCGCGTTTATTCCGTTTCTGCCGATGCTGGCGATTCATCTGTTGATCCAGAATTTGATGTACGATATTTCGCAGTTGTCGTTGCCGTGGGACAAAATGGATAAAGAGTTCCTGCGTAAGCCGCGGAAATGGGACGCGAAAAATATTGGTCGTTTTATGCTATGGATTGGCCCAACGTCTTCTATTTTCGATATCACAACCTTTGCGCTGATGTGGTACGTCTTTGCGGCTAATAACGTAGAGGCGCAGGCGCTCTTTCAGTCCGGCTGGTTTATTGAGGGTCTGCTCTCGCAGACACTGGTCGTGCATATGCTAAGGACGCAGAAAATACCGTTTATCCAAAGTCGGGCGACGTTGCCGGTATTATTGACGACCGGCTTGATTATGGCGATAGGCATTTATATTCCATTCTCACCTCTGGGCGCGATGGTTGGACTGGAGCCGCTGCCACTGAGCTACTTCCCATGGTTGGTGGCGACATTATTGAGCTACTGTCTGGTGGCGCAAGGCATGAAGCGCTTTTATATCAAACGCTTTGGCCAGTGGTTTTAATGATGTTTGAGGATCGCCCAGATGAATCGCTCACCCGATAAAATCATCGCGCTGATATTTTTACTGATTAGCCTGTTGGTGTTGTGTTTAGCCCTCTGGCAAATCGTTTTCTAACGAGGTGACGCCATGCAAAAAAGAGGGTTGGACAAAATTTTTTATCAGGTTGTCCTGATAGCAATCATCCTGATTTTACTGACTATCTGGATACGATAAGCTGCTGTTGGCGAGCCCCGCTTAAAATAAGAATCGATGTAGTTGTTCTTTTTATGGCGGGGCGCTATTTTCATGGTATCCCACATCAGAAGGGCAATATCATGAACAATCGTCGTGGTTTAACCGCCGTCCTGGCGACGTTGATTACGTTTTCCCTGAGCGCTACGCCTGTGCTGGCGAATCCGGGAAATGGCAATGGCGGCGGACATAGTAATAACGCGGCTAATCAAGGTAATAACGGTAACGGGCATAAAGGAAATGCCGGGCAAAGAACGGAACACCGTAAAAATGGCGGTAAACCGGATCACGTCGAGTCGGACATTAGCTACGCTGTCGCCAGGCAACTGGCAGTAAATTTAGGGCTGACGGGTTATCAGTCTTTACCACCGGGGATTGCGAAAAATCTGGCGAGAGGAAAACCGCTGCCGCCGGGAATCGCTAAAAAAACGGTGCCGGCGTCTATGCTGGGACAATTACCTTATTATCCGGGCTATGAGTGGAAAATCGTTGGGGATAATCTGGTGCTGATCGCGCTCAGTACCGCGGTGGTCACGGCGATTATTAATGGCGTATTTGATTAAGAGCCTATCCCACCAGGCGTTATTGGCGCAGCCAGTTTGGACACGGACAGCGCGCAAAAACTGGAGCGTACACGTAGTACGTGAGGTTTGACTCGCTACGCTCGCCCTTCGGGCCGCCGCAAGCGGCGTTCAAAACGCTAATGCGTTTTGGCGAGCACTGCCCAGGACCAAAATGGCAAGTAAAATAGCCCCATTAAATGGGGCTATTTAGCCGCTTCAGGGCGTTATTTATGCGCGTTGAGAATCCAGCAGTTCATTATTTTTTACTACTTCCTGCGCTTTGGTATAACTTTCAATCAGTAGCTGATAGGCCGGGAATATTTTGGTATATACATCCGCCCATTCTGCGGCATCTTCCCTATTCCAGGTACGTTGCAGCTCAGAGGCTACCGCCGCGGTATCCATTGGTACTACGCCCGCCTGCACCACGCGGGCCATCGTAATTTCCTGCGCCATTTTACTGTACGTACCGGAGGCATCAATTACCGCAAATACCTTGTACCCTTCCGCAACGGCGCTGATGGCTGGAAAAGCCATACAGACACTGGTAATAGTGCCAGCGATGATCAGCGTTTTACGGCCTGTCGCTTTTACCGCTTGTACAAAATCGGCATTATCCCAGGCATTAATTTCCCCTTTACGCGCGACATATTGCGCGTGGGGTGCATTCGCATGGATTTCCGGAATCAGCGGACCATTCGGTCCCTGTGGTACGGATGCGGTAGTAATGACCGGCATATTGCATAAGGTAGCGATCTTAGCCAGCGCCGCGGCGCGCGCGCGTAATTCCGGCATCGGCATGTCGCCGACGGTCTGAAACAGGCCACTTTGGTGGTCAATCAGCAGCATTACTGCGTCGTTAGCATCAATGGCAGGGCGTTGACCGTTAAAATTCGCGGGTGTAGACATAATTCATTCCTTGTTGTTGCCTTTCACTGATAGTCACTATCAGTGTTAAAGTCATTAATCGCCGGGGCGATTTCCGTTTTTAAGCTGATGACAGTAATCCGTTGCCGATCCTGGATTACCCTGGTGAGTTCTTTCTGAAGGAATATTCATCGGCATCACCTTCAGTCGATTTACTTTCACGCGAATCTGTTATCACAACAATATTCATATTATGAATAAATGTTTCTATTTTACATGTCGGAGAGGATTATTGATTGAAAAAACAGGCTATATCCCTACAAATTGTTTCTGATAGATAGTTTTAAACTTATTTAGTATAAGTTTGAAATAGTTCAATTAAGAGTTAACTTATTTATGTTTAAATAATATAAAGCACAGCTTAAATATTAAGTGGGAAGCGCACTGATATTAAGTATGGCTACTGTAAATCTTAATAAATTGAAAACTATCCCTACATAACGAGTGCTGCTTTTTTGGATATTACAAGCCATTATAGAGAACACGTTCAATAAAACCCTGTCTTTCATATGATATAGATTGTCAGGATATATTTTCTCATGATTTATCTATGAGATATTAAAGCGTAGTGGCACAGTAAATTTGGCCACTTGATTAAAGGTGATATTCTCACCTCAATACAAAACAGGAGACTTAACGAACAAGAAAACCAAACGTACTTTCACCCCTGAGTCTGCTATAATGAGAAAAGCGGTGTCTACGCTTACCTGTTAATGTCTTATGCCTCTCGCTCTTCTATATGATCGGTATGTGCAGGGGACAATCCATGTCCTGCTACGCAGCCACAGCATCAGACTATACTCAGTGGTGTCTATTAACCCTCTCCAACTACGTTATGTTTTGGCATGGTAACAATGCGATGTTATGGATAATTAACGATAATATTGAATTTAATCCAGAAATGAATCGCCTGGCGTCATTATCGAGGCCAGATCTCAACATTATTCTGACAACGCCCGCCAGCCGCTGCTTGCGCCTTCTGCTGGAAAACGCCCCCTCCGTCGTCTCACAACAAACATTCTTTCAAAAAGTGTGGGAAGAAGACGGCATGGTGGTGTCGGCAAATACGCTTTATCAGAATATCTCCATTATTCGCCGCGGATTACGTACCGTTGGCGAAAATGAAGATACGCTGATAATCACGGTTCCGCGTAGAGGCTTTCAGATTGAGCCTGGTGTGAGCATCATGACCATCCGCAAAGACTTCGCTCAGGCAATAGAAAAAAAGGGTGAGACGCCACCGCGTATGTCAGGGCGTTGGTTTAAACATTATGTACCTGTACTTTGGATGACCGGGACATTTGCTGTCGGTATTTTGCTTGGCACTATCAGCTGGCAAACCGTTCCCGATAAGGATTTTTACGATCGCTACACGCTGGTTGAAACAACTCAGGGCTGTCATTTTTTCTCGCGGAATGAAGATATCGAAAGCGGCAGCCGCTTTGCAAGCTATAAGTCAATGATTCTAAAAACCGGTATGGATTGTCAGAAATACCCATGGGTCTATTTCCCTTCCAGCAGTCGCACCCCAGCGGTTACGGCATTGATTTGTCAGCAACCTTATAAAACGCACGGTGATACAGGTTGCGTGACGCTTTTTTTCCGCGGGGTGACACATGGGTAAAAAGGCACTGATGTTAGCCTGCCTGACTCTACTGTTTCTGGGAGTAGGGCTTGGGCATCTTTTTCATTTGTATACGGAAAAGAACCGGGATCCAGAGAAATGTACGGCGCCTGTGATTGTGTTTTATAACAATACTCAGGCTAACCTGACGCTGGACTTTATGTATTCGCTGAAAAAACGCACTGGTGTGGTTTCCATCAGCGGAACATATTACGTCGATAATAAAATGAGCGGCGTGATCCGCCGTGATGTTTCCTATGTATGGAGTGAAAATAAAGACAGCACCCATTTTATATCGACGGATATCAACAAAGTCACGCGTGACGAAACACTGTCCGATGCGGTTATCGAGACGGTTTTACCCGATTTTTATGTCTATCCAGGGAAAAGTATCAGTTACACCATCCTGACTCAGGGCCATCGTGGCTTTATGTTCACCATCGGGAAACGCCCGATATTTTTCTGTACGCATTAAGCTTTTTTGGGAGCCGTTCATGAAACCTATCAGCCAAATGAAAGCGTTTCCGGGTAAAAGCCGCTGAAGATCAGCGGCTCTGTTGTTACCTGAATCAGAAACTGTATTTCATCCCCAGCATTCCTTGGGTATCACTATAACCTGTGTCACCCACCTGTTGCGCCACGTTACCCCATACGTTCAGGCGCGGGGTAACTTGTCCTTCAATACCCACTTTCAGTTCTCCAATATTCTTCGTACCACGCATATCGCTGCTGACATCGTCCATCTTCACGCTGGCAGGCTGCGTATTATGGATCCAGTTCGCTTCCACGAATGGCTGGAACTCTCGAGATTTATCGTTATCAATAGCATTGTGGCCGTTAATATAGGCTTTTACGCCCATGCGGGTTAGCAGATTACCGGCGGTATCATCCTTGACGAGGGTACCATTGGCTTCGCGATTGTCGTCAGCCTGCACGCCCATCCATACCACCTGCGCTTTGGGCTGCAACCAGTAGCTTTGATGCGCGCTTTCACCTAACCTGAAGCTGTAACCGGCTTCAACCGAGGCGGTAATTCCTTTGGATTTATATTTCTCAGCGGCCTGATCCTGACCCATAACCTTGTTATCAAACCAGTTGTACAGCATCCAGGTATCCACATAAGCCCCAGACCGATCGATATTGTTAGCATACCAGGTGCCGTAAAGGCCGACGCTGTAACCGGTGACTTGACCACGGGAATGATAGTCACTCACGGACGACTGCGTGCGGTTCTGGCTGTTGGCATAACCTGCCATTGCACCAATATGCCAACGGTCAAGACCGTCAGTGCTCCACTGTGCCAGATCGCCTCCCAGTTGTAACACATAGCTGTTGATGCGGGTTTTTAGCTGCCCGCTGCCATCGTTGAAGCGAGTATGGGCGCCGACGTTACGCATCCACAGGCTGGTGACCTTCTTCTCACCCGTCAGCATGTCGGTGTACTGGGTTTCACCCAGACGGTCATGGAGACGCGTCATGAACAGCGTATTTGCCGCATAGTTGTTGGCAAGATAGCTGCCCACTTCCGGACGGAACTGATGTTCTGTTATCGGCGGTGTGTCAGATTGCCCTATGTCAGGAATTGTCGGATCAGGGATGACCGGGTCTACTGGCTCAGGGTCTACAGGATCAGGGTCCACCGGATCGGGAATAACAGGGTCAGGGATAACCGGGTCTACAGGATCAGGGTCTACCGGATCGGGAATGACAGGGTCAGGGATAACTGGGTCTACTGGATCAGGAATAATCGGTTCGTCCGGCTCAATGTAGCTGGTCAGATACCAGTTTTTACCTTTCTGCACCACGTTGTAGTCATAGGCTCCGGCAACAATACGGCTTGCTTTTTCGAAAGTACCGTTGGAATTGCCAGCAACGTTAACAATTTCAATACCTTCAATGGTTTGCGCCCCGGCTCCTCCAATATTATTTACTGCAACAAATGTGTTGCCTGAAGTATTGCCGAGAACCTGCAGCCTGTCCGTTTCGGAATCATCATCGTTGAGCACAGTATTAAAGACCAGCTTACCGCCGTTGCCTACATAATCTTCATTGATGGTGAGCGTTTGCCATGGTTCGCCATCTTCATGGCTGAAGTTAATGGTTGCGCCACTATCCAGCGTCAGGTCAGTGAGCGTTGAGCTGCTGGTCATATTCCAGGTCGCATCGCTCATTTGTACAGAGATAACGCCTGTGCCCGCCGTAGCGCTGGTGATGTACGACGCCCCGTCCCATCGCGAGTTGTCCGTCATATTGAGCTTAATTGTACTGTTCTGCTGCGGTAGCGTACCGCTGGCAGCGGTGGCGCCAGCAGCACGAATATCACCGTCGATGACGAAACGACCTCCTGAAGAACCGTCAACAATGCCGCCAGTCTCCGTGCTGATGGCGTAACTTTCGCTACTGTTATCGCCCGCCATAGTAATAGCCGCACCGCCTGCCAGATTAATGGCGCCTCGGGAGAGGGCGTATAAACCGGCAGGAGCTTTACTATAGGATGCAGCCTTACTGGCGCTGTTAACGCTAATAGTGGCATTCTCTCCCAAATTAACGGTAGCGTTAGTTGCATATACCGCGTGTGCGCTGGCACCGTTCACCGTAATAGTAGCGTTGTTGCCAAGCTCGGTTCTGGAGGAGGATGCTGCGTAAATCCCCGTTGAGGATGCGCCGGAGGTTTCGATGGTTGCATCGTCACCCAGACGAATCAACGAACCGCTTTGTCCGGTACGCAGCCCCTCCGAACTGTCGCCGGTAGTAACAATATGTGCACGATTGCCGACGACAATCGTATTTTTGGCACGTGACGCATCCCGCATGGCGTTAGCTGTAATGCCACGTCCCTGGCTACCGGTCGTTTTGATATACAGATCGTCGCCGACGTAAATATTGGCCGATCCGGTCCAACCCTGGCCCAGTGAGTTATATCCGGCGTTAATACCGTCACCATCCTGACCATCCACGTAGATGTTGGTACGGTCACCGGTAATAATAAATACCGGGTTATCCGGAGTATTTGCGCCGTGAGTACGGATGCCATCGACGTCTCTACCATTATTCGCGGCATTCGCCGACTGCGTCCGAATGGTCAGGTCGTTGCCAAAAATCACGCCCGGACTTCCCGTCCCGCTGTTCTGAATAACCGTGACAGTGTGTTCAAACGCCTCCGCGCCCGGCCCATTAAGCGTGAGGCCATTGCCATAAACCGGGATGGTGCCGGTGTTCCACTGATAAACGTAGTTGGGCATAGTACCGACTTTGGTGAAACCGGTACTGGCCTGAGCGGGAATAATAGCCTGTAATTCCGGCGGCAACTGGCTGACCAGCCCACTGGATGGCAGACTATCAACGTCAACCCAGGCCGCCTGGGAGGGAAATACCATAGAGGCTAACGCTGCTGATACCGCTATGGCGATGAATGAGTAATTTTGGGGAGTTGGCATTCTGCCTCCTGCATTATGGCGTAAAGCGTCTTCCACATCGCAATAATATGGAAATAATAAAAATGGAAACGGATCTATAAAATATTTGATATTATTTTCTGAATGCTATGCCCTAGCTTATTTTCAAGCCGCAGCTTATGCACATAAAGTTTCTTAATATCAATATTGTCAATATTTACAATCTGCTGAATACTTATTCCTGATACAAAGCGCTTCAGTAATATAAATTCCGTATAGTTAAGCGTTCGTCCACGTTTACTGTTGGCGAGCCGACCGGTAAACAAGCGGTGCATCTTTTGCTGTTGCACAATATCATCGTCATCGGAATAAATAATTCCTTGTATTTTATTGCTTTTCAAAATCCAGTAATTGGCCAGCGGAGTTAAACTTCTGTCAGAAATCAGGACAATATGCATGCCACTGTCTGCCAGACTGTCAGCCCATTGCAGATCGGTAAATCGTCGAAGATTCGGGAAAGAAAAATCAACAAAGATAAAACCGCTGGATAAATGGTTGTGTCTATCAAGCAATAACTTTTCAATAAACCCTTTTTTCAGGAAAGCATTACCATCTGGCCAGATGGAAAATGCCGCATTATGACAGTATTGCACCCGTACTGCGCTGTCAGGGAATAATTGACAGGATAAATCGCAACTAATGCAATGGACAATTTGTGAAGGCTTTCTCATCATCCTGAACGACTCCCGTCGATGTTTCTATTAATATTTCATTGGTAAATAAATGTGTCAATCCAGATAATATACTGTGCTACGGCTGTCAAAAGTCGCGAAATATTGTCAGTGTCATAAACTCCTGGAAAGACCTAAAATACAGCTTTAAGGAACCATGACAGATCCGACAGTCGTAATACATCATTTCGGATTTGTATTTCACCCATTGGGATTTTTATACAGTATCTCCAATATCATAAAAAGTCTTAAAACAGCACTATTTGCTAAATCATGAGAGTGATAAATAATGGTTCTCAATACCATCTGTCTGCTGTCTTCGTCACTATCGGGGTGATGTGATGAAATATAAAAGTAATTCCTGTAAACCTGTAATGAATTCTTATTATTAAAACCTAATTTAAGATTTTTTCTTTTATTGCATTGTTATTCAATGACTTAATGGTGACATTTGTGCTCTCATCAACTTCTTATATACAAATTTAAGACTATTTTATAGAGACGCATGTAAACTTTAAGGGGGGTAATGCTAATGCCATGAGAACATTTTGTAACTTAATGCCGGGAGTTATACCTTGCCAATAAGTTGATCTGACTTAATTCTGATCGTGACAGTCTGAGCAACCGACAGACTTATCGGTCGAAACAACTTCAGCTTCTGGCTTCTCTTTTCAATTGCTCATCTGATGAAAACTCTTTCCCGGAGCACATTAGTGAGAAACAGGATGTGGTGAAACCCAATGTCCATAGATATAGTCAGTCACTTCAGAAATATCCGCCTCCTGGCAGATATTTTTAACCGCTCGCCCAGCTTCGACCAACTTAATTACGGCGATGTTCTGATGCTCAGTAAGACGGACTTTACGCATAGAGATTCCTTCGTTAGCAGATCGATGACGTGATCTCTAAATGTGAATAGCACGATTATGTGGAGTAATATGAGCACATGGTATAAGAATGTATACGGATATTTTACTGCTGAAATATAATAATGGGAGGGGTTATGAATAAACAGGACGTATGGGAGAGAAAGGGTATAAAGATAAAATGCTTGCAGTATCTAATAGATAACAATGAAAAATCAGGTAATTGAGAAACTATTCAGTGTTTAGGTTGATGTGATATTAAGTCATTCAGCCGCTACAGCGCATTATCAGGATAATTTCGTCTGGATAAAACGGAGGAGGGAATCGCCACAGGTTTAACAGACACCGCTGAGTCATTTAAGATGACTTAAAGAGAGGAGCCCATGAGCGGTAAATGTTATCCCGAAGCGTTTAAAATTAAAGTGGTAAAACAGGTTATTGAGCGCGGCCATTCTGTTTCCAGCGTCGCAACACGTCTTGATATTACTATCCATAGTCTTTACGCCTGGATAAAGCCGCCACATTCACGACGGCATCATGTTGACCTGAATCTGACGGGGCATACAGGCAGTTCTGGCTGGAATCGGGCTGTGTTTATGGTTATCGCACGATCTGTCTCGATCTGCTGGATATCGGGAACAATGCGGTGTAAACAAAGTCTGGTGGTTGATGCAACGTGTGGAGATAAAGGCTCAGGTCGGATACCGAAGTCCACGGGCGCGTGGCGATTCATTTTATTGAGGTCAGAAGAGGCTAATTGGCGGAAGATCACAGGAGTCGAACCTGCCCGGGACCGCTGGCGACCCCAACTGGATTTGAAGTCCAGCCGCCTCACCGGAGACGACGATCTTCCGCGCCTCGATTGCTACATGGAGGCGCGCGCATTATAGCTACTTCCTGGCGTTTCCACATCCCCTCCCGTGCTTTTTTAACTTCCCTTTCCTTCTGCCATGATCGGTTTCATATAAACCCCCATAAAATCCATTAGTTACATTTCATCACACTTTTTGGCGCTACCCTGATCACAGAAAACAAGAATCGTAATTTGATAACCAAATAACGGAATATTCACGCTCGCAGGGAAGGTTTACAAAAACTGTAACCGGTATCAGTGAGCGTTGTGAGCGTTAAGGATGCGTAATGAAAAGTGAAATTCTCTCCGTTAAGGAGAAGATTGGCTATGGTATGGGCGATGCCGCGAGCCACATCATCTTTGATAACGTCATGTTATATATGATGTTCTTCTATACCGATATTTTCGGCATTCCCGCTGGTTTTGTTGGCACCATGTTTTTACTGGCGCGTGCGCTTGATGCCATCTCCGACCCTTGCATGGGCCTGCTGGCCGACCGTACCCGCTCTCGCTGGGGCAAATTCCGACCCTGGGTGCTGTTTGGCGCGTTGCCGTTTGGTATCGTTTGTGTGCTGGCTTATAGCACGCCGGATCTCAGTCTGAACGGCAAAATGATTTATGCCGCCATCACCTACACGTTGCTCACCCTTCTGTACACTGTGGTCAACATCCCTTACTGCGCGTTGGGGGGTGTAATAACCAATGACCCAACGCAGCGTATCTCCCTGCAATCCTGGCGCTTTGTGCTGGCAACGGCGGGCGGAATGCTTTCTACCGTACTGATGATGCCTCTGGTGAAACTGATTGGCGGCGAGAATAAGGCGCTGGGCTTCCAGGGGGGTATCGCAGCGCTCTCGGTGGTGGCGTTCCTGATGCTGGCGTTCTGCTTCTTTACCACCAAAGAGCGCGTTGAAGCGCCTGCCACCCATACCTCCATGCGTGAAGACCTGCGTGATATCTGGCACAACGACCAGTGGCGCATAGTCGGCCTGCTCACCATCCTGAATATTCTGGCGGTATGCGTGCGCGGCGGGGCGATGATGTATTACGTCACCTGGATATTGGGCAAACCGGGCGTGTTTGTCGCCTTCCTCACCACCTATTGCGTCGGCAACCTGATTGGCTCGGCGCTGGCAAAACCGTTGACCGACTGGAAATGCAAAGTGAGCGTTTTCTGGTGGACCAACGCCTTACTCGCAGTAATCAGCGTGGCGATGTTCTTCGTACCGATGCACGCCACGATCGCTATGTTCGTCTTTATCTTTGTGATTGGCGTATTGCACCAGTTAGTCACGCCTATCCAGTGGGTGATGATGTCTGACACCGTCGACTACGGCGAATGGTGTAACGGCAAACGCCTGACGGGGATCAGTTTTGCCGGCACGTTGTTCGTACTGAAACTGGGTCTTGCCCTCGGCGGGGCGCTGATTGGCTGGATGCTGGCAGGCGGCGGTTACAACGCGGCGGCGAAAACGCAAAACAGCGCCACGATCAGCATCATCATCGCTCTGTTCACTATCGTCCCGGCCATCTGTTATCTGCTGAGCGCCGCGATCGCTAAACGCTACTACACCCTGAAAAGCCCGTTCCTGAAAACCATTCTGGAGCAACTGGCGCAGGGCGCACACCGCAACGAACAAGAATTTACCCATAAAGAATTGCAAAACTAAAGGAACAGACTATGAAAATTAGCGACGGAAACTGGCTGATCCAGCCTGGCCTTAATTTGATTCACCCGGTTCAGGTGTTCGACGTTGAACAGCACGGGAATGAGATGGTGATCTATGCCGCGCCGCGCGATGTCCGCGAACGAACCTGGCAACTGGATACCCCGTTGTTTACCCTGCGCTTTTTCTCGCCGCAGGAAGGAGTGATAGGTGTACGGATGGAACACTTCCAGGGCGCTTTGGATAACGGCCCACATTATCCGCTCAATGTCTTGCAAGATATCAACGTAGAGATGCAGAACAACGCTGAATTTGCCGAACTCAAGAGCGGCAGCCTGAGCGTGCGCGTCACCAAAGGCGAGCTCTGGTCTCTGGATTTTCTGCGTAACGGTGTACGTATCACCGGTAGTCAGTTGAAAAATAACGGCTATGTGCAGGACACCAATAGCGGGCGCAACTACATGTTCGAGCGTCTGGATCTCGGCGTGGGCGAAACCGTCTACGGGCTTGGCGAGCGCTTTACCGCGCTGGTGCGTAACGGTCAGACGGTGGAGACCTGGAACCGCGACGGCGGCACCAGCACCGAGCAATCGTACAAGAATATCCCGTTCTATATCACCAACCGTGGCTACGGTGTGCTGGTGAATCATCCGCAGTGCGTGTCGTTTGAAATTGGCTCCGAGAAAGTCTCCAAAGTCCAGTTCAGCGTTGAGAGCGAGTATCTGGAATACTTCGTCATCGACGGCCCGACCCCGAAAGACGTGCTGAACCGCTATACCCAATTTACGGGTCGTCCGGCGCTGCCGCCCGCCTGGTCGTTTGGCCTGTGGCTGACCACCTCATTCACCACCAACTACGACGAAGCGACCGTTAACAGTTTTATCGACGGTATGGCCGAGCGCAATCTGCCGCTGCACGTCTTCCACTTCGACTGTTTCTGGATGAAAGCTTTTCAGTGGTGCGATTTTGAATGGGACCCGGTGACTTTCCCCGATCCGAAAGGGATGATTCGCCGCCTGAAAGCGAAAGGGCTGAAAGTCTGCGTGTGGATTAACCCCTACATCGGCCAGAAATCCCCGGTCTTCCAGGAGCTGAAAGAGAAAGGATATTTGCTAAAACGCCCGGACGGCTCCTTGTGGCAGTGGGATAAATGGCAGCCGGGACTGGCGATTTACGACTTCACCAACCCGCAAGCCTGCGAATGGTATGCCGACAAGCTGAAGGGCCTGGTGGAGATGGGAGTGGACTGCTTCAAAACTGACTTCGGCGAACGCATTCCAACGGATGTGCAGTGGTTTGATGGTTCAGATCCACAGAAAATGCACAACCATTATGCCTACATCTACAACGAACTGGTGTGGAACGTGCTGAAAGAGACCGTCGGCGTTGAAGAGGCGGTGCTGTTCGCCCGTTCCGCCTCGGTGGGCGCGCAACAGTTCCCGGTGCACTGGGGCGGCGACTGCTACGCCAACTACGAATCGATGGCGGAAAGCCTGCGCGGCGGGCTGTCCATCGGCCTGTCAGGGTTTGGCTTCTGGAGTCATGATATTGGCGGATTCGAGAATACCGCGCCGGCGCATGTCTACAAGCGTTGGTGCGCATTCGGCTTGCTCTCCAGCCACAGCCGCCTGCACGGTAGCAAATCCTACCGGGTTCCGTGGGCCTATGACGACGAGTCCTGTGACGTGGTGCGCTTCTTCACCGAACAGAAGTGCCGGATGATGCCGTATCTGTATCGGGAAGCGGCGCGCGCCAACGAAGCCGGTACACCAATGATGCGGGCGATGATGCTGGAGTTCCCGGACGATCCGGCGTGTGATTATCTTGATCGCCAGTACATGCTGGGAGATGCGGTCATGGTAGCGCCGGTATTTAGTGAAGCGGGCGACGTGGAGTTCTACCTGCCAGAAGGCCGCTGGACGCACCTGTGGCGCAACGATGAAGTGCAGGGCAGCCGCTGGCATAAACAGCAGCATGACTTCCTGAGTCTGCCAGTGTACGTGCGTGACAATACACTACTGGCGCTGGGCAACAATAGCCAGAAGCCCGATTACGCCTGGCATGAGGGTACGGCCTTCCAGTTATTCCATCTGGATGACGGCTGCGAAGCGGTCTGCGAAGTCCCTGCTACGGATGGTTCGACAATCTTTACGCTGCAGGCGAAACGCACAGGCAATACTATTACGGTGAGCGGCGAAGGCAAGGCGCGCAACTGGACGCTGTGTCTGCGTAATATTACGCAGATTAGCGGTACCAAATGCGGCTCATATGCGGGAAGTGAACTGGGCGTAGTGGTCACCCCGCAGGGAAATGAAGTGGTGATTACGCTTTAAATCTGAATCGCCGGATGGCGCCGTGAGCTGCGCTTATCCGGCCTACAAATGAGCAAGAACCGTAAGCCCGGTAAGCGCCATCGCCACCGGGCAAGCCCTCAATTACAGCGTTGGCTCCGTTGACGTAACTTCCCCGCCGGACACCACGCCCGCTTGCATCGTCTGTGTTATCTGCTGCTTTTGTGCGTTGACCGCGTGTAATTGCCCGTTTACCGTCGGTTTCAACGGCGCATCGGCCTGAATATTGCCGCTGGCCGTGAGCTGAATATTGCCATCGCCAGCAATCGGTAATGCCGGCCAGCCCCACTGCTGTAGCACATCCATTGGTACGCCGCGTCCGTTCAGGCTGATTTGCGTCTGACGCTGCGGCAGTTGCGATACGCTGGCAGTGGCTTCCAGTATCCCTTTTCCAGTAAACGCGCTCAGATCGCTGATGTTGACCGTGCTGGCATTAGCCGTCAACGACAGCGACGGGCGGCGCACGTCCACACGGTTAAAGGTTGCCGCTGCGGCGTTGAGGGTCGCATTGCCGCTCCAGACGCCCCATTGATGATGTTGTACCAGCTCCAGGTTTGCGCCGTAGCCGTCCAGAGCGGTGATTTGCCACGGGAAGGCCGGGTCGATATCGATCACCAGATTGCGGCTGGCGCTGAATTTTTTCAGCGTCAGGCTGTTCAACCAGTCGGGCAACGGCTTCATCCATAACTGCTTCCAGTTTTCCGGCAGCGTATACTCCAGCCCGGCGATAGCGGTATCGTCCAGAATCAGCGCTTTGCTCTCGCGTAACCAGGCGCCGGAGGTTCTGACCATACCGCCTTCCCAGCGGGTGGTGAACTGGCGTAGCGCAACGCCCTGTGGTGAAAATTCGGCGTTCAGGATTGGATCGAGCAAGTGCAGTGAGCCGTAAATAAACTCGCTGGCGTTCATCGATAATTTACCTTCCCGACTTTGCCAGTCTTCTTTGCGCAGAGTCAGATTGCGCAAACTCAGGTCAAGATCGGTGACTGCCCAGTCTGGTCCTTGCAGGCTGGAGTCCGTCACTTCAAGACGACCAATCTGCAAAGATGGAACCGTAGTCAGCGGCGCGAAAAACTCGCTCAGGGATTTATCGCTTTGTAACCGAATATCATTCAGCCGCAGATTTTCAACGACCCAACTACCATCAGCGTTACGTCGGGCGACGCCGGTTAACGCTCCGCGCGCCATATCGGCGCCGACGGTGTTTAACATCACCTGATTATGGTCGATACTGCCTTCAATAAGCACATTAGTGGCGGGAACGTCGTTTAACGTCAGCGAACCGGCGCTCAGTTGGATCTGGGCTTTATTGCCCAATACCCGACCGGCTTCGGGGCGCCAGGGCATAACGCCGCCGTTAACGCGCTGGGCGCTCAACCGCCATTCGCTGCCGGGACTATTGAGCGCCATATTGCGAAGTTGCAGGCGGTCGGCCTCAAACGGGAAAGGGGCGGTTTGCACTGAAATATTCAGCGTGCCGTCCTGTAACAGAATCGTGTCGACATGCAGCGGCGCGGTTAACTGGCGAATGCTCAGACCGATATCTACGGTTTTCGCGACCAGGGTAGCAGGCTGACCATCACGACCAAAGGTCACATTCTCCAGTAAAAGATGGGATGGGGCGGAAAAACGATGATCCATCACGTCGAATGTGAGGTGATAGCCGCTGTTCTCTGATACCCAGTTGCTGACATGATCTGCGCCCCAGCGCGTTTGCAGCAGAAAATAAAAGCCGAAAATCACCACTAAACAGGCGATCAGCACGTAGAGAAGCAACCTCCCAATCAATTTCATGGTCTTCCATCCCGTGAAATGTACATAGGGGATTTATGCACGATTTGCGTGCAATCCTCAAGACAGGAATGGTGAAAGAGCGTTACAGCAGCGGCGAATCGTGTCGCCGCCGCAGGGTTTTTACGGTTTTTCCGGCGGGAGAATCAGGTTCAGCACGATAGCCGTGATGCCGCCAGCGGCAATTCCGGATGAGAGCAGATTTTTCACCCATTCCGGCGCGAACTGCAGGATCTGCGGCTGTTGCGAAACGCCAAGACCCACGGCCAGCGACAGGGCGATGATCAGAATCGCGCGGCGGTTCAGCGGCTCACGCGAGACAATACGCACCCCGGAGGCGGCAATGGTGCCGAACATCACTAACGTGGCGCCGCCGAGCACCGGTTCCGGGATATGCTGCACAAAACCGCTTACCGCCGGGAACAGGCCGAGCACAATCAGCATCAGCGCGACGACAAATCCCACATAGCGACTGGCGACGCCGGTCAACTGAATGACGCCGTTGTTCTGACCGAAACAGGAATTAGGGAACGTATTAAATACCGCTGAAACAAATGAGTTCAGGCCGTTAGCCAGTACGCCGCCCTTTAGCCGTTTCATGTACAAGGGGCCGGATACCGGCTGCTCGGAGACATCAGAGGTGGCGGTGATGTCGCCGATGGTCTCCAGCGACGTAATCATAAAGACCAGCATCAACGGCAGTAACAGGTTCCAGTCAATGCCCAGACCATAATACAGCGGGGTCGGCACCATCAGGATGTCCTGTGAGACCGGCGCGTTATTCTCAGGCAACATGCCCATAAACCAGGCCAAAAGATAGCCTGCCGCCATGGCAATAACCAAAGAAGCCACGCGCAGGTAGGGATTACGCTGCCGATTCAGCAGGATAATAATGGCCAGGACGACGCCGGCCAGCAGCAGGTTTTTCGGTGCGCCAAAGGTGTTGTCGCTCATGGCGGCATAGCCGCCGCCGATGGAGGTTAGCCCCACCTGAATCAGCGACAGGCCAATAATCATCACCACTACGCCGGAGACTAACGGCGTGATAATCCGGCGCGCCAGATGTAGAATGCGAGAAAGCACCATCTCGGTGCAGCTTGCCAGCATCAGCGTGCCGAACAGCGCCGCCATCATCGTCGGGACGTCCGCGCCGCCGGTTTTCAGCGCGGTACCGCCCATAATCAGCGGGGCGACAAAGTTAAAACTGGTTCCCTGGATGGATAACAGCCCCGATCCTACCGGCCCCCACGCTTTGATTTGAATAATAGAGGCTACGCCGGAGGCGAACAGCGACATGCTGATAATGTGCTGCGTATCCTGCGCCGGTAAACCCAACGCCTGGCAGATTAACAGCGCTGGCGTGATTACCGCGACAAACATGGCCAGCAGATGCTGACAAGCGGCAAAAAGGGTTTGAGGGAGCGGCGGGCGATCTTCAAGACGGTAAATTAATTCGCTGTTTTGCGTCTGCGCAACCGGTTGCGCATCTGCCGGCTCGATGGCGTTAACGGACATCAGGGACATTCTCGTGGTGGAAAAGCGGTGATTTTATCTGACCAGATGGTAAAAGCAAACGATTGCGAGCGAATATTCTTAATATTTAAAAAAGATAAATGCACCTTTTTATATAACTTTTTGCCTTTTTCTGCTTAAAATCCATGCCGAAGACTCGCAAAGAGCTAAAAAACTGACTCAGGAAATGATTTGTGCGCACGTGTCACAGCGCACTACAGGAGCTTTAAATGTTTGAACTCGATACCTTATCGACCCTTGTCGCCGCCACGCTGGTGCTGCTACTGGGTCGCAAGCTGGTCCAGTCTGTCTCCTTACTGAAGAAATATACGATTCCGGAGCCGGTGGCAGGGGGGTTACTGGTCGCGGTTGCTCTGCTTGTGCTGAAAAAAAGCGTCGGTTGGGAAGTCAACTTTGATATGACCCTGCGCGATCCGTTGATGCTGGCGTTTTTCGCGACGATCGGCCTTAACGCTAACCTTGCCAGCCTGCGCAAGGGGGGACGCGTTGTTGGCGTCTTCCTGGTCGTCGTGGTCGGATTACTGCTGATGCAGAATGCCATCGGTATCGGCATGGCGAGTCTGTTGGGGCTGGACCCGTTAATGGGGCTGATTGCCGGGTCAATTACGCTGTCCGGCGGACACGGTACCGGCGCGGCGTGGAGTAAACTGTTTGTCGAACGTTATGGTTTTGCCAATGCCACCGAAGTTGCGATGGCATGTGCAACCTTTGGCCTGGTGCTGGGCGGGTTGATTGGCGGCCCGGTAGCGCGTTATCTGGTGAAACACTCCACCACGCCGGATGGAATGCCTGACGATCAGGCCGTGCCGACAGCCTTTGAAAAGCCGGATGTGGGCCGTATGATCACCTCTCTGGTGCTAATCGAAACCATCGCCCTGATTGCTATCTGTCTGACCGTGGGCAAAATCGTAGCGCAGCTACTGGCGGGAACGGTGCTTGAACTGCCGGTCTTCGTTTGTGTGCTATTTGTTGGGGTGATCCTCAGCAATGGCCTGGCGCTGTTGGGTTTTTATCGCGTATTTGAGCGTGCTGTTTCGGTGCTGGGGAACGTGAGTCTGTCACTGTTCCTGGCAATGGCGCTGATGAGCCTGAAGCTGTGGGAACTGGCGTCGCTGGCGCTGCCGATGCTGGCGATTCTGGTGGTACAGACCATCTTCATGGCGCTGTACGCGATCTTCGTTACCTGGCGCATGATGGGGAAAAACTACGATGCGGCGGTGCTGGCGGCGGGTCACTGTGGTTTTGGCCTGGGCGCAACGCCGACCGCCATTGCTAATATGCAGGCGATTACCGACCGTTTTGGCCCCTCGCATATGGCGTTCCTGGTGGTGCCAATGGTCGGCGCGTTCTTTATCGATATCGTCAATGCGCTGGTGATTAAGCTGTACCTGATGTTACCGATTTTCGCGCAATAAGGGTTTGTACGGCGGCATTAAAGCCGCCGTGCTCACTAGGCGTTGGAATAACGTTCGGTTTCCGGCATCCAGCGCTCAATCAGCGCTTGTGCCTGCTGCGGATAACGTTCGTGAATATGACGGGCAATACGCTGAACTTCGGGAATCATGGCTTGATCGCGCAGCAAATCAGCTACTTTAAATTCGGCGTTACCCGTCTGGCGCGTGCCCAGTAATTCCCCCGGGCCGCGAATCTCTAAATCTTTTTGTGCAATCACAAAGCCGTCGTTGCTGTCGCGCAATACCTGTAAACGCTTCTGCGCCGTTTTCGACAGCGGCGATTTATAGAGCAGCACGCAGTGCGATGCGACCGCGCCACGGCCAACGCGCCCTCTGAGCTGGTGTAACTGCGCCAGGCCCAGTCGCTCCGGGTTTTCAATAATCATCAGGCTGGCGTTAGGAACATCGACCCCCACCTCAATCACCGTAGTGGCGACCAGCAGATGCAGTTCACCCTGCTTAAAGGCCTGCATCACCGCCTGTTTTTCGGCGGGCTTCATGCGGCCGTGTACCAGGCCGATATTCAACTCCGGTAACGCCAGCTTGAGCTCCTCCCAGGTGGCTTCCGCCGCCTGCGCTTCCAGCAGGTCGGACTCTTCAATCAGCGTACAGACCCAGTAGGCCTGACGGCCTTCGGTTGTGCAGGCGTTGCGCACACGATCAATGATTTCATGGCGACGGGTATCCGGAATAGCAACGGTAGTGACAGGGGTACGGCCCGGCGGTAGCTCGTCAATCACCGAGGTATCGAGATCGGCGTAGGCAGTCATCGCCAGGGTGCGAGGAATGGGCGTTGCGGTCATAATCAACTGATGCGGATGAAAGCCCTGCTGCTGGCCTTTTTCCCACAATGCCAGCCGCTGGTGGACGCCAAAGCGGTGCTGCTCATCGATAATGACCAGCGCCAGCCCGTTAAACTGCACCTGTTCCTGGAAGATAGCGTGGGTGCCGACAATCATCTGCACCTGACCGCTGGCAATAGCCTCTTGCTGCGCCTGACGCGCTTTACCTTTTTGCTTACCGGCCAGCCAACCCACTTCAACGCCCAACGGTTCGAACCAGTTGCGGAAATTATTTGCGTGCTGTTCAGCCAGCAGTTCGGTCGGCGCCATCAACGCCACCTGCTTACCGTGGGCAATAGCGCGCAAGGCGGCAAGCGCCGCAACCAGCGTTTTCCCTGAACCGACGTCGCCCTGAACCAGACGCATCATCGGCACATCCAGCGCCATATCACGTTCGATCTCTGCCACCACCCGCGCCTGCGCGCTGGTGGGTTTAAACGGCAACGACGCCAGCAGCTTGTCTTTCAATATGTTGTTGGTACTTAGCGGCTGAGCGTGATAGCGCTGCGCGCCTGCGCGAAGCGCCAGCATACTGAGATTATGCGCCAGTAGCTCTTCAAGAATAAGCCGCCGCTGCGCCGGGTGTTTGCCGGTTTCTAAATCGGCGAGCTGGAGCGTCGGCGGCGGGCGATGCAAGGTACGTAGCGCCTCCGGCAGGCTCATCATACCCTGCGCCAGTTCCGGCGGCAGTAGTTCGGCAATGGCGCAGGTGTCGAGCAACTCCAGCGCCTGATCGGTAAGCTTGCGCAGTGTCGCTTGCTTCACGCCCTCGGTGGTCGGATAGACGGGGGTGAGCGTTTCCTGAAGTTCCGGCGTGCTGAGATCGCCCTGCAGGCGATATTCCGGATGGATCATCTCTGCGCCATACTTGCCGCGCTTCGCTTCCCCGTAGGCCAGCACACGTCGTCCCGTCGCCAGGCTGTTTTTCATCGCCGCGTTAAAATTGAAAAAGCGCATGGTAAGAATGCCGGAACCGTCGCTAATCTGGCAGGTCATCATCCGACGACCGCCGAAAGTGATATTGCAGTTCAGCACTTCACCTTCAACGGTGGCGTAGATGCCAGGCAGCAGTTCGCCAATAGGGTAGAGATGGGTACGGTCTTCGTAACGCAGAGGGAGGTGGAGCAGGAGGTCCTGCACGGTATGCAGGCCAATTTTCGCCAGTTTACTGCTTTGCGCTGCGCCGACGCCTGTCAGGGAATTGAGCGGAACAGCGTCTAACAAGCGGCCTGACATGGTGATTACCCTGCCGCCTGCATCGTCGCCCACCAGTCAGCATCGGCGTCGATTTCGCCCTGCTGATTGACGCGAGGATAAGGCAGACCTTTACGTTTAGCGACTTTCGCCAGCACCGGATAACCACCCTCAAACAGCAGGCGCTGCTGTTCATCTTCCGGCAACATGCTATTTTCACGCAGATACATGCCCGCGTTCTGACGCTGGCGCTGGGCTTCATAAAGAATGAGCGCGGAGGCGACGGAAACGTTCAGCGACTGTACCATACCGATCATCGGAATGATGATATCCCGATCCGCCAGGTCTAATGCTTCCTGCGTAATACCGGTTTTCTCCTGACCCATCAGAATACAGGTCGGGCGCGTGTAATCAATCTCGCGAAAGTCTACGGCTTTATCAGAAAGATGGGTTGCCAGAATCTGCATTCCCCGTCCTTTCAAATGGGCTACCGCATCGCCAATGGTACGGTGAGTTTTCACCTGTACCCAACTGTTGCTGCCCGCCGCCGCGGAAGCCATGGTGCGCATCCGGCTACCTGGCCAGATAGCATGGACTTCATGGACGCCAACGGCATCTGCGGTACGAATGATTGCAGAAACGTTATGAGGTTTGTGGACTTGCTCCATGCAGACCGTGAGATCAGGCTGACGCCTGGCGAGCATTTCGCATATACGCGCATAACGTTTTGGATTCATAGCGCTAGTTTCGGTTACGGGTGACTTTAATAACGTCTGGCATCACGCGGATTTTGCGCATGATATTCGCCAGATGTACGCGATCGCGTGCGGTAAGGCGAATAAAGGTACTATAGACGCGACCATCTTTCTCTTCAGTATTCAGGCTTTGAATATTGGAGGTGGTGGTATTAATCGCCGCCGTCAGGTTAGCCAGCGCGCCCTGATGGTTAAACATTTCCACCTTGATTTCGGTAATGAATTCCTGCTCCGTCTCTTTGTCCCATTCGACCGCCATAAATTTCTCTGGCTCTTTCTGGTATCCACGGATATTACGGCAGGATTCATGGTGGATCACCAGTCCTTTACCTGGGCTGACGTGAGCGATGATCGGGTCGCCTGGGATCGGACGACAACACTTCGCAAAGGTGATAAGCACACCATCCGCGCCTTTAATCGGCAGGTGGCCGTGATTCGATTGCGCAACGGTCGGCACCACGGCTTCGCCTTGCTGCAGATTTTTCGCGACCACTACGCTCATCGCGTTGCCGAGACCGATTTCTGCCAGCAGATCGTCAAGCGTTGCCAGCTTCATACGATCCAATTCGCGCTGAATATTTTCCTGCGGAATTTCCGCCAGCTTACGACTACCGCCTAAGGCATGGTTAAGCAGACGACGGCCCAGGCTTACGGAGTCATCACGTTTGAGGTTTTTCAGCAACTGACGAATTTTAGCGCGCGCTTTAGAGCTGACGACAAAGTTCAGCCAGGCGGCGTTGGGACGCGCGCCCGGCGCGGTAATAATTTCGACGGTCTGACCGCTGCTAAGCGGCTGCGACAGCGGATAAGGCTGGCGGTCGACACGCGCGCCGACGCAGGCGTGACCGATGTCGGTATGCACTGCATAGGCAAAATCCACCGGCGTAGCGCCAGCGGGCAGTTCGACAATACGCCCTTCCGGGGTGAAAACGTAAATCTCATCCGGGAAGAGATCGGATTTTACGCTTTCGATAAATTCAAACGAACTACCGGCGCTCTGTTGTAGCTCCAGCAGGCTCTGCATCCAGCGCTGGGCGCGGATCTGCGCCGTGGTGCTGGTCTCACCGTGTTCTTTATACGCCCAGTGCGCCGCGACCCCCATTTCCGCCATCTGATCCATGTCTTCGGTACGGATCTGGACTTCAACAGGAACGCCGTGCGGGCCGATCATTGAGGTGTGCAAAGACTGATAGCCGTTCGCTTTGGGAATGGCAATATAGTCTTTCACCCGTCCCGGACGCGGCTTATAGAGACTGTGCATCTGGCCGAGTACGCGATAGCAGGTATCGGAGTCATGAACGATGACGCGGAAAGCGTAAATGTCCATGATCGAGTGAAAACGCTGCTCTTTGAGCACCATTTTGCAGTAGATCGAGTAAAGATGTTTTTCGCGACCGCTAACGCGACACGGAATTCCCGCCTCTTGCAAACGTCCTTCGATTTCAGAGAGGATTTTTTGGATCATCTCCTTACGGTTGCCGCGCGCCGCTTTTACCACTTCTTTGATGACGCGGTAACGATTGGGATACAGCGCTTCAAAGCCCAGCTCTTCCAGCTCGGTTTTGATGTGATGAATACCTAAACGGTGCGCCAGAGGACTGTAGATTTCCAGCGTTTCACGGGCAATACGACGACGTTTATCCGGGCGTAACGAGCCCAGCGTGCGCATGTTATGGGTACGGTCAGCAAGCTTAATGAGGATGACGCGGATATCCTGCACCATCGCCATAATCATTTTGCGAAAGTTTTCGGCCTGCGCCTCTTTCTTATCGCGGAATTTGAGCTTATCAAGTTTCGACACCCCCTCTACCAGCTCGGCAACGCTTTTACCGAAAAGCTGTTCCATGTCCTGATAGGTGGCGGGGGTATCTTCAATCACGTCATGCAGCAGAGCGGCCATCAGCGTTTCGTAGTCGAGTTTCATCTCGGCCAGAATACAGGCCACCGCTACCGGGTGCGTGATATAGGGTTCACCGCTTGAACGTGTCTGGCCCTCGTGAGCGTCACGTGCAACGAGATACGCCTGCCGAAGACGCTTAATCTGGTCTTCCGGCAGGTAGGTTTGAATCAGTTGATTCAGGCTTTCAAACAGATACAAGGGCGACCCGCTTTGTGATTAACGACGACCTTCAGCAATAGCGGTAACGGCTTGTAATTCAGCGGCTTCCTGCTCTTGCTGTTCCTGGCGCTCGCGGACGTCGAGGATCTGGTTGTTAATCAGACCTTCTTCGATTTCGCGCAGCGCGATAACGGTAGTTTTATCGTTTTCTTCCGGTACCAGCGGATCCTTTCCGCCTACCTGCATCTGACGAGCGCGACGCGCGGCGACCAGTACCAGGTCAAAACGGTTACCAATTTTCTCTACAGCGTCCTGAACAGTTACGCGTGCCATACTTAAAATGCTCCACAGGTGAAGAAATGACTGGGCATGATACTGAAAGTGGGTTCAGTCTGCCAACAATTTGCTGATTAAAGCGTCATGACGCTGCTTTTGGCGGCTCATACGCAGACGTTCAGCGCGAATGATGGTTTTCAAGTCGCTTAACGCGGTATCAAAGTCGTCATTCACAATAAGATAATCATATTCGGCGTAATGGCTCATTTCTGCAACCGCTTGCGCCATTCGTTTGGCAATGACTTCTTCGCTATCTTGCCCGCGGCCGCGTAAACGGCGATCCAATTCGATCTTTGATGGCGGCAAAATAAAAATGCTGCGTGCTTGCGGCATCTTTTCGCGAATTTGCTGGGCGCCCTGCCAGTCGATATCCAGAAAAACATCAACGCCAGTTGCCAGCACTTGCTCAATGGTTTCGCGCGAAGTGCCGTAGTAATTGCCAAACACTTCCGCGTGCTCCAGAAACGCCTCCCTGCCAATCATGGTTTTAAACTCATCATGATTTACAAAGAAATAGTGCTCACCGTGCACTTCACCCGGACGCGGCGCGCGCGTGGTATGTGAAACGGAAACCTGAGTGTCGTACAACGGTTGGGTTTTTAATAAAGCCTGAATCAGGCTGGATTTACCCGCGCCACTGGGGGCAGAAACAATATAAAGCGTACCTTGAGCCATGAGTATCTTACGTCTGTGATTATCGAAATAGAGCCTTGATACGGGCTTATTATACACATCGCCGTTATGCGACGTAGTCTTTGTCACACTTTTTGCGCCAGATTATTGCATTTTGCGTCCCTTTTTCCGCTTTTATCGCGTCGTTGCAGCAACCCACCAAAAAATCTGGAAAGCGGCTCGGATGATGCATTTTTACCTGTCGGTTTTTATTCACTAAAGCGCTATACCTGCCGGGCAATGTGCGCAGGAGGTCGTGATGAGATTATGGAAAAGTATGGCGTGGGGAATTTTATTGTGGCATTCGCAGAGTGGGGCGCTTTGCCCGGCCTGGCCGCCAGCAAGGGCCGCTGAAGAAATCGCCCGTTTACAGCAACAGCTCGCTGACTGGAATGACATCTACTGGAAACAAGGTGTTAGCGCGGTTGACGATAGTGTGTACGACCAACTCAGCGCAAGGCTGGTTCAGTGGCAACGCTGTGTTGGTCAGGATGTTTCATCTACTCCGGTTTCACCGCCGTTAAACGGTACAACAATGCACCCTGTTGCGCACACGGGCGTACGTAAACTCGCGGACCGACAGGCGGTAGAACAGTGGATGCGCGGGCGCAGCGAGCTTTGGGTACAACCAAAAGTGGATGGCGTAGCGGTAACGCTGGTTTATCAAAACGGTAAACTGACCAGGGCTATCAGCCGGGGTAACGGACTACAAGGCGAGGACTGGACGCCAAAAATTCGCCTGATCCCCTCTATACCGCAGTCAACACAAGGCGCGCTTGCTAACGCGGTGTTGCAGGGCGAAATCTTTCTACAGCGCGAGGGACATATCCAGCAACGGATGGGCGGGATGAATGCGCGCTCGAAAGTCGCAGGAATGTTAATGCGCCAGGATAACGCCTCCGCGCTAAATTCGTTGGGTATTTTTATTTGGGAGTGGCCGGACGGTCCGGCAAAAATGCCCGAAAGATTAAGCCAACTTGCTAAGGCTGGATTCAGTCTGACGAAGAAATATTCTCTGGCGGTAAACGATGCCAGCGAGGTCGAGCGGGCGCGCCAGTCATGGCTGACGTCAGCATTACCCTTTGTGACGGATGGCGTAGTGATACGCATGGCTAAAGAACCCGCGTCACAATACTGGCGACCCGGGCAGGGCGACTGGCTGGCAGCATGGAAATATCCGCCAGTAGCGCAGGTCGCGCAAGTGAGCGCTATTCAGTTCTCGGTGGGGAAAAGCGGCAAAATTACTGTAGTAGCGTCGCTTGTCCCCGTTATATTGGATGATAAGCGGGTTCAGCGGGTCAATATCGGTTCTGTGAAGCGTTGGGAAGCGTGGGATATCGCGCCGGGCGATCAGATCCTGGTGAGTCTGGCGGGGCAAGGCATTCCCCGGCTTGATGAGGTCGTCTGGCGGAGTCGTGAGCGGAGTAAGCCTGTACCGCCTGATAGCCATTTCAACTCGCTGACCTGCTTTTACGCGTCGGAAACGTGTCAGGAACAGTTTATCTCCAGGCTGGTATGGCTGGGGTCACGGTCGGCGTTGGGTCTGGACGGAATGGGCGAAGCCAGCTGGCGGGCCTTGCATCAGACGCATCGCTTTGAGCATATCTTCTCCTGGCTTGCCCTGACGTCAGCGCAAATAGCCAACACGCCAGGCTTTGCTAAAGGAAAAAGCGAGCAGATATGGCGGCAATTTAACCTGGCGCGCCGGCAGTCGTTTACCCGCTGGATCATGGCGATGGATATCCCCTTAACGCAAGCTGCATTACAGGCCAGCGGCGATCGTTCATGGGAGCAGTTATTAATGCGAACAGAGCAACACTGGCGGCAGTTACCAGCGACGGGCGAGCGTCGTGCCGGGAGAGTCATCGACTGGCGGAATAATCCGCAGATCAAAACGCTGAGCAGATGGCTGGCTGCTCAGCATATTCCCGGATTTGGGTCTTAGTGCCCTTCATGGCGGTAATAAAATACCGGCAGGCCAAGTTTAAGACGTAGCGCTAATAACCTTGCTGTAAAGCCAAACAGTAGCGTAGAGATAACGACGACATCCGGATTCATGACGTAATGTTGCAGCGCAATATAGAGCACCGCCGAGGCGAACGAAATGCCGGCATATAGCTCTTTTTGAAACACCAGTGGAATGCGTTTGCAGAACATATCGCGGAGCACGCCGCCAAAGACGCCGGTAGTGACGGCGGCTACCACGGCGATAATTGGCCCTTCGCCCATATCAAGGGCTATCTGAGCGCCAATAATAGAGAAAACCACCAACCCCAGCGCGTCAAGTACCAGGAAAAGCTTGCGTAAATAGGGCATGACGGGGGCAACAATGGTGGTCAATACAGCGGCAGTCGCCACAATAATGACATATTCGGGATGCTTCACCCAACCCAGCGGATAGTGACCGAGCAGAATGTCGCGAACCGAGCCTCCACCAATGGCGGTGGCGGTAGCAATAATAATTACGCCGAATGTATCCATGCGACGACGACCCGCAGCGAGTGCGCCCGTCATGGCCTCGGCAGTGATGCCAATTAAATAAAGAACGTGCAACAGCATGATTTCCCCCTAATTTACTGGGGGCGAAGATTAACGATTTGTGCGCTGTATCACGATTGAGATTTTCTAAGGCATTACGCGATTAATAAATTTTAGTAATGATTTTAAATTTATGATTAATAATTATTTATTATAAATATCAATAAATTGAGCATCATTTTTGTGGTTTATTGTATGCGAGGTTTTTCTGTTTTGACTTAGATAATTTAAAAGAACGGCGCCCTGGACGCGCCGCCGGTGAGTCATTTCATTATGGCTGCTGTGCGGTAAGTTGTGTGATGAAGCGCTGACGCGAGCGTTCCACATACTGTTGCAACCCATTGGAATCAAAGAATGCGTGTGTATCGCCGTTGCGAAGTTGCTGTCGTTTCTCCAGTAGCCCGAAGCGGTCACCTTTGTTGGCAATAAAGATATCAACATGCTGGGCGGCCAGTGTCTTAAAGCTACTCTGAATATCAGTAACCAGGTCAGGGTAATTTTTGTTGTTAATCAGCAGATAGTCAGGTGTGGCGAGACTATCTGCGTAAATTAGCGTCTTGCCGTTGCGGAGCGTTACGCGCCAGGAAGTTGAGCCGGGCAGATGTCCAGGCGTGAATAGTGCTGTCACGCTTATCCCTCCGAGGCTGATGCTTTCCTGGTTGTGGATAATTTTATCAGTGGTGACGGGCGGGAAGGGGAGCGCATCGCCAAGCGCAAAATCCTCTCGTCCACCCCTCGCCATCTGATCGGCGTTGGGTTGGCTGGCGACCAATTGTGCGCCGCTCCACGCTTTCAAACGTGCCATGCCCCCCGCTTGATCCAGCCGCGCATGGCTATTCAACAGATAGCGCACGTCTGTGAGGCGGAATCCTGCCGCTTCAATATTCTCTTTAATTTGCGGTGCGCTTTCATCCAACCCCGCATCAATAAGAATATGCCCTGCCGGAGTGGTCAGCAGAATAGAAGAGAGATTTTTCGTGCCGACATACCACACGCCTTCTGTGATTTGAAACGGCTTTATAGGCTTAGCCCACGCTTTAAACAGTGATAACGGAGGCGCGGGTGATAACGGTTGTGAAGGATCTAATGCCGCCATGGCAGGAAGTGCTGATGTTGAAAATATACATACAAGGAATAATGCATAGCGATTCATAATGTTCTCCTGATTGAAGCGCCCGCAGTATACTTGGCAGTAATTTAGCCAGGTTCAATAAGAGAGACGTTTAATGAACTTGCTGCAAATGGATATGAACCTGTTAAAAGTACTGTATGTGCTGCTGGAGACGAGCTCTACGGGGAAAACGGCGCAAAAGCTGGCTTTATCGCCTTCTGCGGTAAGTCATGCGTTAATGAGATTGCGCGATGCGCTAAACGACCCGTTGTTTCGACGGGAAGGGAACCGCCAGATTGCTACGCCTTATGCGCAGGCGCTGCGTGACAAATTGGCGCCTGTGTTTGTTTCGCTTAATGAGGAGCTGTTTGGCGATAAAGAGAACGGCTCCCGTTGTTTCCGGGTGGTACTTCCTCCCGCATTGAACGCGCTGCTTACGCCCGTTCTCGCAGAGAAAGGTCATCTTCATCAGGCGGTGATCGAGTGCCTTCCTTTTGCCCGCCGACCCTGGCGTGATGAACTGTTGGATAGCTCGGTTGATTTGGTGCTGGCAATTGGCGACCATCAAAAGCAGGTCAGCGCTCTGCATTACGAGCGGGTGGGGACGACGCGTTTGATCGCGGTTTATGGCGCGCCATTGCGTTCACGTCTGGAGAATGCCGCAGCGTTGAATTTTGCTGATCTGCAGCATTATCAACACATTTACTGTTTGCCGTGGACAAAAGAGAACAACGAACTGGACAGGCAGCAGGCTCGTGCCGGGTTTGAACGTCCGCTGGCGTTTGTTTGTCATGATTACAGTCAACTGGCGCCTGCTGTCCAGTCGGCGCCGCTAATGGCGATTGTACCGCGCCCCTGGTATGAAAATTTATCCGATAAGCGCGGTCTTTTTGTCCTGCCGCTTGCCGGGGAGCAGGCGGAAGGCGCTATTTTTATGCAGTATCGGGCTTCAACGGTAGAGTGGAAGCGGCGCCTTATCGACGCTATTCGCCGGAAATTAAAAACGTACTACCGATAAACGCGAGAGCCCGCATAAGGCGGGCTCTATGACATATTGAGCGCCAGAATTATTCAATATTCTGGATTTGCTCGCGCATTTGCTCGATCAACACTTTTAATTCAATAGCGGAGTTAGTTACATCAGCGTTGATGGATTTGGAGGCCAGGGTGTTCGACTCACGGTTAAATTCTTGCATCATGAAGTCCAGACGGCGACCTACCGCCTCTTTTTTCTTCAGAATGTTGTAAGTCTCTTTGACGTGCGCTTCCAGACGATCCAGCTCTTCCGCCACATCAATGCGCTGCGCCATCATCACCAGCTCTTGCTCCAGACGGTTGTTTTCCAACTGAACCTGAGCATCTTCCAGCTTCGCGACCAGGCGCTCACGCTGCCATTGCAGGATTTCCGGCATATGCGCGCGGACTTTCGCTACTTCGGCGCTGACGCCTTCCAGACGTTGTTCAATCAGCGCTTTCAGCGCCTGGCCTTCCGTTTCGCGCGCGACGATAAAGTCATCCAGGGTACCGTCCAGCGCGGCTAAAATTTCTGCGGCAATCGCGTCCAGATCCTGCTCTTGCGCCGCCATGACACCTGGCCAGCGCAAAATATCAACCGGATTGATTTCCCCTTCGTCGCTCTGCATTTTGACCCAGTTTGCGGCGCTAACTAATTGTTTCGCGAGCTTTTCATTCAGAATAAGCTCGCCTTGCGCGCTGGCATCGGGTTCAAAACGCAGCATACATTCGACTTTGCCACGCGTCAGGCGTGTACGAATGCGTTCGCGCACGACGGGTTCAAGACTACGGAACTGTTCCGGCAGACGAAAGTAAGTTTCCAGATAACGCTGGTTTACCGAGCGCATTTCCCAGGTCGCGCTACCCCATTCACCCTTGATTTCACGCCGGGCGTAGGCGGTCATACTGCGGATCATAGATGTTCCCGTTTTTAAAGGAGAGATGAGGGGATTATAGCTATCCATGCCTTGTCAGGATAGGAATAACCATCGGAAGTCCGTATAATGCGCAGCCACATTCGTTTTAAGCCGGAGATCTCAATATGCGTCCAGCAGGCCGTAGCGCTAATCAGGTGCGTCCCGTAACCCTGACCCGTAACTATACAAAACACGCTGAAGGCTCGGTACTGGTCGAATTTGGAGATACCAAAGTGTTGTGCACCGCCTCCATTGAAGAAGGCGTCCCTCGTTTTCTGAAAGGGCAAGGCCAGGGGTGGATCACCGCAGAGTATGGCATGTTGCCTCGCGCTACCCATACCCGTAATGCGCGTGAAGCGGCAAAGGGTAAGCAGGGCGGCCGTACTATGGAAATTCAGCGTTTGATCGCGCGTGCGCTGCGTGCGGCGGTCGATCTGAAAACGCTCGGCGAATTTACCATTACGCTGGACTGCGATGTAATCCAGGCCGATGGCGGTACGCGTACAGCGTCTATTACCGGTGCCTGCGTGGCGTTGGCGGATGCGCTGAATAAATTGGTTGCCAACGGTAAGCTGAAAACCAATCCGATGAAAGGCATGGTGGCGGCGGTTTCCGTAGGCATCGTTAACGGCGAAGCGATCTGCGATCTGGAATATGTTGAAGATTCCGCCGCAGAAACCGACATGAACGTCGTGATGACTGAAGACGGCCGCATTATTGAAGTACAGGGTACCGCGGAAGGCGAGCCGTTCAGCCATGAAGAACTTCTCACTTTGTTGGCGCTGGCCCGAGGGGGAATTGAATCCATTGTGGCGACGCAGAAGGCGGCGCTAGAAAATTGATTTTAAGGCGACTGAAAAGTCGCCTTTTTTTTGTCCGTAAATTTCGTAAATGATGAAAGTAAGAAAAGGAGCGAATCCATGAAACCGTATCAGCGCCAGTTTATTGAGTTTGCGCTTAACAAGCAGGTACTAAAGTTTGGCGAGTTTACGCTGAAATCCGGGCGCAAAAGCCCCTATTTCTTCAACGCCGGGCTGTTTAATACCGGGCGCGACCTGGCGTTGTTAGGCCGTTTTTATGCCGAAGCGCTGGTGGATTCCGGTATTGAATTTGATCTGCTGTTTGGCCCCGCGTACAAAGGTATTCCGATCGCGACGACGACGGCGGTTGCGCTGGCGGAACATCACGATAAAGACCTGCCGTACTGCTTTAACCGCAAAGAGGCAAAAGATCATGGCGAAGGCGGGAGTCTGGTGGGCAGCGCGCTACAGGGCCGCGTGATGCTGGTGGATGACGTGATTACCGCAGGTACGGCGATTCGCGAGTCGATGGAGATTATTCAGGCGCACGGGGCTACACTGGCTGGCGTACTGATTTCGTTGGATCGTCAGGAACGTGGCCGCGGCGAGATTTCCGCGATTCAGGAAGTGGAGCGCGACTATGGTTGTAAGGTTATCTCCATCATTACGCTGAAAGACCTGATTGCCTATCTGGAAGAAAAACCTGATATGGCTGAGCATCTGGCGGCTGTGCGAGCATACCGGGAAGAATTTGGCGTGTAAGCGAATTGCCCGGTGGCGCTTTACCGGGCTTATGTTTCTGTCGCCTGGATAAGGCGTGAGCCACTATCCAGTCAGCGTTACTGTAGCTGAGCGGCAATGAGCGGCCAGCGGGCGTCGAAATCGTCCGTTGGGCGGTATTTAAATTCGCTACGCACGAACCGTGAAAGCATCCCTTCACAGAAGGCTAACAGCTGGCTTGCCAGCAGATTTTCATCCGTCGTGTAGCCTTCGCCTTCACGCATTCTTTTTTCTCGTAGCACCTGGCGGAGCTGCGCTTCGATGCGTTCAAAAAGCTGATTAATGCGCCCCTGCAGGCGATCCTGTTCAAACATCAGCGCGTGCCCGGTAAGAATGCGCGTCAGGCCAGGGTTGCGTTCGCCAAAACCCAGAATCAGCAACACAATCAGGCGCAAACGCGTGCTGGTGTTTTTTTCATCTTTTAAAATCAGATTGATACGGGTAATCAGACTATCTTCGATAAACTCAATCAGGCTATCGAACATGCGGGTCTTGCTGGGAAAATGGCGGTATAGCGCCGCTTCGGAAACGCCGACCGAGGCCGCCAGTTTTGCCGTCGTGATGCGTTGGCTTCCATCGCTGGATTCAAGCATCAGCGCCAGTGACTGAAGTATTTCTTCGCGACGATTCCTTTTCGCAGTTTGTTTTTCTGCCATGTTACAAAATACCCCTGAAAATAAGCACTTGCCAGGCGAGCACCCACGCTATAACCGCAAACTCAGCGCTTGCGGCAGTATTATGACGTTATGGGGATGCGTAAAATTTACTTACGGCCAGAATGACCGAAGCCGCCCTCGCCACGTTCGGTGGCGTCAAATGCTTCCACCAGATTAAATTCGGCCTGAACGACCGGAACAAACACCATTTGCGCGATACGTTCGCCCGGTTCAATGGTAAAACTGTCCTGACCACGGTTCCAGATCGAAACCATCAGTTGCCCCTGATAATCGGAATCAATCAGCCCGACCAGGTTGCCCAGCACGATACCATGTTTATGGCCCAGGCCCGAACGCGGCAACATGACTGCCGCCAGTGATGGATCGGCGATATGAATGGCCAGTCCGGTAGGTACCAACGTCGTTGCGCCAGGCGCCAGTTCTACGGCGTCGTCGAGACAGGCGCGCAGGTCAAGCCCGGCAGAACCAGAAGTAGCATAAGTCGGCAGCGGAAACTGCTGACCAACACGCGGGTCCAGAATCTTAACGTCGATTTTTTTCATCATAACGGGTCACGATCTCGTCGAGTAATAATTGGCCCAGGAGTTCTTTCCGCTCAAGCGGTAAGACTTTATCTCCATCCTGCCAGAAAAGGTGTAAAGCGTTTTTATCGCTATTAAATCCCTGATTTGAAAGAGAAACATCATTTGCACAAATCAGGTCAAGGTTCTTACGGATACGTTTTTGCCGGGCGTATTCTTCCACATTATTCGTTTCCGCGGCAAACCCAACAACGTAGGGTCGATTGTCACTGAGTGCGGCCACCCCGGCGACAATGTCCGGGTTTTTGACCATTTTTATTAGTAATTCATCACCTTGCGCCGCCTGTTTTTTGATTTTTTCACTGGCGATAGTCTCTGCGCGATAGTCAGCCACGGCGGCGCAGCTAATGAAAATGTGCTGCTGTTGAACGGCGGCCTGAACAGCGGCTTCCATGTCCAGCGCGGTTATGACATCAACCCGTTTTACAAAAGGCGGCGTCGGTAACGAAACGGGACCGGAGACCAGCGTGACATTTGCGCCGCGACGCGCTGCGGCCGCCGCAATAGCGAAGCCCATTTTACCGGAGCTGTGGTTGGAAATATAACGCACCGGGTCGAGCGGTTCGCGCGTCGGACCTGCCGTAATCATGATATTAAGATGTCGCAAATCGTTGACGGCAGCGAAATGCGCGGCGGCCTTATCAACGATAACTAATGGGTCCAGCATTCGGCCTGGGCCTACGTCGCCGCACGCCTGACTGCCGCTATCCGGCCCCCAAATGAACAGGCCGCGAGAGGCGAGCACCTCCAGATTATGTTGCGTGGCGGCAGCGCGGTACATCTGTTGGTTCATGGCCGGAAGAACGGCCACCGGGGCTGGCGTCGCCAGGCAGATGGTGGAGACTAAATCATTGGCCATACCCGATGCTACACGGGCGATCAGATCGGCGGTCGCGGGGGCAAGAATCACCAGGTCGGCCCATTTCCCCAACTCGATATGCCCCATCGCGGCTTCGGCGGCAGGGTCAAGCAGACTGTCGGATACGGGATAACCCGACACTGCCTGTAAGCTCAGGGGGGTAATAAAGGCTTTTGCCGCCTCGGTCATTGCCACGCGCACGTCAGCGCCGCGCTCACGTAAACGGCGCACCAGTTCCGGCGTTTTATACGCAGCGATACCGCCGCTAACGCCGAGAACAATTTTTTTACCGGCCAGGCTCATCATGTCTTTCCTGTTGGGTGACTTTGAAAGGCGGCTATTTTATCACAATCTCTACGGCGTCGTGTCTTTGCCTGCGCTCCACTTTGCGAGGCGCTACGCAAGAGCAAAATCGGGGCGTCGATCTCTCCCAAAGGCTGTGCCACTATGCCGCTTCCTTAAAAAAGGAGGTGCGCGTATGGATACGTTGGACGAATTATTACCGCGTGAAAAAATGCTCAGATCCGGCATTGCTTCCCTCAGCGACGTGGAGCTGCTGGCGCTTTTTTTACGTACCGGCACGCCGGGAAAAGATGTTATGACGTTGGCAAAAGAGATATTGCAGCACTTTGGGTCGCTGTATGGCCTGCTGTCGGCGGACTTTGCGCAGTTTCGCGGCGTAAACGGCATCGGCCTGGCGAAATTCGCGCAGTTGAAAGGCATTGCTGAGCTGGCAAGGCGCTATTACAGCGTGCGCATGAATGAGGAAAGTGCGTTGCTGAGTCCGGAAATGACGCGGGAATTTCTGCAAAGCCAACTGACGTGCGAAGAGCGTGAGATCTTTCTGGTGATCTTCCTTGATGCCCAGCACCGGGTGCTTCAGCACAGCCGCCTGTTTTCCGGCACGCTTAACCACGTAGAGGTGCATCCGCGTGAGATTGTTCGGGAAGCGATTAAACTCAATGCTTCAGCGGTCATTCTGGCGCATAACCACCCTTCAGGCTGCGCAGAGCCAAGTAAAGCAGATAAACTTATCACTGAGCGCGTGATAAAGTGTTGCCAGTTTATGGATATCCGGGTGCTCGATCACCTGATAATTGGGCGCGGAGAGTACGTTTCTTTTGCCGAACGCGGCTGGATTTAAGATTCTTTGCGCGATCCATCGGGATCTTTGTCTGTTCGGGACTTGAGCATATCGCCGGGTCAGCGTATACTACGCCACCTTTGAGAATCTCGGGTTTGGCATTTGGGCCTGGCAATCGAGAGTTCAATAGAACTGCGCGATGACCAGGCTGTAAAGCCTGACGAGGCGCCGATACCCCATACGAAGCTCGAGCTAATTTGATTTTTGGAGAATAGACATGTCCCGAGTCTGCCAAGTTACTGGCAAGCGTCCGGTGACCGGTAACAACCGTTCCCACGCACTGAACGCGACTAAACGCCGTTTCCTGCCTAACCTGCACTCTCACCGTTTCTGGGTTGAGAGCGAGAAGCGTTTTGTCACCCTGCGTGTATCTGCTAAAGGTATGCGTATCATCGATAAAAAAGGCATCGAAACAGTTCTGTCTGAACTGCGTGCCCGTGGCGAAAAGTACTAAGTACTAAGAGGAAATAAATCATGGCTAAAGGTATTCGTGAGAAAATCAAGCTGGTTTCTTCTGCTGGTACTGGTCACTTCTATACCACTACGAAGAACAAACGTACTAAACCGGAAAAACTGGAACTGAAAAAATTCGATCCAGTTGTCCGTCAGCACGTGATCTACAAAGAAGCGAAAATCAAATAATTCTCGCTTTGATGTAACAAAAACCTCGCTTCGGCGGGGTTTTTTGTTTTCTGGCCGTCCCCATATTAATGAGACCTGCCACACAGCCGGAGACGTTATGCCTGAATTACCCGAAGTTGAAACCAGCCGCCGGGGTATTGAACCCCATTTAGTTGGCGCTACTATCCTGCACGCCCATATCCGTAACGGCCGTCTGCGCTGGCCGGTTTCAGACGAAATTTATCGTCTGAGCGATACACCCGTCCTTAGCGTTCAGCGTCGTGCTAAATATTTACTGCTGGAGCTGCCTGACGGCTGGATAATTATTCACCTGGGGATGTCGGGAAGCTTGCGGATATTGTCGGAAGCGCTGCCGGCGGAAAAGCACGACCATGTCGATTTGGTGATGAGCAATGGCAAAATTCTACGTTATACCGATCCTCGCCGCTTTGGCGCCTGGTTATGGACCAAAGAGCTGGAAGGGCATAACGTACTGGCGCATCTGGGACCGGAGCCGCTAAGCGATGAGTTTAATGGCGAATATTTGCAGCAGAAATGCGCGAAGAAGAAGACGGCGATTAAACCCTGGCTGATGGATAACAAGCTGGTGGTCGGCGTGGGGAATATCTACGCCAGCGAGTCGCTGTTTGCCGCTGGTATTCACCCTGACCGCCTGGCGTCGTCACTCTCGACAGCGGAGTGCGACCTGCTGGCACAGGTGATTAAAGCCGTTTTGCTGCGCTCTATTGAACAAGGCGGGACAACGCTGAAGGATTTTCTGCAAAGCGATGGGAAACCGGGCTATTTTGCCCAGGAGTTGCAGGTGTACGGGCGCAAAGGCGAGCCGTGTCGGGTATGCGGTACGCCGATAGTCGCAACGAAACACGCACAGCGTGCGACGTTCTATTGCCGTCACTGTCAGAAGTAAAACGCCAGGCCCGGCAGGGAAGGAAACTTATTTCAACTTATCCATTAGCGCCTGATGCACATTGTCCGGCAGAAAGTGGGTCACATCGCCCTGATGGCGTGCCACTTCTTTGACCAGCGACGATGAAATAAACGACCACTCTTTGGACGGCATCAGGAAAACGCTTTCCAGTTGCGGCATCAGATGGCGATTCATATGCGCCAACTGCATTTCATATTCAAAATCCGCCACCGCGCGCAGACCACGAATCAGGATATTCGCCTGTCTGTCGCGGGCGAAATTGGCCATCAGGTCGCTAAAGCCCACCACCTCTACGTTACCCAGGTGTGCGGTCGCTTTTTGCGCCAGCGCCACACGTTCGTCCAGGGTGAACATGGGTTTCTTGCCGGGGCTGGCGGCGATAGCCAGAATGACATGGTCGAACATCTGCGTTGCGCGCGTCACAATATCGAGATGACCGTTAGTAATCGGATCAAACGTACCTGGATAAATCGCCCGTTTTTGCATGACAGTCCTCAATGCGTTTTCGGTGGCAGATAAGGTTCCAGCAGTTGCAGCAGACGCTGGAGCGCGCCCTGATTTTGATATAGCACTTCAACTGCGTGACGTCCGTAGAAATTACGATAATCAGCGTCGGTCAGTAAAGAGGAAACTTCTTTTGCCAGCGTAGCCGCATCGGTAATCGTGATAAGTCCGCTCGCCTGATCCAGACGGGCGCAAATATCTTTAAAGTTAAAGGTATGCGGACCCATCAGTACCGGAATCGCATGAGCGGCGGCCTCCAGCGGGTTATGACCGCCGCGTTCAACCAGCGAACCACCAACAAAGGCGAGATCGGCAATGCCATAGAGCAACATTAATTCGCCCATGGTATCGCCTACCACGACCTGGGTGCTGGCGGACGGTACTTCGCCCGAAGAACGAGTGATGTAGCTTAACCCTGCCTGACGCACAAGATTGATAGCATCCGGGAAACGCTCCGGATGGCGGGGCACCAGAATCAGTAATAAATTCGGGAATTGATGTAATAACGCCTGGTGAGCGGCGATAACGATACTCTCTTCGCCATCGTGGGTGCTGGTGGCAATCCAGACCGGACGGTGCGGCGCCCACTGGCGGCGTAGCGTAACGGCTTTAGCCGCCAGCTGCGGCGTAACTGAAATATCAAATTTCAGACTGCCGGTGACCGTGACCTGATTGTTCTTCGCGCCCAATGCCACAAAGCGTTCGCCATCTTCTTCGTTTTGCGCGGCAATCAGGGTGATACGGCGCAGGAGCGTACGGACAAACTTGCCAAGCTTCGCATAACCCGCGGCGGAGCGGGCGGAAAGCCGCGCATTAGCGATAACCAGTGGAATATGACGTTTGTGCAGCGCAGCAATCAGATTTGGCCAGAGCTCAGTCTCCATGATCAATACCAGCTTAGGATCAATCTCATTGAGGAAACGATTGAGCGCATCGGGCAAATCATAAGGCAAGTAAACGTGCTGAACATCGTTGCCAAAGGCGGACTGGACGCGCTCCGACCCGGTCGGCGTCATGGTCGTTACGGTAATAGGCAGATCGGGATAGCGATGACGTAGAGCGCGGACCAATGGGATGGCCGCCAGAGTTTCGCCCACCGAGACGGAATGCAGCATGATTCCGCCCGGTTTCAACGGACGGCGGTAGAATCCGTAGCGTTCACCCCAACGTTTACGATAGGCCGGCGCTTTACGTCCACGCACCCAAAGCCGTATCCAGATCAGAGGCTGAATAAGGTAGAGAAGAGCGGTGTAAAGCAATTCGAGCATAGTAAATAGCTGACTTATGGATGTGCTGGGGATTCTATGTATTTAGCCTGGGCTTTACCATTACTTTTCCCATTTTTGCGCCAAATTGGCTCAGAAGCGAGGATTCCAGGCGCTGAACCCCATTATTTTTGCATTTTTACGCAATCCATTGAAATTTGCCGCTCTTGTCGCCCCAGACAATGGGAATGACCATTCACAAGAGAGGGATAAATTATTATCTCTTTGAATTTATAACTAAAAAAATGATTGTGTATAAAAATTATTCGTATCGGATTGCTGCGAAAGAAGTGTTACACTAGCGCATCTAAAATGAGTGCGGTATTAGCCATCGGGTTGCTGTGAAGCCTGGGGCGGTAGCGTGCTTTTTTCTGCTTATTTATCCGGACAATTTCAACCAAAGAGTCGCTTGTGGAAAAGCCATTTCGAAGAATTCTGATTATAAAAATGCGTTTTCATGGAGACATGTTACTTACCACTCCTGTCATCAGCACGCTGAAGCAGAATTATCCCGATGCAAAAATCGATGTGCTTCTTTACCAGAACACCATACCGATATTGTCGGAAAATCCGGAGATTAATGCACTCTACGGCATCAGTAACAAAGGCGCAGGAACAAAAGAGAAGATCAAAAACGCGCTATCGCTAATCAAAAAATTGCGTGCTAACTCGTATGATCTGGTCGTCAACCTCACCGATCAGTGGAGCGTGGCGCTTATTGTGCGTTTTTTAAACGCAAAAATAAAAATCTCGCAGGATTTCGGTAATCGTCAGTCTGCTTTATGGAAAAAGAGCTTTACGCATTTAGTACCTTATGCGGGAGAACATGCTGTTGAGCGCACATTATCCGCGCTAAAGCCGTTAGCGCTAAAACAGTATGTCACGGAAACCACCATGAGCTATCGCCCGGAACATTGGGAAAACATGCGACAACAGCTCAAACAACTTGGTGTGACCCGACAATATGTTGTTATTCAGCCTACGGCACGGCAGCTATTTAAGTGCTGGGATAATGATAAATTCTCGCAGGTTATTGATGCCGTGCAGCGCCGCGGTTATCAAGTTGTACTGACGTCAGGCCCGGCCGCAGACGAGATGGCCTGCGTGGATGCTATTGCACGCGGCTGTGAAACAAAACCGGTTACTGGTCTGGCGGGTAAAACTCGCTTTCCTGAATTGGGCGCGTTGATTGACCATGCGGATCTCTTTATCGGCGTTGATTCGGCCCCTGGTCATATTGCCGCAGCAGTCAAAACGCCGGTCATTTGCCTTTTCGGCGCGACGGATCATGTGTTCTGGCGTCCCTGGACCGACGACATCATTCAGTTTTGGGCAGGAAATTATCAGCCGATGCCTGAACGGCATGAGCTTGATCGTAATAAAAAATACCTTTCCGTGATTCCGGCTGAAGATGTTATCGCCGCGACGGAAAAAATGCTGCCGCATGAGGCACGCACCATAGATTTGGACAGCCTGCTATGAGAGTTGCCTTTTGCTTATATAAATATTTTCCTTTTGGCGGTCTGCAGCGTGATTTTATGCGCATTGCCCAAACCGTGGCGGCGCGAGGTCATCAGGTTCGTGTTTATACTCAGTCATGGGAAGGGGAATGCCCGGATAATTTTGAATTAATCCGCGTGCCGGTTAAATCCCGGACGAACCACGGTCGTAACGCAGAATATTATGCCTGGGTGCAACACCATTTGCGTGACCATCCTGTCGATCGGGTGGTTGGATTCAATAAGATGCCGGGCCTTGATGTGTATTACGCCGCAGACGTGTGTTATGCCGAAAAAGTCGCACAGGAAAAAGGTTTTTTCTATCGCCTGACATCACGCTATCGGCATTATGCTGCTTTTGAACGCGCCACGTTTGAACACGGCAAGCCGACGCAACTATTAATGCTGACGAATAAGCAGATTGCTGACTTCCAAAAACATTATCAGACTGAAGCGGAGCGTTTCCATATTCTTCCTCCGGGGATTTACCCGGACAGAAAATATAGCCAACAGATCCCGAACAGTCGTCAAATTTATCGTCAGAAAAATGGTATCTCAGAACAGCAAAAATTACTGTTGCAAGTAGGGTCTGACTTTACCCGTAAAGGTGTGGATCGCTCTATTGAAGCGCTGGCATCGCTACCCGAATCTTTACGGCAAAATACGGTGCTCTATGTTGTCGGGCAGGATAAGCCGAAGAAGTTTGCAGCACTGGCTGAAAGAAGCGGCGTCGGCACGAATGTGCATTTTTTCTCCGGACGTAATGATATCGCGGAGTTAATGGCGGCAGCCGACCTTTTACTGCACCCAGCCTATCAGGAAGCTGCTGGTATTGTTTTGCTGGAAGCCATTACTGCTGGTTTGCCGGTGCTGACAACCGCGGTGTGCGGTTATGCACATTATATTGTGGATGCAAACTGTGGCGAAGCGATGACTGAACCATTCCGCCAGGATGCGTTAAATGAGGTTTTACTCAAAGCGCTGACACAGCCTTCCTTACGCAACGCCTGGGCTGAAAATGCGCGGTATTATGCTGATACCCAGGATTTATACAGCTTACCGGAGAAGGCCGCAGATATTATTACAGGTGATTTAGATGGTTGAGCTGAAAGCGCCGTTAACCACACTATGGCGCGGTAAAGATGCTTTTGAGGAAGTGAAAACGTTACAGGGCGAAGTGTTCAGAGAGCTGGAGACGCGTCGAACATTGCGGTTTGAGCTGGACGGTAAAAGCTACTTCCTGAAGTGGCATAAAGGCACTTCGCTGAAAGAAATTGTGAAGAACCTGATTTCGTTACGTATGCCTGTTCTGGGCGCTGACAGAGAATGGCACGCTATTCATCGTCTACATGAGCTGGGCGTTGATACGATGCACGGCGTTGGTTTTGGTGAAAAAGGCGTAAACCCGCTAACCAGAACATCATTTATTATCACCGAAGATTTAACGCCTACCATTAGCCTTGAAGACTACTGTGCTGACTGGGCTGTTAATCCACCGGACGCGCAGGTGAAGTGGATGATCATTAAGCGTGTTGCGACTATGGTACGTAAAATGCACGCCGGGGGAATTAACCATCGCGACTGTTATATTTGCCACTTTCTTCTGCATTTACCTTTCACTGGTCGCGAAGAGGATTTAAAAATCTCCGTAATCGACCTGCATCGCGCGCAGATACGTCAGCGCGTTCCCCTTCGCTGGCGTGACAAAGATTTAATTGGGCTTTATTTTTCTTCAATGAATATTGGCCTGACTCAGCGGGATATATTCCGGTTTATGCGTGAGTATTTCTCTCTCCCCCTGCGAGAGATTTTGCAAAAAGAATCGGGGTTGATTCACTTGGCGGATGTTAAAGCCGCTCGAATCAAAGAAAGAACAATAAGAAAAAATCTGTAATTATAATAATTATGCACTCAGTGAGTAATTTATGAGTGAGACAAGGATAGACAGAATGTCTGACATTAAAAGTTATATTTCAAACCAAAAAAACATAATTCAACATGATGATTTTTTTGGAAGAAGACTGGACATTGCTCTTTGCTTTGATCATGGTTTTATAATGCCGGCAGGTGTGGCAATATATTCCATTATCGAAAATAATAAAGATATTGACTTGCATTTTCATTTATTGATATCGGGTGTGTCGGAGTATGATTTATTACCTTTTCTTGAATTGAAACAACCTAATGTATCAATTACAGCATATCATATTAACAATAATTTCGATATTAATCCGGAAACGTTAATTCTGGGTATTCCATTATCTACATGTCTTCGTTTTTTAATTCCGGATGTTGTTAATAAAGGAATTTCAAAAATTTTATATTTGGATTGCGATATTATTTGTCATGGTTCATTATCTGAGTTAATTGATATTAATCTTGAAGGGGAAATCGCAGGAGTGATCTTAGACTCGCCGGATATGCAAAAAAGAGTAAAACAATTAGATTATGGGGTGGATTTTAATGGGTATTTCAATGCAGGCGTGATGTTAATTAATAACTATGAGTGGAGAAAAAATAACGTAACTCAAGAATCTTTGTCTATGATTAATTGTGGTAAGATTTTTAGATATGCCGATCAGGATGTTTTAAATATTTTACTCAATGGAAAGGTGAAGTATCTCCAAAGAAAATTTAACAATAAAACGACATTATCTGTTAACTTTGATGCTGAAGCTAAAAATATAGATAATACTATTATTATGCATTATGTGACTCCAAATAAACCATGGTATAAGATATTTAAAGCAAGATATTTTGATCGATACTTTAATGAATCCCCATGGAAAAATAACAGGAGGTTTTTTTCACCATCCCCAAGAGAAATACGCCTTAAAGCAAAAAGAGAAATGTCAGGTAAAAATTACTCTATAGGATTATATTACTATTTTTGCTATTTAATATCTAAAGTCTTTAGATTAAGGTTTTAACTCTGGGGTATATATGAAAATAGCATTTATTGGCGAAGCGGTATCTGGTTTTGGAGGGATGGAAACCGTTATTAGCAACGTTATCCATACGTTTGAAAATAGCTCTCTGAAAATCAACTGTGAAATGTTTTTCTTTTGTCGTAATGACAAAATGGATAAAGCATGGCTAAAAGAGATTAAATATGCGCAATCATTCTCAAATATAAAATTAAGTTTTCTTCGTCGAGCTAAGCATGTTTATAATTTTAGTCAATGGTTGAAAGAAACGTCACCAGATATTGTGATATGTATTGATGTCATCTCATGTCTTTATGCCAATAAAGCACGAAAGAAAAGTGGTAAACAGTTTACTATTTTCTCGTGGCCGCATTTTTCGCTCGACCATAAAAAACATGCAGAATGTATAACGTACGCGGATTATCATCTGGCCATCAGTAGTGGTATTAAAGAACAGATGATGGCACGGGGTATCTCAGCGCAAGATATTAGCGTCGTTTATAATCCTGTCTCTATTAAAACAATCATTGTGCCGCCGCCTGAGCGCGATAAACCCGCTGTATTTCTCTATGTAGGGCGTCTTAAATTTGAAGGGCAGAAAAGAGTTAAAGATTTATTTGATGGCTTAGCTCGTACGACAGGGGAATGGCAGCTACATATTATTGGTGATGGCTCAGATTTTGAAAAGTGCCAGGCCTATAGTCGGGAGCTTGGTATTGAGCAGCGTGTGATCTGGTATGGTTGGCAAAGCGCGCCGTGGCAAGTCGTACAGCAAAAAATAAAAAATGTCACCGCGTTACTACTTACCTCTGCATTTGAGGGATTTCCTATGACCCTGCTGGAAGCAATGTCATATGGAATTCCGTGTATTAGTTCTGATTGTATGTCTGGTCCGCGCGATATGATTAAACCCGGCTTGAATGGTGAGCTTTACACCCCGGGGGCTATAGATGATTTTGTAGGACACCTTAATCGCGTTATTTCTGGTGAAGTAAAATATCAGCATGATATTATTCCCGGCACGATTGAGAGATTTTACGATGTGCTATATTTTAAAAATTTTAATAATGCGATATTCTCGAAATTACAAAAGTGATCACTATGAGCAGAAAATATTTTGAAGAAGAAGTCATTCAACAGACTTTAGATTATAACTATGCACAACATAGTGATGCTGATAAATTTAATATAGCTTATGGGATTGATAAAAACTTTCTTTTTGGCTGTGGTGTCTCTATTGCATCGGTTCTCCTCGCTAACCCAGAGAAGGCGTTAGCTTTCCATGTTTTTACCGATTTCTTTGACTCTGAAGACCAGCAACGATTTGAGGCATTAGCAAAACAGTACGCTACGCAGATCGTTGTTTACCTAATCGACTGTGAGCGCTTAAAATCGCTACCCAGTACCAAAAACTGGACCTATGCAACATACTTTAGATTCATTATCGCCGATTATTTTTCAGATAAAACAGATAGAGTACTTTATCTGGATGCAGATATTGCATGTAAAGGGAGTATTCAAGAACTTATTGATCTTAATTTCGCTGAAAATGAGATTGCGGCGGTTGTTGCTGAAGGCGAGTTGGAGTGGTGGACTAAGCGCTCGGTTAGCCTGGCAACGCCTGGGCTGGTTTCTGGCTATTTTAATGCCGGTTTTATTTTAATTAACATACCTCTTTGGACCGCAGAAAATATCTCTAAGAAAGCGATTGAAATGCTAAAAGATCCGGAGGTAGTACAGCGCATAACGCACCTTGATCAGGATGTATTAAATATATTGTTAGTGAATAAAGTGCGTTTTGTTGATAAAAAATTTAATACACAATTTAGTCTTAACTATGAATTAAAAGATTCAGTTATTAATCCAGTCGATGCTGAGACTGTATTTGTTCATTATATCGGACCAACGAAGCCCTGGCATAGTTGGGGGGCTTACCCTGTGTCACAATATTTTTTACAGGCTAAGAGCAACTCACCATGGTCTCATTGTGCACTTTTAAATCCAGTGACTAGCCATCAGTTACGTTATGCGGCAAAGCATATGTTTAATCAGAAGCATTATACTTCGGGTATAAATTATTATATAGCCTACTTTAAACGTAAACTTCTTGAATAAAACCCATAGGTGATGTAATGGATTCATTTCCTGAGATAGAAATAGCTGAATATAAAATTTTTGATGAAAGTAATAATAATAATGATGATAACGTATTAAACATTTCTTATGGCGTTGATGAAAACTATCTTGATGGTGTGGGGGTGTCAATTGCTTCAGTTGTACTAAACAATAATATCCCGCTCGCTTTTCACATTATTTGTGATTCATACTCTCCGTGTTTTGTAAAATATATAGAGCGTTTAGCCGTACAGCATCACATAAAAATTTCTCTTTATCTTATTAAAGTAGAAAGCCTTGAGGTATTGCCTCAAACTAAAGTATGGTCGAGAGCAATGTATTTTCGTTTATTTGCTTTCGATTATCTCAGTAAGAAGGTAAACACACTACTTTATTTGGATGCCGATGTTGTATGCAAAGGATCTTTGCAAGATCTTCTACAGCTTGATTTGACAGAGAAGATTGCTGCGGTCGTAAAAGATGTTGATTCCATCCAGAATAAGGTAAATGAGAGATTAAGCGCTTTTAATTTACAAGGTGGTTATTTTAACTCCGGCGTGGTTTTTGTTAACCTGAAATTATGGAAAGAGAATGCCTTAACTGAAAAGGCATTTTTACTTCTGGCAGGTAAAGAAGCTGACTCTTTTAAATATCCCGATCAGGATGTTTTGAATATTCTCCTACAGGATAAAGTCATTTTTCTACCGCGACCGTATAATACTATTTATACTATTAAAAGTGAGTTGAAAGATAAGTCACATAAAAAATATAGCAATATAATTAATGATAATACTATTTTAATTCATTATACGGGCGCTACAAAACCATGGCATGCCTGGGCAAATTATCCTTCAGTTATCTATTATAAAAATGCACGACTGAACTCGCCCTGGAAAGATTTTCCCGCAAAAGATGCGCGTACCATAGTCGAATTTAAGAAGCGATATAAACATCTTCTCGTGCAAGGTCATTATTTTAAAGGCCTTCTGGCTGGAAGCGCATATCTTTATCGTAAACTTTTCCACAAATAATTCCCTTCCCTAAATCTCCATTATGATTATTGAAAAAAAGGTTAAAAACTATACCGTCTTTGTCAAAAAAGACGGTGAAAAATACATTGAGATATTCAAAGATTTTCTATCTTATAATCATCAGGTTATTAAAGTCTTTCGTAATATAGAAGATACAAAAGTTGTATTGATTAATACAGACTACGGAAAATATATTCTCAAAGTATTTAGCCCAAAAGTAAAAAATACTGAACGCTTTTTCAAATCGTTAGTAAAAGGAGATTACTACGAAAAGCTTTTTCATCAGACAGATCGTGTGCGGCGTGAAGGGTTTGCGGCGCTTAATGATTTTTACCTGCTGGCGGAAATTAAAACATTACGCTATGTAAAAACATACGTGATGATAATTGAGTATATTGAAGGTATTGAACTTGTTGATATGCCAGAAATTTCTGACGAGGTGAGAGGGAAAATCAAACAGTCGATATATTCTCTGCATCAGCATGGTATGGTTTCGGGCGATCCCCATAAAGGTAACTTTATCCTGCAAGGCAATGAGATCAGAATTATCGATTTGTCCGGAAAAAGACCTTCCAGACAACGAAAAGCAAAGGATCGTATTGATTTAGAAAGACATTATGGTATCAAAAATAATATGAGAGATATCGGATTTTACTTATTGATTTATAAGAAAAAACTTCGAAATTTCTTGCGTCGTATTAAGGGTAAGGAAAAGCGCTGATCAATGTAGCACGTTTGGTTTAATTTAAGGGGCTGACTGACTTTTATTTGCTGCAGCGTTATGACATACTTGAGAGAATTTGAGATGTAATATTAGTTATTGAATATAACATTTATTTATAGGTTGCATGATAAACATACGAGTTTTTTATGGGCAGCGTTAACTTCATAACTCACGCCGATGTTCTGCAACTTATTGCGAAAAGAACGGCTGAAGATTGTATTATTTTTCTTTCTGGTCCTACGTCCAGAAAGACGCCGCTGTCCTTGTTACGAATGAAAGATGTCATTGCAGTCAATGGTTCTGTTCAATATTTGCTAAACAATAACGTCAAGCCATTTTTGTACCTTCTGACGGATGTTCGCTTCCTCCATCGTCGGCGCGAAGATTTTTATAACTTTAGCCGTAACAGTCAGTTTACTATCGTCAATCTTGATGTGTACGAACAGGCTTCAGTGGATGATCAAAAATATATTGAAGAAAACTGTTTAATTATTCGCTCCTTTTATCGCCGAGAAAAAGGGGGCTTTTTAAAGAAAATTAAATTTAATATCCTCAAGCGGGTTCATAAAGCATTACTTATTTCAGTTCCCCTTTCGAAAAGAGGGCGACTGGCTGGATTTTGCAAGGATATCAGCATCGGGTATTGCTCTTGCCATACTATTGCTTATACCGCTATTCAGGTTGCCTATTCCCTCAAGTATGGCCGTATTATATGTTCTGGGCTTGACTTAACAGGGAGTTGCCCACGTTTCTATGACGAATCTACCAGCCCTATGCCATCTGAGCTTAGTAAAGACCTGTTTAAAATACTGCCATTTTTTACTTTTATGAGAAAAAATGTGAGTGATTTAAATATCTTTAATTTATCAGATGATACTGCAATTCATTACGATATTATTCCATATATTACAGCCTCGGAACTTGAGGATGAAATATATTACGATAAAATTGTCTAGACACTAGATAAATCATTATTTTGCGTTGCTTCGGCACGCATTTCTTTTTCTATAACATTTCTTTTTCTATAAAGTTAACTATTCTGGATTATAGCTATTATGATTAAAAAAATCATATTTACTGTTACTCCTATATTTTCAATTCCTCCTCGTGGTGCGGCTGCGGTAGAAACCTGGATTTACCAGGTTGCAAAACGACTATCAATACCGAGTGCTATTGCTTGTATAAAGAATGCTGGCTATCCTGAATATAATAAAATAAACGATAATTGTGATATTCATTACATTGGGTTTAGTAAAGTTTATAAGCGTCTTTTTCAGAAATGGACTCGTCTCGACCCACTACCCTATTCCCAGCGCGTCCTTAATATTAGAGATAAAGTGACTACCCAGGAAGATAGCGTCATTGTTATTCATAATAGTATGAAACTGTATCGGCAGATCAGAGAGCGCAATCCGAATGCAAAACTGGTTATGCACATGCATAACGCATTTGAACCAGAACTTCCTGATAACGATGCAAAAATTATCGTGCCCAGTCAGTTTCTTAAAGCGTTTTATGAAGAAAGATTGCCTGCCGCTGCTGTTAGTATTGTGCCTAATGGTTTTTGTGCTGAGACTTATAAAAGAAACCCACAAGATAATCTTCGTCAGCAATTAAATATTGCGGAAGATGCCACCGTTCTCTTATATGCCGGGAGAATTTCGCCTGATAAAGGCATCCTGTTGCTTTTGCAGGCGTTCAAACAATTACGTACCTTAAGAAGTAATATTAAACTTGTCGTTGTTGGCGACCCTTATGCAAGCCGCAAGGGTGAAAAAGCAGAGTATCAAAAGAAAGTACTGGACGCCGTAAAAGAGATTGGAACGGATTGTATTATGGCAGGGGGGCAATCTCCCGACCAGATGCATAACTTCTATCATATAGCCGATCTGGTTATTGTGCCATCTCAGGTTGAAGAAGCATTTTGCATGGTAGCTGTAGAAGCGATGGCAGCAGGAAAAGCGGTTCTTGCCAGCAAAAAAGGGGGGATTAGCGAATTTGTGTTAGATGGCATAACGGGCTATCACCTCGCAGAGCCTATGTCGAGCGACAGTATAATTAATGATATTAAACGTGCGCTTGCTGATAAGGAACGCCACCAGATTGCCGAAAAAGCAAAATCCCTGGTGTTTTCAAAATACAGTTGGGAAAATGTAGCGCAGCGTTTCGAGGAACAAATGAAAAGCTGGTTTGATAAGTGATTGAGTTCTGATGATGAAAAACGCGCTGATACCGTAATAAGTATCAGCGCGTTTTTTTATCTATTTCTTAGCGCCAGCAGAAAACCAGTAATGATACCAGTTTGAGCAATATCGACCTGTTCAAAATTGCCACGAACGATATAAAAACCGACGAAAGATAAAAATAGCAAGAGATGAGCATTGTAGGGACTTATCTCTACTTTCCTGAAGGTAGAGCTGGCTGTTTCCCTGATGATAGCGCCATATAAATAGGCCAAGCTCGCCAGACCTAATATGCCTGCACTAAACCAGATGTACAGAATGGTATTATGCGGACCGATAGATTCTTTAAAGGTCCACGTTGGATAATCGACAACGCGTTTATTATAAACACCATCATACACATCATTACCATAGCCGTAGCCCTTGATCGGGTTTTCCTGAATCAGTATCCACGCGGTGCCCTGGGTTCCGTTAGTATAACGAGATGAGCTATCTGTCTGCTGTAATTTATAAAGTAAATGTTCTGAATCTGATTGGTTATTATGTTGAGTGATAACCAAAGCGCCGATGATGGCTAATAAAATGGCACCGACTCCTATTAACTTCCATTGGCGATTCAGTATTGCCCACAGCGCACCTACTATGAGCACCGCCAACCATGCCCCTCGCGATAGGGTTCCCAGGATAAAGAAAAGATAGATAGCGCTAAGCACCAAAAAAACCAACTTAAGTGCATTTTTTCTAAACAGCCAAATATTCAATAATGCTGGAAATAAGAAAACCATGGAATCGGACATATGTCGATGCGCATAGCTCATGAATGGCATAATCCCTTTATTATAGTCCTCGATATATAGAATACTCTCTGCAAGGCAGCGAAGTCCTAAACTTGTTAAAAAGGAGAAAAGTACTACTTTCGCAACCGTTTCTTTTGTTTCATCTTTTAATAGTACGGGAATTAATAAAGTATATAATAAGAAACCCTCCAGTACCGTATTTTCAAATTCCTTGAAACTTTCTTTCATATCTGGCGATATGAGTATGGAATAAACAAGGATTAATGATAATACTGCTACGCTATAAAATATGCTATTTTTGAAAAGAGGGGGGAAACTTTTCGGTGAGCGTGAGACCTGATAAATCGCGGTGATAACCATAAGTATGATTATCAAATGTTTATAACGCGTAATACCATCCAGAAAATACGTGGCAACAAAAAGAAAAACCAGCGCTTTATTCCAGATCGGTTTCCATTTCTCTTTATTTAACGTTAATGATGTGGTTAGCATCTTTTCTCCACAATAGGTTTGGGATGAGACAGTGTCTCTTTAATGAATCTTTCCGAATACGCTTGTGGCATCTAAATTCGCCAGGTTTTTTTCTGGTGAGCAGCATGCCATTTGGTTCTTCCCATAACCTCCAATTAACCCAGGGTCCGTTGGGCCATATAGCGTAATATTCGGTCTGTCGAGCGCGGCGGTGAGATGGCTCAGGCCGGTATCAACCGATACGACAAATTTTGCGCCAGCCAGCACTCTGGCGACCTCCTCCAGGCTCATGCGCGGTAACACATCCACATAGTCAAAGCCTTCGGCCAGTCGTTTAGCCCGGGCCTCCTCATGAGGCGCGCCCCAGGGAAGTTTTATCCGTAATCCGGTGTTGCCCACCAGGCCGATAAGCTCGCGCCAGTTTGCTTCCGGCCAGTGTTTATCATCGCGGGTCGTGGCATGTAAAAACACCGCATACGGATCGCTAACCGCCTGCTGGCAATGCAGAAAATGTTTTGCGATGGCATAATCGCCCTGCGACTGCGGTTTATCGTATCCCAGGCTTTTGGCGAACAGCTCGCGCGTCCGTTCAACCGCATGTTGTTGCTTTGCGATATGGTGTTTACGGTTATAGAACAGGCTGGCCAGCGGTTCGCGGGCGGTACTCCAGTCCATACCGTGCTTTATCCCATGCGCCAGACGCGTCACCAGCGCCGCGCTTTTTACCAGCCCCTGCGCATCAATCACAGCGTCGTATTGGTTTGCGCATACCGCCCGACGAAAGGCTGTGCGTTCCGCTTTGATGGGCGCGGAAAACCAGGCTTTGCGCCAACGGCGAATAGCGACGGGAATCACGCGATCGACAGCACTGTGCCAGGACGGAATTTGCGCAAACCCTTCTTCGACAACCCAATCAAATTGAATCCCCGGAATCGCCTGTTGCGCGTCGGTAAGCGCAGGCAGGGTATGTAATACGTCGCCCATCGATGATGTTTTAACGATCAAAACCCGCATTAAACGCCCTCTTCCGACAACAGCGAATGAAGCTCTTCCAGAACCCGCTGCGGCGTGATATCGATCAGGCTCTGGTGATAGCCTTGCGCCGTATCACCTTTACGCACTTTGTGATAACCCGTAATGAGACGAATCACCCGGGCCTTATGAGACAGCGGCGGCGTGAAATCCGGGCTACTTGGGCCATACAAGGCGACCAGCGGGCGGTCGAGCGCCGCCGCGACGTGCATCAGTCCGGAATCGTTGGTGACGATGGCTTTACAGGCGGCTATCAGAATGACGGCCTGTTCCAGCTGGGTTTCCCCCGCCAGGTTGCGACACCATGCCTGCTGCTCGCTATTCAGCGCCGCCAGGATCTCATTTCCGGCTTCATGGTCTTTTGCCGAGCCAAACAGTACGACCTGATACCCTTCGTTAATGAGCTGCTTTGCCAGTTCGGCGTAGTGATAGTGCGGCCAACGTTTTGCCGGGCCAAATTCCGCGCCGGGGCAAAAGCCGATCAGAGGACGTTCAGAAGATAGTGAAAAGTCGCTGCATATCAGCGACTTTTCACCCTCGCTAACCTGGAGCTGCGGCCAGAGCAGCGGCTGCGGCAGATCTTTCGCCGTGCGCATCACGCCCTTGTCATAGGCCAGCGCCACGTAGCGCTCCACCATCAGCGGCCAGGCGTCTTTATCAAGGACGCGCGCATCGTTCAGCAGGCCATAGCGCATTTCGCCGCGCCAGCCGGTACGGTGCGGGATATTGGCAAAGAAAGGAATCAGCGCCGATTTAAACGAATTTGGCAACACCCAGGCGCGATCGTAGCGCTTCTCTCGCAGGCTATGGCCCAATCTGCGGCGCTCGCCGATTTCCAGCGCGCCGTGGCCCAGCGGCATGGGTATCGCCTCGTTAACTTCCGGCATACGCGATAACAACGGACGACACCAGGCTGGCGCCATCACGTCGATTATCGCCTGGGGATAGCGCGCTTTAAGCGTGCGATAGAGACTTTGCGACATCATCATGTCGCCCACCCAGGACGGGCCAATGACCAAAATTTTCATACTTACGCGTCGCGGTTCAGCCAGTCCATATACTCCGTGACGCCTTCGGCGACGGTCTTAAAGGGTTTGTCGTAGCCCGCGTTGCGCAGATTGGTTAAATCCGCCTGCGTAAACGCCTGATAGCGGCCTTTCAGCTTATCCGGGAACGGAATGTATTCAATGCTGCCTTTTTTATGGTATGCCAGCGTCGCGTCGGCGACGGCCTGGAAAGATTCCGCGCGGCCTGTGCCCAGGTTAAAGATGCCGGACTTACCGCTTTCCAGGAACCACAGGTTAACGGCGGCCACATCGCCCACGTAAACGAAGTCGCGCTTGAAGTTTTCGCTGCCTTCAAACAGTTTCGGGCTTTCGCCGTTGTTTAACTGTGTATTCAGATGAAATGCCACGCTTGCCATGCTGCCTTTATGGCCTTCACGTGGTCCATAGACGTTGAAATAGCGGAAACCGACAATCTGCGAGTTCGCTTCTGGCAGGATCTGGCGCACATATTCATCAAACAGGAACTTAGAATAGCCGTAAACGTTAAGCGGTTTTTCGTATTCGCGCGATTCGATGAAATCAGACGTGCGACCGCCATAGGTGGCGGCAGAAGAGGCATAGAGGAACGGGATTTCGCGCTCAAGACAATAGTGCAGCAGCTCTTTGGAGTATTGATAGTTATTATCCATCATATACTTGCCGTCCCACTCGGTGGTGGAAGAGCAGGCGCCTTCATGGAAAATAGCTTCGATATCGCCGAGCTCTTCTCCGGACATAATCTGGATCAGGAAATCTTCCTTATCCATATAGTCAGCAATGTTCAGATCCACCAGGTTTACAAACTTGGTGCCGTCTTTCAGGTTATCCACCACCAGAATATCGGTGATACCTTTATCATTCAGGGCCTTAACGATATTGCTGCCGATAAAGCCCGCGCCGCCGGTAACGATGATCATAACTGTAACCTTTGAATTATGGTGTCAGAGACTGTCTCAGACATGAATGCTCTTATCATAACACTATTCATCCATTCACTGATAACCCGTGAGGATACGCGTGATTTATGCTGCATTTTAAAGAAGTGATGACGCGTCATCTCGTATCAACGTATCGCTTTGGGTAATATGTGCTGAAATTTGCCCAGTCTGGAGAATCGCAATGCGTGGGGATTTTTACAAACAGTTAACCAACGATCTGGAAACCGCTCGGGCGGAAGGATTGTTTAAAGAAGAGCGCATTATTACGTCTGCGCAGCAGCCGGATATCACCGTGGCGGATGGAAGCCACGTTATTAACTTTTGCGCCAATAACTATCTCGGGCTGGCGAATCACCCTGAGCTGATTAATGCCGCAAAAGCGGGCATGGACAGCCACGGTTTCGGTATGGCGTCCGTGCGTTTTATCTGCGGCACCCAGGACAGCCACAAAGCGCTGGAGCAAAAGCTGGCAAGCTTCCTCGGCATGGAAGATGCGATTCTGTATTCCTCCTGTTTCGACGCTAACGGCGGCTTGTTTGAGACGTTGCTGGGCGCGGAAGACGCTATTATTTCCGACGCGCTGAACCACGCGTCTATCATTGACGGCGTGCGTTTGTGTAAAGCGAAGCGCTATCGCTATGCCAACAACGATATGGCTGAGCTGGAAGCACGGCTGAAAGAGGCGCGTGAGGCCGGCGCGCGTCATGTCCTGATCGCCACCGACGGGGTGTTCTCAATGGATGGCGTCATCGCCAATCTGAAAGGCGTCTGTGATCTGGCCGATAAATACGATGCGCTGGTGATGGTTGATGATTCTCACGCGGTAGGCTTTGTCGGCGAAAACGGTCGCGGTTCCCATGAATACTGCGACGTAATGGGCCGCGTAGATATTATTACCGGTACGCTGGGCAAAGCGTTAGGCGGCGCATCCGGCGGCTATACCGCGGCGCGTAAAGAGGTCGTTGAGTGGTTGCGTCAGCGTTCCCGCCCATATCTGTTCTCCAACTCCCTGGCGCCGGCGATCGTGGCGGCTTCTATTAAAGTGTTAGAGATGGTGGAAGCGGGCGCAGAACTGCGCGAGCGCTTGTGGGCGAACGCCCGGCAGTTCCGTGAGCAGATGTCTGCCGCGGGATTTACGCTGGCAGGCGCGGATCACGCCATCATCCCGGTAATGCTGGGAGATGCGGTTGTCGCGCAGAAATTTGCCCGCGAACTGCAAAAAGAGGGCATTTACGTTACCGGTTTCTTCTATCCGGTCGTACCAAAAGGTCAGGCGCGTATTCGTACCCAGATGTCTGCGGCGCATACGCCTGAGCAAATTACGCGTGCGGTAGACGCGTTCACGCGTATTGGTAAACAACTGGGCGTGATTGCCTGAGGATGTAAGATGAAAGCGTTATCCAAACTGAAAGCGGAAGAGGGCATCTGGATGACCGACGTTCCGGAACCGGAAGTCGGCCATAACGATTTGCTGATTAAAATCCGTAAAACAGCCATCTGCGGCACTGACGTTCACATCTATAACTGGGATGACTGGTCGCAAAAAACCATCCCGGTTCCGATGGTCGTGGGGCATGAATATGTCGGCGAAGTGGTCGGCATCGGTCAGGAAGTGAAAGGCTTTAAAATCGGCGATCGCGTCTCCGGCGAAGGTCATATCACCTGCGGTCATTGCCGCAACTGCCGTGGCGGTCGTACTCACCTGTGTCGCAACACCACCGGCGTGGGTGTCAATCGTCCCGGCTGCTTCGCGGAATACCTGGTCATCCCGGCGTTCAATGCGTTTAAAATCCCGGATAACATTTCTGATGATTTAGCCTCTATTTTCGACCCGTTTGGTAATGCGGTGCATACGGCGCTGTCTTTCGATCTGGTCGGCGAAGATGTACTGGTATCGGGGGCGGGGCCAATCGGCGTAATGGCCGCCGCGGTGGCGAAACATGTCGGCGCGCGTCATGTGGTGATTACTGACGTCAATGAATACCGTCTGGAACTGGCGCGTAAAATGGGCGTCACCCGCGCGGTCAACGTCGCGAAAGATAGCCTGAACGACGTCATGGCGGAGTTGGGAATGACCGAAGGGTTCGATGTGGGTCTGGAGATGTCCGGCGCGCCGCCGGCGTTTCGTACCATGCTGGACACCATGAATCACGGCGGTCGTATTGCGATGCTGGGGATTCCGCCATCAGATATGTCTATCGACTGGACAAAAGTTATCTTTAAGGGCTTGTTCATTAAAGGTATTTATGGTCGTGAGATGTTCGAAACGTGGTACAAAATGGCGGCGCTGATCCAGTCCGGTCTGGATCTGTCACCGATTATCACCCATCGTTTCTCTATTGATGATTTCCAGAAAGGTTTTGACGCCATGCGTTCAGGCCAGTCAGGAAAAGTTATTCTGAGCTGGGATTAATATGTATAGAGACCCGATGATATTTATCGGGTCTGATATACGTGTCATCGTAAAAGGTTGGTGTCATTCGCCAACCTTTTTTGTTAGGGAAAATCTGGAAAGCCGTAAAGAATTGTCATAGACATCAAGCATTCGTAATTGCGCTTTACTCTTATTTTACTCGCTAACGTCACGCTCTACTCTGAGTTTTGTGCTTGCTTTTTACTATAAAAATTAATTATGGCGGCTTAATAGTTTCTTAATAGAGCCACAGTATAAAGGCAGGGTAAATTAAGGTTTTTCTGGTAATCGTTATGAAAAATAGTAAAACCAAAGTGAGTATCATTGTCCCGTTATATAATGCGGGAGCGGATTTTAATGCTTGCATGGCGTCGTTAATCGCGCAAACGTGGTCGGCGCTGGAAATTATTATTGTGAATGATGGATCGACGGATCATTCCGTTGAGATAGCAAAACATTACGCGGAACATTACCCGCATGTTCGACTGCTTCATCAGGCCAATGCTGGCGCATCTGTCGCCCGTAATCTTGGCCTGCAAGCAGCGACCGGCGATTATGTCGCCTTTGTCGATGCAGATGACCTGGTCTACCCGAAGATGTATGAAACGCTGATGACCATGGCGCTTAACGATGATCTGGACGTTGCGCAGTGCAACGCGGACTGGTGCGTCCGAAAAACCGGGCACGCCTGGCAATCTATTCCGACCGATCGTCTGAGTTCCACCGGGGTATTAAGCGGACCGGATTGGTTGCGTATGGCGCTGGCCTCGCGGCGCTGGACGCATGTTGTCTGGATGGGCGTTTATCGACGTGCGCTGATTATCGATAACAATATTACTTTCGTTCCCGGACTACATCATCAGGACATATTATGGTCGACGGAAGTTATGTTTAATGCCACGCGCGTACGTTATACCGAAGAATCATTATATAAATATTTCCTGCATGATAATTCGGTAAGCCGTTTGCAAAGACAAGGCAATAAAAATATTAATTATCAGCGGCATTATATTAAAATTACGCGGTTATTAGAAAAGCTCAATCGTGATTATGCCCGGCGTATTCCGATTTACCCGGAGTTTCGCCAGCAAATTACCTGGGAAGCGTTACGCGTTTGTCATGCGGTACGTAAAGAGCCTGATATTTTGACCCGCCAGCGTATGATTGCCGAAATTTTTACTTCTGGCATGTATAGACGGATGATGGCTAACGTCCGCAGCGCGAAAGCGGCTTATCAGACGCTGCTCTGGTCTTTCCGGCTGTGGCAATGGCGCGACAAAACCTTGTCGCACCGTCGTATGGCCCGTAAGGCGCTCAATCTGTCTTAGCGCTCACGTTTTTAGGCGCGGCGATTTTCCCCCAGCCTTGCCACTGATGCTGAAACCAGACAACCACGGAACTTTGCGTAATGCTCTCGCCGATGACGCTGAAAAAGCGCGTAGCGTAGACCGGTTGCAGCGGTTTTTTCGGCTTGCACATCTTCACGCCGCGGAAGGGATTGCGCGGTGCGTCAATTTTCTGCGGCGTTACACCAGGTCGGGACGTATCTACCTGCGGTTCGTTGAGCAGGCTGCCTGGACGTACCAGGGTGATATCCGCCGGCAGGCGATAAACCATCTGTTGCAGCACGCGAACCGTTGCGGGATGCGGATGTCCAATCGCGATAGCGGAACCGTTGCGACGGGCCAGTTCGATAGCGCGATTAAACTGACGGCGGATATCCGCCTCGTTTTGCGTATCGTCGAGGAACACTTTGCGCTTGATCACTTTCACACCCGTACCGGATGCCGCGCGCATCGCCTGGCTATTGCCAATCGTCATGCTGTCGAGAAAATAGAGATTGTAATGTTCCAGCACCTGCATAACTTTTTGCATACCGAACAGGCTGGAAGTCATTGCGCTGCCCATGTGGTTATTAAGCCCGACGGCATACGGCACGTTGTTTACCGCCTCGCGGATAATGCGCTCGATCTCATCGCTGCTCATATCTGGTCGCAGCGTATCCTTCTCCAGCGGCTGTTTGCTTAGCGGCGCCATCGGCAGGTGGATTAACACCTCATGCCCGCTATTGTGCGCTTTAGTTGCCATTTCGCGCGCGTGCGGCGCGTTGGGCAGTACGGCGACGGAGATGTTTGGCGGCAGCGCCAGAACCTGGTTTTCCGTATGCGGGCGATAGCCAAAATCATCAATCACGATGGCGAGCTTGCCAGCGAAAACGGGATGTGCAAACGCCAGCAAAGTGGCCAGCGTGAGAATGGAGCGACGAAACTGAGGCAAAACTTATCTTCCCAACCACGGCTGTGGATTGACGGCCTGACCCTGGCGACGAATTTCGAAATAAAGCGAAGGTCTGCCCTGACCGCCGCTACTGCCCACAAGGGCGATAGGTTGTCCGGCGCGCACCTGCGCGCCTACGCTGACCAGCGCGCTCTGGTTATAGCCGTAAAGGCTCATATCACCTTTACCATGCTCCACGACCACCACCAGGCCATAGCCTTGCAGCCAGTCCGCCAGAATCACCCTGCCGTCGGCGATGGCTTTGACCTCGGTGCCTTCCGACGCGCCGATCACCATCCCCTTCCAACGTAGCTCACCCTGCAGCCGTTCGCCATAGCGATGCAATATCGGGCCGCGTACCGGCCAGTATGCCTGACCGCGAGGCGCGCCCAGACCGCCGGTGCGGGACATTAGCGAACGCTCGCTTTCCGTCGGCTTATAGGTGCTGCCTTTACGCGAGGCTTCCTGCTGCTTATCGCGTACCGCCTGCGCTTCGCGGGCTTCACGCTCCGCTCGCGCTTTGGCCGCCGCTTCCGCCCGCGCGATACTGTTGCGTAGGCGTGATTCGTTGGCGCGTAGTTCGCTTAACTGTTGCTGGCCTTGCTGAATAGACGACTCCAGTCCGGCAAGCGTTTTCTTACGTTCATTACGCGCCTGCTCCAGCTTCGCCTGCTGGGCGCGCTGTTCATACAGCAACGTTTGTTGTTGGCTTTGCTTCTCTTCCAGCTCGGCTTTTTGCGTGGCGACCTGTTCGCGAGTCTGCTTCAGTTCGGCGATAGTCTCCTGGCGCGCCTGGTTCAGATAGCCGAAGTAGGCCTGCAGGCGTTGCCCACGCTGGCTTTCTTCTCCGCTAAGAATAAGCTGAATGCCGGTGTGTTCGCCCTGGCGGAAAGCGGCGTCCAACTGTGCGGCGAGATTACGCTCCTGGCTGGCTTTTTGCTGCTCCAGTTTGGCAATTGAGGCGTTCATCTCATCAATTTGCGCGTTTAACTGATCCAGGGTGCTTTGCGTTTCGCGCAGCTTACGCGCTGCGGCCGAGATGGCCTCTTCCTGGGCTTTCAGTTGTGCCAGGAGGCTGGCGCGCTGTTGCTGCTGCTGGCGTACGTCGCGTTCTTTCGCGGCGATATCGGCCTGAATAGATTTGAGTTGATCACGGTCATCCGCGTGGGCGGAAAAGGCGCACAACAATACGCCAGCGCTAAGTACGCTGGCGTAGAACAAAGGCCTGACTGAAAACGTTTTTAGTTTCACGGCCTGTTGAATGGTGTTAATCGCCTTTCCCCTCATGGGGAGGGATTATTCCACGATGAACAGCGGCTTACCAGTCATCTCTTGCGGGATTTCCATCCCCATCAGCGACAGCATGGTAGGCGCAATGTCTGAAAGTTTGCCGCCTTCAACCGCCTTCACGTTTTTCTCGCCGACATAAATCAGCGGCACCGGCAGGTTGGTGTGGGCGGTATGCGCCTGACCGGTCGCCGGATCGCGCATCTGCTCCGCGTTGCCGTGGTCCGCGGTAATCAACAGTTGTCCACCAACGGACTCAACCGCTTTTGTTACCTGTTCAATGCAGTTATCCAACGCTTCCACCGCTTTGATGGCGGCTTCCATCACGCCGGTATGACCGACCATATCGCCGTTTGGATAGTTACAAATGATGGTGTCGTACTTACCGCTTTCGATCGCCGCGACCAATTTTTCAGTCAATTCTGCAGAGCTCATTTCCGGTTGCAGGTCATAAGTGGCCACTTTCGGTGAGTTGATCAGAATACGCTCTTCACCAGCAAACGGTTCTTCTACGCCGCCGTTAAAGAAAAAGGTTACGTGCGCATATTTTTCCGTTTCGGAAATACGCAACTGAGTTTTGTCGTTTTTCGCCATCCATTCGCCAAAGGTATTCGCCAGCGACGCTGGTGGGTAGGCAACGGCAGTTTTGATGTCGGCGGCGTATTCGGTCAGCATCACGAAGTTCAGATTAACCACTTTCTTACGCGCAAAGCCGTCGAAATCAGCGTTAACGAAAGCGCGGGTAATTTCGCGCGCGCGGTCAGCGCGGAAGTTCATGAAAATCAGCGTGTCGCCGTCTTCCATCGCCGCATCAGCCTGGCCCTCGGCGCGGATAACGGTCGCTTTGACAAACTCATCGTTTTCATCACGAGCGTAAGCGGCCTGCAGGCCAGCCACAGCGGTATCTGCCTGGAATTCGCCCTGCGCCAGGGTCATCAGATCATACGCTTTTTCCACGCGATCCCAACGGTTGTCGCGGTCCATAGCGTAGTAACGACCGACGATAGATGCCACGCGGCCTTTGCCCAGCGCGGCGAATTTGTCTTCGAATTTTTTCAGCGAGGCTTCAGCGCTGCGCGGCGGCGTGTCGCGACCGTCGAGGAAGGCGTGCAGATAGATTTTTTCTGCGCCTCGCTCTGCGGCCAGCTCCACCATCGCCATAATGTGATCTTCGTGGCTGTGGACGCCGCCCGCGGACAGCAGACCCATAATATGAACCGCTTTACCGGCGTTTTTCGCCTGGTCTACCGCATTGGTCAGGACTGGGTTAGCAAAGAAAGTACGCTCTTTAATTTCAACGTCCAGACGCGTCAGGTCCTGATAAACGATGCGGCCTGCGCCCAGGTTCACGTGGCCCACTTCGGAGTTGCCCATCTGGCGGTCAGGCAGACCCACTTCCAGACCGGATGCGTCGATCAGGGTATGCGGACGTTTTGCCCACAGAGCATCCATCACCGGGGTTTTGGCGTTTAAGATAGCGTTATCCTGCTGTTCTTCACGGTAGCCGTAGCCATCCAGAATCACCAGTACCATAGGTTTTTTAGAAACCGACATTGCGACAACCTCATACTCAATAGACAAAATAATTGCGTAATTTTACTACAGCTGAATCGATAAAATAGCCTCAGAAGATCAAAGAAAGGGATCGCGCTGGCGTGAGAAGGCAAGTAATAGCGTGATTTTTTTTCGTAGCGCCCCGCAAAAATGCATTCCAGTGCACGCTCTGGCTGTATTTGCGCCACTGCACAGGTATACTCCTTTCCTGGTTTTTTAATCACTACGTCGGGAGTTGTTACCCCCCATGCAAGAAATTATGCAATTTGTTGGCCGTCATCCCATACTGAGTATCGCCTGGATTGCGTTACTGGTGGCGGTTTTATTTACCACGTTCAAAGGTCTGACTTCAAAAGTTAAGGTGATTACACGCGGCGAAGCCACGCGCCTTATCAACAAAGAGGACGCCGTTGTTGTGGATTTACGTCAACGTGACGATTTCCGTAAAGGCCATATCGCTGGCGCGACCAATTTGCTGCCGAGCGAAATCAAAGCCAACAATGTTGGCGAACTGGAAAAGCACAAAGACAAGCCGATTATCGTGGTCGACGGTTCTGGTATGCAGTGCCAGGAATCCGCTAACGCGCTGACAAAAGCCGGCTTTGAAAAGGTCTTTGTGTTGAAAGAAGGCGTAGCAGGCTGGAGCGGCGAGAATCTGCCTCTGGTGCGCGGTAAGTGATTACCCGTCGTTTTCATGACGCAAGGGGAATGACTTGCCCTTGCGTCGACATGAAATCCATCGGGTAAAAAACAGGAGCGAAGTCATGGCCAATATTGAAATCTACACCAAAGCAACCTGCCCGTTTTGCCATCGTGCAAAGGCGCTGTTAAACAGCAAGGGCGTGAGTTTCCAGGAAATTGCGATTGACGGCGACGCCGTGAAGCGTGAAGAGATGATCAAACGTAGTGGCCGAACGACGGTTCCGCAAATTTTTATTGATGCACAGCACATTGGCGGTTGTGACGACTTGTATGCGCTGGATGCGCGTGGTGGACTGGATCCGCTGTTGCGTTAAGGCGTACTCAAGTATTTAAGGACAACACTAAAGGGTTTTACACATGTCAGAACAAAATAACACTGAAATGGCTTTCCAGATCCAACGTATCTATACCAAGGATGTTTCTTTCGAAGCGCCAAACGCACCGCATGTTTTCCAGAAAGATTGGCAGCCAGAGGTTAAACTGGATCTTGATACGGCATCTTCCCAACTGGCGGATGACGTTTATGAAGTTGTGCTGCGTGTTACCGTAACGGCTTCCCTGGGGGAAGAAACCGCGTTCCTGTGCGAAGTTCAGCAGGCCGGTATTTTCTCCATCAGCGGTATTGAAGGCACTCAGATGGCGCATTGCCTGGGCGCATACTGCCCGAACATTCTGTTCCCGTATGCTCGCGAGTGCATCACCAGTCTGGTTTCACGCGGTACGTTCCCGCAACTGAACCTTGCGCCGGTCAATTTTGATGCGCTGTTCATGAACTATTTGCAGCAGCAGGCTGGCGAAGGTACTGAAGAACATCAGGATGCCTGATGAACCAAAGTAATGCGTCAATGACAGTCATCGGTGCCGGCTCGTACGGCACCGCTCTTGCCATCACTCTGGCGAGAAACGGCCACCAGGTTGTCCTGTGGGGCCACGACCCAAAACATATCGCGACCCTGGAGCACGATCGCTGCAACGTCGCGTTCCTTCCCGATGTGCCTTTTCCCGATACGTTACACCTGGAAAGCGACTTAGCAACCGCGCTGGCGGCCAGTCGTAACATTCTGGTGGTGGTGCCAAGCCATGTTTTCAGCGACGTGCTGCGGCAGATTAAACCGCTGATGCGTCCGGATGCGCGTCTGGTATGGGCGACCAAAGGCCTGGAAGCGGAAACGGGGCGCCTGTTGCAGGATGTCGCTCGCGAGGCGTTAGGCGATCAAATCCCGCTGGCGGTGATTTCCGGTCCGACGTTCGCTAAAGAGCTGGCGGCGGGTTTGCCGACGGCAATCTCGCTGGCCTCAACCGATGAGACCTTTGCCGACGATCTCCAGCAACTGTTGCACTGCGGAAAAAGTTTTCGCGTCTATATCAATGCGGATTTTATCGGCGTGCAGCTTGGCGGCGCGGTGAAAAACGTGATTGCGATTGGCGCGGGGATGTCTGACGGCATCGGCTTCGGCGCGAACGCCCGCACGGCGCTAATCACGCGTGGACTGACCGAAATGTCGCGGCTTGGCGCAGCGCTTGGCGCCGATCCCGCCACCTTTATGGGGATGGCGGGTTTAGGCGATCTGGTGCTGACCTGTACCGACAACCAGTCGCGCAACCGTCGTTTTGGCATGATGCTTGGCCAGGGCATGGACGTTAAAGGCGCGCAGGATAAGATTGGCCAGGTGGTCGAAGGCTATCGCAATACGAAAGAAGTTCGTGAATTGGCGCACCGTTTTGGTGTTGAAATGCCAATAACCGAGGAAATTTATCAAGTATTGTATTGCGGAAAAAACGCGCGCGAGGCAGCATTAACGTTATTAGGTCGCGCCCGCAAGGAAGAGCTGAGTCGCCACTAGCCGTAAGGAACTGTTTGCATAAACGACCCAACCCGCACAGAACGGGTTGGTCGTTTTCTGCCCGTCTGGAGTAAGCCATGCCGTGTGAAGAACTGGAAATCGTCTGGAAGAATATTAAAGCTGAAGCCCGCGCTTTAGCTGACTGTGAGCCTATGTTGGCCAGTTTTTATCACGCCACGCTACTCAAGCATGAAAATCTGGGCAGTGCGCTGAGCTATATGCTGGCAAATAAACTGGCTTCGCCCATCATGCCCGCTATCGCTATCCGTGAAGTAGTTGAAGAAGCCTATGCCGCCGACCCGGAAATGATCGCGTCGGCAGCCTGCGATATTCAGGCCGTGCGCACTCGCGATCCGGCGGTGGATAAATACTCCACGCCGCTGTTATATCTGAAAGGCTTTCATGCGCTACAGGCCTACCGCATTGGTCACTGGTTGTGGAATAAAGGTCGCCGCGCGCTGGCTATCTTCCTGCAAAATCAGGTTTCGGTCTCGTTTCAGGTGGATATTCACCCGGCAGCGAAAATTGGCCGCGGGATTATGCTCGACCATGCCACCGGTATTGTGGTGGGGGAGACGGCGGTTATTGAAGATGATGTGTCGATCCTGCAATCCGTCACCCTGGGCGGTACCGGGAAAACGAGCGGCGATCGCCATCCTAAAATCCGCGAAGGCGTGATGATTGGCGCGGGCGCGAAAATTCTCGGCAATATCGAGGTGGGGCGCGGCGCGAAAATTGGCGCAGGTTCCGTCGTTTTACAGCCTGTCCCGCCGCACACTACCGCCGCAGGCGTTCCGGCGCGTATTGTCGGCAAGCCGGGCAGCGATAAGCCGTCGATGGATATGGACCAGCATTTCAACGGGATACACCATACGTTTGAGTATGGCGACGGCATCTGAATTGCGCGGTACAACTAAAAAACGCTGTTCCGATGGAGTGCAATCCCGGAACAGCGGAGCGAAGAATTCGCAATGTGGACAATCAGGCTGCGGATGATGTCAGCGTGATGCGATCCAGCGGGCCGACGATAAACAGATATGAAATGAGACCAATAAGTCCCATCGAGCCAACGTATAAAATGGCAAAGTCGAACGACTGAGTATTGGCAAGAATCACGCCGATGACCAGCGGCGTAACGATGCTTGCCATATTGCCGCACATGTTAAATACGCCGCCGGCAATACCCAGAACTTCCTTCGGCGAGGTGTCGCTGAGTACGCACCAGCCCAGGTTACCAAACCCTTTGGCAAAAAAGGCCAGACTCATCGCCGCAATGACCACAAATTCTGAAGAGGTGTAGTTGGCGATCACAATTACGCAAGAGAGCAACATACCGCAGATAACAGGCAGTTTCCGCGCGACGGTAAGGCTATAGCCGCGTTTGAGTAGCCAGTCGGAGAACACGCCGCCGAGCAGGCCGCCAATAAAACCGGCAATGGCTGGAATACTGGCCACAAAACCGACTTTCAGAATCGACATGCCTTTCGCCTGGTACAGGTAGGTCGGGAACCAGGTCAGGAAGAACCAGGTGATAGAGGTGACGCAGAATTGCCCGATGTAAACACCGATCATCATCCGGTTAACACAGACGGTTTTAATCTGCGCGAACGTTATTTTCTGCGGCTCCTTTTTACAGCCCAGAGAGGGCTCGCCACCACCGCTACGAATATAGTCAATTTCCGCTTGATTAACTTTTGGATGGTGCATCGGATCTTTGACTTTCATTAACCAGAATATACCGAGCATCACGCCAATAGCGCCAATATAATAGAAGACAAAATGCCAGCTTAAATTATGCAGAATGATCGTCATTAGCGGGGTGATAATGCCCAGCGAGATATATTGCGCAGCCTGATAAACTGAAGTAACGAAACCTCGTTCATTATTGGGAAACCATTGTACGCTTAAACGACTGTTCGCCGGAAAGGCAGGCGCTTCAATCGCGCCCATCAGCAGACGTAGAATAACCAGTACAATTAATGGGCTGCCATACAGATAGATCGTTCCCTGAAACATGGTTACTAACGACCAGCCAATCAATGCGCAACCGTAAACCAGTCGTGAACCGTAGCGGTCTAATAGCCAACCACCGGGTAGTTGCATAATGACATAGGCGATACCAAATGAGGAGAAGGCCAGGCCCATCGCTTCCGGATCAAAACCTAATTCTTTACTCATTATTGGGGCAACTACGGATAGAGTTGCGCGATCCGCATAATTAAATACGGTAGCAAGAAATAAAAATATAAGAATGGTATGACGCACTTTTGTGCGCTTTATTATTGTGTTCATTATCTACTCCTCAGATAAGGGCAGAATGCATCCTGTAAGGTAAGAGAGGCGGGACGGATTCCCGCCAGTCGGGTTAAGGGCGTTTGCCAAATTCACATGTTAATTGTGTCCAGCGGCGCGCTTGTTCACTGAGCGTAAAACCCAGACCATGACGATCGGAAATCCACATGCGGCCATCGCGCAGCTCAAGTTGCTCGTTGAATAATGGGTTCAGCCACTCGAAATGTTCCAGCCACGGCTCCAGGGGATACGCTGCGGAAAGGTGCAGGTGTACTTCCATCGCAAAGTGCGGCGCCAGCTTACGCCCGTGTTTCGCCGCCAGATCCATAATCTTCAGGAACGGAGAGATACCGCCGACACGCGGCGCATCTGGCTGAACGAAATCGCTGGCATTGCCCAGAATCAACTGCTCGTGTTCCCGGAAACTGGTCAGCATTTCCCCGGTGGCGATAGGCGTATCCAGCGCGGCAGCAAGCTGGGCGTGGCCTTCGATGTCGTAAGCATCTAGTGGTTCTTCAATCCAGATAAGATTGAACTGTTCCATTTTACGCCCCATGCGGATAGCCGTTTCGCGATCCCACTGCTGGTTAGCGTCAACCATTAACGGGAACTCATCCCCAAGCGCTTCACGTACTGCGGTTAAGCGGCGAATATCCTCAGCGCAGTTGGGTTGTCCGACTTTCAACTTAATACCGCCAATGCCATTTTCGCGGGAAATCACCACATTTTTCAGCACTTGATCGAGCGGTGTATGCAAGAACCCCCCTGAGGTGTTGTAACACTGAACGGAGTCGCGGTGCGCGCCCAACAGTTTTGCCAGTGGCAGACCGGCACGTTTAGCCTTCATATCCCATAAGGCGATATCGATAGGGGAGATAGCCTGTACCGCCATCCCGCTACGCCCCACCGAGGCTCCGGCCCACAGCAGCTTGGTGTATATTTTGTCGATATCATTGGGGTCTTCGCCCAGTAGATTGTCGGCTATCTCTTTGGCGTGAGCATAAATACCCTGGCCGCCAGCACGTTTGGAGTAGCTAAAACCAACGCCCTCAAAGCCATCGCGACTGCGGATTTCGGCAATGATGATTGCCACTTCGGTCAAAGGTTTCTGGCGACCGGTCAGTACCTTCGCGTCACTCACTGGCGTCGCCAGCGGTAGAAAAGCCAGTGATAGCTTCACCCATTCGATACGATCGCCGGTTTCTGCCGCGGTTCTGGTATTCGCCGCTTTTGCATACGTTACGGCGTCGGAATTCGCGCTTAAAGCCATTTTTTTTCTCCTGATAAACACAAAATGATTGCGCTAACATTTTTATTATTAAGCGAACGCAGGATCCAGAAAGTTGATGTTGATTTGAACATTTGATCACATATGTCGTATAAAAAGCAGGATTTATTGCAAAATGGATCACGATCCAAAAATATCTGGGGAAATGCATAATACAAAATGATGGCGCTATCATTTTGTAATGACTGAGCTTGATAAGCTACTGTATTTACGGCCTTTCCTGATGCGAAGCTGGCAATAGCCGCAGGCATGATGAATAATGCGCGGATAAATCAGCCAATCTTTGCAGGGGCATCAGACGTGAAGAGAACCAAATCACCTCGTGCGCCGACGCTGGAAGATGTAGCACGTAGCGCCGGGCTGTCTCCGATGACAGTCAGCCGGGCATTGAATTCGCCACAACTGGTTCGCCCCAAAACGGTTGAGAAAGTCATGCAGGCGGTTCGCGTCACAGGCTACATACCCAACGCGTTAGCCGGTGGTCTGGCGTCGCGACGGAGTAAATTAATCGCTGTCGTCGTGCCGCAAATTAACAACAACATGTTTGTCGATACCATCCAGTCGCTGAGCGATGAACTGGCCCGACGCGGATATCACATATTGCTGTGCGTGGCGGGATATACCGAACAAACGGAAGCGGAATTGGTGGCGACACTGCTTTCCCGCCGCCCCGATGGCGTGGTGCTTACCGGGATCCATCACACGATAGAACTGAAAAAGGTCATCCTGAACGCGGCTATTCCGGTGGTGGAAATTTGGGACTTAACGCCCACGCCGCTTGATATGCTGGTCGGTTTTTCCCATGAAAAAGTCGGGCAGGCGACGGGGGAGTATCTTCTGAGTAAGGGCTATCGTCGTCCCGGCTTGTTGTGGACCGCCGATCGCCGAGCCGCGCAACGTAAGCAGGGGTTATGTAGTGTTCTTCAACGCCACGCTATTCATGCCGTACCGCAGGTAGATGTCCCCCTTCCGGCATCGCTTTCGCTGGGGCGCAGCGGTTTAAGCCAGCTTTTTGACGAAGGGACGTTTGATGTCATTGTTTGCAGTTCTGATACCCTGGCACAGGGTGCGATGATGGAGGCGGAAAGCCGTGGTTTGCGCATCCCGCATGATTTAGCGGTTATTGGTTTTGGCGACCTTGATTTTGCCGCCAGCAATCGACCGTCAATTACTACCGTAAGCGTTGACAGACGCGCCATTGGTCAGCGCGCCGCTACGCTGTTGGCCGATCGTATTGAACAGAAACCGTGCGCAGAAGCTATTGTGGATATTGGCTTTCATTTGATTGAGCGAGAGTCCGCATAAACGGGAACATGCCATCGGGATCGGCCAGGCCGGATCAGGCGTCAGCTGCCATCCGGCATTGAATATATTACGACCGCAATACCGCGCCGGGATATCCTAACTGGCGCCACGCTTCATACACCACCACCGACACCGCATTCGACAGGTTCATGCTACGGCTATCCGGCATCATCGGAATGCGAATCTTCTGCTCTTTAGGCAACGCATCGAGAATGCTGGCGGGCAGGCCGCGCGTTTCCGGGCCAAACATCAAATAATCGCCATCCTGATAGCTTACGGCGCTATGGGCGGGCGTGCCCTTTGTCGTCAACGCAAACAGGCGCTGCGGATTTTCGGCGGCGACAAAGGCGGCATAATCGTGATGGCGCTGAACCGCGGCGAATTCGTGATAGTCCAGCCCTGCGCGGCGTAAGCGCTTATCATCCCAGGTAAACCCCATCGGTTCGATGATGTGCAGACGAAAGCCGGTATTGGCGCAAAGACGAATGATGTTGCCGGTATTCGGCGGGATTTCTGGTTCGAAGAGTACGATGTTAAGCATGATGCCCCCTTAAATGCGGGGGGCAGAATAGCAGAAATTTACCGGGCTCTCACGCGCCAGGCGTTCAGGCGGCATCGTCTTTGCTCATTGGCGCCAGCGCGGCGGGCAAACTTTTCCCCAGTTCTTGCACCAGTGAATCGCCACTGATTTCGCTAATGGATTTCGCGCCGGTCAGGGTCATGGCGACTTTCATCTCTTTCTCGATCAGATCCAGCAGGTTGGCTACACCCGCTTTTCCTGCCGTCGCCAGCGCGTAGAGATAGGCCCGACCCAGCAGTACGGTGTCGGCCCCCAACGCAATCATACGCACGACATCCAGCCCGTTACGAATCCCGCTATCCGCCAGAATGGCGATATCGCCTTTCACCGCATCGGCAATGGCGGGCAGGGCGCGGGCGGAAGAGAGCACGCCATCGAGCTGGCGGCCGCCGTGATTCGACACCACGATACCGTCAGCGCCGAAACGTACCGCATCGCGGGCATCTTCTGGATCGAGGATCCCTTTGATCACCATTGGGCCGTCCCAGAATTCGCGTATCCACTCCAGATCTTTCCAGGAGATGGACGGATCGAAGTTATTTGCCAGCCAGCCGATATAGTCCTCAAGGCCGGTCGGTTTACCCAGATAGGCGGAAATATTGCCTAAATCATGCGGGCGACCGTTCAGGCCGACATCCCACGCCCATTTAGGGTGCATCACCGCCTGCCAGTAACGGCGCATGGCGGCGTTTGGGCCGCTCATCCCGGAGTGGGCGTCACGGTAGCGCGCGCCCGGCGTTGGCATATCCACGGTAAAGACCAGCGTGGAGCAGCCCGCCGCTTTCGCACGTTCAAGCGCGTTGCGCATAAAGCCCCGGTCACGCAGCACATAAAGCTGGAACCACATCGGGCGCTTAATGGTTGGTGCAACTTCTTCTATCGGACAGACGGAGACGGTGGAAAGGGTGAACGGAATGCCCTTTGCGTCTGCGGCGGCGGCGGCCTGTACTTCGCCGCGACGGGCGTACATGCCGCACAGGCCTACCGGCGCTAATGCCACCGGCATCGACAACGTTTCGTTAAACAGGATCGTTTCCAGGCTTAAATCGGACATATTTTTCAGCACGCGCTGGCGCAGAGCGACTTGCGACAGGTCTTCCACATTTCGGCGCAGGGTATATTCCGCATACGCGCCGCCGTCGATGTAGTGGAAGAGGAAAGGAGGCAACGTGCGCTGAGCTGCGGCGCGATAATCGCTGGCTGCTGAAATAATCATGATTTATTCTCCCTGGTCATCTCATTATGGTCGCCGGGCAGGCGGGTAATACGCGCCTGGCGGGCCTGGTCTTCATCAAATCGTTTAATCGTGGTGTGGACAAAACTGAGGTGCGCCATCATCGCTTTACGCGCGCCCTCGGCGTTACCGTCCAGAATGGCGTCCATCACCGCCTGGTGTTGTTCCGTCAGCTTTGAGAATACGGGCGGAACGAGATACATACGCTGGCGACTCTGTTTGACGGAGGATTGCAGGACGTCGAAGAAACCGCGCATGGTTTGCAACAGCACCACATTGTGCGAGGCTTCCGCGATCGCCAGATGAAAGCGCACGTCGGCCTGGGAGGCGAGATCCGGGTCTTCGCTGAGCGTCGCATCAAAGCAGAGTCTGATTTTCTCTTTGTCGGCAGCGGTGGCACGCATGGCGGCGTGCCAGGCCGTACTGGCTTCAATGGCGTGGCGGGCCTCCAGAATGTCGAAACTGTAGTCCGGATCGTTCGCCATCAGCATTTTCAGCGGTTGCACGATATTCTGTTCAGACCAGGTTTCGTGCTGCCAGCGGACAAATGTCCCGCCGCCGCGACGACTCACCAGCACGCCTTCACTGACCAGCTTCGCCAGCGCTTCGCGTAAAGAGTTGCGTGATACGCCAAGCTGTAGAGCCAACTGGCGCTCGGCGGGCAATTTCATGCCCGCTTCCAGGTTTTGTTCTTCAATCAGCGCCCGCACGCGAGAGGCAATCTCGTCTGACAGGCGTTTTGGCATCACAATCACGGAATCATCCAGGTTAAAACATAGGCCTGAAGCGTAGTGATCACGCCCACCATACAGGTGAAGATCAGGCTGTGTTTGACGGTAAAACGGAACAGATCGGACTCTTTCCCTACCAGTCCCACCGCCGCGCAGGCGATGGCGATAGACTGCGGCGAGATCATCTTCCCGGTTACGCCTCCAGTGGTGTTCGCCGCCACCATCAGCACATCAGAGACGCCGATTTGCTGCGCCGCGGTAGCCTGTAGAGAGGCAAACAGCGCGTTAGATGAGGTATCCGAGCCGGTCAGGAAGACGCCCAGCCAGCCGAGGAACGGCGAGAAGAACGTGAAGGCGCTGCCGGTGTGCGCCAGCGCTAACGCCAGCGTGGAAGAAAGCCCGGAATAGTTCGAGATAAACGCGAACGCCAGCACCATGCCGATGGAGTAAATCGGCAACGCCAGCTCTTTCAGCGTGCTGCCAAAGGTCTGGATTGCGGCTGAGGGCTTCATTTTCAGCCAGACGATAGACAACAGCGCGGCAAACAGGATCGCCGTGCCGGTGGCGGAGAACCAGTCAAATTTATACACCGCCGCGTAAGCGGTCGCTTCGTGTACGACCGGCGGCATACGGGCGACCAGTTTATCGAGATACGGTACCGGAACGTTAATTACCCAGTCATACAGCGCGCCGCCGGGGGCAAACAACGCTTTAAACGGCGGTATGCTCCAGAGCGTGACTGTGGCGGTCAGGAACAGAAACGGCGACCAGGCGCGAACAATTTGCCCTGTCGTATAGCGGGTGCGGGCCAGCGTCTGATCGACCTGCGACGCGCCCATATCGCCGAAGCGGAAGATGCGTACCGGCTGCCAGCGTTTGAGGAACAGCGTCAGACACACCAGAGACACCAGTGAAGAGATGATGTCCGGCAGTTCCGGCCCGATAAAGTTGGAGCTGAGATACTGGGCGATAGCAAACGAGCCGCCAGCGACCATCACCGCAGGCCAGGTTTCTTTCACGCCGCGCCAGCCGTCCATAATCGCCATAATCCAGAACAGGACGATAATGGTCAGGAACGGTAGCTGACGACCGACCATCTGACCGATTTCAAAGCTGTCCAGGCCCGTGACCTGTCCGGCAACCAGAATCGGGATCCCCATCGCGCCAAAGGCGACTGGCGCGGTGTTTACAATCAGGCACAGCCCTGCCGCATACAGCGGATTAAAGCCCAGACCCACCAGCAGCGCGGCGGTTATCGCCACCGGCGCGCCGAAACCTGCCGCGCCTTCAAGGAACGCGCCGAAGCAGAAGCCGACAATCAGCATTTGCAGACGCTGGTCGGGGGTAATCGACAGAATTGACGAGCGAATAATGTCAAACTGCCCGGTCTTGACCGAAATTTTATAGACAAAGACCGCGGCGATGATTATCCAGGCTATCGGCCATAGCCCGTAGAAGAAGCCATACACGACCGATGCCAGCGCGTGATCGACCGGCATTTTATAGAACAGCAGCGCAACGGCGAGCGCGATAACCACCGTCCACGAAGCGGCAACGTAGCCTTTCAGCTTGAGTTTAATCAGGGCGAAGAAAAAGAACAGGATTGGGAGTGATGCGATCAGGCTGGAAAGCCAGATATTACCCGCCGGGTCATAGTTTTGTTGCCAGAGGTTCATTGCAGGTCTCCTGAGAACCACACGCATAATGGGATGAATCTTTGCTCATCTCGTTGGGGTCACATTATGTGTAAAAGTGGTCCTGCCAATATTGTTGTGTATGGATAATGACAACAAATAGTTAACCAGATGTTATTTATTGGCAACGGTATTGTAGAGTTAATTTAGTGAAATGTGAGTAGGCTGTGGTAACGGGCTAAAATTGGTAGGGCCAATTGAGGGGAGAGGACAGCAAAGGGAAGTGAAAAGGCAATGGCATTATGCCATTGCCTTTGATGTCGGGAGTGTTGTTACTTCATTACCACTGGAAGCCCGCGCCAATGGCCGCAGAGTAATCGCCCTGGCTGTTGCTGGTTCCTTGCAATTTATACACCCAGCCCCCGCTTTCACTTACCATGGAGACACCAATGGCGACGGCACTTTCACCATTAAACGTACCGCCAGCAATCGAGGTCATGTTGGCGCCCGGGGCGTAGGCTTGTGGCAGACCGGCCATCGCCATCGCTGAAGCGATACCGCCGCTCATCTTGTTTTCTACCCCTTTGATTTTGCTGTTCATTTCCCCCATTTTCTGGTCGGTATAGGTGTTTGCTTCTTCGACGCTGCGTTTCAATTGCGCATAGTTAACCGCATCCGTATCATTCACCGCCGCTGAAACATTGCCGATCCGAGTGGTGCCGCCACTCCCGTCTCCCAGGTTGAGCACGCTATAGTTAACCGAGCCATCTGCATTGGTTTCATAACGCACGGAGCCTGCTTCTGAGGCTTTCAGTTGCGCCACATTAACCGCGTCAGTGTTGTTCACCCCTGCGGCAACGTTGGTAATACGGCGTTGTTGAGTAGAAGAGCCGACAGACACAGTATTAGCTTCATCTGCGACGGAATTTGTGCCTAACGCCACGCTGTTTTCAGCGGCAGCAATAGAGCCAGAGCCAATCGCGACGCTGTCCGCACCCTGGGCATTTGCATCTGCGCCATCGGTGTTGGTCTTGAAGTACTTGGTGCTACCGGTAGTGACGATATCGCCAATACCGTTTTCAATATTGGTGACGCGAGTATCCAGATTCGATACCTGAGTATTCAGGTTAGTAATGCTCTGGGTATTCCTGGAAACCTGCGCGTCCGTTACTTTCAATTGACCAACGTTAACGGCATCGGTATCTGCCGAACCCGCTGCGACGTTAGTGATCTGACGTTGACCGTCTTCACTGCCGACAGAGAACTCACCGACAGAGTTCTGCGGTGTGTCCATGTTGTAGGCGGTGTAGTCAGTCTGTGCGCCGCGAGTGGTCTGAGAACCATTACCCATTGCAATACTGTTTGCATGGTTGGCGCGTGCGTTAGAACCGATAGCAATACCGTTGATGGCATCAGCCATCACCAGTGTATTCAGACCAATACCAATACCTGCATCAGCATTGACGATGGTCTTCGCACCCATTGCCAGTGAGTCAGTTCCGACAGCCAGTGAATCTTCTTCCGTTGAGTTTGCGTGGTAGTACTTGGTCGGTGTAGTAGTGACCGCACCAATGGCATTTTGTAACTGACGAACTGTTACCGCATCTTGCGCTTCAGAGCCGTCAGCAACGTTGGTAATTTGACGATAGCTTTCTCCATCCGTCCCCAATGACAACGCGCCCAGCAACTCTCTGTCTGTTGTATTGTAGCCAATGACGACGCCATCGCTTGTTGCGCTCGTTTCTCGTATACCGGTTGTAATAGCGCGGTTAGAGGTGGAGCCACTGCCCAAAGCGATACTGCCCTCAATGCTGCTGCTGCTGTTTTGGCCAAGAGCCAGACTGCCAGCGCCAGAGGCGACGGCGTCGTAACCTACTGCCGTTGCGCCGTTACCCGTTGCGTATGCATCCTGGCCTTCAAGCCCGTTATCATTCGTACGGATGTATTTCACGCCGGTACCATTTTCCGTGATATAGGTTTCGCTGGTATCGCCGGCTAGTTGGCTAATAGATTCATTATACTGAGAAATCAGCATGTTAGTTTCATAGAGCTGAGAGCCATTAACGGCGTCAGTACTGTCACTGGCGATTTCACCTGCTGCTACATTGGTTATCTTATTGGTACCGCTGGTACCGTGGCTGGCGCTGAACGCGCCTTCTTCGTCATCCCAGCTCAGTGCATCGGTACCAAGATTAGTGATGGACGTATTGATATCCGCGATAGCAGAAGTGTTTTGATCCACCTTCTGGTTGGTTTCATACAACTGTGAGCCGTTTACCGCGTCTGTACTGTCCTCAGAAAGCGCCCCGGCGGCGACATTGGTTATTTTACTGGTGCTTCCACCGTGGTTTGCGCTGAAAGCGCCGATGTCTTCGTCCCATAACAGAGCGTTATCAGTGAGGCCGGTAATGGACGTATTAATGTCGGAGACAGAAGTATTCAGGTTCTCAATCGCGGTGCTGTTCTGAGTGATGTTAGTGGTATTGGCGGCGATATCGGTCGTGTTCTGATCCACTTTTTCATTGGTTTCGAACAACTGCGATCCGTTAACCGCGTCGGTACTTTCTTCAGACAGCTCTCCGGCAGCAACGTTGGTGATTTTGTTTGTCGTACTACTTCCGTGGCTGGCAGAGAACGAACTCGTTGTTTCATTCCAGCTCAGTGCATCAGTGCTAAGGTTGGTGATCGTCGTATTGATATCTGCAATATCTGATGTGTTTTGATCCACCTTCTGGTTGGTTTCATACAGCTGTGAACCGTTCACCGCATCGGTGCTGTCCGCGGCCAGGGTGCCTGCCGCCAGATTGGTGATTTTACTGGCGCTTCCGCTACGGCTGGCGCTGAATGTGCCAGAGTCAGCATCCCAAAGCAGTGCATCGTCAGTGAGCGTGGTGACGGAATTGCTCAGGTTGTTGATACTGGTGGTGTTGGTGGCGATATCAGTGGTGTTCTGATTGATGCTGGTGGTGTTGGCAGCGATATCAGTGGTGTTCTGAGACACATTTTCGTTGGTGGCAAACAGCTGAGAGCCGTTAACGGCGTCGGTGCTGTCCGCGGCCAGGGTACCCGCCGCCAGATTGGTGATTTTGCTGTCGCTTCCGTTGTGGTTAGCGCTGAATGCGCCAGAGGTCGCATCCCAAAGCAGGGCATCATCGGTGAGCGTGGTGACGGAGTCGCTCAGACTGTTGATACTGGTGGTGTTGGTGGCGATGTCAGTGGTGTTCTGCGACACATTTTCGTTGGTGGCAAACAACTGAGAGCCGTTAACGGCGTCGGTGCTGTCCGCAGCCAGGGTGCCTGCCGCCAGATTGGTGATTTTGCTGTCGTTTCCGTTGTGCTTAGCGCTGAATGCGCCAGAGGCTGCATCCCAAAGCAGTGCATCATCGGTGAGCGTGGTGACGGAGTCGCTCAGACTGTTGATATTGGTGGTGTTGGTGGCGATATCAGTGGTGTTCTGATTGATGCTGGTCGTATTGGCGGCGATATCGGTTGTGTTCTGATTGATGCTGTCGGTATTGGCGGTGATATCAGCGGTGTTCTGGTTAATGCTGTCGGTATTGGCGGTGATATCAGCAGTGTTCTGATCCACTTTCTCGTTCGTATCAAACAACTGGGAGCCGTTAACGGCGTCGGTGCTGTCCGCAGCCAGGGTGCCTGCCGCCAGATTGGTGATTTTGCTGGCGTTTCCCGTGTGGCTAGCGCTAAAGGCGCTGGTGCTGTCATCCCACAACAGCGCGTCTTCGGCTAATCCTGCGACAGAGGCCTCTGTGTTAGTGATAGAAGTGTTAAGTGCGCTTAATGCACTGCCTACGTTATTGTAGATGCCTGTGCCTACCTCGTAGAGGGGCGCATTCACTGTACCATCAGAATTAACGGAAGCCCCTCCGCCGAGTCGATCGGCGACGGATTGACTTAAAGAATAAATTTGCGCACCTGTAACGGCATCGGTACTGGTGGAATTGATGTCGCCTTTAGCAACGTAGGTGATCTGCCGCTGAGTGGTGCTGTTACCCACGGCGACGGAATTGTCTTCCTGGGCGATAGAGCCCGAGCCAAGGGCAACTGAGTTGGTGCCTACCGCTTTTGCGCCATTACCAAAAGCAGCGCTGTCGTCGCCGCTCGCAGTAGCTTGATAACCTAATGCAGAGGAAGTTGCTCCGCTCGCGACAGATCTATAACCTAATGCAACCGATTTTGCGCCGCTCGAATTGGCATACACACCCATTGCCATTGAATAACTTCCACTGGCAGAGGATGAGGCGCCCATCGCAATGGCCCGGTCACCGGCAGAAACCGATTTTACGCCAAGCGCTAACGAAGAGTCGCCGGTGGACTGGCTGTATGAACCAATGGCGGTACTCCATTTCCCCATTGCGGAGGCATGATAACCCATTGCGGCGCTTGCGCCATCAACGTTGGTGTAAGTATTGGCTGTGGCATCAGTACCAATTGCAATCCACCCGCTTCCCGTTGTGCCTGATACTGTAACACCGCTGCCGGTATCGTTCCCAGCGTTGGCCAGCGCATCTGCGGCCATAATACTGCTAAGACCGACGAGTGCGGAAACTGCCAGCTTTCTGCGGCCGTTTTTTTTGCCGCGGCTTTTTGCGGTTTCGCTGGTGACAACAAATGTTCCCGTAGCGGCATTCCAGAGGACTTTAAATATTCTATTCATGAATGAGTAATTTCCTTTTCTAAAATAATTGTATCAATGGCTATTATTTTTTTGGCTTCTTTTTTGTATCGTTAATAGGTTGTATGCTGTCGAATATGACATTCTCCATGTCAATACCTATTTTTAGATACTTAAGATTATTGGGCGATACGCCTTTTAATGTTAGCGTGACGTTTGTCCATGCTCCCGGTAAGAGTTCGATTGTCGAGTCCATTTTCGTGTTGAGCAGGAGTTGTTTCCAGCGAGGCAGATCTTTTGCCTCGGAAGGTTTTTTCGTACCCCATGTCATATTAAACGCAAGGTTTGATACCGGAATGCTGAGTAAGTTAACTAAATCAAGATGAATAACACTTCCATTATCTATTGGCTCAATAGATAGAATACGCCCGGCTAATCCGATATTGCCGTTGTTAATAATAAAATAGTGCGTTTGTGATGGGTCCAGTTCTGTATAGTCGAATAGCCGTTGTTTGCGTTCAACGCGGCCAACGACTTCGGTGACCTTTTTGGTTGTGTTGATAATCGTAGCTTGTTGTTTTTCTAACAGATTTATCTTTGCTTCTTGTTCTTTTTGTTGTTTTTCTAACAGGTTTATCTTTGTTTCTTGTTCTTTTTGTTGTTCTTTCATTTCTTCAACAAGGTGTTTATCTGCGAAGTAATCACAACCAGATAAAAAGAATGTGAATCCCAACGCAAGCAGGGGGATAAATTTTCCATTTTTGTGCATATGAAATATCCTTGTTAATAATTTATATAATATAAATAGTTAACCTGTTATTTATACAACTAGCTCATCATTCAGCGAGTATTGCCAATAACTCATTAACGTATGGTTAGAATGAAAACATTCGTCGCTTCTATAGAAGCGCGCAAAAATCCGACGTTATTTATCAATTGCTCATAGCAATGCTTTATAAAAATATAATTATAATGTTTATGTATGGGGATTTTTTTCAGGGATGATAATGTTATTTAATTTTGCGGGTCAATCATATTCTGCGGGGTATGAGAAAAGAGGATGAAAAAATTCATTGTATAAATACAAACAGGCACGATAGTGGGATTTTTCATCCTGAAAAAGCAGGGATTACCGTTAAAAATGAACTTGTATATAATCGGTGTAAATACTTCCATGAAAAATTCGGAATATAGCCCGATGCTCTCAAGACATCCTCCGTACAACGGGTGTCCTGAGAGCCTGGGATGCGGAAGGTTTAGAACTCGCTCTTCGCGAAACCTGTCATCTCTTTGAGCCCCATTTCCCGGCCCAGCGCCGTCATCGGGTGGACAACAATCAGGCCACGCACGCTTTTCTTCAACTTGCCCATGTCGGCCTGCTCTTTTTTAGTGATCGCGCGGCGAAACGGCAGGTTCATCAGCTTCTGCGCTTCTTTACTCAGTTTCTGGCTGTGTACTTCGCGCAGACGGATAATTTCTGCTTCTAGCGTCTCTTTTTCTTTTTCCAGCTCCGCGTATTTATCGGCGGATTCAACCAGAGAGAGACCTGCCTGCTGGTGGCGAATAGCGTCAAGACGATCGCTCAGGCGTTTAATTTCGTTTTTTTCGACTTCTTTCATGGGATAGCTTCTGATAGAAATGGGATAGATATCCTATAGTATGCGCGCAGTGAGTGATTCTTCACAACTCATGACGTAAAGATAATCAATTACGGCAAGTATTACATCGCTAATTATTTATTTATCTCATTGATAATAAAATATTTTTTTCGAAAGAAAAGATGAAGCGCCTTTTTGCCGACAAGAAAAGCGATTAAGCACATTTTCCTCAATGACAACGCTAAATTGATCCTAAACTCAAATAAGCGACCGCGGGAGTCAGACGCGGGTCCCACATGGAGGATCTATCATGGCAAAAATAGGTGAGAACGTACCACTTCTTATTGATAAAGCCGTCGATTTTATGGCGTCCAGCCAGGCGTTCCGTGAATACCTGAATAAAACGCCGCCGCGTGATTATGTTCCTTCCGAGGTGCCGTCGGAGAGCGCGCCCATTTATTTGCAGCGTCTGGAATATTACCGGCGGCTGTACCGACCAAAAGAAGAAGAAAGAGGTTAACGGCGGGATTTACTTTTGAAAGGCCTTTTTTAAGCTGATTTTAGAAATCAGCTCGGTCAGAGAGAGGACCATCGTCGAACGCACCGCCTGCTGGTAGCGCTGAATTTGCATGGCGTATAGCGCCGCGTCGGACGTATCAAAATGCGGCGGCGGCGGTAGCGCCATGACGCAGTGCAGTTCGCCAAACGGCCCGAGGATTTCATCGTCGGTAAAGGCGTACTCATTGCCGTCGTGATTCAGCTCTTCGCGCAGCGCCATTAACAGCTCCGCATCTTCATATTCGGTGCGGCTGAGTACGCCAAGGCCATAGATAAGTTTCAGACGTACCGAAAGATCGCCCAGCGGCCCGTCGCCATCCAGCAACGGTTCCACAGCGTATTTCACGGCATAGTCGTCTTTGCGAAACACCTGGAGCACCAGAATATTCACCGCCTCGGTCAATAACTCGACGGCGGTAATCAGGAAGCTCCGTACGGTTTTGCCAGCATTCAGACGCTCAAGCACACGATTTTCAAAGGCCTGGGTTTGTTCCATTATTGCCTGCATATCTGACAATCTGTTATTTGGGCGCAGGCTAACCTGCGCCGGATTCTGCGTCATTTGGTCGCGTTATATGCGTTAACCGCCTCCGCCACCACATCGCTATTGGCATCCAGCCCGGAAATTTGCGCCAGCGCGGCCTGCGGGCCTTTTTCGGTAATCAGCGCCGCCAACTCTTGCGCCTGCGGATCTTCATCGCTACGGAAATGCATCGCCGCCGCGATCCCTTTCACCAGATTCACATGCGGCAGACCATATTCCAGGGTGCCAAGCAGCGGTTTGATCAGACGGTCGCCCGCGCTGAGTTTGCGTAGCGGCTGACGACCTACGCGTTCGACGTCATCTTTCAGATACGGGTTTTCAAAACGACCGAGGATTTTCTGAATGTATGCCGCATGTTTGTCGGCATCAAAACCGTAGCGTTTGATCAGCACCGCGCCGCTTTCTTCCATCGCGCCTTTCACCACCGCGCGAATACTCTCATCGAGAATAGCGTCGCGAATGGTTTGATGACCGGCTAATTTGCCGAGGTACGCGGTTATAGCATGACCTGTGTTCAGCGTGAAGAGTTTACGTTCGACAAATGCCATCAGGTTATCCGTTAACTCCATCCCCGGAATGTTTGGCAACGCGCCTTTAAACTGGGTTTTATCGACAATCCACTCGCTGAACGTTTCTACCGTCACTTCCAGCGGATCGTTGGTCGCAGAAGCAGATGGCGGCACAATACGGTCAACGGCGGAATCGACAAAACCGACGTGCTGTTCAACCCAGGCTTTATCGCCATCCGCCAGCGCGTTCATTACGTGGCCTTTCAGCTGCGTGGTGCCGCGCACCATATTTTCACAGGCGATGATATTCAGCGGGGCATCCACGCCCTGCGCCTTACGTTTTACCAGCCCTTTAGCGATAGCCGGAGCGATACGCTCAAGCACCACCGGGCCCACGGCAGTGGTGATTAAATCAACGTGGGCAATCAGGTCGACAACATCATCGCCGATGCTGCTGACAGCGTTGACGCCGGAAACGGTATCCACCTGCTCATTTTCACCCACAACATGAACCTGATAGCTATGACGGGCATTCAGGGCATCGAGTACGACCTGGTTTACATCCGCAAACGTCAGTTGTATCCCCGCGTCAGCCAGCAATTTGCCGATAAAGCCACGACCGATATTACCTGCGCCAAAATGTAATGCTTTCATAGTATTAACCTTCATTAATGTTTTTACCCGAGAGGGCTGGGGTGAGGCTTTTCCCTCAACCTAACCCTCTCCACAAGGGAGAGGATATCGCCTTCATATTTCGAACTGCAGATGCGTTGGCTCTCCTCGCTCACCCCAGTCACGTACTTATGTACGCTCCTGGGGATTCACTGCGTTGCCGCCTTCCTGCAGCTCGAACTATTTTGGGGATGCTTAACTGTTAAGCTTTTTTACCTGCCAGCAGTTCCAGCACTTCATCCACGCTGGTGGTGTGCGCCAGACGTTCGATCACGGATTCATCATCCAGCGCGTTGGTCAGGCTAGTGATGACCTGGATGTGCTCATTGTTACGTGCGGCGATACCAATGACCAGACGGGCAATATCGTCTTCTTCTTCACCGAAGCGTACGCCTTCCGGATACTGGCAGAACACCACGCCGGTTTTCAGCACGCGATCTTTAGCTTCCACCGTGCCGTGCGGAACTGCGATGGATTCACCGAGGTAAGTCGGCGTCAGCTTTTCGCGGTCCAGCATCGCTTCGACGTATTCCGGCTCAACATAGCCGCCTTTCACCAGTTGTTCACCGGCAAAGCGAATCGCCTCTTCTTTGTTAGCGGCTTTACGGCCCAGGAAGATATTCTCCGCGCCCAGCTTGAACAGGTTGTTATCACCCTCCTCAAAGCTGTCTTTCAGATGGTCGCGTACTTTCTCTTCATTAGTATTGTGGCGCTGTGCGGCAACCAGACGTTCGGTCAGGCTGGTGTACAGGCCGCTATCCAGGAAGTTGGTCAGCGAAATATGCTGCGCCTGCGGTACCTGACGCATCGCGCGCTCGGTCAGGTCACGGTGAGTAATGACTAGATCCACATCCGGCGGCAGATTGTTAATGGCGCTGTTGGTGACGGAGATCTGGCTCAGGCCTGCATCCTGTACTTTCTTACGCAGTACCCCTGCGCCCATCGCGCTGGAACCCATACCGGCATCGCAAGCCACGATGATTTTACGCACATGGCTCAGGTCGTTGGTCACGTCGCCAGCCGCCAGCGGAGAGGCGCCTTTAGATTCCGCTTTCATGTCATGCATACGACGGGTGGCCGCTTCAATGTCATCTTCTTCTTTCACTTTGCTGGTTTTCAGCAGAATTGCAGAAACCACGAAGGAGACCGCCATTGCCGCCACGATGGCAGCGATGTTAGCGAAGTAAGCGCCTTTTGGCGTCATCGCCAGTACCGCCAGAATGGAACCCGGAGACGCCGGAGAGACCAGACCGCCGTTCAGGATGGTCAGGGTGAATACGCCGGTCATACCGCCAAGGATAACGGCCAGAATCAGGCGTGGGTTCATCAGCACGTACGGGAAGTAAATTTCGTGGATACCGCCCAGGAAGTGGATGATGGCCGCGCCGCCCGCAGACTGTTTAGCGCTGCCGCGACCGAAGAACATGTACGCCAGCAGGACGCCCATCCCCGGACCCGGGTTAGCTTCAATCAGGAAGAAGATGGATTTACCCATCTCATGGGACTGCTGGATACCCAGCGGTGAGAAGATGCCGTGGTTAATCGCGTTATTGAGGAACAGGATTTTCGCCGGTTCAACAAAAATGGACGCCAGCGGCAGCATATCGTGCGCCACCATGAAGTTAACGCCCGCCGCCAGAATTTTGGACAGGACTTCAACCGCCGGACCAATACCGAGGAACGCCAGGATGGCGAGGATCATACCGATGATGCCAGCGGAGAAGTTGTTCACCAGCATCTCAAAACCGGATTTGATCTTACCGTCTACCCAACTGTCGAATTTCTTAATGCAGTAGCCGCCTAATGGACCGGCGATCATCGAGCCGAGGAACATCGGCATATCCGCGCCGACAATAACGCCCATGGTAGTGATAGCGCCCACTACGCCGCCGCGTTCGCCGCCAACCAGACGACCGCCGGTATAACCGATGAGCAGCGGCAGCAGGTAGGTGATCATCGGACCAACCAGTTTCGCCAGCGTTTCGTTAGGCAACCACCCTGTTGGAATAAATAATGCGGTGATAATACCCCACGCGATAAACGCGCCGATATTAGGCATCACCATATTGCTGAGGAATCGACCAAAGCTTTGCACTTTGATCTTAATATCGGATGACATAAAAACACCCCTTCTTATGTTGCTGTCGCGCAGGCTGAAAGCCCGAGGTTTGTTAATGTAGCGGCAGAGGTAGCCGGACCCTGTAGTGTAGATACTGCGCAATCTGGCACTGAATCGTTCAACTGTCCAGACAGGGACAATTAATGTGATTTATGTCACATAAATATAGGGGGTAGAGAGGTAATTGATGTGATATTGATCACAAAGTTGCTGTGTAAAAAAACAACGAATCTAATTTTTAGCCCTTAAAAGACCATTTTATGTGAGATGTTTCACATTTTTATTTTGGTGCTTTGTTGAATTTTTGTGATCCTCTTCACAAGAAATTTTAAGCCCGGGTAACGTCAATACGATCCGACAAACATTTTGTCGCGAGCCCTCTCACGTTATGTCATTCAGCAACCTCCTTTTGTGTCTCTTTTCGTCTTATTTGAGCCATACTATGATTTTTACTGGTTGGCAAAAAGGACACGGCATGAAACTCATCGGTAGCTACACCAGCCCTTTTGTGCGCAAAATCTCTGTTCTGCTGCTCGAAAAAGGCATCACCTTCGAATTTATTAATGAACTACCCTACGAGGCGGATAACGGCGTGGCGCAATACAACCCTCTGGGTAAGGTGCCAGCGCTGGTGACGGAGAAAGGGGAGTATTGGTTCGATTCGCCGATCATCGCGGAATATATTGAACTGCTGGATATCGCGCCAGCGATGCTCCCGCGTGACCCGATGGCAGCGCTTAAAGTTCGCCAGCTCGAAGCGTTGGCTGACGGCATTATGGATGCAGCGTTGGTTTCTGTACGCGAACAGGCGCGCCCGGCGGCGCAACAATCGGAAACGGAACTGCTGCGCCAGCGGGAAAAAATCAACCGCAGCCTGGATATGCTCGAAAGTTATCTGAGCGACGGGACGCTAAAAACGGATACGGTCAATCTGGCGACTATCGCGATTGCCTGTGCGGTAGGCTATCTCAACTTCCGCCGGGTCGCGCCTGGCTGGTGCGTTAGCCGCCCCCACCTGGTCAAACTGGTCGAAACACTTTTTCAGCGCGAAAGCTTTGCCCGCACCGAAGCGCCAAAGGCTTGACGCGCATTATGTCCGCCTGAGCAAACTCACGTTACAATCCCCCTTATGTCGATATCCCTCTCCCGCCAGGAGAGGGCCACCAACAGCCAGGCATTTTCATGACAAGCGAAACGCGTACACTCTACAGCCAGCTTCCTGCTATCGATCGTTTATTGCACGATAGCGCTTTTCTTTCTCTGCGCGATCGGTATGGCCATACCCAGGTGGTTGATCTGCTTAGGCGGATGCTTGACGACGCGCGCGACGTCATCCGGAATACGCAAACACTTCCCGACTGGTACGCAGACTGGGCGCAAGAGGCGAAACTCCGGCTGGAAAATGCGGCGCAAAGCGCGCTGCGCCCGGTGATTAACCTGACGGGGACGGTGTTGCACACCAATCTTGGCCGCGCATTGCAGGCGCAAGAAGCGATTGAGGCGGTAACGCAGGCGATGCGCGCGCCGGTGACGCTGGAATACGATTTGGATGGCGCCGGGCGGGGGCATCGCGACCGGGCGCTGGCGACGCTGTTATGCCGTATCACCGGGGCGGAGGACGCCTGTATCGTCAATAACAATGCGGCGGCGGTATTGCTGATGCTGGCGGCGACCGCCAGCGGCAAAGAGGTGGTGGTTTCGCGTGGCGAGCTGGTCGAAATCGGCGGCGCGTTTCGTATTCCGGATGTTATGCGCCAGGCGGGCTGTACGCTGCATGAAGTGGGCACCACCAACCGGACGCACGCGAAAGATTACCGTCAGGCGGTAAATGAAAATACCGGGCTGTTGATGAAGGTGCATACCAGTAATTACAGCATTGAGGGCTTTACCAAAACGGTAGAGGAAGCGGAACTGGCGGAAATCGGGCGAGAGCTGGATATTCCGGTGGTGGCGGATCTGGGCAGCGGTTCGCTGGTGGATTTAAGCCAATATGGCTTACCCAAAGAGCCGATGCCGCAGCAGCTCATTGCCGCAGGCGTCAGCCTGGTAAGCTTCTCCGGCGATAAGTTGTTGGGCGGGCCGCAGGCCGGGATCATCGTCGGCAAAAAAGCGATGATTGCCCAACTGCAAAGCCATCCGCTGAAACGCGCCCTGCGTGCGGATAAAATGACGCTGGCGGCGCTGGAGGCAACGTTACGTCTGTATCTGCACCCGGAAGCGTTGGCGGAGAAATTACCCACCCTGCGTCTGTTAACTCGCAGTGAAGCGTCGATTCGCGAACAAGCGCAGCGGTTACAGGCGCGGCTGGCGGCACGTTACGGCGATGAATTTGCGCTGGAGGTTAAACCCTGCCTGTCGCAAATCGGCAGCGGTTCATTACCAGTAGACCGCCTTCCCAGCGCCGCCATGACCTTTACCCCGCACGACGGGCGCGGTAGTCGGCTGGAGGCGCTGGCGGCCCGCTGGCGCACGCTGCCTGTACCGGTCATTGGCCGAATTTATGATGGCCGTTTATGGCTGGATATGCGCTGTCTTGAAGACGAAAGCCGGTTTATGGAGATGATGCTGAAATGATTATTGCAACTGCCGGACACGTAGACCACGGTAAAACGACGTTGCTCCAGGCGATTACCGGGGTCAATGCCGATCGCCTGCCGGAAGAGAAAAAACGCGGGATGACTATCGATCTGGGCTACGCCTATTGGCCGCAGCCGGATGGTCGTGTGCTGGGCTTTATCGATGTGCCTGGGCATGAAAAATTCCTCTCTAACATGCTGGCGGGCGTAGGCGGTATCGATCACGCTTTGCTGGTGGTCGCCTGTGATGACGGCGTCATGGCGCAAACGCGCGAGCATTTACAGATCCTACAACTGACGGGTAATCTCCAGCTCACCGTCGCGCTGACCAAAGCCGATCGCGTGGACGAGGCGCGTATCGGTGAAGTACGTGAAGAGGTACTGGCGGCGCTCGACAACTATGGCTTCACCGATACCGTTTTATTTGTCACCGCCGCCAATGAAGGACGCGGTATTGCAGAACTTCGCGCTCATTTACAGCAGCTTCCTGCACGTTCGCACGCCGCGCAGCATCGTTTCCGTCTGGCTATCGACCGTGCGTTTACGGTGAAAGGGGCGGGACTGGTGGTGACCGGAACGGCGTTGAGCGGAGAGGTAAACGTGGGCGATACGCTATGGTTGACCGGCGTTAATACGCCGATGCGCGTACGAAGTCTACACGCGCAAAATCAGCCCACTGACCATGCGTATGCCGGGCAACGTATTGCGCTCAATATTGCGGGCGATGCGGAGAAGGAGCAGCTTAACCGCGGCGACTGGCTGCTTTCCGATGCGCCGGTGGGGGAGGCTTTTTCCCGGGTGATCGTTTCTCTGGCGCTTCATGCGCCGCTTTCCCAATGGCAGCCGTTACATATTCACCATGCCGCCAGCCATGTGACCGGTCGCGTCTCTTTGCTGGAAGGCGGGCTGGCCGAGCTGATCTTTGATACGCCGTTGTGGCTGGCCGATAATGACAGACTGGTGCTGCGTGATATTTCCGCACGCGCCACCCTTGCCGGCGCACGCGTGGTGACGCTTAAGGCGCCGCGTCGCGGTAAACGTAAACCAGATTATTTGCACTGGCTTTCAACGCTTGCCGACGCGCAGGACGATAGCGCGGCGTTGGCCATTCATCTGGAACGCGGCGCCGTCAACCTGCCGGATTTCGGTTGGGCGCGTCAGCTTAATCCTGTCGGTATGCGTCAGCTTATTGAGCAACATGGTTTTATCCAGGCCGGAGACAATCTGTTAAGCGCGCCCGTCGCCGCCCGCTGGCAGCGTAAGATTCTTGATACGCTGGCGACCTACCACGAACAGCACCGCGATGAACCGGGGCCGGGACGCGAGCGTTTACGCCGCATGGCCCTGCCAATGGAGGATGAAGCGCTGGTCCTGATGCTGATCGAGCGGATGCGCGACGACGGCCTGATTCATAGCCATCACGGTTGGTTGCATCTGCCGGATCATAAAGCGGGATTTAGCGATGAGCAGCAGGCCGTCTGGCAAAAAGTCGAACCGCTATTTGGCGATGAGCCCTGGTGGGTACGCGATCTGGCGAAAGAGACCGGAACGGAAGAACAATTGATGCGGCTGGTGCTGCGACAGGCGGCACAGCAAGGCATCATTACCGCGATCGTAAAAGATCGGTACTATCGTAACGATCGGATTGTCGCTTTCGCCAACATGATCCGCGAGCTGGATCAAGAGAGAGGATCAACGTGTGCGGCGGATTTTCGCGACAGGCTGAATGTAGGGCGGAAACTGGCTATTCAGATCCTTGAATATTTTGACCGGATTGGATTTACACGACGTCGTGGGAATGATCATTTATTACGTGATGCGTTATTATTTCCGCAAAAAGAATGAAATGGTTAAATTAAATCAGAAATGAAGCAATACAATTATTGCGTTGCTTTATAAAAAGCACATCAGGAAATGAACCAGATGTGCTTTTTATTTTTCTGGCTTCTTAAAATAGCCAGCGTGAACCTATTATCAGAATAGTTTTGCCCATATTCTTTGCGCCTTAGTCAGGCGACTCACGATGAGATTGTGGAAATTTATCGCGCGGCGATGTAACGCCTTTGCCCGGTGGCGCGGACGCTTACCGGGCCTGCGTAGACGATGCAGGCCGGATAAGGCGTAACTCGTTAGCTTCGGGCGAGCTTTTGCTGCGCCAGCCAGACGGCGCCCAGCCTGCCCGCCTGATTTCCCAGTTGGCAGGGCTGAATCGGCACCTGGAGCGCCTCCCACATTTCAAACGTTTCAAGATGCCGCGTCAGGAGCGGGTAGAGCTTTTCCTGTTCGCTTATTCCTCCGCCGATCAGCACCACGCCCGGATCAAACATAGAGATCACGCTGTAAACGCCGCGTGACAGATAACGCGCCCAGTCATTGACCGCCTCACGCAGATGAACATCGGTCGCCATTCGTTCGAAGATCACATCCGCAGGCGGCATCTCTTCGGCAGGCAGCGCCAGCGCCTGGCGGCACGACGCCATTAATCCGCTGGTTGACGCGATTTTATGCATACTTTCGCCATTGTTCCCGACCGGCATGACGCCGAATTCACCGGCGTGAAAATGCGCGCCGCGATACAGTTCTCGTCCGACGATAATACCGCCGCCAATGCCGGTTCCAATGGTGATACAGACCATGTTTTCATAATGCTGCCCGGCACCTCGCCACATTTCGCCCAGCGCCGCGCAGTTCGCGTCGTTCTCCACGACCAGCGGCAGATCGGTCAGCCCGCTGAACAACTCCATCAGGTTGACGTCATCCAGGTAAGCCAGCGCGCCCGCTTTTGCCGCATGACCGTTATGGGGATTAATATGGCCGGGGAAACTAACCCCGATTGCCGCAATGTCATAGTCCTGTTGGCAACGCGCCACCACATCCTGCCATTTGCGGGTAAACGTGGAGGCGTCCTCTGGCGTATCGAATTGATGATGGGTTAATTCTTCGCCGTCACTGTTAATCACGCCATATTTGACGTGAGTTCCTCCCACATCAATACCGATATATTGCTGCATAGTGTTCTCCGTACGTTAAACAGGCACCTGTTTAGTATGGCTAAAACCAGACGGAGAAACGTAAAGGAAAGTAATTCGTGATTGCTGTCGTAAAGCGGGAAATCATTGGCGAAAAATTCACCAGCACCGTCTACCCTTGTGGAGTACCTTTACAATAAGGAGTTGGTCATGACGAACAATCCCCCTTCAACACGTATTCAGCCAGGTGAATACGGGTACCCACTGAAGTTAAAAGCCCGCTATGACAATTTTATTGGTGGTGACTGGGTTGCGCCCGCCGACGGCGAATATTATCAAAACCTGACGCCAGTGACCGGCCAGCCGCTATGTGAAGTCGCTTCCTCCGGTAAAAAAGATATCGATTTAGCGCTCGACGCCGCGCATAAGGCGAAAGATAAGTGGGCGCATACGTCAGTACAAGACCGTGCCGCTATCTTGTTTAAGATCGCCGATCGGATGGAACAAAACCTCGAACTGTTGGCGACAGCGGAAACCTGGGATAACGGTAAACCGATTCGTGAAACCAGCGCCGCCGACGTACCGCTGGCGATCGATCATTTCCGCTATTTCGCCTCCTGTATACGTGCGCAGGAGGGCGGGATTAGCGAAGTTGATAGCGAAACCGTGGCCTACCATTTTCACGAACCGCTTGGCGTCGTGGGGCAGATAATCCCGTGGAACTTTCCGTTGTTGATGGCAAGCTGGAAAATGGCGCCAGCGCTGGCGGCGGGTAACTGCGTGGTGCTTAAACCGGCACGCCTGACGCCGCTTTCCGTTCTGCTGTTAATGGAAGTCATTGGCGATCTGTTACCGCCGGGCGTCGTCAACGTCGTGAACGGCGCGGGCGGCGAGATTGGCGAATATCTGGCGACCTCGAAACGTATCGCGAAGGTGGCGTTTACCGGTTCGACGGAAGTGGGTCAACAGATCATGCAGTACGCCACGCAGAATATTATTCCAGTGACGCTGGAGTTAGGCGGCAAGTCGCCCAATATCTTCTTCGCCGACGTGATGGATGAGGAAGATGCGTTCTTTGATAAAGCGCTGGAGGGATTTGCCCTGTTTGCCTTTAACCAGGGCGAGGTGTGTACCTGTCCAAGCCGTGCGCTGGTCCAGGAGTCCATCTATGAGCGCTTTATGGAGCGGGCTATTCGCCGGGTAGAGAGCATTCGCAGCGGGAACCCGCTAGATAGCGGTACACAGATGGGGGCGCAGGTCTCCCACGGCCAGCTTGAGACTATCCTCAATTATATCGATATCGGTAAAAAAGAGGGGGCCGATATTCTGACCGGTGGGCGACGCAAGGAACTGGATGGCGAACTTAAAGAGGGCTATTACCTTGAGCCTACCATTCTGTTTGGTAAGAATAATATGCGCGTCTTTCAGGAGGAGATCTTTGGCCCGGTGCTGGCGGTAACCACCTTTAAAACCATGGAGGAGGCGCTGGAAATCGCTAACGATACCCAATACGGCCTGGGCGCTGGCGTCTGGAGCCGCAACGGCAATCTGGCCTATAAGATGGGGCGCGGCATTCAGGCCGGGCGCGTATGGACCAACTGCTATCACGCCTATCCGGCACATGCTGCGTTCGGCGGCTATAAGCAGTCGGGCATCGGGCGTGAAACGCATAAGATGATGCTGGAACACTACCAGCAAACCAAGTGCCTGCTGGTGAGCTATTCCGATAAGCCTCTGGGGCTGTTCTGACGCAAGAGGTAATGCCCGATGGCGCTGCGCTTATCGGGCCTACCGCATTGATATCAGCCTGGTGGTAATGCCCGATGGCGCTGCGCTTATCAGGCCTACAAAAATTCATCGCAATATACTGATATTGCAAATCTTGTAGGCCGGATAAGGCGCAGCCGCCATCCGGCACAGTATTACCGCTCGTTAACCCAAATCCGCATTTCGCCCTCGCCACGGTTGGCCCAGCTAAACCACGGAATGAACGTTAGCGTCTGCGGCTGGCGCGATGACGGCGCGTTATCGTAGTGCCACAACGCCTGATGCTGCGCATCTGGGGCGCTTTGCTTCTCGCCTTCAGCCTGAATCAGCATCTTATGCGCAAAAAGCCCTTTGCCCTCAAAGACCCGGAACTCACTCTCTTTCGGTAACCACAGATTATGCAGTTCTTCGCCGTTATCGGCCTGCTCAAGGCAATAGACCAGTGGCCCGCGCTGAATGGCGACCTTACCGGCGACGTGACGCGCCAGCGGATTGCCATACACGCGGCGAACCGGCATCGGCAGCGTCAGGGTTATCGTATCGCCCTCCTGCCAGGTTCGACGGATATGCAGATAACCTTTGCGAATATCCTGCTCCACATCCAGCCCGTTGAGCGTCACTTTTGCCTCAGGGCACCAGTCCGGCAGACGTAGCGCCAGCGTGTGACGTACCGGCTGCACAGAGTCGATGGCGATCTTCACCTGCTCATGCCACGGGTAGTTCCCGCTGATTCGCAGTTTGAGCGCGCCATTTTCAACCGGTATTTCCATGCTGTTACCCACGTACATATTGATGTACAGCGCATCCGCACGCGGCGTGTAGATGTAGTGACCAAGGGAGGTGAGCACGCGGGCGATGTTCGGCGGGCAGCAGGCGCAGCCAAACCAGCGCTGGCGGATGGGCTTAACGTGATCGTAAATATGGTTGAATTTTAACGATTTTGGATGCACTTCCAGCGGGTTGACGTAGAAGAAATGCTTGCCATCCAGCGCCATACCACCGAGGACGGTGTTGTACAGCGCGCGCTCCATCACGTCGGCGTACTGGCTATCGGCTTCCATTTCCAGCATCCGGCGGGCGAACATCATCAGGCCGATTGAAGCGCAGCTTTCCGCATAGACCGAATCATTCGGTAAATCGTAATCGCTGCTAAAGGCTTCGCCGCTGCTCTGCGAGCCAATCCCGCCGGTGATATACAGCTGACGCTGCGCCATATTTTTCCACAGGCGCAGGCAGTCCTGGCGTTTGCCTTCATCGTTGCTCAGGCGAGCGAGATGCGCCACGCCAGTCATCAGATAGACAAAACGTACCGCGTGGCCAATGGCCGTCTGCTGCTGCGAAATTGGCAGATGCGCCTGGCTGTAGGCTTTGTCTTTGACCATCCACGCCGGGCCGTAGGTATGCCAGTACGAGGTCTGGCCGCGTTTTTCGTACTCTTCGTCGTAGAAGTGCGGTTGGACGCCGCGCTGCCCGATAAAGTAGCTTGCCAGCGCCATATAGCACGGCTGCTCTGTTACCTCATACAGACGCATCAGCGCCAGCTCAATTTCCGGGTGGCCCGGATAGCCGTGCAGCTGATTTTCGCCAGGGCCGAAAGTGCTGTCGATATGATCGGCCAGGCGACAAACGACGTCTAGCAGCCGACGCTTGCTGGTGGCCTGAAAGAAGGCGACGCCCGCTTCAATCAGATGCCCGGCGCAATAAAGCTCATGGCACTCCGCCAGGTTGCTCCAGCGTTCTTGCGGGGCTTTTGCCGTAAAGTACGTATTGAGATAGCCATCGTCACACTGCGCGGCGGCCACCAGTTCAATCACCTCATCGGCGGTTTTCTCAAGCGCTGGATCGGGCTTCTGGCACAGTGACCAGGCAACCGCTTCCAGCCATTTCGCCACGTCGCTGTCCTGAAAGACCATGCCGTAGAAGTCGCCCGTCTGCTGGCCTGCGGCAATGCGGAAATTTTCAATGGCATGGCTGGGTTCAGCCTCTGGAATACGATCGTTTAACGCATCCCACTGGTAAGGAATAACCACATCGCGAACCAGTTGTTGATACTGTCCGAGGAACGGATCGCTGACCGTCAGTTTATGCAGATCGACTTCCAGTACGTTCATTTCGTGCTCCTTAAGGCTGTAGAGGTCATAGATATTCCTCGCTGACGGGGTATTTTATGGCAGTAATTTTTATTTTCGCGTTATGACCTGATTCATTTTGCCCAGATAGCGGTGAGCGACAAGGCGATAAAAGAGTAAAAAAAGATGACGATTCCGACCCGTATTTAAAAATGTGAGATGGATCGAGTGAAATGACTATTTTTAGTTAATAATCAAAAGGTAATATGAAATACGGTGCTGAATGTGCGGGAAATGACATATTAATGCTCGAACTATCCATGACATTACCGATTAAAGTCCAAAACGGCGGATTATTTATTTCTCGCGGCATTGGGCGTCATCCTGCCAGGCGTCTGCAATCGTGGGAAATTATATTTGTGGAAAAAGGCTGCCTGAAAATTCAGGAAGAAGAATGTGTTTTCTGTGTCGAAGCCGGGGAAAGCCTGTTGCTTTGGCCGCATCGCCGCCATATTGGCGTTGAGGAGTTTCCCGCCGATCTTAAATTTTACTGGCTCCATTTTGAGGTCAAAGCGCCGGACAGCGACCCGCGCTGGCTGACGCATCTTTCCGTGCCGCAGCATACCCAGGTTGCCGATCCGCAGGCGCTGATTGCGCTTTTTCGCCAGTTTATGAACGAGCAGGAAAAGCACCAGCGCAGCCCGGCGCTGGAGTTCATCGTGCTGCTGATTTTGCAGCAGCTCACCGTTGATGCCCGGCAGAATGAAAACGCCGAGGCCGCTGGCGTGTCGCTGGCCTGGAAAGTGCAGCAGCTGATTCGAACGCACTATCACCTGCCGCTTTCCAGCTCGGTTCTGGCGAAAGAACTGCATTGCAATGTGGATTATCTGGGACGCGTTTATCGGCGGGTATTTCACCTTACGCTAACGGAAGCCATCCACCGCCAGCGGGTGCGCGAGGCGGAAAAGTTGCTGATTAGCGACGCGCGTTCGTTAAAAGAGGTGGCGGAGCGGTGCGGTTTTAATGACGTTGGTTATTTTCGCCAGATCTTCCGCAAGCACACCGGCCTGACGCCTACCGCCTGGAAGCGGCGCTACAGTAAGGAACACGTTAATTCTTGAGTATAATCTTTGGCCCTCTGACAACGCGGTTGCAAACTGAATGTCCGATGGCGCTTTGCTTATCGGTCCTACAAGAGTTCATCACAACGTATTGATATTGAAAATCTTGTAGGTCGGATAAGGCGCAGCCGCCATCCGACACAGGCTGTGACTGTCGGCATTACTGCCCGTAATAGGCATTCGCGCCGTGTTTACGCAGATAGTGTTTATCGAGCAATTCAGGCTGCATATCCGGTAGCTGCGGGGCCAGCTGGCGCGAGAACAGCCCCATATAGGCGCACTCCTCAAGCACCACGGCGTTGTGGACGGCATCGGCGGCATTTTTACCCCAGGCAAACGGGCCGTGTGAATGAACCAATACCGCCGGGATTTGCGCCGGATCCAGACCGCGCTCTTCAAAGGTTTTAATAATCACCTCGCCGGTCTGATACTCGTACTCGCCGTTAATTTCCTCAACGGTCATCAGTCGGGTACAGGGGATCGCGCCATAGAAATAGTCGGCGTGGGTGGTGCCCCAGGCGGGCAGATCGAGCCCGGCCTGCGACCAGATCGTCGCATGGCGGGAATGGGTATGCACGATCCCGCCGATCTGCGGATAGCGGCGATAGAGCGCCAGATGGGTCGCGGTATCGGACGACGGTTTTTTATGGCCTTCAACGACCTGACCGCTGGCGATCTCTACCACCACCATATCGTCGGCGGTCATCACCTCATATTCGACGCCGGAAGGCTTGATGACCATCAGCTTGCGCGTCTCATCGACCGCGCTGACGTTGCCCCAGGTAAAGGTGACCAGCCTGTGCGCCGGGAGCGCGAGGTTGGCCGCCAGCACCTCGGCTTTCTGTTGCTCTAACATGTGAAACCTCCTTCCTGCATCCGTGATTCAATCCAGCGGCGGGCCTGGATAATTTCCAGCACCGGCTCACTGGCTTTCTCTGTCCACATCTCAATCAGAAATGAACCGCGATAATTCAGCTCATGCAGCGTTTTAAAAATGCCCACAAAATCAACGCATCCTTCGCCAAACGGCACGTCGCGGAACTGGCCGGGGCTATCGCCGGTCACCGGCAGCGTATCTTTCAGATGAATTGCGGCGATACGGTCGATACCCAGCTTCAGCTCGGCGGTCACGTCGTTCCCCCAGGCGCTGAGGTTGCCGACGTCTGGATAAACGGTGAACCACGGTGACGAAAGCATCTCGTCCCACTTTTTCCACTTGCTGATGGAGTTCATAAACGCGGTATCCATGATCTCCACCGCCAGCATCACCTGCGCCGCTGCGGCCTGTTCCACCGCCCACGCCAGCCCTTCGGCGAAACGTTGCTGGGTGCCTTCGTCGTGCTCTTCGTAATAGACGTCGTAACCTGCCAACTGGATGGTGCGGATACCGAGATCGCGCGCCAGGCGAATGGCTTTGGTCATGATTTCACGCGCCCGCTGGCGTACCGCTTCGTCGCGGCTGCCAAAAGGGAAGCGACGATGGGCGGAGAGGCACATCGACGGGATGGCGACGCCGCTTTCCAGCATCGCGTTCACCAGCGAAGCGCGTTGGGCCGAGGTCCACTCCAGGCGTGAGAGACGTTCGTCGGTTTCATCCACCGACATCTCAACAAAATCAAAACCGCAGCTTTTTGCCAGCACCAGCCGCTCTGTCCAACTGAGATCTTTCGCCAGTGCTTTCTCGTAAATACCTAATGGATGATTACGCATGCTTTTCTCCCCAAATGGCGTCAATTTGGGCGTGGAATTCGGCGGCGACCTGCGCCGGATGGGCGGCACCTGCCAGCGCGCGTCCGGCGATAAATGCCTTGACGTTAATGTCGCGGAACAGCGGCAGATCGGCAGGGGTAATGCCGCCGGTAATCGATAGCTCAAGGCCGATGTCGGACAACGCCTTCATGCGCGCCAGATCCGCCTCGCCCCACTGCTGCCCGCTGGCCTGCGCGTCGCGTCCGCGGTGGTAAATCGCCTGGCGAACCCCGACGTGGTACCAGTCTCGGGCGTCGTCCAGCGTCCAGTTGCCGAACAGCTCCATTTGAATTTCACCGCCGCAGGATTGCGCGACGGCGTGGCCTTTCTCGACGGTCGCGAGCGGCGCGGCGCAGATGATAGTCATCCAGTTGGCGCCAGCGCCAAAAGCCTGCTGCGCCAGGGTTTCACCAGCATCGGCCACTTTCCAGTCGGCGACGATGATTTTTTCCGGGCACTGCGCTCGCAGGGCTTTCACCGCGCTAAGGCCTTCGGTTAAACAGAGGATAGTGCCAGCCTCAACGATATCGACATGGTCCTGTAGCAGGGCAACATCGCGCTGCGCGGCCTGAAGTTGGGTATGGTCGAGCGCCAGTTGCAGTAATGGTCGGCTCATAATACGTGCTCCTTAATACGGGCGTGATAGCCCTGTAGTGCGGTAATCAAATCCTGGTATTGGCGGTATTTGCGCTGGTAGAGGGCGTGCGCGGTCATGTCCGGCAGCAGCGTGCGCACCGGGTGCTGCAGGTCGCGTTGGGCCTCGCGGAAATCGCGATATACGCCGGTGCCGACGCGGGCTGCCAGCGCCGCGCCGAAGCAGCCGGTCTCCTCCACCTGCGGCAGCTCGATGCGTAAACCGCTGACGTCCGCCAGCATCTGCATCCAGACGTCGGAGTGGGCCGGGCCGCCGGTAACGCGCAGGGCGCAAACGTCGGTAAAACGTTCACGCATGCGGTTGAGGTGGGTCATATGGCTGAACACCACGCCTTCATAAATCGCCTGCAGCAGGTGCGCGCGGGTGTGCAGCGCCTGCATGCCGTAAAAACCGCAGGTCATCTCCAGTCCGGCATTGCTGCCGTAGAGAAACGGCAGAAAAAAGAGGTCGCTACCGGCTTTCGGCAGGCTGGCAACCGCCTGGTTGATCTCATCAAAAGAGAGGTCGCCCCACTGGGCGGTGAACCATTCAAGGTTGCCGGAAGAGGTCGGGCTGGCTTCGTGAACGATATACTGCCCGTCATTGACGTAGCGGCCATAGACGTAAGGGTGGGCCTCATGGTCGCGCAGGCCGTGAGCGATGCCGCTGGTGACGGCCCAGGTACCCATCACCGCATTGAGGGTCGATTCATCCTCAATACCGGCGCAAAGGGCGGTGGAAACCACGTCAAACAGGCCGCCGACGACGGGGATACCCGCCGCCAGACCGGTGATGGCGGCTGCCTGAGCGGTGATCTCCCCGCATATTTCGGCTGAACCCACCACGGGGGGCAGCGCGCTGTCGATTTCACTGATGCCCAGCCACTCGGTCAGACGCGGGTCGTACTGGCCCGTCGCCATGTTGTAGAGGTTGGACTCGGAGATGTTGCTCTCCTCACAGCCTTTCACGCCGGTTAAGCACCAGCGCAGATAGTCATGCGTCATCATGACGCTGCCTATCTGCGCGTAGCGCTGCGGCTCATTCTCTTTTACCCAGCGTAAAAGGGAGACTGGATGCCCGGTCCACAGGGTTTGCCGGGTCAGCGGGTAGAGTTTTTGCGGAACCGCTTCTTTTTGCCAGCGCTGGACAATTTCCATGGCGCGACGGTCGGAAGAGAGTATCGCTTTACCTAATGGCCGATCGCTTTTATCTAACAGGAACAGGCCCTTACCCTGAGCGGAAATACCCAGACCGCGGATTTGTGAGCCGCTCACCCCGGTGTGCGCCAGCAGTTTGCTGATGACCGAGCCGCACTGTTGCCACAGTTCGGTCATATCGCGTTCAACCCAGCCTGGCTGCGGGCTTAAAGCGTGCAGCGGCAGGCGTTGCACCGCTACTTCCCGGCCTGCGCCATCGTACAACCCGGCTTTTAGCCAACTCCCACCACAATCTAACCCCAGCCAGTAGTTGCTCATGACTTATTGCACCTCGTCCACGGCTTTCAGGAGGTCAGCGCCCTGCGGGTTGTCTTTCAGGAACATATCGCGCACCTGGCTGCCCAGCGCATCGCTGAAGGCTTTACGGTCGATATCGGTCAGGACTTCAACTCCGGCTTCTTTCATGCCATCGATAATTTTTTGCTGATCTTCGGCGACCAGTTTGCGCTGATAGTCACCCGCTTCTTTGGCGGAACTCAGCAGTGCCTCCTGGAACTGCGGGCTTAAAGCGTCGAATTTGGCTTTATTGATCACCAGCAGCAGAGGCGAATAGGCGTGATGAGTGAGGGAGAGGTATTTCTGTACCTCATAGAATTTCGCTGACCACACGACGTTGATAGGGTGTTCCTGGGCATCAATCGTACGGGTTTCGAGGCCGGTATAGACTTCGGAGAATGGCATCGGAATAGGGTTCGCGCCGAAGATTTTAAAGGCCGCGATATTCATTGGGCTGTTGTTAGTGCGGATTTTTAAGCCTTTCAAATCGCCCGGCGTTTTTACCGGCGCGCGGGAGTTGGTGACGTCGCGCCAGCCGTTTTCCCAGTAGGCGAGGACTTTTAACCCTTTTGAATCGAGTGATTTTTTCAGTTCATCGCCGACTTTACCGTCGAGCGTTTTATGCGCATGCGCGGTATCGCGAAACAGGAAGGGGACATCAAGTAAGTTGAATACAGGGGCCAGACCGGTGAAATTGTTCGAACCGGACATTTCCATATCAATGGTTCCGCCGCGCACCCCGCTGATCATTGCCTGGGCGTTACCTAATGTGCTGTCAGGAAAGAGTTTTAGCGTTAATTCGCCGTTAGTTTTTTCTTTTAATAATTCGTTAAATTTTTTCGCGGCAATATGTTGGGAGTCAGTTTGCGGTGTTTCATAACCAAAACGTAAAGATTGCGCCGCCAGAGACGACACGCTGAAAACCGTCAGACCAGCTATCAATAATGAACGAGCAATAACGTGTAATTTCATAATATTATCCTTTAATTAATCCATTTAAGCGGTGTGATAATTAGCTCGGGAATAAAAATAAATAAAACCAGCAGCGACATCAGTACGACAACGTAAGGGAATACGCCTCTTACCGCGTCATCAAATTTCAATTTTGCTACCCCGGAAATAACGTTGAGGACGTTGCCAACGGGCGGTGTGATTAATCCAATGGAGCAGTTAATAATGAACATGACGCCGAAATAAATTGGGTCAATATTGGCTTCTTTAACTAATGGCAATAATACAGGGGTAAGAATTAACACCGTTGGCGTTAAATCCATCACCATACCGACGACCATAATTGAGATCATAATGACGATAAATAAGAGTCGCGGAGAGTCGACCAGCGGCTGCAGCAAATCTGACACCATCATGGGTAATTCCGCGATCGTAATCAGCCAGGCGGATACCTGAGCCGCGGCCACCAGAAACATGACGACTGACGTCGTTTTGGCGGCATTGACCAGCACGTGGTAGAGACTGGAAAACGTTAATTCCCGATAGATAACCACGGCGACAAAGAGGGCGTAAAACGCGGCGACCGCCCCTGCCTCCGTTGGCGTGAAAAGTCCGGAACGGAAGCCGCCGATAATAATCACCGGTAGAAACAGCGCCCAGATACCTGAAACCAATGATTGCCAGATTTCACGCGGTGTTGCTTTGAGCTGAGAAGGGAGATTTAATCGCCCGGCCTGCCACCACCAGGTGAGCATAAGCGCCGCGCCCATCATGATGCCCGGTGCGATCCCGGCCATAAACAGCTTGCTGATCGACAAGCCGCTGGAAACGCCGAAGATAATAAAAGGAATCGAGGGGGGAATAATTGGCGCAATGATCCCGCCGGAAGCGATTAACCCAACGGAGCGGTTGATCGGGTAGTTTGCGGAGCGCATCATCGGCACCAGCAGCGCGGCGACCGCAGCGGTATCTGCTACCGCAGAGCCGGAAAGGCTGGCCATAATCATTGCCGCAATAACACCCACGTAGCCCAGGCCGCCGGGCTTATGGCCGACCAGCTTCATCGGCAGGTCGACAATTCGCTTTGACAGGCCGCCCGCGTTCATGATTTCACCGGCCAAAACAAAAAAGGGAATGGCCAGTAGGGAGAAACTGTCCGCGCCGTTAACCAGGGTTTGCGCCATAATCTGCACGTCAAACATATCCAGGTATGCCATCAGAGCAGCGCCGCAAAGCAGCAGCGACCAGGCGATGGGTAAACCTATCGCGATCCCGCCGAGCAGGCAGCAGAGAAATATCACCACGGCCATGATTAGGCTCCTTGCTGTGGTTGTTGAAAGGAATCGTTATGCGTTATTAAGTGATAAAGCCGACGCAGCTCGATTAACGCGATGGCAACGCTTGTGGGCAGACAGGCGATATACATCAGGCCGATCGGTAAACCGAGGATTGGCGAGTGATCGCTCCAGTCCTGCAACGCTTTTTGCAGGCTGCCCCAGCCTAATGCGAGGCATAACAATAAAATCAGCGAATGTGTCAGCAGCGAGAGTCGACGCTGATTCGCTGGCGAAAGTTTTTCCACCACAAAAGTAACCTGAACGTGAGCGTTATCCATAAATGCAACGATGGCGCCAATAAACGTCAGCCATACAAATAGATAACGTGATAGTTCATCTACCGACAAAATACTGCTCTCAAAACCGTAACGTAAAATAACATTAATAAATACAATGCAGGAAAGTACGGCAATTAATACCGCAAGTATGCCCTCAAGTACCCGCTTCATAACGACTCCATCAGGTTATAGAAACTTATTTCTTTCGATGCTGAATAGTGGAACTTAATTTCTTATGTTTGGTTTATATTAGGTCGGCGCAACGTTGAGTTGCAGGCCGAGAATTAAGGTGATGATGTTTAATTCAGGTTAGCTGCGTGTGGCCTTTTCATCATGTTAATACCATCGCGTAATATATTGATGCGGTGATTAATATCGGCGCTGGCATTGATTTCCAACAATTTAATACCGGTAAACTGCAACAGTTCGGGAGCGGCGGAGGTAATGAGTTCTTTAACATGTTTCTCCGTCATCAGACTTTGTGGACAGAAAGGTGCAAACGGAGCATGGAGGTCCTGCCATTCGCCGTATTCTCCATCCAGCGTTGTACCGGAGAACATCAGCGCCCCGAGTTTTCCAGCCTGTTTGGCCTGCTGCGTGTGGATCAGCGGTAGAGAGGTATCCCGCCCTTCAATAGCCGAGCGCGCCCAGTTAATGCAGACGCTTATGTCATAGTCGGCAATAGTTTCCAGTACGTTTACCAACGGTAAGAATCCTTTGCGCGGTGCGGGGCCGGTCATCGCGTCGCAGTGTTCAAGCACCAGGTCGCAGGACCAGTCCCAGTTGGCAATCTCTTTTAATGAGCGCGCAAAGGCGTCGGTTGCCTGCGCCACGTTCGGATTGCCCCCCAGCGGGGCGGCATGAAGCTCAAGGGCTATGACTTTGCCGGTATTGTTCCCATTGATTTTATTGATCTTCTGATGCAGATGACGATAGTACTCCACGCAGGCTTTACGCTGTTCCTCGTCACTGGACGCTAATCCAAAACCGCCGTTTTCGCTACGGCGGCGCATGGTTTCCATTATCGCGGTGACCACGATTTGCCAGTTCCCTGGTGTATGGCGCAATAACCACTCGTCGCCGAGCGGGTGAAGATGTTCAAGACAAGGCTGCTCCAGCCCCCGGATATCCGGAGTATCAGAGAGTTGCCGCCAGAATTCCGTCTCTTCCTCTTCACTCTTCTGGTGAAATGAGGGTGCACAAGGGTACGCACCGATAATATAACCGGTATTATTTTTCATTTTGTGCTCCAGTAAACTCTATTTTATAAAACGTCTATGGCGACTTTTACGACTATTTTCCGTATCGGCGTAGCAATGCTTTTATTACAACCGGGACGATGAACATCCTGCGGGAAAAACAGGGCATAACTTCCCGGTATCATTTCAATGAATGATTCATGTTCACTGTCGTGATAAAAAATAATATCGCGCTGTTCTAATAATGACTCGCTGATTTGATTATTACCGGTATCAATGGCAACCCCAATTGTCTCTTCGCCCCATGCCAGAAACTGAATATCCAGATAGCGGCGATGGACTTCCGGACGATTTTCAGCAGCATCGCGGGTGGTCATATCGATAATCTGCGCGAAGATATTTTTGCCGTCGATTTCCACTACGCCAGGTTCCAGCGTGCGAAAGTCCGTAGTACGCAGGAAATCGAGCGCCTGCTCTATGGCCGACGGTAGCCGGCACGGATTAGGCTGCGCAATATGTCCAAAAATCATGATGTGGCTCCTTACAGCGCCTGAATTTTGGCCCAGACGCTGTCGTCAATGGTGATACCGTGACGGCGGTTGTCATCCAGCAATTTGGTAAATTCGTGGCCGGGCAGCCGAATCGCGACGTTGTCGTCGGCGCGTTCAGCAGTGGTGATGAAATCCATAATCCGCTGCAGTTTGGCATCGCGGGTTGCGCCATCGATCAGCTTATCCACTTCTATGGCGATGAAGATCTGCGAAACGCCATACTCATCGCTGTTTTCCTGGGTCACTTCGGCAACGGAAGAACCGTTAGAAAGCAGGGTGGCAATCATGTCCAGCACAATCGACAGACCAGATCCTTTCCAGTAACCCATTGGTAAAATGCGGCGATTTTTCTCGATAACGCCCGGTTCTTTGGTCAACTGACCGTTATCGTCGAAACCGCCATCCACCGGCAGTTCGCGGCCCGCCAGACGGTTAACTTCTAACATTCCGTAGGAGAACATCGACATCGACATATCCACCATCGTGATCGGCGTAGACGGGATGGCGACGATCAGCGGATTGGTACCGATACGGCACTCTTTCGCCCCCCACGGCGGCATGACGGCGATGGAGTTGGTCCAGCAAATGCCGATATAGCCTTTTTCCGCCGCCTGCCAGCCGTAGCTGCCGCCGCGCATCCAGTGGTTAGCATTACGTAACGCCACCAGGCCAATACCATGATCGGAAGCCAGCTCGATGGCCCGGTCCATCATCTTTTTCGCCGTCAGGTTGCCGATAGCGCGCTGAGCATCCCACTGTTCGATGGCGCCGAGGCTGGTAACTCGCTGCGGTTTAGCATCAGGAATAATGTCGCCGTTATCCAGTTGCTGGATGAAGCGGGGAAAACGGTTCACGCCGTGGGAATAGACACCGGACTCGGTGGTGCGAGCGAACATTTCCGCGCACTCGTCGGCGGTATCTTCCGCAATATTCCGCGACCGCAAGACGCGGTAGAAGGCCCCTTTTAACTCTTCGAAAGCTACTTTCATCCCTGTTCTCCTGGTCGATTGTTAGAAAATTTAGTATGTTTTTTTGTCGATAAATTTCATAATGCGAAATGTAGTTCCAAATATATAGATCGAAAATTGACATGGCAACGCCAGAGAAGGTTTTTAAAAACGATTAAAATCATCGGGTTATGTTTTTTATGCTGATATCGTGAACTGCAACACACTTTGAGCTACCATCTGATCGCCCAAGAAAGGAGAGAGTTTTCTGATGAGCCAGAACAACGATAAAGAGAAGCCTGCGGGGAGTCAGAGCCTGTTTCGTGGCCTGATGTTGATAGAAATTTTGAGTAACTACCCGAACGGTTGCCCGCTGGCGCACCTGTCGGAGCTGGCGGGGTTGAACAAGAGTACCGTCCATCGTTTGTTGCAGGGGCTTCAATCCTGCGGATATGTGACGCCAGCGCCGGCGGCCGGGAGCTACCGTCTGACGACAAAGTTTATTGCCGTCGGCCAAAAAGCCCTGTCATCGCTGAATATCATCCACGTTGCGGCACCGCACCTTGAGGCGCTCAACCTGACCACCGGCGAGACGGTGAATTTTTCCAGCCGTGAAGATGACCACGCTATCCTGATTTATAAGCTGGAACCGACCACCGGTATGCTGCGCACGCGTGCCTACATTGGCCAGCATATGCCGCTGTACTGCTCGGCGATGGGGAAAATTTATATGGCGTTTGGTCAGCCGGATTATGTGGCGTCTTACTGGGAAAGCCATAAAGAACAGATCCAGCCGCTGACTCGTAATACCATTACCGATTTACCAGCAATGTACGATGAGCTGGCGCAAATTCGTGAAACCAGCATGGCGATGGATCGCGAAGAAAATGAACTGGGCGTTTCCTGTATTGCTGTGCCTGTGTTTGATATTCACCATCGAGTGCCTTACGCCATTTCTATTTCACTGTCGACGTCACGGCTAAAACAGATCGGCGAGAAAAATCTGCTCAAACCGTTGCGTGAAACCGCACAGGCTATCTCTAATGAGCTGGGATTTACCGTTCGCGAATAAGACAGCTCGCCAGGTTTTATCAGGCATCTGACAAAATTTGTCCGTTTGCGTAGTGGGATCAAAGCGGCGGGGAATGGCTCTCTGGCATTCTGGCGTTTTAACGCAGGGGGACAACAATGAACCGGTTTATTATGGCGGATGCGTCGGCGTGTATCGGGTGTCGTACCTGCGAGGTCGCCTGCGTGGTGTCGCATCAGGAGCAGCAGAATAGCGCGGCGGTGACGACGGCGGACTTTGTGCCGCGTATCCGGGTGATAAAAGAGGATTGCTTCACCACGGCCACGGTCTGCCATCAGTGTGAGGACGCGCCGTGCGCGAATGTCTGCCCGGTACAGGCGATTCGCCGTGATCGGGGGCATATCTTCGTGACGTCATCGCGCTGCATTGGTTGTAAAAGCTGTATGCTGGCTTGCCCGTTTGGTGCGATGACCGTGGTGGCGTCCGCGTCAGGCGCGCAGGCGATTAAATGCGATCTTTGCTGGCATCGTGAAGCGGGGCCGGCGTGCGTGGAAGCCTGCCCGACCAGTGCGTTACAGTGCGTTGACGCAGCACACGTGCAGCGCCAGCGCCTCTATTCTCAACCTTTCTGAATGTCGTTCCGGCCTGCATGATGGCCGGAATAGCCGTCAGCCTTCACGCCAGGCGCGTTCTATCTCTTCTGCCAGAATTTTTACGCCCGCCTCGATTTTATCCGGTTCAGGCACGTAGTTCATCCGCATACACTGGTGTGTGTGCGGCCAGGGTTTATCCAGTCCGGGAAAGAAATAGTGGCCTGGCACCATCAGCACGCCGCGCGCTTTCAAGCGTTGATAGAGTAACTCGGTGGTAATCGGCAGATCTTTAAACCACAGCCACAAAAATATTGCGCCTTCTGGTTTATGAATCAGGCAGCGTTCTTCGGATAAATAGCGACGAATGATCGCGATCGTCTGTTGAACGCGCTGATAGTAGAAAGGTTTGATAACCGTTTCCGACAGCCGCAGCAGATCGTTACGCTTAATCATTTCGCACATCATCGCCGGGCCCATGCCCCCGGGCGCAAGGCTGATGATGCCGTTCATGTTGGCAATGGCGGTAATCGTCTTATCATTGGCGATGATAATCCCGCAGCGGGAACCGGGCAGCCCCAGCTTCGAGAGGCTCATACACAGGATAATATTGGGGTTCCACAGCGGGCGCGCCTCGCTAAAGATAATGCCCGGAAACGGTACACCGTAAGCGTTATCAATCACCAGTGGGATGTTGTGCTGATTCGCCAGTCTGTCCAGCTTCATCAGCTCTTCGTCGGTGATAACGTTACCGGTTGGGTTGGTCGGGCGCGAGACGCAAATCATCCCCGTTTCTTCGCCGATGTGCAGATGCTCAAAATCGACGTGATACTTAAACTGGCCTTCCGGCAGCAGCTCAATATTCGGGCGCGCCGAAACGAAGAGGTCGTCTTCCAGACCGGAATCCGCATAGCCGATGTATTCCGGCGCAAGCGGGAATAGTACCTTTTTCGTACTGCCATCGGCGCGACGTCCGGCGAAGAGATTAAATAAGTAGAAAAACGCGCTCTGACTGCCATTTGTCAGCGCAATATTCTGTGGTTCGATATCCCATCCCAGCGTTTCACGTAGCAGTACGGCCAGTGCATTCAGTAGCGCCGTTTTTCCCTGGGGGCCGTCATAATTACAAAGCGCATCAGCGGCTTTGCCGCTTTCTACCATCTCTGTCAGTAGCGTCTGGAAATAATCCTGCATTGCAGGGATGTGTGCCGGGTTACCGCCGCCAAGCATGATGGCGCCTGGCGTGCGTAAGCCGTCGTTGAGATCCTCCATCAGGCGGGTAATGCCTGAATGGCGGGTAAATTTATCGCCGAAAAGTGAAAATGTCATAACGGGTGATCTATCGAACTGTCTGTCAAAGTGGATAACCATAACGCTACAAATGGCGGGGCGCAAATGGGGGTCAGGCGGTGGTATTGATGTTTTATGCTACAAATTTTTATCAGGTTAGTTTTTTATTTTGAAGGGGCTACCGGTACGCGAGGAGACCGGTAGCGCCACGATTAGCGGCGGCCCGCCCAGACGACCATCACCGTATCGTCGCCGTACTGGCGTACAAAACCGTACCCGTGTTTTAGCGTCAGCGTGGTTTGTTGGCCTGCGCCGATGGCGGGATGTCTGGCGCGGAACTGGCTAATACGCTGCCAGTGCGCGACGGCTGCGGCTGACTTTCCGCTCACGTCCTGCCAGTTCATATCTGAACGGGTGCCTTGCAGCGGGTCGGAGCCGGTGGGGCCGAAGGGACGAGCGGATTCATCGCCGTAAAAGATCTGCACCGCGCCCGGCGAAAGCAGCAGCAGTTCCGCCGCCTTATCACCGCCCTCACGGAAAAGGCGCGTATCATGCGAGGAGAGGTAACTTAATACGTTGAAATCCTGCATTTTATCCGCCATCTGCTGCCAGACTGGCCCCATTTCCGCCAGGCAATCGACCGCTTTCGCCGCCTGCTCCTGATAATCAAAATTGATCATCGCGTCGAAACCATAGCGATAATAATCACTTTTCATGACGCCGTGGCCCCACGCTTCGCCAGTCATCCAGAACGGGCTATCATCCAGCGCTTTGTCCGGATTGGCCTGCTTCCATTCACGTAACGCCGCGCTGGCCTGGGTTTTTAGCTGTTGCCAGGCAGGAAGCTCAACGTTTTTGGCAGTATCGACCCGGAACCCGTCAATGCCGTAATCATGTACCCACTGGCTTAACCAGTGAGTCAGATAATCCCGTGGCGTATAGCCCTCAATGAACTTTGCTTTAGTATCGGGTTTGTTGGCATAGAACGCGGGTAGACCGGAAGGCGTGGTAGATTCCGTTTTTATATCCGGCAGGAAGGCCAGCGACAGGGTTAAATCGTCAAATCCCGGACTGTCGTAGTCGCCAATATCGGTACGAATCCACTTTTTCCCCCACCATTTTTCCCAGGCGGCGCTGTCGCTGAAGTTGATGTAGTCGTTAAAGCTGTGCCAGCTTTGTCCGGCGGCGGGTCGCCAGTTTGTCCAGCGATCGCCGAGAATTTTTTGCCGTTCCGCGCCGGATAAATAGAGCGCGCCGAACTGATACTCCTGCATATCCGCCAGCGTGGCGTAACCGGCATGATTCATTACTACGTCAAATAAAATACGGATGCCGCGCTGGTGCGCGCCGTCGACCAGCGCGCGGAGATCGGCTTCGCTGCCCATATTGGCATCCAGCGTCGTCCAGTCCTGAGTGTAATAGCCGTGATAGGCGTAATGAGGAAAATCGCCTTTTGTCCCGCCGCCGACCCAGCCGTGGATCTGTTCAAACGGCGAGCTTATCCACAAGGCGTTCACGCCTAATTGCTGTAGATAGTCCAGTTTACTCGTCAACCCGCGTAAATCGCCGCCGTGGAAAGTGCCAATCTCTTGCATACCATCCTTATGGCGACCATAGCTGTGGTCGTTGGTTGGATCGCCATTGCGAAAGCGATCCGTAAGCACAAAATAAACGGTGGCGTTGCGCCAGTTAAAAGGCGCTGATGCATGGGTTTCCGCGTGTTCCAGCAATAAAAGCCCGTGGCTGTCGGCAGGTTGCAGCGTGATTTGCCCGTTTTGGACGGTATCGGTTTGACCACTGTAATAATCGCGCACTACCTTTCCTTCCGGAAAGGTCTGGCGAACATCCAGCGTGAGCGGCGAACCATCCCAGACGGGACACTGGTAGGCGAGCTGCGCGGTGCGTTCAGGTTCAGTTTTTATCGATAACAACAGGGTCGGCGTACCGGAGCGGGTATCTACCGTTATCGTATAGTCGCCATCTTTAAACAAACGCCATTGCGGTGGCGCGCCTTCGCAGGGTTTTAACGACAACATTTGGTTGAGTTTTATGGCGCCGGAGGGCTGCCAGCACTGCTGGTCAATATGGAGCGTTAACGCGCGTGTACCTTTTGTTAATGCAGCATGGCTGGTAAAGCGCCCGGTTTCCTGCGTCGAGAACGTCGGAAAACCGGGTGAGGTCCATGATGAGGCGATCGCGATACCGGGTATCAGCGTCAGAGCGAAGGCGGCAAGTTTCATCACGCTATCCTTTGTGGGCAATATTCATCAGCTTGCCTGGTTTTTAGGCGAATGAACTCCTCCTCAGCAGAGAGTCGCGCAGGAGGAGGCGCGAGGGTGAGCGACGAGGCGCAAAAAAACGCCTCTATTTGCGATAAGCACCACATTTTATTGGCATTATTGCTGCCTGTTATCGTTAATAGTTGACATAGTTTCGGATTAAGACTATTCCCTGAGGTGCTTTTTAAGCCTATTTTTGCTAGAATTTGGGGTTCAAACCTCAACTTCGTGAAAAATAAAAGGTGTTGGAATGTATCAATCCGACCAGGAGACCTAATGATATTGACTCCCATGCGACGATATGGGGCAATGATTCTTATGTTACTCACCATCGCATTTTCGGGTGAGGTGCTGGCAAAGACGCACGCAACACAAACGAGTCAAAAGTCCCACATAACTGAGACAAGTTATAAACAGGTTAGCAGTAAACAAGAGTATTCTCGCAATAGTGCAAAGAGCAGTTCACTTCCTGATTTGCGAAAATACCCTTCCGGAACCCCCAGAAAAAAAGCGTTTCTCCGGACCGTTATGCCTTACATCACCAGCCAAAATGCCGCGATTACCGCGGACCGTAATTGGCTGATCTCAAAACAGTACCAGAACCGCTGGTCGCCGTCTGAACGCGCGCGTATGAAAGATATCGCGAAGCGCTATAAAGTGAGCTGGTCCGGCAACACGCGTCGTATTCCGTGGAATACGTTGCTGGAGCGCGTCGACATTATCCCAACCAGCATGGTGGCGACGATGGCGGCGGCGGAAAGCGGCTGGGGAACCTCTAAACTGGCGCGTAGTAACAATAACCTGTTCGGCATGAAGTGCACGAAAGGGCGTTGTACCAATACGCCGGGTAAGGTGAAAGGTTACTCGCAATTCGCGTCGGTTGAGGAGTCGGTGAGCGCGTATGTCGCCAACCTGAACACGCATCCGGCTTATTCCTCTTTCCGCAAGTCGCGCGCCCAACTGCGTAAGGCGGATCAGGAAGTCACCGCCACGGCGATGATTCATAAGCTGAAGGGTTACTCTACCCAGGGGTCGCGCTATAACAACTACTTGTTCGCGATGTACCAGGACAACCAGCGTCTGATCGCCGCGCATATGTAATTCTGTGTGCCGGATGGCGCTACGCTATCCGGCTTACAAGGCGTCTGTAGGCTGGGTAAACTACAACAACGCTTCACTATGCTGGTCGCGATACTCCTTCGGCGTAGTGACGTACTCCTTTTTAAACACCGAATAGAAATATTGCAGTGACGGGTAGCCGCACATTTGCGAAATTTCGTTTATCGCCAACGTGGTAGAAATCAACAAACTACGCGCTTTTTCCAGCTTTTCGGCGTGGATCAGCGCATGTATCGTCTCGCCAACTTCTTCCTTAAAACGTTTTTCCAGGTTTGAACGTGAAATCCCAACCGCGTCCAGCACCTGCTCGACTTTAATGCCCTTACAGGCATGGTTACGAATAAAGTGCATCGCCTGGATAACCGCCGGATCGGTCAGGGAGCGATAGTCTGTCGAGCGGCGCGCAATGACGCGCACCGGCGGCACCAGAATGCGCTGTAAAGGCATCTCTTCACGCGCCAGCAAACGGTGCAGCAGCTTCGCCGCCTGATAGCCCATTTGCCGCGCCCCCTGCGCGACGGAGGAAAGCGCGACGCGCGACAGATAACGGGTTAACTCTTCGTTATCAATACCGATAACGCAAAGTTTTTCCGGCACCGGAATATGCAGGTGTTCGCAGGCCTGCAATACGTGACGGGCGCGGGCATCCGTTACGGCAATGATGCCGGTTTGCGGCGGCAGCGTCTGAAGCCAGTCGGCGAGGCGATTTTGCGCGTGCTGCCAGTTTTCCGGCGCGGTTTCCAGCCCCTGATAGACTACGCCGCGGTATTTTTCCTCGGCGACCAGCTGGCGAAAGGCGTATTCCCGTTCCGCCGCCCAATGTTTGCGGCTGGAGTCGGGCAAACCGTAAAACGCGAAGCGGTTAACGCCTTTTTCTTTTAAATGCAGGAAAGCGCTTTCAACGAGCGCATGATTATCGGTGGCGATGTAATGAACGGCGGGATAATTTTCAGCAAGATGGTAAGAACCGCCGACCCCGACAATGGGTACGTCGACATCGGCCAATAATTGCGCGATATCGTCATCATCGTAATCGGCAATAACGCCGTCGCCTAACCACTCTTTAATGTTATCGATACGGGCACGGAAATCTTCCTCAATAAATATATCCCATTCGGATTGCGAGGCTTGTAAATATTCACCCACCCCCTCCACTACCTGACGGTCATAGGCTTTATTCGCGTTAAATAACAGAGTGATGCGGTGACGTTTATCAAACATGAGGATATATCCTGCAAAAGTGAACCTGGACTCATGGATACTATCAAAACGGCTGACATAACGGTCTGGCGAATGATGACAAATTATTTTGCGCCTGAAACGTTATGCGAAATTCATCACAGCAAACGGCGGATGACAATTGTCATTTCTTATCTATATATTACGGTTTTTTGTTTATTTGCCAGGATTCGATCGCGATCGCTTTTTTCTTCTGTGGTTTTCAGCGTTTTTTTGAGAGCCAGAGCACATTTGGGGATTCTCTTAATAGCGGTGTGAAATAACGTAATTGAGCAATAAATCAGGAAATTCCAGTATGACGTTATGTCGTTTACTTGCCGTCTTATCTGATTATGGAGCTCACTATGCAGGCTTATTTTGACCAACTCGATCGTGTTCGCTATGAAGGCCCTCAATCGACTAACCCGCTGGCATTTCGTCATTACAATCCCGACGAGCTGGTTTTAGGTAAACGTATGGAAGATCACCTGCGTTTCGCGGCCTGTTACTGGCATACCTTCTGCTGGAACGGCGCGGATATGTTTGGTGTAGGCGCGTTTAATCGTCCGTGGCAGCAACCGGGCGAAGCGCTGGAGCTGGCGAAACGCAAAGCGGACGTGGCGTTTGAATTTTTCCACAAACTGAATGTGCCTTTTTATTGCTTCCATGACGTGGATGTGTCGCCGGAAGGCGCGTCGTTGAAAGAATATAAAAACAACTTCGCGCAGATGGTGGATGTGCTGGCGGCGAAACAGGAGCAGAGCGGCGTAAAACTGCTGTGGGGAACGGCGAACTGCTTTACCAACCCACGCTATGGCGCAGGCGCCGCCACTAACCCGGATCCGGAAGTCTTTAGCTGGGCAGCGACGCAAGTGGTTACGGCAATGAACGCCACGCATAAACTGGGCGGCGAAAATTACGTCCTGTGGGGCGGGCGCGAAGGTTATGAAACGTTGCTGAATACCGATCTGCGCCAGGAACGCGAACAGATTGGCCGCTTTATGCAAATGGTGGTCGAGCACAAACATAAAATGGGTTTCCAGGGCACGCTGCTGATTGAACCGAAACCGCAGGAACCGACTAAACATCAGTATGATTATGACGTTGCAACGGTTTATGGCTTCCTCAAACAGTTCGGCCTGGAAAAAGAGATCAAAGTGAACATTGAGGCGAACCACGCGACGCTGGCGGGCCATTCGTTCCACCATGAAATCGCGACCGCTATCGCGCTGGGTATTTTTGGCTCCGTTGATGCCAACCGCGGCGATGCGCAACTGGGCTGGGATACCGATCAGTTCCCGATTAGCGTTGAAGAGAACGCGCTGGTGATGTACGAAATCCTGAAAGCGGGCGGATTCACGACGGGCGGTCTCAACTTCGACGCCAAAGTTCGTCGCCAGAGCACCGATAAATACGATCTGTTCTACGGTCATATCGGCGCGATGGATACGATGGCGTTGTCGCTGAAAATCGCCGCGCGTATGGTTGAAGACGGCGAGCTGGATAAACGCGTGGCGAAGCGCTATGCCGGCTGGAATGGCGAGCTGGGTCAGCAGATTCTGAAAGGACAACTCTCCTTAGGCGAACTGGCGCAGTATGCGGAGCAGCATAATCTGGCGCCAGTACATCAAAGCGGTCATCAGGAGCTGTTAGAAAATCTGGTTAACCGTTATCTGTTTGATAAATAACCCTATCTACCGGGCGACTCCGCGTTAGCCCGGCCTGTAGTCGTGATTAGCCCGGTAAGCGTAGCGCTGCCGGGCGCTTTCAGTAAAGGAACCCACACTATGTATATCGGGATCGATCTTGGTACATCGGGTGTAAAAGCTATCCTGTTGAATGAGCAGGGCGATGTGCTGGCTACGCATACTGAAAAACTGACCGTATCGCGTCCGCATCCCTTATGGTCGGAACAGGAACCAGAGCAGTGGTGGCAGGCGACGGATCGTGCGGTTAAAGGTTTAGGTCGGCAACAGTCGTTAAGTGGCGTCCGGGCGTTGGGCATCGCCGGACAAATGCATGGCGCGACATTGCTTGATAGCCGTCAGCAGGTTCTGCGACCAGCGATTTTATGGAATGACGGACGCTGTAGCGAAGAGTGCGCCTGGCTGGAAAAACAGGTGCCGCAGTCGCGTGCGATAACCGGTAATCTGATGATGCCCGGTTTTACCGCGCCCAAATTAGTCTGGGTGCAGCGCCACGAACCGGATATTTTCTACCAGATAGACAAGGTTCTGCTGCCGAAAGATTTTCTGCGGCTGCGAATGACAGGCGTCTTTGCCAGCGATATGTCGGATGCGGCGGGAACGATGTGGCTGGACGTGAAAAAGCGCGACTGGAGCGACGTTATGCTCAACGCCTGTCATTTAACCCGACAGCAGATGCCAGCGTTATTTGAAGGTAGTGACATTACCGGAACGTTGCTGCCGGAGGTCGCCAGCGCATGGGGAATGCCAACAGTACCCGTGGTGGCGGGCGGCGGCGACAATGCGGCAGGCGCGGTCGGCGTAGGAATGATCGATGCCGGACAGGCGATGCTCTCGCTCGGAACATCGGGCGTCTATTTTGCCGTCAGCGACGGCTTTCTGAGTAAACCGGAGAGCGCAGTACACAGTTTTTGCCATGCGCTGCCGGAACGCTGGCATTTAATGTCTGTGATGTTGAGCGCCGCCTCTTGTCTGGACTGGGCGGCTAAACTCACCGGGCAGGAGAACGTCCCGGCGCTGATTGCCGCCGCACAGCAGGCGGATGAGCATGCCGATTCGATCTGGTTTTTGCCGTACCTGTCCGGCGAGCGCACGCCGCACAATAATCCGCAGGCAAAAGGCGTTTTCTTTGGTTTAACCCATCAGCATGGCCCGGCGGAACTGGCGCGGGCGGTACTGGAGGGCGTGGGATATGCTCTGGCGGACGGTATGGATGTGGTTCACGCCTGCGGCGTCAAACCCGCCAGCGTGACGCTTATCGGCGGCGGGGCGCGCAGCGAATACTGGCGTCAGATGCTATCTGATATTAGCGGGCTACAGCTTGATTATCGTACTGGCGGCGATGTAGGGCCAGCGCTGGGCGCGGCGCGTCTGGCGCAAATTGCGGTGAATAAACAGACTCCGCTCGCCGATGTATTGCCGCAGTTGCCGCTGGAGCAGGCGCATTATCCTGATGCGCAGCGTCATGCGGTTTATCAACAACGTCGTGAAACCTTCCGTCGACTTTATCAGCAGCTGTTGCCGTTGATGTCATAAGTCAGAATGCCTTTCGGTTTTGGCCGAAAGGCATTTCCCGTAAATATTAATTCTATTGAATTATATCGAAGTAAGTATGTGTGTTTTCTGATTTTTATATTATTGCTGGGCAGGCGCCTTTTTCATCGCTATTTCTTCGCTTAATGTGTCTCACACAACCACAAGGAGAGTGAGATGGACGATCACGTTGCGCGCAGGAAACGGATATTCGGCCTGGGAATGTTAGTTGTCGGTGCAGTGGTATACCTGGTGGGACTGTGGCCAGGCTGTCATACATTAAGCGAAAAGGGATATTTTTTTGCGGCAATCGTCATGTGTGGTTTTCCAGTCTTAATTCGCCAGGAACACACGGGAAATGGCCGCTTGCTTTCTCGTTGCAAATCTTTGCTGTTGCTTGGCATCGGCATGGTCGCGGTCGGCGTATTTAACCTGGCGCTGGCGGGCGCGCTGAAAATACTGTGTCTGGTGGCGCTGGGGGTCAGTATATATGGAACCGATCTTTACGCTTCCTACAGTGATGATGAATGATGGCCGGAGCCATCATTGTCGTTTAGCTAACCCATTTCCGTTTATCAATACGCTGTAACAGCATGGAAAGTAGCAGGCTTCCTGTCACCGTCGCGGCAAAAACCCACACGATGTCTAACGGCGGCCAACGTTTTAACTCCAGACCATTAGTACGTAGCGCATGGATAATCAGCGCGTGGAAACCATAAATACCCAGCGAGTGGCGGGAGATAAGCCCCAGTCCAGGTAACGTCCGCGCATTCAGCTTATTTTTAACTACCGTGAACAGTGAGACGGCGCAAATAAACACCATGGGACCGCAATACAGATACCAGGTATCGGCAAAATTTCCGCGCCAGCGTAATTCATGCAATGTGCCGCGAGAAATAACAAATACCGCGATGATGAACAGGGCAGCGCAGATAAGCGTCAGCGATGGCTTTTGCGTCTCCATCATGCCAATGGCGCGGCCCAGGATACCGTAGAGAATGTAGTAGAACGTGTCGCCGTTGATATACAGATTGATGGGCAACCATTCAACGCCGCCGATTTTTTGCGGCACAGTATTTGGGTTAGCAATAATACCAATGATCACCATCAGCATCAGGAGCATTTTGCCGCTCACGTTTTTTACCTGGATTAATGGCGATACCAGGTAGATCACCGCAATCGCAAAGAAAAACCACAGGTGGTAAAACACGGGTTTTTGCAGCACATTTTTTAGCGAAAGCTCGACGTTGATCGAAGTAAAAAGTGAAATGTAAGCCAGGGCGACAACGCTGTAAAAGATAAGGCACAGGGCGATACGTAAAAAATGCCGCGGTTGCGCGCAGCGCTCGCCAAAAAAAAGATAGCCTGAAATCATAAAAAACAGGGGAACGCTAACGCGCGAAGCCGAATTCAGGACATTCGCAATATCCCAGTTTAGCGGGCTGACGCTGTGGGCGTTGGTGATGTACCACGTTGTAGTATGGATCATCACTACCATTAAACAGGCGATCCCTCGCAGGTTATCAATCCAGTTAATTTTAGGCTGCATCAGTTCCTCAGCTTCCGTTTGAATAGAGTTCCAGCGCGGTGGCTCACTGGAAAAATCCGACTTTCTACGCTACATCTTGTGATGGCGTAAGGAGATTCGCACAATGTTTCTGTTACCCACAAACCTTAATAATAAGACTGACCAGCAAACCAGACGGTAATAAAAATGATAATGAAGTATTTCTGTACTGTGATGATAGCCATCGCTCTGGTGGGATGCACTGCGACACCGCCACCGACGCAAAAAGCCCAGCAGAGTAAAGTGAGCCCAACACGCACGCTGGATATGGAAGCATTGTGTAAAGCTCAGGCGGCGCAGCGTTACAATACTGGCGCACAGAAAATTGCTGTTACCGGTTTCGAACAGTTTCAGGGGAGCTATGAGATGCGGGGTAATACCTTCCGTAAAGAGAGTTTTGTCTGCTCTTTTGATGCAGATGGGCAGTTTTTACATCTTTCTATGCGGTAAAAGCCGCGCCTGGTGAGGTGTGATGCCGCGAAATCCGGCAATTTTCGCTAAACAAACCGGTTTCATACTGTATATCTCGCATCCAGCGGGTATACTGGCTCCTTCCTTTAAATCCACACGTATCCAGCACGAAATAATATGCAAAAGTTTGATACCAGGACCTTCCAGGGCTTGATCCTGACCTTACAGGATTACTGGGCTCGCCAGGGCTGCACCATTGTTCAACCATTGGACATGGAAGTCGGCGCGGGAACTTCTCATCCAATGACCTGCCTGCGCGCGCTGGGGCCAGAGCCGATGGCGACTGCCTATGTGCAGCCTTCTCGTCGTCCGACCGATGGCCGCTACGGCGAAAACCCGAACCGCTTACAGCACTACTATCAGTTCCAGGTAGTGATTAAACCGTCTCCGGAGAATATTCAGGAGCTGTACCTCGGTTCTCTGAAAGAGCTGGGTATGGACCCGACCATTCACGACATCCGTTTCGTGGAAGATAACTGGGAGAACCCGACGCTGGGCGCCTGGGGACTCGGCTGGGAAGTGTGGCTGAATGGCATGGAAGTGACGCAGTTCACCTACTTCCAGCAGGTCGGCGGCCTGGAGTGCAAGCCGGTGACCGGTGAAATCACCTACGGTCTGGAACGTCTGGCGATGTATATCCAGGGCGTGGACAGCGTTTACGACCTGGTCTGGAGCGATGGCCCGCTGGGTAAAACCACCTACGGCGACGTGTTCCATCAAAACGAAGTGGAGCAGTCCACCTATAACTTTGAATACGCCGATGTGGATTTCTTATTCACCTGCTTCGAGCAGTATGAGAAAGAAGCCCAGCAGCTGCTGGCGCTGGAAAACCCGCTGCCGCTGCCAGCCTACGAACGTATTCTGAAAGCCGCCCATAGCTTCAACCTGCTGGATGCGCGTAAAGCTATCTCCGTCACCGAACGTCAGCGCTACATTTTGCGTATTCGCACCCTGACCAAAGCAGTGGCAGAAGCTTATTATGCTTCCCGTGAAGCCCTCGGCTTCCCGATGTGCAACAAAGACAAGTAAGAGGCGGCCATGTCTGAGAAAACTTTTCTGGTGGAAATCGGCACTGAAGAGCTGCCACCAAAAGCACTGCGCAGTTTGGCTGAGTCCTTTGCTGCGAACTTCACTGCGGAGCTGGATAACGCCGGCCTCGCGCACGGTAACGTTGAATGGTTTGCCGCCCCGCGCCGTCTGGCGCTGAAAGTGACGAATCTTGCTGAATCTCAGCCCGATCGCGAAGTCGAAAAACGTGGTCCGGCGATTGCTCAGGCGTTTGACGCCGAAGGCAAACCGAGCAAAGCGGCAGAAGGCTGGGCGCGCGGCTGCGGGATCACCGTTGATCAGGCCGAGCGTCTGAAGACCGACAAAGGCGAATGGCTGCTGTATCGTGCCCACGTGAAGGGCGAAAGTACCGAAGCGCTGGTGCCGAACATGGTAGCCACCTCGCTGGCGAAACTACCGATCCCGAAACTGATGCGCTGGGGCGCGTCTGACGTACACTTCGTGCGTCCGGTGCACACCGTGACCCTGCTGTTGGGCGATAAGGTCATTCCGGCGACTATTCTGGGTATTCAGTCTGACCGCGTCATTCGCGGCCACCGCTTTATGGGTGAGCCGGAGTTCACTATCGACAATGCTGACCAGTACCCGCAAATTCTGCTGGAGCGCGGTAAAGTCATTGCCGACTACGAAGCGCGTAAAGCCAAAATCAAAGCGGACGCTGAAGAAGCAGCACGTAAGATTGGCGGTAATGCCGACCTGAGCGAAAGCCTGCTGGAAGAAGTAGCTTCGCTGGTGGAATGGCCGGTGGTATTGACGGCGAAATTCGAAGAGAAATTCCTCGCCGTGCCTGCCGAAGCGCTGGTGTACACCATGAAGGGCGACCAGAAGTATTTCCCGGTTTATGACAACGCGGGCAAGCTGCTGCCGAACTTTATCTTCGTCGCCAACATCGAGTCGAAAGATCCGACCCAGATTATCTCCGGTAACGAGAAAGTGGTGCGTCCGCGTCTGGCAGATGCTGAATTCTTCTTCAATACCGACCGTAAAAAACGTCTGGAAGACCATCTGCCGCGTCTACAAACCGTGCTGTTCCAGCAACAGCTGGGCACGCTGCGCGACAAGACCGACCGTATTCAGGCGCTGGCGGGCTGGATTGCCGGTCAGATTGGCGCTGACGTCAACCACGCCACTCGTGCGGGCCTGCTCTCCAAGTGCGACCTGATGACCAACATGGTCTTCGAGTTCACCGACACCCAGGGCGTGATGGGGATGCACTACGCGCGCCATGATGGTGAAGCGGAAGATGTGGCTGTGGCGCTTAACGAGCAGTATCAGCCGCGCTTTGCCGGTGATGACCTGCCGTCTAACCCGGTGGCCTGCGCGCTGGCGATCGCCGATAAGATGGACACTCTAGCGGGTATCTTCGGTATCGGCCAGCATCCGAAAGGTGACAAAGACCCGTTTGCGCTGCGTCGTGCCGCGCTGGGCGTGCTGCGCATCATCGTTGAGAAGAACCTCGCTCTTGATCTGCAAACGCTGACCGAAGAAGCGGTGCGTCTGTATGGCGACAAGCTGACCAATGCCAACGTAGTCGATGATGTGATCGATTTTATGCTGGGTCGCTTCCGCGCCTGGTATCAGGATGAAGGTTACACCGTCGACACTATCCAGGCGGTACTGGCGCGTCGTCCGACCCGTCCGGCAGATTTTGATGCCCGCATGAAGGCGGTGTCTCATTTCCGCACCCTGGAAGAAGCCTCTGCGCTGGCGGCGGCGAACAAGCGCGTCTCCAACATCCTGGCGAAAGCCACTGAGCCGCTGAACGATATCGTCCACGCCTCCGTACTGAAAGAAGCGGCGGAAATTGAGTTGGCCAGACATCTGGTTGTGCTGCGTGATAAGCTTCAGCCGTACTTTGCCGATGGTCGTTATCAGGAAGCGTTGATTGAGCTGGCTGCTCTGCGCGCTCCGGTGGATGAATTCTTCGAAAATGTCATGGTTAACGCGGAAGAGAAAGATATCCGTATCAACCGCCTGACGCTGTTGTCGAAACTTCGCGAACTGTTCCTGCAGGTTGCGGATATTTCGTTACTGCAATAAGCGTTCAGTTAAATAAACAAAAACCTGCTCTCGGGCAGGTTTTTGTATTTTTAACGTAATGGTAATTCCGTCAGACAGGTCTGGCTGTCATCTCTGGTGGCAATGGCATGTGACGCCGTTTTACCGTTGTAGCTTACTTCCAGCGTCCCTTCCATATTGCGCGGTAGCCAAACACCGATAAATCCGTTTCGATAGCTTTGCATCTCTTTTTGTACGATGACAGCGCCTTTACTGTCTGTCACTTTTACAGTGAACGGTTTATTCGGCATTTCTCCCTGACAGCCGGAAAGGCTGTGGTTAAAACAGGGGTGTGTCCGCCATTCATAGGGCGCAAAAGAGAGATAGAATTTGTCGCCTAACGGCAGCGTATAAATCTGCTTTCCGTCAGATAATTTGAGTTCGGTACTGGTAATCGACGCGGAGTAAGGCAAAGGACGGCTCTGCGGCGTCTGATCAATCGAATCCACGATCTGCTCAACCGTTTTTCCCGCCAGCCCATGTTGCGCCAGAAAAGCGGATTCTGAGGATGCCGCAAGCGCGGAGCCGCTGGCGCATAAACCCAAAAGTAATAACCATGATGATTTCGACATAACTTCAATTCCTTGTGAACAATCTCCTTGCCTACTATAGGGGTTCCCCTAAGGGAAAGGTCAAAGGGACACAGGGTAAAGTAATGCAAAGTTATGCTGGCGGGAGAGGGGGAATTGGAATAAAAAAAATCCCCGCCATCAGGCAGGGATTCAAAATTCTGAGCTTTTTAAGCTTACAGGCTGGTTACGTTGCCAGCTGCCGGGCCTTTAGCGCCGCTTTCGATGGTGAAGGAAACTTTCTGACCTTCGTCCAGAGATTTGTAACCATCGTTCTGAATAGCGGAGAAGTGTACGAACACGTCTTTAGAACCGTCATCAGGAGTAATAAAGCCGAAGCCTTTATCAGCGTTGAACCATTTTACGATACCAGTCATTTTACCGGACATAGTGTATTACCTTTTAAAAAATAAGTGTGCCTTTCGGCGTTATGGCGTGCTTTACAGATTTTTTAAGCGTTAAGGAAATGCGCACTACGAGGGGTATCTAATGGATAACTCTTGAAGGGACTTGCCTTACTAAACTGCTTTAATGGTCTGTACGTCAAACCGTTGAGCACATTAACTCATGTAATGCCGGGCGATGCAACTTTTATTTTACTTTATTTCTCCAGGTCAGGAATCGGGCGGGGAAAACGGTCCTTACGCAGGACCGTTAAAACAGAAAGGGGTAAAAATTACTCCATCAATTGCTTACTTAAGCGTGGGTTCGCCTGTATCAGGCGCATCAATTTAAGCTCTGCTGGCGTGGGTTTTTCGCGTTTCGATTCCCATTCCTGAACCATGGCAACCGTTACGCCCAGCGCTCTGGCGAATTCATCTGTTTTTAGTCCCGTTCCTCTCCGTAACTGTTCAAATTCGGTAAAAGGATTGGGTTTTTGCGTCAGGGTGATCTTTCGCGTTTCATCTTTAAAAACAATTTGTTCCAGGCTGCTCAGCAGCTCAAACATCGGATCTTTATATTCCATTGAGAACTCCTGTAAATCACACAGCGGGATCGTGAAGTGCATCGAAGCCTCTTAAGAATAGTCGGGAAACTTGCGGGTGGGGGGCGACGCGCCGCCAGGAAGCGCTATCGATTCGTTTCGATGCCTTACGCTACGCGACTTTTAGGACGCTAACAATTTGATCCAGGAAGGTATATCCGTCTTTCAGAAAATAATTGTAAAGATTAAAAAAATATTACATCCCCCGCTGGAAAGCTTTCTTGCCGCGTTTTTTATCGCAGTGTCAGACCAAAAATTAACAATAAAATAACAAATTAAGCATTGATGCAGATAAACATAATTTTCCGCTACAAGATCGCGTGGAAAGGGTATCCTGCAAGCCTGACCTGGACTATCCTTGTAAGCCGTCAGGCACGCAGGTGTCGTTGTGCGCATTTTTGGGTGAAAGGAGTATTAACAATGGCGACAGGTAAGTCCTGCTCTCGCTGGTTTGCGCCTGTTGTGGCGTTATTAATGGTGTTTAGCCTGAGCGGGTGTTTTGATAAAGAAGGCGATCAGCGCAAAGCGTTTGTCGATTTCCTGCAGAATACAGCAATGCGTAGCGGAGAGCGTTTACCAACGCTGACGGCCGATCAGAAAAAACAGTTTGGTCCGTTCGTGTCTGATTACGCGATACTGTATGGCTACTCGCAGCAGGTAAACCAGGCGATGGATTCCGGTCTGCGCCCGGTGGTCGATAGCGTTAACGCCATCCGCGTTCCGCAGGATTATATGACGCAACGCGAGCCGCTGCGGCAGGCAAATGGTTCGTTAGGCGTGCTGGCGCAACAGTTGCAGAATGCAAAACTGCAGGCTGATGCCGCGCATGGCGCGTTAAAGCAGGCCGATGACCTGAAACCTGTGTTTGATCAGGTCTACAAAAAAGTAGTCACCGTGCCGGCAGATGCTTTGCAGCCGCTGATCCCGGCGGCGCAGATCTTTACGCAGCAGTTGGTACAAGTGGGCGATTATATTGCGCAACAGGGCGAGCAGGTGAGCTTTGTCGCGAACGGCATTCAGTTCCCGACCTCACAGCAGGCCAGCCAATATAATGCGCTGATTGGGCCGTTGGCCTCGCAGCATCAGGCGTTTAATCAGGCCTGGACGGCGGCGGTAAACGCGACCCAGTAATGACAGTCTGCCCGATAAGCGCAAGCCAGCGCTTATCGGGCCTGTAGCGTTATCCCGCCGCTTGCGGATTGACGCAGTTCTTCTCTATTTTTCCCTGCAGCGCATCAATCAAATTATCCACCGCACAGGCCATCATGTTGTAGCGCGTCTCATGCGTTGCCGAGCCAATATGCGGCACCGCGACGACATTAGACATGTTCAGCAGGGGCGAATCCACAGATAGCGGTTCCTGTTCAAAGACATCCAGACCTGCCGCATATATTTCACCGTTTTGCAGCGCGGCAATCAGCGCGTTTTCATCGACCACCGGGCCGCGTCCGGCATTAATAAAAATGGCGGACGATTTCATTCTGGCAAACTGTGTTGCGCCAAACAGATGTCGCGTTTCTGCCGTTAGCGGCAGGATCACGCAGACAAAATCAGCCTCCTGCAACAACGTATCCAGATCGCAGTAGCGGGCGTTAAACCGGTCTTCCGCCTCCTGATGCCGCCGACGGGCGTGATAGAGAACCGGCATGGTAAACCCAAAGTGCGCTCGCTGCGCCAGCGCCATCCCGATACGCCCCATCCCAACGATACCGAGTGTTTTGTGATGCACATCGACGCCAAACCATGCCGGGCCAATGCTTTCCGTCCATTCACCCGCCTTAACCCGTTCTGCGACGTCCACCACGCGGCGGGCAGTGGCCAGCATCAACGCCATCACCGTATCGGCAACGGTTTCCGTCAAAACGGTAGGCGTGTGCATCAGGACTATTTTGCGGGCAGTAAGGGCGTCCACCTCGACATTATCGTATCCCACCGAGATGGTCGACGCCGCGCGTAGCGCCGGCATTTTTTCCAGCAGCGCGCGGTTAACGGTTTCGCTGGTGCCCAGAAGGCCTTGCGCGCTGGCAAATGCCTGCGCGTGTCGCGCGACCGTTTCCGGATGCAGGTTCGGTACCTGGGTGACGGTAAAATGCGCCTCCAGGCGATGCAGCAAATCATCAGGCAGGGTTTTGTAGAGAATGATGGACGGCTTCATGCGACTCTCCATAAATCAAAAGGTAAGCGCGGCATGCGCCAACCGGAACAGGCTTATTATTAACCCGCTTAGCAATAATCGACCAGCCGATTTTCCCGTTGTCGGCAGCCGTATCGTGGTAAATGGTGAATGAATACCGAATAATGCGAGGTGTATCCGGTCTGGCGAGGGAATAATGCAGGCCGGGTAAAGCATGCCGCCTTACCCGGTACGGTAGTTTACTGCAATGGACTCAAGGTAATTTCGACGCGGCGGTTTTGCGCTTTACCTTCTGCCGTACTGTTGCTGGCGATCGGGTTCGCCGGACCCATTCCGCTGGTACGGATACGGCTGGCGTCGACGCCCTGGGTGATCAGCGAGCTGGCGACGGAGTCAGCACGCTGCTGCGACAGACGCATATTCAGATCGTGGCTACCGGTACTGTCGGTGTAGCCCACCACATTGACGGCGGTCTTGGGATACTCTTTTAGCACCATCGCCACGCCGGTCAGCGTGTTAGCGCCTGCCGGTTTCAGCGTCGCGCTGCTGCTGTCGAAGGTGACATTATTCGGCATATTCAGAATGATATTATCGCCGCTTCGCGTCACGCTAACACCTGTGCCCCGCATTTTGTCACGCAGTTTCGCTTCCTGTACGTCCATGTAGTAACCCACGCCGCCGCCCAGCGCCGCGCCAGCCGCCGCGCCAATCAGCGCGCCTTTACCGCGATCTTTTTTGGAGGAGGAGAGCGCGCCGATGCCTGCGCCGACCAGCGATCCAATACCCGCGCCAATGCCGGATTTACCTGCTTCGCGTTCGCCGGTGTAAGGGTTTGTTGTGCAGCCAGATACTGCCAGGGCGCCGCTCACGATGGCAGCAATCACAAATACACGTTTTTTCATCTTAAATCCTTATCACTTTTTTATTTTTACCACAGCGACCGTGGCGGTTGATTATGACGTCTGCACATGAAGAAAATTCCAGGGAAAACTCTGAAATTTGTAAGTAACATTGATCGGCAAAATAAATAATCCCAATAATTCAGGAGCGAACCTTGACCCACGCACCATCGCGTCATTCGGTATTGACCGCCGCACACTGGGGGCCAGTCCGCGTTGAAACCGACGGAGAACGCATTTTTGCCTCGTATGGCGAACTCCCGACGGCACACCAGAACTCCCTGCAAACCGTTGTGCATGACCAGGTGCACAGTAAAACGCGGGTTCGCTTCCCGATGGTGCGTAAAGGGTTCCTGGCTTCTCCCGATAAGCCGCAAGGCATACGCGGGCAGGATGAGTTTGTTCGCGTAAGTTGGGATGACGCGCTGGACCTGATCCACGCTCAGCACAAACGTATTCGCGAAAGTTATGGGCCATCGTCCATCTTCGCCGGCTCCTACGGTTGGCGTTCGAACGGCGTATTGCATAAAGCGGCTACACTATTGCAGCGTTACATGGCGCTGGCGGGAGGGTATACCGGCCATCTTGGCGATTATTCCACCGGCGCGGCGCAGGCTATCATGCCTTATGTGGTGGGTGGCAACGAGGTTTACCAGCAGCAGACTAGCTGGCCGGTGGTGCTGGAACATAGCGAGGTGGTGGTGCTCTGGAGCGCGAACCCGCTGAATACTCTGAAAATTGCCTGGAACGCCTCGGATGAACAGGGGCTCGACTATTTTGCGGCGTTGCGACAAAGCGGCAAACGCCTGATCTGCATCGATCCAATGCGATCGGAAAGTGTCGACTTTTTTGGCGATAAGATGGAGTGGATCGCCCCACATATGGGCACCGATGTGGCGTTAATGCTGGGGATCGCCCATACGCTGGTGGAAAACGGTTGGCAGGATGAAACGTTCCTTGCCCGCTGCACGACGGGTTATGACCGCTTCGCCGACTATCTTTTGGGCACGACCGACGGCACGGCCAAAACAGCGGAATGGGCGGCAGAAATTTGCGGCGTTTCTGCGGTGAAAATCCGCGAACTGGCGGAAATATTTCATCATAACACCACCATGTTGATGGCCGGTTGGGGAATGCAGCGTCAGCAGTTCGGCGAGCAAAAGCACTGGATGATCGTTACGCTGGCCGCAATGCTGGGGCAAATTGGTACGCCTGGCGGCGGGTTTGGTTTTTCTTATCATTTTGCTAACGGCGGAAACCCGACGCGCCGCGCCGCCGTGTTAGCGTCGATGCAGGGAAGCATCCCTGGCGGGGTCGATGCGGTAGATAAAATACCGGTGGCGCGTATTGTCGAGGCGCTGGAAAACCCCGGTGGGTTTTACCAACACAATGGGATGGATCGCCGCTTCCCGGATATTCGTTTTATCTGGTGGGCGGGCGGCGCGAACTTTACCCATCATCAGGATACCAACCGTCTGATTCGCGCGTGGCAAAAACCGGAACTGGTCGTTATCTCGGAATGTTTCTGGACGGCCGCCACGAAACACGCGGATATTGTTCTGCCTGCGACCACCAGCTATGAGCGCAACGATTTAACCATGACCGGCGACTATAGCAATCAGCATTTGGCGCCGATGAAGCAGGTCGTGTCGCCCCGGTGGGAGGCGCGGAATGATTTTGACGTTTTTGCTGAACTGAGCGAACGGTGGGAAGCCGGCGGTTACGCTCGGTTCACCGAAGGAAAAAGCGAGCTGGCGTGGCTGGAGACTTTCTACAATATTGCCGCCCAGCGTGGCGCCAGCCAGGGGGTGACGCTGCCGCCATTTGCCGCATTCTGGCAGGCTAACCGTTTACTGGAGATGCCGGAAAATCCCGCCAACGCGCAGTTTGTGCGCTTCGCGGATTTTCGCCGCGATCCTGATAACCATCCGCTAAAAACGGCCAGCGGCAAAATCGAAATCTATTCTGCGCGCATTGCCAGCTATGGTTATGCGGATTGTCCCGGTCATCCGATGTGGCTGGCGCCGGATGAGTGGCACGGGAACGCCGATGCGGGGCAGGTTCAGCTACTTTCCGCGCATCCGGCGCACCGTCTGCATAGCCAGCTTAACTACAGTTCGTTACGGGAGCGGTATGCGGTGGCCGGACGCGAACCGGTGACGATTCATCCGCAGGATGCGACAACGCGCGGAATCGTCGATGGCGATACGGTACGCGTCTGGAATCATCGCGGGCAGGTTCTGGCGGGCGCGGTCGTTACCGACGGAATTCGGCCTGGCGTTATCTGTATTCACGAAGGCGCATGGCCGGACCCTGAACCTACCGCAGGCGGCATATGCAAAAACGGCGCGGTAAACGTCCTGACAAAAGATCTTCCCAGTTCCCGGCTGGGGAACGGTTGTGCGGGCAACACCGCGCTGGTCTGGTTTGAGAAATATACCGGCCCGGCGCTACCGCTTACGGCGTTTGATCCGCCTGCCAACTCATAATCCAGGTGGGATGGGCGGTATCCTCCTGCCAGGCGCTATCTTCAATACGAAAACCAAGCGCATGGTAGAAGTTTACGGCGGATTGATTTTTCTGGTAAACCTCAAGGCTCAGCAGAGGAAAACGTTGCTGGACATATTCCAGAAGCGCTTTGCCAATGCCCTGTCTTAACGCGTCGGGGGCGACAAACAGCGCCCCGACAAAACGGGCTTCCAGTACGCTGACGAAGCCTTTCAGTTGTCCATTTTCCTCCCATACCCAGGTTTGCGCGGCGGGTAAATAGACGTCGCGTACAATTGCTTCGCTCTCGTGCCAGTAACGTTCTTCGATAAAGGGATGGGCATAAATGGTACTTTTCATCCACAGCGCCAGAATAGACGCCATGTCTTCACTCTGGGATTTGCGAATCATGTTTTTCTCCCGGATGGCAAAAACAGCCGGTAATATGGTCGTTGACCAGTCCGCACGCCTGCATAAAGGAGTAACAGATAGTCGTACCGACAAACTTGAAACCGCGTTTTTTCAATGCCTTAGCAAGCGCATCGGACGCAGGTGTTGAGGTGGGGATCTTATCCAGGCTGGCCGCCTGGGTGATCTGCGGCTGGCCATCAACGAATGACCAGACAAAATCGGCGAAAGACTCGCCGTTTTGCTCCATCGCAAGCCAGGCGCGGGCGTTACTGATAATGGCCTGAATTTTACCGCGATGTCGTATGATGCCCGTGTTCTGCAGCAGGCGTTCAACCTCCTCCTCCTGCATAGCTGCGATGCGTACCGGGTCAAACTGATGAAAACAGGCGCGGTAGTTCTCCCTCTTTTTAAGCACGGTGATCCAGGATAAACCGGCCTGTTGACCTTCAAGACAGAGCATTTCAAACAGCTTTCTGCTATCGGTTTCCGGCACGCCCCACTCGTTATCATGATAGGCAATATAAAGGGGGTCCTGGCTGACCCAGTCGCAACGCTGCATAGACTTCCTCGTTATTGTGGTTACCGCGAAAATTTCCTTCAACCCGCCTTGACGGGCCCGCTAAAAGGACAATAGTTAATACAGGGCTGATGCCCGACATCCTTCATTCAATGACAATAATATCGCCGAATTCGGCTCTACTCTGGAGTCGCGTTGATGATTGTAAGAAAACGCCGTGGTCGCCGGACATTGCGTTGTCTGGCGGGCCTTATGGCCTGCTCGTTTTTTATCAATACCACGTATGCCTGGCAACAAGAATATATCGCTGAAGCGGCTCCGGGGCATACGACGGAACGCTATACCTGGGACAGCGATCACCAACCGAATTACAACGACATACTGGCCGAACGTATTCAGTCTACGCAAAATACGGTGGGGCCGGTGCTTAGCCTGGCGGATGAAACCCCGCTTGATGCGACCAGCGGTATCAGTATGGGCTGGAATTTTCCGCTTTCCCGACGCGTAACCACTGGGCCGGTCGCGGCGCTGCATTACGACGGTTCGACGTCATCAATGTATAACGAATATGGCGATAGCGCGACGACATTAGCGCTTACCGATCCGTTATGGCACGCCAGCGTCAGTACGTTAGGCTGGCGGGTAAACTCGCAGTTCGGCGATGTCCGTCCCTGGGCGCAAATCAGCTATAACCAACAGTTTGGGGAGAATATCTGGAAAGCGCAGTCCGGGTTGAGTCGTATGACCGCAGGAAATCAGGCTGGAAACTGGCTGGATGTCACCGTAGGCGCGGACGTGTTACTTAACCCGCACCTGGCGGCGTATGCGGCGTTTTCCCAGGCGGAAAATAGCGCTACGGATAGCGATTATTTGTATACCCTGGGGGTGAGCGCCAGGTTTTAACTTAAAAATTACCATCGAAACGCAGTGATAACAGCTCTTGTGGCGGGAGGGGGTTAGCGAAGCGTCTGCGTAACACATGCAACACCAGGCGTACAGCGCGCCCATTTGGTGCCCTTTTTTTTATTTAGCACAAATACCTAATCAATTGTAGTTAAAAAAACGTCTAATAAATAAGGAAGACATTTAACTTATTTATGAATAGGAAGAAATAATATATTAATTATATTAATTTATTCTTAATAAAAAATTACATTTATGTACGTTGCATTTGTAACATATTGATTTCTATTCTTTTTAAGATTAACTAACAATTATTTTTATATATACTAATTATAGTATCCAATACCCACCTCTATACACTCCATTTCCTCACAGAATGCAGATAATCCTAAGGATGCGTTCTGTTATCTACCGTCATAAATGGAGTTTTTAATGAAAAAGGTTGTTTTTGCTCTGTCTGCTCTCGCTGTAGTTTCCACTTCTGCTTTCGCTGCTGAATCTGGTGACGGCACCATTAAATTCACCGGTGAAATCGTTGACGCGCCATGCGTCGTTTCTACTGACTCTCAGAACCAGGAAGTTGTGCTGGGTCAGGTTAAGAAAAATATCTTCAAAGCCATTGGCGACAAGTCTTCTTCTAAGCCTTTCCAGATCAAACTGGAAGACTGTGACATCACCTCTAATACCAAAGTTAACGTAAGCTTCAATGGCGTTGGTGATACAGACGATGCGACACTGGTTTCTGTTAACACTGAAGCAGGTGCGGCAACTGGCGTGGGCATCGGTATCTACGACAACGCTAACAAGCTTGTTGAAATGAACACCGGTAAATCCACCACTACGTTGGCTGCTGGTCAGACCGTGCTGTACTACACCGCTAACTACGTTGCAACAAAAGATACTGTAACCACTGGTTACGGTAACGCAGAAGTGGACTTCAACCTGTCCTACGAATAATCGAATTTTCGTTAATACAGACAATCATAATGGCAACGGAAATCCCGTTGCCATTTTTTCCAGCGGAGGCTCAGGAAGAGAATCATGAACCGCTCACGTTTGATATCTTGCACAGCACTGGTGCTGGCGTTGATTGCTCAAAACAGTTTTGCCGGAGGCGTGGCATTAAGCAGCACGCGTGTTATTTATGACGGTAGTAGAAAGGAAGCTTCTCTTACGGTAAATAATAAAAGCACCACGGATGAATTTCTCATTCAGTCATGGATTGATGATGCTAACGGTAATAAAAAGACGCCCTTTATCATCACTCCACCGTTATTTAAATTAAGCCCGACTAAAAATAACGTTTTACGTATTGTTAATACGACGAACACGTTACCGCAGGATCGCGAGTCCGTTTATTGGATTAACGTAAAAGCTATTCCTGCCAAAAGTGAAGACGCGGAAGCTAAAAACGTACTGCAGATCGCCGTACGTACCCGCTTAAAACTGTTCTATCGCCCGGCGGGCCTGAAAGGCAATAGCATGGACGGCTGGAACAAACTGCAGTTCACCAGCGCAGGGGCTAACCAGATCAAAGTGGAAAACCCATCTGCCTTTAACCTGACGTTTAATAAATTTTATGCCAACGGCCGTGATATTGAAAAAACGGGAATGGTTCCGGCAAAAGGCTCATTGAATATTGAACTGCCAGCCGGCACCGGCAAGGTAAGCGAAGTTAAATACAACATTATTAATGACTTTGGCACGGCTGGCGACATGTTGACACAGCGCGTTAACTAACACGTTTTAAAGGATTATTACTATGACATGGACGCATCTTCCTCTGGGCAATAAGACCTCGCGTTTCACGCAGTCTGCGCTTGCGCTGATGATAGCGGGTACGCTCCCCGCGTATGCGGGAACATTTAACCCGCGCTTTCTGGAGGATGTGCCGGGTATTGATCAGCACGTTGACCTTTCAATGTATGAATCCAATAAAGCTGAACACCTGCCAGGTAAATACCGCGTCTCGGTGGTGGTCAACGAAAAAAAAATGGAGTCTCGCACCCTGGAGTTTAAGGCAGCGACAGAGGCGCAGCGCGCAAAAATGGGTGAATCCCTGGTGCCGTGCTTAAGCCGCGTGCAGCTTGAAGATATGGGCGTGCGTATTGATAGCTTCCCGGCTCTGAAAATGGCCCCGCCTGAAGCCTGTGTTGCTTTTGACGACATTATTCCCCAGGCCGCCAGCCATTTCGACTTTGCAGACCAGACCCTGATCATGAGCTTCCCGCAGGCTGCGATGAAGCAGACAGCGCGCGGTACGGTGCCAGAATCGCAGTGGGACGAAGGGGTGAATGCCCTGCTGGTGGATTATAACTTTTCCGGCAGCAACGCCAGCTATGACGCACACGACAGTGAAACCAGCTACAACAGCGACAGCTACTATCTGAATCTGCGCAGCGGTATGAACCTGGGGGCATGGCGGTTACGTAACTATAGCACCTGGACGCGAAACGACGGTAACAACACATGGGATAACATTGGCACATCTCTAAGCCGTGCCATTGTGCCGCTGAAATCACAGCTGACGTTGGGGGATACCTCCACCGCCGGTGATATTTTTGACAGCGTTCAGATGCGCGGTGTGCAGTTAACTTCCGACGAAGAGATGCTGCCTGACAGCCAGCGCGGGTTTGCGCCCGTCATCCGGGGTATTGCCAAAAGTAACGCCGAAGTTACCGTTGAGCAGAACAACTACGTTATTTACCGTACGTTTGTTCAGCCGGGTGCGTTTGAAATTAACGACCTGTATCCAACCTCAAACAGCGGCGACCTGACGGTCACCATTAAAGAATCGGACGGCAGTGAGCAGAAGTTCGTTCAGCCGTTCTCCTCGGTGGCGCTCCTCCAGCGTGAAGGCCATCTCAAATACAGCCTTTCCGCCGGGGAATACCGTGCCGGGAACTATAACAGCGCCGAGCCGAAATTCGGGCAGCTTGATGCCATGTACGGCCTGCCGTATGGCTTTACCGTTTACGGTGGTGCGATCTTCTCTGACGACTATTACTCGCTGGCGGGAGGATTAGGTAAAAACTTCGGTTATATCGGCGCGATCTCCATCGATGTAACCCAGGCAAAAAGCAAGCTGGCAAATGAGGAGAATTCGGAAGGTCAGTCTTATCGTTTCCTCTACTCCAAGAGCTTTAACAGCGGTACAGATTTCCGTCTGCTGGGTTACAAGTATTCGACCAGCGGCTATTACACCTTCCAGGAAGCGACGGATGTGCGCAGCGATGCGGACAGCTCTTATAGCCAGTACCACAAACGTAGTCAGATTCAGGGCAACGTGACGCAGCAACTGGGCGCCTGGGGCTCGGTCTATTTTAACGTCACGCAGCAGGACTACTGGAACGATGAAGGTAAACAGCGTTCGCTGAATGCCGGTTATAACGGCCGTATTGGCCGCGTGAACTACAGCGTTGCTTACACCTGGACGAAAAGCCCGGAGTGGGATGAGAGCGATCGTTTACTGTCATTCTCCATGTCGATTCCACTGGGACGCGTGTGGAGTAACTACCACCTCACGACCGATCAGCATGGCCGAACCAACCAGCAGTTAGGGGTGAGCGGCACCGCGCTGGAAGACCACAACCTGAACTATAGTGTGCAGGAAGGCTACGGCAGCAACGGCGTGGGTAACAGCGGCAGCGTGAACCTGGATTACCAGGGCGGCGTGGGTAGCGCCAGCCTGGGTTACAACTACAACCGTGACGGCCAGCAGGTGAACTACGGTTTGCGCGGCGGTGTGATAGCCCATAGCGAAGGTATCACTCTTTCTCAACCGCTGGGTGAATCCATGGCCATTATCTCCGCGCCGGGCGCGCGCGGCGCGCACGTGATCAACAACGGTGGTGTGGAAGTGGACTGGATGGGTAATGCGGTCGTGCCTTACCTTACTCCGTACCGTGAAACGGAAGTCTCACTGCGAAGCGACAGCCTGAACAACCAGGTTGACCTGGATACCGCCTCCGTCAACGTAGTGCCGACACGCGGCGCGATTGTTCGTGCCCGCTTCGATACCCGAGTGGGCTATCGCGTGCTGATGAATCTGACGCAGGCCAATGGCAAAGCGGTGCCGTTTGGTGCTACCGCCACGCTGCTGGATACCACAAAAGAGTTCAGCAGCATTGTGGGTGAAGACGGTCAGCTTTATATCAGCGGGATGCCGGAGAAAGGTGCCCTTCAGGTGAACTGGGGTAAAGACCAGGCACAGCAATGCCGCGTGGCGTTTACGCTGCCGGAACAACAGGATAATACCGGCGTGGTGATGGCGAATGCCGTCTGCCGGTAACAGGGAAGGAAACGATTATGTTGAAAAAGTTGATAATGTTTACGGGCCTGTTGGGCGGGTCGGTGCTGTTTTCGGGGCAGGCGCTGGCAGCGGCAGATTTTGGACCATGTACTCCTGAAGGTGGAACACATATCTTCAGTGCCACCATAAATAAAACAGTTTCAGATACGTCAAAGAACACAACGGGTGCGACCTTCGTAGATTTCGATAGCTGGAATTTAGGTGGAACCTATGCGATGTCCTGTGAATGCCCTGATGATACCTCTCTTATAAATGACACCTTATTTAAGGCTGTGGTTCCTCTGGCCTTTGTTACGAATATAGAGAGTCGCTCCTATTACCAGATCAATAATAATATTGCCATTGCGAGCGATGTACTGATTTCGGGGGGACGAGGAGAATACGTTAACACACCGTTTGAGAATGTAGGTAACCTGACAAACAACCGCTCTCAGTGTTCGCAAAATGCAAGTAGTAAAGATGCAATATGGACATCCGGTGGCAAAGGTCACTTATCGCTCTATATTCTCCATCCGTTTGTGGGTGAAAGTATTATACCTAGCACCAAAATAATGGACCTTTTTGTGACAAAGAAACCCAGTGTATATGGCAGTATACCTGCGTCGTCTGTATATATCAGTGGTTCAATTACGGTACCTCAGGGCTGTGAACTCTCCAGCGGCAGCACGCTGGAAATTCCGTTTGGGGAATTTAAGGCCACTGATTTTAAAGATCGCAAAGGACAAGTTGCAAAGAACGCCACGAAATTCACCAAAGAGCTGCAGTTTAAATGCACCAATATTTCCGATGGCGTAAAGATCTTCCTGCGTATTGAGGGAATGCCAAACGCTAATGATTCGAATGCCATCGACATGGGCAACCCGGATATCGGTGCCGTCATTGAGGGCGCTAACGGTAAAATTTTGGTGCCAAATGACGCCAGTGTTAATCAGGAGCTGAGCGTATCGGGTCTTGTTGACGACACGCACCGTACCGCCTCAACGACCATTTCGGCTTACCCCATCAGTACCACCGGCAAATTGCCGGCCGCCGGGGATTTCGAGGGAATTGCCACCATGCGTATTGATGTGGAGTAAGCAGGATGAAAAACCTTCATGCTTTGATGCCAGCGTGTTTACTGCTTACCGCTTCCGCGATGGCGGCACCGTCGAATATCGGTTCTGCTGGTGATATCCACTTTACCATTACTATTAAGGCGGCTACCTGTGAACTGGAAAACGACAGTATCGACGTCAATATGGAGACCGTGGTGCTTCAGCGCCCGGTAAAAGTGGGTAAAGAGCTGAACCAGAAAAACTTTAGCATCGGCTTAAAAGATTGCGCGTATGCCACAAAGGCCAGCGTTACGATGGACGGTTCTCCGGACCCGACTGACCCCTCGCTTTTTGCCCTGGATAGCGGCGGCGCGACGGGCGTGGCGTTAAAAATTAAAACATCTGGTGGGGAGCAACAATATCCCTCCAGTACCGACTCTACGCCTGTCGAACACACTGTCTGGTTTGATGGTACGAACAAGCTGAACTATATCGCCAGCTATGTGCCTGTTAAGCCGGATGCCACCGTTGGCACAGCGAATGCGACGGTGAATTTTAGCGTCACATACGAATAATCACTGAGGGCCAGTTCGCTGGCCCTTTTCCATTTTTAGTGATTTTTTGTAAAAATCTTCTCCGATCACACTCTCCGTTGCCACTTTCCCCTCTGCTTGTGGTCTACTTAACCGTGCTTGTAGACTTTCTTACATCTGCGTTAGCCGCATATTTACCTGTTTGATTACAGAATCGTTGTACAGGTCGTTTTTATCCCGATTCCCAGGGTTTGTTTGCATGAGATACATTAAATCGATGACGCAACAGAAACTTAGTTTCTTGCTTGCGCTCTATATCGGTCTGTTTATGAATTGCGCCGTGTTTTACCGCCGTTTCGGCAGTTATGCACAAGAATTTACCATTTGGAAAGGCCTCTCCGCAGTTGTCGAACTGGGCGCCACGGTGCTGGTCACTTTCTTCTTACTTCGTCTTCTTTCACTGTTTGGCCGACGCGTCTGGCGTGTGCTGGCCACGCTGGTGGTGCTGTTTTCCGCTGGCGCCAGTTATTACATGACCTTCCTGAACGTGGTGATTGGCTACGGCATTATTGCGTCTGTTATGACCACCGATATCGATCTCTCGAAAGAGGTGGTGGGGCTGCACTTTGTATTGTGGCTGATTGCCGTGAGCGTGCTTCCGCTCATCTTTATCTGGAGTAACCACTGTCGCTACACGTTGTTGCGCCAGCTACGTACGCCGGGGCAGCGTTTTCGCAGCGCCGCTGTAGTGGTACTCGCAGGCGTAATGGTGTGGGCGCCTATCCGCCTGCTGGATATACAGCAAAAAAAGGTTGAACGGGCGACAGGCATCGACTTACCCAGCTATGGCGGCGTGGTGGCGAACTCCTACCTGCCCTCAAACTGGTTATCTGCGTTAGGGCTGTATGCCTGGGCGCAGGTAGATGAGTCGTCAGACAATAATTCGTTAATAAACCCGGCCAGGAAATTTACCTATGTTGCGCCGAAGGATGGGGATGACACCTACGTCGTTTTCATTATCGGTGAGACGACCCGTTGGGATCACATGGGGATTTTCGGCTACGAGCGTAATACCACGCCGAAGCTGGCGCAGGAAAAAAATCTGGCGGCATTCCGCGGCTATTCCTGCGATACCGCGACGAAGCTTTCTTTACGCTGTATGTTTGTACGGGAAGGTGGGGCGGATAATAACCCGCAGCGTACCTTAAAAGAGCAGAATGTTTTTGCCGTACTCAAACAGCTCGGATTCAGTTCCGATCTGTACGCCATGCAGAGCGAGATGTGGTTCTATAGCAATACCATGGCGGATAATATCTCCTACCGCGAGCAGATCGGCGCCGAGCCGCGTAACCGCGGTAAAACGGTTGATGACATGCTGTTGATTGATGAGATGCAGAACTCGCTTGCCCAGAACCCGGAGGGTAAGCATCTGATTATCCTGCATACTAAGGGGTCGCATTTTAACTATACGCAACGTTATCCGCGCAGCTACGCTCAGTGGAAGCCCGAATGTATTGGGGTCGATAGCGGCTGCACGAAAGCGCAGATGATCAACTCTTACGATAACTCCGTGACCTATGTGGATCACTTTATTACCAGTGTGTTCGATCAGCTACGTGATAAAAAAGCGATTGTGTTCTACGCGGCTGACCACGGCGAGTCGATTAACGAACGCGAACATTTGCACGGTACGCCGCGCAATATGGCGCCGCCGGAGCAATTCCGTGTTCCGATGCTGGTATGGATGTCGGATAAATATCTTGCCAGTCCGCAACATGCGCAGATGTTCGCTCACCTGAAACAGCAGGCGGAGATCAAAGTGCCGCGTCGTCATGTGGAGCTGTACGATACGATAATGGGCTGCCTGGGGTATACATCGCCGAATGGCGGCATTAACCAGAACAACAACTGGTGCCATATTCCCGATGCGCAGAAAGTCGCCGCGAAGTAGGTTGTCTGCCGACTTTCTCGCCGATTGAATTGTATTTTGCGACTAAGGGATTGACGGGCGTGCGCCTGAGCAGTAAGATGCGCCCGCATTCGGTGATTGGCGCAGCCTGGTAGCGCACTTCGTTCGGGACGAAGGGGTCGGAGGTTCGAATCCTCTATCACCGACCAAATTCAGAAACCCTGCTCAATGAGCAGGGTTTTTTTGTATCTGAAGTCTGACGAGGATGAGAACCTCCGGGGGCAAGAGGTTCGACTCGAGCGAAGCGAGAGAACGTTGCGCCAGCAACGGCCCGCAGGGCGAGCCACGCAGTGGCGAGTCATCCTCTATCACCGGCAGGTTGACGCTCGCACCACCAGTTCAGGCATGATCCCGTCGCTGTGACTGACCTTCTTGCCCGCCAGCAAATCAAATAATAGTGTGATTGCCTGTCGCGCCACCTCATCAAGATGCATATTCACTGCCGTCAGCGGCGGCAGCGATTCGCGCGCGCGGATACCGTCATAGCGAGTAACCACCCGCATTTGTTCAGGTATGGCGATGTCTTGTTCCTGGAAAGCCCGTACCGCGCCGCTGGCAAAGGTATCGATCAGCACCAGCACGCCGTCAACGTCGGGATGCGCCTGTAATAGCTGCTGCGCGGTCTGGTAGCCGGCATTTTCACCCTCGCTTTCATTGAGAGAGTAGACGACGGGGTCCTGGCGCCCCGCGCACCAGCGCTGGTAAGCCGCTTCGCTCTCCAGAACTGATGTTCGCCGTGTGTTACCGACAAATAACGCACATTTGCTGGCGCCGGAGGCCTCCAGATGCGTTAGCAGAAGTTGTGCTGTTGCCGCCGAGTGCAGCTCAACCCACGGCACAGGCGTGTCGGTCCCCGGCGTGCGGCCAATGGTGACACAGGGAATGCCCGCTTGCGCCAGCGCCTGGAGCTGCGGGTCGTTCTCCGCCGGCTCAATCAGGATCGCCGCGTCAAAGCTGACGGCATCCAGTGGATTTGCTCCCGGCGGCACCAGAATCAGCGCATGCTGCTTTTCCAGCGCCATCATCGCGGACGTTAACGCCACCTCCATCATAAATCCCAGTCGTGATGCGCCGGAGGCAATCGCCAGGGGCACCGAAGAGAGCAAGGCAATGGTATTGGTTTTGCCGGTTCGTAACTGGCGGGCGCGAATATTCGGCGTGTAGTTGAGCGCAACAATGGCCTCTTCAATACGCCGTCGCGTCTGCGGCTCGACAAAGCGGGTGTTGTGCAATGCATTGGATACCGTCCCTGGCGATACGCCTGCATGGCGGGCAACATCAATCAACTTTGCGCGTTTTTTATTTTGAACAGCCATCTGCTTCCTGACCTGCGAAAATTTGCGCACAGGGTAGCATATTTACCAGACGGTAACGTTTGCTTTTTTCGGTGAGGATCGTAAAAAACTCTTCATTAAAACGTTTTAATGGGGTATTTTGGCGCAAATTTATTCCTCAGGAGGCGATGTGGCACACTTAACTCAGGATTCGACTTTTACCCTTGGACGCCGTCCGGCGGGCCTTATCTACGCTGATAAGGCGAAGAGCTTTGGCGGCTATACGCTTTTTGCGCCGCAAACCGCCGAAGGGCGGGTTTACCTGGTGGACGAGCAGGGCGAAGTCGCGCATCAGTGGCAGCTTCCGGTTCGCGCCGGGCGTGATGCAGTGCTGCTGCCGAACGGTAATCTGGGTTATAACGGCAGCCACCGCACTTCAGCGAACCTCTATCCGGCGTGGGATCTCTGGCACGGCGGCGACTTCTACGAAGTGACGCCGGATAACGAAATCGTCTGGCATTACGAAGATATTTACCATCACCATGATGCGCAATGGTTGGCGAACGGTAATCTGCTGTATACCGCCGCGTCGCCGTTGCCTGCCGATATCGCCGCCCGTGTTACCGGCGGCGACCCGCGACGTGATGCGCCGGACGGCGTGATTCAGAGCGACGTCGTCAAAGAGGTCAATCGCGACGGTGACGTGGTCTGGGAATGGCGTGCCTGGGAGCATTTGAATCCGGAAGATTTCCCGATTCATGATATTTTCGACCGCCGCCACTGGCCGATGATTAACGGCCTGTCCGTCACCCGTGATGGCCTGGTACTGATGAGCCTGCGTACCACTTCCGGCGTCATTGCCGTGGATAAAGAGAGCGGGAAGGTTATCTGGCATGCAGGGCCGGAAGTGGTAGCGCAGCAGCACACGCCGGTTGAGATGGAGAACGGGTCGATTCTGGTTTTCGATAATGGCAACCTGCGTCCCGGCGTCACCTCGCCGCATTCCACGGTGCTGGAGTTCGATCCGCAGACCAAAGCGATTACCTGGCAGTATCGCGATATCTTCCCGCCGGCGTTTTTCTCGCCGTATATGGGGAGCGCGCAGCGGTTGGCGAACGGCAACACCTTTATCTGTGAATCGGCGTTTGGCCGCCTGTTTGAAGTCACCCCCGAAGGCGAAACGGTATGGGAATATATCATTCCGTTCTTTAATGAATATCCGGAGCACCTCAGTAAAGGCATTATTCCTGGAAAACAGAACAGCGCCTTCCGTGCGCATCGCTATGCCGCTGATGCCATTAGTTGGTTGAAATAATGCAGACCGCCAGCCCGCGCTGGCGGTTATTTTTTTGATGTTTTATGGGAGTTAATCATGCCGCAGCCTGGCCTTACTACGCCGGATAACGATGCATTACCCTGGCAAACCACCTTACTTTTGGCGCTTCAGCATGTGCTGGTCGTTGCCGCCACCCCCATTACCTCCGTCTTTCTGATCGCCAAAGCGCTCCACTTTACCGATACGGTGACCGCCTCGGTACTTAGCGCAACCTTTCTGATGTGCGGTCTGGGCGCTATTTTGCAAAGCCTGGGTGTGAAAGGGGTGGGCGCGCGTTTGCCGTTTATTATGGTACCGGGGGGCGCGCCGATTGCGATTTTCGTTGCGATCGCTTTACAGACCAATATCCAGACCGCGATTGGCGCCGTAATTCTGACTTCGCTGTTCTACTTTATCGCGTTGCCGATTTTCCGCCGCTGCCTGCACCATTTTCCCCCTTTTATCATCGGCATCATGCTGCTAATGGTGTCGATTAACCTTATTCGCCTGTACGGCGGGTTGATCATTGGCCAGCCAGGGAGCGCCGACTTCGCTCATCCAACCAGTATCATTTTATCGCTGGGGACTATTCTGATAACGCTGATTTTCGCGCTGGCGTTTAGCGGTATTTTGCGCCAGCTGGCGGTGATGTTCGGCCTTTTAGCGGGAACGCTGCTGGGAATGGCGCTGGGCAGCACCGATTTTAGCGGTGTTAGTCACGGGCCGCTGTTTAGTTTCCCACAGCTTTTGCCGTTCGGCTGGCCGATTTTTGATCTCTCCGCCTCGCTGCCGTTACTGATTTACGCGGTCATCTCTATGGCTGAAGCAACCGGGCAAACGATTGCGACCGCGGAAATAGTCAATTCCACGCAAAATGTGCAGCAGGCGATTCCACGTACCATTCGTGGTGATGCGGTAATGTCGCTGCTGGGGGGGATTTTTGGCACCTCCTTAATTATCACCTCCGGCGAAAATATTGGGGTGGTACGCACCACTAATGTGAAATCACGTTTCGTGACTGCGGCTGCCGGAGGATTGTTAATCCTGATTGCCATATTCGCACCGTTGGTACGTCTGGCGACCTGTCTGCCAGGTTCGGTGGTGTGCGGTACGGCGGTGATTGTCTTCAGCATTATCGGGGTTATCGGTATTGATATGATTGCGCGTGAGCCACTGCATACGCCGGGTAAAACCTACGCGCTGGCGATGGGGCTGGCCATGGGAATGCTACCTATACTGGTACCCGGCCTGTATCAGAATTTCCCGGCGGGCGTACAGATGGTCTTTGGCAACGGCATGGCAGCGGGGACGTTGACGGCGATTCTGGTGAACTCGTTGTTTAACTGGAGCGAAAAGCGCACGCAGGCCAGGGTCAAAAGTTAGTTTTTGTGATCGCGGTAGGCCGCACGACGGCCTACTTATTTACAATTTTGTGACATATTCGATGGTGTTTTTCAATGTCCGTATAACTCTTTTTTGCACACGGCTTATGGATAACCTCAGCATTTTCGCCTGTGCGTTTTAGCGTTAGTGGTATTAATCGCTCAGATAATCAACATATCGAAAGAAATTTTTCAATTAATGTCTAATTGTTAATCACTAACTGTTGCAAAATATTAAGTGAATAACTCTGCCTTTCTGCCTATAGCACAAATTTCCCTGCTGAAAATACCCTTCTGAACTTTTTTTAATCTTTGTTTGTTAATTCTCACCGTTGTTGTAAAAGCTGGTTACCTGTATTGACGTTTTGACATTCTATTGACAGATTGTAGGGAATGAGGGGCATTTTATGGAGAATCCGCACTGCAACTCAGTCGATTATGCGAACGGAATCCCCACCTCTCACTACTGACCTGACCAGGTAAAAAACAAAAAAGGCCGGGCGGTAAAAGCCTTTGCAAAGGGCAAAACAACATACATCACAATTGGAGCAGAAGAATGAGTATTTCCTTGAAGAAGTCAGGGATGCTGAAGCTTGGTTTGAGCCTGGTGGCCATGACCGTTGCAGCAAGCGTGCAGGCCAAAACCCTGGTTTATTGTTCAGAAGGCTCGCCGGAAGGCTTTAACCCACAGCTCTTTACGTCTGGCACCACCTATGATGCCAGCTCCGTACCTATCTATAACCGTCTGGTTGAATTCAAAACCGGCACCACGGAAGTGATCCCGGGTCTTGCTGAGAAGTGGGATATCAGCGAAGACGGTAAAACCTATACGTTCCACCTACGTAAAGGGGTGAAATGGCAATCCAGCAAGGATTTCAAACCCACGCGCGAGCTGAACGCCGATGATGTCGTGTTCTCTTTTGACCGGCAGAAAAACGAGCAGAACCCGTACCATAAAGTGTCTGGCGGCAGCTATGAATACTTTGAAGGCATGGGGCTGCCGGATCTGATTAGCGAAGTGAAGAAGGTAGACGATCACACGGTGCAGTTTGTGCTGACGCGTCCGGAAGCGCCGTTCCTTGCCGATTTAGCCATGGACTTCGCCTCTATTCTTTCCAAAGAATATGCTGACAACATGCTGAAAGCCGGTACGCCGGAAAAAGTGGATCTGAACCCGGTCGGCACTGGCCCGTTCCAACTGGTGCAATATCAGAAAGACTCCCGCATTCTCTACAAAGCCTTTGACGGCTACTGGGGCACGAAGCCGCAGATTGACCGTCTGGTCTTCTCCATCACGCCTGACGCCTCTGTGCGTTACGCCAAACTGCAGAAGAACGAATGTCAGGTGATGCCGTATCCGAACCCGGCGGATATTGCGCGCATGAAAGAAGATAAAAACATCAACCTGATGGAGCAGGCCGGTCTGAACGTGGGTTATCTCTCCTATAACGTGCAGAAAAAACCGCTGGATGATGTCAAAGTTCGCCAGGCGTTGACCTATGCCGTGAATAAAGAGGCCATCATCAAAGCCGTTTATCAGGGCGCGGGCGTTGCGGCGAAAAACCTGATCCCGCCGACAATGTGGGGCTACAACGACGATATTAAAGACTATGGCTACGATCCGGAAAAAGCGAAGGCGCTGCTGAAAGAAGCCGGTCTGGAAAAAGGCTTCACCATCGATCTGTGGGCGATGCCGGTACAGCGTCCCTATAACCCGAATGCGCGTCGTATGGCGGAAATGATCCAGGCGGATTGGGCGAAGATTGGCGTTCAGGCCAAAATTGTCACCTATGAATGGGGCGAATACCTCAAGCGCGCTAAAGATGGCGAGCACCAGACGGTGATGATGGGCTGGACCGGCGATAATGGCGATCCGGATAACTTCTTCGCCACGCTGTTCAGCTGCGATGCCGCCCAGCAAGGCTCCAACTATTCAAAATGGTGCTACAAGCCGTTTGAAGACCTGATTCAGCCTGCGCGTGCGACCGATGACCACAACAAGCGTATTGAACTCTATAAACAGGCCCAGGTTGTGATGCATGACCAGGCGCCAGCGCTGATCATCGCTCACTCCACGGTTTATGAGCCAGTGCGTAAAGAAGTTAAAGGCTATGTGGTTGATCCATTAGGCAAACATCACTTCGAAAACGTCTCTGTCGAATAATTAAAAGAGCGCTGCGCCCCGGTGTTGTGTAGGCCGGATAAGCGCAGCGCCATCCGGCGTAATGCTTTATCCGCGATGCAGTTTGCGTGGGATAAGATTTGTGAGCAATACAGACTCACGGTTCCAGGCCGTGGGTCATGAGAGAGAATTCGGGTTATGTTGCAGTTCATTCTCCGACGTTTGGGACTCGTTATCCCGACGTTTATCGGTATTACCCTTCTCACCTTTGCCTTTGTCCACATGATCCCCGGCGATCCGGTGATGATCATGGCGGGTGAGCGAGGTATTTCCCCTGAGCGTCATGCTCAACTGCTGGCTGAACTCGGTCTTGATAAACCGATGTGGCAGCAGTACCTCCATTATATCTGGGGGGTGATGCATGGCGATTTAGGCATCTCGCTGAAAAGCCGAATCCCTGTATGGGACGAGTTTGTGCCTCGCTTTAAAGCGACGCTGGAACTTGGCGTCTGCGCCATGATTTTTGCCGTCGCCGTGGGGATTCCGGTGGGCGTGCTGGCCGCAGTGAAGCGCGGTTCTATCTTCGATCACACTGCCGTTGGCCTGGCGCTGACCGGTTACTCTATGCCTATCTTCTGGTGGGGCATGATGCTGATCATGCTGGTCTCCGTCCACTGGAACCTGACGCCGGTTTCCGGGCGCGTGAGCGATATGGTGTTCCTTGATGATACCAATCCGTTGACGGGCTTTATGCTGATCGACACCGCTATCTGGGGCGAAGAGGGTAACTTTATTGATGCGCTGGCGCATATGATCCTGCCTGCGATGGTGCTCGGCACAATCCCGCTGGCCGTCATTGTGCGTATGACCCGTTCGTCGATGCTGGAAGTGCTGGGGGAGGATTACATCCGTACCGCACGCGCCAAAGGGTTGACCAGGATGCGCGTCATTATCGTCCATGCTCTGCGTAACGCCATGCTGCCAGTCGTCACCGTGATCGGCCTGCAGGTCGGGACGCTGTTGGCGGGCGCGATTCTGACAGAAACTATCTTCTCGTGGCCCGGTCTGGGGCGCTGGCTGATCGATGCGCTGCAACGCCGCGATTATCCGGTAGTGCAGGGCGGCGTGTTACTGGTAGCGACGATGATTATTCTCGTCAACCTGCTGGTAGACCTGCTGTACGGCGTGGTGAACCCGCGTATTCGGCATAAGAAGTAAGGGGCCATCATGTCACAGGTTACTGAAAATAATGTTAATGCCGCACCGGCGCCCATGACGCCATTGCGGGAGTTCTGGCACTATTTCAAACGCAACAAAGGCGCGGTCGTCGGGCTGGCGTATGTTCTCATCGTGATCCTGATTGCGGTGTTTGCCAACTTTATTGCGCCGTACAACCCGGCAGAGCAGTTCCGTGATGCGCTGCTGGCGCCGCCGGTCTGGCAGGAAGGCGGCAGTTGGGCGCATATTCTGGGAACGGATGATGTTGGTCGCGATGTCCTCTCGCGCCTGATGTATGGCGCGCGTTTGTCACTGCTGGTCGGCTGTCTGGTGGTCGTCCTGTCGCTGGTAATGGGGATCATTCTCGGCCTGGTCGCGGGCTACTTCGGCGGTCTGGTCGATAACATCATCATGCGCGTGGTCGATATTATGCTGGCCCTGCCGAGCCTGCTGCTGGCGCTGGTGCTGGTGGCGATCTTCGGCCCCTCCATCGGCAACGCTGCGCTGGCGTTGACGTTTGTGGCGCTGCCGCACTATGTCCGCTTAACCCGCGCGGCGGTTCTGGTAGAGGTGAACCGCGATTATGTGACTGCCTCCCGCGTGGCGGGCGCAGGCGCGATGCGTCAGATGTTCGTCAATATTTTCCCGAACTGCCTTGCGCCGCTGATCGTTCAGGCGTCACTGGGCTTCTCTAACGCCATTCTCGATATGGCTGCCCTCGGCTTCCTGGGGATGGGCGCACAGCCGCCAACGCCGGAATGGGGCACCATGCTCTCCGACGTATTGCAGTTCGCGCAAAGCGCCTGGTGGGTCGTGACCTTCCCGGGGCTGGCGATTCTGCTGACGGTACTGGCATTTAACCTGATGGGTGACGGTCTGCGTGACGCGCTCGATCCCAAACTGAAGCAGTAAGAGGTTCGAGATGGCGTTATTAAATGTAGATCAATTATCGGTGCACTTCGGCGACGAAGGGACACCGTTCAAAGCCGTCGACCGCATTAGCTACAGCGTGAAGCAGGGTGAGGTGGTCGGTATTGTCGGCGAGTCTGGTTCCGGCAAATCCGTCAGCTCGCTGGCGATTATGGGGCTTATCGATTACCCAGGCCGCGTGATGGCGGAAAACCTGCTCTTTAACGGACAGGATCTGAAGCGCATTTCCGAGAAGGAACGTCGCAACCTGGTGGGCGCTGAAGTGGCGATGATTTTCCAGGACCCGATGACCAGCCTCAATCCTTGCTATACCGTTGGCTTTCAGATTATGGAAGCCATCAAGGTACATCAGGGCGGGAACAAGAAAACTCGTCGTCAGCGAGCGATTGACCTGTTGAACCAAGTGGGCATTCCCGATCCGGCCTCTCGTCTGGATGTCTATCCGCATCAGCTTTCTGGCGGCATGAGTCAGCGTGTGATGATTGCGATGGCAATAGCCTGTCGACCAAAGCTGTTAATTGCCGATGAACCGACCACGGCGCTGGATGTGACCATTCAGGCGCAAATTATTGAGCTGCTGCTGGAGTTGCAGCAAAAAGAGAACATGGCGCTGGTGCTGATTACCCATGACCTGGCGCTGGTGGCGGAAGCGGCGCACAAAATTATCGTCATGTACGCCGGGCAGGTCGTCGAAACCGGCGCTGCGCAGGATATTTTCCGCGCGCCGCGTCATCCGTATACCCAGGCATTGCTACGTGCGTTACCAGAGTTTGCGCAAGATAAAGCGCGTCTGGCGTCGCTGCCGGGCGTGGTGCCGGGGAAATATGACCGACCGACGGGTTGTCTGCTTAACCCTCGCTGCCCCTACGCCACGGACAGATGTCGTGCGGAAGAACCTGCTCTTAACCAACTGGACGATGGACGTCAGTCAAAATGTCATTACCCACTCGATGATGCCGGGAGGCCCACACTATGAGTACGCATGAGGCCACCTTGCAACAGCCGCTGTTGCGGGCTATCGACCTGAAAAAACACTATCCGGTGAAGAAGGGGATCTTTTCTCCGGAACGGCTGGTAAAAGCGCTGGATGGCGTGTCGTTTAATCTCGAACGCGGTAAAACGCTGGCCGTAGTGGGGGAGTCCGGTTGTGGAAAATCCACACTGGGTCGCCTGCTGACGATGATTGAAACGCCAACCGGCGGCGAGCTTTATTACCAGGGGCAGGATCTGCTTAAACACGATCCGCACGCGCAGAAACTGCGGCGGCAGAAAATTCAGATTGTGTTTCAGAACCCCTACGGTTCCCTGAATCCACGCAAGAAAGTGGGGCAAATTCTGGAAGAGCCGTTGCTGATCAATACCAGCCTGAGTAAAGCGCAGCGTCGTGAAAAAGCGCTGGCGATGATGGCGAAGGTGGGGCTGAAAACCGAGCACTACGACCGCTATCCGCATATGTTCTCCGGCGGCCAGCGTCAGCGTATCGCTATCGCCCGCGGTCTGATGCTTGATCCGGACGTAGTGATTGCCGACGAACCGGTCTCCGCGCTCGACGTGTCGGTGCGCGCCCAGGTGCTGAACCTGATGATGGATTTGCAACAGGATATGGGGCTGTCTTATGTCTTTATCTCGCACGACCTGTCGGTGGTGGAACACATCGCCGATGAAGTGATGGTCATGTACTTAGGCCGCTGCGTGGAGAAAGGGACCAAAGAGCAGATTTTTAACAATCCACGTCATCCCTATACCCAGGCGTTGCTCTCCGCCACGCCACGGCTGAATCCGGACGATCGCCGTGAGCGGATTAAGCTGACCGGCGAGTTGCCGAGCCCGCTGAACCCGCCGCCGGGCTGCGCCTTCAACGCCCGCTGCAGCCGTCGCTTCGGACCCTGTACGCAGTTACAGCCGCAGCTTAAAGAGTACGACGGCCAGTTGGTGGCCTGCTTTGCCGTCGATCAGGATGAAAACCCGCAGAAACCGTTGAGTTAATTGCGTTTTATGCCGGATGGCGGCTGCGCCTTATCAAGCCTACACCGTACCTGTAGGCCTGGTAAGCGTAGCGCCACCGGGCATGGCTCTCCGGTACGACTTATTCAATCAATTTTAATAACGGCGACAGGCACAACAATATTCCATATAACAGAATAAGCCAGGTTTTCAGGCCGCGTAATTTTTCCAGTTGCGCTACTTTATAAATCAGGAAAAAGGGTATAATACACGCGACAATGCCATAAAGCGGACTGCCTAACTGGAAAAAGACCAATACTGAGACGCGAAACGAAACCCAAATGACCAGAGTAACCACGATAAAGACACAGATTCCAGATGTCAGTAACAGTGGGTTGATGTTTTTGACATCCATAATGCGACTCAATACATTCAGTACAATACCTTTAAGCGCTTCGTGAAAACCTAAATAAATACCAAAGAACGCGGTAAGTACGGCAAAAATATTGAGGATGGTAGAGGTAATGTGGATGATATGGCCAGGGATTACCTGAGCTGCCAGTGCAAGGGCGGAAATATTCTGCTCGAACGCTGATACCGCCTCTTCATGGCTAATCGAAAAGGTAAACGAGAACGAGAAAAAGAGAATAATGGCAATCAGCGTAATATAGCTAATGCGATGCGTGCGAATCGCCATCCGGGTGGCCAGCACACGGTCAGGTTCGCGCTTACGATAGGCGATGTTCATTGGGTTTAGCACCTGAATGAAGACCGCAGAAAAGAAGCAAAATGGGATAGTGAGCAGTACGTCGCGAAAGAAAACCGATGCGGCGGGAAAGGCGGAAATATTATCAAGATTCCAGTGTGGGATCATCGCAAAACCGAATATCAGAATGATCCCGACTTTTACCACCACCATCGGGCCGGAAATTTTAAATAATAACTTTTCCCCGCCGGAGGCAATCGCCACCAGCACGGCGAAAATCGCGACTTTATAGATAATAGACTGCGAAAGATCGGCCTCAGTAAGGCCGAAGGTTTTGATATAGGAGGCGCTATCAAACACCACCGACAGGGAGTAAATAAACACCCCGTGGATAATCATAAGAAAATAGATTACACCGAGAAAAACGCCCCAGTTTTTGCCAAGATAGTGACTGATAATATCCGTATAATCGTCACAGGTTTCGCTTTCAGATAACGTTTTTAGATAAATATCCTGCACAATATAGGTAGCGGGATAGGCGATGATAAAAGCGGTAATAAATACCCAGATCCCCTTGAGACCGATTTGCACTGGCATTAAGACGGTACCGGCGCCGATCGCCATACCGATACACAAGAGCACCCAGCCAAAATCATATTTTGTAAACGGTAATCTCGTTGAAAGCGGTGTGGTCGTAGCGTTACTGTTATTTAATGGTAATGTGTCGTCCTGCATAGAGCCCCCTGCCCAAAATATACGCAGCTCTCTCATAAAGAATGCTGCCTATAACCAGGCTATAGTGCCTTGATACCCGATGCGGCAAACCGGTGACAGCGGTTCGCCGAGCAATCGTCAGAATGCTGCTTTTCTGCTGGCGCGTTCAAGGTCATGAATAATATCGTCGGGATCTTCAGGTCCCGCTGAAAGACGGATAAGTTCGTCGGTAATACCTGCTTTTAGCCATTCCTCTGGCGCAACAGGCGAATATGTCATAGACGCAGGATGCTGAACGAGGGTTTCGGTATCACCGGGACTGGCCGCGAGGAGGCATAATTTACAGAATTGAGCGGCTGACTGCCAGCCTCAGAAATGCTGAATGTATTCTGGCAAATAAAAGTAATCGTCTGCGAAGCGTCACGCAGATTGCACGTTAGCGCCGTGCCGGGACGGGGATTTTGCCGTAATATCAGCAGCAAGCCGGGTTTACCCGGTGAGGCGCAATGTTGCGGGGGCTTGATCCCCGGCGGCATAGGTTGCTGGATAGAGAAAACCCCCGCACGTTGACTGGTATAAACCTGGCAACCTGACGGGGGCTAACTTGAACCCAAACACTTTAAGGATAGCCGCGAACGGTTGCCATTGCAACAAGGCGGCTATATGACGCTTACGCAGTTGGGCGTGGCCTTCTGGCACGATCTGGCGGCACCGATCATTGCTGGCATTATCGCCAGTGTGATCGTCAACTGGCTACGTGACAGGAAGTAACGCGTTTTGAGCGTCTGTCCGCCGTAATGGCAACATGCGCCCGAACCAGGCCGCAGGGGAAACCTTGCGGCCTTTTTCGGTTTACTGCGGGTAAGGCACCCAGTCGCCGCCATTCAGACGAACGTAGGGCTTACCCTGATACTGAATCACCACCGCATTAGCGTTTTCTGAAACCGGCGCGGTTTGCGGCAGATTGCTGGTCAGCTTGTTCCAGTTCACACTGTCTTCGGTAAAGAGCTTACCGTCCACGGCGCGTACGACCAGTTCGGAAATCGCCAGGTAGCTGCTCGGCTGGTTAATATCAATCGGCGCGCCCTCATGCGGGGCTTTCATGCCAAAAAATTTCACGCCCGCCGGGACGTTGGTGATGGAGGGGCTGGGAATATCGCGCAGGCCTGAGATCTGCATTCTGTCGCCCTTCAGCGCGCCGCCGTGCTCCGGTACGACGACTACCATCACCTTACGCCCGGATTTCTCCAGTTCGGTGAAGAAGGCGTCCAGTTCATCGAACAGTTTCTGCGCGCGGATTTTATAATCCGCCGTTTTGCTGACGCCGGGGAAGTGGTTGCCATCGTGCAGCGGCAGCAGGTTAAAGAAAGTCGCGGAGCGGGAATTGGCTTCACGTTCTTCCCCTGTCAACCAGCGGTTCAGGACCGCCAGATCGTCATATACCGGCGAGCCGTCGAATGACAGCAGGGCGGTTGGCAGGCCGGACTGGTTCATCAGTTCGCTCTGCATACCGCCGTTTTCGCGAACTTCTTTCAGGAAGCCGCCAAATTCACCGTTATGATCCATCATCAGATGCTGAGTAAAGCCCAGTTTCGCCAGATTATCAAACAGATAACATTCGTTATTGGCTGGTTGATAAAGTCGGGTATGCGAAGGTTGACCACAGCTGGCGCGCAGCAGACGAATGGCCGCCGGGCCGCTGTAAGACGTACCGGAATTAAAGTGTTTAAACAAAATGTCAAAGTGCGACCATAGCGGATGTGACATCAAGCCTGCCGCTTCGACATCCGACCAGGAGAGCGAACAAATATTGATGACCAATAGGTCGAACGGCTGCGCATCAGGCGGAAGCTGCGCCGGGAACGTCGTTTTCCGCTTTTCTTCCGCGGCATAGAAGGTGTTCAACCAGGCGTTCAGATTCGCGGTCGTCGGCGGCGCGGTTTGCGCAGGCATATCGCCGATGACCGGCTTATCGCCCGCTGTCGCGACGGTAGCGGCTGCATTACCGCCAGTCGTCGTCACCGTATCGGTTGGCTGGCCTGCCGGCCACAGCGTAAAAACCGGGCCGGTTAATGTCAGGACATTCAGCCATACCATGATGGCGACCACAAACACCGTGACCCGAATCCACTGTGATAAAAATAGCCAGGCAACCAGCAGTACGAAGATGGCGCCGATCATTTGCCAGTTAATAAAACGGGCGATCAGATCGAGCAGATAACCGGAGCTGAATTCCGCCACCTGCGTCCCCTGGCTCATAATGCTTTGCGGGCCGGGCAGCCAGGTATCATGCCAGAACAGCGCGAAGCCGACGGGAATGGCAATCCAGTGGCGCAATCGGTGAAGGCGATACTTTGGTATTGGCATGAGCAGAAACGCCATGAATACCAGATTCAGTAAAGGATGAAAATTCAGATAGCCTGCCCACAGTAGGCCAAACTTGACCAGAAAATAGAAGTTCCAGCCGGAAAGACCGCGCCAGTATTGCCAGAGCGGAGAAGGCATTGATGGAGTTTGAGTATGCTGAGTCATTTTTTGTCTGCCTTGACTTTCGTAGCGCGGCGCAGAGTTCCGGCTGGTTTTACATAACGAGGTTTGGCAAATAGCAGCCGGGTTGTATCACTGATACGGCGTAGCGAATGACGCGCCAGATACCCCAGCGGAAAGAAAATCAGCGCGCAAAAAAGAATAATTTGCACGATATCGCTGATGGTCATCATGATGCACGCTCCGCGGTGTCGTCGAGCAATCGCAGGGGTTCAGGAATACGACGCCAGATGCGGCCATCGTGTTCGGCATTTATTACCGGGTCGGCGCGTTTTGCCAGCGGTAGCGGCGTTCCCCACAGTTCCGGCGACAATAAGCGCATCTGCACCAGCTCGGCGCTGATTTGTTTATCTTCGAACCAGACCATACGATTAGAGAAAATATCGCCCGTCGGCAAAGGGAAAATATGGTTTAACGCGGTATCCAGATCGTTGACCCGGCAGAATGATAAAAACAGCACCAGACGGTTGCCGCCGATGGTCATAATATCGCCGGTTCGGCTTGGCCGACATAATGTTAACGCCTGCTCAACCCGAATGCCCGGTACCGGGCGCAGCGCGACCAGAACGCCTTTCCCGTCGGCGGGGAGCAGGGTGTTGCTCATCATCGTATGGATGGCATCGCAAAAGGTATCCCACGGCTGAAAACCGCGCAGTTTCAACGGCTGCGTCATCGACAGTAGCGTGGTGATGTCTTCCGGTACGTAACGGCTGAACTGCTGCCCCTGCACGCTTTCAATAAGCGTCAGGCAGCGTGAAAGCGGGGCGTTCCAGGGAATGATCATATTCGCGCCGCAGCCCAGCAGCAGGCGCTCATCGGTGGCGCGCAAACTGGCGATATTTTCGCGCACGACAATTTTCAGCGCGCTTCCCCGCTGGCGTCGCAAAGTATGAATGCGACGAGCAAGCGGCTCGATTTGGTTGTTCTGTGTAAGCGAAAAAATAATTGTCGCGGCCTGCGCCGTGCGCGCGTCGTTGAATAGCGCTTCGTTATTGTCGAAAAGCGTCCAGTGTTCCGAGAGCGGCGGCGCGCCTTCAAGGACGGCGACGTGGCTAAGAATACGTTTTTCGTCGCTACGCGGCTGAATTGCCGTCTCCTCCTGATGGGATAGCGTCCAGCGTTCGTCCTGCTGACACAGCAATAACTGCTGTCGGGCGCTGACGCCTTTTTCGTTACACCAGAAGGCAATATCGAACAAATGTTGGTCGCCCTGAAAACGTAAACTGGCGAGGCCGAAAAGTGAGCGATACTCGCCCATCAACAACGAGGACTGTTTATCGCTATTATTACAAGGGTTAATAACCAACAATGAACAGTGATGAAAACGAGTCCATTTATTCATTTTTTCCAGCCATTTATGCAGGCTTTCTGACGTTATATTCCGCCACGTGTTATTTGCACAAATAAGAATGAAAAAGTAATGCGTCGGGTTAACAGAACAAAGCAAATCGTGGGGCAAAGAGTATAGCCCTTTTTCTGAATCCGGCATGGTAAATAAGCGGATTTTCTCCGGACCGTGAGATTCATCTAATTTGATTACTTTGCCAGGATCGCCTTCCATGCCGATGACGACGACATTTGCATTCTCCGTTTGTGACGCAATCGTTTGATTCACCAGACTGATGGCATCTTGCTGGCGATCGGCGTTAACCCACCAGACGCCGCCGGTTGGCATATGGCGCAGTTCATCCCATAATGATGAGATGCCGAGAGAAAATACGGGGTCCACAGTGTCCCTCATGTCACTATTTTAACTGTTTATCAGTTTACTAGCGAAAGCACAGAAATAAACCTAACATTGAAATTAAAACGCATCAGATTTAGCATGTGAATCAATTTGTCCGGCAGGATGCCCTGTAACTCTGCGCTTTGCATTTTTACACATTATAAATGATGTCACGGAAAGATGAAAAATGTGCGTTCTCCCGTATTGACGACGGGGCGTAATGCTGCCAGTGAGAAATATTTAAAAAGGAGCAACCAGAATGTATAACAATGAACCTGGCGCTCAGTCCGATCCAACGTTGGGCTACACTTTTGAAAATGATTTTCTGGCATTAAGCCAGGCGTTTTCACTACCCGAAATAGATTATACCGATATTTCCCAACGCGAACAGTTGGCGGCGGCGATTAAAAGATGGCCACTTCTGGCTGAATTTGCGCAACCACATTCATTAAGGAAGCCATGAATGGCGATTCTGGGACTGCAGGGCGTGCGCGGCGGGGTGGGAACCACATCTCTCACCGCAGCACTCGCCTGGGCGTTACAAATCTTAGGGGAAAATGTCCTGGTGATTGACGCCAGCCCCGATAACCTGCTGCGCATGTCGTTTAACGTCGACTTCGTCCATCAGGGCGGTTGGGCGCGATCGTTGCTGGACGGCCAGGACTGGCGCGATGCCGGATTACGTTATACCTCGCAGCTTGATCTACTGCCGTTTGGACAGCTCACCGCGCAAGAGCGGGAAAATCCGCAGGCCTGGCAGGAGACGCTGGGAGAGATCGGATCGGCTATCCAGGCGCTGAAAGCGAGCGGGCGTTATAGCTGGATTTTACTGGACTTGCCCTACGGCGCGTCACCGCTGACACGGCAGCTGGTGAGCCTCTGCGACCATACGCTGGCGATAGCCCAGGTTGACGCTAACTGCCATATTCGCCTTCATCAGCAGGCGTTGCCTGCCGGAGCGTATATTCTGATCAATGAGTTACGCATTGGCAGTCAGTTACAAGACGATCTGTACCAGGTCTGGCTGCAAAGCCAGCGCCGGTTGCTGCCCATTGTGATCCATCGCGATGAGGCGATGGCGGAGTGCATGGCGTCGAAACAGCCGTTAGGCGAATATCGCAGCGATTCGTTAGCCGCCGAAGAGGTGTTAACGCTGGCGAACTGGTGCCTGCTGCATGATGCGGGCGACAAAACGTCCGCCGGGAGCCTGCGATGAGCGCCCTTTCCCGGTGGCTGCTTATCCCGCCGGTTAGCGCGCGTTTGAGCGAGCGCTATCAGGGTTACCGCCGCCACGGCGCGTCGCCGTTTAGCGCAGCGCTCGGCTGCCTGTGGACGATTCTGGCGTGGATAGTGTTTCCGCTTGAGCATCCGCGCTGGCAGCGTATTCGCGACGGGCATAAAGCGCTTTATCCGCATATTAACGCCGCCCGCCCGCGCCCGCTGGACCCGGCCCGTTACCTCATTCAGACCCTCTGGCTGGTGATGATCTCGTCGGCTAAAGAACGTCATGAACCGCGCTGGCGGTCATTTGCGCGCCTGAAGGACGTTCGTGGACGTTACCATCAATGGATGGATACCTTACCGGAACGGGTGCGCCAAAAGACAACGCATCTGGAAAAGGAAAAAGAGCTGGGACATCTTAGCAACGGCGCCCGGCGTTTTATTCTGGGCGTTATCGTGACCTTTTCACTGATACTGGCGCTGATCTGTATTACGCAGCCATTTAACCCGCTATCGCAATTTATCTTTCTGCTGTTGCTGTGGGGCGTTGCGCTGTTGGTACGACGTATGCCGGGACGCTTTTCCGCGCTGATGCTCATCGTGCTGTCGTTAACGGTCTCCTGTCGTTATATCTGGTGGCGCTATACCTCGACGCTAAATTGGGACGACCCGGTCAGTCTGGTGTGCGGGCTGATTCTGCTGTTTGCGGAAACCTACGCCTGGATTGTGCTGGTGCTGGGGTACTTCCAGGTGGTGTGGCCGTTAAATCGTCAACCGGTGCCGTTGCCGAAAGAAATGTCGCAGTGGCCGACGGTGGATATTTTTGTACCGACCTATAACGAAGACCTTAACGTGGTCAAAAATACCATTTACGCTTCGCTTGGCATGGACTGGCCGAAGGACAAGCTGAATATCTGGATCCTTGATGACGGCGGGCGCGAATCATTTCGTCAGTTTGCCCGACATGTTGGCGTGCATTACATTGCCCGCGCCACGCACGAACATGCCAAAGCCGGCAACATCAACAATGCGCTAAAACACGCGAAAGGCGAGTTTGTGGCGATCTTCGATTGCGACCATGTGCCGACACGCTCGTTTCTGCAAATGACAATGGGCTGGTTCCTGAAAGAAAAACAGCTGGCGATGATGCAGACGCCGCATCATTTCTTCTCCCCGGACCCGTTTGAGCGCAACCTGGGACGTTTTCGTAAAACGCCTAACGAAGGCACGCTGTTTTACGGACTGGTACAGGACGGTAACGATATGTGGGACGCCACTTTCTTTTGCGGATCGTGCGCGGTGATTCGCCGTAAGCCGCTGGATGAGATTGGCGGTATCGCCGTTGAGACGGTGACGGAAGATGCGCATACTTCGCTCCGGCTGCACCGGCGAGGTTATACCTCAGCGTATATGCGCATTCCGCAGGCGGCGGGGCTGGCGACGGAAAGCCTGTCGGCGCATATCGGGCAGCGTATTCGTTGGGCGCGGGGTATGGTGCAAATTTTCCGCCTCGATAACCCTCTGTTTGGTAAAGGCTTAAAACTGGCGCAGCGGCTGTGCTACCTCAACGCGATGTTCCATTTCTTGTCCGGCATTCCGCGCCTGATCTTTCTGACCGCGCCGCTGGCTTTTCTGCTGCTGCACGCCTATATCATTTATGCGCCTGCGTTGATGATTGCGCTATTTGTGATACCGCACATGGTCCACGCCAGCCTGACTAACTCGAAGATTCAGGGCAAGTATCGTCACTCTTTCTGGAGTGAAATCTATGAAACGGTACTGGCATGGTATATCGCACCGCCGACTCTGGTCGCGTTGATCAATCCGCACAAAGGGAAATTTAACGTCACGGCGAAAGGCGGGCTGGTGGAAGAGAAGTACGTCGACTGGGTAATCTCGCGTCCGTATATCTTCCTTGTCTTGCTTAACCTGCTCGGCGTGGCGGCGGGCGTATGGCGATACTATTACGGGCCGGAAAATGAAACGCTGACCGTCATCGTTAGCCTGGTGTGGGTCTTCTACAACCTGGTCATTCTCGGCGGCGCGGTTGCGGTTTCGGTAGAGAGTAAACAGGTCAGACGCGCGCATCGGGTCGAAATTGCCATGCCGGGGGCCATCGCCCGCGAAGATGGACATTTGTTCTCCTGTACCGTACATGACTTCTCCGACGGTGGGTTAGGCATCAAGATCAACGGTCAGGCGCAGGTGCTGGAAGGGCAGAAAGTGAATCTGTTGCTTAAACGCGGGCAGCAGGAATATGTCTTTCCAACGCAGGTGGTGCGCGTAACGGGCAATGAGGTCGGGCTACAACTGATGCCGCTCACCACCAAACAACATATTGATTTTGTGCAGTGTACCTTCGCGCGCGCCGATACGTGGGCGCTTTGGCAAGATAGCTTCCCGGAAGATAAACCGCTGGAAAGCTTGCTGGATATTCTGAAGCTGGGCTTCCGCGGATATCGCCACCTCGCGGAATTCGCGCCGCCTTCAGTAAAAGTAATTTTCCGATCGTTGACGGCGTTAATTGCCTGGATTGTATCGTTTATTCCGCGTCGCCCGGAGCGGCAAGCGGCGATACAGCCGTCGGATCGGGTTATGGCTCAGGCTCAACAATGATGATAATGCGATGAAAAGAAAATTGTCCTGGATGTGTGCGGCGGTAATAGGATTAAGCGCGTTTCCTGCTTTCATGACGGCGGCGGCGCCTGCTACGCCGCCATTGATAAATGCTGAACCCACCGAGCCTGCGCCGTCGCCCGTAACTGAGGCGCCAGTCGTGGCGCAGACCGCGCCTTCGCGCGAGGTCAAGCTGACCTTTGCGCAAATCGCGCCGCCGCCGGGCAGTATGGCGCTGCGTGGCGTTAACCCTAACGGCGGCATTGAATTTGGTATGCGCAGCGATGAAGTGGCGTCGAAAGCGGTGTTGAATCTGGAATATACGCCCTCGCCGTCGCTCCTGCCGGTTCAGTCGCAGCTCAAGGTTTATCTCAATGATGAACTGATGGGCGTACTGCCGGTGACAAAAGAGCAGTTGGGGAAAAAGACGCTGGCGCAGGTGCCTATCAATCCGCTATTTATCACCGACTTTAACCGGGTGCGGCTGGAGTTTGTCGGCCACTATCGCGACGTGTGTGAAAACCCGGCCAGCAGTACTCTGTGGTTAGACATCGGGCGAAATAGCGCCCTGGATCTGACCTATAACATGCTGGCGGTGAATAACGATCTGTCCCACTTCCCGGTGCCGTTTTTCGATCCGCGGGATAACCGCCCGGTGACGTTGCCGATAGTGTTTGCTGACGTGCCGGATCTGGCGCAACAGCAGGCGGCTTCTATTGTCGCGTCCTGGTTTGGCTCGCGGGCGGGCTGGCGCGGTCAGCGCTTCCCGGTGTTGTATAATCACCTGCCGGATCGCAATGCGATCGTGTTCGCCACCAACGATCGACGCCCCGATTTCCTGCGCGATCATCCTGCGGTTAACGCGCCGGTTATCGAGATGATGAGCCATCCGGATAATCCGTATGTGAAGTTGCTGGTCGTGTTTGGTCGTGATGATAAAGACCTGTTGCAGGCGGCAAAAGGTATCGCGCAAGGGAATATTCTCTTCCGTGGTTCCAGCGTGGTGGTCAACGATGTAAAACCGCTGCTGGCGCGCAAACCGTATGATGCGCCGAACTGGGTGCGTACCGATCGCCCGGTCACTTTTGGCGAGCTGAAAACCTATGAAGAGCAGCTCCAGTCGAGTGGGCTGGAGCCGGCGCCCATCAACGTTTCTTTGAATCTGCCGCCGGACCTCTATTTGCTGCGTAGCAACGGTATTGATATGGATCTCAACTACCGTTATACCTCGCCGCCGACCAAAGACAGTTCACGGCTGGACATCAGTCTGAATAACCAGTTCCTGCAAGCCTTTAGTCTTAACAGCACGCAGGAAACTAATCGACTCCTGTTGCGCCTGCCGGTACTTCAGGGACTGCTGGATGGTAAAACGGATGTGTCTATTCCGGCGCTCAAACTGGGGGCGATGAACCAACTACGTTTTGACTTCCGCTACATGAATCCGATGCCGGGCGGGTCGGTGGACAACTGTATTACCTTCCAGCCGGTACCGAATCATGTGGTGATAGGGGATGATTCCACTATCGATTTTTCGAAATATTACCACTTTATCGCGATGCCGGATTTACGCGCGTTCGCCAATGCGGGTTTCCCGTTCAGCCGGATGGCCGACCTGTCTGACACGCTGGCGGTGATGCCGAAGACCCCAACCGAAGCGCAAATGGAAACGCTGCTGAATACGGTCGGCGCCATTGGCGGACAGACCGGTTTCCCGGCAATTAATCTGACCATCACCGATGATAGCGCTCAGATAGCCGACAAAGACGCCGATCTGCTGATTATTGGCGCTATTCCGGGCAAGCTAAAAGACGATAAGCGTATCGATCTGTTGGTGCAGGCGACACAAAGCTGGGTAAAAACCCCGATGCGGCAGACCGCTTTCCCGTCGATTATGCCGGATGAGGCCGATCGCGCGGCGGATGCGCAGTCCACCGTCACCGCCAGCGGCCCGATGGCGGCGGTGGTGGGCTTCCAGTCGCCGTTTAATGATCAGCGCAGCGTGATTGCTCTGCTGGCTGACAGCCCGCGCGGTTACCAGCTACTGAACGACGCCGTGAACGACAGCGGTAAACGCGCCGCGATGTTTGGTTCCGTGGCGGTGATCCGCGAGTCCGGCGTTCACAGTCTGCGCGTTGGCGATATCTATTACGTCGGACATCTGCCGTGGTTTGAGCGGCTGTGGTATGCGCTGGCGAATCACCCTGTGCTGCTGGCGGTACTGGCGGCCCTCAGTGTGGTATTACTGGCGTGGGTATTGTGGCGTCTGCTACGTATTCTCAGTCGCCGTCGTCTCGACCCTGACCATGAGTAACGCATGATGACTATGCTGCGCGGATGGATAACGATGATCGTCATGCTGACGGCAATAAATGCGCAGGCGGCCTGTAGCTGGCCTGCGTGGGAACAGTTCAAGAAAGATTACATTAGCCAGCAGGGACGCGTTATCGATCCGGGCGATGCGCGAAAAATTACCACCTCCGAAGGGCAAAGCTACGCCATGTTCTTTGCCCTGGCGGCGAACGATCGACCGGCGTTCGCGCAACTGTTTAACTGGACGCAAAACAATCTGGCGCAGGGATCGCTGCGTGAACATCTGCCCGCCTGGCTGTGGGGACAAAAAGATCCCGACACCTGGTCGGTGCTGGACAGCAACTCCGCGTCCGACGGCGATATCTGGATGGCATGGTCGCTGCTGGAGGCCGGTCGCCTGTGGAAAGAGACGCGTTATACCGAGGTGGGCACGGCGTTGCTAAAACGCATCGCCCGCGAAGAGGTCGTGAATGTGCCGGGGCTGGGCTCAATGCTGCTACCTGGCAAAATCGGCTTTGCCGAGGCGAATAACTGGCGTTTTAACCCAAGCTATCTGCCGCCGCAGTTGGCGCAATACTTTAGCCGTTTTGGCGCGCCGTGGTCGACGCTACGGGAAACCAATTTGCGGCTTTTGTTGGAAACCGCGCCGAAAGGTTTCTCGCCGGACTGGGTGCGTTATGAAAGCAAGCAAGGCTGGCAGTTGAAAGCGGAAAAGACGCTGATCAGTAGCTACGATGCGATTCGCGTCTATTTATGGACGGGAATGATGCATGATGGCGATCCGCAAAAAGCGCGTTTACTGGCGCGATTTAAACCGATGGCGACGTTAACGATGAAAAACGGCGTTCCACCGGAGAAAGTGGATGTCGTCAGCGGGAACGCGCAAGGGACGGGGCCGGTCGGGTTTTCCGCCGCTTTACTGCCTTTCCTGCAAAATCGCGACGCCCAGGCCGTGCAGCGACAGCGGGTCGCAGACCATTTTCCTGGCAGCGATGCCTATTACAACTATGTGCTGACTCTCTTTGGACAAGGCTGGGATCAGCACCGTTTTCGCTTCACCGTCAAAGGTGAATTATTACCTGACTGGGGCCAGGAATGCGTAAGTTCACGTTAAGTCTCATGCACGCTTTTTTGCCGGCTGGCGGTCGAAATGCCTTACCTGGCAAAAGGGGCGTTTCTCGGGCATTGTTGGGTTTATCGCTTGGTATGGCGCTAACACCGCTTGCCGGCGCAGCGACCTCCGCGCAGCAACAGTTGCTGGAGCAGGTTCGGCTGGGCGAGGCCACGCACCGTGAGGACTTAGTCCGTCAGTCGCTCTATCGCCTGGAGCTGATCGACCCCAATGATCCACAGGTTATCGCTGCCCGTTTCCGCTATCTGTTGCGGCAGGGGGATAGCGACGGGGCGCAGAAGTTACTTGACCGGCTGGCGCAACTGGCGCCGGAGTCGACGGCGTATCAATCTTCCCGCACCGCGATGCTGCTCTCCACGCCGCAAGGACGCCAGTCTTTGCAGGAGGCGCGTTTACTGGCGACGACCGGCCATACTGAACAAGCGATCGCCAGCTACGACAAGCTGTTTAAAGGTTATCCGCCGGAGGGCGAACTGGCGGTCGAATACTGGACGACCGTGGCGAAATTGCCCGCCCGCCGTCACGAAGCGATTAACCAGCTACAGAAAATCAATGCCGTCAGTCCGGGTAATAACGCTCTGCAAAATGCGCTGGCGCAACTGTTGTTCGCCAGCGGGCGGCGCGATGAGGGATTCGCGGTGCTTAAACAGATGGCGAAATCCAGTACGGGACGCAGCGCGGCCTCCGCCATCTGGTACCAGCAGATAAAAGATCTCCCGGTGAGCGACGCCAGCGTAAAAGCGTTGCAAGACTATCTGACGCAGTTTAGCGAAGGCGATAGCGTGTCTGCCGCCCGCGCCCAGCTTAGCGAGCAGCAAAAACAGTTAGCCGATCCGGCGTTCCGCGCGCGCTCGCTGGGCATCGCGGCGGTTAATGCCGGAGAAGGCGGTAAGGCCATTGCGCAATTGCAGCAGGCGGTGAGCGCCCGGCAGGACGACAGCGAGGCGGTCGGCGCGCTGGGGCAGGCATACTCACAGCGTGGCGATCGCGCCCGCGCCGTCGCGCAGTTTGAAAAAGCGCTGGCGATGGCGCCGCACAGCAGCAGCCGCGATAAGTGGGAGAGTCTGCTGAAGGTCAATCGCTACTGGCTGTTAATTCAGCAGGGCGACGCGGCCTTAAAAGCGAATAATCTGGCCCAGGCGGAGCGTTTCTATCAGCAGGCGCGAGCAGTGGATAACACCGACAGCTACGCGGTGCTGGGGCTGGGGGATGTGGCGATGGCGCGCAAAGATAATGCCGCCGCCGAACGTTATTATCAGCAGACGCTGCGTATGGATAGCGGTAATAGCAATGCTGTACGCGGGCTGGCGAATCTTTATCGCCAGCAGTCGCCGCAAAAAGCCGCCGCGTTTATCGCTTCTCTTTCCGCCAGCCAGCGGCGCAGTATCGACGATATCGAACGCAGTCTGGAAAATGACCGTCTGGCGCAGCAGGCGGAAACGCTGGAAAGCGAGGGCAAATGGGCGCAGGCCGCAGAACTGCACCGTCGTCGGCTGGCATTAGATCCGGGGAGCGTGTGGGTAACGTACCGACTGTCACGCGATCTGTGGCAGGCCGGGCAGCACGCCCAGGCCGATGCGCAAATGCGCTCTCTGGCGCAGCAGAAGCCAAACGATCCGGAACAGGTCTATGCTTATGGGCTTTATCTTTCCGGCAGCGATCGGGACCGGGCGGCGCTGGCGCATCTCAATACCCTGCCGACCAGCCAGTGGAACAGCAATATTCAGGAACTGGCGGGCCGATTGCAAAGTAACCAGGTGCTGGAAAGCGCTAACCGCTTGCGCGATAGCGGCAAAGAACGCGAAGCGGAAGCGTTGTTACGTCAGCAGCCGCCCTCTACGCGCATTGCGTTAACGTTGGCGGACTGGGCGCAGCAGCGTGGCGATAATGCGGCGGCCCGCGCCGCTTATGACGCCGTTCTGGCGCGGGAACCGGGTAATGTCGATGCCATGCTGGGGCGGGTAGAAATCGACATCGCACAGGGCGATAACGCCGCGGCGCGCGCTCAACTGGCGGCGCTGCCTGCGTCGCAAATCACCTCTATTAACATGCAGCGCCGCGTCGCGCTGGCGCAGCTCCAGCTTGGCGATATCACGGCGGCGGCGCGGATCTTTAACCGCATTACGCCGCAGGCAAAAGCACAGCCGCCATCAATGGAAAGCGCAATGGTATTGCGTGACGCCGCCGCTTTTCAGGCGCAAACGGGCGAGCCGCAGCGGGCGCTGGAGACCTACAAAGAGGCAATGGTCGCCGCGGCGATTACGCCGGTTCGTCCCCTGGATAACGATACCTTTACCCGCCTGACGCGCAATGATGAAAAAGATGACTGGCTAAAACGCGGCGTGCGTAGCGATGCGGCGGAGTTGTACCGTCAGCAGGATCTCAATGTCACGTTGGCGCACGATTATTGGGGGTCGAGCGGGACTGGCGGCTACTCCGATCTGAAGGCGCATACTACGATGCTTCAGGTGGATGCGCCCTGGTCGGACGGACGGGCGTTCTTTCGTACTGATATGGTGAATATGGATGTTGGCCGTTTCTCTACGGATGCGGATGGAAAATACGATAATAACTGGGGTACCTGTACGCTGGAGAAATGCAGCGGACATCGTAGCCAGGCCGATACGGGCGCGAGCGTGGCGGTCGGCTGGCAGAATGAGACCTGGCGCTGGGATATCGGCACGACGCCGATGGGCTTTAATGTCGTTGATGTGGTTGGCGGCGTCAGCTATAGCGACGATATCGGGCCGTTGGGTTATACCCTGAACGCGCATCGTCGCCCGATCTCCAGCTCGCTGCTGGCGTTTGGCGGGCAAAAGGACGCCAGCAGCAATACCGGCACCAAATGGGGCGGCGTGCGGGCCAACGGCGGCGGCGTCAGCCTCAGCTATGATAAAGGCGAAGCAAACGGTGTCTGGGCGTCGCTCAGCGGCGACCAGTTGAGCGGTAAAAATGTGGAAGATAACTGGCGCGTGCGCTGGATGACCGGTTATTACTATAAGGTGATTAACGAGAATAACCGCCGTGTTACCGTCGGGCTGAATAACATGATCTGGCATTACGACAAAGATCTGAGCGGTTATTCACTGGGTCAGGGCGGTTATTATAGCCCGCAGGAATACCTGTCGTTTGCGGTGCCGGTGATGTGGCGGCAGCGTACGGAAAACTGGTCGTGGGAGTTAGGCGGCTCGGTATCCTGGTCGCACTCCCGCAACCGTACCATGCCGCGTTATCCGCTGATGAATTTGATTCCGGCGGATTATCAGGAGGATGCGCGTGACCAGACCAACGGCGGCGGCAGCAGTCAGGGATTTGGCTATACCGCGCGGGCGCTCATTGAACGCCGGGTCACTGCCAACTGGTTTGTGGGTACGGCTGTCGATATTCAGCAGGCGAAAGATTATACCCCCAGTCATCTGCTGCTGTATGTCCGTTATTCCGCGGCGGGCTGGCAGGGGGATATGGATTTACCGCCGCAGCCTCTGGTGCCTTACGCTGACTGGTAATCATTGCGTCAGGCCTACGAATTGACAGGCGTCGTAGGCCTGAGAAGCGCAGCGCCATCAGACGCTATCATTAACCGTTATTCAGAAAAGTCCTTTTCAGATACAGCCTCTCTTAATGCCGCTGCAATCGGGTATACTCAGGCGGCAGTCCGGGATATCCAGGGAGAGTCAATTTGCGCGTCAGCCGCTCGTTAACAATTAAACAGATGGCAATGGTTGCGGCCGTTGTCATGGTGTTTGTTTTTGTCTTTTGCACCGTTTTGTTGTTCCATCTGGTACAGCAGAACCGCTACAACACGGCTACGCAACTGGAAAGCATCGCGCGATCTGTTCGGGAACCTCTTTCTTCCGCGATTTTAAAAGCGGATCTCCCCGGCGCGGAAACCATTCTGGAAAGTATTAAACCTGCGGGCGTGGTGAGTCGCGCCGATGTGGTATTGCCGAATCAGTTCCAGGCGTTGCGTAAGCGCTTCATTCCTGAACGCCCCGTCCCGGTTATGGTGACGCGTCTCTTCGAACTGCCGGTACAAATTTCTTTGCCGGTTTATTCGCTGGAGCGTCCCGCCAATCCGCAACCGCTGGCCTACCTTGTATTGCAGGCGGATTCGTACCGTATGTACAAGTTCGTCATGAGCGCGCTCTCTACGTTAGTGACCATTTACTTACTTTTATCGCTGATCCTGACGGTGGCCATCGCCTGGTGCGTAAACCGCCTGATTGTGCATCCGCTGCGCAAAATCGCCCGCGAGCTGAACGACATTCCGCAGCAGGAGCTGATCGGACATCAGCTGGCGTTGCCGCGTCTGCATCAGGATGATGAAATTGGGATGCTGGTGCGCAGCTATAACCTCAACCAGCAGCTTATGCAGCGTCAACGCGAGGAGCAAACGGACAACGCGATGCGTTTTCCGGTTTCCGAGCTGCCCAATAAAGCCTTTTTAATGGCATTGCTGGAACAGGTTATCACCCGCCAACAAACCACCGCGCTTATCATCGTGACGTGCGAAACGTTGCGTGACACGGCAGGCGTGCTGCAAGAAACGCAGCGGGAGATTCTATTACTGACGCTGGTTGAGAAGCTGAAGTCGGTGCTGGCGCCGCGCATGGTGCTTACGCAGGTCAGCGGGTATGACTTTGCCATTATCGCCCACGGCGTTAAAGAGCCGTGGCACGCCATCACATTAGGTCAGCAAATACTCACTATCATTAATGAACGACTGCCCATCCAGGGTATTCAACTGCGCCCAAGCTGCAGTATTGGCATTGCGATGTATTATGGCGATCTGACCGCCGAAGAGCTCTATGGTCGCGCCGTCTCCGCCGCGTTTACCGCGCGCCGAAAAGGTAAAAATCAGATCCAGTTCTTTGACCCGGCGCAGATGGAGGCCGCTCAACAGCGCCTTACCGAAGAGAGCGATATCCTTACCGCGCTGGATAACCATCAGTTTGCCATTTGGTTGCAGCCGCAGGTCGAGATGCGCAGCGGCAACGTATTAAGCGCCGAAGCCTTGTTACGTATGCAACAGCCGGACGGTAGCTGGGAATTGCCGGAGGGGCTGATTGAGCGCATTGAATCCTGCGGCCTGATGGTCACGGTGGGCCATTGGGTGCTGGAAGAGTCCTGCCGCCAGCTTGCCGCCTGGCAGGAGCGCGGCGTGACATTGCCGCTCTCCGTCAATCTTTCCGCGTTACAGCTCATGCACCCTGGCATGGTGTCGGATCTGCTGGAATTGTTAAATCGCTATCGTATTCAACCGGGTACGCTGATTCTTGAAGCCACTGAAAGCCGCCGTATCGACGATCCGCACGCTGCCGTCGCTATCTTACGTCCGTTACGTAATGCTGGCGTGCGTATCGCACTGGATGATTTTGGCATGGGTTACGCGGGGCTGCGCCAGTTACAGCATATGAAGTCGCTACCGGTCGATATCCTTAAAATTGATAAAATGTTTGTCGATGGGTTACCGGATGATCACAGTATGGTGACGGCGATTATCCTGATGGCCCGCAGTCTTAATTTACAATTGATTGCCGAGGGCGTGGAGAACGAGGCGCAACGCGCGTGGCTGGAACAGGCTGGAGTCAACGTCGCGCAAGGCTTCCTGTTTGCTCGGCCCGTTCCCGCGGATATCTTTGAAGAACGGTATCTGTCGCACGAAAATCCTGATTACAAAAGTTAAAAAAGGTCGCGCTTGTGCGAGCCAGCTCAAACTTTTTAACATTTTTGTTTCAATTATGATCCTGGCGCATTTCTGTCATGTTGTGTGGGTGTTATTTTAAGGCCGCAGGTTACTCATAACCTTACAAGACCTGTGGTTTTTACTTCAAGGACACCCTATGAAAACCTCTCTGTTCAAAAGTCTTTATTTTCAGGTCCTGACAGCAATCGCCATTGGTATTCTCCTTGGCCATTACTATCCTGAACTGGGCGCACAAATGAAACCGCTTGGCGACGCGTTCGTTAAGCTCATTAAGATGATCATCGCTCCTGTCATTTTCTGTACAGTCGTGACGGGCATCGCAGGCATGGAAAGCATGAAAGCGGTGGGGCGTACCGGCGCGGTCGCGCTGCTTTACTTTGAAATTGTCAGTACGATTGCGCTGATTATCGGTCTTATCATCGTCAACGTCGTGCAACCTGGCGCCGGGATGAACGTCGATCCGGCAACGCTGGATGCGCAGGCGGTGGCCGTTTATGCCGCACAAGCCAAGGAGCAGGGCATTATTGCCTTCCTGATGGATGTCATACCGGGCAGCGTGATCGGCGCGTTTGCCAGCGGCAACATTCTGCAGGTCTTACTGTTTGCGGTGTTGTTTGGTTTTGCGCTGCACCGTTTGGGCAGCAAAGGCCAGCTCATTTTCAATGTGATTGAGAGTTTTTCGCAGGTCATTTTCGGCATCATCAATATGATCATGCGCCTGGCGCCGATTGGCGCATTCGGCGCGATGGCCTTCACCATCGGTAAATACGGCGTCGGTTCTCTGGTGCAACTGGGGCAGCTCATTATCTGCTTCTATATCACCTGTATTCTCTTCGTGGTGGTGGTGCTGGGGACGATTGCACGGGTAACGGGCTTTAGCATTTTTAAATTTATTCGCTATATCCGGGAAGAATTACTCATTGTGCTCGGCACCTCCTCTTCCGAGTCAGCGTTGCCGCGTATGCTCGATAAGATGGAAAAACTGGGGTGCCGTAAGTCGGTGGTAGGGCTGGTGATCCCGACGGGGTATTCGTTCAACCTTGATGGCACCTCTATCTACCTGACGATGGCGGCGGTGTTTATCGCCCAGGCGACCAACAGCCATATGGATATCTTCCACCAGATAACGCTGCTGGTCGTGCTGCTGCTATCGTCAAAAGGCGCCGCGGGCGTGACCGGAAGCGGCTTTATCGTGCTGGCGGCCACTATCTCCGCCGTAGGTCATTTGCCGGTGGCGGGACTGGCGTTAATCCTCGGTATTGACCGCTTTATGTCCGAAGCGCGCGCGCTGACTAACCTGGTGGGTAACGGCGTGGCGACGGTGGTGGTTGCCAAATGGGTGAAAGAGTTAGATCACCAAAAGCTGGACGATGTGCTTAATAATCGTGCGCCGGATGGCAAAACGCACGAAATTTCCTCCTAATCTCGCCACTTATGCCCGTAGTCCCTTCCAGGACTGCGGGTGTTTGCGCATAATTGACCCCTGCGCCCAAAGCATACAGCATGATGCTTAGGGATTATTTCACTTCTTCCGTGACATTTTTAGGTTCTCGCGGTCTAACACGAAGTGTTTTTACGTCATATTCAGGCATCCCTGCCGGGGCTGTCTTTTTATTACCAGGATTGTTGATCAGGGGTTCACATGCAGGGCACAAAAATTCGACTCTTAGCGGGCAGTCTGTTGATGTTGGCCTCTGCCGGCTATGTGCAGGCAGATGCGCTCCAGCCCGATCCGGCATGGCAACAGGGGACGCTGGCTAATGGGTTACAGTGGCAAGTGTTGGCTACGCCTCAGCGCCCCAGCGATCGTATTGAAGTTCGTCTACAGGTTAATACCGGTTCGCTCACCGAAAGTACGCAACAGAGCGGGTTCAGCCATGCGATTCCCCGTATCGCGCTAACGCAAAGCGGTGGTCTGGATGCCGCACAGGCACGTTCTTTATGGCAGCAAGGGTTTGATCCGAAACGTCCCATGCCGCCCGTTATTGTTTCTTATGATTCCACGCTCTATAACCTCAGTTTACCCAATAACCGTAACGATCTGCTGAAAGAAGCGCTGACCTATCTGGCTAACGTCTCCGGTAAATTAACCATTACGCCAGAGACGGTGAATCATGCGTTAAGCAGCGAAGATATGGTTGCGACGTGGCCAGCAGATACTAAAGAGGGCTGGTGGCGTTATCGGCTGAAAGGGTCGGCGTTATTGGGGCACGATCCCGCGGAACCGTTAAAGCAGCCGGTAGACGCAGCCAAAATTCAGGCTTTCTATGAAAAATGGTACACCCCGGATGCCATGACGCTGATTGTTGTCGGCAACATTGATGCGCGCTCCGTCGCCGAGCAGATCAATAAAACGTTCGGTACGCTGAAAGGTAAACGCGAAACGCCCGCCCCGGTGCCGACGCTTTCGCCGCTGCGGGCGGAATCAGTGAGCATTATGACCGATGCGGTGCGCCAGGATCGTCTCTCCATTATGTGGGATACGCCGTGGCAACCGATTCGCGAGTCGGCGGCGCTGTTGCGCTACTGGCAGGCGGATCTGGCGCGCGAAGCGCTGTTCTGGCATATCCAGCAAGAGCTTACTAAAAATAACGCGAAAGATATTGGTCTGGGGTTTGACTGCCGGGTTCTGTTCCTGCGCGCGCAGTGCGCCATCAACATTGAATCACCTAATGATAAGCTCAATACCAATTTGAGCCTGGTGGCGAATGAACTGGCGAAAGTACGCGATAAAGGTTTGTCGGAAGAGGAGTTTACTGCGCTGGTGGCGCAGAAAAATCTCGAATTGCAAAAGCTGTTCGCGACCTACGCGCGTACCGATACTGACATTTTGACTGGACAGCGTATGCGCTCACTGCAGAATCAGGTGGTGGATATCGCGCCGGAGCAGTATCAGAAGCTGCGTCAGAATTTCCTCAACAACCTGACCGTCGATATGCTCAATCAGAATCTACGTCAGCAGCTATCGCAGGAGATGGCATTAATTTTGCTGCAACCGCAAGGCGAGCCGGAATTTAATATGAAGGCGTTAAAGGCGACGTGGGATGAAATCATGGTCCCGACAACTGCCGCCGCTGTTGAAGCAGATGAGGCGCATCCGGAAGTGACGGAGACACCGGCGGCACAGTAAGCTGCCGCCTGTCGGCCCGGTAAGCGCAGCGCCACCGGGCAAGAGCGAATGACTTACTGCGGCATCGCGTCGTGCGGAATAATGGCCCCACGGTACTGAATCACCGTGCTGGCCGTCAGGTGTCCGCGCTTCGCGGCATCCGTCGCGCTGCCGCCCGTCAAACGAACGGCCAGATAACCGGCGCTGAAGGAGTCGCCTGCGGCAGTGGTGTCTATCACTTTCTCTTTCGGCAGTTTCACTGCCGGAACGTCAATGAGCGCCTCGCCCTGAATCGAGACCAGGCAAGAGTCCGCCCCGCGTTTTACCACCACTTCCTGCACGCCTGCCGCATGGGTGCGGGCAATGACCTCTTCCACTGGTTGCTTACCCCATAGCGCGTCTTCATCGTCCAGTGTCAGGAAGGCGATATCAGTACAGTCCAGCATCTTTTGATAGATCTGCTGCGTTTCTTCGCGACTTGTCCATAAACGCGGGCGATAGTTATTATCAAAAATGACTTTCCCGCCGTTGGCCCGGCATTCACGCAATAAAGACAGCAGCTTATCACGGCTGGTCGGGCTTAAAATCGCGAGGCTAATGCCGCTCAGGTAGAGATAATCGAAGGTCGCCAGCGCCTCGCAGATAGCCGCTGACTGCTCGCTCTCCAGCCAGAATTTCGCTGCCGCTTCGTTACGCCAGTAGTAGAAGGTACGCTCGCCAGTGTCATCGGTTTCGATGTAATAGAGGCCTGGCAGGCGATTTTCCATCCGCTGCGTTAGCGAGGTATCCACATTTTCATGCTGCCACGCCTCCAGCATCTGTTGGCTGAAACTGTCGGTACCCAGCGCCGTCACATAGTGAACGGCCAGAGCGGCAGAATCGACCTGACGGGCAATATAAACGGAGGTATTCAGCGTGTCGCCGCCGAAGCCGCGCTGAACATCAGCGCCTTTCTGCGACAGCTCAATCATGCATTCGCCAATCACGGCAATCTTTTTAGACATAGTCGTGAACCTGATCTGTAAAAATTAGCGTTAGTGTGCGCTGTGGATGTTTAGTGGTCAATAATATTAAAACATCGGTCCATTATTTTTTTGAGCAAGTGCGTATTTTTGACAAGTTTCGGGGTCTGTTTTTATTTTGCCAGGGACCGAGGGTAAAGTTCTCTGCCTGAACGCCGATAACCTTTGACGAGTCCGGACAGTCACACTCCCATTAACAGGACAACTGAGATGATAAAGCAGGTTATCCAGCAGCTACGCGTTCCTGATGCAGGTATAGAGAATTTGCAGGAACGGCGCTATTGGCTGCAATGCGAGCGTGCCTATACTTACCAGCCGATATACCAGACGGATGGCCGTCTGATGGCGGTTGAACTTCTCACTGTCGTCACCCATCCTGATAACCCTTCCAGACGTATTGCCCCGGATCGTTATTTCGCGGAGTTAGCGGTTCGACACCGCATTGACGTAGTGAAAGAACAACTTTATCAGCTTGAACAAAAAGCGGATTTTTTCACTCGCCATCACTTATTGGCATCGGTCAATGTCGACGGCCCTACGCTGATTGCCATGCGACGACAGCCGGACATTCTGGCAGCGATGGAGCGCTTACCCTGGCTGCGTTTCGAACTGGTGGAACATATTCGTTTGCCGAAAGACTCCTCTTTCGCCTCGATGTGTGAGTTCGGCCCGCTGTGGCTGGATGATTTTGGTACCGGTATGGCCAATTTTTCAGCGCTGAGCGAAGTGCGTTATGACTACATTAAAGTGGCGCGAGAGCTGTTCGTCATGCTGCGTCAGTCTCCGGAGGGACGCAACCTGTTCACTCTGCTGCTGCAACTGATGAACCGCTACTGCCGCGGCGTTATTGTCGAGGGCGTGGAGACGCTGGAAGAGTGGCGTGATGTGCAGCGTTCGCCCGCCTTTGCCGCCCAGGGCTATTTTCTTTCTCGACCCGTGCCGCTGATATCGCTCGAAGAGGTGATTCTGACCCTGTAACGCCAGACTGTTCCCGTAATACATGGTATTACGAGGCGCAGTCATCCTCCTTTTTCGTCTGGCTGAACTATCTTTAGGACAGGCAAGGGAAGAAGTGAGGAAATAACACATGACTAAAGCAGGCAAAATAACCGCCGCCATCACAGGGACTTTCTTGTTGTTGATCGCCATAGTGATTTTGTTGATCGCAACATTTGACTGGAACCGCCTCAAACCGACCATCAACCAGAAAGTCTCTACCGAATTGAACCGGCCTTTCGCTATTCGCGGCGATTTAGGCGTGGTGTGGGAACGCCAAAAACAGGAGACCGGCTGGCGAAGCTGGGTACCGTGGCCGCATGTTCACGCGGAAGACGTCATTCTCGGCAATCCGCCGGATATTCCGGAAGTCACGATGGTGCATCTGCCACGCGTTGAGGCGACGCTTGCCCCGCTGGCGCTCCTGACCAAAACCGTCTGGCTGCCGTGGATCAAACTGGTGAAACCCGACGCGCGTCTTATTCGTCTGTCCGAGAAAGCCAATAACTGGACCTTTAACCTCGCGCAAGACAAGAATACGGACCCCAATGCTAAACCTTCCGCCTGGTCCTTCCGGCTGGATAATATTCTCTTCGACCAGGGGCGAATCGCGATCGATGATAAGGTCAGTAAAGCGGATATCACTATTCTGGTCGATCCGTTAGGCAAACCGTTGCCGTTCAGCGAAGTGACGGGAACGAAAGGCAAAGCAGACAAATCCACCGTGGGTGACTATGTCTTCGGCCTGAAGGCGCAGGGGCGTTATAACGGGGAACCGTTGACCGGTACGGGGAAAATAGGCGGTATGCTGGCGCTACGCAGCGAAAGTACGCCTTTTCCTGTGCAGGCCGATTTCCGCTCTGGCAACACGCGGGTGGCTTTTAGCGGCGTGGTGAACGAGCCGATGAAAATGGGCGGCGTCGATCTGCGGCTTAAATTCTCTGGCGATTCACTGGGCGATTTATATGATTTAACCGGCGTGCTGCTGCCGGATACGCCGCCGTTTGAGACCGATGGGCGATTGGTGGCGAAAATTGACGCCGAAAAGTCATCGGTATTTGATTATCGCGGTTTTAACGGGCGCATTGGCGACAGTGATATCCACGGCTCCCTCACTTATACCACCGGTAAACCGCGCCCTAAACTGGAAGGCGATGTCGAATCGCGCCAGTTACGCCTGGCCGATCTTGGGCCGCTGATTGGCGTGGATTCCGGGAAAGACGCTGAGCAGTCGAAACGGTCTGAACAGCGCAAAGGCGAGAAGAATGTTCAGCCGGCGGATAAAGTGTTGCCTTACGATCGCTTTGAAACCGACAAATGGGACGTTATGGACGCCGATGTCCGGTTTAAAGGCCGACGTATTGAACATGGCGGCAGTCTACCGATTAGCGATCTTTCGACCCATATCATCCTGAAAAACGCCGACTTACGTCTACAGCCGCTGAAGTTTGGTCTGGCAGGCGGCAGTATTGTCTCCAACATCCATCTGGAAGGGGATAAAAAGCCAATGCAGGGGCGGGCGGATATACAGGCGCGTCGGCTGAAGCTTAAAGAACTGATGCCGGATGTGGAGCTGATGCAGAAAACGCTGGGCGAGCTGAACGGCGATGCGGATATTCGCGGGACGGGCAACTCGGTCGCCGCGCTGCTTGGCAACAGTAACGGCAATCTGAAATTATTGATGAATGATGGATTGATTAGCCGCAACCTGATGGAAATCGTGGGGCTGAACGTCGGCAACTATATTGTCGGGCAGATTTTTGGCGATGACGAAGTGCGGGTTAACTGCGCGGCGGCGAATCTCAATATTGCGAACGGCGTGGCGCGACCGCAAATTTTTGCTTTTGATACAGAAAATGCGTTGATTAACGTGACCGGTACGGCGAGCTTCGCCTCTGAACAGCTCGATTTAACCATTGATCCGGAAAGTAAGGGGATTCGTATTATTACGCTGCGATCGCCGCTGTACGTGCGTGGGACATTTAAAAATCCGCAGGCGGGCGTCAAGCCCGGCCCGCTGATTGCGCGCGGCGCGGTTGCGGCAGCGCTGGCGACGTTGGTAACGCCCGCCGCCGCGCTATTGGCGCTCATTTCGCCCTCTGAAGGCGAAGCCAATCAGTGCCGGACGATTTTAACGCAGATGAAGCAGTAACGTGAAACGTCGCGCCGGATGACGCCATCCGGCGCCCTATTACAACGCCTGATGACGCGTCTCATGGGTTAACAGCAGTGCAATCAGCGTCAGCGCCGCCATTGACGCCAGGTAAACCCCTACCGCCGCCAGCCCGTAGTGGCTTTGCAGCCATGCGGCAATATACGGCGCGACGGAAGCGCCCAGAATCGATGACACATTGTAGGAAAACGATGCGCCGGTATAGCGCACTTCCGTCGGAAATAGCTCCGGCAGCAGCGCTCCCATTGGGCCGAAGGTCAGCCCCATCAGGCTCAGGCCTAACAACAGGAACACGAATACCAGCGCTGGATTGCCTGAACCCAGCAGCGGGGTAAAGGCGAACAACGCGAAGAGAATGATGAGCGTGGTAATGATGACCATGCTTTTCCGACGGCCAAATGCGTCCGCCAGCAGGCCGGCGACGGGCACCATCACGCCGAAACCAATCACCGCCATCATCAGCATCCACAGTATTTCATTGCGTGGCAAGCCAAGCCCCACCGGCGCGGCGGCAGTGCTGTAAGTCATGGAATAGACGGTCATGATATAGAACAGCGTGTAGGTCGCCAGCATGATAAACGTGCCGAGAATGGTTACGCGGACATGCTTCGTCAGCAACGTGCCCAGCGGTATTTTCACCTGCTTTTTCGCTGCGGCGACTTTCGCAAACACCGGCGTTTCATGCAGCGACACGCGCACATACAGGCCGATAATCACCAGCACCGCCGAGAAGATAAACGGCACGCGCCAGCCCCAGCTCATAAACTGCTCGTCGGTCAGCAGCCAGGAGAGCAACAGGAAGGTGCCATTGGCAAAAAAGAAGCCGATCGGCGCGCCCAACTGCGGGAAGGAGCCATACAGCGCGCGTTTGCGCGGCGGCGCATTCTCCGTCGCTAATAACGCTGCGCCGCCCCATTCGCCGCCCAGCCCCAGTCCCTGACCGAAACGCGCCAGCGCCAGCAGCAGCGGCGCGAAAATACCTATCGTCGCGTAGCCCGGTAACAGACCGATAATGACCGTGGAGATCCCCATCGTCAGCAGCGAAGCCACCAGCGTGACTTTGCGGCCTACCCGGTCGCCGAAGTGACCGAATAGCGCAGAGCCAATCGGACGCGCCACAAACGCGATAGCGAAGGTGGCGAGCGATTGTAGCGTTGCCGCAGTGGGATCGCCCTGGGGGAAGAAGATAAGGGGGAACACGATCACCGCTGCGGTGGCGTAAATATAGAAGTCGAAGAACTCAATCGCGGTGCCGATAAGCGAGGCAATAACGACTTTATTGCGTGAGTTTACCGGAACATGTTCCTGTTCATGGTCGAGTGTTGTGGCGGTTGCTTGCATACTATTTTCTTATTTTTAGCGAACGAATAGCCATATTACGCACAGCAAAAGTTATATTTCAATGTGTAACAAAAGCCAAAAATGGTCAAAAAAAGCGCAAAAAGGGGATAATGTTTAAGCCAGCCATTTTGCGTCTATGAAATGCTTCACATAATTTTAGAATTGGTGGATAAAACTGGTTTCGGGTTAAATAAAAGTTAATTACTGGATTTATATGCTGAAACAATGAGATGAGGCGGAAGGACGTGCCTGATTGTACCGCCGGGTACGTTTTGCTTGCCCGGCCTGGGACCACACGCCAGTAGACCGAATGACGACGCCGTGCGTGCCATCCGGCAGCAAGCCGCAGACTAGCGTTGCGTTTTACCCGGCATTCGCGGGTCGTCCTTGTATTCGGCGGTGGCTATCCAGGCCGCGCAGAATAACGTCAGGCGGGCAAAAAAGTAGAAGAACGCCATCAGACCGAGTACGGAGCCAAACGCCGCGCCGGAAGGCGATTTCACCAGTGACGGCAGCGTATAAGTCATAATGATTTTAATCACCTCAAAACCGATAGCGGCGATAAATGTCCCGCGAATCAACGCTTTTTTACGGGGACGATGGCGAGGCAGTCGCCAGAAAATCCAGAAAAAAAGTAGATAGTTGGCAAAAATAGAGATGGCCAGACCGATCAAATGCCAGGCCGGTTTTAACCATTCGATGCTGTCGAGATACAAGGCGGAGATGATCATCTGCTGGGCGGAACCGGCGATGGAAGTAATGGACAGCGTAATGATTAAAGCGATTAATAATCCAATCAGCGAGATAAAATCGCGCAGATATTTGAGCCAGATTTTCTCCTGATCCTGCGGCTTGCGCTCCCAGACGTCCCGTGACTGGGCGCGAATCGCTTCCCGCAGGTTGCCCATCCAGTTAACGCCGGAATAGAGCGCGATACCCAGTCCGACCAGCCCTACCGTGGTACGCTGTTGAACCGCCGTATTAATCGTATTTTTAAGCGTGGACGCCAGCGTAGGATCGCTCACATTCATCAATATCTTGCTGAAAATATCTTCCAGTAGATTAGGGTGCGAGGCGAGGATAAAACCTGCCGCGGCAAAGGACACCATCATTATCGGGATCATCGACAGAAACGAAAAGTAGGTGATAGCCGCGCCAAACTGATTACCCAGTCGATCGTTAAAACGTTCGGTCGCGCGAATGAGGTGGGCCACCATCGGTTGACGCTGAATTTTTTGCATCAGGGTGGTGACGGAATGCAACGCCTGATTTGCCTTTTCGTTTTTTTCCGGGGCGTCATGCGGCTGCGTTTCTATTTTTTGTATCGGGTCGTGCTCCAGTTCCTGAATAGGGCGTTTTACGTCATTTTCCTGCGTCATCAGGTCGGTAGTCCTTCATCATTAATAGAATATGTCAGTATAGCTTCTCCCCGGTGGATGCTGAAAATGCGGCTACTCTGCGGCCTCTTTAATGGTTTCAGTCAGCCATACCATAAACAGGTGTACCCGGCGGGAAAGATTACGGCGATGGGGATAATGCAGCGTCACCGGCAGTGGAGCGGCGCGATATTGCGGTAAAATTTCAATGAGCGTTCCGGCGCGTAACGCCTCCCGTACAGCAATGCGCGGCGTCTGAATGATTCCTAATCCTGCCAGACAGGCCGTATGCCAGGTCTCTGTACTGTTTACCGTTAGCATTCCGCCAGTTTTTACCCACTGCATACCGTGGGGAGTTTCAAAGGCAAAACCCGGTGAAGAGACTCCCGGGGTCAATGAATAATGCACCATCGCATGTGAGGCGAGGTCGTCAAGGTTTTCTGGATACCCAAAGCGCGCCAGGTATTGTGGGCTGGCGCAGTTCACCCTTCTTAGTTTGCCAAGCGGGCGCGTCAGTATCCCTGGCGCATGTAGCGGCTCTGTGCGCACCACGCAGTCGAAATCTTCCCGTAGTAAATCGACCTGTCGATCGCTACTACAAAGTTCCAGCGCAATGCCGGGATACTGATGCAAAAAAGTGGGCAGGCGCGGCATGATAAGGCTGTTTGCGAGACATGGCGGTATATCTACCCGTATTTTGCCGCTGATACTGGCGGGATCAGGCTGGAAAAGACCTTCCAGTTCATCCAGGTTACTCAACAGATCTTTTGCCCGTTCGTAGTAAACCATTCCGTCCTGAGTAAGCTGTACCCGCCGGGTGGTGCGGTGGAGCAGGCGGATGCCCAGTTGATGTTCTAACGCTTGTATTTGCCGTGAGACGCTGCCTTTGGGAAGGCCGATATCCTCTGCTGCGCGGGAAAAACTTTCCCGTTCCGCCACGCGTACAAACAATTTCATTGCATATATTTTATCCATCATCAGGCTCTATTATTGTTCTTATTGAAACAGTGACGCTGAAGCGGCTGGTTTTATTGATTTTCTAGCACCTAATAAGCCCTTTCGCAATCATTGCTCGCGTGACGAATACGTCTGATTGCGTTGCGCGGCGGATTTATCGCCTTCCGGCCAGGCATTTTAGCGCCAAAAAGCCGATAAACGGGACGAGAGCGGTAAAACACGCTGATAGCCGCGGGTGTAGTGGGAGAGAGAAATGCATGTACATATACGGTATTGTCATTGACCCATCGTCGCGGTTTTCAGGCGGATTGGTTATTTTTTAACAAAATGTGCTACTTTATTTTTTGTAACACATCAGGTGAAAAGCAGATATTTCCTTTGTGACGCGCCAGGCGTACTCTTCATTAAATTAATATTCAAATTAGCCTTGTCTGTTTGTACTAATAAGATATTCCTTACTTTAAAACGCTAATTTTAGCGAATTCTGTAATCCCGATGTTGAAGCTGTAAATATTCATAACCTTTCTCTTCCTCAACCAATGACTATCGGTAAAATGGCCTATACCAAATGGCGACTTCTTATTTTACCCTACGGGTAATACCCTTCCTCATCTTGAGACTATTATCTTACCCAGGTGGAGAAAAGTAATGCAGGTAATCATGTTTGACAGGCAGTCAATATTTATTCATGGAATGAAAATCAGTTTGCAACAGCACATTCCAGGAATAAGTATCCAGAGTGTCGGTCAGGCAGAAGAACTCTGGCAAAAAATAGAAAGCGCGCCGGATGCGCTGGTCATGCTTGATAGCGGCCTGGATGCTGAATTTTGCCGCGAGATGTTACAAAGAACCGCGCAGCAATTTCCGGAGGTGAAGATTATTATCACGGCGATGGATGGCAGTCAAAAGTGGCTGCATGAAGTCATGCAATTTAACGTTCAGGCCGTGGTGCCACGCGATTCTGATGCCGAAACCTTTGTCCTTGCGCTCAATGCTGTCGCTCGCGGGATGATGTTTTTACCGGGGGATTGGTTAAATTCAACGGAGCTGGAGTCCCGTGATATAAAAGCGTTAAGCGCCCGCCAGCGGGAAATTTTACAGATGCTTGCCGCAGGAGAATCAAATAAACAAATTGGGCGGGCGTTAAATATTAGTACCGGGACGGTTAAAGCGCATCTGGAGTCGCTTTACCGGCGGCTGGATGTAAAAAATCGTACCCAGGCCGCCATGATGTTAAATGAATCGAATTAGCGACGTTAAATTCGCAGCCCGCTTATTTCTGGCTGTGAAATATCACCCGTATTGATTAATGATAAAAAACGCTGATGTCCGATGCTGAACATCAGCGCAATAAGCGTTTCGCGTTGAAACCGATCGTTAAGTTCCGGCAAACAATTCTGTAGCAGCATATCGCAGCTATTGAGGTCATCCAGCAAGAATGCCTCCGCCTGGTCGGGCGTAATGAACGTCAGCGTCTCATCCGGCGTCAACATATGCCCGTAACCAATCACCCAGTTACCCTGCCGATCGCGATACTTTTCCAGCGACAGACCCTGCCACTGTTTAATAAACGCGATGCAGGCGGAGCTAAAGCGAGATGAAATGTGCGGCATGGCATCTTTCTCATAAAAAGCGCGATTATAAAGTGTGCTGCACGCGTGGCTAGCGGTCAGACGGCCAAACGCAGGCAGGGAAAAGGTCTATGCCGTTCAGCGTCACGCCGCGTTGACAGAATGAAAAACTGATGTTTTCGGTTAGTAACCGATCTTCTTATAAATTTGCAATCATTAAGATTAAGTCACTGAAATGTGGCTAAATCTGTTATATCTATGAAAAAACATAATTAAAAGAAAACGAAGATCTCGTCGCGGGATCGTCTTTTTAGGGAAGATAATGACGAATAGCGCTTCGCAGGCGACACGCGCGCCTTTTGAACATAGCCTGGGGATTATCCGCCAGGCATCAATAGAAATCCTGCTGCTGCTGGGTATTCATACCACAGAGGGAAAAGAGCCCCGGTGGTTCATGGAACAACTTGAGCAGGCGCGTCTTAACCTGGGCGGTTGGGGCGCGGTGGCGAAAAAATTGCGGATAAATGACGCGCAGTTGAGCCAGTTTATGCTGCAACTGCGTCACCTTCAGCAGCATGTTCCCCAGTATGACAGCGGGCAAGAGGTGAGCGAAAATCAACTCCTTGCCGCGTTGCGTTTTGTCACCTCGCTGGAACATCTACGTCAGCAGCAGCCGCTACTGACGTATCAAACTGAGCTGGAAGACCCCGACCAGGAGGCGCATCTTGAGGCGCAGCGTCAGCTTCGGGCGATAGAACTGACGTTAAAAGCGCTTATTGCGCGCGCATGGCCGGATCGGGCGTCGCTGAATCACTACCTCAAGCAACATTTTGGCCCGGACCGTTTGCGCCAGTGGTTAAAACAGGGAGAAGATCAACATGCGCTGGAGGGCATGTTGTTCAGCGAACTGGCGCTTATGGTGGTCGATAAAAAATTGTTTGCCCGTCATTACGTCAGAATTTTTAATGACGCCTCAGCGTTAACGCTGTTCGCCGAGTCGCGCACCACCCTGCGTATGTTTCTGGATGATTGCCGCCTCGCGCGAAACGAGGTTATCGCCAGGCAGCCGCTCACCTCAGCGCAGCTTATGCTGCTAAACGTTCAGTATCAGCAAATCGTTCGGCCCATCCAGCGCGCCTATGCCGAAAAACGTACTCGCGTGAATCCCGCTTCGTTTCTGCTGGCGGATGAACGTGAATTGCGCCAGTTCTGGGAAACCGCGCGGCTTAAAGATCGGCAGGCCGGGGGAGATAAGCATGAGATTAGCGAGAGCATAGAACCACCGCGTAAGCGGCCTCCGCGTACGCCTGAAGAGCGTGAGCAACTTATTTCCGGCACTTTGTGGGCCGGGGTTGGCGTCATGACGCTGGCGATACTGGCGGGCGCGTTCTGGCTATTTAGTTCGTCGTCGCCAGGCTCCGATAACGGGCAAGCTCCCGCAATGGCGCAGGATGAACCGCCGCGCGAGGCGCCTTCCGCGCGGGAAACGCTCAATCATATGGGGATTACCTGGGATGCGTTTACCATGCGGGCGGCGATAGAGCGCAATGATACGCGGGTGACGGCGCTGTTCCTCCAGGGCGGAATGAACTGGCAGCTCGCGTGGACGGAGCAGGCGTTTGCGGCAGGACATACCGAGGTGCTGCAACTGTTGTTGCGTTATCCCGCGCTGATGGATGAGGTCAAACCCTGCCGACGATTTATCACAACGTTAAGTCATGACATGTCGAGCGGCGCGCCGCTGACCGCGATGCATAAAACCTATTTGCAAACGTTTTGCACCGTTCCGGCTGTTGTGACGCGCCAGCAGTACGATACGGAGCAGGCCCGGCTGCGCGCTCAGGCCCGGCCCAGCGCAGACAATAAAAAATGGCTGAAAATTCAGTCAGCCATTTATGATGCGATTCACTGAGCCCGGAGCAGGTTAAGGCTCTCCGTAAAGGCCAATCAGGCGGCGCACCACGCCATTGGTCCAGCCGAACCCATCCTGTAGCGGATACTCGCCCCCGCCGCCTTCGCGGGGCGTACCGCCGGAAATATGGTATTTCTCGATCAGTTTATGGTGCTCCTGATAAAAATGGTTCACTGTTTTTAACCAGTTATGGGCGATTTCATCGCCCAGCATATCGTCGCCATACCGTTTGAAGCCCTGAATCGCCATCCATTGCAGCGGTGCCCAGCCGTTCGGTTTATCCCACTGTTCGCCGGTTTCGTATTCGGTCGCCATAATCCCGCCGGGCGTTAACAGACGGCTGCGTACCACATTTGCCAGACGGTCGGCCTGCTCGTGGTTCGCCATACCGACATACAGCGGCACGATACTGGCGGCGGAAAAGAGCGCCATTTCTTCGCGTCGCCAGTCATAGTCCCGATAACAGCCGTTTTCATCATCCCACAGATAATGGTTCACGGCGGCGCGTCGATCGCTGGCTTTCTGGCGAAATAGTGCCTCGGTGTCACGTTCGCCTTTCAGTGCTGAAATATTGGCGATAGCGCTCTCCAGTTTATACAGAAAAGCGTTCAAATCGATAGGGATAAACTGGGTCGTACGTATGCTGGCAAGCCGGCCCGCATCGCGTAGCCAGCGTGAAGAATAGTCCCAGCCGGACGCCGCCCCGGCGCGCAAATCCCGGTAGACTTCATTGGGCGGACGACCGGAATGTTTTGCGGTTTCGACATCTTCCAGCCAGGACTCGTCGCGCGGCGTGTCGCGATCGTCCCAGTAGCGGTTCAGCAGGGAACCGTCCGGCATCCGCACAACGTGGCGATAAGCCTGGTTGAGCGCCAGCGATTCGGCGCCGTCCATCCAGAAGGCGTATTCCATTTTGAGATGGTCGAGATAACGCCGCGCGCCGCGTACGCCATCTTCTTCGAACAGTTCAACCATCAGGGCGAAAACCGGCGGCTGCGAGCGGCTCAGATAATAGGTCCGGTTGCCGTTGGGAATATGGCCATAGTTTTCAATCATCCAGGCGAAATTATCCGCCATACATTTAAGTAAGTCTTCGCGCCCGCTTTCCGCCAGACCCAGCATGGTAAAATAAGAGTCCCAATAATAGGTTTCGCTAAAACGGCCTCCCGGCACGATATAGGATTGCGGCAGCGCCAGCAGCGAAGACCACGGAATATGATCCTGCGGTTCGCGCGTCAGTATCGGCCAAAGCTGGTCAATATGTTCTTTGAGCGAGTTTTCGGGGTTAGAGACATACTCGCTGGATAAGGTTTCCGGTAGCCAGAAATGGTTCTCGACGAAGCGGCGTAAGTCAAAATCACGGTGGCGTCTGACCTTACGGTAGCGGATCAGGATATCAAGCGGGTCCATCTTCGGCGCGCAGTCCGGGAACGTTTTACTGTCTGGAAACAGTTTTGTTGACTGTACATGCTCGAACAGTTCGAGATACCGATCGGCAGGGGTCAGTGCGTCAGAGGCGGGAAGCCCCTCGATCATCTCCGGCTCCGGTTCCGCCTCGATCATTTCATCCAGCTTTAACTCGCACGGGTCTGTTTCATAAAGCAGATCGACATCAATAGTCAGATCTTCAGAAGGCGTGGGGTTTAATTTCTGGTTGAGCATAATGACAAGGACCTCCGGCTTGCGTCGTAAAAGATACGGGTGTTGCCCGGCTGTCTATTAAGCGTAGACATTCGCTTCGATACCTGAGTGGCAAAGTGTGCGATAGATCACATTTTGCAATTTGTCTCTCAAGAAAAACACTTCATAACTTACTGAATAGTATTGCGAAAATCCTATTTTCATGACGCCTCCCTCAGACCTAAAATCAGAACATTCGTTTCATAGTGGTATCACTACGTCACCACATGGCGTGGATTCACAAACAAAGGTAACGTAAATAGTTATAATACAAGCTATGGCACCATGATAATACAAATGGATACAAATGATCGAGCAACCCGACAGTAAAAGCGCCAAACCGCTTTATAAGCAGCTTGAAGACGCCTTAAAAGAGGCTATTGCGCGTGGAGAGTATAAACCAGGCCAGCAGATCCCGACGGAAAATGAACTGAGCGTGCGCTGGCAGGTGAGCAGGGTCACGGTCCGTAAGGCGCTGGATGCGCTGACGCGTGAAAATTTGCTGACCCGTGTCTCCGGCAAAGGCACCTTTGTCTCTGGTGAGAAATTTCAGCGTAGCATGACCGGCATCATGAGTTTCAGCGAGTTATGCCAGTCCCAGGGACGTCGCCCGGGGTCACGCACCATCAAATCCGTTTTTGAATCGGTAGACGATGAGACAAAAGCGTTACTGAATATGAACGATGGCGAAAAAGCGGTCGTCATTGAACGTATCCGCTATGCCGACGATGTGGCGGTATCGCTGGAAACCGTACATCTTCCCCCACGTTTTGCGTTTTTGCTGGACGAAGATCTTAATAATCACTCTTTGTATGAATGCTTACGCGAGAAATACCATTTATGGTTTACCCACTCCCGTAAGATGATCGAACTGGTTTATGCCAGCTTTGAAGTCGCCCATTATCTTGGCGTCAACGAGGGTTATCCGCTGATCCTGATAAAAAGTGAAATGATTGATAACAAAGGAGAACTCTCCTGCGTTTCGCAACAGTTGATTGTCGGCGATAAAATACGGTTTACTGTATGATGTCAGCATTACGCTAACGAAGAGCAGGCTGAATCGGGATCCAGATCGCGGATCCCGATTTTTTTTGGTTTCCATCTTGATCAAATGTCTTTAAATGTCATATAAAAATAATAATACATTATGAGTCATTTATGGCGAATCCTCGCCTGTATCATTGATGGAACCAGAGGAAAGCATGATGGGTATGAAAGAGACAGTTAGCAATATTGTGACCAGCCAGGCAGAGAAAGGAGGCGTTAAATACGTCTATTACGTGGCGTGCGGCGGTTCTTATGCGGCGTTCTATCCGGCGAAAGCATTTTTAGAAAAAGAAGCGAAAGCGTTGACTGTCGGTCTGTATAACAGCGGAGAATTTATTAACAACCCGCCGGTAGCGCTGGGAGAAAATGCCGTTGTGGTTGTCGCCTCCCACAAAGGTAATACGCCAGAGACAATTAAAGCGGCTGAAATCGCCCGTCAGCACGGCGCGCCGGTCATTGGTTTAACCTGGATAATGGATTCACCGTTGGTGGCGCATTGCGACTATGTGGAAACGTACACGTTTGGCGACGGTAAAGATATTGCCGGAGAGAAAACGATGAAAGGCCTGCTGAGTGCGGTCGAACTGCTCCAGCAGACGGAAGGGTATGCGCACTACGACGATTTTCAGGATGGCGTCAGCAAAATCAACCGTATCGTCTGGCGCGCTTGCGAGCAGGTAGCGGAGCGTGCGCAGGCGTTCGCGCAGGAATATAAAGACGATAAAGTCATTTACACCGTCGCCAGCGGCGCAGGCTATGGCGCAGCCTACCTACAGAGCATCTGTATCTTTATGGAAATGCAATGGATACATTCCGCCTGTATTCATAGCGGTGAGTTTTTCCACGGGCCGTTTGAAATTACCGATGCGAATACGCCTTTCTTCTTCCAGTTTTCCGAGGGCAATACGCGGGCGGTGGATGAACGCGCGTTAAACTTCCTGAAAAAATATGGCCGCCGGATTGAAGTTGTCGATGCGAAAGAGCTGGGGCTATCGACCATTAAAACCACGGTTATTGATTACTTTAACCACTCTCTCTTTAATAACGTTTATCCCGTTTACAATCGGGCGTTAGCTGAGGCGCGTCAGCATCCGTTAACGACGCGCCGCTATATGTGGAAAGTGAAATATTAATTACATCAGGATGGATAAAAAAGCAGGGACGCTTTTTATTGTAAAGACAAACAAGGAATAATGATGAGCATCAGCGTATTGAGTATTGGCGACAACGTTGTCGATAAATACCTGCATTCCGGCATTATGTACCCCGGCGGTAATGCATTAAATTTTGCTGTCTATGCGAAATTAGCAGACATCCCCAGCGCGTTTATGGGGGCGTTTGGCAATGACGACGCCGCGCAGCACGTACAGGATGTATTACACCAGCTACAGATAGACATCTCTCACAGCCGCCATTATACCGGCGAAAATGGGTATGCCTGTATCCGTCTCACGCATGGCGATCGGCAATTTGTCGCCAGCAACAAAAACGGCGTATTGCGGGAACATCCTTTTAGCCTGTCTGACGGCGATCTTCGCTATATATCACAATTTACCTTAGTCCATTCCAGTATTAACGGCCACCTGGAATCGGAACTGGAGAAAATTAAACAACAAACCGTCTTACTCTCTTTTGATTTTTCCGGGCGCGGTACAGACGACTATTTTAAAAAGGTATGCCCGTGGGTAGATTATGGATTTATCTCCTGTAGCGGGTTATCGCCAGATGAAATCAAAATAAAACTCAATAAACTTTATCGTTATGGCTGTCGGCATATTATTGCCACCTGCGGGCATGAAAAAGTTTATTATTTTTCCGGCGCGGATTATCTGGAGTGGCAACCTGCTTATATCGAACCTGTCGATACGCTGGGCGCAGGCGACGCCTTCTTAACCGGTTTTTTGCTTTCCATTTTGCAATCGGGTATGGCGGAACCCGATAAAGAAAGCGTGCTACGCGCCATGCGGCAGGGCGGGAAATCGGCGGCGCAGGTGTTATCTCATTACGGCGCATTTGGTTTTGGTAAACCGTTTGCACAATAGGTTACGTCCCTCAATGTAAAGCGACACTCACTCCAGATAACCCAGGAGGAAGTATGTTTTGGACGGAATTATGTTTTATCCTGGTGGCCCTGATGATAGGCGCCAGGATCGGCGGCGTATTTTTAGGGATGGTCGGCGGGTTAGGCGTCGGCGTGATGGTTTTTATTTTTGGCCTGACGCCTTCTACGCCACCGATTGATGTTATTCTGATTATTCTTTCTGTTGTCCTGGCGGCCGCATCTTTACAGGCCTCCGGCGGGCTGGATTTACTGGTCAAACTGGCGGAAAAAATTCTGCGTCGCCACCCTCGTTACATTACGTTATTAGCGCCGTTTATCTGTTATCTCTTCACTTTTATGTCAGGAACGGGGCATGTCGTTTATAGTTTGCTACCGGTTATTTCTGAAGTCGCACGGGATTCAGGTATTCGACCGGAACGTCCTTTATCTATTTCCGTTATCGCATCGCAACAGGCGATCACCGCCAGTCCTATATCTGCCGCCATGGCGGCGATGATTGGTTTAATGGCGCCGTTGGGCGTCTCTATTTCAACCATTATGATGATTTGCGTGCCCGCCACGTTAATCGGCGTAGCGATGGGGGCAATAGCGACCTTTAATAAAGGAAAAGAGTTAAAAGACGATCCGGAATATCAACGTCGGCTTGCTGAAGGGTTAATTAAACCTGCGCAGAAAGAAAGTAAAAATACGGTGGTCACTTCGCGCGCCAAATTGTCGGTGGCGTTATTTCTGACCAGCGCGATCGTTATCGTTCTGTTAGGACTGATTCCGGCGCTGCGGCCCATGGTGGAAACAGCGAAAGGGCTACAACCGCTTTCGATGTCCGCCGCTATCCAGATTACGATGCTCTCTTTTGCCTGCCTGATTGTGTTGTTATGCCGGCCGCAGGTCGATCAGATTATCAGCGGTACGGTATTTCGGGCAGGCGCGCTGGCGATTGTCTGCGCCTTCGGCCTGGCCTGGATGAGTGAGACGTTCGTGAATGGTCATATCGCGTTGATTAAGGCAGAAGTGCAAACTCTATTGCAACAGCATACCTGGCTTATCGCCATTATGATGTTTTTCGTGTCCGCTATGGTCAGCAGCCAGGCGGCAACGACGTTAATTCTGTTGCCGCTGGGGCTGGCGTTAGGGTTGCCCGCTTATGCGTTAATCGGCTCCTGGCCTGCCGTTAACGGCTATTTCTTTATTCCGGTGGCAGGGCAGTGTCTGGCGGCGCTGGCGTTTGACGATACCGGTACGACGCGTATTGGCAAATATGTGCTTAACCATAGTTTTATGCGTCCGGGATTAGTTAACGTGATTGTCTCGGTCATTGTCGGGCTGTTAATAGGAAAAATGGTTCTGGCCTGATTGTTATTAAATTTTTTATAGCACACGTCACTTATTATTTTTAATTCAGAGGAAGAAAATGAAAATTAGAGTTTTCATGGCCACCGTGTTGCTGCTCATCAGCCACTGTGTATTTAGCACAACGTCACTACCGCATATTGTTATTCTCGCGACAGGCGGTACTATCGCCGGGACGGCAGCCAATAATACGCAAACCGCCGGATATAAATCTGGTGAACTTGGCGTGCAAACATTAATAAATGCCGTGCCGGAAATGAATAATATCGCTCGCGTTGACGGCGAGCAGGTGGCGAATATTGGTAGCGAAAATATGACCAGCGATATCATCCTGAAACTTTCACAGAAGGTGAATGCGTTATTGGCGCGGGACGATGTTGACGGTGTGGTTATTACTCATGGCACTGACACGCTCGATGAAACCGCCTACTTTCTTAATTTGACCGTGAAAAGCGACAAACCGGTGGTGTTTACCGCTGCAATGCGGCCCGCGTCGGCAATCAGCGCCGATGGCGCAATGAACCTGCTGGAAGCGGTCACGGTGGCTGCTGACCCGAATGCGAAGGGACGCGGTGTAATGGTCGTTTTAAACGATCGTATTGGTTCGGCGCGCTTTGTAACGAAAACCAATGCCACGACTCTGGATACCTTTAAAGCGCCGGAAGAGGGCTATCTGGGGGTCATCGTTAATGGTCAGCCACAGTTCGAAACGCGGGTGGAAAAAATTCATACCCTGCGATCTGTTTTTGACGTACGTAATATCAAAAAATTACCCAATGTGGTGATTATTTACGGCTATCAGGACGACCCGGAATATATGTATGATGCGGCGATCGCCCATCACGCGGACGGTATTATTTATGCCGGAACCGGCGCAGGTTCAGTCTCGGTACGCAGCGACGCGGGGATTAAAAAAGCGGAGAAGGCCGGGATTATCGTGGTGCGTGCTTCCCGCACCGGAAACGGCGTAGTACCGTTGGATAAAGGGCAGCCTGGACTGGTGTCTGACTCGCTCAACCCGGCGAAGGCGCGAGTGTTGCTGATGACGGCACTAACTCAGACGCGTAATCCGGAACTGATCCAGAGTTATTTCAGTACGTATTAATCATGAAGGCCTGTGCGCCCACCCTCGAAGATGGGCGCACAAGATATTAACGCATGGTCACAAACTCTTCCGATGCGGTCGGGTGAATAGCGACGGTATTATCGAAGTCTTTCTTAGTAGCGCCCATCTTCAGCGCCACTGCGAAGCCCTGCAACATTTCATCCATGCCGAAGCCGATACCGTGGATACCCACAATTTTTTCTTCCGGCCCGACGCAGACCAACTTCATACGGCACGGCTGGCGGTGCGTCGTCACCGCGGTATACATAGCGGTAAACGATGATTTATAGACTTTCACCTGCTCGTCGCCGTACTGCTCGCGCGCCTGCGGCTCGCTTAACCCGACAGTGCCGATAGGCGGATGGCTAAAGACCACGGTCGGGATGTTGCTGTAGTCCAGATGCTCGTCCGGCTTGTTGTTAAACAGGCGTTCGGAGAGACGGCGACCGGCGGCGACGGCGACTGGCGTTAGTTCTACCGCGCCAGTATTGTCGCCAACGGCGTAAATGCCTTCAACGTTGGTATTCTGGAATTTATCGACAATGATGTAACCTTTTTCATTGGTTTTCACGCCCGCTGCCGCCAGATTAATATTGTCGGTCGACGGTTCGCGACCAATGGCCCAGATCAGGCAATCAACGGTTTCACTACGGCCATCTTCCAGTTCCAAAGTCAGACTGCCGTCGGCGTTTTTCACCACCGCTTTCGGCACGGCGTGAGTATGCAGTTGCGGGCCTTCGGCGTTCATCACCTCAACCAGCGTTTCGCTAATCATCGGGTCAAAACTGCGCAGCGGCGCATGTTTACGGACAAACAGATGCGTTTTCGCCCCCAGCGCGTTGATAACGCCAGCCAGTTCAACGGCGATATAACCTGCGCCTACCACCGCGACGCGCTCCGGCAAGGCAGATAGCGCAAAGAAACCGTCGGAATCAATGCCGTATTCCACGCCTGGAATGCTCGGATGGCTCGGACGGCCGCCGGTAGCGATCAAAATATGGTCGGCGGTGATGGTTTCGCCGTTCACTTCAATGGTTTTGGCATCGACAAAGCGGGCAAAGCCTTTAATCACATCCACGTTATTTTTGCCCAGCACGTTGTCGTATGAAGTATGGATGCGGTCAATATACGCGGTACGGCTGGCAATCAGCTTGCTCCAGTCGAACTGATTAATCGTGGTGTCAAAACCGTAGTCCGGGCCATACAGATGAATCGCTTCACGAATCTGCGCGGCATGCCACATCACTTTCTTCGGCACGCAGCCCACGTTAACACAGGTACCGCCCAGCTCTTTGGCTTCGATGAGCGCGCATTTCTGGCCGTACATAGCGGCGCGGTTAATCGAGGCGATACCGCCGCTGCCGCCGCCGATAGCGATGTAATCATAGTGTTTGGTCATGACCGCTCCTTTATGTTCGTTGTCGGACGGATAGATTCTGCGCTACCCGCCAAAATATTCGCGATTGTATACCTGAAGGTGAAAGGTTCCACCGATGGCTGTGATTACTCCGGCACGATCCAGCTTACCGAAGTGTGTCCGTGACCGTTTGGCGCCAACCTGCTGTGCAGCCACGGTAGCACGTTGTTCATCTGCTGCTCCAGTTTCCACGGCGGGTTAACCACGATCATACCGGACGCCGTCATCCCGCGCTGATCGCTGTCCGGGCGGATCGCCAGCTCAATTTGCAGGATTTTACGGATGCCGGTGGCCTCCAGCTCATGAATCATGCGCTTAATTTGCTGGCGGAGCACCACCGGATACCATAGCGCGTATGTCCCGGTGGCGAAACGTTTATAACCCTCGCTGATGCCGCTGACTACCGCCTGGTAGTCGGTTTTCATTTCATAAGGCGGGTCAATGAGGATCAGACCGCGGCGGGAAACCGGCGGTAATTTGGCTTTCAGTTGCTGATAGCCGTCAGCGCGTTCCACGCGGGCGCGGTTGTCTTTTTGAAACTCCGCGCGCAACAGTGGGAAGTCGCTGGGATGTAATTCCGTGAGTTGCAGACTGTCCTGCTCACGCAGCAACTGGCGGGCGATCAACGGAGAGCCCGGATAGTAGCGTAACTGCCCGCTGCGGTTGAAATGTTTTACGACGCTAATATACGGTTCCAGTTCGGCGGGCAGATCGTCCTGCTGCCAGATACGGGCGATGCCTTCCAGATACTCTCCGGTACGTTCAGCATGTTCGCTGCCCAACTGATAACGCCCCGCGCCCGCGTGCGTGTCCAGATAGAGAAACGGTTTTTCTTTCTCTTTTAGCGACTCGATGATCAGGCTCTGAACGGTATGTTTAAGGACGTCGGCGTGGTTGCCAGCGTGAAAGCTGTGACGATAACTGAGCATGGATGCAGATATTCCGGGAAGTAAACAAGTTAGCCGATAGTTTACCGCAGATCCGTAGAGATTACCGCTCTTGCGCTTTTATCGCCGTTGGCCAGGAGGAAAAACAAGTAGGCTGTGGCGTCAGAGCGTAAATAACGTCAACGAAGTGATGCAGGCGTCTGGATTGGCCTGTTTTACGGTCTTAAGGAAGGTGGCAAAATTTCGATTGAATAGGGTGTAGTTATGAAGGAAGCGCGTCTGTTTTCTTTGCCCTTCCGCTGTTATCCAGTCGACTGACCAGACTGAACGACCACTGACTCTCGTTGTTCCCGGTTTCGCCTCAATAATGCTGGTGAGTGGTATCGCGGTGGTGATACCGTCCGCGACTTCATAGAGGTACTGCATGTCAAAGTAGTAATCCGCGTTATAGCCGCGAGAACTGCCAAATTTTCGCAGCATCAGCGAAGAAGATGAAATTAATTTACGGCCATCTTGCAGATGCTTACTCCGACGGAAAATTTTTCGCCCAGGGAAAATAAAGAAAACAATAAATATCAGTACAATAACCTGTAATAACGTGGTCATATACAATCCTTGTATTCCAGAAACGAAAAAGTTGAGAATATTATACATGGGCAGTTTGCGCAAAAATGACAGCGATTGATGCCACGGCCCTGTTTTCAGAAAAACACCCATGAAAAGCCTATCTGAATTTAACGCTAATCATGCCGCGACGCGTCCACTGACTTACCCCTGTCGGGTCTTATTCTGAAATCGTTTTTATTATGATGATAGTGCTGGTTTTACCTTGTTTAATTGATTAAAACGATAGCGCTAATAATAGAAAAGAAAGGATTCATTGATGTTCCATTATGGAAAATGTGTCGTTCGCACGCTGTTTTTATTACTGGTTTGCTGTTCGCTGTCGGGCTGTCTTTCATTTGGGCTGATACTTGCCACCGATAAAGATGGCAATCGTCATCAGTCTACCTGGAAATCGGATACCGTTACCGCGCTTTCCTTAGGTAAAGATAGCAACGGGAAAACGGGCTGGGTGTTTGTTGGCGAACATTTTGACTACCTGTTGACCCAGGGTGGCGATAATGTGGTCGCGCTGTTAAAAGATGCGACTATTCGCCGGGATAAAATGCGAGTAAAGGATGGTGTTAAATTCCTGATTGATACAGATAAGAAGGAGTTTACGGGTGAAGTCAATGTGACTTACGCCTGGGTGGATGAGAAAGACAAACTGGCGGCGGTAGGCTACGGGTTTACTTGTGCAGACGGCGCGGTAAATTGCACGCTATCCGTCATGGACCTGAAAGGGACTATCCATCAGAAAAATAAAGAGCAGAGCGTTACGCAGCAGCTATCGTTCTATCATCCTTTCACCGTTGAGTTCTATCAGTATCAGCGCAGTATGTCCGGGGCAAAATTTGGCAGAGTGTTGCTGCCGGTAACTTTGGCGCTGGATATTGTCACTATGCCGCTACAACTACTGATCTTCAGTCGTTAAAATTGGATTCAGCAGCAATGCCTACGTTCGGATGCTGGCATTGCTGCACGGGTGAAATGAGCGCCCACCATCATTGAAATTCCCCCAACTATCCCCCATTCTAGATCCATAGCGAAAGCGCGATAGAGCGCTTCATTTCTTTTTTAGACCAGGACTGCGCATATGACCAATCCATTACTAACGTCTTTTTCACTGCCGCCTTTTTCTGCAATTAAACCGGAGCATGTGGTGCCTGCGGTCACCAAAGCGTTGGCCGATTGCCGGGCGGCGGTAGAAGGCGTTGTGGCGCATGGCGCGCCGTATAGCTGGGAAAACCTCTGCCAGCCGTTGGCGGAAGCCGACGATGTTCTGGGGCGTATTTTCTCGCCAATTAGCCACTTAAACTCGGTGAAAAATAGCCCGGAGCTGCGTGAAGCCTACGAACAGACGCTGCCGCTGCTGTCGGAATACAGCACCTGGGTTGGCCAGCATGAAGGGTTGTACAACGCGTACCGCGACCTGCGCGACGGCGATCATTACGCCACTCTGAATACCGCGCAGAAGAAAGCGGTTGATAACGCGCTGCGTGATTTTGAACTGTCCGGCATCGGCCTGCCGAAAGAGAAACAGCAGCGTTACGGCGAAATCGCCACTCGCCTGTCTGAGCTGGGCAACCAGTACAGCAATAATGTGCTCGATGCCACTATGGGCTGGACGAAGCTCATCACCGATGAAGCCGAGCTGGCGGGAATGCCGGAAAGCGCGCTCGCCGCCGCTAAAGCCCAGGCGGAAGCCAAAGAGCAGGAAGGTTACCTGCTGACCCTGGATATCCCGAGCTATCTGCCGGTCATGACCTACTGCGACAACCAGGCGTTGCGCGAAGAGATGTATCGCGCCTATTCCACTCGCGCCTCCGATCAGGGGCCGAACGCCGGTAAGTGGGATAACAGCCCGGTGATGGAAGAAATTCTTGCGCTGCGCCATGAACTGGCGCAACTGCTGGGCTTCGAAAATTATGCCCATGAATCGCTGGCCACCAAAATGGCGGAAAATCCGCAGCAGGTGCTCGACTTCCTGACCGATTTGGCGAAACGCGCCCGTCCGCAGGGGGAAAAAGAGCTGGCCCAGCTGCGCGCCTTCGCCAAAGCCGAATTTGGCGTTGAGGAGCTGCAACCGTGGGATATCGCGTACTACAGTGAAAAGCAAAAACAGCACCTGTACAGCATCAGCGATGAGCAGCTACGTCCGTACTTCCCGGAAAACAAAGCCGTGAATGGCCTGTTTGAAGTGGTGAAACGTATTTACGGCATCACTGCCAAAGAGCGTACTGACGTTGATGTCTGGCACCCGGAAGTACGTTTCTTTGAACTGTATGACGAAAATAACGAGCTGCGCGGCAGCTTCTACCTTGACCTGTACGCGCGCGAACACAAACGCGGCGGGGCGTGGATGGACGACTGTGTCGGCCAGATGCGTAAGGCGGACGGCACATTGCAAAAGCCGGTCGCTTATCTGACCTGTAATTTCAACCGTCCGGTGAACGGTAAACCCGCTCTGTTTACCCATGACGAAGTGATCACCCTGTTCCACGAGTTTGGTCATGGCCTGCATCATATGCTGACCCGCATTGAGACCGCCGGGGTCTCCGGTATCAGCGGTGTGCCGTGGGACGCGGTCGAACTGCCAAGTCAGTTTATGGAAAACTGGTGCTGGGAGCCGGAAGCGCTGGCGTTTATCTCCGGCCACTATGAAACCGGCGAGCCGTTGCCGAAGGAACTGCTGGATAAAATGCTGGCGGCGAAAAACTATCAGGCGGCTCTGTTTATTCTGCGTCAACTGGAGTTCGGCCTGTTTGATTTCCGTCTGCATGCGGAATTTAACCCGCAGCAAGGAGCGAAAATTCTTGAGACGCTCTTTGAAATCAAAAAACAGGTCGCCGTGGTGCCGTCACCGACATGGGGCCGTTTCCCACATGCGTTCAGCCATATCTTTGCTGGCGGCTATGCGGCAGGCTACTACAGCTATCTGTGGGCCGACGTACTGGCGGCGGACGCTTATTCCCGCTTTGAGGAGGAAGGCATTTTCAACCGTGAGACCGGTCAGTCGTTCCTTGATAACATCCTGACTCGCGGTGGTTCTGAAGAGCCGATGGAACTCTTTAAACGCTTCCGTGGCCGTGAACCACAATTGGACGCGATGCTGGAGCATTACGGGATTAAAGGCTGATTTTACGTGCAAATCTGCTTAATGGATGAAACGGGCGCCACAGACGGCGCCTTATCTGTTCTGGCTGCCCGCTGGGGACTGGAGCATGACGAAGACAACCCGATGGCGCTGGTGATGACGCCGCAACATCTGGAGCTGCGCAAGCGCGACGAACCGAAGCTCGGCGGCATTTTCGTCGATTTTGTCGGCGGCGCGATGGCCCATCGACGTAAGTTCGGCGGTGGGCGCGGTGAAGCGGTGGCGAAGGCGGTCGGTATTAAGGGCGATTATTTGCCGGATGTGGTTGATGCCACGGCCGGACTGGGGCGCGATGCGTTTGTACTGGCGTCCGTCGGTTGCCGCGTGCGGATGCTGGAGCGTAATCCGGTGGTTGCCGCGCTGCTCGACGACGGCCTGGCGCGTGGCTATGCCGATGCGGACATTGGCGGCTGGCTTCAGGAGCGTTTGCAGTTGATTCATGCTTCCAGCCTGACGGCGTTGACTGATATCACGCCGCGCCCGCAGGTGGTCTACCTCGATCCGATGTTTCCTCACCGGCAGAAAAGCGCGCTGGTGAAGAAAGAGATGCGGGTGTTTCAGTCGCTGGTGGGGCCGGATCTCGACGCCGACGGACTGCTGGAACCGGCGCGTCAGTTGGCGACCAAACGCGTGGTGGTCAAACGTCCCGATTATGCGCCGCCGCTGGCGGATGTCGCGACGCCCAACGCCATCGTCACCAAAGGGCATCGGTTTGATATTTATGCCGGAACCCCTCTGACGGAGTAACGGATTGCCCGATGGCGCTACGCTTATCGGGCCTACGATTCTCAATTATTTGTAGGCCGGATAAGGCGTAAGCCGTATCCGGCACTGAGTATTACTGTTCGGTACCTGGCGTATTAATCATCCGGTTTAACCACGGCACCATAATGGCCATCACCACGGTGACCGCCAGCGTTACCAGACCAATTTTGCTAAAGACGCCGGTATAAATGGGCAGCGTCTGTAACGGATCGGTGATGTTTTCCGGTACGGCAGTGAAGGTCGCCACATAACCGCCGAGCAGGAAGGCGGCGGCCTGGGTCAGGAACCACATTCCCAGAATAAAGCCCATCAGATGCTGCGGCACCAGAGCGGCGACCATTGCCAGTCCCAGCGCGCTAATCAGCAACTCGCCCAGACTCTGGAACAGATACACCAGCACGATAAACCACGGTGACGTCAGTCCTTGCGCATCGGCAAACCACATCCCGGCGGCGGCGGCGGTCAGAAAACCCAGCGCGCAGAGGAACATGCCGAGCGTAAACTTCATCGGCATAGTTAGATCTTTGCCTTTGCTACCCAGTCGGGTGTAAATCGCTGCCAGTACCGGACTGGCGACGACCACCCAGAATGGGTTCAGCGCCTGAAAACTCACCGGGTTAATGGCGAATCCAAGAATTTCATGATGCACGTTATTAATCGCAAAGAAGTTCAGCGAGGTAGGCATCTGCGCATACAGAATGTAAAACAGCACGGCTTCAATCATCAGAATAAACGCCACGAACATTTTATTGCGGCCGGTTTTATCCAGACGAAACGCTTCGCGAAAGAAGAAAATAGTGACGACGATAGAAAGGACGATGAGCACCAGATTGGCAATCTTAACGTTGTGCATCAGCCAGGCGCAGAGGAAAATCATGACGACGGTGCCGAGCAGTACCAGCAGCAAATTGCGAAAACGTAGCGGTTTATGATCCGGTTCAGAACCGATATTTTTCACCATGCCACGGCAGGCGAAGTACACCAGAAGCGCAACAATTAAACCAGCGCCGCACAGATTATAGGTCACCGCATAGCCAAATTTATCGGCAATCACCGGCGCCAGCGATAGCGATAACAAAGAACCGATGTTAATCGACATATAAAACAGGGTGAAAGCGCCATCCAGCCGGGGATCTTTAGGCTGATAGCATTTAGAGAGCAGGCTGGCGGGATTGGCTTTAAATAACCCGTTGCCCACGGCAATCGTACCCAGTGCGATAAAAATCAGATCGGGATTTAATAGCGACATGCCGGTCATAAAATAGCCAATCGCCAGCACAATCGCGCCCAGGACCAGGGTGCGTTTAGTCCCTAACAGATGGTCGCCAACATAGCCGCCGATGGAGATCAGGCCATAAACCAGCGCCGCAAAAGCGCCAAAGGTAATAAAGGCCTGTTCCTGAGAAAAACCCAATTGTTTAACGAAAAAGACCGCCAGGATGCCCTGGACGCCGTAATAGCCAAATCGTTCCCATAATTCTACAAAAAAGATCATGAAGAATGGACGAGGTTGCTGCAGCAAGCCCGTAGGTGCAGTTGTATTCATATTCCTTCGCCTTTTAATGCCATCCCGAAACGTATGAGCGCGTATATCAAAACGCGCCGAAAAGACTTACCCTGATATAGACTGCGGTTATTAGCCTGATCAATAGGTTATTATACAAATGATACGCAAACTAATTAGTGGATCACACTAATTATGTTTGGTGTGCTGGAATGATGTACTGAGTACTGCGAAGAAGGGGGGATAAACAAAACGCCCACATAAGCGGGCGTTGTTGTTGATAGCCGGAATTTGCCTGATGGTTCAGGCCAACCTGATTGACTATAGACCAGATGCGGTCTTAGCCGCCAGCCGGCACGGCAAGCATTACTCTTCTTCGTCGCGCAGCGGCACAATCAGCATGTCAACGTGAACGGTGTTGATCAGCTGGCGCGCAGAAGACATCAGTTTGCTCCAGAAGTCCTGGTGATGACCGCAAACGACCAGATCCATATCGTATTTCTTGATGGCGTCAACCAGCACCTGGCCCAAATCGCCGCTACCGCTCAGGGTTTCAGTGATAGGGTAGCCAGCGTTGGTAGACAGCTCGGTCAGCGCGTGGTGGGTTTCTTCGGAGATACGTTTCTGCATATCGCCCAGATTGACGTCAATCAGACCGGTGTACAGGTCTGAATAATTCACGTCAACGTGGATGAGGGAGATTTTCGCGTTGTAGGGACGCGCCATAGAGACCGCTTTTTCAACCAGAACTTTACTTTCCGGGGAGAGATCAACTGCGATAAGAATGTGTTTATAAGCCATAGTGTTACTCCTTCCATAAGTTGTCGATGACCATTGAGCTACTGGCGTTTCTTATGCCGCCGCGTCACCCGCGTCCTGCGAACTCTATGCGCGGGGCTAGCTCAGCCGTTTACCATAACTATCCTTACATTATAGCGACCAGGATAATCCGTCAATCTGCCTTGCTTGCCAGTTAGTTAAACAAAATTTTCAGGGAATTGCATTGATAGTGATTAACCTTCTGGTAAAAAAATTAACTGATCTCCTACAATGTGTATAAGAGCCGTTCGAATGCGGAGCGCTAATATGGACGGCTTTCGTAGTACTCTTTCACTGATTGTCTGGCAGGGTATCGGGGAGCGGTAGTCCCGGAGAGGAACTCCGTGGGCGGGTCGCCGGGGAGGAGATATGATAAACACCGTCTCACTATTCTGGGCTTTATGTGTCGTTTGCATTGTTAATATGGCGCGCTATTTCTCATCGCTACGCGCACTGTTAGTGGTACTTCGTGGTTGCGATCCTTTGCTCTATCAATATGTCGATGGCGGCGGCTTCTTTACCACGCATGGTCAGCCCAACAAACAGGTGCGCCTGGTATGGTATATCTACGCTCAGCGCTATCGCGATCATCATGATGAAGAATTTATTCGCCGTTGTGAACGCGTGCGCCGCCAGTTTCTGCTGACCAGCGCGTTATGCGGTTTAGTGGTGGTGAGCTTGATTGCGCTCATGATTTGGCACTGAATAAAAAAAGCGGGCCAGTTTCCTGACCCGCTCGTATTAGATAAGCCTCCGGATGACGCCGCTTGTAGCGGCCTATCAGGCCTGTGTCGTTTCATCCTGACAGGCCGGATTAGCGACAGCGCTATCCGGCCCATTTGGCTTAAATAATCTTCAGGGAAAGCCAGTACAGCACGCCGGAAAGAATAATCGCCGCCGGTAACGTAAATACCCAGGCCATCAGAATGCTGGTCACGGTTTTACGCTGCAACCCGCCGCCATCAACGACCATGGTTCCCGCCACTGAAGAGGAGAGTACGTGAGTGGTAGAAACTGGCATACCGGTGTAGCTGGCAAGACCGATAGAGACTGCCGCCGTCATCTGCGCTGACATTCCCTGCGCATACGTCATGCCTTTTTTACCAATTTTCTCGCCGATAGTGGTCGCCACGCGACGCCAGCCGATCATCGTACCAATACCCAGCGCCAACGCCACTGCCATAATGATCCACACCGGCGCATACTCAATGGTGCTTAACATATCGGTCTTCAGCTTTTTCAGCAGGCGCTGGTCATCGCTGCTTACGCCAGGCAATTTCACGACTTTGTCGGTCGTGTCGGAAATGCACAGCATAATGCGACGCAACTGGCTACGCTGTTCAACGCTTAACTTGTCGTAGCTTTCCACGTTTGCCAGCATCCCTTTCGCACGGTTAAGCGCGTTAATGGTGTTAGCCGGATGGCAGTGGAATTCAGTCGGTTCAGTCGCGCCCGGCTCCGGAGATGGAATCAGTTGGTCAACGCCGGTGACGGCTTTCAGCAGGTCAGGACGCTGCTCAAAGTACGTTTCGACATTGTTGATAGCATCGCGCGTACGGGTGATTTCGTAGCTGGAGGCATTCATATTGACCACGAAACCCGCAGGCGCGACGCCAATCAGCACCAGCATGACCAGGCCAATGCCTTTCTGACCATCGTTCGCGCCATGCGAAAACGCCACGCCGATAGCGGAGAGGATCAGCGCGATACGCGTCCAGAACGGCGGCTTTTTCTTGCCGTCTTTCTTTTCACGTTCGGCTGGCGTCAGGTGGATACGGGCGCGTTTCTTAGTACCGCTCCAGTAGCGGCGCAGCAAGAAAATCATACCGCCGGCGAATACCAGACCGACAATAGGGGAGATAATGAGTGAACCGAAAATATTGATAACTTTCGGGATGTTAAGCGCATCCACCACTGACGTGCCGGTCATCATCGCATTGGTTAAACCGATGCCGATAATGGCGCCAATCAGCGTGTGGGAACTGGACGCCGGCAACCCGAAATACCAGGTACCGAGGTTCCAGATAATCGCCGCCAGCAACATGGAAAAGACCATAGCGAGGCCGTGCGCGGAACCCATGTTGAGCAGGAGATCCGTCGGTAGCATATGCACAATGGCATACGCCACGCTGAGACCCCCCAGCAAAACGCCAAAAAAGTTAAACACCGCCGCCATGACAACCGCCAGCTGCGAACGCATCGCACGGGTGTAAATCACGGTTGCGACTGCATTGGCTGTGTCATGGAAGCCGTTAATCGCTTCGTAGAACAGCACAAAAGCCAGAGCAAGCAATAATAAAAGCCCGGTATGTAAATCCAGGCCAGCAAACAAATGTAGCATAGGACGTTACGCCATTTTGAGGACATGAACGCGGCGCATTATCAGTGACTTTGGCGGCGCGGGCAAAGTGAAATATAGACTTTTTTTGATGTACTTCGTGCTTTGTTTGATATCACTAAAGAATTATCTTATATATTTCAGATAAATACCATTTTCAGGCGCTTTTCGCGCTGGTGCGACCACTGAGGAAACTTTACAATTCCCGCCCGAATTTGAGAGAGGAAGGCGACGTGGAAAGGTTTGATGCCGTTATTATAGGCGCTGGCGCAGCGGGCATGTTTTGCGCCGCGCAGGCAGGACAGGCGGGTAGCCGCGTGCTGCTCATCGATAATGGCAAGAAGCCAGGACGTAAAATCCTCATGTCCGGCGGTGGGCGCTGCAACTTTACTAATCTTTATGTTGAGCCTGCTGCGTATTTGAGCCAGAACCCCCATTTTTGTAAATCAGCGTTAGCCCGCTATACCCAGTGGGATTTTATCGATCTGGTCGACAGGTATGGGATAGCCTGGCATGAGAAAACACTGGGACAGCTTTTTTGCGATGATTCCGCCCAACGCATTGTCGATATGCTGGTTGCCGAGTGCGACAAAGGCGGCGTAACGATGCGCCTACGTAGCGAGGTACTGAGCGTCGAGCGTGATGAGTCGGGTTTCGTACTGGCGTTGAACGGCGAGACGGTGACTACGCAAAAGCTGGTGATTGCCAGCGGCGGCCTGTCGATGCCGGGGCTTGGCGCATCGCCGTTTGGCTATAAAATCGCCGAACAGTTTGGTCTCAAGGTGTTGCCGACGCGCGCCGGGCTGGTGCCCTTTACGCTGCATAAGCCGCTGTTAGAACAGCTCCAGACGCTGTCTGGCGTCTCTGTGCCCTGCGTGATTACCGCCCGCAATGGTACGGTATTTCGGGAAAACCTACTTTTTACCCATCGTGGGCTGTCCGGCCCCGCCGTTTTACAGATTTCCAGCTACTGGCAACCGGGGGAGTTAGTGAGCATTAACTTATTGCCGGACCTCTCGCTGGAAGACGTTCTCAATGAACAGCGTAACGCGCATCCGAACCAGAGTCTGAAGAACACGCTGGCGATGCATCTGCCGAAACGGCTGGTGGAGTGTTTACAACAGTTGGGGCACATCCCGGATGTATCGCTCAGACAGTTGAACGTTCGTGACCAGCAGGCGTTGGTTGACACGCTTACAGCCTGGCAAGTGCAGCCTAACGGCACCGAAGGCTATCGGACAGCGGAAGTGACGCTGGGCGGTGTGGATACAAACGAACTATCATCGCGGACTATGGAAGCGCGCCGCGTGCCGGGTCTCTATTTTATCGGCGAAGTGATGGACGTCACCGGCTGGTTGGGCGGCTATAACTTCCAGTGGGCCTGGTCGAGCGCCTGGGCCTGCGCGCAGGATTTGGCGGCAAAACGCTAAGTACCATTACAAACAATAAGCGAATAGACATCCCGGACAGAGGTGTTAGTATCGATTTATAGCAGTTATGAGTATGCGTGTTTCATTTACGGCCAGGAACGCTGATGATGACAACATTACTCCCTCTTTTCCGGGTACCTACATCATTCACTCCCTTTGACGGCGAGCGCTTCATCGGCGTCTGTTCGTCGTCTGGCCCCTTTTCTTTTTTCATTCTTATCCCGAATGGAAACCCCCGCTGAGCGCACGCCCGGCGGACTTTGTGACACGCATGGTTAGACAACAGGGATTACGGCGGGTCGATTATGGACAAAATGAAGCGTCATCTGGTGTGGTGGGGAGCGGGGATTCTTGTGGCGGTGGCCGCGATAGCCTGGTGGATGCTGCGCCCTGCGGGAATACCGGAGGGTTTTGCCGCCAGCAACGGCAGAATTGAAGCCACCGAAGTGGATATTGCCACTAAGATTGCCGGGCGTATTGATACCATCCTCGTTTCGGAAGGGCAGTTCGTTCGTCAGGGCGAGGTGCTGGCGAAAATGGATACCCGCGTATTGCAGGAGCAGCGGCTGGAGGCGATTGCGCAGATTAAAGAGGCCGAAAGCGCGGTTGCCGCCGCCCGCGCCTTGCTGGAGCAACGCCAGAGTGAAATGCGCGCCGCGCAGTCGGTCGTCAAACAGCGGGAAGCTGAGCTGGACTCCGTCTCTAAACGTCACGTGCGTTCTCGCTCGCTGTCGCAGCGTGGCGCGGTATCTGTACAACAGTTAGATGACGATCGCGCGGCGGCGGAAAGCGCGCGCGCCGCCCTGGAGACCGCCAAAGCGCAGGTATCTGCGGCAAAAGCGGCGATTGAGGCGGCGCGTACCAGTATTATCCAGGCGCAAACGCGTGTGGAAGCGGCGCAGGCGACCGAGCGGCGTATTGTCGCCGACATCGACGACAGCGAATTAAAAGCGCCGCGCGATGGACGCGTGCAGTACCGCGTTGCGGAGCCGGGCGAAGTGTTATCGGCTGGCGGCCGGGTGTTGAACATGGTCGATCTCAGCGATGTTTATATGACATTTTTCCTGCCGACCGAACAGGCGGGGTTGTTGAAGATCGGCGGCGACGCGCGACTGGTGCTGGACGCCGCGCCGGATCTGCGGATTCCGGCGACCATCAGTTTTGTCGCCAGCGTGGCGCAGTTCACACCCAAAACCGTGGAAACCCACGATGAACGGCTGAAGCTGATGTTCCGCGTCAAAGCGCGTATTCCGCCAGAGCTGCTGCGACAGCATCTGGAATATGTCAAAACCGGTTTGCCGGGAATGGCCTGGGTTCGTCTGGATGAGCGCGTGCCCTGGCCTGACGATCTGAACGTGAGGCTGTCGCAATGACGTCGCTGACGCTGGTGCCTGTTCCTCCCGTGGCGCAGCTTGAGGGGGTGAGCCAGCATTACGGAAAAACGGTCGCGCTGAACAATATCACGCTGGACATTCCCGCCCGTAGTATGGTCGGGCTGATTGGTCCGGACGGGGTGGGTAAGTCGAGCCTGCTGTCGCTGATTTCTGGCGCGCGGGTGATTGAGCAAGGGAACGTTATCGTCTTGGGCGGCGATATGCGCGATGCGAAACATCGCCGCGACGTCTGTCCGCGCATCGCCTGGATGCCGCAGGGGTTGGGGAAAAACCTTTATCACACGCTATCGGTTTATGAGAACGTCGATTTTTTCGCTCGTCTCTTTGGTCATGACAAAGCTGAACGCGAAGCGCGTATTACCGAGCTGCTGAACAGCACCGGCCTGGCGCCGTTTCGTGACCGTCCTGCCGGGAAGCTGTCCGGTGGGATGAAACAAAAGCTGGGGTTGTGCTGTGCGCTGATTCATGACCCGGAATTACTGATTCTTGATGAGCCTACCACCGGCGTGGACCCGCTCTCCCGCGCTCAGTTCTGGGACTTAATCGACAGTATCCGCCAACGGCAGACCAATATGAGCGTGTTGGTCGCAACGGCCTATATGGAAGAGGCGGAGCGTTTTGACTGGCTGGTGGCGATGAATGCGGGCGAGATACTGGCAACCGGCAGCGCGCAGCAACTGCGGGCAAAAACCCATAGCGCGACGCTGGAACAGGCGTTTATCGCCCTGTTGCCAGAAGCGCAGCGCCAGGCGCATAAGCCAGTGGTGATCCCGCCGTATCACGCTGAGCAGGAAGAGATTGCCATTGAGGCGAAAGATCTGACCATGCGTTTCGGTAAGTTCGTCGCGGTTGACCATGTTAATTTCCGCATTCCGCGCGGCGAGATTTTTGGCTTCCTCGGTTCAAACGGTTGCGGCAAATCGACCACCATGAAAATGCTGACCGGTCTGCTTCCCGCCAGCGAAGGCCAGGCCTGGCTATTTGGCCAGCCGGTGGACCCGAACGACATCGACACCCGTCGCCGGGTCGGGTATATGTCGCAGGCTTTTTCGCTCTATAACGAACTTACCGTGCGGCAGAATCTGGAACTTCATGCCCGCCTGTTTCATATTCCGCCTGCGGAGATCCCGGCGCGCGTCGCGCAGATGATCGAACGCTTTATGCTAACGGAGGTGGAAGATACGCTCCCCGCTTCGTTACCGCTCGGTATCCGCCAGCGTTTATCGCTGGCGGTAGCGGTGATCCATCGCCCGGAAATGCTGATTCTTGATGAGCCAACGTCCGGCGTTGATCCGGTCGCCAGGGATATGTTCTGGCAGCTTATGGTCGATCTTTCGCGTCAGGATAAGGTGACGATTTTTATCTCGACCCATTTTATGAACGAAGCGGAACGTTGCGACCGAATGTCATTGATGCACGCCGGTAAAGTGCTCGCCAGCGGTACGCCGCAGGAATTGGTGCAACAGCGGGGCGCGGCCAATCTGGAGGCGGCGTTTATTTCCTGGCTACAGGAAGCTGCGGGAGCGGCGCCTGAAACCCCAATACCGCCATCCCAGACGCCCGCCGCGTCAGGTAAACCGTCGCGGCAGGGATTGAGCTTCCGGCGTTTGTTCAGCTACAGTCGCCGCGAAGCGCTGGAGCTACGCCGCGATCCGGTACGCTCCACGCTGGCGCTGCTGGGAACGGTAATTCTGATGCTGATTATGGGCTATGGCATCAGTATGGACGTGGAGAACCTGCGTTTTGCCGTACTCGACCGCGATCAAACCGTCAGTAGTCAGGCATGGTCGCTCAATCTGGCGGGATCGCGCTATTTTATCGAACAGCCGCCGCTCGCCAGCTATGACGAGCTTGACCGGCGGATGCGTTCGGGAGAGTTGGCGGTTGCCATTGAGATCCCGCCTAATTTTGGCCGCGATATTGCTCGCGGTACGCCAGCGCAGATTGGCGTCTGGGTGGATGGCGCCATGCCCAGCCGCGCCGAGACGGTGAAGGGGTACGTTCAGGCGATGCACCAAAGCTGGCTGCAGGAGGCGGCGAGTCGTCAGCCGAACCCGGTTAAACAGGTCGGGCTGCTCAATATTGAAACGCGCTATCGCTATAACCCGGATGTGAAAAGTCTGCCCGCTATCGTTCCGGCGGTCATTCCGCTGCTGCTCATGATGATCCCGTCAATGCTTAGTGCCCTGAGCGTGGTGCGGGAGAAAGAGCTGGGGTCGATGATTAATCTGTACGTAACGCCGACGACGCGCAGCGAATTTTTGCTGGGTAAACAACTGCCGTATATCGCGCTGGGTATGCTGAACTTCTTGCTACTGTGCGCGCTGTCGGTCTTTGTGTTCGGCGTGCCGCTGAAAGGCAGCTTTCTCACGCTTACCCTCGCGGCGCTACTTTACGTCATCATCGCCACCGGTCTGGGGCTGCTGATCTCCACGTTTATGAAGAGCCAAATCGCCGCTATTTTTGGGACGTCGATTATTACCCTCATTCCGGCAACACAATTTTCCGGCATGATCGATCCGGTGGCTTCGCTGGAAGGACCGGGAAGATGGATCGGCGAGATCTACCCGACCAGTCATTTTCTGACGATCGCGCGCGGGACGTTTTCCAAAGCGTTGGATCTGTCCGATCTCTGGCCGTTATTTATGCCGTTACTGATTGCCGTCCCGGTGGTGATGGGTCTGAGCATTCTGCTGCTGAAAAAACAGGAGGGGTAATGCGCGGATTACGTAATATTTATAACCTCGGCGTTAAAGAACTGCGCAGTCTGCTGGGCGACAAAGCGATGCTGGCGCTGATCGTCTTCGCCTTTACGATTTCGGTTTACTCCTCCGCTACCGTCCTGCCCGGTTCGTTGCATCTTGCCCCTATCGCCATCGCCGATATGGATCAGTCTCAGTTGTCGAACCGTATTGTGAATAGTTTTTACCGCCCGTGGTTTCTGCCGCCGGAGATGATTACGGCAACGGAAATGGATGCCGGACTGGATGCCGGACGCTATACCTTTGCGGTCAATATTCCGCCGAATTTCCAGCGTGATGTGCTGGCCGGACGTCAGCCTGATATTCAGATTAACGTCGATGCGACGCGCATGAGCCAGGCGTTTACCGGCAACAGTTATATCCAGAATATTATTAGCGGCGAGGTCAACAGCTTTGTGGCGCGCGCGCGGGGAGATAACGTTCAGCCGGTGTCGCTGGAGATTCGGATGCGCTTTAACCCAAATCTGGACCCGGCGTGGTTTGGCGGCGTGATGGCGATTATCAACAACATTACCATGCTGGCGATAGTGCTGACCGGATCGGCGCTGATCCGCGAGCGAGAACACGGCACGGTAGAGCATCTGTTGGTGATGCCGGTCACGCCCTTTGAGATCATGATGGCAAAAGTATGGTCGATGGGGCTGGTTGTGCTGGTGGTTTCCGGTTTGTCTTTGATGCTGATGGTGAAAGGCGTACTTGGCGTACCGATTGAAGGATCGATCCCATTGTTTATGTTGGGCGTAGCGCTGAGCCTGTTCGCCACCACTTCAATTGGGATTTTTATGGGCACCATCGCCCGTTCAATGCCGCAACTGGGGTTATTAATGATTCTGGTACTGTTACCGCTACAAATGCTTTCCGGCGGTTCCACGCCGCGTGAAAGTATGCCGCAGGCGGTGCAGGATATTATGCTGACCATGCCGACGACGCATTTTGTCAGTCTTGCCCAGGCTATTCTTTATCGCGGCGCAGGTTTGAGTATCGTCTGGCCGCAGTTCCTGACCCTGCTGGCGATAGGCGGCGTGTTCTTCCTGATAGCGCTGTTACGCTTCAGAAAAACGATTGGCACAATGGCGTAAACATTATTGCCGGATGGCGGCTGCGCCTCATCCGGCCTACAAACGACAGACGTGCGAGCGTAGGCCGGGCAAGCGAAGCGCCCCCAGCGTTAGTCTTCTTTCGGCAAACACTGCAAGTGGCCGTGGCGCACGCCGCGCTGGGCGATAACATCATCGGCAAAATGCTGTACGTCGCCCATATCGCCCTTCAGAACGGCGATCTCCAGACAGTCATCGTGGTTGATATGGACGTGCAGCGTGGCGACGGATAAATCATGATGATGATGCTGGGTGGAGACGATGCGGCTGGCTAAATCCCGTTTCTCATGTTCATAAACATATGAAAGTACCGCGAAACCCTGTGTACCGTGTTCCTGGGTGGCCTCCTGCGCCAGAGCGCCGCGCAAAATATCACGGATCGCTTCGGAGCGATTGTTATAGCCGCGTCGCTGGCTCAGGCTGTCCAGCGTTTCCAGTAAATCGTCATCGAGGGTGATGGTGACACGTTGCATCTGACTTAAACCTTTTGGTATGGCGCGTCGGCGCATGGGAAGCTCCGCATTTTGTAACACACGTCCGCCGCCAGAGGGAAAAATTAATGTGTCATAACGCTTTTGTTATCGTCTGCGGCGTCAGCGTAAACGGTGTGGGGGTACAGACTGCCAGACTGAGCGTATCGAGCTGACACTGGCTGACCGACAAGGCAGAGGGCAACGTGCTGTCCACGCTGACGATTTGCCAGGCGCTGCCGCCGCGTTGTTTTACGATGGCTTCTTTACGCGTCCAGATACGCCAGAAGGCCGCCAGTTGTCGCTCCGGACGTTCCGCTTCCATTTCAGCATGTTCGCCGAGGCTGAATACCGCATTTGCCAGCGAACGCCAGTTATCGCGCGGGCGGATCACTTCAATATCGCAGCCGACTTCACCTTCGTCGCTAAGCAACAGAGCAATAGTGTCGCCGCTATGGCTGAGGTTAAACCACAGCGGCGTTCCGGCGGAAAAAGCCGGTTTACCCTGTTCGCCATACACCATCTCCGGTAGTGGCGAGAGCGCACGGGAAAGCAGCACGCGTCCGGCCAGCCAGCTTGCCCGGCGAACGCCCTGCGGCGCCTGAGCGATTAACGCGTCGGGCAATTGACCTGCGCTTAATGTTGACACTTTTCCCAGAACGACCTGGTACATATCAGGACCAACGTTGCCTATGAAGAAGAGGAGATTGTAGCATCTGTCGCCTCATCCCGGTAAACGGCTTTTCGGTCGGCCTGGCCCCAGTAAGATCGCCAGTTTGCTGCCGCCTTTAGTGGTTTCCATCCAGATTTTGCAGACGCTGGTCAAAGGAACAGACAAGAGCATCCCGACCGGGCCTAATAGCCATCCCCAGACCAATAACGAAAGAAATACCACCAGCGTGGACATTCCCAGACGATGGCCCATCATGCGTGGCTCCATAATGTTGCCAATCACCATATGGACCACCAAAAAGAGCGCGCCGACCAGTACGCACTCGTAAAAACCGTTAAATAACAGCGCCTGAATCATGGGGGGAACGGCGGAAATCACCGAGCCGATATTAGGAACGTAATTGAGCAAAAAGGCCAGTACGCCCCACATTAGCGCAAACTGAATACCCATTAACGCCAGCCCCAGCCAGATAATCGCGCCCGTCCATAAACTGAGCAGCGTTTTCAGCGCCAGATAATGCGAGACGCCTTTCAGGGCGCGGTGCAGGCCGGCAATATGAATTTGTGGATTGTTTAGCGCGAAACGTAATTTATAAGGCACGTGGCGCACCTCAAATAGCATAAAAACCACGGTCATCACCAGCAGCACAATGCTTGCCATCGCGCCCGATACGCCGGTCATTAATGTTGTGGTGAAGAGCATGATTTTATCGGAATCCATCCCGCGGAGCATACGTTCCGGCGACATATGTAAATTCAGGAAGGGCATTAACTCCTGAAGGTGTAAGACTTTACGCGTCAGCTCCTTGCTGTATTTAGGCAGCATAGCGATAAATTCATTAAGCGATGCGGCAAGTACACCCACCAGCGCGGTAAGCACGATCAGCATGACGACCACCACGATAGTAATCGCCAGTGGTCGCTTCACGCCCCGACGAATAAACCAGGTCACTAATGGATTAAGAACAATGGCGAAAAAGAGCGCCAGCAAGAGTTGTACAATAATATCCGCCGCGGCATGAATCCCGGCGAGAATAATAACCAGGGAGGCCAGTTTCAGCAGAATATGCATACCCGTTTTGTCGGGTTGAGCGGTTGCCATGAAGTTTTCCTTGTTGTGTTTTTTTCTAAGTGTAGCGGCTGCCCTGATACCGATAATCTGAATCTCACTACTGATTTTCACCGCGCGCCATGATAGAAAAGAAAACATGTTGTAAAAATGCGGTGATACTCATGCCCGAACCCGTCGCTGAACCGGCGCTAAACGGATTGCGCCTCAATCTGCGTATTGTCTCCATCGTGATGTTTAACTTTGCCAGCTACCTGACTATCGGCCTGCCGCTCGCCGTCTTGCCCGGCTATGTGCATGATGCGATGGGATTCAGCGCGTTCTGGGCGGGGCTTATTATCAGCCTGCAATACTTCGCCACTCTGTTAAGCCGTCCCCATGCCGGGCGGTATGCGGATGTATTAGGGCCGAAAAAAATCGTTGTCTTTGGCTTATGCGGCTGTTTTTTAAGCGGACTCGGCTACCTGCTGGCGGATATCGCCAGCGCCTGGCCGATGATCAGTTTGTTGCTACTGGGGCTGGGTCGCGTGATTTTGGGGATTGGGCAAAGTTTTGCCGGCACCGGTTCGACACTGTGGGGCGTCGGTGTCGTCGGGTCGTTGCATATTGGTCGGGTCATCTCCTGGAACGGTATCGTCACCTACGGCGCAATGGCGATGGGCGCGCCGCTGGGCGTGCTGTGTTATGCCTGGGGCGGGTTACAGGGGCTGGCGCTAACGGTGATGGGCGTGGCGCTGTTCGCGATACTGTTAGCGCTTCCACGTCCGTCGGTGAAAGCGAACAAAGGCAAGCCGCTACCGTTTCGCGCGGTGCTGGGGCGTGTCTGGCTGTATGGTATGGCGTTGGCGCTGGCCTCGGCAGGGTTTGGCGTCATCGCGACGTTTATTACCTTATTTTATGATGCTAAAGGCTGGGATGGCGCCGCCTTTGCGCTCACGTTATTTAGCGTCGCGTTTGTCGGCACGCGTTTGCTGTTCCCTAACGGCATCAATCGCTTAGGCGGGTTGAATGTCGCCATGATCTGCTTTGGCGTGGAGATTATTGGTCTGTTACTGGTGGGAACGGCAGCCATGCCGTGGATGGCAAAAATCGGCGTTTTACTCACGGGGATGGGTTTTTCTCTGGTCTTTCCGGCGCTGGGCGTGGTGGCCGTCAAAGCCGTGCCGCCGCAGAACCAGGGCGCGGCGCTGGCGACCTATACCGTCTTTATGGATATGTCTTTGGGGGTTACCGGGCCGCTGGCGGGGCTGGTGATGACCTGGGCGGGCGTGCCGGTGATTTATCTGGCGGCGGCCGGGCTGGTAGCGATGGCGCTATTGCTGACCTGGCGCTTAAAAAAACGGCCTCCGTCTGCACTGCCGGAGGCCGCATCATCGTCGTAAAGGTTACTTAATAACCAACGTATTGATGATGTTTTCAGCCGTGGTTTGCGCTTTTTGCTGATTGTCCGCAGGCAGCGTGACCTGAATCGTCAGCAATTGGTTATCCACTTTGCCCAGCACGATGGAAGAGTACGCCGTCTGGCCCTTCGCGGAGATAATGCTGTCCAGTTGTTGCAACGTATGGCCTTTGAGCTCAATAGACTTATTGGTGACGACCTGAAGCTGCGGGTCGCGGCTACGCTGTTGCTCAAGCAGGCGGTTTGCCAGCACCGGCAACGCTTCATCGGTATTATCGCCGACGATAACAATCACCGCTTTCTGGCCCGTCGGGTCAGAATAAACGTGCATATTATTCGCTTGGGTGCCCAGCTTACCGCTTTGATCGGTCATATCCGCCGGCAGTGAGAAACTGAGTTTGCCATCCATCAGGCTGATGGGCTGACCGGAGGCCTGGCTTTCTGCGGCGGCGCTTTCTGCCGACGCTTTTGTATCATTGTTATCACAGGCCGCAAGCCCCATAACCAGCAGGCCAATACCGGCATATTTAACCAAATTGCGCATTGACTTCTTCCTTTCGATAAACGGCCATAACGGCTCATTCGCTCATCTTATCACAACTCGGAAAACGAACCTTTAACTTGCCGGTAATGGGGAAATTTCAGATTTATCTGCCAGCTTTTTCAGCAACATATTCAGTAGAACGCCGTACATCGGCAGGAAGAAAATAATGCTGATGAGCACCTTAAAGCAATAATCCACCAGCGCAATTTCCATCCAGTGTTCGGCCATAAACGCATCGGGGCTTCGCCAGAACGCAATGAAGAAAAAGGCAAGGGTATCGCTGATATTGCCAAACAGCGTTGAAGCGGTCGGCGCCAGCCACCAGCGACGATTTTGGCGCAGGCGGTTAAACACATGGACATCAAGGATCTGTCCCAGCGCGTAGGCCATAAAGCTGGCGGCGGCGATACGGGCGACAAACAGATTAAAGTTCGCCAGCGCGGCGAAACCTTGCCAGGCGCCCATATAGAACAGCGATGACACCACATACGACACCAGCAGCGCGGGGATCATGACGGCGAAGATAATGCGGCGCGCCAGCGGTGCGCCAAAAATACGCACGGTAAGATCGGTGGCGAGAAAAATAAAAGGAAAACTAAACGCGCCCCAGGTCGTGTGGAAACCAAAAATAGTGATGGGGAGCTGCACCAGATAGTTACTGGAAATGATCACCAGTAAATGGAATAGCGATAGCCAGAACAACGCTTTTACGCGCTGTGATTGTGTAAACGGAGTCATATTGTGACCTTTTTGTTGGATGGGGTGAGGGAACCCAATAAAGAACCGCCGCATAATACTGTTTTGCGCTGGCATTGCAATGGCTAATTTTCACGCAATCGTTAACCTGCCTGGCTTACTGACGAAGATGGGCGTAAAATATCGCCGTTTTTCTACCATTGAGACGAAGATGAGCGATCTGTTTTCCTCCCCTGACCATACGCTTGACGCCCTGGGGCTGCGTTGCCCTGAACCGGTAATGATGGTGCGCAAAACGGTGCGCAACATGCAAACTGGCGAAACATTGCTGATTATCGCCGACGATCCGGCGACGACGCGTGATATTCCGGGGTTCTGTACCTTTATGGAACACGATTTGCTGGCGCAAGAGACGGAGGGTCTGCCGTACCGCTATTTATTGCGTAAAGCGCATTAACCGCACGGCAGATAGCATTCTGATTAGAAGCTTTCCCAGTTCGCCTGTTCTGCGGCGGGCTGCGGCGTTAAACCTTTGCTTAACGGCGTCGGCGACGCCTCCCGACGAGGTTGTTTCTGGATGCGGAACGCGGCGACCGCCTGACGAAGTTCGTTAGCCTGATCTTCCAGCGCCGCCGCTGCTGCTGCGGATTCCTCTACCAGCGAGGCGTTTTGCTGCGTCACGCTGTCCATTTCCGATACCGCCTGCGCCACCTGCTCAATGCCTTTGCTTTGCTCATCGGAGGCAGAGGCGATTTCGCCCATAATATCGGTCACGCGGGTCACGGCGTTAACGATCTCTTTCATGGTTTCTCCCGCTTCGCGTACCTGCGTAGAGCCGGTATCAATGCGCGACACGGAGTTTTCAATCAGTACTTTGATCTCTTTGGCGGCCTGCGCGCTACGGATGGCCAACGTGCGTACCTCTCCGGCCACGACCGCGAATCCTCGCCCCTGTTCGCCGGCGCGGGCGGCTTCTACCGCGGCGTTCAGCGCCAGGATATTAGTCTGGAAGGCGATACCGTCAATCACGCTGGTGATGTCCACGATTTTTTCCGAGCTTTCGGCGATATCGTTCATGGTGCTCACTACGTTATCCACCACGCGTCCTCCTTTACGCGCGGTTTCTGATGCGGTTTTCGCCAGACCCGTCGCCTGTCGTGCGTTATCAGTGTTTTGCCGTACCGTGGCGGTTAACTGTTCCATGCTGGCGGCGGTCTCCTCCAGCGCCGAGGCCTGCTGTTCGGTACGGGAAGAGAGATCGCTGCTGCCGGCGGAAATTTCGCCTGCGCCAGTATAGATAGAGTCTGCGTTATCGCGCACCGCGCTGACGGTACGGATTAACGACTGCTGCATCGTTTTAAGACCGGCGGCCAGTTGGCCCATTTCACTGCGTCCTTCGGCCTCTATCTCATGGGTAAGATCGCCGTCGGCGATCGTTTGAATGTGCGCCATAATCCGTTGCAGCGGGCGGAGTAGAACGCGTTGCAGCCCCAGCCAGATAAACGCCAGCACGATGAGCACGATAAGTAGAATTATCCCCAGCGTCCATTGCATCTGGGTAAAACTGCTCTGATTCTGATCGCTGGCTAATTTTATTAATTGCGCATTTTGAGAGAGCCACTGGTCATATACCTGCTCCATGTCATCCTGCGCTTTTTGCGCGTCAAGGTTGCCATAGGCGGCGTAATTATCGGCTTTAAGATAGTGGATAGACTGCTGCAAAACGTCATACATCTGCTTAAAGCTGGCTTCGGCCTGGGCATCCAACGCCGGATCTTTGCCCGCGATCGCTTCGGAGTTCACGTAGTTGTTGAAATGCTTTTCCGCTTCGTTGAGCGACGCGCCAGCGTTGGTTAACAGCGTGTTCATGGCGTCCAGTGAGGCGGGATCGCGCTGATTTTTTAACATGCGTATCGCCACGCGGTTAATGGTGACGCGGGTTTCGATCAATGTCTGAAAACTGCCGCCCAGTTCCTGTTGTTGGTAACTCAGCGCGCTCGCATTCTGGAAATTCAGCCGATCGCTGCTGACGGCGGAATAAAACAGTATTCCTGTCACCAACAATAAGGCGCTAAATATGCCCAGCGTCGCGATAACGCCGGTGATGACTTTGATATTTTTCATAGTGCCTAACATTCCTTATTTTGTAGACGGTATGATCAATATCGGTTGGATAAATATTAACCTTACATCAAATCACGCTATTTCTGATTAATGGTTTGATAAGTAATAGAAAATAAATAATTTTCGCGTGAATAATATGTACAAAGAAAGGAATATCGCGGGATAACCCGGCGACACGACGCCGCCGGGCGGGAGAAGATTAGTTTTTACGCAGCAAACGTAGCGCGTTGGCGGTCACCAATACCGTGGCTCCCGTATCCGCCAGGATTGCCAGCCATAGCCCGGTAAAACCCAGTAGCGTCGTCACCAGGAAAATAGCTTTCAGCCCCAGCGCAATGGTGATGTTCTGCCGGATATTCGCGTGGGTAGCGCGCGCCAGCGTAATCATCTGCGCTAACCCGCGCAGACGGTTATGAGTAAGGGCGGCGTCAGCCGTTTCCAGCGCGACGTCAGTACCGCTGCCCATCGCAATTCCGATACTGGCGGCTTTCATCGCGGGCGCATCATTAATGCCGTCGCCCACCATCGCCAGCGGCGCTTGTTGGTTAAGGGCGGTGACTGCCCGCACCTTGTCTTCCGGCAGTAGTCCGGCTTTAAACGCCAGATCCAGCTCGCCGGCAATCGCTGCCGCCGCCCGTGGGTTATCGCCGGTCAGAATCACGCCGTTAACGCCTAACTGATGCAGTTCGCGGATGGCGTCGCGCGCATCGTCACGCAACGTATCCTGGAGGGCGAGGACGCCAACAACGGTCTCGTTACGCAGCACCAGAACCACCGTCTGCCCGGCGTTTTCCAGTTCGCTAATTTGCCCGGCAAACGCTGCCGCAGGCTGTTTTCCCGCCGCGCAAATCAGAATTCGTTCGCCGTTAACCTGCGCTTCAATCCCGGTGCCGGCCAGCGTTCGCTGCGATTCCGCCGTCGGGATCGCCAGATCGCGTGTCTGCGCTTCGCGGACAATAGCCTGCGCCAGCGGGTGCGTAGCGCCTTGTTCTACGGCTGCCGCCAGCGCCAACAGTTCAGCTTCGCTGATACCGCTTGCCGGATGAATCGCCGTCACCCGTGGTTTACCAATGGTCAACGTACCGGTTTTATCAAAGGCGACCTGCGTGATACGGCCCAGTTGCTCCAGCGCTGCGCCGCCTTTAATCAATGCGCCGCGCCGTGCCGCCGCCGCCAGCCCGGAGGTAATGGCCGCGGGCGTGGAGATCACCAGCGCGCACGGGCAACCGATTAATAGCAGCGTCAGCCCTTTATAAATCCACTCCTGCCAGCCGCCCTCGAACATCAGCGGCGGAATAAGCGTCACCAGCAGCGCGATGACCATAATGACTGGCGTATAGATGCGGCTGAAACGGTCAATAAACCGCTCAATGGGCGCACGGCGCTCTTCCGCCTCTTCAATCAGCGTCAGGATACGGTCAATCGCGCTGGCGCCAGGTTCAGATAACACCTCCAGGGTGACGAGACGGTCAACGCTGGTCGCGCCTGCCGGGACTTTGTCGCCCGTTGCGCGCTCCACAGGGATAGACTCGCCGGTGAGCGCGCTTTCATCAAAGCTGGCGAAACCGGAAACCAGTTTACCGTCGGCGGGTAAACGCCCCCCGGCGGCGACTTCGATAATATCGCCCGGTCGCAGGGTATTAATCGCGACCTCTTCCCGTACGCCGTCGCGCAGACGGGTCGCCGTTTCCGGTTTAAGCGCCATTAACGCGCTGACGCCTTTACGGGCGCGGCTGGCGGCCCATCCTTCCAGGCGCTCGCCGATGAGGAACAGCAGCAATACCATTGCCGCCTCCGCCGTCGCGCCAATAAACAGCGCGCCAATGGCGGCGACGCTCATCAGCGTTTCAATAGCGAACCAACTGCCGCTTTTCATCAGCCGCAGCGCCTGGCGGGCAATAGGATACAGACCGACCAGGGTGGTGGCGATAAAGGCCAGTTGGCCGAACGGGTGGTTAAATTGCTCCAGCCCCCAGCTTATCGCCATCATAATGATCAGCGTAATAAGCGGCAGGTTCTCTTTAAGACGAGATTCAGGTGCGGCGTCGCGCGAATCTTCACTACGCAAGGTATAACCCGCCTTCTGTACGGCGTGTTCAATTTGCGCGCGAAGGTCGGCGTCGGCATCGACCACTAACTTTTCGGTGGCGAACAGCACTTGCGCCTGGTTGACGCCGCGAATTTGGCGTACCGCATTCTCCACTTTTCGGGCGCAGGCGGCGCAGTCCATGCCGGAGATTTTCCAGGTATAGCGCGTGCCTGCCACGGCAGTAGAAACAGGCGCGCTGGACGCGCAATGTTCTTCGCAGCAGCAGCTATCGGCCTTCTGTATTGCCGGGGCTAATCTGAAGGAGGTAAAGGGCGGGACTTTTTTGCCATCGGTATCAGGGGTCGACATAACGTCCTCCGGTTGATGATAATTTTCTCATTAACCGGAGGATACACTCTGGAGTCGACTCCAGAGTCAAGCGCTATTATTTACAGGTACAGCGAGCGAACAATCAGGAAGTGTCCGGCAAAGTAGCAGGCGGCGGCAATTGCGTTATCCGCCCGGAAACGGCGGCGGTAATGGCTACCCAGCCAGACGATATTGCCGATAAACAGCAGCGTCGCGCCGGTAAAGGCCGAAAGGGCTGGCGCCGTTGGACGGAAGAACCACAGTTCGCCCGCCAGCCAGACCATGACCAGCGTCATGGCGATAAAAGTACATACCGGCCAGCGTAGCTCCTCCAGTCGCGTCCAGATAACGGCGATAAGCAACGCGCCGACTATCAGTAACGCCAGCGGCAGCGGCCAGAAGAACGACAACGTCATTTGGCTGGCAAAGTAAATGGTGTAGAGCAGATGCGATAAGAAAAATGCCCCGACGGCGTACAGCAGGCGTTGACGCGGCAAGAGCGTTAACGCATCGCCGACCAGCGAGGCGCACAGTCCGGCCAACACAAGATAACTGATGGCGTCAAACATCGGCGCTTGCCAGGCCAGTAACAGCAACAGTAATAACGTGACGGGCTTAAAAACCCAGCGTTGCCAGGCTGGCCCGCGATAGGAGGCGTCCACATACAGCCATGCGGACAGGCAGACAGCGATAAACGACCAAAGCATCTTAATTCCTTGAATTCGTTATTTTTTCGCAAACGGTATGCTTGCGGCTCTATTATTCAGTGTAGAGGCCGTGACGGTCAGATGACAACACTATAACGGGCAGGGTATGCTTATTTCCGCATTTTCTGACAGGTTAACAGTATGAGTAAGCCACCGCTTTTCTTCATTATAATCATTGCATTAATCGTAGTTGCCGCGTCGTTCCGCTTCGTTCAGCAACGGCGGGAAAAAGCCGCTAATGAGGCGGCGCCGTTACAGCAAAAGCAGGTCGTGGTCAGCAATAAACGGGAGAAGCCGGTCAACGACCGACGCTCTCGCCAGCAGGAAGTGAGCCCGGCGGGAACCAGTATGCGCTATGAGGTCAGTTTTAAGCCGCTCAATGGCGGTCTGGAAAAAACGTTCCGTTTACAAGCGCAGCAGTACCACGCTTTGACGGTGGGCGATCAAGGTACGCTGAGCTATAAGGGAACGCGGTTCGTCGGGTTTGTTAGCCGTACCCCGGATAACGAATAAACCGTCATCCGGCAGCAAACGTTATTTTTTGTTCTTAAACTTCTTCTGCCAGACCAGCAGCTCAAACACGCCGAACAGGAAAATGCGGATTTTTTCTCCCGTCGTCATCTGCGGACCCTCTTTCGGTATCGTTGATTTCAGCAGCGCCAGTTGCATACCGTGCATCAGCGCCATGAACACCAACGCCACGTTGACGAAGATATTGAGCGGGCGCGGGAAGGGATGCACCAGATTAAGAATCAAAAATGCCCACACGAAGAGCATTAATAAGCGGCCCAGATTAATCAACATCATTTTCTCCTTGCGCGTCGCGCTGATACAGACGATAAGCAACCTGTCCGGCCACCTTTTCTCGATACAATGCCCAGTTCGCCGGAACGGGCGGCAGACCGTTTTCCACCTCGCTTTCTACGTAGATTAGCGCGTCGTCGGCCAGCCATCCCTGGGTTTCCAGCAATTGTAACGTCTCTTCCAGCAGCCCTTTACGAAACGGCGGGTCGACAAAGACGACGTGATGCGGCGTCCCCGGCTGGCTGAGGAAGGCCAGAGTATTGGTATTGACGACGCGAGCATTGTTGGCTTTCAGCGTCGCCAGATTTTTTTGCAACTGCTGCGATACGGCGCGATCCATTTCCAGTAACGTTGCCTGGGCCGCATAACGCGATAGCGCTTCCAGACCCAGCGCGCCGCTGCCGGCAAAGCAATCCAGACAATGGGCGTCTACCATTACCGGAGCCAGCCAGTTAAATAACGTTTCGCGCACGCGATCGGTGGTGGGACGCAGACCCGGGCTGTCCGGAACCGGTAATTTACGGCCACGCCATTGCCCGCCAATAATGCGGATTTGGCCGCTGCCAGAGTGAGTCGGTTTTTTCATTTCTCTTGCTCGAACCGCCTGTTGCAAGTTATTCCAGGCGGTGATGTGAATTAAGTTAAGTGATAGACTATTTCATCATTTTTTTAGCTTCCATGTATATAGCGCCGCGAGGGGTGTAGTCGCAGATGGCAAAACAGAAAAAACGTGGCTTCTTTTCCTGGTTGGGCTTCGGTGATAAAGAGCAGAAGCAGGAACAGACCGAAGAACAGCAGATTGTTGAGGAACAACGACCGGTTGAGCCCCCTGTTGAAACGGCGGCAGACGTAGACGCGCAAACGCCCGCACACAGCAAAGCAGAAACCGAAGCCTTTGCGGAAGAGGTGGTGGACGTTACTGAGAAAGTTCAGGAGAGCGAAAAACCGCAGCCGGTAGAGCCGGAGCCCGCGACGGCCATTGAGATGGCAGCGCCGCAGATCGCGGTGGAACGCGAGGAATTGCCGCTGCCGGAAGAGGTCAAAGACGAGGCTATCTCGCCGGAAGAGTGGCAGGCCGAAGCGGAAACCGTAGAGGTTATTGCTGCGGTAGAAGAAGAGGGCGAAAACGCGGCGAAATTCACCGACGAAGAGCTGGAAGCGCAGGCGCTGGCCGCTCAGGCGGCGGAAGAGGCGGTGATGGTTGTTCCGCCGGCGGAAGAAGACGCGCCGGTGGAAGCGATCGTTCAGGAGCAGGAAAAACCGACTAAAGAAGGTTTCTTTGCCCGCCTGAAACGCAGTCTGCTGAAAACCAAAGAAAATCTCGGTTCCGGATTTATCAGTCTGTTCCGCGGCAAGAAAATCGACGATGATTTGTTCGAGGAGCTGGAAGAGCAGTTGCTCATCGCTGATGTCGGGGTGGAAACCACGCGTAAGATTATCGCTAATCTGACGGAAGGCGCCAGCCGCAAACAGCTTAAAGATGCTGAGGCGCTGTATGGTCTGTTGAAAGACGAGATGGGCGAGATTCTGGCGAAGGTAGACGAACCGCTTAATATTGAAGGTAAAACGCCTTTTGTTATTCTGATGGTTGGCGTGAACGGCGTGGGTAAAACCACCACTATCGGTAAACTGGCGCGCCAGTTTGAGCAGCAGGGTAAATCAGTGATGCTGGCGGCGGGGGATACTTTCCGCGCGGCGGCGGTCGAACAGCTACAGGTCTGGGGACAGCGTAACAACATTCCGGTTATCGCCCAGCATACCGGCGCGGACTCCGCCTCGGTGATTTTTGACGCTATCCAGGCCGCGAAGGCGCGTAATGTGGATGTGTTAATTGCCGATACGGCAGGGCGTCTGCAGAACAAGTCGCACCTGATGGAAGAGCTGAAAAAAATCGTTCGCGTCATGAAAAAGCTGGACGAAGAAGCGCCGCATGAGGTTATGCTGACCATTGACGCCAGTACCGGACAGAACGCGGTAAGCCAGGCCAAACTGTTCCATGAAGCGGTAGGCTTAACCGGTATTACCCTGACCAAGCTGGACGGTACGGCGAAAGGCGGGGTGATTTTCTCGGTAGCTGACCAGTTTGGCATTCCTATCCGTTACATTGGCGTGGGCGAACGTATCGAGGATTTGCGTCCGTTTAAGGCGGACGATTTTATTGAGGCACTTTTTGCCCGAGAGGATTAACAATGATTCGCTTTGAACATGTCAGCAAGGCCTATCTCGGCGGGAGACAAGCGCTGCAGGGAGTGACATTCCATATGCGGCCAGGCGAGATGGCGTTTCTGACCGGCCACTCCGGCGCGGGGAAAAGTACCCTGCTGAAGCTAATCTGTGGGATTGAGCGGCCCAGCGCCGGCAAAATCTTCTTCAGCGGGCATGATATTACGCGCCTGAAAAACCGCGAAGTGCCGTTTTTGCGCCGCCAGATTGGGATGATTTTCCAGGATCACCATCTGCTGATGGATCGCACGGTCTATGACAATGTGGCGATACCGTTAATCATTGCCGGCGCCAGCGGCGATGATATCCGCCGTCGTGTGTCGGCGGCGCTGGATAAGGTTGGACTACTGGACAAAGCGAGAAACTTCCCGATTCAACTCTCCGGAGGCGAACAACAGCGCGTGGGCATCGCCCGCGCGGTGGTCAATAAGCCAGCGGTATTGCTGGCGGATGAACCGACCGGGAACCTGGACGACGCGTTGTCGGAAGGGATTTTACGTCTGTTTGAAGAGTTTAACCGCGTAGGGGTGACGGTACTGATGGCGACGCACGATATTGGACTTATCTCCCGTCGTTCCTATAGGCAGCTCGTCCTGAGCGATGGACATCTGCATGGAGGCCTGGCCAATGAATAGGCGCGACGCGATTAACCAAATCAGGCAGTTCGGCGGACGGTTGGATCGACTACGTAAGTCTCGCGGCGGAACAGGCGGCGGGCGCAACGCGCCAGGACGCCAGAAGCCGACGCCGAAACCGAACTCACGTAAAACGAACGTCTTTAATGAGCAGGTGCGCTATGCCTGGCACGGCGCGCTGCAGGATCTGAAAAGCAAACCGCTGGCGACGTTTCTAACGGTGATGGTGATCGCTATCTCCCTGACGCTGCCCAGCGTCTGTTACATGGTCTATAAGAACGTCAACCAGGCGGCGACTCAGTACTATCCGTCGCCGCAGATCACCGTTTATCTGCAAAAAACGCTGGATGATGATGCGGCGGCGCGGGTCGTTGGGCAGCTTCAGGCCGAGCAGGGCGTTGAGAAGGTCAACTACCTGTCCCGTGAGGACGCGCTGGGCGAATTCCGCAACTGGTCGGGTTTTGGCGGCGCGCTGGATATGCTGGAAGAGAACCCGCTGCCAGCGGTGGCGGTGGTGATCCCCAAGCTGGACTTCCAGAGTACCGCCTCGCTTAATACGCTGCGCGACCGTATCTCGCAGATTAACGGCATTGACGAAGTCCGCATGGATGATAGCTGGTTTGCGCGCCTGGCGGCGCTCACTGGGCTGGTGGGCCGCGTGTCGGCGATGATTGGCGTGCTGATGGTCGCGGCGGTCTTCCTCGTTATCGGCAACAGCGTGCGCCTGAGCATTTTTGCCCGTCGCGATACCATTAACGTGCAAAAGCTGATTGGCGCGACCGATGGCTTTATCCTGCGTCCGTTCCTCTACGGCGGCGCGTTGCTCGGTTTTTCCGGCGCGTTTCTTTCACTGATATTGTCTGAAATTTTGGTGATGCGTTTATCATCGGCGGTGACTGAAGTGGCGCAGGTCTTCGGCACGAAGTTTGATCTCAATGGCTTATCGTTCGATGAGTGCCTGTTGCTGCTGCTGGTCTGTTCCATGATTGGCTGGATCGCCGCCTGGCTGGCCACGGTGCAACATTTACGTCACTTTACTCCCGATTGATAAAATCGTGGTATAATCTTTCCCTGCAATGGGCTTCCGTTCGCAGGGAAAGAGTCCCTGTTGTCTCTTCCCCGCGCGTCATCTTTATGTCACAAGATTTGTGCAAATTATGCACAGTGTTACATTGAACTTGTGGATAAAATCACTGTCTGATAAAAGAGTGGGTGATATTCTCGTTGCTCATCGGCTTTGGCACGGTTGTTGCTCGCTGACGGTGCCAGGCAATACTGATTGAGAGGATTTGAATGACCAAAGAAATGCAAAATTTAGCTTTAGCCCCTGTTGGCAACCTGGAATCTTATATCCGGGCGGCGAACGCGTGGCCGATGTTATCGGCTGACGAGGAGCGGGCATTGGCTGAAAGGCTGCATTACCAGGGCGATCTGGAAGCAGCTAAAACGCTGATCCTGTCTCACCTGCGCTTTGTTGTTCATATTGCTCGTAACTATGCGGGCTATGGTCTGCCGCAGGCGGATTTGATCCAGGAAGGCAACATCGGCCTGATGAAAGCCGTACGCCGTTTCAACCCGGAAGTAGGCGTGCGCCTGGTTTCCTTCGCCGTACACTGGATTAAAGCAGAAATTCACGAATACGTGCTGCGTAACTGGCGTATCGTTAAAGTCGCAACCACGAAAGCGCAGCGTAAGCTGTTCTTTAATCTGCGTAAAACCAAGCAGCGTCTGGGCTGGTTTAATCAGGATGAGGTTGAAATGGTGGCGCGCGAACTGGGTGTTTCCAGTAAAGACGTGCGTGAGATGGAGTCGCGTATGGCGGCGCAGGACATGACGTTTGACATGTCTTCGGACGATGAGTCCGACAGCCAGCCAATGGCGCCGGTGCTGTATCTGCAGGATAAATCGTCTAACTTTGCCGACGGCATTGAAGACGATAACTGGGAAGAGCAGGCCGCCAACCGACTGACCGACGCGATGCAGGGGCTCGACGAGCGTAGCCAGGATATTATCCGCGCTCGCTGGCTGGACGAAGACAATAAGTCTACGTTGCAGGAGCTGGCCGATCGTTACGGCGTCTCCGCTGAGCGTGTGCGCCAGCTTGAAAAGAACGCCATGAAAAAGCTTCGCGCTGCGATCGAAGCGTAATCTTCGCGAATTGCCAATGAACCCTCGAATGTGAATTCGGGGGTTTTGTTTTTTGTAGGCCGGATAAGGCGTTTACCCTGCCATCCGGCAACACGTTTGCCCGATGGCGCTTCGCTTATCGGGCCTACGGGCCCTTCCTCTCCCCCACCGACACAAATCTGTTATCTGGATGTAAATTTAGCTATTCCAAAATAATAAAAATCGGGTATGTTTTAGCAGAGTATGCTGCTAAAGCACGGGTAGCTAGCCAATAATCGAAATAAAGTGCTGAACAATAACACCACAACACACGTAACAACCAGAATAATGGGGATTATCAGGATGAATATGAAGGGTAAAACGTTATTGGCAGGATGTATCGCCCTGTCATTAAGCCATATGGCATTCGCCGAGGACATTAAAGTCGCGGTTGTCGGCGCGATGTCCGGTCCGGTGGCGCAGTATGGCGATCAGGAGTTTACCGGTGCGGAACAGGCAATTGCCGATATCAATGCGAAAGGCGGTATTAAAGGCGATAAGCTCGTCGCGGTGAAATATGACGACGCCTGTGACCCGAAACAGGCGGTAGCGGTCGCTAACAAAGTGGTGAACGACGGCATCAAGTATGTTATCGGTCACTTATGCTCCTCTTCCACACAGCCAGCGTCTGATATCTACGAAGACGAAGGCATCCTGATGATAACCCCGGCGGCGACCGCGCCGGAGCTGACCGCACGCGGCTATAACCTGATTTTGCGCACGACCGGCCTGGACTCTGACCAGGGGCCAACGGCGGCAAAATATATTCTGGAGAAGGTAAAACCGCAGCGCATCGCGATTATCCACGATAAGCAGCAGTACGGCGAAGGGCTGGCGCGCGCGGTGCAGGACGGTCTGAAGAAAGGCGGCGTTAACGTCGTATTCTTTGACGGCATCACCGCCGGCGAAAAAGATTTCTCCACTCTGGTAGCGCGTCTGAAAAAAGAGAATATCGACTTTGTCTACTACGGTGGTTATCACCCGGAAATGGGGCAGATTTTGCGCCAGTCCCGCGCCGCAGGGCTGAAAACCCAGTTTATGGGGCCGGAAGGGGTGGCGAACGTGTCGCTGTCTAACATCGCCGGAGAGTCGGCGGAAGGCTTACTGGTCACCAAACCGAAGAACTACGATCAGGTGCCAGCGAACAAACCGATTGTGGATGCCATCAAAGCCAAGAAACAAGATCCTAGCGGTGCATTCGTGTGGACCACCTACGCCGCGCTGCAATCGTTGCAGGCGGGGCTGAACCACTCCGACGATCCGGCGGAAATCGCCAAATACCTGAAAGGCGCCACGGTCGACACCGTAATGGGACCGCTGTCGTGGGATGAGAAAGGCGATCTGAAAGGATTTGAGTTCGGCGTGTTTGACTGGCATGCGAATGGTACGGCGACGGACGCCAAGTGATTTTCCTGGCGCCTTTCGCGCTGCAGGTGCGTTGGCTACGTTATTCAACCCCGGTCACTTACTTATGTAAGCTCCCGGGGATTTCATAACTTGCCGCCTGCCTGCAACGCGAAATTCCTGGAAAATTGCGAGGTGGTTTTTATCTTTTCTCCCGGCATGTAGGCCGGATAAGCGTCAGCGCCATCCGGCTTTCTTTTAGCGCTTCTCCCAGCCGTCATGCTGGGCGGTAAAACCTAACGCCTGCATAAACGCGGCCATCACGCTGCGGTCTTCAACACCGACATCCGCCATCCACCACGACGAGACGTTGGGATTATCGCGGATGACTTCTTCTACCAGGTATTGCCCGACGCCGCGACGACGGGTGATTTCACGCACGCGTAAGGAATCCAGCGCGCCCTGCGTTCCGCTCAGCGTCACTCTTACGGCGCCCAACAAACGCTCGTTAAACCGCGCGGCATAAATCCGGTGCGTTTCATCTACGCTTAATGAGGAGGCGGAATATTCCGGCCAGATTTTGCCCAGATCGATCTGATCCTGAGCGCTAAAGTGTTCTAAACGAAGAATGGTCAGCTTCATCGACGGCTTGTCCCGATTTCAAAAGATGCGATCAGTGTACCGAAACAGGCAGGCCAGATGCTTTCTCTTTTTTGTGTCATTTACCAGGTTATTAATTTTTTAACAACGATAATTACAGTTTGAAGCATTAGAGAATGGAAAACAGGCAGCATAATTCCCTGAATGCTAGTGAATTATTCCGCTTAATGTGCCGTTATTTTATGCTGACAAGCGTGCTTTTTTTTGTTTATCTATAACGAAAAGCAGAATATTATCTTTTCTTAATAGACTGAAAAATAGAGATTTTAATCTTATTATGCTTTAAATGCTGCGCTAACTCATTAATGAGTCAGTAAAAAGCGCACCATTTATAAAAAGTACAGTCTGCTTTTTAACCAGCAAAAAACAAAACATATAACATCACGAATGGGGATACAGGCACATGAAACGGAAAGCGAAAACAATAATCGCAGGGATTGTTGCATTAGCAGTCTCGCAGGGGGCAATGGCAGATGATATTAAAGTCGCCATAGTCGGGGCGATGTCCGGCCCGGTAGCGCAATGGGGCGATATGGAATTTAACGGCGCGCGCCAGGCCATTAAAGACATCAACGCTAAAGGCGGTATTAAAGGCGATAAGCTGGTCGGCGTAGAGTACGATGATGCCTGCGATCCAAAACAGGCGGTGGCGGTGGCCAACAAAATCGTTAACGACGGTATTCAGTACGTTATTGGTCACTTGTGTTCTTCTTCTACTCAGCCAGCATCCGATATCTATGAAGATGAAGGTATTCTGATGATCTCCCCGGGGGCGACTAACCCGGAGCTGACCCAGCGCGGCTATCAGTACATTATGCGTACCGCCGGCCTGGACTCCTCCCAGGGGCCAACGGCCGCGAAATACATCCTGGAAACGGTGAAACCGCAGCGCATCGCTATCATTCACGATAAACAGCAATACGGCGAAGGACTGGCGCGCTCCGTGCAGGATGGTCTGAAGCAGGGCAATGCCAATATTGTCTTTTTTGATGGTATTACCGCCGGCGAAAAAGATTTCTCCGCCCTGATTGCCCGCTTGCAAAAAGAGAATATCGACTTTGTGTATTACGGCGGCTACTACCCGGAAATGGGGCAGATGCTGCGCCAGGCGCGGGCTAATGGCCTGAAAACGCAATTTATGGGGCCGGAAGGCGTGGGTAACGCGTCGCTGTCCAATATTGCGGGCGGTGCGGCGGAAGGCATGTTGGTGACGATGCCAAAACGTTATGACCAGGACCCGGCGAATAAGGCGATTGTTGAGGCGCTGAAAGCCGACAAGAAAGATCCCAGCGGTCCGTATGTCTGGATCACCTACGCCGCCGTCCAGTCGCTGGCGACCGCAATGACGCGTAGCGCCAGCCATGCTCCACTGGATCTGGTGAAAGATCTTAAAGCGAACGGGGCTGATACCGTTATTGGGCCGCTGAAATGGGATGAAAAAGGCGATCTTAAGGGATTTGAATTTGGCGTCTTCCAGTGGCACGCCGACGGCTCGTCAACCGTCGCGAAGTAATGCCAGAAGATAAGTTATCCCACCGCCCGCACGCCGGGCGGGTTTAAAAAGGTTACCTTATGTCCGAGCAGTTTCTCTATTTCTTGCAGCAGATGTTTAACGGCGTCACGCTGGGGAGCACCTACGCGCTGATTGCTATCGGTTATACGATGGTGTACGGCATTATCGGCATGATCAACTTCGCTCATGGCGAGGTGTATATGATCGGCAGCTACGTCTCTTTTATGATCATCGCCGCGCTAATGATGATGGGAATAGACACCAGTTGGCTCCTGGTGGCCGCTGGATTTATCGGCGCGATTATTATTGCCAGCGCCTACGGCTGGAGTATCGAGCGAGTCGCTTACCGGCCCGTGCGCAACTCCAAGCGCCTGATCGCCCTGATTTCCGCCATCGGGATGTCCATCTTCCTGCAAAACTACGTCAGCCTGACGGAAGGTTCGCGCGACGTGGCGTTACCCAGCCTGTTTAACGGCCAGTGGATTGTGGGCAGCAGCGAAAACTTTTCCGCGTCCATCACCACCATGCAGGCGGTTATCTGGATAGTCACCTTTCTGGCTATGCTGGCGCTCACCATTTTCATTCGCTACTCCCGGATGGGCCGCGCCTGCCGCGCCTGCGCGGAGGATCTGAAAATGGCCAGCCTGCTCGGCATTAATACCGACCGCGTTATTGCGCTAACGTTTGTTATCGGCGCGGCAATGGCGGCAGTGGCGGGCGTACTGCTCGGTCAGTTCTATGGCGTAATTAACCCCTACATCGGTTTTATGGCCGGGATGAAAGCGTTCACCGCAGCGGTACTGGGCGGTATAGGCAGCATTCCGGGCGCGATGATCGGCGGTCTGATTTTGGGCGTCGCCGAAGCGCTCTCGTCTGCATATTTAAGTACCGAATATAAAGATGTCGTGTCGTTCGCTCTGCTGATTCTGGTACTGCTGGTGATGCCGACCGGTATCCTGGGGCGTCCGGAGGTAGAGAAAGTATGAAACCGATGCATATTGCGATGGCTCTGTTCTCTGCGGCGATGTTCTTCGTTTTGGCTGGCGTCTTCATGGGCGTACAACTGGAGCTGGACGGCACCAAACTGGTGGTGGATACCGCCGCCGACATCCGCTGGCAGTGGATCTTTATCGGTACGGCAGTGGTTTTTTTCTTTCAGTTGCTGCGTCCGATGTTCCAGAAAGCGGTGAAGCACGTCTCCGGACCGAAGTTTATTCTGCCGGCGATCGATGGCTCTACCGTTAAGCAAAAGCTGTTTCTGATGGCGCTGCTGGTTATCGCCGTGGCGTGGCCGTTTATGGTGTCGCGCGGTAGCGTCGATATCGCCACTATGACCATGATTTATATCATCCTCGGTCTGGGGCTGAACGTGGTGGTGGGGCTGTCCGGCCTGCTGGTATTGGGCTACGGCGGCTTTTACGCCATCGGCGCTTATACCTTTGCGCTGCTCAACCACTATTATGGTTTGGGTTTCTGGACCTGCCTGCCGCTGGCGGGACTGGTCTCCGCCGCTGCTGGTTTCCTGCTCGGCTTCCCGGTACTGCGTCTGCGCGGCGACTATCTGGCGATTGTGACGCTCGGCTTCGGCGAAATCGTCCGTATCCTGCTGCTCAACAACACGGAAATTACCGGCGGCCCGAACGGCATCAGCCAGATCCCGAAACCGACGCTGTTTGGTCTGGAGTTTAGCCGCAGCACCCGCGAAGGCGGCTGGGATACCTTCAGCAATTTCTTTGGCGTGAAGTACGACCCATCCGACCGGGTCATTTTCCTCTATCTGGTGGCCCTGTTGCTGGTGGTCCTGTCGCTGTTTGTCATTAACCGCCTGCTGCGTATGCCGCTGGGCCGGGCGTGGGAAGCGTTGCGTGAAGATGAGATCGCCTGTCGCTCATTAGGTTTAAGCCCGACGCGCATCAAGCTGACCGCTTTTACTATCAGCGCCGCGTTTGCCGGTTTCGCCGGGACGTTGTTTGCCGCCCGCCAGGGCTTTGTCAGCCCGGAATCCTTCACCTTCGCCGAATCCGCCTTCGTGCTGGCGATTGTGGTGCTGGGCGGAATGGGCTCGCAGTTTGCGGTGATCCTGGCGGCGGTTCTGCTGGTGGTGTCGCGCGAGTTGATGCGCGATTTCAACGAATACAGCATGTTGATGCTCGGCGGTTTGATGGTGTTGATGATGATCTGGCGCCCGCAGGGATTGCTGCCGATGACGCGTCCGCAGTTGAAGCTGAAAAGTGGTCAGGCGAAAGGAGAGCAGGCATGAGTCAGCCATTATTAGCGGTTAACGGCCTGATGATGCGCTTTGGCGGTTTGCTGGCGGTCAACAATGTATCGCTGGAATTGCGTGAGCGGGAAATTGTGTCGCTGATTGGCCCTAACGGCGCGGGTAAAACGACGGTGTTTAACTGCCTGACCGGTTTTTATAAGCCGACAGGCGGTACGATCACGTTGCGCGAGCGGCATCTGGAAGGATTGCCGGGCCAGCAGATCGCCCGCATGGGCGTGGTACGCACTTTCCAGCATGTGCGCCTGTTTCGCGAAATGACGGTGATTGAAAATCTGCTGGTGGCGCAGCACCAGCAACTGAAAACGGGCCTCTTTTCCGGCCTGTTGAAAACGCCCGCTTTCCGCCGCGCGCAAAGCGAAGCGCTGGACCGCGCGGCGACCTGGCTTGAGCGTATTGGCCTGCTGGAACATGCCAACCGCCAGGCCAGTAATCTGGCCTACGGCGACCAGCGCCGGCTGGAGATTGCCCGCTGCATGGTGACGCAGCCAGAAATTCTGATGCTCGACGAACCGGCGGCTGGCCTTAACCCGAAAGAGACCAAAGAGCTGGATGAGCTGATTGCCGAACTACGTAACCATCACAACACCACTATCTTGCTGATTGAACACGATATGAAGCTGGTGATGGGCATTTCCGATCGCATTTACGTGGTGAACCAGGGCACGCCGCTGGCGAACGGCACGCCGGAAGAGATCCGCAACAACCCGGACGTCATCCGCGCTTATCTGGGTGAGGCATAAGATGGAAAAAACGATGTTAACGTTTGAAAAAGTCAGCGCCCACTACGGCAAGATTCAGGCGCTGCACGACGTCAGTCTGCACATCAACCAGGGGGAAATCGTTACCCTGATTGGCGCTAACGGCGCGGGGAAAACGACGCTGCTTGGCACCTTGTGCGGCGATCCGCGCGCCTCCAGCGGACGGGTGGTGTTTGACGGTAAAGACATAACCGACTGGCAGACGGCGAAAATCATGCGTGAAGCGGTGGCGATAGTGCCGGAAGGGCGGCGCGTCTTCTCGCGGATGACGGTAGAAGAGAACCTGGCGATGGGCGGTTTTTTTGCCGAGCGCGATCGGTTTCAGGAGCGTATCAAATGGGTGTACGAGCTGTTTCCGCGCCTGCATGAGCGCCGTATCCAGCGAGCGGGCACCATGTCCGGCGGCGAACAGCAGATGCTGGCGATTGGCCGCGCGCTGATGAGCCAGCCGAGGCTATTGCTGCTGGATGAACCGTCGCTGGGGCTGGCGCCGATCATCATCCAGCAGATCTTCGACACCATTGAGCAGTTGCGCGAGCAGGGTATGACTATCTTCCTTGTCGAGCAGAACGCCAACCAGGCGCTGAAGCTCGCCGACCGCGGTTATGTGCTGGAAAACGGCCACGTGGTGCTATCCGATACCGGTGATGCACTGCTGGCGAACGAAGCGGTGCGCAGCGCCTATCTGGGCGGTTAGACTGTGCCAGGGGGGGAAGCGCGTGCGCCGCCCCCGGTAACGGCAAGCGGTAAAATTTTTCAAAAGAGCCTGATGGCTCTTTTTTTGTACATGTTTGTTGTACAATAAACATGTACAACTGGGGAGGTGTTTATGCGTACGGTTAACTATAGCGAAGCGCGGCAAAATCTGGCCGAAGTCCTGGAAAGCGCGGTAACGGCGGGCCCTGTTACCATCACGCGTCGTGGGCATAAGTCCGCAGTGATCATCAGCGCCGAGGAGTTTGAGCGTTATCAGACGGCGCGAATGGATGATGAGTTTGCTGCCATTATGGCGGTTCATGGCAATGAGCTCAGGAAGCTGGCGGATAAATGACCCTACAACTTATCTCAGCGGAAGAGATAATTCAGTTTCACGACAGGCTTCTCCGCGTTACGCCTGGTGTAACAGGCATGCCTGATCCTGGCCGCGCGGAAGCGCTAATGTATCGGGTACTCAATCAAATCGAATATGAAGGGGTGACCGACGTGTGGCTGCTGGCGGCAATGCATTTGCTCACTATATCCCGTGGGTATATCTTCAATGATGGTAACAAACGCACCGCCTTATTTATTACGCTGCTGTTTTTAAAGCGTAACGGGATCTCACTCGCTGCGAATCCGGATTTTGTCGATATGACAGTCGATGCGGCGGCAGGGCGGCTTACGCTGGAACAAATTGCCGTTCGCTTACGTGCCTGAGACGTTAATCCCGGCGACGCTCCGTCTGGTTGGGTTACGGCGTGTGCGCCACCCCCGAGAATAACGTCGTACCTATTCGTGCCGTAGCTCCCACTTTTCTTTTCCGGCGCTTTCACTGCCTTGCCATCTCTCTGTCGCCTTACTATCTTTTTTTTGTAATAAAAAAGTTATTTTTCTGTCATTCGAGCATGTCATGTTACCCCCGCGAACATAAAACGCGTGATATCGCGCATCCCGGCACAAAAAGAGAGATAACCGATGATATCGTTACGACATACAGCTTTAGGACTGGCGCTGAGTCTGGCATTTACGGGTCAGGCGTTGGCCGTCACCACTATTCCATTCTGGCATTCAATGGAAGGGGAGTTAGGCAAAGAAGTTGATTCACTGGCGCAACGTTTCAACCAGGCCAATCCGGATTACAAAATCGTTCCGGTCTATAAGGGGAACTATGAACAGAACCTGAGCGCCGGGATCGCGGCATTCCGTACCGGCAACGCGCCGGCAATATTGCAGGTTTATGAGGTTGGGACAGCGACCATGATGGCCTCGAAAGCCATTAAGCCGGTTTATGAAGTGTTTAAAGACGCCGGTATTAACTTTGACGAGTCCCAGTTTGTACCGACCGTTGCAGGCTACTACACCGATGCTAAAAGCGGGCATCTGCTCTCCCAGCCCTTTAACAGCTCCACGCCGGTACTGTACTACAACAAAGACGCCTTTAAGAAAGCCGGTTTAGATCCGGAACAGCCGCCGAAAACCTGGCAGGAGCTGGCTGACTATACCGCGAAACTGAGAGCGGCAGGCATGAAATGCGGTTACGCCAGCGGCTGGCAAGGCTGGATCCAACTGGAAAACTTCAGCGCCTGGAACGGTCTCCCCTTCGCCAGTAAAAACAATGGTTTTGACGGTACAGATGCGGTGCTGGAGTTTAATAAGCCAGAGCAGGTGAAACATATCGCGCTGCTGGAAGAGATGAATAAAAAAGGCGACTTCAGCTATGTTGGGCGTAAGGACGAGTCTACCGAGAAGTTTTATAACGGTGACTGCGCGATGACAACCGCGTCCTCCGGCTCGCTCGCCAATATCCGCCAGTATGCCAAATTTAACTATGGCGTGGGTATGATGCCGTACGACGCTGATATCAAGGGCGCGCCGCAAAACGCTATTATCGGCGGAGCCAGCCTATGGGTCATGCAGGGTAAAGATAAAGAAACCTATACCGGCGTCGCCAAATTCCTCGACTTCCTGGCAAAACCGGAAAACGCTGCTGAATGGCATCAAAAAACCGGCTACCTGCCGATTACCACCGCCGCCTACGAGCTGACCCGCGAGCAGGGTTATTACGATAAAAACCCCGGTGCGGATATCGCCACTCGCCAGATGTTGAATAAGCCGCCGTTACCCTTCACCAAAGGCTTGCGTCTGGGCAATATGCCGCAGATTCGTACCATCGTGGACGAAGAGCTGGAAAGCGTCTGGACCGGGAAGAAAACCCCACAACAGGCGTTGGATACCGCGGTGGATCGCGGGAATCAGTTACTGCGTCGTTTTGAGAAAGCGAGCAAATCTTAAGTGTATAAGTGCCTGATGGCGCTGCGCTTATCAGGCCTACAGCGTTTGTAGGCCTGATAAGGTGCTTGCACCGCCATCCGGCACCTTCCAGGAAAAGAATCTTCATGTCATCATCCCGTCCGGTGTTCCGCTCGCGCTGGCTGCCGTATTTACTGGTTGCTCCGCAGTTGGTTATCACCGTTATTTTCTTTATCTGGCCTGCGGGCGAAGCGCTGTGGTATTCGCTGCAAAGCGTCGATCCGTTTGGTTTTTCCAGCCAATTTGTCGGGCTGGAGAATTTCGTCGCGCTTTTTCACGACAGTTATTATCTCGATGCCTTCTGGACGACGATTAAATTCAGCGCGCTGGTCACGTTTAGCGGCCTGCTGGTCTCGTTGTTTTTCGCCGCCCTGGTGGATTACGTGGTGCGCGGCAGCCGTTTTTATCAGACGCTGATGCTGCTGCCTTATGCCGTCGCGCCCGCCGTCGCCGCCGTATTGTGGATTTTCCTGTTTAACCCGGGGCGGGGATTAATCACCCATTTCCTTGGCGAATTCGGCTATGACTGGAACCACGCGCAAAACAGCGGTCAGGCGATGTTCCTGGTGGTATTTGCGTCAGTCTGGAAGCAGATTAGTTACAACTTTTTATTCTTCTTTGCCGCGCTGCAATCCATTCCCCGCTCGCTGGTGGAAGCGGCGGCCATTGACGGCGCCGGGCCGATTCGTCGTTTCTTCCGGCTTTCTTTGCCGCTTATTGCGCCGGTCAGTTTCTTCCTGCTGGTGGTCAACCTGGTGTACGCCTTTTTCGACACCTTCCCGGTGATCGACGCCGCGACCGCCGGCGGGCCGGTACAAGCCACCACGACGCTGATTTATAAGATCTATCGCGAAGGGTTTACCGGCCTGGATCTCTCGGCGTCCGCCGCGCAGTCGGTGGTGTTGATGTTCCTCGTCATCATTCTGACGGTGGTGCAGTTCCGCTATGTGGAAAGTAAGGTGCGTTACCAATGATAGAGAATCGTCGCGGGCTGACAATATTCAGCCATACCATGCTGATTCTGGGGATCGCGGTCATTTTGTTTCCGCTGTATGTCGCGTTTGTCGCGGCGACGCTGGACGACCGCGCGGTGTTTGAGACGCCGATGACGCTGCTTCCCGGCACGCAGTTACTGGAGAATATCAAAACTATTTGGGTCAACGGCGTCGGTGTTAATAGCGCGCCATTCTGGCTGATGATGCTTAACAGTTTCATTATGGCGTTCAGCATTACGGTAGGCAAAATCACGGTATCTATGCTTTCCGCATTCGCCATCGTCTGGTTTCGTTTTCCCCTGCGTAACCTGTTCTTCTGGATGATTTTTATCACCCTGATGCTGCCGGTTGAAGTGCGTATCTTCCCGACGGTGGAAGTGATCGCCAACCTGAAAATGCTCGACAGCTATGCTGGTCTGACGCTACCGCTGATGGCGTCCGCTACCGCCACTTTCCTGTTTCGTCAGTTCTTCATGACGCTTCCGGATGAACTGGTGGAGGCGGCCCGTATTGACGGCGCGTCGCCGATGCGCTTTTTCCGCGACATCGTGTTGCCGCTGTCAAAAACCAACCTGGCGGCGTTATTCGTCATCACCTTTATCTACGGCTGGAACCAGTATCTGTGGCCGCTGTTGATTATCACCGACGTGAATCTTGGCACTGCCGTAGCGGGTATCAAAGGGATGATCGCCACCGGCGAAGGTACCACGCAATGGAACCAGGTGATGGCGGCAATGCTGCTCACCCTTATCCCTCCGGTCGTTATCGTTTTAGCCATGCAACGGGCGTTTGTGCGTGGTTTAGTGGACAGTGAGAAATAAAAATGGCTGGTTTAAAACTACAGGCAGTAACCAAAAGCTGGGACGGCAAAACCCAGGTCATTCAACCGCTGACGCTGGACGTGGCGGATGGCGAATTTATCGTGATGGTCGGGCCGTCCGGCTGCGGCAAATCAACGTTGTTGCGGATGGTGGCCGGTCTGGAACGCGTGACCAGCGGCGATATCTGGATTGATCGCAAACGTGTCACCGAGATGGAACCCAAAGATCGCGGCATCGCGATGGTATTTCAGAACTATGCTCTCTATCCCCATATGAGCGTAGAGGAGAACATGGCGTGGGGACTAAAAATTCGCGGTATGAGCAAAGCGCATATTGAAGAACGCGTGCGGGAGGCGGCGCGCATTCTGGAGCTGGACGGCCTGCTTAAACGCCGTCCACGCGAGCTTTCCGGCGGTCAACGGCAGCGCGTGGCAATGGGGCGCGCGATCGTCCGCGAGCCGGCAGTCTTCTTATTCGACGAACCGCTCTCTAACCTCGACGCCAAGCTGCGCGTGCAGATGCGTCTGGAGTTACAGCATCTGCATCGTCGTCTTCGTACCACCTCGCTCTATGTTACTCACGATCAGGTAGAGGCGATGACGCTGGCCCAGCGGGTGATGGTGATGAATAAAGGTGTCGCAGAACAGATTGGCACGCCGGTAGAGGTATATGAAAAACCGGCCAGTCGCTTCGTGGCGAGCTTTATCGGCAGCCCGGCGATGAACCTGTTGGATGGCGTTATCAGCGCTTCCGGCGACCGTTTCGAATTGCCTGGCGGTCTGGCGTTACCGATAGGTACGGACTATCGGGGGCATGCCGGACGTAACATGACGCTGGGTATCCGACCGGAGCATATTGCGTTAAGCTCGCAGGCGGAAGGCGGCGTGCCGCTAACGGTAGATACGCTGGAGATTCTGGGCGCGGATAATCTGGCGCATGGGCGCTGGGGCGATCAGAAACTGGTGGTGCGGTTGGCGCATCAGCAGCGCCCGGCGGCGGGCAGTACGCTATGGCTGCATCTGCCGGAACATCAGCGGCATCTTTTTGATGGCGAAACAGGACAACGTGTATGAGTAACTGGCCTTATCCCCACATTGTCGCCCATCGCGGCGGCGGTAAACTGGCGCCGGAAAACACTCTGGCGGCGATTGACGTGGGCGCGCGATACGGGCACACCATGATTGAGTTTGATGCCAAGCTGTCGAAAGACGGCGAAATTTTCCTGCTGCATGACGATAACCTGGAGCGCACCAGCAACGGTTGGGGCGTGGCGGGCGAGTTGAACTGGCAGGATTTATTGCGTGTGGACGCTGGCGGTTGGTTTAGCGGCGAATTTAAAGGCGAGCCGCTGCCGTTGCTCTCGCAGGTGGCGGAGCGCTGCCGTAAACACGGCATGATGGCGAATATTGAGATCAAACCGACAACGGGGAGCGGAAGGCTAACAGGACGCGTCGTGGCGTTGGCCGCCCGCGAACTGTGGGCCGGGATGACGCCGCCGCTGCTTTCTTCCTTTGAGATAGAGGCGCTGGAAGCGGCGCAGGCGGCAGCACCTGAACTGCCGCGCGGGTTACTACTGGATAAATGGCGTGAAGACTGGCGTGAACTGACGATCCGTCTGGGCTGTGTTTCCCTCCATCTCAACCATAAATTACTCGATGAGATGCGAGTGCAAGAGATTAAGGCCGCGGGTCTGCGGATTCTGGTGTATACCGTCAATCAGCCCCAGCGGGCGGCAGAGCTGCTGCGCTGGGGCGTGGATTGTATCTGCACCGATCGCATTGATGACATCGGCCCTCACTTTCAGTTTTAAGGGCCGTCAATTTTAAGGGCTGATGGTTTTCAGCGGGATGTCAGGCTGCGGCGTCCCGCTGTCCTGCTGCAACATTGGCTGGGAATGGTTTAGCATCCGGTCCGGGTTTCCGCTGCCGCTGAGCATTCCGCCCTGCGTATTGGGCAGCGTTTGCTGACCGAGCATACCGTTGCCCGGCTGTCCCTGCTGAACCCGCTGCGTATTGGCATTCAACTGTGACTGTAGATTTTGCTGCTGGCTGCGCGCCTGCGTTTGCATCTGTTGTTTCAACATACCCTGCCGCTGAATCTGCTGCGTTTGCATCTGCGTCTGCATACGCTGCTGGCTGGGGATCTGATAACCTGGCTGATTAGGATTATTCATAGTGTTAATTGGCTGGGCCAATACAGCAAAGGGTAACAAAGCCGTAATAAGTAGTAAGCGTTTCATTGTCGTCTCCTCCCGATGAGGCCTCTTTTTAAGTGTACCTCTATTTCGCCATGATGATGATTTTTTAAGCGTTGTGGACCAGGATTAAACGGGACATACACCCATTTATCTGGAGAAAAACAACGATGAAACCAACGTTTATGCGCTGGGTGGCGATCGCCGCTCTGCTGGCCGGGGGGACGTTTAGCGCGGTGGCCAATCCTCCCGTCGCGCCGCCAGTCTCCTATGGTGTTGAAGAAGATGTCTTTCATCCTGTGCGGGCGACGCAAGGGATGGTGGCGTCCGTGGATGCAATGGCGACGCAGGTTGGCGTGGATATCTTAAAGCAGGGCGGTAATGCCGTGGATGCCGCCGTCGCCGTGGGCTATGCGCTGGCTGTCACGCATCCGCAAGCCGGAAATCTGGGCGGCGGGGGATTTATGCTGCTGCGCACTAAAGATGGCGCTACCACGGCGATCGATTTTCGTGAAATGGCGCCTGCTGGCGCGACCCGTGATATGTTCCTCGACGATCAGGGTAACGCCGATGCGAAAAAGTCGCTGACGTCGCATCTGGCATCCGGTACGCCGGGTACCGTGGCGGGGTTCTCGCTGGCGCTGGAGAAATACGGCACGATGCCGCTGAATAAAGTGGTGCGTCCGGCGATGAAGTTGGCGGAAGAGGGTTTTGTGGTTAACGATGCGCTGGCCGACGACTTAAAAACTTACGGCAGCGAAGTGATCCCCAACCATGAGAACAGCAAAGCCATTTTCTGGAAAGACGGCGAGCCGCTGAAAAAAGGCGATAAGCTGGTCCAGAAGAATCTGGCGAAAAGCCTGGAAATGATTGCCGAAAACGGCCCGGATGCGTTTTATAAAGGGGCGATTGCTGACCAGATAGCCGGAGAAATGCAGAAGAACGGCGGTCTGATGACCAAAGAGGATTTAGCCAGCTATAAAGCCGTTGAGCGTACGCCAATCAGCGGTGACTATCGCGGGTATCAGGTCTTCTCCATGCCGCCGCCATCCTCGGGCGGTATTCACATCGTACAGATCCTTAATATTCTTGAAAACTTCGACATGAAGAAGTACGGCTTTGGCAGCGCCGATGCCATGCAAATCATGGCGGAAGCGGAAAAATACGCCTACGCTGACCGCTCAGAGTATCTGGGCGATCCGGACTTTGTGAAAGTGCCGTGGCAGGCGCTGACCCACAAAGCCTATGCGAAAACGCTGGCCGATCAAATTGATATCAACAAGGCCAAACCTTCCAGCCAGATAAAACCGGGCAAGCTCGCCCCGTATGAAAGCAACCAGACCACCCACTTCTCGGTGGTGGATAAAGACGGCAATGCTGTGGCGGTGACCTATACCCTGAACACCACCTTCGGCACAGGAATTGTGGCGGGAAATACCGGTATTCTGCTGAATAATCAAATGGATGATTTTTCTGCTAAACCCGGTGTACCTAATGTTTATGGCCTGGTGGGCGGCGATGCTAACGCGGTCGGTCCGAAGAAGCGTCCGCTGTCGTCGATGTCGCCCACTATCGTCGTTAAAGAGGGCAAAACCTGGCTGGTGACCGGCAGTCCTGGCGGGAGTCGAATCATCACTACCGTGCTGCAAATGGTAGTGAACAGCATTGATTTTGGCATGAACGTCGCCGAAGCGACCAACGCGCCGCGTTTCCATCATCAATGGTTGCCGGACGAACTGCGGGTAGAAAAGGGCTTCAGCCCCGATACGCTGAAGTTGCTGGAACAGAAAGGGCAGAAAGTCGCGCTGAAAGAAGCGATGGGCAGTACCCAAAGTATTATGGTTGGACCGGATGGCGAACTGTATGGCGCGTCTGACCCGCGTTCGGTGGATGATTTAACGGCGGGATACTGATTTTTAATTCCAGGCCCGGTGTCAGACACCGGGCTATTTGCAGATTATGCCGTGAGTAATCGGGCTGGATTATCAATACAAAGCTTGCGCAGAGTATCGTTGTCTACTCCGCGAGCAGCCAGATAGGCGAGGAAGACATTCGGGACAAACCCCCAGCCATTTCCGCCATTTTTCGCCCACATCTGTTTGAGAAAAACATCATGGCTTAAAACGATTTGGTCGGCGTAACCCAGTGCAATCAGATTCGCTACTGCATCTGCGGTCTCCTGAACGCCCGGCGCGACACCTTCTTTTGGAAAGGTGATGTCCAGACCAATCATGTCAAATTCAAGCCATACGCCACGGTCGAGCATTTTACGTTGATAGACGACATCTTTTCCTGAAGGGTCCGAATGCGCCAGCGAGACTTTTGCCGGAGAGACGTTCATTTCTTCCAGCACGATATCCAGCACCTCATCACCCAGTCGCAGCCACCCTGGCATATGGATATTCATCGCCGTGTGGGGGTTGTTACATTGTGCCAGAGACGCTGCCCGCAGGCTGTTACGCTCCGCTTGGGTAAACGCGGGAGATACGCCGATTTCACCGATCATGCCAGCGCGAATATCCGTCTCGCCAATACCCTGATTCAGTTCTTTATCAATGAGTGAGGCTAACAGCTCAACAGGTTTATGGATCCGGGTACTTTCAAATTTCTCCAGATAAGGTCCGGATGACGCAACGATATTCAAACCCGTTTTTAAGGCAACTTCTCGCAGCGCTGAGGCGTCCCGTCCAATGGATTCTGATCCGGTGGCGTCGACAATCGTCCTGCCGCCCAAAGACATAAAGTTATTGATTTCGAAGATAACATCATCAATCTCTTTGCGGTCCATGTTATCGGCGCAGCAGTATGGGTCGTGTTTCAGCCCCCACTGCAGGTCAGCACTGACTTTCTTTCCCACCAGTTGCTGTGAAAAAGCATAATGTGGCTCGTCTACGACCGAAGACAGATCGTTAAACAGATGTTCATGCGGTAGCGTCAGCCCCATATCCGTATGCGCCACCGGGCCTGTTACGGTTTGCAGGAAACCTTTCATTCTGACACCTCCATTCTTTGCGCCATTTTGGATGCTCTGTATTCAGGGATGGTGGTCACAATCGCACCGACTAACGCGAACAGCGTACCGATGATGGTGACCAGGTAGACCGTATTGCCTAATGAAGGGATCAATTCATCAATTAGCACTGAGCCAAGCAGTTGGCCTGCTGTTGACGCTACGCCCAGCATCAATAGTCCTAAGCCTCTCACCAGAATCGCCATTAGCCCGATGGACAGCAGACCCAGCGGACCACCGAGATACATCCACCATGTATCGGGTAACTGGATGGTGACATGGCCTAATGCGATACGTATCGCCAGCGCCGCGCCCAGGACACAAAAGCCGACGATGAAGTTCCATGTAATGGACACCAGCATGGAGCCCGTTGCCTCGGCGACTTTCGCATTTCCTGCAGGCTGCCAGCCAGCGAGTAACCCTGCCAAAAAGGGGAGGATAGCGAGCAGGATAAACGAGGTTGAGTGCCACTGTGGCGACACGACAAAAATGGTGGCGATAACGGCGAACAATGCGCCAGTAATGCGCCATGGCGTAAAATATTTCTTCTCCTCCACACCGATGCCAAAACGGTCGCACAGCAGGCCGGAAAGGAGCAGGGCGGAAATTAATGCCGTTTGAAAGGTGGCAACGCCCAGCGCGCTGGCGGATGCGCCTTCAGAAAATACGACCATCGCCCCGCATAATCCTGCAAACCAATTCCATAGCGGGATTTTTCTCTTTTTAATCAGAGTAGGGATTGAGGCGAATTGCTGGCGTGTTTCTTTGCGCGCAATAATAATAAAAAACATGACGACCAGACCGCTGGCAAACGAGATTACTGCGCAAGCATTACCGTCTTGTAACCAATGTCCTAACTGCCCATTAACGGCAGACTGCATCGGGGAAAGCATACCGGCTAAGATGGTGGCAAGCATCAGTAAGGGGGTTGAGTACTTATTCTTGTTCATACATCAATCCTTATATTTTATAAAAGGAGTAACTTTCGTTACTCCATTGTTTTTTATTTTCTGGCGATGAATTGAAGCGTGTTGACCCACAGGTCGGTATAAAATGGCCATGACATAAACTGCTGGGTTCCCCAGTGTGGGGAGCAGTCACTCATAAAGCAGGCGGTTTTACCCTGTTGGTATTCACCGAACACTAACAATGGGTCATTATTTATTGTTAATACGACATCGGCATCGTCTCTGGCGACGGCCTGGTTATATCCAAGAAATACCGGGTAATCTGAGAACCCGTTAACAACAGGATGTTCAGGTGAGACAGCCTCAGCACAGATACCCTCGGGCTTTTCTACCCGGTCATCGCCATCAAGCATAATAACTGGCAGAACCTCAGCAAGAACGGTGTTCTTATAATTGGCTTTTGCCTCAATACCCATGAATGACAGATAACCGCCAATCATGAGTAGTCCACCGCCATTTTTGACGTACTCTTTAATAGACTCCAGAGCGTTTGGTTTTATTTTTAGCTGATAAAATGTCTCGTTTTGCAACAGGAAGGTATTACTACCAATGTCGCTAATAACAATCACATCGTAACGGTTTAATTCGTCAATACTCTCTGGAAAGGCAATTTGTACCGTGTGGGCAGGCATGTAATCAATATCAACGCCGCCCTTCCTCAAGCATTCCAGTAACCATGTGGCGCCTTCTTCATATTTACTGGAGGTGAAACTGTCATAACCTTTTGAATGAATCATATGAATATGCCAGGATTCTCCAATAAAGAGCACCTTTAGTTTTTTCTGCGTATTGTTCATAGTCTGCTCCTTGATTTAGTGAGTAGAGATAGTTTGTTTGTAATGTGAACCCTGAATACGATGAAGAACGGAGTCGTTTTCCGGCATATCAGAGGCATTAGGCGTTTCAACCGCAAGTGAGGCAAATGCGCTGGCGTAGCACAATGCGGATGCCAGTGACTTTCCTTTTGCAAGGCCAGATGCGAGGGCGCCATTGAAAGCGTCACCCGCTCCCGCCGTATTTTTTACAACTGCCGGAAATGCCGGGGAATAGATGAATTGTGTGCCGTCATAAGCAAGCGAACCTTTGCTACCTAATGTAATAATGGTATTTTTGACGCCTTTCTGATGAATAATTTTGGCCGCGCATTTGGCTGATTCGATATCATTAACCGCCATATTGGCCAGCAGGCCTGCTTCCGTTTCATTTGGCGTAATATAGTCAATGTTATCAATGATGGTGTTAACCATGTCATTGTACGGCGCTGGATTGATGATGACCGGTATGTCATTTTTTTGTGCGAGACGAATTGTTTGCTGCAGCGCTTCGTAATTCGTCTCCAGTTGGACAAGAACAATATCTGAATGAACAATGGCTTCTTTCTGAATGGTGATTTCATCAGGGGAAATTGTCATGTTGGCGCCAGGGTAAATAGCGATGACGTTATCTCCGGTATCTCCATTCACCATGATGGTTGCTGTACCTGTTTGTGTTTCTTTGGTCTGGTAGATAACACTTTTATGGATTTTTGATGAGTTTATAAAATTAATGGCGTAATCACTAAAATGATCTGAGCCTACTTTAGTAATAAAATGCACATCAGAATCGGCATAGCTTGCTGCTAATGCCTGATTACATCCCTTACCGCCGGGTGAAAAAATAAATTTATCGGCCAGCAATGATTCTCCCGTTGAGGGTAATCTCGGTAGATAACTGATAATATCAACATTGAACGAGCCAATAACACATACATTATTTTTCATGGCAGAGAGACCTTTTTTTATTTTCTGCGCTGATTCATATTTTTCCAGCACATAAGCAATTTCATTTTTTGCGACGTTATCAAGAGAATCAAGGGTAATAAATGCACCACCATGACAGCGAGTAAGATATCCCTGTCCGGCAAGTTCATTGAGATCTGAACGAATAGTTTCCTTTGTTACCTTGAGACTTTTCGCCAGATTTGAAACTTTTACAACTCCCGAAATACTGAGTTCCTTCAATATTCTATGATGGCGTTCAAATTTCATTTTTTACCTCACCGTGGTTAAATTAGTCCCGGGAGGAGTATATTGTTGTGATTGTCACCATAAAGTGATGGCAGAAACCAAAAAAAAACAAAAATGTAATATTAATATTGCTAAAATTACGGAAAAAACGGTGATAAAGCTTAAAGCGGCAATAACCATGAAATTCAGGTGGTTATTGTTTTGATATAGGGGAAGTAGGTTGCAATAACTGGGATGTTGTGAAGGTTTGTGACGTTTCGCCCCACAGGGTGGGGCGGGGAAGCGCTATTTCACGCGCGCCATAAAGTACGCATCAACGTACTCACCGTTGCGCAGGCCGTATTTCTTACCGGTGCCTTCGATTTCAAAGCCGTACTTCTTATACACCGCCACCGCGGGCTCGTTATCAACAAACACCGTTAACTCAATACGCTCGACGCGCAGCCAGTTGTCGCACATGTCGATCATGGTGTGGATCAGCGCGCTGGCAATGCCACGATTGTGCCACCGGGCATCCACGCAGATACCAAAATCGGCCACGTGGCTGCGACGGGGACGTTGGGTGACCTGAATAGAAAGATGGCCAACGACAATATCGTCAATGCAGGCAACCAGTTGTTTAACCCCGGCTTGCTCGGTTAGCCGCGCCTGCCACATTTCGAGGGAAGGATGAGGAACCTGTAGCGTGTTGTGGTACACCTCCGGCTGGGCGTGGATCTGACGAATGGCGTCGTAATCTTTCGGTTCAGCGTGGCGTATCACTATTTCACTCATTCCTTATCTCCTGCAGGGGTAATTGTGTATTTACACTCGCTGAGAAAGAAAATTCCGTCAACTGCATTTTTTTGCAAAAAGAAGTAGACAAGTGCGAATGAGAATGATTATTATTGCCTTGCATTCAGGGGAACCCCTACGGAGAACCTGAAAGCACGACATTGCTCACATTGCTTCCAGTATTATTTTGGCCAGCTTTTGCTGGCTTTTTTTTTGGGTTTTGTTTCAGCCTGGCTTACTTGTCATTTTGTCCCCGGGAAGTGCTCGTGCTCCTCACGTACATTTAGTACGCTCCGGGCCCTGCGCGCTTGCCGTGAACAATCTGCCTGCGCCACTTACGCCCGATCTTGAGGCATCTGCTTTTGTAGGCCCAAAAAGGCAACGCCGCATCCGGCAAAGAATCCAACATTCAGTCTCCTCACGCTTTGCGCTATGGTGTAAACAATCATCTTCAAAAGGATCGTCTCATGACCTTACACTGCGCATTTATTGGATTCGGCAAAAGTACCACCCGTTACCATCTCCCCTATGTTCTGAATCGTAAAGATACCTGGCATGTCGCGCATATTTTCCGTCGTCACGCTAAACCGGAAGAGCAGGCGCCACAGTATTCACATATTCACTTCACCAACGATCTGGATGAGGTGTTGGGCGATCCGCAGGTAAAGCTGGTGATCGTCTGTACGCATGCTGACAGCCATTTCGAATACGCCAAACGCGCGCTGGAAGCGGGTAAAAATGTGCTGGTTGAGAAACCTTTCACGCCGACGCTGGCGGAGGCAAAAGTGTTGTTCGACCTGGCGCGAAGCAAAGGACTGACCGTCACGCCATATCAGAATCGGCGTTTTGATTCCTGTTTTCTCACTGCTAAAAAAGCGATAGAGAGCGGGAAACTGGGCAAGATTGTCGAAATTGAAAGCCATTTCGATTATTACCGCCCGGTAGCAGAAACCAAACCGGGCCTGCCGCAGGACGGCGCATTCTATGGACTTGGCGTCCACACTATGGATCAAATTATTTCGCTATTTGGCCGCCCGGATCATGTCGCGTATGACATTCGTAGCCTGCGTAATAAAGCGAATCCGGATGACACCTTTGAAGCGCAACTGTTTTATGGCGATTTGAAGGCTATCGTTAAAACCAGCCATCTGGTGAAAATCGACTATCCGAAGTTTATTGTTCACGGCACCAAAGGTTCGTTTGTGAAATACGGTATCGATCAACAAGAAACCAGCCTGAAAGCGAACATTATGCCTGGCGAACCCGGTTTCGCCGCTGACGAATCCGTCGGTGTGCTGGAGTATGTCAATGACGACGGCGTTACGGTGAAAGAAGAGGTGAAACCGGAAACGGGTGACTATGGTCGTGTTTATGATGCGCTGTACCAGACGTTGACCGTCGGTACGCCTAATTACGTCAAGGAATCTGAAGTTCTTACCAACCTGGAAATCCTCGAACGTGCCTTCGAACAGGCAACGCCTGCGACGATAACCTTGGCTAAATAGCCCTTACAGACTCCTCTGCGCTTATTCATATTTTTTGAACAGAGGAGTCAATTTTCACCCTCTATGATCCCGGACGGAATGAGTCCACACTTATTCCATCGAAAACATCTGGGGGTGAACACAATGATCTACTTACGCAAAGCAAACGACCGCGGTCATGCGAATCATGGCTGGCTTGACTCCTGGCATACCTTTTCTTTTGCCGATTATTACGATCCGAACTTTATGGGGTTCTCGGCGCTACGTGTGATTAACGACGATGTGATCGACGCAGGCCAGGGTTTCGGCACGCATCCGCATAAAGACATGGAAATTTTGACCTATGTGCTGGAAGGTGCCGTAGAACACCAGGACAGTATGGGCAATAAAGAACAGGTTCCGGCAGGTGAATTCCAGATTATGAGCGCCGGGACCGGCGTTCGCCACTCCGAGTACAACCCGAGCAAAACGGATCGTCTGCGGCTGTACCAGATCTGGATCATTCCGCAAGAAACCGGCATCACGCCGCGCTACGAACAGCGTCGCTTCGACGCCGCGCAGGGCAAGCAACTGGTGCTTTCGCCAGATGCTCGCGATGGTTCGCTGAAGGTCCACCAGGATATGGAGCTGTACCGCTGGGCGCTGCTCAAAGATGAGCAGTCGGTGCATCAGATTGCCGCTGAGCGCCGCGTCTGGATACAGGTGGTAAAAGGTAACGTGACCATTAACGGTACCAAAGCGACGACCAGCGACGGCCTGGCGATTTGGGATGAGCAGGCAATCTCGATTCATGCCGATAGCGACAGTGAAGTGTTGCTGTTTGACTTGCCGCCAGTTTAACGTGCTGTAACCTTTTGTAGGCCGGATAAGACGCGAAAGCGTTGCCATCCGGCTTTTCATCGTTTGTCATTAATTCCGCACGTCCGTGGTAAACTGGGCAAATCTATCCCTTTTATACCTTTCAGGACGATGAAAAAGAAAAGACCCGTACTTCAGGATGTAGCCGACCGCGTGGGCGTGACCAAAATGACGGTCAGCCGCTTTTTGCGTAACCCGGAGCAGGTCTCCGTGGCGCTGCGGGGCAAAATTGCCGCTGCACTTGATGAGCTGGGTTATATTCCCAATCGCGCTCCTGATATCCTTTCTAACGCCACCAGTCGCGCTATCGGCGTGCTGTTACCGTCTCTCACCAACCAGGTTTTTGCGGAAGTGTTACGCGGCATTGAGGCCGTCACCGACGCGCATGGTTATCAAACCATGCTGGCGCACTACGGCTATAAGCCCGAAATGGAGCAGGAGCGCCTGGAGTCGATGCTCTCCTGGAATATCGACGGTCTTATCCTCACTGAGCGTACCCATACGCCGCGCACCTTAAAAATGATCGAAGTCGCCGGGATTCCGGTGGTGGAACTGATGGACAGCCAGTCGCCGTGTCTCGATATTGCCGTTGGTTTTGATAACTTCGAGGCCGCCCGTCAGATGACCGCCGCGATTATCGCGCGTGGTCATCGTCATATCGCCTATCTGGGGGCGCGCCTCGACGAACGTACTATCATCAAGCAGAAGGGCTATGAACAGGCGATGCGGGACGCAGGCCTGGTTCCTTACAGTGTGATGATGGAGCAATCTTCATCCTACTCTTCCGGTATCGAACTCATGCGCCAGGCGCGACGTGAATACCCACAGCTTGACGGTATTTTTTGCACCAACGATGACCTGGCGGTGGGGGCGGCCTTCGAATGCCAGCGCCTGGGGCTAAAAATCCCGGACGACATGGCGATCGCCGGGTTCCACGGTCATGACATCGGCCAGGTGATGGAACCGCGTCTGGCAAGCGTCCTGACGCCGCGCGAGCGAATGGGCAGCATTGGCGCGGAACGTCTGTTGGCCCGCATTCGCGGCGAAACGGTCACGCCGAAAATGTTAGATTTAGGTTTCACCTTGTCACCGGGCGGATCTATTTAGTCTGACAACTTTGAAGTAGCTCACACTTATTCACTTTTGGCACGAATGGTCATTGCGTCGTGAATGGTGCGGCTGGACAATGTTACCGATAACAGTTACCCGTAACAAATTTTGCAACTTGTAGAGTGGGGGCCCGCTTTGAGCACGACTAATCATGATCACCACGTTTACGTTCTGATGGGCGTATCAGGCAGCGGTAAATCCGCTGTCGCAAGCGCCGTGGCGCATCAGCTTCATGCCGCGTTTCTGGACGGCGATTTTCTGCATCCGCGCTGCAATATTGAAAAAATGGCTTCCGGCGAGCCGTTGAATGATGATGACCGCAAACCGTGGTTACAGGCGCTGAACGACGCCGCTTTCGCGATGCAGCGTACCAATAAAATCTCGCTGATCGTCTGCTCCGCACTGAAAAAACACTATCGCGACCTGCTGCGCGAGGGAAACCCGAACCTCTCCTTTATCTACCTGAAAGGTGATTTCGACGTCATTGAAAGCCGTCTGAAAGCGCGCAAAGGTCATTTCTTCAAAACCCAAATGCTGGTGACGCAGTTTGAAACGCTGCAAGAGCCGGGTGCCGACGAACGCGATGTTCTGGTGGTGGATATCGACCAGCCGCTGGAAGGCGTCGTGGCGAGCACCATTGAGGTCATCAATAAAGGCAGTACGCTGTGAGTACATTAACACTGGTTTTAACCGCCGTCGGTTCCGTCTTACTGCTGCTGTTTTTGGTGATGAAGGCGCGTATGCACGCCTTCGTCGCGTTAATGGTCGTCTCGATGGGCGCGGGGCTTTTTTCAGGGATGCCGCTTGATAAAATCGCCGCGACCATGGAAAAAGGGATGGGCGGCACGCTGGGATTCCTGGCGATTGTGGTCGCGCTGGGGGCGATGTTCGGCAAGATTCTGCATGAAACCGGCGCGGTCGATCAGATAGCCGTCAAGATGCTTAAATCCTTTGGCCATAACCGCGCGCACTATGCGATTGGCCTGGCCGGGCTGATTTGTGCGCTTCCGCTGTTCTTTGAAGTGGCGATTGTGCTGCTGATAAGTGTGGCATTCTCTATGGCGCGTCATACCGGCACAAACCTGGTGAAGCTGGTCATTCCGCTGTTTGCGGGCGTGGCGGCAGCCGCGGCGTTTTTGTTGCCTGGGCCTGCGCCGATGCTGCTGGCTTCCCAGATGCATGCTGATTTCGGCTGGATGATCCTGATTGGGCTGTGCGCCGCTATTCCTGGCATGATTATCGCCGGGCCGCTGTGGGGGAATTTTATCAGCCGTTACGTTGAGCTGCGTATTCCTGACGACATTACCGAGCCGCATCTGGGTGAAGGTAAAATGCCTTCTTTCGGCTTCAGCCTGTCGCTGATCCTGCTGCCGTTGGTGCTGGTAGGGCTGAAAACGATCGCCGCGCGTTTTGTGCCGGAAGGTTCCACCGCTTACGAATGGTTTGAGTTTATCGGTCACCCCTTCACTGCGATTCTGGTCGCTTGTCTGGTAGCGATTTATGGCCTGGCGATGCGTCAGGGGATGCCGAAAGACAAAGTGATGGAAATCTGTGGCCACGCGCTGCAACCGGCGGGCATTATCCTGCTGGTGATTGGCGCAGGCGGGGTGTTCAAACAGGTACTGGTTGACTCCGGCGTCGGCCCGGCGCTGGGCGAAGCGTTAACCGGTATGGGACTGCCGATTGCCATTACCTGCTTTGTGCTGGCGGCGGCAGTGCGCATCATTCAGGGTTCCGCGACCGTGGCGTGTTTAACCGCGGTCGGTCTGGTGATGCCGGTCATAGAGCAACTGAATTTCTCCGGCGCGCAGATGGCTGCGCTCTCTATCTGTATCGCCGGCGGTTCAATTGTGGTTTCTCATGTTAACGACGCTGGCTTCTGGCTGTTCGGTAAATTTACCGGCGCGACCGAAGCGCAGACGTTAAAAACCTGGACGATGATGGAAACTATCCTCGGTACGGTCGGCGCGATTGTCGGGATGATTGCTTTCCAACTGCTGAGCTGAGTCTTGTTGCCCGGTGGCGCGGTGCTTACCGGGCCTGGAAACGGGCACATATCGACACCGTAAGCCGGGTAAGGCGTAATCGCTACCCGGTTTTTTATTGAGGTGTGCATGGCAATCGCCCAACGACATTTTGCCTCGCCATGTTTCAGTACGCGCATAAAAGCAGGCAAATTTCTACGCTGATCCATAATTAGGATCAATAAAACAGCGACGGAAATGATTCCCTTCCTAACGCAAATTCCCTGATAATCGCCACTGGACTTTCTGCTTGCGCGGTAAGGCAGGATAAGTCGCATTACTGATGGCTTCGCTATCATTGATTAATTTCACTTGCGACTTTGGCTGCTTTTTGTATGGTGAAGGATGCGCCACAGGATACTGGCGCGCATACACAGCACATCTCTTTGCAGGAAAAAAACGCTATGAAAAATGTTGGTTTTATCGGCTGGCGCGGAATGGTCGGCTCTGTTCTCATGCAACGCATGGTAGAGGAGCGCGATTTCGACGCTATTCGCCCTGTTTTCTTTTCTACCTCCCAGTTTGGACAGGCGGCGCCCACCTTCGGCGACACCTCCACCGGCACGCTACAGGACGCTTTTGATCTGGATGCGCTAAAAGCGCTCGATATCATCGTGACCTGCCAGGGCGGCGATTATACCAACGAAATTTATCCAAAGCTGCGCGAAAGCGGATGGCAGGGTTACTGGATTGACGCGGCTTCTACGCTGCGCATGAAAGATGATGCCATTATTATTCTCGACCCGGTCAACCAGGACGTGATTACCGACGGCCTGAATAATGGCGTGAAGACCTTTGTGGGCGGTAACTGTACCGTTAGCCTGATGTTGATGTCGCTGGGCGGTCTCTTTGCCCATAATCTCGTTGACTGGGTATCCGTCGCGACCTATCAGGCCGCCTCCGGCGGCGGCGCGCGCCATATGCGCGAGCTGTTAACCCAGATGGGTCAGTTGTATGGCCATGTCGCCGATGAACTGGCGACGCCGTCTTCCGCAATTCTTGATATTGAACGCAAAGTTACGGCATTGACCCGCAGCGGCGAGCTGCCGGTTGATAACTTTGGCGTACCGCTGGCGGGAAGCCTGATCCCCTGGATCGACAAACAGCTCGATAACGGCCAGAGCCGCGAAGAGTGGAAAGGCCAGGCGGAAACCAACAAGATTCTCAATACTGCCTCTGTGATTCCGGTTGATGGTTTGTGCGTGCGCGTCGGCGCGCTGCGCTGTCACAGCCAGGCGTTCACCATCAAGCTGAAAAAAGAGGTATCCATTCCGACGGTGGAAGAACTGCTGGCGGCACATAATCCGTGGGCGAAAGTGGTGCCGAACGATCGTGATATCACTATGCGCGAATTAACCCCGGCGGCGGTGACCGGCACGTTGACTACGCCGGTTGGTCGTCTGCGTAAGCTGAACATGGGGCCAGAGTTCTTGTCGGCGTTTACCGTAGGCGACCAGTTGTTATGGGGCGCCGCCGAGCCGCTGCGTCGAATGCTGCGCCAGTTGGCGTAGTAGCTATTGCAGCGCTTATCGGGCCTGCGTGTGGTTCTGTAGGCCGGATAAGGCGCGTCAGCGCCGCCATCCGGCGGGGAAATTTGTGTTAAACCAGGGGTGCATCGTCACCCTTTTTTTGCGTAATACAGGAGTAAACGCAGATGTTTCATTTTTATCAGGAGTTAAGCAGAGCATTGGCTATTCTTTAAGGGTAGCTTAATCCCACGGGTATTAAGCCTAACCTGAAGGTAGGACGACGCAGATAGGATGCACAGTGTGCTGCGCCGTTCAGGTCAAAGAAGTGTCACTACCTGATGTTGAATTCAGTGAGATGGAGTGACGCCACAAAACAGGATGACAAACCATGTCCAGTCGTATCGATAGAGACGTGATTAATGCGCTAATTGCAGGACATTTTGCGGACCCTTTTTCCGTACTCGGAATGCACCAGACCCAAGCCGGACTAGAAGTCCGCGCCCTATTACCTGACGCCACCGACGTATGGGTGATTGAACCCAAAACCGGACGTAAAGTCGGCAAACTGGAATGTCTCGACGCTCGCGGTTTTTTCTGCGGCGTTTTACCCCGACGTAAAAATTTCTTTCGCTATCAGCTCGCCGTGACCTGGCACGGACAGCAGAACCTCATCGACGATCCTTACCGTTTTGGTCCATTAATACAGGAAATGGATGCCTGGCTATTGTCGGAAGGCACCCACCTGCGTCCTTATGAAACGCTGGGCGCGCACGCCGATACGATGGATGGCGTCACCGGCACCCGTTTCTCCGTTTGGGCGCCTAATGCTCGTCGCGTTTCGGTTGTCGGGCAATTCAACTATTGGGATGGGCGTCGCCACCCGATGCGTCTGCGCAAAGAGAGCGGTATTTGGGAGCTGTTTATCCCCGGCGCGCATAATGGACAACTGTATAAATTCGAGCTGCTTGATGCGAACGGTAATCTGCGCATTAAAGCCGATCCCTATGCTTTTGAGGCGCAGATGCGTCCGGAAACGGCGTCGATGATTTGCGGACTGCCGGAGAAAGTGACGCCAAGCGAAGAACGACAAAAAGCCAATCAGTTTGATGCGCCGATCTCGATTTATGAGGTGCATTTAGGTTCATGGCGCCGCCATACGGATAACAATTTCTGGCTGAGCTATCGTGAGCTGGCGGATCAGCTTGTGCCTTACGCCAAATGGATGGGCTTTACGCACCTTGAACTCTTGCCGGTCAACGAACATCCGTTTGACGGCAGTTGGGGCTACCAGCCGACCGGCCTCTACGCGCCGACCCGCCGCTTTGGTACGCGGGACGACTTCCGCTATTTCATCAATGCGGCCCATGCGGCGGGCCTTAACGTCATTCTCGACTGGGTGCCGGGCCATTTCCCGTCCGATGAATTTAGCCTCGCGGAGTTTGACGGCACCCACCTCTATGAGCACAGCGACCCGCGCGAGGGCTATCACCAGGACTGGAATACGCTGATCTACAACTATGGTCGTCGTGAAGTCAGTAATTATCTGGTGGGCAACGCCCTGTACTGGATGGAGCGTTTTGGGATTGATGCGCTGCGTGTCGATGCGGTGGCCTCTATGATCTACCGCGACTACAGCCGCAAAGAGGGCGAGTGGATACCGAACGAGTTCGGCGGTCGTGAAAACCTGGAAGCCATTGAGTTTCTGCGTAATACCAACCGCATTATTGGCGAGCAGGTGCCCGGCGCGGTCAGCATGGCGGAAGAGTCGACAGACTTCTCTGGCGTGACGCGTCCACCGGAAACGGGTGGGCTGGGGTTCTGGTACAAGTGGAATCTGGGCTGGATGCACGACACGCTGGACTACATGAAGCTGGACCCGGTGTACCGCCAGTATCATCACGACAAGCTGACCTTTGGTATGTTGTACAACCATACCGAAAACTTTGTTCTGCCGCTGTCGCACGATGAGGTGGTTCACGGCAAGAAATCCATTCTCGATCGTATGCCGGGCGATGCGTGGCAAAAATTCGCCAACCTGCGCGCCTATTATGGCTGGATGTGGGCCTTCCCCGGCAAGAAACTGCTGTTTATGGGGAATGAGTTTGCCCAGGGACGCGAGTGGAACCATGACGCCAGCCTCGACTGGCACCTGCTGGAGGGGGGCGATAACTGGCACCACGGGGTTCAGCGTCTGGTGCGCGATCTCAACCACACCTATCGCCACCATAAAGCGTTGCATGAGCTGGATTTTGATGCTTACGGCTTTGAGTGGCTGGTGGTCGATGACAATGAACGCTCGGTACTGATTTTTGTACGCCGTGATAAAGCCGGTAACGAGATCATCGTCGCCAGCAACTTTACGCCCGTGCCTCGCCACGACTACCGCTTTGGCATCAACCAGCCGGGACGCTGGCGTGAAATTCTCAATACTGATTCGATGCATTATCACGGTAGCAACACCGGCAATGGCGGCGTGGTGCACAGCGATGAGATCGAAAGCCATGGCCGTCAGCACTCTCTTAGCCTGACGTTACCGCCGTTGGCGACGATCTGGCTGATGCGGGAGGGGGAATGACGCAGCTTGCGATCGGCGAAGCAACGCCGCATGGCGCAACGTATGACGGTCATGGCGTGAATTTCACGCTCTTTTCCGCCCATGCGGAGCGCGTAGAGCTGTGCGTTTTTGATTCCCGAGGGAATGAGCGTCGCTATGACCTGCCAGGACGTCGCGGCGATGTCTGGCATGGTTATCTGGCAGGCGCCAGGCCAGGTTTGCGCTATGGCTATCGCGTACATGGCCCGTGGCAGCCAGCGCAGGGGCATCGGTTTAATCCGGCGAAGTTACTGCTTGATCCTTATGCGCGCCGGGTCGAGGGCGAACTAAAAGATCATCCGCTGTTGCACGGCGGACACGATGAACCGGACTACCGCGATAACGCGGCGGTGGCGCCGAAAAGCGTGGTAATCAGCGACCATTATGACTGGGAAGATGACGCCGCGCCGCGCACGCCGTGGGGAAAAACGGTCATCTATGAAGCGCATGTCAAAGGGCTTACCTACCTGCATCCGGAACTCCCCCAGGAGATACGCGGCACCTATAAAGCGCTCGGTCATCCGGTCATGGTGGCGTACTTCAAGCAGCTTGGCATTACGGCGCTGGAACTGTTGCCGGTGGCGCAGTTTGCCAGCGAGCCGCGCCTGCAACGTATGGGGCTGACCAATTATTGGGGTTATAACCCGATGGCGATGTTCGCGCTGCATCCCGCCTGGGCCAGTTCGCCCGAGACGGCGCTGGACGAGTTTCGCGATGCGGTGAAAGCGCTGCATCGCGCGGGGATTGAGGTCATTCTGGACATCGTATTAAACCATAGCGCCGAACTGGATCTGGACGGTCCAACCTTCTCCCTGCGCGGAATTGATAACCGTAGCTATTATTGGATAAGGGACGATGGCGATTATCACAACTGGACGGGGTGCGGCAACACGCTCAATTTAAGCCATCCCGGCGTGGTGGAATACGCGTGCGAGTGTTTGCGCTATTGGGTGGAAACCTGTCATGTCGATGGTTTTCGTTTTGATTTGGCGTCCGTCATGGGGCGCACGCCGACGTTTCGCCAGGATGCGCCGCTGTTCGCCGCGATTAAAGCGTGTCCTGTGTTATCAACGGTCAAGCTGATTGCTGAACCGTGGGATATTGGCGAGGGCGGCTATCAGGTCGGGAATTTTCCGCCACCGTTTGCCGAGTGGAACGACCATTTTCGCGATGCGGCCCGCCGATTCTGGTTGCCGCGTAACCTGACGACCGGGGAGTTTGCCTGTCGTTTCGCCGCTTCCAGCGATGTGTTTAAACGCAATGGCCGCGCGCCCGGCGCCTCTGTCAATCTGCTCACGGCGCATGACGGTTTTACGCTCCGGGACTGCGTCTGTTTCAATCAGAAACACAATGAGGCGAACGGTGAGGAAAATCGCGACGGCACCAACAGCAATTACAGCGACAATCATGGTAAAGAAGGATTAGGCGGTCCGCTTGATTTAATGGAGCGGCGGCGCGACAGCATTCATGCCCTGCTGGCGACGCTACTGCTCTCTCAGGGAACGCCGATGCTGCTGGCAGGCGATGAACACGGCCATAGCCAGCACGGCAACAATAACGCCTACTGTCAGGATAATGCCTTAACCTGGCTGGACTGGCAGCAGGCAAACCGTGGGTTAACCACGTTTACCGCCGCGCTGATTCGTTTGCGTCAGCAGATACCGGCTTTAACCGGCGATAGCTGGTGGGAAGAAGGCGATGGCAACGTGCGTTGGCTAAATAAAAACGCGCAACCCTTGAGTGCGGATGAGTGGCAAAACGGGCCTAAGCTGATGCAAATTCTGTTGTCGGACCGTTTTCTGATTGCGATAAATGCCACGCTTGAGGTGACAGATATAGTTTTACCCGAAGGGGAATGGCGCGCCGTTCCCCCATTCGCTGGAGAGGATAATCCGGTGATAACGGCGGTCTGGCAGGGACCTGCGCATGGACTGTGTGTGTTCCAGAGAGGATAAAAAAGGAGTTAATCATGGTGAGTTTAGAGAAGAACGATCGTGTAATGTTGGCGCGCCAGCTGCCATTGAAATCTGTTGCCCTAATCCTGGCCGGCGGCCGCGGCACGCGTCTAAAAGATTTAACGAACAAACGCGCCAAACCAGCCGTCCACTTTGGTGGGAAGTTCCGCATCATCGATTTCGCCTTATCTAATTGTCTGAACTCCGGGATTCGCCGTATCGGCGTGATCACTCAGTATCAGTCCCATACGCTGGTGCAGCATATTCAGCGCGGCTGGTCACTGTTTAGCGAAGAGATGAACGAATTTGTCGATCTGCTGCCAGCCCAACAGCGTATGAAGGGCGAAAACTGGTATCGCGGCACGGCAGACGCGGTGACCCAGAACCTGGATATTATTCGTCGCTATAAAGCGGAATATGTCGTCATCCTGGCAGGCGATCATATCTATAAGCAGGACTACTCGCGTATGTTGATCGATCACGTTGAAAAGGGCGCGCGTTGCACGGTGGCCTGTATGCCGGTGCCGATCAAAGAAGCGACGGCGTTCGGCGTGATGGCGGTCGATGAAAGCGACAAGATTATTGATTTTGTCGAAAAACCGGCGAATCCCCCCGCAATGCCTGGTGACGCCAGCAAATCGCTGGCCAGTATGGGCATTTACGTTTTTGACGCCGATTACCTGTATGAATTGCTGGCGGCAGACGATAAAGATGACGCTTCCAGCCACGATTTCGGTAAAGACATTATCCCCAAAATCACCCGCGAAGGTATGGCTTACGCGCATCCTTTCCCGCTCTCCTGCGTGCAGTCCGATCCGCAAGCCGAACCGTACTGGCGCGATGTAGGTACGCTGGAAGCTTACTGGAAGGCGAACCTGGATTTAGCCTCGGTGACGCCGGAGCTGGATATGTATGACCAGAACTGGCCTATCCGTACGCATATGGAATCGCTACCGCCTGCGAAATTCGTGCAGGACCGCTCAGGTAGCCACGGTATGACGCTGAACTCGCTGGTCTCCGGCGGCTGCATTATCTCCGGTTCGGTGGTGGTGCAATCTGTGCTCTTCCCACGGGTGAGAATAAATTCTTTTTGTAATATTGATTCGGCAGTGTTGTTACCTGAGGTTTGGGTAGGGCGCTCCTGCCGTTTACGTCGCTGTGTTATTGACCGTGCCTGTATTATCCCGGAAGGCATGGTGATTGGTGAAAATGCGGAAGAGGACGCTCGTCGTTTCTACCGTTCAGAAGAAGGTATTGTACTGGTCACGCGTGAAATGCTGCGCAAACTGCAGGTCAAACAGGAGCGATAATGCAGGTTTTACATGTATGTTCAGAGATGTTCCCCCTGCTGAAGACTGGGGGGCTGGCGGATGTGATAGGCGCGTTGCCTGCGGCACAAATTGCGGATGGTGTTGATGTTCGCGTTCTGCTTCCAGGGTTTCCCGATATCCGTCGGGGGATACCCGACGCGCATGTGGTGAGCCGCCGCGATACTTTCGCAGGTAAGATATCGCTGCTGTTCGGGCATTATAACGGCGTGGGCATTTATCTGATCGACGCGCCGCATCTGTACGAGCGTCCAGGCAGTCCCTATCACGATACGAATTTATATGCCTATACCGATAACGTGCTGCGCTTTGCCCTGTTAGGGTGGGTCGGCTGTGAAATGGCCTGCGGACTTGATCCATTCTGGCGCCCCGACGTGGTGCACGCCCATGACTGGCACGCTGGGCTGGCGCCCGCCTATCTGGCGGCGCGCGGGCGGCCGGCGAAATCGGTCTTTACCGTACACAACCTGGCCTATCAAGGCATGTTTTATGCAAAGCATATGGATGACATCGAACTGCCGTGGTCATTCTTTAATATGCATGGGCTGGAGTTCAACGGACAACTCTCCTTTTTGAAGGCCGGTTTGTACTATGCCGACCATATTACGGCGGTGAGCCCGACCTATGCGCGTGAAATTACTGAACCGCAGTTTGCTTATGGTATGGAAGGCCTGCTGCGCCAGCGTCATCTGGAAGGGCGCTTGTCCGGCATACTGAACGGCGTGGATGAGAAGATCTGGAATCCGGAATCCGATCTGCTGCTGGCGTCGCGCTACACGCGCGATACCCTGGAAGAGAAGGCGGAAAACAAACGTCAGCTACAAATTGCGATGGGGTTGAAGGTTAACGACAAAGTGCCGCTGTTTGCCGTGGTAAGCCGTCTGACCAACCAGAAAGGTCTGGATCTGGTGCTGGAGGCGTTACCGGGGCTGCTGGAGCAGGGCGGGCAGTTGGCGCTACTCGGCGCGGGCGATCCGGTGCTTCAGGAAGGGTTCCTCGCGGCGGCGGCGGAACACCCAGGGCAGGTTGGCGTACAGATCGGCTATCACGAAGCTTTCTCGCATCGCATTATGGGCGGCGCGGACGTTATTCTGGTGCCCAGTCGTTTCGAACCGTGCGGCTTAACGCAGTTATATGGCTTAAAGTATGGCACGCTGCCTCTGGTGCGGCGTACCGGGGGGTTGGCCGATACGGTCTCCGACAGTTCGCTGGAAAATCTGGCGGACGGTATCGCCAGCGGTTTTGTCTTTGAAGACAGTAATGCCTGGTCGTTGCTACGCGCGATTCGGCGTGCTTTTGTGTTGTGGTCACGGCCTTCGCTTTGGCGGTTTGTACAACGGCAGGCGATGGCGATGGATTTTAGCTGGCAAGTTGCCGCGAAATCATACCGCGAGCTGTACTATCGCTTGAAATAGTCATCCAGGAATCATTTATATGAATGCTCCGTTTACTTATGCATCGCCCACTCTCAGCGTTGAGGCGCTTAAGCATTCTATTGCCTATAAGCTGATGTTTACGATTGGTAAAGACCCGGTCATTGCCAATAAACATGAATGGCTGAACGCCACGTTGTTCGCGGTGCGCGATCGTCTGGTGGAGCGCTGGCTGCGTTCTAATCGAGCCCAATTATCGCAGGAAACCCGGCAGGTTTATTACCTGTCGATGGAGTTTTTGATTGGTCGTACCCTCTCTAACGCGCTGCTCTCGCTGGGCATTTATGATGACGTTAAAGGCGCGCTGGAGGCCATGGGCTTAGATCTCGAAGAGCTGATCGATGAAGAGAATGACCCAGGGCTTGGCAACGGCGGCTTAGGACGGCTGGCGGCTTGCTTCCTGGACTCGCTGGCGACGCTAGGATTACCGGGTCGCGGGTATGGCATTCGCTACGATTACGGCATGTTTAAGCAGAATATTGTCGACGGGCGGCAAAAAGAATCTCCGGATTACTGGCTGGAATATGGCAACCCGTGGGAGTTCAAGCGCCACAATACGCGCTATAAGGTGCTTTTTGGCGGGCGCATTCAGCAGGAAGGTAAAAAAGCGCGCTGGATTGAGACGGAAGAGATTCTGGCCGTCGCGTATGATCAGATCATCCCCGGTTACGACACCGACGCCACTAACACACTGCGGCTGTGGAATGCGCAGGCCAGTAGTGAAATCAACCTCGGTAAATTCAACCAGGGCGACTACTTTGCGGCGGTGGAAGATAAAAACCACTCTGAGAACGTTTCACGGGTGCTCTACCCGGACGATTCCACCTATTCCGGACGCGAGCTGCGCCTGCGCCAGGAGTATTTTCTGGTCTCGGCGACGGTACAGGATATCCTGCACCGTCATTATCAACTGCATAAAACCTATGAGAATCTGGCGGATAAAATCGCCATTCACCTCAATGATACGCATCCGGTGCTGTCAATTCCGGAGCTGATGCGCCTGCTGATTGATGAACATAAATTTAGCTGGGACGACGCGTTTGAGGTGTGCTGTCAGGTCTTCTCTTATACCAACCATACGTTGATGAGCGAGGCGCTGGAGACCTGGCCTGTCGATATGCTGGGGAAAATTCTGCCCCGTCACCTGCAGATTATCTTCGAGATTAACGACTATTTCCTGAAAACGTTGCAGGAGCAATATCCCAACGATACCAGCCTGCTTGGACGCGCGTCGATTATTGATGAGTCGAACGGCCGCCGGGTACGGATGGCCTGGCTGGCGGTGGTGGTCAGCCATAAAGTCAACGGCGTTTCTGAACTCCATTCCAACCTGATGGTGCAGTCGCTGTTCGCGGATTTTGCGAAGATTTTTCCGACCCGTTTTTGTAACGTCACTAACGGCGTTACGCCGCGCCGCTGGCTGGCGCTGGCAAACCCGCCGCTGTCTGACGTGCTGGATGAGAATATTGGTCGTACCTGGCGTACCGATCTTAGTCAGCTCAGCGAGCTAAAGCAGCATTGTGATTATCCGCTGGTCAATCATGCGGTGCGTCAGGCGAAGCTGGAAAATAAAAAACGGCTGGCGGTAGTGATAGCGCAGCAGCTTAATGTGGTGGTTAACCCGAAGGCGCTGTTTGACGTGCAGATCAAGCGTATTCACGAGTACAAACGTCAGCTGATGAACGTGCTGCATGTCATTACCCGCTATAACCGCATTAAAGAAAATCCGGAGGCCGACTGGGTGCCGCGGGTGAATATTTTTGCCGGTAAGGCGGCTTCCGCCTATTACATGGCAAAACACATTATTCATCTGATCAACGACGTGGCGAAAGTGATTAACAACGATCCGCAGATTGGCGACAAGCTGAAAGTGGTGTTTATCCCGAACTACAGCGTCAGCCTGGCGCAGGTGATCATTCCCGCTGCCGACCTGTCTGAGCAGATTTCGCTGGCAGGGACAGAAGCTTCCGGCACCAGTAATATGAAATTTGCCCTGAACGGCGCGCTCACCATTGGTACGCTGGATGGCGCGAACGTAGAGATGCAGGAGCATGTCGGCGAGGGGAATATCTTTATCTTCGGTAATACTGCCGAAGAGGTGGAAGCGTTGCGCAGGCAGGGTTATAAGCCTCGCGACTATTATGAAAAAGATGAAGAGCTACATCAGGTACTGACGCAGATTGGTAGCGGCGTCTTTAATCCGGAAGAGCCAGGCCGTTACCGCGATCTGGTAGATTCGCTGATTAACTTTGGCGATCACTATCAGGTGCTGGCGGACTACCGCAGCTACGTGGACTGCCAGGATAAGGTGGATGAGTTGTATCGTCGCCCGGAAGAGTGGACGACGAAAGCGATGCTCAACATTGCCAATATGGGCTACTTCTCATCGGACAGAACCATCAAAGAGTATGCCGAAAATATCTGGCATATTGATCCGGTGCGGTTGTAGCGGTTTAACGCTTGAGAACGGGGCCAAACGGCCCCGTTTTTTATCGTGGTATATTCGGGGGGTATGCCGATATTCGTCTGCTGAATCTGTTAGCGGCACTTGGTCTCTGTCATGGAAAAAGGGTTGAGTACTGGTGTATAGTATTAGCAGAAAAATCCATAATTAATTGATAATAATATGAAAAAGATTACGACATCTATTCCGGCTCTCGATAAAATTATGCGCGTATTTGCTTACCTTCTGGAGTGCGATGGCGCAACGTTTACCCAGATCCATCAAAATTCAGGGATTGCGAAAAGCAGTACCTCATCTTTGCTCAACGGCATGGTGGAGCATGGGTTATTACGCCAGGAAAAAGACAAGTATTATCTGGGGCTACGCCTGTATGAATTAGGTAATAAAGCGGCGGAACAGTATGACATTAAAAAAATCGCGTTACCGATTCTTGAAGAGATTCGCGATAACACCGGCCTGACCTGCCATCTTGGCGTTCTGGAGGGCGATGCCCCCATTTATCTTCTGAAAGTCGAAAGCCCACAGGCTATTGTGATTCGAAGCTGGGAGGGCAAGCGCCTCTCATTACATAGCTCAGGGCTGGGGAAGGTGCTGATTGCATGGCTTAGCGGGGAAGAGCTGGAGGAGTTGCTGCCTCCAGATCAGATATTAACGCGTTTTACGGATACGACGATCACGGATGTGAATATCCTTAAGCAGGAGTTAGCAGGAATTCGCCGTCGCGGCTGGGGTTATGATAATGAAGAAGACTCCCTTGGCGTGCGCTGCATTGCGGTGCCGGTATTCAATACGCAGGGGAAAGTGATCGCCGCCCTGAGCGTATCCGGCGTTACGTTCCAGATCCCCGATGATAAACGCGAGTCGCTTGCTACGCTGATGATGGATGCCAGCCGTAGCCTGACGCGTCTGATGTGCTGAAATAAAAAGACATAGCGGGCAAGAAGCCCGCTTTCGTCATCGCTTAAAGTCCCGCACGCTGTAAGATCTGCTTCAAATTCGAAATATGTTCTTCATTTGCCGGCAAAACGGGGGGCATTACATGAGTTGAAATATCGACTCCGCTAAGCTGAATTGCCTTTTTGATTATCCCGAAGAAAGGTGAATCCAGGCTGTAAATAGTGGAAAGCGCGGACAGCCGGCGCTGTAATCCGAACATTGTCTCATACTCTTTTTCACACCACGCGCGGTAGATCCCGCAGGTTAGCTGCGGCGCAAAGTTCGCTGTCGCTGGGATCCCGCCGTTGCCGCCTAAGATAAGTGTATCCATCATATATTCATCATAGCCGGAGAAAATAACGAAGTCCGGACGCACTGGCCTGACATTATTGATGATTTCACGAATATGGCTGATATTATCAACGGTATCCTTAATGCCGATAATATTGGGGTGATCTTGCGCCAGCCGGGTAATTAAATCAACGCTAAGGTCCTGTCCCGTCAATGCTGGAAAGTTGTAGAGAATCACCGGGCTTTTTATGTTATTAGCCACGGTTTTGAAATGATGATAAATATACTCATCGGTCAATCTGGCATAGTAGGGATTGAGTACCAGCACGGCATCGACTTCGAGTCGGTCGGCATGCTGACCATACTCAATCACTTCCTGCGCGCTGGTGCTGCTAATACCTAATAGTACTGGAATACGGCGGTTAATATGACGGACGCAAAACTCTGCGGTTTCCAGACGCAGCGCATTGGTCATATGGCAAAATTCCCCTCCACTGCCCAGCAGTAATACGCCATTGACCTTGCTTGCAATAAGATGATCCAGCAAGGTTGCCATGCCGACTTTATCTAACTCTCCCTGCGCATTAACAATGGTCGGAACTGGCGGAAATACGCCGTGAAATTTCGTAATCTGAGTCATGTATTGATCCTTAAAACAGGCGAGCCGTAGCCCGCCAGGGATATTATTTAAGCCAGGCTCCGGCCATTAATGATGTTGCATTAGCGGTGAACTGTTTAAAGACGCCGCGACGGTTTGAATAATCAGGTTTCTTCCAGCTTGCACGACGCTCTTCAAGACAGCGGCGTATTTCCTCTTCTGTTTTAAACACTCCGTCGATCCCTACGATATTGAGCTTACGGCCTTTCACATCCATTTCGATTAAATCACCATCTTCCACCAGGGCAATCGGCCCGCCATCAGCGGCTTCTGGCGAGACGTGTCCGACACATGGCCCGCTGGTCGCTCCAGAGAAACGACCGTCGGTAATCAATGCGACTTTTCCGTCGAGGCGTTTGTCATACACGATGGCATCGGTGGTCATCAGCATTTCCGGTGCGCCAGAGCCTTTTGCGCCTTCGTAGCGAATGAAAATGACGTCGCCGGGTTCGATATGGTTATGGATGATGGCCTGCTGAGCGTCTTCTTCGGAGTTAAAGACCCGAGCAGGACCGGTATGGTGGTGCATATCCGGCGCACAGGCCGCGTATTTAATGACCGCTCCTTCAGGCGCGATGTTGCCTTTCAGTACCGCAATCGACCCTTTTTTGGTGGCATTTTCTGGTTTACGGATCACCTCCTCCGGACTGACTTTGTAATTGTTGAGGTAACCGTGGTTACGGGTAAAGAAGCCAGATTGATGGAGCATTTCCAGGTTGTCGCCGAGCGTACGGCCAGTCACGGTAAGAACATCAAGATCCAGATAATCGCGCAGATACCATTGCACCATTGGCACGCCGCCAGCGAACCACATCATTTCGGTAACGTATTCACCGCTGGGCTGAATATTGGTCAGATAAGGGATTTCGTTATTGATCCGATCAAACAGTTCGGGCTTCAGCTCCCATCCAAGTTCATGAGCGATGGCCGGAAGGTGGATCATCGCATTGGTGCTGCCACCAATAGCAGCATGGACTTTGATAGCATTTTCAAACGCCGCAGGAGTCAGGATCTTATGGGTGGTGATATTTTTCTCCGCCAGATACAGCGCCTGGTGGCCTGCGGTTCTGGCAACGCGGCGAATTTCCGCCAGGGTCGATGGCAGCAAAGCGCTGCCTGGCAGGGCCAGCCCCAAGGCCTCCGACATGCACTGCATGGTACTGGCCGTTCCCATAAACTGGCAGGCTCCGGCGGTGGGGCAACCGCATTGCTGCATGGCTTCCACTTGCTGAATGCCGATTTCGCCTTTCTTCAACTTAGCAGTGATCCCGCCGAGGTCAGAAGTACTCATATTCGGTGCCGGACGCATAGAACCGCCGGGAATATGCAGCAGCGGCAGGTTCAGGCGTGCGGCGGCAATCAGATGCGCCGGGATAGATTTATCGCAGCTTGAGATCAGAATACCGGCATCATAAGGCACCACTGAGGCATGAATTTCGACCATGTTGGCAATAGCTTCTCGAGATGCCAGGATGTAATTCATCCCATCGTGGCCCTGACCCCAGCCGTCGCAGATATCCGTCACATGGTGACGGACCGCGCGACCGCCGCTTTCATGAACACCCAGCACGGCTTCATCGCCCAGTTGGTTAAGATGGAAACTGCCCGGATGACTTTCGCCATAGCAATCATCCACCAGGACCTGCAGTTTATTGACATCTTCTTTGCTGTAATTCATTCCAAGACGCAGGGCGTCGAGCTGCGACCACAGGTCGCGAGCATGTTGACATTTTTGGCTCATTTGGCGATTCCTTCCTGTTTAAGTGACGCACCCGGCGTCGAGGTGTTAGGTGTGTTACTGCTACCTGCAGGACGAGCGGTAACAGAAGGTAAGCTGAAAAGCAGTCCAACGGCGATAAGCAGGGCGGCAACCAGTACGGTCATTCCTGCTGTTTGCGAGAACGTCACCGTTAACAGCCCGACGAGGTACGGACCGATAAAGCCGCCAATGTTGCCCAGGGCGTTGATCGTGCCGCGCACGCCGCCCAGAACGTTGGGGGCGAAGAGTAATGGCGGCAGCGTCCAGAATGGACCGGCATAGGCTTGCAGGAAGAACCCGCAAATAACCATCATGCCGTAGGCGAGCCAGACGTTATCTTTCAGTAATAAGGAGAGGGCGAGGCAGACCGCGAAACCCAGCAGAGGAATAGCCGTGTAAAGGCGGCGATTCATCGTTTTATCACACCATTTGGCGATGTAATACTGACCGATAATGCACAGAACGTAAGGCGCCGCAGTGAGTACCCCAACGATGGTCATGCCGCTGCCGGTCAGGTGTTTAATCAGATTTGGCATCCATAGCGCGAAGCCATAGAAGCCGACCTGTACGAAGAAATAGATACCGACAAGCTTCCACAGGTTGATGCTTTTTAATACGCCGCGAATGCTGCTTTGCTCTCCGCCAATACTCAACGCGCGATCGGCCAGCAATTTTTGTTCGATCCAGGCGCGCTCTTTCGGATCCAGCCACTTTGCCTGATGCGGGTGATCGGAAACCAAAGGTAGCCAGACAAAGAGCAGTCCCAGAGAGAGCAAGCCTTCGATGATAAACATCTCCCGCCAGCCGTAGGTTTCAATAAGCCAGCCGGAAAGCGGCCCGGTAATAATAGAAGCGACGGCCAGGTTCATCTGGAAATAGGCGATAGCCCTGGCGCGCTCCTCATTTGGGAACCAGTGGCCAATCAGCGCCAGAATGGCGGGATACACAGCACCTTCCGCCACGCCGAGCACAAAGCGGATAATCAACAACTGCGTCGGTGTCTGAACAAAACCGGTCAGCAGGGCAAAGCCACCCCAGGCGACGATTGTCCAGGCAATTAACTTTTTGGCGCTTAGCCGCTCGGCTATCTGACCGCCGGGAATTTGCAGGAAGATATAACCAATAAAGAAGATCCCGGCGACCAGACCGGCAAAAGAAGCCGTCATGCCTAAATCTTCATCCATGCCGCCTGCGATCCCAATGGCGATATTGGTCCTGTCCATATAGGCCACGATATAAACGAGGATCGTGGCTGGAATAATATGCAGCCAGCGCCCTCGTGTGGTCGGTTTCTCTATTTCAATGCTCATCATTGCATCCCTTTAGTATCAAAAATGTGTTCTGTATATGGAACTACTGTTCTGTATATTGACACTATGCCGACGTATTCATACAGCGTCAATTCCATACTCTAAGGAAGGTTATATTTTGTGATTTGCTTCAAAAATGAACGGAGGTAAGGTGAGAAAGAGCGGATAACCCAATGGAAACTGCTCATCGGTCTAATACATAGCCAAAATTGTGCGCTGCCTCACAGGATAAGATTATGCTCTCACCTGGTCATTGTGCGTTCAGAGTAAACAGCATTAAATTCTTTATGTGGAATTTGTGTTCTGTATATTGAACTTTAATGCTTTTTAAGGAGAAACAATGGTTACTACCGCGATCTTTCCGTCACGATATGTTCAGGGTAAAGGAGCGTTGACAACGCATCTCCCGCAGGAATTGGCCGCACTCGGTCATAAGGCGCTGATTTTGCAGGATCCTGTTGTTCACAGCACCTACCGGGATGCGGTTGCAACAGCACTGCACGGGGTGATTGAATTTGATATCGAAGTATTCAGTAGCGAGTGCAGTGATGAGGAAATTGCTCGCATCTCCGCACGCGCGCAGGAAATTGGCGCCGATGTGATTGTCGGTATGGGGGGTGGGAAAACCCTGGATACGGCAAAAGCAACCGGCGCCAGCCTGCGGCTGCCTATTGCCGTGGTTCCTACTCTGGCCTCAACGGATGCGCCGTGCAGTTCACTGGTTGTTATCTATACGCCAGAAGGGAAATTCAAACGCTACCTGATGATTCCACGTAACCCGACGCTTGTGCTGGTGGACAGCAGTATTATTGCTGCCGCGCCGGTACGCTTTTTGGTTTCCGGGATAGGCGATGCGCTGGCAACCTGGTTTGAAGCGGAAGATTGCCGCATCAAAGGGGCAGGCAATATGACCACCAGGCCAGGACCGATGACCGCATTTGAGCTGGCGCGCTTTTGCTACACCACCTTAATGCGCTATGGGCGCCTGGCGAAGCTTGCCTGTGAACAACATCAGGTTACTCCGGCGCTCGAACATGTTATCGAAGCGAATACACTATTATCCGGGCTCGGTTTTGAAAGCGGTGGGCTGGCGGCGGCGCACGCCATTCATAACGGTCTGACGGTACTGCCCGCCACGCACAAATACTGGCATGGGGAAAAGGTTGCGTTTGGCACGCTGGCAATGCTTATGCTCACCGATAGAGCGCCTGAGCTTATCGAGGAGGTTTATCAATTTTGTGAAGATATAGGCTTGCCCACCACGCTGGCGGATATTGGTCTGGCTGGCGTTAGCGATGATGAACTGCTGGCCGTTGCCAGGGCGTCTTGTCAAACTGGGGAAACGATGCACAACGAGCCGTTTACCATTACGCCGGAGGCTGTGCAGGCGGCATTGCGGGCCGCCGATGCTGTTGGGCAGGCGCGGAAAAAGATCGATCTTGCAGGTTAATGTGAGCCTGTAAATAAAAAACGGCAGCCGGAACTTTCAACTTCTGTCTGCCGCTATCGTGAATGTTTTAACGTCGTGATTTCAGAAAAATGCTTGGAGGGTGCTCAGGACTACCGGGTTTATACTTCCGTTATCGCAGGGATTAGCGGATAGAAAAATGAAAAATGCTAATTGGCTTTTTTTGTCAATCATAATGGCGTTTATCGGCGTGCCGCTGCTGGTGAACATTATTACGATTATCGTGGGGGGAATGTGGGCGTGCATTAGCGTTCTTGAAAATAGTATCCCCGTCGCGCAATCTATTGAGAAGGCTACCATTATCCCGGTAGTGCTTCTGGGCGTAGGGTTAATTTTTCTTTGTGGCCGGATATGGGGAAAGGGAAATGCATCAGAGGTAAATCCAGAATGGCGTGATTGCTGCCTGCTTATGCCCGCTCTGGTGGTGCTGATGGGGTGGGTCATCCTGATGTTTCTCACCGATCTTAATATTCGCGCGATAGGGCGTAAACCCATCGCCCAGGTGGTGCAAACGCTTTGGTTAGTACCCAGCGTAATATCCTTTTTCAACGGCTGGGTATGGGCAGTGTTGCTCATCCCGGTTGGCTCGCAGCTCTGTTTTGCATTAGGGTATGGCGGTGCGCGTTGGGGAGTGCTACGCGGCGGTGCGGGCTACTCTTGTCGTAATCTGCTGGTGATTTGCCTGCTGTTTTTCGGGAGCTGTGCCGTATACCAGTCACATCTTTATGCCGTGAAGTATCCCGCTCCCGAGAGCAGTGAATATCTTTATTTCCGCGATTATCAGGCGCACACATGGGGCAACAAGCTAACCGGGCTGCGCGATGAACCGACACTTCTGCTCACCCAAAATTGGCCGCGGCTCGATGGCGCAACGGCTGGCTTGCCGTTATACGCCTCGGCTTTTTATGCGCTTACGCGCTTTCCGGATGATATCTGCCCTGAAGACTACCTTGAAAACCAGGGAACCATTGAAGCCTATCAAAATATCCTTAACGGCAATGCCGATCTTATTTTTGTCGCCCAGCCTTCCACTGCTCAAAAGCAATTGGCCGAGGCCAGTGGCGTAAAACTGGTTTACACCCCCTTTGCACGTGAAGCGTTTGTGTTTATCGTCAACCAAAACAATCCCGTGTCATCGTTGAGTGATGTACAAATTCGCGGCATTTTTAGCGGAAGAATCACCCACTGGAATGAGGTGGGCGGAGAGGCAATCGACATTAAGCCCTGGCAGCGACCGGAAAACTCTGGCAGCCAAACGGCGATGCTGGCGAAGGTAATGAAAGAAACGAAGCTGATGCCAGCGCAAACAACATCAGTGGCAACCGCGATGGGGGAAATGGTGGATATCGTGGCTGAGTATCGCAATACGCACAACGCCATTGGCTATACCTTTCGTTATTACGCTACGCAGATGCACAGCAATAAAGAGATTAAATTACTGGCGATAAACGATGTTGCGCCGACGGTTGAAAATATTCGTAACGGCAGTTACCCGTACACGGTTGATGTTTATATGGTCACCCGTGAACACCCCACAGCGGAAACACAAAAGCTGGTGGACTGGTTTCTAAGCCCGCAGGGACAACAGTTGGTGCAGGATGTGGGATATGTGCCGCTGTATCCGGCCGCGAAATAAAGGGACTAAATGGAAGATGTTAAACTATATGTGGAACGGGTTGGCGTAGACCCGATCAGCGGCGCTGGTATTCGTATTGCACGGCGTGAATCCACTTCGTGGCATAAAGATATTGTTGCTGAGCTGATTAATCAGGTTCTCCGGTGTGGCGCGGCATTAATCATCGTCGCTGTGCTGACCGCCTGCGATGATCGCCAGGTAAGCTATTTTCCTGATTATGCCGCCATACCGGAGCAATCCGGTATCTGGACCTGGCTACCTGTGTTCTTTCCATCGTCCGCCAGTGAAATAGAGATGACGTTTAACCTGGACAGCAATCTTTTTTATGCTGACTTTAGCGTGGCCGACGGTGATAAACGCGCGCATTTTGAAAGCGTACTGGGGGAGGAGAGCGTGGTTCATTATGCCAACTTTTCTCATAAAAGCTGGTGTAAAACGGGGAAAACTCTCTGGAATAGCGAAGCGCGGGCAAAACCCTTTTTTATTACCAAAATAAGTGTCGATCGCTACCGTATCACTAATCATATGCCCGGCTGTACAAAACCCGGCGAGTGAATGCGGTATGTGGCGAAAAGGGCGGTATAAACCGCCCCGGATTTTATTACGACGCCAGTGAAAGTTGGTGTTTCTCAACATACGTCGCCAGCCACTGGGTGATGCGGGATTGCTGCTCGGCGGTCAGCCACATGCCTTCTTTGGTGCGACGCCAGATAGCATCTTCAGTACGGCGCACCCATTCGTGATCCACCAGGTACTTGAGTTCCGCTTCGTAAAACTCATGACCGAAATCTTCGCCTAAATCAAGCAGCGACGTGGCTTCGCCGAGAATCCACTCCGTGTTGCTGCCGTAAGTGCGCGAATAGTGGCGCGCCAGCGATTCCGTCAGGAACGGATAACGACGACGCAGCTTCGCCGCGTAATCTTCGCGGCTGCCGTCGATGTCGCCGCCGGGCAGTACGCACGTTTTGGTCCATGCCGGGCCGATGCCTGGATAATAAGACGCCAGTTTTTCCATCGCATGTTCGGCCAGCTTACGGTAGGTCGTGAGCTTACCGCCAAACACGGAAAGCAGCGGCGCTTTGCCGTTTTCATCATGAATATCAAGGGTATAATCGCGAGTGATCGCCTGCGGTGAGTCGGACTCATCATCGCACAGCGGACGGACGCCGGAGTACGTCCAGACGATGTCATCGCGCCCCAGTTGTTTCTGGAAGTGCGCGTTATAAACCTTCAACAGGTAATTAATTTCGCTCTCTTCAATTTTTACCGCTTTCGGATCGCCTTTATATTCGACATCGGTTGTGCCAATGATCGAAAACTCTTCCATCCACGGAATGACAAAGACGATACGCTTATCTTCGTTTTGCAGAATATACGCCTGCTTCTGATTATGGACGCGCGGCACGACGATATGGCTGCCTTTGATCAGGCGGATGCCATACGGTGACGGCAGGTGCATCCCTTCGTCGAAGAACTGTTTGACCCACGGTCCGGTGGCGTTAACCAGTCCGCGCGCCTGCCAGACATATTTTTTACCGGTGTCGATATCTTCCGCTTCGACAATCCACAGGCCATTTTCCCGACGAGCGGCGGTTGCGCGAGTACGGGTAAGGACTTCGCCGCCTTTACGCACCACCATCTGTGCGTTAGCCAGCACCAGACGCGCATCGTCTACCCAGCAGTCGGAATATTCGAATCCGCGCACGATTTCCGGTTTGAGCACCGAATCTGCGCCAAACCGCACACCGGTGGAACCGGGTAAACTGGTACGTTTGCCGAGGTGATCGTACATAAACAGACCGATGCGGATCATCCAGGCTGGACGTAAATGCGGGCGGTGCGGCAGACGAAAACGCATCGGGAAGGCGATGTGCGGCGCCATTTTCAACAGCACTTCACGTTCGGCCAGCGCTTCGCTGACCAGACGGAACTCGTAGTGCTCAAGGTAGCGTAAGCCGCCGTGGATAAGTTTCGAACTGGCGGAAGAGGTTGCGCAGGCCAAATCCTGCGCTTCCAGCATGAGTACGGACAAACCGCGCCCGGCGGCATCAGCCGCGATGCCTGCACCGTTAATGCCCCCGCCTATCACGATCAGATCTTTGGTTTCCATGCTGCCCTCTTGCACTTTCGTTAAAGTTCAAAAATGTTCGTTATCGAACATAATAGCAAAGAAACGCGCTATTGGTAACATCGAAAAAACATTTTAGAGTGATATGTATAACATTATGGCGCTAAGCTACTCCGTCAACGTACACTGGGCGATAAAATGCCTTAATTGGCTTCACCGGCAATAATGAAAGAGCGATTCATGGAACAATTTGAATGTATCACTGTAGAAGAGGCGTATCAGAAACTGCACCAGGGCGCGGCGGTGCTGGTCGATATTCGCGATCCGCAAAGTTATGCCATGGGTCATGCGCCGCAGGCGTTTCACTTGACTAACGATACGCTGGGCGCGTTTATGCGTGAGCATGGTTTCGATACCGCCGTGATGGTAATGTGCTATCACGGCAACAGTAGTAAAGGCGCCGCGCAGTATCTGCTCCAGCAAGGCTATGATGCGGTTTACAGCATTGACGGCGGGTTTGAGGCCTGGCATCGCCGTTTCCCTGCCGATGTCGCGAATGGCGCGTAATCCCATAAAGATGCAGCCTCCGACGAGAAGGGTATATATACTGTCTTCTTTTGTATGGACTAAGCGACAGCAATAATGTTGATGATTACTTCCTTTGCGAATCCTCGCGTGGCGCAGGCATTTGTTGATTACATGGCCACCCAGGGCGTCATTCTTACTATTCAGCAACATAATCAAAGCGATATCTGGTTGGCAGATGAATCGCAGGCCGAACGTGTGCGGGGCGAGCTGGCGCGGTTTATAGAAAATCCCGGCGATCCGCGTTATCTGGCGGCTAGCTGGCAGTCCGGGCAGACTAACAGCGGGCTACGCTATCGCCGTTTTCCCTTTCTCGCCACGCTGCGTGAACGAGCCGGCCCTGTTACCTGGATCGTGATGCTCGCCTGCGTGCTGGTCTATATCGCGATGAGTCTCATCGGCGATCAGACGGTGATGGTGTGGCTGGCGTGGCCGTTCGATCCGGTTTTAAAATTTGAAGTCTGGCGCTACTTCACCCATATCTTTATGCACTTCTCACTGATGCATATTCTTTTTAACCTGCTGTGGTGGTGGTATCTCGGCGGGGCGGTAGAGAAGCGCCTGGGCAGCGGTAAATTAATCGTCATTACGGTGATAAGCGCACTGCTAAGCGGCTATGTACAGCAGAAATTTAGCGGCCCGTGGTTTGGCGGACTGTCTGGCGTCGTCTATGCGCTGATGGGTTACGTGTGGCTGCGTGGAGAGCGCGATCCGCAAAGCGGAATTTACCTCCAGCGCGGCTTAATTATTTTTGCATTATTGTGGATAGTCGCTGGTTGGTTTGACTGGTTTGGCATGTCTATGGCGAACGGCGCGCACATCGCCGGGCTTATCGTCGGTTTAGCGATGGCCTTTGTTGATACGCTGAATGCGCGAAAACGAACGTGAGGCGTATCCGGCCTGTGGTCGAGATATTTTTCCAGGCCGGGTAGGGCGAATGCCGCTATCCGGCGCAAGGTTGGTTACTTTCAGAGATTATTCATGAAACAAACACAACGGCATGACGCGATCATTGAACTGGTAAAAAAACAGGGGTACGTCAGTACGGAAGAGCTGGTGGAGCATTTTTCTGTCAGCCCGCAAACCATTCGTCGGGATCTTAACGATCTGGCGGAACAGAATATGATTTTGCGCCACCACGGCGGCGCGGCGTTGCCCTCCAGCTCGGTGAACACGCCGTGGCACGATCGTAAGGCGACGCAAACGGAAGAAAAAGAGCGCATCGCTCGCAAAGTCGCGGCCCAGATCCCCAATGGTTCAACGCTGTTTATTGATATCGGCACGACGCCGGAAGCCGTAGCGCACGCCCTGTTAGGGCACAGTAATTTGCGGATCGTGACCAACAATTTGAACGTAGCGAACACGCTAATGGCGAAAGAGGATTTTCGTATTATCCTCGCCGGCGGTGAACTCCGTAGCCGCGACGGCGGCATTATTGGCGAAGCGACGCAGGACTTTATCGCCCAGTTCCGTCTCGATTTCGGCATTCTCGGTATTAGCGGTATTGATAGCGACGGCTCGTTGCTGGAATTTGACTACCATGAGGTACGCACCAAGCGCGCGATTATCGAAAATTCGCGCCACGTGATGCTGGTGGTGGATCACTCCAAATTTGGTCGTAATGCGATGGTAAACATGGGCAGCATTAGTATGGTCGATGCGGTCTACACCGATACTCTGCCGCCGCCGGGCGTGATGCAGGTGTTGACGGAGAACCATATCCAACTGGAGCTGTGTTAAAGAGACTGTCTTATCAGGCCTACACTCTGCGCGTGATCGTAGGCCTGATAAGCTCATCAGGCATTAATTTAAACCCCATACCCCATCATCTTCAGCAACTGCTGCGCGTGCTGTACCGCGTCCTGACGGTGCGCGACGCCGAGTTTCTGGTAGAGGTTGCGGATATGCGTCTTAATGGTGGTCGCGGCCACCGCCAGTTCGCCGGCAATCTGTTCGTTGCTGTAACCGGAATAGATAAGCCCTAACACCTGCCATTCACGCTGGGTGAGCGGGCTGGTGCGAATAAGCTCCGGGACATCCGGATGGTTAAGCAGGCGCTCGACGAAGCCTTCGTCAAAATGGGCGAATTTATGCCGGTGATGTTGGTTAATCTCTCGCAGGATGCGCTGCGCGCGATGCTGCTCCATCTCCGGTAGCGTATTAAGCTGGATAAGCTGACGCAATTGTTGCGCCATGGCTTCGCCTTCAATCACAAAATGGCTGATAAATCCGGTGCGGTTGGCAAGCTGTAAGGCATCAAGCAATACGCGCTGGGCGTCGTTTTTCCGCCCGGATTGCCAGTAAAGCTGATTGAGTAACAGCAGATTGCGGTTTAAATCGCTCATTAAGCGCAGGCTACGGGCATTCTCATTTAACTCTTCCAGCACGATTTCCGCAGGCTCGAATTCGCCCAGCAGGATCTGCGCGCGGGCGATATTCCGCCATTGCCCTTGCAGAAAATGGTTATTGGCAAACGCCGGTTTGGGCGTATGACGTAACCAGTTGGCGGCGGATTTTTTGTCGCCGGTTAACTGCCAGTAAATGACACGCACCTTATCGGCGTTAGAGATCCAGTCGCAGTGATAACGGCCATTGCCTAATAAATTTTCCAGTCGGTTAAGCTGACTACGGGCATTATCCAGATCGCCGCGCGCCAGCGAGCACTGCACCAGTAACGTCAGGCACTGCAACTGTTGTTGCGGCTGGAAGGTGGACAGCACAGCGATACCGCTGCGCGCCGAGGCCTCCGCTTCGTCAAGGCGCGCCCACGCCCACAGCAATTGCGCGCGGATACGTACCAGAAACTCATGCATCGGCAGTTGTTCCAGATGTTGCTCTTTGATCAACTGGAAGGCTCTCTCCTGCGTTTCCCATGCGGCCTGCAGGAATCCCTGGGCGAACTGAATTTCACTTTGTTGAATTAAGCTCCACAGCGCGTAATGCCAGACGTCATGATGGCGCGCCATTTGTTCGGTTTGCTGCATCAGCGATAAAGACTGGCTGAGATCGCCTTTACAGTGCAGCACTTCGCCGTGAACGGAGGTCGCGACAATACGGCTATAAAACCAGGCGAGAGGAAGCTCATCCAGCGCCAGTTTCGCCAGCCGCTCTGCCTCTTCCGGATTGCCGTCGTTGATGGCGACCTGGGCGCGCAGCGCGTTAAATTCAGCATGTAGCGTGCCGTCCATGACCCCTTTGATCTCTTGCTCGGCGCGCGCCAGCAGCGTATTCACTTCGCTGTAGCGGTGTTGGCTTTGCATCAGCCAGGCCTGTAACAACACCAGCCGCGGATTTTCCAGCAGGCTTTCCCACGGCAGCGCTTTTAATGACTCTTCCAGCAGCGCCAGTTCACTGTGATTAAACAGCCCCCACGCATGGTTAAGCAGGATATCGCGCAGCATTTGCGCGTCACCCGCCGCCAGCGCATGATGAATAGCTTCGCTGGGAAAACCCTGTTCCATCCAGCTTTCTGCGGCCGCGCGGTGGATCTCCGGCAGTTCCGCCGCCAGTTCCCACTGGCAACGCTGGCGCAGAAAGCTACCAAACAACGGGTGATAGCTAAACCATTCGCCCGTGTCGTCCATGCGTTGCAGGAATAACCCCTGGCGCTCAATCTCCTCCAGCCGCATCTGGCCGTTTTCTTCGCCGGTCACGCGCACGATCAACGCGTCATTCATTGAGCGTAAAATCGCGCTTTTAAGTAAAAAATGTCGGGTGCTGACATCCACGTTATCCAGTACTTCGTCCACCAGATAATCAGAAAGGTGGCTGGCATTAATCCCGGCAAGACGGCGGGCGGAGTGATGCGCAGAGGTATGGTTCTGGCGCGCGGAAAGGGCGATCAACTGTAGCGCAGTGGCCCAACCTGCCACATCGTCGCACATGCGGCTGCTCTCAGCGGCTTCAATGGGCGACGAAAGACGACGGTCAAAAAATTGCTTTGCTTCCTGATGGTTAAAAGCCAACTGCTGGCTGCCGATTTCCAACAGCTGATCGCGCACGCGCAGGTTAGCGATGCCCAGTTGCGGCAAATTACGCGATAACACCACCAGGGTGAAATTTTCCGGCTGATGCCGTAAGAAAAAGCGCATCGCGTCGTGAATCACCGGATTGGTAATCAAATGGTAGTCGTCAATCACCAGATAAAGCGGGCGATGCCACTGCGCCAGTTCAATAAAGAGCTGTGCGAAGAGGGACGTCAGGCTGGCATACTGACGTTTTTGCGCCATCGCTTCGCTGGTAGAGCAGTGTCCGCCAGTGGCCTGTTGGATAGCGGCAATTAAGTAGCTGGCGAATCGCTCTTGCTGGTTATCGCCTTCGTCGAGAGAGTACCAGCCTAATTCATTTTTGCCCGCCGCCCACTGTGAGACAAGCGTGGTTTTCCCATAGCCAGCAGGACTGGTTACCAGGGCGAGCCTGAAATTGTTCGCGCCGGAAAGTTTAGCCAACAGCCGCTCACGAACCACGGTATGGTCGAGACGAACCGGACGACTTAATTTAGACGGAATCAACATAGCAATCACTTCACTGTGGGAAATGGGGGGAACTGCGATTTTTTTTGCGCTTCGTAATTAATAGATATAAGGTCGGCCAGAAAGCATTTTAATGCAAGCTAAGCAGACTTTTTATGTGTCTGAATTTGCACTCTGTCACAATTCTAAATAACGGTATTAAAAAAGTATTCGGCGCGGTTGAAACGAGCGTCAGAGCTGGGCTGAGGTCATATTTCCGTTATTGTAAATAATGTCCTGGACAGGATGCGGATTTAACACAATGGCGATACCAGGCGTTTAATTAATTATGTTAAGTTAGTGAACCTCCCGCTGCTGAATATTTCAGGTAAGAAACTATTTCGGCGTTCATATAATCTTCGAAAATATCCCTTCGCGATTTACTGTTATTTCTGTTTATTCATTTGATTATGCGTAACACTGGGTGTCGTTGACAGGAATCGGCGCGTTTATACAGGGGGAAGTGGCGGCGATCACACTTTTATGCTCATCCCCGCTCCTCCTCCCTCCCTAATCATTGCCGGGAGGAGGAAGGTCAACATCGAGCCTGGCAAACTAGCGATAACGTTGTTTTATTACCCGAGGACGGATTTCCTATGTCACAGCCAACCTTCAATAAAGATCAATTCCAGGCCGCCCTGACGCGTCAGTGGCAGCGTTTCGGTTTACTGTCGGCGTCCGACATGACGCCTCGTCAGTGGTGGCAGGCCGTTAGCGGCGCACTGGCGGAATTACTGAGCGCGCAACCGGTAGTGCAGCCGACGAAAGGCCAGCGTCATGTGAACTACATTTCGATGGAATTTTTGATTGGCCGCCTGACGGGAAATAACCTGTTAAATCTGGGATGGTACCAGGACGTTAGCGATGTGCTGAAAGCGCACGATATTAATCTGACCAATCTGCTGGAAGAGGAAGTCGATCCGGCGCTCGGCAACGGTGGTCTGGGACGTCTGGCCGCCTGCTTCCTCGATTCGATGGCCACCGTCGGGCAGTCCGCTACGGGCTATGGTCTGAACTACCAGTATGGGCTGTTCCGTCAGTCATTTGTTGAGGGCAAGCAGATGGAAGCGCCGGATGACTGGCATCGCGGCAGCTATCCGTGGTTCCGCCACAACGAGGCGCTGGACGTCCAGGTTGGAATCGGCGGTAAAGTCACCAAAGAAGGGCGCTGGGAGCCAGGTTTTATGATTACAGGCCAGGCCTGGGATCTGCCGGTGTTAGGCTATCGTAACGGCGTCGCGCAACCGCTGCGTTTGTGGCAGGCGACCCACGCGCATCCGTTTGATCTGACCAAATTCAACGACGGCGCTTTCCTGCGGGCGGAACAGCAGGGTATCGATGCGGAAAAACTGACGAAGGTGCTTTATCCCAACGATAACCACACGGCGGGTAAAAAACTGCGTCTGATGCAGCAATACTTCCAGTGCGCCTGCTCGGTAGCGGATATTCTGCGTCGCCATCATCTGGCCGGACGCAAACTGCATGAGCTGGCGGATTACGAGGTCATTCAGTTGAACGATACTCACCCGACTATTGCCATCCCTGAACTGCTGCGCGTGCTGATTGACGAGCACCAACTGAGCTGGGATGACGCCTGGGCTATCACCAGCAAAACCTTCGCCTACACCAACCATACCCTGATGCCGGAAGCGCTGGAGTGCTGGGACGAGAGGTTAATCAAAGCGCTGTTGCCGCGTCATATGCAGATTATCAAGCAGATTAACGATCGCTTTAAGACGCTGGTCGATAACACCTGGCCTGGCGATAAGCAGGTATGGGCAAAACTGGCGGTGGTGCATGACCGTCAGGTACGCATGGCCAATATGTGCGTGGTCAGCGGCTTTGCGGTCAACGGTGTGGCGGCGCTGCACTCCGATCTGGTGGTGAAAGATCTGTTCCCGGAATATCACCAGCTTTGGCCGAACAAATTCCACAATGTCACCAACGGCATTACGCCGCGTCGCTGGATCAAACAGTGCAATCCGCAGCTTGCGGCGTTGCTGGATAAAACGCTGAAAAAAGAGTGGGCTAACGATCTCGACCAGTTGATCAACCTCGAAAAATACGCTGACGATGCGAAGTTCCGTCAGCAGTATCGCGACATCAAACGGGCGAACAAAGAACGGCTGGTGAAATTTATCCAGGCCCGTACCGGGATTGAGATTTCGAGCCATGCGATTTTTGATATTCAGATCAAACGTCTGCACGAGTACAAGCGTCAGCATCTGAATCTGTTGCATATTCTGGCGCTGTACAAAGAGATCCGCGAAAACCCGCAGGCTGATCGCGTACCGCGCGTATTCCTGTTTGGCGCGAAGGCGGCGCCGGGCTATTACCTGGCGAAGAACATCATTTTTGCTATCAATAAGGTTGCGGAAGCCATTAATAACGACCCGGCGGTGGGTGACAAGCTGAAGGTGGTTTTCCTGCCGGATTACTGCGTCTCGGCGGCGGAAATGCTCATTCCGGCGGCGGATATTTCCGAGCAAATTTCCACTGCCGGGAAAGAGGCGTCCGGCACTGGCAACATGAAACTGGCGCTGAACGGGGCGTTGACAGTGGGAACGCTGGACGGCGCTAACGTTGAAATCGCTGAGAAGGTGGGTGAAGAGAATATCTTTATCTTTGGCCATACTGTGGAAGAGGTCAAGGCGCTCAAAGCCAAAGGCTACGATCCGGTGAAATGGCGTAAAAAAGACAAAGTGCTGGATGCGGTGCTAAAAGAGCTGGAAAGCGGTCAATACAGCGATGGCGATAAACATGCCTTTGACCAGATGCTGCATAGCCTCGGCAAACAGGGGGGCGATCCGTACCTGGTCATGGCGGACTTCGCCGCTTATGTCGAGGCGCAAAAGCAGGTGGATGCGCTGTATCGTGACCAGGAAGCGTGGACGCGCGCCGCGATCCTCAATACCGCGCGCTGCGGTATGTTCAGTTCCGATCGCTCTATTCGCGATTATCAAGCCCGTATCTGGCAGGCAAAACGCTAAGGGAGCGCGATGGAAAATAAACGTCTCGATAGTGCCGCGCTGGCGGCGGGGATCAGCCCCAGTTACATCAATGCTCATGGCAAACCGCAGTCTATTGGCGCTGAAACCAAGAGACGTTTGCTGGCGGCGATGCACGGCACGACAACAGGACCACAGGCGGTCGTGCCGAATGTGAAGGTTTATACCGCGGGTAAAAAAATGGCGTTGCCGGTAGAGGGGCGCGGTGAGTTTTCCTGGCTGCTGACTACGGAAGAGGGCGAGCATTACAAAGGGCGCGTGACGGGCGGTAAAAAACTTAACCTGCCGGCTACGTTGCCGGAGGGCTACCACACCCTGACGTTGACCCAGGATGAACAGCGTACGCACTGCCGTATTATCGTCGCCCCGCCGCGATGCTATGAGCCGCAGGCGCTGCTGGAAGGGAAAAAACTGTGGGGGGCCTGCGTCCAGCTTTATACTCTGCGTTCAGAAAAAAACTGGGGTATTGGCGATTTCGGCGATTTGAAGTCGATGCTGGTCGACGTGGCGACACGCGGCGGCGCGTTTATCGGCCTGAATCCGATCCACGCGCTTTATCCGGCGAATCCGGAGAGCGCCAGTCCCTACAGCCCCTCGTCTCGTCGCTGGCTGAACGTGATATATATCGACGTCAACGCCGTCGAAGATTTCCGCCTGAGCGAAGAGGCGCAGGCATGGTGGCAAATGCCCGCCACACAGCAAAAGCTGCGACAGGCGCGCGATGCGCAATGGGTGGATTACGCTACCGTTACCGCGCTGAAAATCACGGCGCTGCGGATGGCGTGGACGCGCTTTGCCGCTCGCGACGATGCGCAAATGGCGGAGTTTCGTCACTTTATCGCCCGCGAAGGCGAAAGCCTTTACTGGCAGGCGGCATTCGACGCGCTGCATGCGTATCAGGTGAAAGAGGATGAGCAGCGCTGGGGCTGGCCAGCCTGGCCGGAGGCGTACCAGTCGGTAGAGTCTCCCGCTGTAAAACAATTCTGTGAAGCGCACCGCGAAGAGGTGGAGTTTTATCTCTGGCTTCAGTGGCTGGCCTGGCGCCAATTCGCCGCCTGCTGGGATACCTGCCAGAGTTTTAAACTACCGATTGGTCTGTACCGCGATCTGGCGGTTGGCGTAGCGGAAGGCGGCGCGGAAACCTGGTGCGACCGGGAGCTGTACTGCCTGAAAGCATCTGTCGGCGCGCCGCCGGATATCCTCGGCCCGCTCGGTCAGAACTGGGGGCTGCCGCCAATGGACCCGCATATCATTGTCGCCCGGGCGTATGAGCCCTTTATCGACCTGCTGCGCGCCAATATGCAAAACTGCGGCGCGTTGCGCATTGACCATGTCATGTCGTTGCTGCGTCTGTGGTGGATACCGTATGGCGAAACAGCGGATCAGGGGGCTTACGTCCATTATCCGGTAGATGATTTGCTTTCTATTCTGGCGCTGGAGAGCCAACGTCACCGCTGTATGGTGATAGGCGAAGATCTGGGGACGGTGCCAGTTGAGATTGTCGGCAAGCTGCGCGATAGCGGGGTCTATTCTTATAAAGTGCTGTGGTTTGAAAATGACCTTGAGAAAAACTTCCGCGCGCCAGGTGCGTATCCGCAACAATCGATGGCTGTCGCCTCGACGCACGATCTCCCCACGCTGCGCGGCTATTGGGAATGCGGTGACCTGACGTTGGGTAAAGCTCTGGGGCTTTATCCGGATGAAGTGATTCTGCGCGGGCTGTATGAGGATCGCGAGCGGGCGAAACAGGGGCTATTGGACGCGCTGCATAAATATGGCTGTCTGCCAAAACGCGCCGGGCATAAGGCATCGTTAATGTCGATGACGCCAACGCTAAATCGCGGACTTCAGCGCTATATCGCCGACAGTAACAGCGGTCTATTGGGGCTTCAGCCGGAGGACTGGCTGGATATGGCCGATCCGGTTAACGTACCGGGCACCAGCGATCAGTATAAAAACTGGCGGCGGAAGCTCACCGCCACGCTGGAGCAGATGTTTGCCGATGAGGGCGTAAACAAGCTGATTAAGGATTTGGATAAGCGCCGAAAAGCGGCCGCGAAGAAGAAGTAATAAAGCCGGGGATTTCCCCGGCTTTATTATGGTGAGAGCACGTAGGTCTGATAAGCGCAGCGCCATCAGGCAATCCTGGCGCACATTGCTGCCTTATCCGGCCTACAAGCTGTCTCGCTTAAACCACCATACCCAACAGCAGACAGCCGATCAGGCCGCAGACGGAGATGATCGTTTCCAGCATCGACCAGGATTTAATGGTCTCGCCGATAGTCAAATTGAAATACTCTTTGAACAGCCAGAAGCCCGGGTCGTTGACGTGAGAGAAAATCACGCTCCCGGAACCGACTGCGATAACCATCAGTTCAGGGCTAACGCCGGTAGTGGCGATCAGCGGCGCCGCAATGCCGCCTGCGGTAATCGCCGCGACAGTCGCGGAGCCCAGCGCGATACGCAGCACCGCCGCGATAGACCACGCCATTAACAGCGGAGAGACATTGGTTTCATGCATCATTGAAGCGATGTATTTATCCACGCCGCTATCGACCAGCACCTGCTTGAACGCGCCGCCGCCGCCGATGATCAGCAGCATCATGGCGATAATTTTGATGGAAGAGACCAGCGTATCGTTAATCTGATCCATTGAACGCCCGCGGTTCAGGCCAAAGGTGAACATCGCAATCAGTACGGCAATTAACGTAGCCATTACCGGGTCGCCCAGGAACTCGGCAACGGGCAGGAAAGCGTGGCCTTTTGGCAGAATCATCTCGGCAATCGCACGCATCGCCATCAGAATAACCGGAACCAGCGACGTCCAGACGCTGACGCCAAAGCCCGGCATCTCTTCTTCCGTAAAAGTTTTCGCGCTGTACAGGCCTTCCGGGATCGGCTTATCGATACCTTTCAGGAAACGGGCGTAAACCGGTCCGGCAAGGATCACGGTCGGGATTGCCAGAATCGTACCAAACAGCAGCGTCTTACCCATATCGGCATGGAAAATCGTGGCGATTGCGGTTGGGCCCGGGTGCGGCGGCAGGAAGCCGTGTGTGACGGAAAGCGCCGCGGCCATCGGCACGCCGACGTACAGTAACGGGATATTCGCTGCTGCGGCAATGGTGAATACCAGCGGCAGCATCAGAACGAAGCCCACTTCATAGAACAGAGCGAAGCCGACGGTAAAGCCGGTTAACACTACGGCCCACTGAATATGCTTTTTACCAAATTTCGCGATCAGGGTAGTGGCGATACGTTGAGCGCCGCCGCAGTCGGCAAGCATTTTGCCCAGCATGGCGCCGAACCCCATAATCAGGGCCAGACTGCCAAGCGTACCACCGACACCGGCTTTGATGGAGCCGATGACTTTATCCAGCGGCATTCCCTGCATCAACCCGACAGCGAGCGCTACCAGGACAAGGGCGATAAATCCGTTCATTTTGAAGCGGATCATCAGAAGAAGTAACAAGATAACACCGATAGCAACGATGACTAATGGCATGATTTACCTGGCCTTTACTTTGTTATGGGTAACGTCATTGTTTCGACGACAAATTCCTGTTGTTCCCGACGGGAACAGAGTCGCAATAGCACCAATACTGATTACCGTTGAAACGAATGAGCGTAGTCAGATGTTATATGGATGTTAGGTGCCCATAAGAATGATACGGGTAACATATGGGTGTTGAAAATGACCCTGGCAGGCAAAATTTAAATTATGAGACACAGGTCATGTTATCGGCGAAAGGAGAAGGACCATCGTTCTGAGTTGTGGCTGATAGCGCAGGATGGCGGCGTAAACGCCTTATTCGGCCTACGGTGGGGCAGACAAGGCCCGACAGGCGCAAGCGCCATCGGGCATGGATGCGGGGAAAATCTTAGTAGTAGGAGTGCTCGCCGCGCTGGTGTTCGGTCAGATCGCGAACCCCTTTCAGTTCCGGGAATTCATTCAGCAACTGTTTCTCGATTCCTTCTTTCAGCGTGACGTCAACCATCGAGCAACCGTTACAACCGCCGCCAAACTGCAGAATTGCATAGCCTTCATCGGTAATTTCCATCAGCGAGACGCGACCGCCGTGGCCCGCCAACTGCGGGTTAATCTGCGATTGCAGAGCATATTCCACGCGCTCCATCAGCGGCGCGTCATCGGCCACTTTGCGCATCTTCGCGTTTGGCGCTTTCAATGTGAGTTGAGAACCTAGCTGGTCGGTCACGAAATCAATTTCCGCGTCTTCCAGATAGGGCGCGCTCAGCTCGTCGACATAAGCGGTCAACAGGTCAAATTTCAGTGCAGTATCGGTGGCTTCTACGGCGTCGGGCGGACAATAAGAAACGCCGCACTCTGCGTTAGGAGTGCCGGGATTAATGACAAATACGCGGATTTGCGTCCCTTCTTCCTGATTTGCCAGCAGTTTGGCAAAGTGCGCTTGTGCAGCATCGGAAATACGGATCATAGTAATGGCCTAATAGTTGACTATTTTAGTTGGTTATAATACGCCCATCATCGAGGCTCTACAAGGTTCGACACAGGCACCATACCTGGACAGTCGCTGCGCCGTTGCGCAAAAGCAGTTGCGCGATTTCCGCGACGGTACTTCCGGTAGTGACGACATCATCCACAATAACCATATGGAGACCCTGTACCGGCAATTCAAGGCGAAACGCGTTTTTCAAATTGCGTTTCCGTAACCTGGCGCTGAGATGATGTTGTGTTGCGGTCGCCCGTACCCGCGTGATGGTCTGGCTGTCCCACGCGCAGCCCAGCCAGTGCGCTAACGGTTGGCATAACAGATCGCTTTGGTTAAATCCCCGCCGCCAGTGTCGGCGCGACCAGAGCGGAACGCTGACGATTCTGTCGGGAAGCTGCAAGCCAGTGCTGCGGCGCGCCATGAGGACTTCCTGCAACAGTAGACGCGCCAGAGCGGCGGCAATTTCGTTACGGCGGGTAAATTTAAGCTGATGCACCAGTAAACTCAAGGGCGGCGTATAGTTACTGACGCTCACCAGACGCTGCCAGGGCGGCGGTTTTTGCAGGCAGCGACCGCAGGGGAGCGAAGGATGCCTGGCGGGTAATCCACATTGCGGACACACGCTGACGCGCTGGCGGACGGCGCGCGCGCATACGGAACAAATCCCCCAGTGGCTTAACGCCAGCGGCATTCGGCATAGCCAGCATAATCCCGGTACTGTTAGCATAGGTGCATCCTTGTTAGACAAAAGAGAACAGTAACTGATGAATGACATCTGGTGGCAGACCTACGGCGAGGGAAATTGTCATCTTGTGCTGCTGCACGGATGGGGATTGAACGCGGAGGTATGGCATTGCATTCGCGAGGAACTCGGCTCGCATTTTACGCTGCATCTGGTCGACTTGCCGGGCTATGGTCGCAGCTCGGGGTTTGGCGCCATGACGCTTGAAGAGATGACGGCGCAGGTAGCGAAAAACGCGCCGGACCAGGCTATCTGGCTTGGCTGGAGCCTGGGCGGCCTGGTGGCGAGTCAGATGGCGCTCACCCACCCTGAACGCGTTCAGGCGCTGGTGACAGTCGCCTCTTCGCCATGCTTTAGCGCGCGTGAGGGGTGGCCGGGAATAAAACCGGAAATCCTCGGCGGATTCCAGCAGCAGCTTAGCGACGATTTTCAGCGCACGGTGGAGCGTTTTCTGGCGCTGCAAACGTTAGGGACGGAGACGGCGCGTCAGGATGCCCGCACCTTAAAAAGCGTGGTGCTGGCGCAGCCTATGCCGGATGTAGACGTGCTCAATGGCGGACTGGAAATCTTAAAAACGGTCGATCTACGAGAAGCGCTTAAAAATGTGAACATGCCGTTTTTGCGTTTGTATGGTTATCTGGACGGTCTGGTGCCGCGTAAAATCGTGCCTTTGCTCGATACGTTATGGCCGCACAGTACATCACAGATAATGGCGAAGGCGGCCCATGCGCCGTTTATCTCGCATCCGGCGGCGTTTTGTCAGGCGCTGATGACGCTAAAATCATCGCTGTAACCAGGGCGTTGCCGGGCCCGGACCATTCTGCAAGGTTAATGGCTTTCAGACGCCAGATCGGCAGGCGCCAGCCCGGTAACCCTAAGCACGGTATCGCGATCGAAACCATCGTTTAGCATGGAGCGGGCAATGCGCAATGCGGCGAGCCGTTGGCCTTCCTGCTTGCCTTGCTGTAACCCGTTACGATGTCCTTCCTGACGTAATCTGTCTGCGATAGTCATGATCTTCTCCTTATGCTGTGGGATACGCATAGCCACCTGGCGGATAAACGTATTGAAGCGCGCGGCGTCGCCAGTGTGCATCATGTAATTAAACAAACTTTGAAGCTGGGTGTCATTAGCGTATCCCTTAACCAGCAGGGCGACCAGCTGTTCGACAAGCCCCATCAGATCGCGCTGGCGGATGTGTTTTTGTATGAGTTCCAGCAGCGCGACCCGTCGGTGCCGCATAATCTCGTCGTCCGGCACGACCGTAATATCGACCAGAGGAAAGGCGGTGGCGTATAGCTTACGCGCCATCACCGGGTCGGCAAATTCATCCAGCCAGCATAATGAGAACGGATAGGGGCTTCGGTTTCCGTGGTAAAACAGCATTGGCACCACTAACGGCAACGTCTTATGCCCGGCCTCCAGGTGCCGTTGCATTGCAGCCATTGCGTAACGCATCAGCCGAAATGCCATATGCGCGTCCGGCGTACTCTGATGTTCAATAACCACGTAAATGTAACCTTCACCTTCACTTGTTTCCAGCGACCACAGAATATCGGAATAATGGGGGCGTAAATCCTCTTCAATAAAGCTACCGGACTCCAGCCGTAACGTATTCAGATTACAGATTTGACGTAATGTCGTCGGGAGATGAATTTCCAAAAAATCCCGTGCAGTATCGGGGTGGCATAGAAACTGTTTGAATACCGCGTCATGCGGCGTGGATGTTGTTGAGGTCGCCATATCGATCCGTCATCGGTGAAGTTCAATGGCGTGACACTACGCGCAGACCGGGCTGATTGCAGTAGAGGATTAGTGCGCTTGCGAGGTGCGTGGGGAGATAAATGCGCACGGCGGTAACGCTTTCATCTTTGTGGAAGGCATGACGCAAAATTGCCCGGCAGCGTGACGCGTACCGGGCAACATAACGCGGGATAAAGGCCGGATAAGACGCGTTACGTCGCTACCCGGCGAAGGTTAACGCAAGGCCCACCATTCGCGCAGGCAGGCTTTACCTTCCGGACAACTTTTACAGCTGCCTGAAAGGCAGCCGTCCGGTTCTTCCGGGATACGTACCGCTTTACCCATGATCTCCAGTTGATTCAGCATGGCGTCGATCATGGGCTGCGGAGCGTGCAGCGTATGGCTGATCTGCGTTGCCTCCATACGCCCCCGTAGCGCCAGTAGATCGCGAACCTGTATCAATGAAGCCATTTTTTACATCCCTTAGTGACAATTGCCCGCAGTGCCCGAACAACAGGAACTGACGTTTTTGCGGGTTGCCAGCAGTTCAATGTCTACACGGCTGCGGGCGCGGCGCAACAGGCTTAACACCACAACGTTAAAGACGATCACTGCCAGAATACAGATCAGGCTGTACGTCGGGTGCTGACTGAAGCTGGTAACCTGGTAGAACAGCGTGGCGAGCGAATAGGCGATATTCAGCCCCCACAGGATGGAGAAGCCCATCCAGCCGCGGCTGGACTCGCGGGCGATAGCGCCCATTACCGAGATACACGGTACGTAAAGCAGGACGAAAATCAGGTAACTGTACGCCGCCGCGGCGCTGCCGAATTTTTGATCCATCACGCCCATCGCGCCGGTCGCCATTTCGCCGTCACCTTTACTCGCTTCGATCGGGTTAGCCAGTACGCTCAGGCTAAAGGTGTCTTTCAGGCTTTGCCAGGTATCGTCAACCGCGCCCAGCAGTTCATCGCCGAGGTGGACGTCGGCAGGATTAAACGCTTCGTCCTGAATATTTTCGGCGGTGTAGAGCGTGTTCAGCGTACCGACGACAACTTCTTTCGCCATGGCGCCTGTAAACAGACCCACGGTCGCTTGCCAGTTATCCTCATGGACGCCGATCGGTTTAAAGACTGGTGTGATGACCCGGCTTACAGAGGCGAGGGCGGAGTCATTAATGTTATCGACGATTTTGCCGCTCAGCGAGAAACTGTTAAACGCGCTCAGGAAAATACTCACGATGATAATGACTTTACCGGCGCGTAGTACAAAACCTTTCAGGCGTTGCCAGGTCTGGATGATCAGGCTCTTGATATGCGGTACGTGGTAAACCGGCAGCTCCATCACAAACGGAGAGGCTTCGCCGCGCATAATGGTATGTTTCAGCATCAGGCCGGTTAATACCGCCATGACAATACCCAGCACGTATAGCGAGAAGACCGCCAGCGCGCCGTTTTGCCCGAAGAAGGCGGCGGCAAAGACGGCGAAAATCGCCAGGCGCGCGCCACAGGACATAAACGGCGCCATCATGATGGTCATCAGGCGTTCGCGCGGAGCGTCAAGCGTGCGGGCGCCCATCACGGAAGGTACGTTACAGCCGAAGCCGACAATCAGCGGCACGAAGGATTTACCCGGTAGTCCCAGCGCCTGCATCAGGCGATCCATGACGAAGGCCGCGCGCGCCATATAACCGGAGTCTTCAAGGAAGGAGAGGAACAGGTACATCATCCCGATTTGCGGCACCAGCGGCAGGACGGTATTGATCCCGCCGCCAAGACCTTGCGCCAGGAAGATGGTTAACCAATCCGGGAAGTGCAGCGTGTAGCCAATCCATTGAATGCCATGAATAAAGATGGCGACGGAACCGGCATCAAACAGAGGTTGCAACGCGCCGCCGATGTTAATGGCGAGCAGGAACATCAGGTACATCACGAACAAAAAAATCGGTAAGCCGAGGAAGCGGTTCAGGATAATTTTATCGACCGCCCTGGTGAAGCGGCTGGGTTCGGCTGTCAGGGTATTGCTGACCACGTCGCAAATAGCGGCGATACACTGGTAACGGGCGTCGGCGATATGCAGCGCCGGGTCGTCCATTTCGTCCTTCAGACGGGCCAGGGAGGTGTCCAGGTTTTGCGCCGCCTCGCCTGCGTAAGCCCGGCTGTAGATATCGCCCTCCAGCATTTGCAGACCCAGCCAGCGGCGCTGTTGTAAAGGCATCTCCTGGGCCATCGCGTCGGCTAGGAAACCTGCTTCGCGCAGCAGCGGCTGGGCATAATGCACCAGTTCGACGTTGTCATTAGCGTTGTGACGGTCAATGGCCAGTTTCAGCGCCTCGATACCGCGACCGCGAGTCGATACCAGCGGTACGACAGGGCAACCCAGACGCGTGGACAGAGCGTCGACATCAATACGAACCTGCTGTTTTTCGGCGATATCCAGCATGTTGAGCGCGACAATACAGGGGATACCCAGCTCCAGCAGTTGCAGCGTCAAATAGAGGTTGCGCTCCAGATTGGAGGCGTCCACAACGTTTATCAACAGATCGGCGTCGCCGCTCAGGATGTAGTGGCAGGCGATCTGTTCGTCGAGAGAGGTTTGTGACGAGATGGTCGTCAGAGAATAGGTGCCGGGTAAATCTACCAGCGTGACCTGGTGGTCAGTTGTCGCGAACTGGCCCTCTTTACGCTCGACGGTGACGCCCGCCCAGTTCCCCACGCGCTGACGCGCGCCGGTGAGTTGGTTAAATAAGGTGGTCTTGCCGGAATTAGGATTACCAATTAAACCAATGGTTAATTTTTTCATTTTTATAGACTCACTGTATTAACAGGAAACCGCTTCCACTTCTATTAACGCCAAATCCTTTTTACGTAAAACCAGACTCACGCGTCGTGTTTCGATATGGATCGGATCGCCTAAGGGCGCGACGCGGACAACATTAAATGAAGAGCCGGGCAACATGCCGAGCGAAAGCAGTTTTTGACGATACGCCGGGCTGATTTCACGCGCAAAGCCGGTGATTTTCCACGCAGTGTCAGGAGTGAATTGCATACGACCTACTTGTTTCTTACTAACTGGATGTATACCTCATGCGGCGCTCAGGGGGGCGGCAGGAGACCCGATGTTTAGCCAACGAAGGAAAGAGTAAATAATCAACAACACAATGATAATGAGAATGGTTTCTATCTTCAACGATTAAAATGTGACGGAATGTACAAATAAGCGATAATTTGCGCCGATGTTGATATGGCTCAACATTTATTTGTCTTTTTGCAAATACCCCTAATGTGCAAATATCCACCGTTTTTAATGTTTAATTAAGGTTTCATCTGTTAATAAAGTGATAATTAATAGTGCAGATAGCAGAAGAAAATTAATTAACAGATTCTAATGGGTAAGATTTAATTGTTAATTAAAAAAGAAAGGGTTGGACGTATTGCAAAATCGCAGGCCGGATAAGAAGTAACCCGGCCTGCGTATTACCCGATTAGCGTTTTTTTCCCATTGCGGCTGCCAGCGCGTCCATCATGGCGCTGTTACCGGCTGGCTGGGCGTCACGACCGCGCGGTTTCGCCGCTTTTGATGCCGGGCGGTTGCCCTGAGCGCGATCGGCGCCGCCGCCGCGGCGAGCGGCGGTTTCGCCGGGCTGTTCGTCCAGACGCATCGTCAGCGCAATACGCTTACGTTGCAGATCCACTTCCAGCACTTTCACCTTCACGATGTCGCCCGCTTTTACCACGGTGTGTGGATCGTCGACGAACTTAGTCGACAGGGAAGAGATGTGGACCAGGCCATCCTGATGAACGCCGATATCGACAAATGCGCCGAAATTGGTGACGTTAGTGACCGCCCCTTCCAGAATCATCCCCGGCAGCAGGTCGTTCATGGTTTCGACGCCATCGGCGAATTGCGCGGTTTTAAATTCAGGACGCGGGTCGCGGCCCGGTTTTTCCAGCTCTTTGATGATATCGCTCACGGTCGGCACGCCGAATTTATCGTCGGTAAAATCAGCGGCCTTGAGGTGACGCAATTCGTTGCTGTTGCCCATCAGATCTTTTAGCGCTTGCTGCGTCGCCGCCAGAATGCGTTCGACAACCGGATAGGCTTCCGGGTGGACGGTGGAGGCATCCAGCGGGTTATCGCCGTGGTTAATACGCAGGAAGCCCGCGCACTGCTCAAACGCTTTCGGCCCCAGACGGCTCACCTTCAACAGTTGCTGGCGATTCTGGAACTGACCGTTCTCATCGCGCCAGGCGACGATGTTTTGCGCCATCATGCGCGTTAAGCCCGCGACGCGGGTCAGCAGCGGCACGGAGGCGGTATTCAAATCGACGCCGACGGCGTTTACGCAGTCTTCGACCACCGCATCCAGCTTACGCGCCAGCTGCGTCTGGCTGACATCGTGTTGATATTGGCCGACGCCGATCGATTTCGGATCGATTTTCACCAGTTCCGCCAGCGGATCCTGCAGACGACGGGCGATAGAGACTGCGCCGCGCAGGGAGACGTCGAGATCCGGAAACTCCTGCGCCGCCAGCTCAGAAGCGGAATACACGGACGCCCCCGCTTCGCTGACGATCACTTTCTGCGCCGTCACGTTCGGGAACTGTTTCTGTACGTCGAGATAGAAGCGTTCGGTTTCACGCGAGGCCGTACCGTTGCCAATCGCGACCAGTTCGACGTGGTATTTTTCGCACAGCGCGGCGATCACGGTAGCCGCTTTGGCCGCCTGACCGGTATGCGGATAAATGGTATCCGTCGCCACCAGCTTGCCGGTGCCGTCAACGACAGCGACTTTTACGCCGGTACGCAGGCCAGGATCAAGGCCCATCGTGGCGCGCAGGCCTGCGGGGGCTGCCATCAGCAGGTCGTGCAGGTTACGCGCAAACACGTTAATCGCTTCGTCTTCCGCACGTTCGCGCACGGTGCCCATCAGTTCGGTTTCGAGGTGCATTAAGACTTTGATACGCCACGTCCAGCTCACTACGCCTTTGCGCCAGCTATCCGCCGGGGCGTTATTTAGCCGCAGGCCGAGATGGTCCATGATGATTTGCTCGCAGTAGCTTTCTTTTGGCGGCTCATCAAACTGTGGGTCGGCATTGAGCGAAAGTTGCAGAATGCCTTCGTTACGACCACGGAACATGGCCAGCGCACGGTGAGACGGGACGTTAGCAATGGGCTCATGATGGTCGAAATAGTCGCGGAATTTTGCCCCTTCTTCCTCTTTGCCGCTCACGACGGTGGCGACCAGATGGGCGTTCTTCCACAGGTAATCACGCACTTTCGCCAGCAATGCGGCGTCTTCGGCAAAGCGCTCCATCAGAATGTAGCGTGCGCCGTCGAGCGCGGCCTTCGTGTCCGCCACGCCTTTGTCGCCATCAATGTACTTTGCCGCTTCCACGTCAGGATCGTGGGACGGCTCGTTCCAGAGCAGATCGGCCAGTGGCTCAAGGCCGGCTTCAATGGCGATTTGTCCACGGGTGCGGCGTTTAGGTTTATAGGGCAGGTAGAGGTCTTCGAGCTCGGTCTTACTTAACGTAGCGTTGATGGCGCCAGCCAGCTCATCGGTCAGTTTGCCTTGTTCGGAAATGGACTTGAGGATGGCCTGACGCCTGTCTTCCAGCTCACGCAGATAGCCCAGACGCGTTTCCAGGTTACGCAACTGCGTGTCATCCAGACCGCCGGTGATTTCTTTACGATAACGTGCGATAAACGGCACGGTGTTCCCTTCGTCAAGCAGGCGAACGGCAGCTTCAACCTGCCCGGCATTTGCCTGGATTTCACCCGCAATAATGCGGCAGAAAGAATCATTCATCATGGGTTAGCTTCGTCTTCAGGATAAAAATCAGGGGATAGTTATACGGATTGGCTGGCAAAAATGCCAGCCATCAGCGGGGGCTTAGGATTCTTCTTGTCTTATTTGACGTATTCGATCGCATTGACGTACCAGTTTGCTTCGCCGACAGGGGTGTTGACCACCGCCAGATCGCCCACTTCTTTTTTCAGTAGCGCCCGCGCCATCGGCGAGTCGATAGAGATGTAATCCTTACGTCCGAAAATTTCATCGTAGCCGACAATGCGGAACTTCAGCGTATCGCCGTCATCATTTTCAATTTCCACCCAGGCGCCGAAGAAGACTTTGCCCTCCTGCTGCGGGGAATAATCCACGATTTTGAGATTTTCCATGCATTTGGTCAGATATCTGACGCGTCTGTCGATCTCACGCAGGCGCTTTTTATTATACTGATAGTCGGCATTCTCGCTGCGGTCGCCCAGACTCGCAGCCCAGGTCACTTTTTTGGTGACCTCCGGGCGCTCTTCACGCCAGAGATAATTGAGCTCTTGTTTGAGTGTTTCGTACCCTTCGCGGGTGATCAGGGGCGTTTTCATCTCGTTGATTTACCTTTGCTGTCGATATTGCGCACACGGGGTATAACGTGATCGTCCCGACAGAATAAATAATGGGGTTGCCGATTAATTGTATATTTAAGCTGCTGTTAAATATGCTTTGTAACAATTTAGCCTGAAATTCATACCAGAATTTGCTGGTGACTCACGTGAGCTTTTTTAAGAATACACACTTACATTTGTTGCGAACCTTTGGGAGTACAGACAATGCAAGAGAATTATAAGATTCTGGTGGTTGATGACGATATGCGTCTGCGGGCGCTACTGGAACGTTATCTGACCGAGCAGGGCTTCCAGGTTCGAAGCGTCGCTAACGCCGAGCAGATGGATCGTCTGCTGACCCGTGAATCTTTCCATCTCATGGTACTGGATTTAATGCTGCCAGGTGAAGATGGTCTGTCGATTTGTCGTCGCCTGCGTAGTCAAAGTAATCCAATGCCGATCATTATGGTCACGGCGAAGGGTGAAGAGGTTGACCGTATCGTCGGGCTGGAAATCGGTGCCGATGACTACATTCCTAAACCGTTTAACCCGCGCGAGCTGTTGGCGCGTATTCGCGCCGTGTTGCGTCGTCAGGCAAACGAACTGCCCGGCGCGCCGTCGCAGGAAGAGGCCGTTATCGCGTTCGGTAAGTTTAAACTGAACCTCGGTACGCGCGAGATGTTCCGTGAAGATGAACCGATGCCGCTGACCAGCGGGGAGTTTGCGGTACTGAAAGCGTTAGTCAGCCATCCGCGCGAGCCGCTCTCTCGCGATAAGCTGATGAATCTGGCCCGTGGTCGCGAGTATTCCGCGATGGAACGCTCCATCGACGTCCAGATCTCCCGCCTGCGCCGTATGGTGGAAGAAGATCCGGCGCATCCGCGTTATATTCAGACCGTATGGGGCCTGGGCTACGTCTTCGTACCGGACGGTTCTAAAGCATGAGGCGAATGCGCTTCTCGCCGCGAAGTTCATTTGCCCGCACGCTGTTGCTCATCGTCACCTTGCTGTTCGTCAGCCTGGTGACGACCTACCTGGTGGTGCTGAACTTCGCGATTTTGCCGAGCCTCCAGCAGTTTAATAAGGTTCTGGCTTACGAAGTCCGTATGCTGATGACCGATAAGCTGCAACTGGAGGACGGCACGCAGTTAGTCGTGCCGCCTGCGTTTCGTCGGGAAATCTATCGCGAGCTGGGGATCTCTCTCTACACCAACGAAGCCGCTGAAGAGGCCGGGCTGCGTTGGGCGCAACACTACGAATTCTTAAGCCACCAGATGGCGCAGCAATTAGGCGGCCCGACGGAAGTGCGCGTTGAGGTCAACAAAAGCTCGCCCGTCGTGTGGCTCAAAACCTGGCTGTCGCCCAATATCTGGGTGCGCGTGCCGCTGACTGAAATTCATCAGGGCGATTTTTCTCCGCTTTTCCGTTACACGCTGGCGATCATGCTCCTGGCGATAGGCGGCGCGTGGCTGTTTATTCGTATACAGAATCGACCGTTAGTGGATCTTGAACATGCCGCTTTGCAGGTAGGGAAGGGAATTATTCCGCCGCCGCTGCGTGAATATGGCGCCTCTGAGGTGCGCTCTGTGACCCGGGCGTTTAACCATATGGCAGCCGGCGTGAAGCAATTGGCCGATGACCGTACGCTATTGATGGCGGGCGTCAGCCACGACTTGCGCACGCCGTTGACCCGTATTCGTCTGGCGACGGAGATGATGGGCGAGGAAGACGGTTATCTCGCGGAGTCGATCAATAAAGACATCGAAGAGTGTAACGCCATTATCGAACAGTTTATTGACTATCTGCGTACCGGTCAGGAAATGCCAATGGAGATGGCGGATCTCAATTCCGTGCTGGGCGAGGTGATTGCGGCGGAAAGCGGCTATGAGCGTGAGATTAACACTGCGCTTCAGGCAGGCAGCATCCAGGTGAAAATGCACCCGCTCTCGATTAAGCGCGCGGTGGCGAATATGGTGGTCAATGCTGCCCGCTATGGCAACGGCTGGATTAAGGTCAGCAGCGGCACCGAGTCGCATCGCGCCTGGTTTCAGGTAGAAGATGACGGGCCGGGCATTAAGCCGGAGCAGCGTAAACATCTGTTCCAGCCTTTTGTGCGTGGCGACAGCGCCCGTAGCACCAGCGGCACAGGGCTGGGGCTGGCGATTGTGCAGCGCATTATCGATAACCATAACGGGATGCTGGAGATTGGCACCAGCGAGCGTGGCGGATTGTCAATTCGCGCCTGGCTACCGGTTCCTGTGGCTCGCGTCCAGGGGACGACAAAAGAGGCATAAGAAAGGGAGGTATTACCCTCCCTTTCTTCTCAACGCCGGATGACGCCGTTCAAAGCCGCCATCCGGCCTGTTCCTTACAGCTTCGGTCCGGCGCTAACCAGCGCTTCGCCTGCCGGGGTATCCGTATACTTCTCGAAGTTCTCAATGAACAGTTTCGCCAGCGCGGTGGCTTTTTCCTGCCATTGTTCCGGCGACGCGTAGGTGTTACGCGGGTCGAGAATGTGGGTATCCACGCCTGGCAGTTCAGTCGGGATCGCCAGATCGAACAGCGGCAGACGGAAGGTTTCCGCGTTATCAAGAGAACCGTTCAGAATGGCGTCGATAATTGCGCGCGTATCTTTGATGGAGATACGTTTGCCGGTGCCATTCCAGCCGGTGTTAACCAGATAAGCCTGCGCGCCCGCTGCTTGCATACGTTTCACCAGCACTTCAGCATACTGCGTCGGGTGCAGCGTCAGGAACGCGGCGCCGAAGCAGGCGGAGAAGGTGGGGGTCGGTTCGGTGACGCCGCGTTCGGTGCCGGCCAGTTTAGCGGTGAAACCTGACAGGAAGTGGTACTGCGTCTGGTTAGCGGTTAAACGGGAAACCGGTGGCAACACGCCGAAGGCGTCCGCCGTCAGGAAGATAACCTTGGTGGCGTGACCTGCTTTGGACACAGGCTTAACGATGTTATCGATATGATAGATCGGGTAAGAGACGCGGGTGTTTTCGGTTTTGGAACCATCGTCGAAATCAACGGTGCCGTCTTCGCGCACGGTGACGTTTTCCAGCAGCGCATCACGGCGAATCGCATGATAAATTTCTGGCTCCGCTTCTTTCGACAGTTTGATGGTTTTGGCGTAGCAGCCGCCTTCAAAATTGAACACGCCGTCGTCATCCCAACCGTGCTCATCATCGCCAATCAGACGACGTTTCGGGTCGGTGGAGAGAGTGGTTTTTCCGGTACCGGAAAGGCCGAAGAAGACCGCGACATCGCCTTTTTCACCCACGTTGGCGGAACAGTGCATTGAGGCGATACCTTTGAGCGGCAGCAGGTAGTTCATTACCGAGAACATCCCTTTTTTCATTTCGCCGCCGTACCAGGTGCCGCCAATAAGCTGAATACGTTCAGTCAGGTTGAACGCCACGAAGTTTTCCGAGTTCAGCCCTTGCTCTTTCCACTGCGGGTTGGTGCACTTCGCGCCGTTCATGACAATAAAGTCAGGTTTGAAGCCTACCAGCTCTTCGTCCGTTGGGCGAATGAACATATTTTTAACGAAGTGGGCCTGCCAGGCGACTTCCGTAATAAAGCGCACGGAAAGACGCGTATCGGCATTTGCGCCGCAGAACGCATCAACAATGAATAAGCGTTTACCGGAAAGCTGATGCGTCACCAGACCTTTCAGGTGTTGCCAGGTTTCCTGGGAAAGCGGCTTATTATCGTTTTTACCTTTACCCTTATCGGACCACCACAGCGTATCACGCGTGGTGTCGTCGCGAACAATATACTTATCCTTAGGCGAACGACCGGTAAAAATACCGGTATCAACGGCAACAGCGCCCAGGTTAGTTAACACGCCACGCTCATAGCCTTCCAGACCAGGATTAAGTTCTTCCTGATAAAGGGTGTCGTAGCTGGGATTGTAAACGATATCCTGGACGTCGTTGATACCATAAGCCTTGAGATCTTGCGGGGTTAAATTGTTAACGCGCATATCACTGCTCCTTAGCCAATATATATTACCGAAAATAGTAAGGTTTTTTGAGGTTGGTTAACCGCGACAAGGCTCATAGATTTACGTATCTGGACAAAATCACGATTGACGAAAAACACTGTGACTCCTGTCACGCAGCGGCGGTTATTATGGCAGGAAACCTACTTTTGTTGTGGAAAATGTTCTGAAAACGTTAAAAGGAAGTGTTTTTGACCGACATAATGTGACTGTAATCGCATTCATGTAAGAAAGTTACGTAACACCAACATGAACAATATCGATTCACCTCTCTGCGTTTTTTTCTGAATTATGCATGACGACGCCTGGCGGTGAACAGATGGTGCAATAATGCGGCTTTCTCATCATTCTGGATAACGACATGGAAAGTGTAGCGCTTTCACGTACTACTCGCTGGGGTATGTTGCTCACCGGTTTGCTGCAGGGCGTCTTGTGCTACCTGCTGATGGCCTGGCTGGTACCACAAAATAGCGACTGGCTGTTCTATGGTATGCCTGCGACGATAGCGTTGTCGTCAATGCTAGTGCTTACCGTGGTTTCTTTTAAACAGCGCGCGCTGTGGGGCTGGCTGGGGCTGACCTTTGTGGTCGTGCTGGCAATGAGCGGCTGGCTGAAATGGCAGGTTGAGACGGTGGAGAAATGGCGCCTGGCCGAGCTCCTCTGGCTGTATGGTCTCCGGCTTGTGTTGATGGCGATGCTGGTCTTACCCTGGATGCAATATCAGTTACATTCGCAAACCGGTTCGGCGCGTTATCCCCAGTTTTATCTGCGGTTATGGCATAACGTACTGACATTGTTTATCGTCCTGGTCGCCAACGGACTGTTCTGGCTGGTGCTTCTGCTCTGGAGCGCGCTATTCAGGCTGGTGGGCATCCGCTTTTTCAGCACCCTTTTCTTTGAAACTGAAGCCTTTATTTATGTGACCATCGGCCTGATTACGGCGCTGGCGGTCATTCTCGCTCGCACGCAGTCGCGCCTTGTGGCGGCGGTGCAAAAGCTGCTGACGCTGATCGCGACGGGTTTACTGCCGGTGGTGTCGCTGCTGGCATTGCTGTTTATTGTGACGTTACCCTTTACCGGACTGGAGGCGATTTCTGCGCGTGTTTCCGCTGCGGGGCTGCTATCCACGCTGACGCTGATGCTGCTGCTCCTCGTGGCGATTGTCAACGAACCGCAAAAGCGCGTATTACCCTATCCGCGCGTATTACGCGGTTTGATTAGCGCCTCGCTGTGCGTTGCCCCGATATATATGCTGCTGGCGGGCTGGGCGTTATGGGTACGCATTCAGCAATACGGCTGGACGCCGGATCGTCTGTATGGCGCGCTGACGGTGTCTGTCTTGCTGGTATGGTCCTTCGGTTATCTGATCGGTCTGTTACGCCGCGGACGCGACCCTGGTGAGTGGCAAGGCAAGGTGATACTGAGCGTCTCTTTGTTGACGCTGGTGATATTGCTGTTGCTGGCCTCGCCTGTACTTGATGTCTGGCGTATTAGCGTCAACAGCCATATGGCGCGTTACCATAGTGGTAAAATTACTGCGGATCAGATCAGCCTGTATATGCTGGATCACAGCGGCAAACCTGGCCAGGAAGCGCTGAAATCGTTGCGGGATGACGAGGCGTTTACGCAGAACAGAAAGCGCAATCGTGAACTGATGACGTTTTTGCAGAGAAATAAGGTCTCTCCGACGGCGGACGATTTAGCGCGGGTGGTGATGATTGCGCCCGGTAGCCAGAAGCCGGATGCCGCATTTTGGGCGTTTGTCAAAGAGCAGAGCTATTCGGACGATTCCTGCCTTGAACCGGATGCCTGCGTGCTGGTGAGTCAGGATCTTAACGGCGACGGTCAGCCTGAGCAGGTGCTGTATAACTTTATTGTTGCCGAGAGCCAGGTCTACGGCTTAAAAGAGGGGAAATGGACGCAGAAAGCGTTCGCCCGATTGCCGGACGGGTTTTCTAAGACGCAACTGTTGCACGCGATTGCCGGGCATCAGTTAGACTCAGCCCCCAAAGCCTGGCGCGATATCATTGTTGATGGTCAGCGGTTGGATGTGGATTACTACAACGAGTAAGCTTTTTGCCGGATGGCGGCATAAATGCCTTATCCGGCCTACGGAGCGGGATGCTGTAGGCCAGATAAGCGCAGCGCCATCAGGCAATGACGTTGCCGACTACGAGGCGATTAATGAACCTGTGGATCGGCAGGAGAGGCGTTGTTACGGATCTCCGCGATATCCATCGCATTGAACAGGTAATGATTGCCGCAGTAATCGCAGTGCATATCGATTTCACCTTCTTCCGCCAGAATGCTGTCCACTTCTTCATCCGGCAATGTTTTCAGCGCGCCCGCGCAACGTTCGCGTGAACAGGTGCATTTGAATTCAACATCTTGCGGATCGTAGAGCGTGACTTCTTCTTCGTGATACAAACGCCACAGCACGTCATTTGCCGGTAACGTCAGCAGCTCTTCGCTTTTAATGGTTTCCGTCAACATGGCCAGATGGTCGAAATCCTCCGCCTGCGCGTTCTGTGCCGGCATCACCTGGAGCAACATTCCACCTGCCGCCGGTTTACCGTCGACATCGCCGGTACGGATAAACAGGCGCGTCGGCAACTGCTCGGAGCGCAGGAAGTAATCTTCCAGGCACGCCGCCAGAGTATCGCCTTCCAGACCCACCACGCCCTGATAGCGTTCACCCTCTTCCGGCGTAATGGTGATCACCAGATAGCCGTTGCCAACCAGCGTTTTGAGATCCGCATTGTCAGGGATATCGCCCTGAACGCGAGCCACGCCGCGCATCTGCTGCTGATTATTGCCATTGATCACCGCCAGGCTTAACGGCCCGTCGCCCTGGAGCTGTACCGTAATGTCACCGGCAAACTTCAGCGTTGCGGTCAGCAGGCTAGTGGCGACCAGCAGTTCGGCCAGTACGGTTTTCACCGGCTGCGGGTAGGTATGATTGTCTAGGATCTGTTGCAAGGTTTCCGAAACGGTCACCAGCTCGCCGCGAACGGCAAAGTTTTCAAACAGATAACGATGTAATTGGTCATGTTGCGGCATAATCATCTCTCTTGCGGGTGACAGTTATTCGCTGTCGCCGTGTTTAAATCGTAACAGGTCGCGGCGCTCTTTCTTGTCCGGTCGCCTGTCCGGATGCGGCATGGTCAGGGCGTTAAGCTTGCGCGCCTGCGCCATTTTTTCGCGTTTTTCCACGCTTTCCGCCGTCTCTTCATACAGAGCGACGGCTTCGCTGGCCGGACGGCGCTGTTCGGTGATGGCTTTAACGATCACCGTCCGTTCGTCATTTCCCTGACGCAGGGTAAGGGTTGCGTTCAGCTCGACGATTTTGCTCGGCTTACTGCGCTGGCCGTTGTAATGCACCTTACCGCCTTCAATCATCTCGCGGGCCAGCGCGCGGGTTTTATAAAAACGCGCGGCCCACAGCCATTTATCCAGTCTGACCTCAACGGAGGACTTTTCTTTCATGGCGTCTCCTTCACATCAGCGAGGGGATCAGACGGCGGTAGTCGTTCAGGGACGGATGGCGCGTATAGTGCTTTTCCGCCAGGCCGGAATCGGGATTCGTCACGCCAAGACAGTAGCGAATACCAAACCGGGCGGCGGCGTCGAGAATCGGTTCGCTGTCATCGATAAACAGCGTTTTCTCTGCGCTTATTCCCGTTTCCTCAGTGACAGCGCGCCATAACCGCTGATCCTCTTTGGGATAACCAAATGTGTGGGTGGAAAGTAATAAATCAAGGTGTGAGGCCAGACCGGTATGCTCCAGCTTCACCGCCAGGTTATGTGGATGCGCATTGGTGAGCAGAATCCGACGTTTTCCGCTGGCTTTTAACGCATTCAGAAACGGTACGGTATCGTCGCGCAAAACGGCGCGCGGCCCTTGCGCCGTCGTCATGGCGCAAATATCCAGACCCAGACGCTCGCTCCAGTAATCCAGACAGTACCAGTTTAGCGTATGCTGTACGGCATGATACTGCTGGCGAATATATTCCTGCGCGTCCTGCGGCGAAATACCCTGCTGCGCGCCGTAGGTTTCCGGTACCAGCTTTTGCCAGAAATAGTTATCGAACGCGAGATCGAGCAGCGTGCCGTCCATATCCAGCAAAACGGTATCCACGTTTTGCCAGTCAATATCAATATGCATGGGGAACTCCAGGGTAACGCAATTTGCGCGACAGGGTAGCATACCCTGTCGCACGGCGGCGCTATCAGATGAGATTTTCCGGAGAGACGGTTAACCTGGGATTGAGGCAGCTTTCATAGTATTCCTGGATGTCCGCCATACGGGTACGGTGGCGTTGATAACGTCTGAACGCCTGAATGCCGTTGTAGACCGCGCTCACTATCATTGCCAACATCAGCAGCGTGGTACCGAGGTAACGCCACCAGCCGGATTTATCGGGGATACGATGCAGGCTGATATGCTGTGTACCGTTGGCATCGGTATACACGCTGGTGACAATGCCCTCGGCGCTAAATGGCGTCTGCATGAGCGTTTGCGCCAGACGCTGGAAGGCGCTCCACTGTTCCTGCGCGGGATAGTCATACAGCGGCGTTGACGGCCAGGCCTGATCAACCAGTTCGCTGCCTTCATCGCTGGCGATCAGGAATCCGCCGGGAGCGGGGCTATTCAGCGACTGGGCGGCACGCGCGGTCTCGCGAGAAATAAACGGCGCCGTTGAGGTCGTGACCAGATTTTCCAGCGACTCTGCGCTTACGGGGCGTAGCAGCACGTTGACGCCGTCCAGTTTGCCGGCGTTCGCGCGTTTCACCAGCGCGTTCCAGTCCTTACTGTTACCGAGATTAACCAGCGCATTTTTCAGGCGCACGCACTCGTCTTCCGCCGCGCACAAATCAGCGGTTTTCAGAACAATATCGCCAAAGTCATCTAATAATACCATGCCCGATTTTTGGATCGCGGAGCGTAAAGATGCGCTTACACGCGAGTCGTCTTCGGGTTTTGGATGGAGCTGACGATTTACCGCCTGGCTTAGCGCCATCGCTTTATTCACCAGGTCTGATTCCGGCAGCGGTAGCGCAGGCGCGTCATTCCAGATGATTTGCGAGCAATCGAACGGCATAAACGGTGAGTTAGACTGGCCGCTCCAGGTCGCGCCGGAATGAATATTACACATTCCTTTACCGCTCAGGTGCAGCGTATCGCCCACCCGCACGCCAGCTTTTTCAAGCTGTTTTACCGTTGTCGCTTTAATGGTTTGCGCGCCTTTCATCCACGATAGCGTGAACTTGATTGGCATATCCAGCGGGATCCAGAACAGCAGCATAAACAACACCAGCAGCGAACCGATAGCAATAACAGTGCTGCGTAACCAGTGCTGCAACGGGAAGTTTTTCACTTCATCATGCAGGGATAAAAACCGGCCCTGGCGCGCGACATGGCGATCAAGGTAAATATCAATATCCGTTTGTTGCCCAAGATCCTGCGTAATGTAGGGTTGCCAGTGGGCAGGGTAAATAAGGTCGATGATGCCCAGCGAAATATTGTTAATCTGCTCCTGATTATTCTCCCCAAACAGTCCCCAGCGGCGGGGCGTTCCCCGCAGACAGTGAATTTCCCGCAGCGCGCTTTTCGACGGCGGCGCAAAAAGCCCCCAAAGTCCGGCTGCCAGCAGCAGGATCGCGCCGCCTATCATCCACGGTACAAAAACGTCTGGCGTTATCAGGCAGAAAAAGAATAACAAAAAGGAGGCGACGATTAACAACGCTTCGCGCAAGCCAGCCGGGCGGCTGAGCGCATATTCTTCGTGGGTCTCCTGACGGATATTCAACAGCTCAATCTGCTCGCTCTCTTCGCCGCGAATCGACGCCTGCGTAGAGGCGGTATTCTGTAGCGCGTAGCCGCGCGACTCCTGCATATACTCTTGCAGCGTATGGCCGTTTAAAGAGATCACCAGCGGCAGCGTATCCGTGAGGATCAGCTCAACGTTGTTTTCATCATTGATGTACTGTTCCCAGAAAGGCGGCAGATGGACTTCGACGGAGTCGAGGTAGTAGCGCCATTTATTAGGATCGTCAGTGGTAATGCCGTAGCGGGTGATGGAGTGGGTCAGTATCACGACACTGTTGCTTTCCGCGTTCAGCGTCAGTGAGATGGGCGCAGCACTGGCGCCTGTCGGCCCCGGAACTTGCTGGATCTGGCTAAGGTTATCGAGATAGTTTTCTACCGCGCTGCGCTCTTCGGGCAACAGTTTACGCGTTTGCGCGTCCTGAAAGGCGCTGATCCACGGTAAGCTTCCTCGTCTGGACTTTACCCGGAACCGCCATATTGCCAGTAGAGAGCAGGCCAGCAAAGCAGCTATAAAAATCAGAATGGTGCTCATGCTTTCCCCATCTTACTAAGTCTGTCAGGCGTGGTCAGTCGCACCCTGTCCAATAAACATTTTTCTGTGGTTGGCTATCGGCAAGCGTGGAGTTGAACTTGAGCATTGTAAAGCGCATCCCAGTGAAGGCAAATCATAGCAATACCACCAAAAACGGAATATCAGCAAATTCCTGGAGTTATTTCAACCTATTGACTTTTAATTTGAAATAAGAATTAATTTTTATTACGTTACATAAATGTAAATAAACGGCAATTCGCATTGCCGAAACCGTGCGGTATGTCGCACAATGACCACAGATTACACTGCAAAGATTCTCACAATGAGCAAATCATTACAAAAACCCACCATTCTGAAAGTGGAAACCGTCGCACAATCCCGACTGTTTAACGTAGAAAGCGTGGATCTGGAGTTCAGCAACGGCGTGCGTCGCGTGTATGAACGTATGCGACCATCAACCCGTGAGGCGGTAATGATTGTGCCGATCGTTGATGAGCATCTGATTCTTATTCGTGAGTATGCGGTGGGAACCGAATCCTATGAGCTGGGCTTCTCGAAAGGATTGATCGACCCGGGTGAGACCGTTTTTGAAGCGGCGAACCGGGAGCTCAAAGAAGAGGTCGGGTTTGGCGCGCATAACCTGACCTTCTTAAAAAAACTCAGCATGGCGCCCTCTTATTTTTCCAGCAAAATGAATATCGTGGTGGCGGAAGATCTCTATCCGGAGTCGCTGGAAGGCGACGAGCCTGAGCCATTGCCGCAGGTTCGCTGGCCGCTGGCGCATTTAATGGATCTGCTGGAAGACCCCGATTTTAACGAGGCCCGCAACGTCAGCGCGCTGTTTCTGGTACGCGAGTGGTTGAAAGCGCAGGGCCGAATTGCCTGATGGCGCGGCGTTGATCAAGCCAACGGAAAGTTTGTCTCCCCGTTCGCCGTCATCCGCTAAACACAATAAAAAAGGCGCCGGAGCGCCTTTTTTGATCAGAACAGTTCGTGTGTTTCACCATTATCAATAATGGTAGTTCCCACCTCGTGTACCGCCTGTTGTGTCGGCTGCGTGCCTTCGATGAAATACTCTTCACGGCTATTACCGCCGCTCGCCAGTTGTCCGGTACTGCGGTCGATATTCACCGTGACGATGCCCGGCGGCGGCGTTAGCGGCTGTTCCGGCACGCCTTCCAGTACGGCTTTCATATAGGCGTCCCATGCAGGTTGCGCGCTCTTCGCGCCGCCCTCATAGCCGGAGATTTGATCTTTGATCGCGCCGGAAGCGGTAGTGCGGCCTAAATCACGGCGGTGATCGTCAAAGCCGATCCATACGGAAGTGACGACGCCAGGGCCATAGCCGGAGAACCATGCGTCTTTCGAGCTGTTGGTTGTACCGGTTTTGCCGCCGATATCGCGACGTTTAAGGTCACGCGCCGCACGCCAGCCGGTACCCATCCAGCCGGGTTCACCGAAGATATTGGTGTTCAGCGCGCTTTTAATCAGAAACGCCAGCGGCGTATTGATCACATGCGGCGCGTACTCCTGCGTGCCGTTTTGCGCGACCAGCGCCTGGTTTGCCTGTTCCAGCTCAGGCATCGGTACGGCGCTGTTTTGCTGCTCTTGCGAAACCGCGACCTCTTCCACATTGGTGTTTTCCAGCACGTCGGATTTCTGCGTATTGCCGTAAATGACCGGGATATCGCACTCCGGGCAGGCGATTTTCGGTTTCGCTTCGAAGATCACGCCGCCCTGATCGTTCTCAATCTTGCTGATGAAATACGGGTCGATCAGGAAACCGCCGTTCGCCATCACCGCATAACCGCGCGCAACCTGCATCGGCGTGAAGGAGGCGGAGCCCAGCGCCAGCGATTCGGTATGCACGATATTCTGCGCCGGGAAGCCGAAGCGTTGCAAATACTCCGCCGCATAGTCGACGCCCATGGCGCGCATGGCGCGTACCATCACCACGTTTTTCGACTGCCCCAGCCCCTGGCGTAAACGAATCGGTCCGGCGTACTGCGGCGGGGAGTTTTTCGGACGCCAGTCTGAACCTGCCCCGGCGTCCCAGCGGGAAATCGGCACATCGTTGAGCATACTGGCGAGCGTCAGCCCTTTATCCATTGCGGCGGTGTAGAGGAACGGTTTGATGTTCGACCCCACCTGACGCAAAGCTTGCGTCGCGCGGTTAAATTTACTCTGATTAAAATCGAAACCGCCGACCAGCGCCATTACCGCGCCTGTTTGCGGGTTAAGCGAAACCAGCGCGGAGTTCACTTCCGGTACCTGCGCCAGCCACCAGTCGTTATCCACCTGACGAACCCAGATTTGCTGACCTGTCTGGACGACATCGGTAACTTTACGCGGCGTCGGCCCCTGCTGTGTATCCGAGCGGTAAGGCCGCGCCCAACGCATTCCTTCCATATGTAGCGAAACGGACGTACCGTCGGCAAGCGCAGCGGTCGCCTCTTGCGGATTAGCGCTGGTGACCACGGCGGGAAGCAGCGGTCCGTAGGTCGGTAACGCTTTCAACGTATCGGTAATTTTTTTACTGTCCCACGCCGTTTCGCCCACTTTCCATAGCACATTCGCCGGGCCGCGATAACCGTGGCGCATGTCATAGTCCAGCACGTTATTACGCACCGCCTGTTGCGCGGCCTGCTGCACTTTGCGGGTGATGGTCGTGTAAATACGATAACCATCTTCGTAGGCGCTTTCGCCATAACGGTTATACATTTCCTGGCGCACCATTTCCGACAGATAAGGCGCGGAGAAGGCGATTTCCGGCGCGTGATAATTTGCGTCGATAGGTTCGCTACGGGCCTGATCGTACTGCGCCTGAGTGATATATCCCTCGCTTAACATTCGCGAGAGCACTACGTTACGGCGCGCCACCGCCCGATCCATCGAGTAGAGCGGGTTAAAGGTAGAAGGCGCTTTCGGTAGCCCGGCGATGACCGCCATTTCGCTTAGACTAAGCTGGTCGACCGTCTTACCAAAGTAGACCTGTGCCGCCGCGCCAACGCCATAGGCGCGGTAGCCGAGATAGATCTTGTTCAGATAGAGTTCGAGGATCTCATTTTTATTCAGCAACTGCTCAATACGAATCGCCAGAAACGCTTCCTTGATCTTGCGCATCAGCGTGCGTTCGGGGCTAAGGAAGAAGTTTCGCGCCAGTTGCTGGGTAATGGTACTTGCTCCCTGCGATGCGTGACCGGAGAAGAGCGCGACGCTGGCCGCACGGAAAATACCTACCGGGTCAATGCCGTGATGCTCATAAAAGCGGCTATCTTCGGTGGCGATAAAGGCGTTGATCATTTCCGGCGGAATTTGATCGAGCGTAACGGGAATACGACGTTTTTCGCCATATTGCGCGATAAGTTCGCCATCCGCGCTGTAAACCTGCATCGGAATTTGCAAACGCACATCTTTCAATGTCGCGACGTCAGGTAGCTGTGGCTCAATATAGCGATAAAGGCCATAAATCGAGCCTGCTCCCAGCAGGATGCAACATACTGCAAGGATCAATAAATACTTTACGAACTTCACTGGAGATTTCCCATTTAGTGTCATTTGGGCAGTTTATAAACAAACGCGCGGTAGTATAAAGGCAAGCCAGACGCATTGATATACCCGTTAACGCGACGGGTGATAAGGAGATCGACCGTTATGGCTTTTAAAACCTGGCAAATAGGATTGCATATTCAGCAGCATGAAGCGCTGGCCATCGCCGTTATTCGCGGCGCATCGGGCTGGTCCCTGCAACGTTGGTGGCGACTGCCGCTGATGAACGCCTCCACGGCAGAGGGTACGATTCCTGACCCGCAATCGCTGGCTCACGTACTGCGACCCTGGAGCCGTGAGCTGCCGCTACGTCACCGTATTTATCTCTCTTTTCCCGCAAATCGGACATTGCAACGCGCTTTTCCACATCCGCCGATGCGTCTGCGGGAACGTGAGCAAGTCGCATGGCTTTCACAAACGATGGCGCGTGAGCTGGATATGGATCCGGACTTATTGCGTTTCGACTTTCAGGACGATGCGCTGAGCCCCGCGTTCAACGTTACCGCCGTGCAAAGCAAAGAAATTTCAGAGCTGTTAACGCTGGCGCAAACGATCAATGTGCGCATCGCTGCTGTAACGCCCGATGCCTGCGCGTTACAGCGCTTGCTGCCGTTTATACCTTCGGGGCGGCAATGTCTGGTCTGGCGCGATGAGAGCCAGTGGCTGTGGGCGACGCGCTATGCGTGGGGGCGTAAATCGGCGCGCGAGGCGACGACGCTGCATGACCTTGCCGCAACATTATCCGTCGTGCCGGAACATATTTCGTTATGCGCCGAGGGCGAATTCGACCCCTGGCGCGCCGTAACCGTCCGCCAACCGCCGGTTCCGCCGGACGGTTATCGCTTTGCGATTGCGCTGGGTTTAGCCATAGGGGAGATACGCTGATGGCGCATTCTGTCAATTTGCTCCCCTGGCGGCGCCAACATTACGTAGCGCGTCTGCGGCTGTGGTGCGTGGTATGGGGCGCGTCCCTGCTGCTGATAGCAAGCCTCGCGACGATCGCCCGGTTGGTTTTTTGGCAGGAGGGGAGGATTAATGAACTGCTACTGACGGCGGAAAACGGACGCACGACGGCGCTTGCGGCGAACATACCGCAGTTGCAGCAGCGTCAGCGACAGCAACAGGCGCGATTACAACGTCAGGCGCAGCGTGAACTGACGCAAGCCTGGAAATCTATCTTGACTGACCTTGCCAACCTGTTGCCAGAACAGGCATGGCTGACAAGCCTCAATTATCAGCAAGAGACGCTAGAGCTGGAAGGGCTGGCGAGAACGTTTGACGCCCTGCTCACGCTTGAGACATCGCTTCGTCACTATGTCAGTTTTCCGCTAAACCGCACGGGCGCCACGCGGCAGGATGCGCAAGGGCGCTGGCAGTTCCATTATCAATTAACGAGGAGCGCCGCCCGTGAACGCGCTCTTTGATCTCTGGTACGGGATGTCGCGCCGTGGTCGGGTTTTTTGTTGGTGTGCAGGCGTGCTGTGCCTGACGCTGACGGTTGCGTTATCTGTGGGCTATCCCGGCTGGAAAACGTTGGATACGCAACAAACGCGGTTAAGCCAGCAGCGCGAGGCCGCCCGGCAACAGTGGCGTCATCTGCGCCGTCTGAGCGTCGCGGCTGAACCGCTTTTCGGGCGCACCGTGGAAAATCCGCGTCCTTTTTCGCCGTTAGATTTCCAGGCGCCTCCCCTGCGTTTGCTGCACTGGCAGCCATCGGCGCAGGGGGGAGAAATGGCGCTGAAAACGTCCTGGGATGCGGTGCCGTCGCTGTTTGTCCGGTTGGCCGAAAGCGAGATGAGCGTAAGTCGGTTTTCATTGCGTAAAGAGGGGGCGGAATTATTGATGACGCTGCAACTGGAGCGCCTGGCGAATGAAAGCTAGCCGCAGTGTATTGCTCTGTTTTTGTTTGCTGATGTTGACAGGAATGCGCGATCCCTTCCGCCCGCCGGAAGATCGCTGCCGGATAGCGGAACTCTCGCAGTGGCGGTATCAGGGCGCGGTGCGTAAAGGCGAGCGATGGACAGGCATTCTTAAAGACAGTCAGCAAAAATGGCGACGAGTGGAAGAAGGGCAGACGCTGGAAAACGGTTGGACGATTGTCCGCCTGACGGCGGAAGCCTTAACGTTAACGACCGGTAAAAATTGTGCGCCGCCGCAGTGGCGGTGGCTACGTCAGGGAGCGGACAATGAAGCGATGGATAGCCATGATACTGATAGCCTTGATGCCCGCCGCGCAGGCGGGAAAAGCGGCGAAAGTGACGCTGGTGGTTGACGACGTCCCTGTGGTGCAGGTTTTGCAGACTTTAGCCGAGCAGGAGCGGCAGAATCTGGTGGTGTCGCCGGACGTCAGCGGGACATTATCGCTACATCTGACGGATGTGCCGTGGAAACAGGCGCTACAGACGGTGGTCAATAGCGCGGGGCTGGTGCTACGTCAGGAGGGGAATATTCTCCATGTTCATTCACAGGCCTGGCAGAAAGAACACAGTGCGCGGCAGGATGCCGAGCGGTTAAGGCTTCAGGCTAATTTACCGCTGGAAAACCGCAGCATTAGCCTGCAATACGCCGATGCCGGCGAACTGGCGAAAGCGGGCGAGAAACTCCTGAGCGCGAAGGGAACCATCATGGTAGATAAGCGCACCAACCGCATGCTGTTGCGCGATAACCGCGCGGCCCTGGCGGAGCTGGAAAAATGGGTATCGCAAATGGATCTGCCGGTGGCGCAGGTGGAACTGGCGGCGCATATCGTCACCATTAACGAAAAGAGTCTACGGGAACTGGGCGTAAAGTGGACGCTGGCTGACGCGACGCAAGCGGGCGCGGTGGGTGACGTGACGACGCTTTCCAGTGATTTATCCGTCGCCGCCGCCACCTCACGCGTCGGGTTTAACATCGGGCGCATTAACGGACGCCTGCTGGATTTAGAGCTGTCAGCGCTGGAACAAAAGCAGCAGTTGGATATTATCGCCAGCCCCCGGCTGCTGGCTTCGCATCTACAGCCAGCCAGTATCAAGCAAGGCAGCGAAATTCCTTATCAGGTTTCCAGCGGCGAAAGCGGCGCGACCTCCGTGGAATTTAAAGAAGCGGTGCTGGGGATGGAGGTGACGCCCACCGTTTTGCAAAAAGGGCGCATCCGCCTGAAGTTACATATCAGCCAGAATGTTCCCGGTCAGGTACTACAACAGGCTGACGGCGAAGTGCTGGCGATAGATAAACAGGAAATTGAAACGCAGGTAGAGGTAAAAAGCGGCGAGACGCTGGCGCTGGGCGGTATTTTTTCGCGAAAAAATAAATCGGGTAGCGATAGCGTGCCGCTGTTGGGGGATATTCCCTGGCTTGGTCAGCTCTTCCGCCATGACGGTAAAGAGGACGAGCGACGCGAATTAGTGGTGTTTATCACCCCCAGACTGGTGGCGACAGAATAATTTATGCATAAAAAAGCGCTGTTTTTGCACTGAACGCATCTGCGGGATTTGACGTGCGGATGTATTTAGCATACAAGGAGTACCGATTTGAGAGTCGTGCTTTTCGTTGCTTACGCATTGATTAATGCGCTTTGCCTTGCCGAAGGTGTGCATAAGACCGATGATAAACGGCTGAATGTCCGCTGATGCAGACGTATTGGTTCTGCGGATTGCGCACAATTGTTTGAAAGTAGAGCAATTTGTAGGCCGGATATGTTGTTCTGGTCGCCATTCGGCAACGCTAACTCGGGTTTTGCAACAATCAGGCTTGGTGATTTATTCAGTTGCCAAACCCGCTTGAGTATTGAGATAATTTTCAGTCTGACTCTCGCAATATCTTATGAGGTTTCAGTTCATGTCCTGCTGCGCTGGGTGTCTGTGAAGCGGGTTTACCATTAACGAATAGTCTTAGTAGTACCGAAAAAATGGCAGAGAAACGCAATATCTTTCTGGTTGGGCCTATGGGTGCCGGAAAAAGCACTATTGGGCGCCAGTTAGCTCAACAACTCAATATGGAATTTTACGATTCTGATCAAGAGATTGAGAAACGAACCGGAGCTGATGTGGGCTGGGTCTTCGATGTTGAAGGTGAAGACGGCTTCCGTAATCGTGAAGAAAAAGTTATCAACGAATTGACGGAAAAACAGGGTATTGTGCTGGCAACCGGCGGTGGCTCTGTAAAATCGCGTGAAACGCGTAACCGTCTCTCCGCGCGTGGCGTCGTGGTCTACCTTGAAACGACCATCGAAAAACAACTGGCGCGCACGCAGCGTGATAAAAAACGCCCGCTGTTGCAGGTTGAAGCACCGCCTCGCGAAGTTCTGGAAGCGCTGGCTAACGAACGCAATCCGCTGTACGAAGAGATTGCCGACGTCACCATTCGCACCGACGATCAAAGCGCTAAGGTTGTGGCAAACCAGATTATTCATATGCTGGAAAGCAACTAATTCAAGCAGAATACGCTGGGTAAGCGGGCACAAGTAACTAAGGTGGATGTCGCGTCATGGAGAGGATTACAGTCACTCTCGGGGAACGTAGTTACCCGATCACCATCGCGGCTGGTTTGTTTAACGAACCAGCTTCATTCTTGCCGCTGAAATCAGGCGATCAGGTCATGTTAGTGACCAACGAAACCCTGGCGCCGCTTTATCTGGACAAGGTTCGCGGCGTACTCGAACGGGCGGGCGTTAACGTAGACAGCGTGATTCTTCCTGACGGCGAGCAGTATAAGAGCCTGACGGTGCTGGATACGGTGTTTACGGCGTTACTGAAAAAACCGCATGGTCGTGATACCACTCTGGTCGCGCTTGGCGGCGGCGTGATTGGCGATCTCACCGGTTTTGCGGCGGCCAGCTACCAGCGAGGCGTACGTTTCATCCAGGTACCAACTACCTTACTGTCGCAGGTTGATTCTTCCGTGGGCGGGAAAACCGCCGTCAACCATCCCCTTGGCAAAAACATGATTGGCGCGTTTTACCAACCCGCTTCTGTGGTTGTCGATCTTGATTGCCTGAAAACGCTTCCCGCACGCGAACTGGCATCGGGGCTGGCAGAGGTGATCAAATACGGCATTATACTCGACGCAGACTTCTTCACCTGGCTTGAGGGTAATCTGGATGCGCTATTGCGTCTGGACGGCCCGGCGATGGCGTACTGTATTCGCCGTTGTTGCGAGCTGAAAGCCGAAGTTGTTGCCGCCGACGAGCGTGAAGCGGGCTTACGTGCTTTACTGAATCTTGGACATACCTTTGGCCACGCCATTGAAGCGGAAATGGGATATGGCAATTGGTTACATGGTGAAGCCGTTGCCGCAGGTATAGTGATGGCTGCGCGCGCATCCGAGCGTTTGGGGCAGTTTAGTTCTGCTGATACGCAGCGCATCATCGCGCTACTCGAACGGGCCGGGTTGCCAGTCAATGGCCCTTGCGAGATGTCCGCGCAGGACTATTTGCCGCACATGCTGCGAGATAAAAAAGTGTTAGCGGGGGAGTTGCGTTTAGTGCTTCCGCTGGCCATAGGGAAAAGTGAAGTGCGCGGCGGAGTGTCGCACGAAGTCGTTCTTAGCGCGATTGCTGACTGTCAGCAGGCGTAACAACAAGAAAGGTCAGACTGATATTGCGTAGCTGTCAGTCTTTTAGCTTCAGGTTATGTGCAATGTCGTAAGCATTAACCTTTGAGTGGGGTGTTAAATGGATGAATTCAAACCAGAAGACGAGCTGAAACCCGATCCCAGCGATCGTCGTACTGGTCGTTCTCGTCAATCTTCAGAACGCGATAGTGAACCGCAGATCAACTTTGATGACGTTGATCTGGATGCCGACGATCGCCGTCCGACGCGTACGCGTAAAGCGCGTAGTGAAGAACCTGAAGTTGAAGAAGAGTACGAATCCGATGAAGACGATACGGTGGACGAAGAGCGTGTTGAACGCCGCCCACGTAAGCGTAAAAAAGCGGCCCATAAGCCAGCCTCTCGTCAGTACATGATGATGGGCGTTGGCGTACTGGTGCTGCTGCTGTTGATTATCGGTATCGGCTCCGCGCTGAAAGCCCCCTCAACGTCTTCCAGCGAGCCGTCGGCCTCTGGCGAAAAGAGTATCGATCTTTCCGGTAACGCCGCCGACCAGGCGAATGCGACCCAGCCTGCGCCGGGCGCCACCTCCGCAGAACAAACCGCGGGCAATACGTCGCAGGATATTTCGTTGCCGCCGATTTCTTCAACGCCGACGCAGGGACAGTCGCCTGTGGTCGCTGACGGTCAGCAGCGCGTGGAAGTGCAGGGCGATCTGAATAATGCGCTGACGCAGAATCCAGAGCAGATGAACAATGTTGCGGTGAACTCTACGTTGCCGACAGAGCCTGCAACCGTCGCGCCAGTTCGCAATGGCAGCACGACGCGTCAGGCGGCGGTTAGCGAACCTGCCGAGCGTCATACCACGCGTCCGGAACGTAAACAGGCCGTCATTGAACCTAAGAAACCGCAGACCACGGCGAAAACCACGACTGCGGAGCCGAAGAAACCGGTCGCGCCAGTGAAACGCACGGAACCGGCAGCGCCAGCCGCGACGCCGAAAGCGACCACCACGACGGCTGCGCCGACAGTGACGGCAAGCGCTGCGCCGGTACAAACCGCGAAGCCAGCGCAAGCCTCGACGACGCCTGTCGCAGGCGGCGGGAAAAGCGCCGGCAACGTTGGCGCCTTAAAGAGCGCGCCATCCAGCCACTACACATTGCAGCTCAGTAGTTCTTCAAATTACGACAACCTGAACGGTTGGGCGAAGAAAGAGAACCTGAAAAATTATGTGGTATACGAGACGACGCGTAATGGACAACCGTGGTATGTGCTGGTAACGGGGATGTATGCTTCGAAAGAAGATGCTAAACGTGCGGTGTCCACCTTACCTGCCGATGTGCAGGCGAAAAACCCGTGGGCAAAACCGTTGCATCAGGTTCAGGCCGATCTGAAATAATCCAGGCTGTGTCCTGCAATTGCCTGTGAGTGTCGCTGACAGCTATTTTTGTTCAGGACAGGCGCGAGGGGCGCATTTGCTACCGTCAAATGCGCCGTAAAGCAACGCGGCACAGCCTAAAGCGCAGGATGCTGTCGGAGCTTTCTCCACAGCCGGAGAAGGTGTAATTAGTTAGTCAGCATGAAAAAAAATCGCGCTTTTTTGAAGTGGGCAGGGGGAAAATACCCTCTGCTTGATGATATCAAACGACATTTGCCAAAAGGCGAGTGCCTTGTCGAACCTTTTGTGGGTGCCGGATCGGTGTTTCTTAACACCGACTTTTCTCGTTATATCCTCGCCGATATCAACAGCGACCTTATTAGCCTCTATAACATCGTGAAGTTACGTACTGACGAGTATGTACAGGCTTCGCGCGAGCTGTTTATGCCTGAAACTAACCAGGCTGAGGTCTATTACCAACTCCGTGAGGAGTTCAACACCTGCCAGGACCCCTTTCGTCGGGCGGTACTGTTTTTATATCTGAATCGCTACGGTTATAACGGACTCTGTCGCTATAACTTGCGCGGGGAATTTAATGTACCGTTTGGTCGTTATAAAAGACCTTACTTCCCGGAAGCGGAGTTGTACCACTTTGCAGAAAAAGCGCAGAATGCGTTCTTTTACTGTGAGTCATACGCAGACAGTATGGCGCGTGCGGACAAGTCGTCGGTGGTCTATTGCGATCCGCCTTATGCGCCGTTGTCCGCCACGGCTAACTTCACAGCGTATCACACCAATAGTTTTAGCCTGACGCAACAAGCGCATCTGGCGGAAATCGCTGAGAATCTGGTCAGTAACCGGATACCGGTGCTCATTTCCAACCATGATACGGCGCTCACACGCGAGTGGTATCAACTCGCAAAATTGCATGTCGTCAAAGTTAGACGCAGTATAAGCAGCAACGGCGGCACACGTAAAAAGGTGGACGAACTGCTGGCTCTGTACCAACCAGGAGTCGCAACGCCTGCAAGAAAATAATTCTCAAGGAGAAGCGGATGAAACAGTATTTGATTGCCCCCTCAATTCTGTCGGCTGATTTTGCTCGCCTGGGTGAAGACACCGCCAAAGCGCTGGCTGCCGGTGCTGATGTTGTACACTTTGACGTCATGGATAATCACTATGTGCCGAACCTGACTATCGGCCCGATGGTGCTGAAATCCCTGCGTCAGTACGGTATTACCGCGCCTATTGATGTCCACCTGATGGTCAAGCCAGTCGACCGTATCGTGCCCGACTTTGCCGCCGCTGGCGCGAGCATCATTACCTTTCACCCGGAAGCCTCCGAACATGTTGACCGCACGCTACAGCTGATTAAAGAACACGGCTGTAAAGCGGGGCTGGTATTCAACCCGGCAACGTCGCTCAGTTATCTCGATTACGTCATGGACAAACTGGATGTGATCCTGCTGATGTCCGTGAACCCAGGCTTCGGCGGCCAGTCTTTTATTCCGCAGACGCTGGATAAACTGCGCGAAGTGCGTCGCCGCATTGATGCGTCCGGTTACGACATTCGCCTGGAAGTGGACGGCGGCGTGAAGGTGAACAATATCGGCGAGATCGCCGCAGCAGGTGCGGACATGTTTGTTGCGGGGTCGGCAATTTTCGATAAACCCGACTATAAAAAAGTGATTGATGAAATGCGCAGTGAGCTGGCAAAGGTAACTCATGGATAAGTTGCAGAATATTCGGGGCGTCGCCTTTGATCTTGACGGCACGCTGGTGGATAGCGCGCCGGGTCTTGCCGCGGCGGTGGATATGGCGCTGTATGCGCTGGAACTGCCGGTCGCGGGCGAGGAGCGCGTGATTACCTGGATTGGTAACGGCGCAGACGTATTGATGGAACGCGCGCTGACCTGGGCTCGCGAGGAGCGCGCCACGCTGCGTAAGACGATGGGTAAACCGCCCGTTGATGAAGATATTCCTGCCGAGGAACAGGTACGTATTCTGCGTAAGCTGTTCGACAGGTATTATGGCGAAGTGGCGGAAGAGGGCACCTTTTTATTTCCGCATGTCGCCGACACGCTGGGCGCGCTGCACGCCAGCGGATTGTCATTAGGTCTGGTGACGAATAAGCCGACGCCGTTCGTCGCGCCGTTGCTGGAATCGCTTGATATCGCCAAATACTTTGGTGTGGTTATCGGCGGCGATGATGTGCAAAATAAGAAGCCGCATCCGGAGCCGCTGTTGCTGGTGGCAAGCCGGCTGGGCATGATGCCGGAGCAGATGCTTTTTGTCGGCGATTCGCGTAATGATATTCAGGCTGCAAAAGCGGCGGGCTGCCCTTCGGTTGGCCTGACATACGGCTACAATTATGGCGAAGCGATCGCCCTTAGCGAGCCGGACGTCATTTATGACAGTTTTAACGACCTTTTGCCCGCACTTGGGCTTCCGCATAGCGATAACCAGGAAATAAAAAATGACTAAGCCCATCGTTTTTAGTGGCGCACAGCCCTCAGGTGAATTGACCATTGGCAACTATATGGGGGCATTGCGTCAGTGGGTAAACATGCAGGATGACTATCATTGCATCTACTGCATCGTAGACCAACATGCTATTACCGTGCGTCAGGACGCGCAGCAGCTACGTAAAGCGACGCTGGATACGCTGGCGCTGTACCTGGCATGCGGTATTGATCCTGAAAAGAGCACTATTTTCGTTCAGTCCCATGTGCCGGAACATGCGCAGCTTGGCTGGGCGCTAAACTGCTATACCTATTTCGGCGAGCTGAGCCGTATGACGCAGTTTAAAGATAAATCTGCGCGCTATGCGGAAAACATTAACGCCGGCCTGTTTGATTACCCGGTGTTGATGGCGGCAGACATCCTGTTGTACCAAACCAATCTGGTGCCGGTAGGCGAAGATCAGAAGCAGCATCTGGAACTGAGCCGCGATATCGCCCAGCGTTTTAACGGGCTGTATGGCGATATTTTCAAAGTACCGGAACCGTTTATTCCCAAATCCGGCGCGCGCGTGATGTCGCTGCTGGAGCCGACGAAGAAAATGTCCAAATCGGACGATAACCGTAATAACGTGATCGGCCTGCTGGAAGATCCGAAATCGGTAGTGAAGAAAATCAAACGTGCGGTCACTGACTCCGACGAGCCGCCGGTAGTACGTTATGATGTGAAAGAGAAAGCGGGTGTCTCTAACCTGCTGGATATTCTTTCCGCCGTGACTGGTCAGAGCATTCCTGAACTGGAAAAACAGTTTGAAGGTAAAATGTATGGCCATTTGAAAGGCGAAGTGGCGGAGGCGGTTTCCGGAATGCTGTCTGAGTTGCAGGAGCGCTATCATCGTTTCCGCAACGACGAAGCGTTCTTGCAGAAGGTGATGAAAGACGGGGCGGAAAAAGCCAGCGCACGTGCGGCCGAAACGCTGAAAGCCGTTTACGAAGCCATTGGCTTTGTGGCGAAACCGTAACGGTAATTGCTTGCCCGATGGCGCTGGCTTATCGGGCCTACCAACGAGCGTAAGTTGGACAAGGCATCTGCGCCGTACCGTTTATCAGACCTGTAAAAAAACCGGGAAAATCCCGGTTTTTTTGTATCTGCGCAGTCGTTTCTATTATTGATCGGCAGCCGGGCCGCAACCGCCAATAATTTTAGAAATAGAAATTGCAGGGTGCAGCAAATAATCGTAGCTGCAGTTATTTTTTTTGTTTTCGATATGACCAGTACAAGCAGTGAGCGTCGCCAGAACCCCTGCCACAACGGCAATTTTTACAAATTTAAACATTTCAAAATCCTTGTTGATAAAACGAGCACTACTGGTGGAATAAATATAAGATCTATTTAGCGTATAGTACGATAGCAATTATTAAACTATACAGGTAGTCCAAATAAGGACTTTATCTTTACCAGGGGATATGATTTAAAAAGGCCGCTTAATAATAAGCGGCCTGTATTAGTGTTATATAATGTCGTTTATTTAACGAAATGTTTTCTTAACGTTAAGCATAAAGCCTTTATCGCTGATACTGTCTTCCTTCCACTGGTATGCATCCAGATGTAGCGCGGTATCATTGCTGCTATATTTCACGCCGATGGTTGCCAGGCCATTAATGCCGCCGCCTTTTTGACCGTCATCCACGCCGAACGATTGACCCGCCGCACCCTGTAATGACGCTGTACGCTGGCTCTTGCTGTAGCTCAGGTTCGGGCCGCCTTCCAGGGTAGCGGTGGCGCTCCAGCCGTCTTTCCCGGCGTAATCCAGCTTCAGGCCGACAATAGAGTCTACCGCCGTTTCGTTGCCAGAGTTCATGGACAGGTTAAAATCTCCGGCGCTGCGCTCTTTGTAGCCTCCTTCCATGGTGTGACGGAATTTCACCCCGGCATACGGCGTGACTTTCAGCGTATCACTCATCATGGTGAAAGTTTTCGCCCCTTCACTGCGAAACTCAAGGTACTGCTGACGCATGTCGGAATCGGCAATTTTGTTGACATCGCCATAAGCGACAGAACGGCTGCTGTCGAGGTTGTGCACGTCATAACGCAGGCTGTTGTTCCACGCCAGACCTTCATCAAACGCCATGCTGTGCTTCAGGCCAAAGAACTGGCTGTAGCCGCCTGTCAGGCCGTTATCGCCCGCAGTTTTCGAACCGTCGCCATCCAGACGCGCAATACCGTACTCCAGCGTCAGATTCTGGCTGGCGGTGAGATCCAACGTCTGGCGTAATGCCAGCATGTCGTACTGGGTGTCGTTGCCCAGCTCCGCACGTGGGTCGCCTTTCGCCACCACGTTGAACGCCAGACCATCTTTAATTTGCGGCGCGGCGTCGGCCAGCATGGTAAAGCGGTTGCTGAGTACACGCGCTTCACGGAATACCGTGGTGGCTTGAGCACCGCTCACCTGCTTGAGTGCGCTGTTCAGCTCGGCGGTAGTCCCCACATTAAGGCTGGTGTACAGCTCGTTGTTGGTGTAACCGGCGTCCAACGCCTGCGCCACGTCGCTTACCGAGCTGTCGGTCGCCACATCGGCATAGGCGTTTTTAGTCATGGTGACGTCAACGTTGCCGTCGGCATCCTGGCTACCCTGGGCGTTCCAGACTACGCTGGTGGAAGTGATGTTGTCCGCGCCCTGGATATTGCTGCCGGTGAAGGCGTTATCCACCACCACGGTGGTATCCGCCGTACCGCTGGTAAAGCCGGTATCCACCTTCACGTTGTCGCCAATCACCAGGTTATTGGCTTTCAGCGTACCGGAGCTACCGTCGGCGTTGGTGCCAACAATATAGTTGGAGAGCTGCTGCGGCGCGTTGGGATCCGCTGGCGGCGTCGGGATGCTGCCCTCGGTCGGGGCGGTAGTCGCATCCGGAATGACGATGTCCGCTGTCCCGTTATGGTCGTTCTGCGTACCCGTAGTACCCGGCGCGTAGATGTCGCAGCCGCTGTCGCACAGCAGGTTGATTTCGCCGTTGTTGATGATGGCTTTGGTCTTGCCGCCAAACGCATACGAGTCATCCGCGTAAACGTTGATCACGCCGTCTGCGGTGTTGTTGATGGTAGTGGCATTACCGTTGCCCTTGATGCCGATAAGCCCGGTGCCATTGGTGCCGTCCTCCTTGCCCTGCTCGGTACCGACGTTGATGGTGCCGCTATTGACCAGGTTAATGACATAACTGCTGGTGCCGCCGCTAATCGCCACGGCGTTATCGCCCTGCACGTTGATAGTGCCCTGGTTGCCGAAGTTATAGCCGCGGCCCAAATTGATTAGCGGCGCATCCGGGTTAATACCGTTAATCACGCCGGTTGCGGTGTTCCAGATCCATTTGGGGTCATTGCTGCCGTTGACCGTGGTGATGGCGCTGTAACCGTTAGTGGCGGTGATGGTGCCGCTGTTCACCTGGGTCAGCGAATCGTTGGCGCGCGTCAGATTGATGATGGTGTTCTCACCGCCTTCCACCGCGCTGCCGCTGTTGGTAAGCGTTGCGTCCTCTTCGTTATAGAAATAGAAGCTGCCGCTGACCAGCGATTTGCCATCTTCCGCCACCGTCATATCGCCAGTATTGACGATCTCCTGCTGGTAGCTGGTGCCCGCTATGGAGCCGGTGAAATCGCCGTTATTGTAAAAAGTGACGTCGCCATTAAGGGTTAACAGATCGGTGGTGATGCTGCCGTCCGCTTCATTAAAGAGGCTGTGCCAGGTGGAAATAGCGTCCGCGTCCAGCGTCCCGTAGTTAGCCAGCGCGTTAGCCCCGCCGTTAATCGTCACGGTGCCGTTGACGGTGAGCGAGGCGCCCGCTTCGTTGTACAGCCAGCCCCCGTTAACGTCCACATCGCCGTTCAGGGTTTCAGTACCGTAGTTGGCCAGCGTACCGGCGGTGAAGAAACCTGTGTCGGAGGTCCTGGTGTCGCTGTCGCCGCTGCCGGGCAGAGACTGAATCCAGATTTTGTCCGTTGGCGTGCCGCCCATGTGTGAATCAGTATCATCCATCGGGCTGCCGTTAAGGTTGATAGAGCCGTTATTGATGATGTAGCTGGAACTGTCGCTCAGAAACGCCTGGCCGTAATCGGCGTCGATGTTAATCACGCCGCTGGTGTCGTTGATGACGACGCCGCCGTTGAGCGCCGCCATCCCGACCAGCTCGTCTGCCTGACCGGTCACGCCGTCATCGGCGGTCAGGGTGATCACGCCCTGGTTAATGGCGGTGCCGCCATTAAGCGCCATCATGCCGAACCCGGCGTTGTTGACGGTAATGTTGCCGGTGTTGATGGCGGTGGCGTCGCCATCGGCATCGGTGGAACCCGCCACCATTCCTGAGCTGGTGAGATAGAGCGATGATGGCTGCCAGTAGCTGGTGCTGGTGATGTTATTTTCATCGTCCAGCGTCGGGACAAGGCCATCCAGATAGATATTGCCTTCGTTTAGTGCTTTACCTCGGCTGGCGGTAACGCCATATACACCTGCCCCCTGCAAATGGATCGTGGCGCCCTCATCGTTAACGACATCGCCATAATCCGAAGCCATCATGGCGTAAAAGGTGTGGGTGTACCATTTCAATGGGTATACTTCAATACCGCCACTGCCCTGCGGCGTCTGATCAGAAATGAGGGTGATATCGCCGCCGGCTTTGTTATGAACAGCCGATCCCTCGCCACTAGCCCTTGTGATGGCTGCACGATCCTCACTACTGTTGCTACTGGTCGCGTAGACCAGAATATCTCCGCTGTTGCTGACTTCCGAGCCGTTATCTGCGCGAATGACGGAATACACGCCATGGCTTGTAATATCGCCTTTATTTTCAATTGATGTGCCTTCGCCATCAGCCATCAGCAACGCGTTGTAGGTGTAATAGCCTGTGGGTATATAACTGACATTAACGTCAACAACTGAGTCATCACCCAGAATCAGGGAGCCGCCGTTGTTGACCCGCGCCAGTACAACGTGCCCCCCCACTACCGTGTTGGTATCAATGGTAGAATGACCGTTTAGCGTAACGGTACTGTTACCGCTGACGCTGATGCCGGTAATGTCTGCAGAGGTTCCATCAAGTGGATCCTCGCTGTGGGTGATATTAATACCGCCGTCAATCTCAACGTCGTTATCATCACCTGTTACGCTCAGGCCAACAACGTCCAGGTATTGTCCGCCGGTGGCGGACAGATCGTTGTCATCAATATTCAGCGCGCCATTAAGGGTAACGGTATTGCCGTTACCGCCGACGACAACGCCGGTTAACGGGGGAGCCCCGGCAGCCAGATCATCCTGCCCGTAGTCGGCGCTGATATTTACGTTGCCGGTGATATCAACGGCGTTGCTGTCGCCGCTCACGCTCACCCCTGTCGCTGAGCTAAACACGCCTTCGCTGTCCTGGACTGAGACAACGTTAATATCGCCATCCAGCGTAACCTGCGACATATCGCCGCTCACCAGCGCGCCGGTGCCGTTAAGGCTGACGTCAATATCCCCTTTGTTTTTGAAGGTGTTTTTTTCGCCTGCAACCACAAAACCCACCGAGTCCGCATCACGTACGGTGGCGTTGCCGGTATTTTTTGCTTCATTTCCGGTGCCATAGGTGATGATGCCCATCGCGCCGTCGGTGACCAGCAGATCGCCCGCCTGGGTCAGGCTGCCGTTGTCGCCGTTGATAATCACGGCGGCAGAGCCCGCGCCATCCACCGCGATATCACCGGTATTGGTGGTATGGGCGTCGTCGCCGTCAATGCGCGTACCGACGGCGCCGCCGGAGATAGTCTGATTACCTTCGTTGATAACGAGCGCGTTGTCGCCTTCGATATACAGCGCCGTGGCGTCTGCGCCGCTGACGGTAGTGCTCCCGGCGTTATCGATAACCACGTTGTCGCCGGTAATGTAGCCGCCGGTGCCGCCGTCGGTGATGGTCATATCACCGTCATTGTTGACGCGGGCGTTATTGCCGTCAATGACGGTGCCGGTGGAGCCTGCGCCGCTGATGTTAGAGGTACCGGTATTCTTAATCGTGGCGTTGTCGCCGTCGATGATGATGGCGGTGCCGCCGCCGCTCACGGCAATGTCACCGGCGAAATTGGTGGTGGTGCCGTTGCCGGAAATCAGCGCGCCGGTGGCGTTGTCCACCGTGGAGTGGCCCGAAATGGTGTTGGTGGTGCCGTCACCGGAGATAACCATGCCGGTGGCACCGTCGGTCACACTGGAGTCCCCGGTGAGCGTGTTGACGGTTCTATCGCCGGAAATAATCACGCCGGTGCGATCCTGGCCGCTGATATCCATGCCGCGATCGGAATTATGCGCCTGGTCATCGCCGCTGATAACGGTGGTGTTATCGTCGGCAATAATCAGATAGCCCCGGCTGTCGTACTTCCAGTAGAGACCGTTTTCCTGGGTGCCTTCAATCACGGCGGCATTGGCGTCGGTCACGTCCCAGCCGGTGACGTTCAGCGTTTTACCGTCCGCGGTGGTGAGCTGCCACTGGTTGTCCTGTTCTGAATAATTCCACACGGCACCCTCAAGAACGCTGCCGTTATCCAGTTTGAAGCTGTCGAAGGTCAGGGTGTCTTTGCCTTTATCGATGGTGACGCCGTTGCTGAAGGTAATAACAGAGTCATCTGGGGGCGTGTCGTCGTCATCGCCGCTATCATCGGGCGGGGTTACATCGTCATCGCCGCTATCATCGGGCGGGGTCACATCGTCATCGCCGCTATCGTCGGGCGGGGTTACATCGTCATCGCCGCTATCGTCAGGCGGGGTCACATCGTCATCGCCGCTATCGTCGGGCGGGGTCACATCGTCATCGCCGCTATCGTCGGGCGGGGTTACATCGTCATCGCCGCTATCGTCGGGCGGGGTGACGTTGCCGCCATCGTCGGGTGGGGTAACGTCGCCGCCATTATCGGGCGTAGGGGGGGTATAAGAATGATTAGAATCTCCGCCACCGTTATTTTCAACGCCAATAGCCACACCTGCGACCAGTGCAGCAACGCCGCCAGCAACCCAGCCCCAGTGATTATCATTTTCAGGTGTAGCAAGGCAGGTCGGTGAGAGTTTTGCGCGTTTTTCTTTAGGCAGGGAGGAGATATTACTGGGACATTCTTTTTCATCATCGTTATTTTCTGCGGCGATGGCCGGAATGTAATAACTTTGTAGCGTTAAAGCGATAGCGATAGAAATAAGTTTTTTCTTTTGCATAGGGTTCATCCTTAATTAATATTTTCCTTGCGTACTAAACATATGCAGAGAGCGGTACAGGCAATGATGAAATGGCCAGAAGAAAAATTATGCTTTAGTGTTTATTTTATCACCCGATAACCAGGTCAGGTCAAATTGAGTGCTTAACGGTGTTATTTATTGTATGAATGAATAAGGGGTGAATTTGACGAGTAAAAGGGTTTTTAGGCAGAATTATTACTATTTAAATTTTTCTGGTGTATTTAAAGTTGATTTCTTAATTCACTTTTAAGTAAAAATAATTTGAGATTACGAGTAGTTGTAAAATAAAGCCCTGTTATTCAGGGCGTTATTTTAATTAATAATTAGAGAACCAATTTAATTTATCGCGTAAGCCAACGACCCGGCCAACGATAATCAGCGCCGGGCTTTCAACCTGTTGCGCTAATTCACCAAGCTGCGTCAGCACACCGTGGACGACGCGTTGCTTCACAGAGGTACCGTTTTCTACCAGCGCAACCGGCATATCGGCCTGCATACCGAATGCGATCAGTTTTTCCTGGATAGTCGCTGCCTGATTCAGCCCCATGTAGAACACCAGCGTCTGTTTTTCTGCCGCCAGGTTTTCCCAGTCCAGCTCGCCGCCGGTTTTCAGGTGACCGGTGACCAGACGTACGCTCTGGGCGTAATCGCGATGGGTTAGCGGAATACCGGAGTAGGCGGAGCAGCCGGAAGCCGCGGTAATCCCCGGCACTACCGAGAAAGGAATACCGGCATGACACAGCGTTTCCAGCTCTTCGCCGCCGCGACCAAAGATAAAGGGATCGCCGCCTTTCAGGCGTACCACGCGTTTACCTTTTTGCGCTTCACGCAGCAGGATCTGGTTGATTTCCTCCTGTGGGACGCAGTGGTAACCCGCGCGTTTCCCCACAAAGACCCGATCGGCATCGCGGCGTACCAGGTTCATAATGTCGTCGGAGACGAGGCGATCGTAAACCACGATATCCGCCTGTTGGATTTGTTGTAACCCTTTCAGCGTCAGCAGTCCGGCATCGCCCGGTCCGGCGCCGACCAGCACGACTTCGCCACGGTGATCCAGCGGTTCGCTAAACAGGCGTTCGGTTGTCGCGTTAACCGCTTTCTCATCGGCATTCGCCAGCGACTGCGCCAGCCGGTCATTGACGAAAAATTTTTCCCAGAAGCGACGACGCTCGCCCATCGTGGCAAACTGCTTTTTCACTCGGGCGCGGAGTTGCCCGGCATAGCGCGCGACCTGCCCCAGATGCTGCGGCAGCAGCGATTCCAGTTTCTCGCGCAGCAGACGCGCCAGCACCGGGGAGGTGCCGCCCGAGGAGACGGCGACCATCAGCGGCGAGCGGTCAATAATGGAGGGCATGATAAAGCTGGCGGCTTTCGGCGCATCCACCACGTTGCAAAAGATACGGCGTGACTCCGCCGCGTCGCTGACGCGCTGGTTGACGGTATCGTCGTCAGTGGCCGCGATCGCCAGCCAACACGAGTCGAGAAGCGTTTCGTCGAACGGTCCCTCAACCAGAGTCAACATGCCTTCATTTGCCCATACGGTGAACTGTGGAATAAAGGTTAGCGCATTGACCGTTAAACGTGCGCCTGCTTCCAGCAGTAACCGTGCTTTGCGTTCTGCGACATCGCCACCGCCGACGATCAGACAGTCGCGGTCGCGTAATTGACAAAATATAGGCAAATGGTCCACGACATTACCCCTTAATGGTTGGCTGTAACCTTAATTTGGTTGGTTTTTTGCGGAACAGGACGCTCCGATTTCGGCGTAGCATACCAATAACCCAATCCCATGAACACGACGCCGGACAAAGTATTACCCAGAGTGACCCATAACAGGTTGTGTCCGATTCCGGACAGGGTATAGGCGTCGCTGTGATGACCAAACCAGGAGAGGGCGAACAGCGTCATATTCGCGACGGAGTGCTCGTAGCCGGAAGCGATAAACGCCAGCAGACACCACCAGATAGCAAGAAATTTTGCCGTGCCTTCGGTGCGGATTGCCATCCAGATTGCCAGACAAACCAGCCAGTTACACAGCGCGCCTTTGAAGAACAGTACCGTGGCGGGCGCGGTGGTTTTCGCCAGCGCGACTGAGTGAACGATGCTGGTATCGACCGGCAACAAACTGCCGCCGCCCCAGCTGTAAAGCAGGGCGACAAAGACGGAACCGACCAGGTTGCCGAGCCAGGTTTGCGGCAGGATAGCCCACATTTGACCGTGGCTGATAGTGCCTGCTTTGACGCCCAGCGTCAGGAACATGGTGTGGCCGGTAAACAGTTCGGAACCGGCGATGATGACCAGCGTTAAGGCGATACCGAAGGTGGCTCCCATCACCAGAGGACGTACGGACGGGTCGAGCAGATTGCCGAGGGTGAAAATAAGAATGATGCCGAGACCGACATAAGCCCCGGCCATTGCCGAACTGACCCAGAAGCCGAGCGGATTATTCGCCGACAGGCGTGCGATGCGCGCAGCGTTAGCCGCACACTTATTGATAGTGTCTGTAAACATTTGATTATCCTTTTCTCACTTCATCCTTTGCACTGCCTCTTTGTTGGCTGCCCTCGCTCACCCCAGTCACATAGTGAACTATGTTCCTGGGGATTAATGAGGGACATCCTTGTCCCTCACCGAAGGCAGCCAGCGGCTGTTCAAATTCGTTCCTGACGAATTTGTTGCTCAGTTGCCGCCGCGATGCAGTACAAATGATTTTGTGATAACAATTAAAATGAAAAAAAATACAAAAAAGGGGAGGCGTTGCGCCTCCCAAAAATAATTAACCGCGCAACTGCACCACGCCGTCTTTCACCCGCGCGTCGTAATGTTTCACAGAAAACTGCTCATCTTCCATGCATAAACCATCGCTCAGGCGGAAGCGCTGCTTTTTCAACGGGCTGGCGACCCACAGTTCGCCCTGGTGTTCCGCAATCAGCCCACGAGACAGCACACTGGCCTCAAAGAACGGGTCGATGTTGCTGATCGCAAACACCTGATCGCTATGGTAAGGACGGAAAATTGCCACCTGCTCGCCGCCTGACAGCGCGCAGACGCCGGTTCCCGGCAGGATGTCATCGATTTTGCAGATGTTTTGCCACTGACTCATGCGTTTTCCTCCACCAGAGTGACCGGGATACGTTCATACGGCGTGGCCGGACGATGCTGTTCACGTTCAGGCACAACCTGGACGTTCGGGTCGCGTTTGTCGCTGTTGATAAAGTGCTTAAAGCGAACCTGTGCGGATGGGGTGTTAACGGTTTCTGTCCACTCGCAGACCACCGCTGCGCGCAGGCGCGCCATCTCTTCTTCCAGATGTTCGTTCAGGCCCAGCTTATCGTCGATGATGACCGATTTCAGATACTCGATGCCGCCTTCCAGATTATCCAGCCACGGCGCGGTACGGGTCAGTTTGTCGGCAGTACGGATGTAGAACATCATAAAGCGGTCGAGGTACTTGATCAGCGTTTCGCGATCGAGATCGGCTGCCAGCAGATCCGCATGACGCGGTTTCATCCCGCCGTTACCACAGACGTACAGGTTCCAGCCTTTCTCAGTGGCGATGATACCCACATCTTTACCCTGCGCTTCCGCACATTCACGGGTACAGCCGGAGACGCCGAACTTCATTTTGTGCGGGGTGCGAATGCCTTTGTAGCGGTTTTCCAGCTCCACGCCGAAACCGACGCTGTCGCCCACGCCGTAGCGGCACCAGGTGCTGCCGACGCAGGTTTTCGCCATCCGCAGCGCTTTGGCGTACGCGTGACCGGTTTCGAAACCGGCTTCAATCAACTGACGCCAGATTTCCGGCAGATCGTCTTTTTGCGCGCCAAACAGACCGATACGCTGAGAACCGGTAATTTTGGTATAGAGGTTAAACTCGCGGGCGATACGCCCCACGGCCACCAGGCCTTCCGGGGTGATTTCACCGCCCGCCGAGCGCGGGATCACCGAGTAGGTGCCGTCTTTCTGGATATTCGCCAGGAAGTTATCGTTAGTATCCTGTAGCGGCGTGTGCTGCGGTTTGAGGATGTATTCGTTCCAGCACGACGCCAGCAGCGAACCGACGGTCGGCTTACACACTTCGCAGCCGTAGCCTTTACCGTGTTTCGCCAGCAGTTCTTCAAAGGTTTTGATACCTTCCACGCGGATTAAGTGGAACAGTTCCTGACGAGAATAAGCAAAGTGCTCGCACAGGTTGTTGTTGACTTCAATACCCTGTTTCGCCAGTTCGGCGTTCAGTACCTGCGTCACCAGCGGGATGCAGCCGCCGCAGCCGGTTCCGGCTTTGGTTTCCGCTTTCAGCGCCGCCACGGTATGGCAGCCTTTATTGATAGCGGCGATCAGATCGCCTTTAGTCACATCGAAGCAGGAGCAGATCTGCGCGCTGTCCGGCAGTTTATCCACGCCGATAGCGGGTTTACCACTGCCCGCGTGCGACGGCAGGATCAGCGAATCCGGGTTTTCCGGCAGTTCGATGGCGTTCAGTACCAGTTGCAGCAAATTGCCGTAATCGCTGGTGTCGCCGACCAGTACTGCGCCGAGCAGCGTTTTGTTATCTTCGCTGACAATTAGACGTTTGTAGACTTCTTTGCTTTCATCGAGGTAAACGTAACTACGCGCGCCCGGCGTGCGGCCATGCGCGTCGCCGATGCCGCCGACGTCCACGCCCAGCAGCTTCAACTTGGCGCTGAGATCCGCCCCTTCAAAGGCGTTTTCACTGCCGAGGATATGGTCAACGGCGACCTGGGCCATTTTATAGCCTGGTGCGACCAGACCGTAAACGCGGTTGTTCCAACTGGCGCACTCGCCGATAGCGTAGATATCTGGGTCAGACGTCTGGCAGGTGTCGTTAATCACGATCCCGCCGCGCTGCGCGACGGCCAGACCGCACTGGGTAGCCAGCTTGTCGCGGGGGCGAATACCGGTAGAGAAGACGATGAAATCGACTTCCAGCTCGCTGCCGTCGGCAAAACGCATAGTCTTACGCGCTTCGTTACCCTGCTGAACAATCTCTTGCGTGTTTTTACTGGTGTGTACACGCACGCCCATGCTTTCGATCTTGCGACGTAGCTGCTCACCGCCCATCTGATCGAGCTGTTCCGCCATCAGCATTGGCGCAAATTCAATGACGTGGGTTTCCACGCCGAGGTTTTTCAGCGCACCGGCGGCTTCCAGCCCCAGCAGACCGCCGCCGACCACCGCCCCGCGCTTGCTGCGACGGGCGCAGGCTTCGATAGCGTTGAGGTCTTCAATGGTACGGTAAACGAAGCAATCCTGGGTTTCGGAGCCTTTAATCGGCGGGATCCACGGATAGGAACCGGTCGCCATGATCAGCTTGTCATAATAAACGGTACGACCCGCGCTGGAGTGAATCACTTTCTCCTGACGGTTAATGGTAATTGCGCGTTCGCCAACCAGTACCTTTACGCCGTGCTTCTCGTAAAATCCTTCACGCACCAGAGAGAGCTCTTCCGCGGTGTGGTGAGAGAAGTAGGATGACAGGTGGACACGGTCATAGGCTTTACGGGGTTCTTCACAGAACACGGTAATGTCGAACAGGCTAGCGTCGGATTTATCAAGGAGATCCTCAATAAAGCGGTGGCCGACCATGCCATTACCGATAATAGCGAGTCTGACTTTGCTCATTTTTGCCTCGATTTCTTTTCTATTACCGCCTACCTTAACGATTCAGCAACCCCGCTTATTGATGTAAATCAAATTCACCTTTATATACCTCTTAATGGGTATATGGCTGATTTGTCAGGATTTTTATAAGTGGCGGAATTGTCAGGCTTTTCAGGTTTGTACAAATAACATACAAAATGAGGGATTTTCAGGCCAACAGGCCTACCCCGTCAGGAGGGGGATAGAGTGCCGGAGGGCGACGTCGCCATCCGGCAAGGATTATCAATGCGTAGCCGGCGCGCTATGCTGACGATGACGGGATACAAAACCGAGCGCAAAGCACATCACAAAGACCACCGCATACAGACCATTCGCGGTGAGTAACGCCGCCTGTGGGCCGCTGTGCGCCACAATCGGGCCGGTGACGACGAAGGTCAGCATCGTTCCGATAGTGCCGCAGGTCAGAATAAAGTTAACCAGCTTAGGCGAGGCCACTTTCGTTTGCTGCGATCCCAGCGTAATGATGGAGGTATAAATGGCGCTGGAGAAGAAGCCCAGCGTCAGTATAAACCACGGCATATGCGCCTGCGTGCCGGTAATAAACAAATACATCAGTACCGCCGCCATACCCGCCAGTACGGTCAGAATGCGTTGCAGATCGAAAAAGCGCAGGATAAAGCTGAACGCCCACATGCCAAACATATAGGACATCCAGAAATCACTCACCAGCGCCCCGGCGTCATTCAGGCTCATGCCGAGGCCTTTGGCGTATTCCGGCACCCAGGAGATAAAGCCTAATTGACCGAGGATATAGCACAGCGCGGCGACGGCCAGAAACAGTACGCCAATGCCCCATTTTTCTTTGACGACAGGCGCCTGAGAGTGCTGCGCATGTTTACCCAGCGCCGGAAATTCACAGCCGAAGGTCAGGATGAAAATCGCCAGGTAGACCAGGCCGATGCAGGCGTAGACCCAGTACCACTCAATACTACGCGCCAGCAGGAAGGCGGCGACCATAGGAAAAATCATCCCCGCCATGCTGAAGAAGGAGTCGGTAAACAGCAGTCGGGAACCGCGCTGACGCCCTTCATACAGTTGCGTAATCAGGAAGGTGCCAATCGACATGGTGATCCCGCTGACCAGCCCCAGCACAAACATCGCCGCTGAGAACAACGCCAGGCTATGGCTGAACATCAGCCCGGCCACCGCCAGCACCATCAGGATAAAACCAAAGCGTAGCTGTGTTTTCAGCGGGATGATTTCCATCAGCCACGCATTGAGGAAGATCGAGATCAAAATCCCGGCGTTCAGAAAAGTAAAGGTGTTACTCATGCTGGAAACGGGCAGATGAAAATAGTCTGCGATATTTCCCATCACCATCCCGGTGACAATCACCAGCGCCCCGGTCAGGGCGTAGGAAAGAAAGCTGATCCATGTGAGCTTGATGCGGTTGCTGTTAGTCATGTCTGGCCTTGAAGAGAAGTGAAGCGCGTGGAGGGCGCGTTAAGCGGGCAGATTTTAGGCGCTTTTGTGATGCATTTAAATAATTATTAGTGATAGTAATGTTCATTGCATTTTTTAATGTGATGTTTGTCACATCCATATTGCAAGAATACGGCGTTGCGTCGTAACGTTACATTTGTTTCATATACGTAAAATTAGGTAAAGGGCTGGCCTGGCCCAGGAAGGCTCTTTAGAATCATTCCACTTGCTTTATTTCTGCTCTCTTTAAGGAAATCTCATGCTCAAATCGACTCTGGCGGCTGTCGCAGCTGTTTTCGCTCTTTCTGCTCTTTCTCCCGTAGCGTTGGCAGCAAAAGGTGATCCTCATGTGCTGTTAACCACCTCCGCCGGGAATATTGAGCTGGAGCTGAACAGCCAGAAAGCGCCGATTTCTGTGAAAAACTTTGTCGATTACGTCAACAGTGGTTTCTATAACAACACTACGTTTCACCGCGTTATTCCTGGCTTTATGATTCAGGGCGGTGGTTTTAACGAGCAGATGCAGCAGAAGAAACCGAATCCGCCGATTAAGAATGAAGCCGACAACGGTCTGCGTAATACTCGCGGCACGATCGCGATGGCGCGCACCGCAGATAAAGACAGCGCCACCAGCCAGTTCTTTATTAACGTCGCGGATAACGCTTTTCTCGACCACGGCCAGCGCGACTTTGGCTATGCGGTATTTGGTAAAGTGGTAAAAGGTATGGATGTCGCCGATAAAATCTCACAGGTACCGACGCACGATGTCGGACCTTATCAGAATGTGCCGACAAAACCAGTCGTTATCCTTTCCGCGAAAGTCCTGCCATAAAACATGCCTGCGCGGGTGCGAGCCGCCCGCGTTTTCTCCCTGTCTCAGCGTAACCTGAAATTGCTGCTTATACTTGTGGTCAAGCACAGACATATTCAGGGAGGCCCGGTGAAGAAACTTACCGATAAACAAAAGTCACGCTTTTGGGAACAGCGGCGCAACGTTAACTTCCAGCAAAGCTGCCGTCTCGAAGGTATTGAGATCCCCTTAGTAACCCTGACCGCCGATGAAGCGCTGGCACGTCTTGACGAGCTTCGGAGGCACTATGAGCGATAAATTTGGCGAAGGACGCGATCCGTACCTCTATCCGGGGCTGAATGTGATGCGTAATCGGCTGGGGATTCATCAGGCCCAGCGACTGGCGCAAGCGGCATACGAAATGACCGCGCTCCGCGCCGCTACGATTGAACTGGGGCCGCTGGTACGCGGCTTGCCTCATCTGTGCGCGATTCATTGCCAGCTCTATCAGGATATTTTCGACTGGGCAGGGCAACTGCGGGAGGTCGATATTTACCAGGGTGATACCCGTTTCTGCCACTTTGCCTATATCGAAAAAGAGGGCAACGCTCTGATGCAGGATCTGGAAGAAGAGGGCTATCTGGTCGGTCTGGCGCACGAGAAGTTTGTCGAGCGGCTGGCGCATTACTACTGTGAAATTAACGTGCTTCATCCGTTTCGTTTGGGGAGCGGGCTGGCGCAGCGCATCTTCTTTGAACAGCTGGCGTTACATGCAGGCTATGCGCTGAGTTGGCAAGGTATTGCGGTTGAAACATGGAAGCAGGCGAACCAGAGCGGCGCGATGGGCGATCTCTCCGCTTTGCAGGCGATTTTTCAGAAAGCGATAAGCGAAGCTCGCGAAACTGAGTAAAATAGGGCGGTTCTACTCACCCGGAGCCGCCATGATCCTGCTTATCGATAACTATGATTCCTTTACCTGGAACCTCTACCAGTATTTTTGTGAACTGGGCGCGGAAGTGCAGGTTCGGCGCAATGATGCGCTGACGCTGGCGCACATTGACGCTTTGAACCCGCAAAAAATCGTTATCTCTCCTGGCCCCTGTACGCCAAATGACGCTGGCATTTCACTGGCGGTCATCCGCCATTATGCCGGACGTATTCCGATGCTGGGCGTTTGCCTTGGGCACCAGGCGATGGCGCAGGCCTTTGGCGCGTCGGTGGTGCGGGCAGCGAAAGTGATGCACGGTAAAACGTCATCTGTTACGCATAATGGACAGGGCGTGTTTCGGGGATTGCCCAGCCCGTTAACCGTGACACGTTACCACTCGCTGATTGTCGACCCTGCCACGTTGCCAGAGTGTTTTGAGATCACCGCCTGGAGCGAAACGCAGGAGATTATGGGCATTCGCCACCGCGAGTGGGATCTGGAAGGCGTGCAGTTCCACCCGGAAAGTATTCTTAGTGAACAGGGACACGCGCTACTGGAAAATTTTCTTCAACGTTGATTAATGGTTGTCATTGAGTGATTTTTTATTCATATTTTGTGAGTATAATTTCACTGAATTTTCTGCTTAACCGGGTGGTAATGATATGGCAACTGAACAAACGGCTATTACGCGCGCAACTTTTGATGAGGTGATTCTGCCTGTTTATGCACCGGCGGACTTTATTCCGGTCAAAGGTAAAGGCAGCCGCGTATGGGATCAGCAGGGCAAAGAGTATATCGATTTCGCCGGCGGGATTGCAGTGACTGCGCTGGGCCATTGCCATCCGGCGCTGGTCGAGGCGCTGAAATCCCAGGGGGAAACCTTGTGGCATACCAGTAACGTTTTTACCAATGAACCGGCGTTGCGTCTGGGACGTAAACTGATCGACGCCACGTTTGCCGAGCGCGTGCTGTTTATGAATTCCGGCACCGAAGCGAACGAAACCGCTTTTAAACTGGCGCGTCATTATGCCTGCGTGCGCCATAGCCCGTTCAAAACGAAAATCATTGCCTTCCATAACGCCTTTCATGGCCGTTCCTTGTTTACTGTCTCTGTCGGCGGGCAGCCAAAATATTCCGACGGCTTTGGGCCGAAACCCGCCGATATTATTCACGTTCCCTTCAACGATCTTCATGCGGTAAAAGCGGTAATGGATGACCACACCTGCGCGGTGGTGGTCGAGCCGATTCAGGGTGAAGGCGGCGTGCAGGCGGCTACACCGGAATTCCTCAAAGGGTTACGCGACCTGTGTGACGAGCATCAGGCGTTGCTGGTATTTGATGAAGTGCAGTGCGGGATGGGGCGCACCGGAGACCTGTTTGCCTATATGCACTACGGCGTCACGCCGGATATCCTCACCAGCGCCAAAGCGTTAGGCGGCGGTTTTCCGGTGAGCGCCATGCTGACCACGCAGGAGATCGCCTCGGCCTTCCATGTTGGTTCGCATGGTTCAACCTATGGCGGCAATCCGCTGGCCTGTGCGGTGGCTGGCGCGGCATTCGATATTATTAATACGCCAGAAGTACTACAAGGCATTCACACTAAGCGGCAACAGTTTGTGCAACATTTGCAGGCGATTGACGAGCAATTTGACATTTTCAGCGATATTCGCGGCATGGGGCTGCTGATTGGCGCGGAACTGAAGCCGAAGTACAAAGGTCGGGCGCGCGATTTTCTGTACGCAGGCGCGGAGGCCGGCGTGATGGTGCTCAATGCCGGAGCCGACGTGATGCGTTTTGCCCCGTCGCTGGTGGTGGAAGAGGCGGATATCCATGAAGGAATGCAGCGCTTTGCGCAGGCGGTAGGGAAGGTGGTGGCCTGATGGCGGATTGCCGGATAAGCGTAGCGCATCCGGCAGTCGGTCTTAACCTTTTGTATCCCGTAGCCGCTTACTCAGCCAGATACCGTGATGCGGACGCTGACGCCAGGCCATCGACGAAATGGTGTGCATGGTGTTCAGATGGCCAATGATGCGCTGTAAATGTTGTTCCAGAGTGCTCAATAAGCCATGTGACGGCATGTCCGGCGACTCCAGAATATTGACATCGCCGGAGCCGCCTGGCCTGTCGTACTCCAGGCGCTGCTGGCAGCGCTGAATTGCAATCTCGCAAGATTCCAGATAGCGCTGCGCCAGATCCGGCGTCAGCATGGTGTGCTCCCGCGCCAGCGTCGTCATGGCGTTGATATGCTCGACAATAAACTGGCTGTGCGTGACCCATAGTTTCATATCCGACAGATAGTGGGTATTGAATCCGGGTTCCTGCATTGCCTGATTTAACGAGTTGAATAACGTGTTATGCGCCTGGTTGACCCGCATTCTTTGATAAGCGAGCGGGGTGGCCTGCGGATCGTTACTGAGGATCAGTCGGATAGCTTCTTGATCGGCTTCCAGCGCATCATGGGCGTTTTTACGTAATAGCCCGCTTTGCCATTGCGGCCACAGCCAGACCATGCCGCCAAAGGCAATTAAACAGCCAATCAGCGTATCGATCAGCCTCGGCACAATAAACTGCTCTCCGTTTAGCGTCAGTAACTGGATGGTGTATACCGCCGTCACCGTAAAGCCGACCGTCGCCCAGCCGTAGTTTTTACGAATAATCAGATAACTTGCCAGCGTGAGTACCAGCATGACCGCCAGCGTAATGCTTTCGGGAATATGTAAGTGCAGCGTGACGCCGGCAATCACCAGGCCGACCAGCGTTCCGACCGAACGGTGCAGAATACGTACGCGCGTCGCGCCATAGCCGTTTTGGGTGACAAACAGCACCGTCATGAGTATCCAGTACGGTTTAGGCAGGTGCAACGCACTGCCCATCAGACTGGCGATGCTCATCATCACGCTGATGCGTCCGGCGTTGCGTAGCGCCGGCGATTTAAGAGACATATAATTTTTCAGCGCCGGAAGTAGCGGCAAACGACGCTGTTTATCGGCCATCAGGTCGCGGGCGTACAGCGGTCGCTGAGTACGCAGCACACGGGCGATTCGACTGAAGTGCCAATAGCAGAACTGGCCTACCGGATTTTCAGGATGCTGATTGGCGATCTTCTCCAGAGCGCCAATCTGTTTTTCCATGGAGAAGCGCGTCGGCAGACGATGATAAAGAATGTCATCCGCCAGCACGCGCAGACGGGCGGCGACCGTTTGCGCATTCCAGCGAATCACCTCTTCCGCATGGCTGCGTTCTACCAGTTTCTGTACCTCTTCCGGCTGATGCAAGCTGACGGAGATGTGCTCCTGCAAATCCATCGCTTCCTGAAAAGCCCGTAGTAGACGCTTGTAATCATTATTGTTGTGCGCCGAAAGCATATGCATCTGTTGGTAACACTGGGTAATGAGATCGACCGCTTTTTGCTGGCGTATCAGCAGGGGAGGCAGCGCTTTTTCCGGATCGATATGTTGGGTGAGCAGGCTGTATTTCGCTTCGCAATAATCGGCCAGTTCACGGTATAACAAACTCAATGACTCGCGCAGCGGCTGTTCGCGCCATAGCCAGAACCAAAACCAGTTAAACACGCCGTACCATAGCGTGCCCAGCGCATAAATGAGCAGCGGCTCCCAGACGGGCATGTATCCCGCAAGGCTCAGGGTAAAGATGGCGGCAATCAGCGATGCTGGCAGTAGCCGCGCGTGAAGCGGGCTAATTTCCGCCGTCACGCCAAGCACCAGCGTGAGGCCGGTCAGGATCAACGGCAGGGGGATGGATTCCGCCAGCAGAAGTTGCGTTACCAGACTGCATCCGGCGAACAGCGACGCGCCGATGATCAGGCGTTTAAAAAAGCGTTTGTGCGGGGTATCCAGACCTGCAATGTTGCAGCAGGCGGGAACGAGAGAGAAAAGCAAGCCCAGGTGTAGCTGGCCTATTAATAAACCAACAGCCACAGGCAGGCACAGCACCAGCGTTTGCCGTAGTGCGTAATTAATCTCTGGGTGATAAATCAGTCTTCGCCACATCGATGCAAACAAAAATGGCGCATGATAAAACGCGCCATTCTGACGGAATTAACGGGTGCCGTAGACGACGATGGTCTTGCCATGCGCGGAGATCAGGTTTTGATCTTCCAGCATTTTCAAAATACGACCAACGGTTTCGCGGGAGCAGCCGACGATCTGGCCGATTTCCTGACGAGTGATTTTGATCTGCATCCCATCCGGGTGCGTCATGGCATCGGGCTGTTTCGCCAGATTCAGCAGCGTCTGAGCGATACGCCCGGTGACGTCAAGGAAGGCGAGGTTACCTACTTTTTCAGAGGTGACTTGTAAGCGACGAGCCATCTGGGAAGAGAGGCGCATCAGAATATCCGGGTTGACCTGGATTAATTGGCGAAATTTTTTGTAGGAAATTTCAGCGACCTCACATGCGGTTTTCGCACGTACCCAGGCGCTGCGTTCCTGGCCTTCTTCAAACAGGCCCAGTTCACCAATAAAATCACCCTGATTCAGATAAGAAAGGATCATTTCTTTCCCTTCTTCATCTTTGATCAGCACTGCCACGGAGCCTTTAACGATGTAGTACAGCGTTTCTGCTTTTTCACCCTGGTGAATCAGCGTGCTCTTTGACGGGTACTTATGAATGTGGCAATGAGACAAGAACCATTCAAGAGTCGGGTCTGTTTGCGGTTTGCCAAGCACCATGCGCGGTTATCCTCTGTTATAAGCTGTCTCCAGAGCCAGAAAACGGCACTGTCTCTGGGGTTGCAAAAATATACTTCCCGCTACCTGGGAAGGGGGCTACGAAAATAGATTGTAGCCTGTAATGTGATGTCCTCTGCATACATGCAGTACGTCAATGTATTACTGTAGCATCTTGTCTGTTTTAGCATAGCTTTCGCCGTGTGTCTCCTGGTGTCTCGCTTCAGCATGACCCAGGTCGCCTTCCATTGCGACTTTTGTTGTATGCGCGTAATCTTTCAGGAAAATTGAAACATTGGAGTTACGAAATATGCAAGCGCGTGTAAAGTGGGTTGAAGGGCTCACGTTCCTCGGAGAGTCCTCCTCCGGCCACCAGATTTTAATGGATGGCAACTCCGGTGACAAAGCGCCGAGTCCGATGGAGATGGTATTAATGGCGGCTGGCGGATGTAGCGCTATTGATGTGGTATCAATCCTGCAAAAGGGCCGTCAGAATGTCACCAACTGCGAAGTGAAGCTGACATCCGAGCGCCGGGAAGACGCGCCGCGCCTGTTTACGCACATTAATCTGCATTTTATCGTTACCGGCAGCGATCTGAAAGAGGCTGCCGTCGCGCGCGCTGTCGATCTCTCCGCGGAAAAATATTGCTCGGTGGCGCTAATGCTGGAAAAAGCGGTCAATATTACCCATTCGTATGAAGTGATTGCGGCGTAACATGTGATGCCGGATGGCGGCGTGGCTTTATCCGGCCTACCCGTTTTTATCTCGTAGGCCCGATAAGCGTAGCGCCATCGGGCATTTCACCGCGGTTATTCGATTTTTTTGCCTTCCATTAATCGCTGCACCAGCGGCAACATAATCAGCTCCATCGCCAGCCCCATTTTGCCGCCCGGCACCACTAATGTATTAATGTGAGAAATGAACGAGCCCTGGAGCATCGCCAGGAGCCAGGGAAAATCGATCCCTTCCAGATTGCGGAAATGGATCACCACAAAACTCTCATCCAGCGAGGGAATACCCTTTGCGGCGAACGGATTGGACGTGTCGACGGTCGGCACGCGCTGGAAGTTAATATGGGTACGCGAGAACTGCGGCGTAATGTAATTGATGTAGTCGTCCATGGAACGCACCACGGAATCCATCACCGCTTCACGGGAGTGCCCGCGCTCGCTGGTGTCGCGAATCAGTTTCTGAATCCACTCGAGGTTGACGATAGGCACCACGCCAACCAACAGATCAACATGACGCGCGACATCATGTTGCGGGGTGACGACGCCGCCGTGCAGTCCTTCATAAAACAGCACATCGGTCGGTTCGGGAAGCGGCTGCCAGGGCGTAAACGTGCCGGGAACCTGATTCCACGGTACGGCTTCATCATAGGTATGCAGATATTTACGCGACTGGCCTTTACCCGTCTGCCCGTACTCAATAAAGGTATGTTCCAGTAGGCTGAAGTCATTGGCTTCAGGCCCGAAATAGCTGATATGCCGCCCGGCGTCACGCGCTTTGCGGATCGCCATATCCATTTCCGGGCGGGTGTAACGATGAAAACTGTCGCCTTCCACCTCGGCGGCGTGCAGATTTAACTGCGCGAAAATTTTACGAAACGCGAGGCTGGTGGTGGTGGTCCCCGCGCCGCTTGACCCTGTTACTGCTATCACCGGATGTTTGGCTGACATGGCAACTCCATGATTGAGCTTTAGTAATAATGTATTGTCGGCAAAGGCGTTTTATTCGCGAAACTGCTTTTTCGGCATAATATTGACCGTTTCATGTAATTCAGACCATACCAGCACGGCCTCGCCGGATTGCAGTTGGCGTTTTACGTCAGCGACTTTTTGTTCAAGCGAACGTTCATGTTCACCATAATCGGTGCCTTCGCGCAACACAAAGCTTTCGATCAGGTTGTCCAGCGTGTCGGGGGCGAGCCCCTGCCAGGGAATGATCATGATGACGCCTCCAGGTACGTTGTCAGCCAGTCAGGAATTCGGCGTTCCAGCCACATTTCAGGGCGCAGCGGCGTACCGCCGATAAATCCTACGTGTCCGCCATGCTCAGTCAGCTGATACTCCACCTGCGGGGGCAGATCTTCCGCTTTAGGGATCACATGATGATCCATAAACGGATCGTCTTTAGCGTGAATAATCAGCGTCGGTTTAGCAATCTGGTTAAGCAACGGCATGGCGCTACACTGACGATAGTAGTCGATGGCGTCGGCAAAGCCGTGAATTTTCGCGGTGATCAGGTCGTCAAACTCGCGAATACGGCGCATTGATTTCAGTTGCGCCAGATTCACCGGCAGCGACCCGGGGTACGCCGCCAGCTTGCGTGACGCATTCGCTTTTAACAGATTAAGCAAATAACGCTGATAGACGCGGGAAAACCCTTTGTCCATGTGGTAGCTACAGGCTTCGAGAACGAAAGGTGCAGAAACAATTACCGCCGCCTCGATGGGAATATCGCGGCCTTCTTTCGCCAGCAGGCACGCCAGCATATTACCGCCGAGCGAATAGCCCACGGCGGCTGTCGGAACGGCGCCGAACTCCCGCTGTAGCCAGCGTAAAAACCAGGCTCCATCCTCCGTTTCACCGGAGTGGTAAATACGATTCAGACGGTTGGGCTCGCCGCTACAGCCGCGAAAGTGCATCACCACGCCCAGCCAGCCGCGCTTTTGCGCCGCCTCAATCAGCCCGTGGGCATAGGGGCTGTTCAGGCTGCCTTCCAGACCGTGAAAGACCACCAGCCGCGGTTTATGCTTTGCCTGTTGCGGATCTTCGCTCCATGCCAGATCGACAAAATCGCCGTCCGGTAGCTCCAGCCGCTGCCAGTGGGCGTTGAACTTCACTTTGCGGCGGATTAAACGCGGCAGCATAGTTTGTAAATGGCGATTACGAATGCCACGCATGGGAATAAATTCATGCGAGTCATTGACAGGCGGGGTCATTTCTGTGGACGTGATCTCAACCATAGCACCAGAACAATTGATAATTGGAAACAATACTATACCGCGCATAAGGTTCACAGATTAGTCAATATGTGATTTTACGTTCAATTGGTCGCTGGGGAAATAAAATTGCGCCTCATTTCACCAGAGAGGGCAGTATGCAAGGCGCGCGCAATACCCCACAGAAATCGCGTGAACCTCTGCATCAGCCGAATTAATCGTGGTAGTGTGGCAACACGATAGTTATGCGACTCAAGGAGAAGGCATGTCGAAGACACTTTTACAGATCCATTTTAACTTTAGCGGCCCTTTTGGCGAGGAGATGACTCAGCAACTGGTCGGGCTGGCGGAGTCTATCAATGAGGAGCCGGGTTTCATCTGGAAAATCTGGACAGAAAGCGAGAAAAACCAGCAAGCTGGCGGTATTTACTTGTTTGAATCCGAAGAAACGGCGCAGGCTTATATTAAAAAACACACTGCGCGTCTGAAAAATCTTGGCGTTGATGAGGTGACGTTTACATTATTTGGCGTGAACGATGCGCTGACGAAAATAAATCACGGCAACCTTTGCCGCTAAATCACATAACGCAGGCTTCTGTTCCGGTGCTGCCGACCGCAACGGTAATCTTTATACCGGGGCGAGTACCTAAGAGGCCTTTATGGACGAACAGCGGACCACGAACGTTCTCTTCCAGCGTGTGCAGCGCCTCGGCGGTGCGGGCGATGTTACCCTTCTCCACAAGCATCATTAAGATGGTGAGCTTGCGGAAGGTAATGTCATCGGTAATTGACAGGTTCATCGTCCGCCCCGTGCGTTAGAGCCTATCCCAGTAGGCGTAATTGTTGAAGCCAGTTTGGGGCCGGACAGCGCGCAGAAACCGGAGCGTACACATAGTACGTGAGGATTTCGAGCACTGCCCGGCCCTAAAATGGCGAATAAAATAGCCTAATGGGATAGGCTCTTAGTCGTTCTGCATCATCTGCTCAAGCTGCTCCTGCGCCTCAAGCCATGCCATTTCACATTCTTCCAGCCCGGATTTGGCGCTGGCCTGCAGTTGCAGACACTCGGTCATCTCCGCTTTACGGCTTGGGTCATACAGGCTGCTGTCGCCAAGCTTCTCTTCCGCCTGCGCCAGTTGGGCGTTGAGCTTTTCCATCTCTTTTTCCAGACGGGTAATCTCTTTACGCAGCGGTTGCGTCAGAGTGCGTAGCCCGGCTTCGCGACGCTTCTGATCTTTGCGTGACTGAGCGCTGTTGGCGTTGTTTTCCTTCGGCGCGTTGTCGGCCTGGTTTTCCTGTTTCTGCACGTCGCTCAGCCATTGCTGATAATCTTCCAGGTCTCCGTCGAACGGTTCGACCTTTTTGTCGTGAACCAGATAGAGGTCGTCAGTGGTGGAGCGAATCAGGTGGCGGTCGTGCGACACGACGACCAATGCGCCTTCGAAATCAATCAGCGCTTCGGTGAGCGCCTGACGCATGTCGAGATCCAGGTGGTTGGTCGGTTCATCGAGCAACAGCAGATTTGGACGCTGCCAGACGATCAGCGCCAGTACCAGGCGCGCTTTCTCGCCGCCGGAGAAACGTTGCGTCTCTTCCGTTACTTTGTCGCCCTGGAAACCGAAGCCGCCGAGATAGTCGCGCAGCTTCTGCTCCAGTTCCTGCGGCGCCAGACGCGCCATATGTTGCAGCGGGGATTCATCGGCGCGCAGGAACTCCAGTTGGTGCTGGGCGAAGTAGCCGAGCTTAATGCCTTTGGCGAGGCCGATTTCACCGTGCAACGGTTCCAGTTCGCCCGCCAGCAGCTTGATCAGCGTCGATTTCCCCGCGCCGTTGCGACCCAGCAGGCCGATACGCGAGCCGGGCACCAGGTTCAGCTTGATGGATTCCAGAATGATGCGATCGCCATAACCTGCGCTGACTTTTTCCATCTTCAGCAGCGGGTTCGGCAGGCTTTCCGGCGCGCGGAAGCTGAAATGGAACGGGTTGTCGACATGAGCCGGCGCAATCAGCTCCATACGCTCCAGCATCTTGATACGGCTTTGCGCCTGCTTGGCCTTGGTCGCTTTAGCGCGGAAACGGTCGATGTAGCTTTGCAGATGCGCCACACGCTCCTGCTGACTCTCATACATCGCCTGCTGTTGCGCCAGGCGCGTGGCGCGCTGAACTTCAAAGGCGCTGTAGTTGCCGGTGTACTCGAACAGAGTCTGTTGTTCGATATGGATAATTTTATCCACTATCGGGTCAAGAAAGTCGCGATCGTGGGAGATCAGAATCAGGGTGCCCGGATAGCTCTTCAGCCATTTTTCCAGCCAGATAACGGCATCCAGATCGAGGTGGTTGGTCGGTTCGTCGAGCAGCAGTAAATCGGAGCGGCAAATCAGCGCCTGAGCCAGGTTAAGGCGCATCCGCCAGCCGCCGGAAAAGTCGCTGACCGGACGTTCCAGCTGATCGTTAGAGAAGCCGAGACCGTGTAGCAGGCTGGCGGCGCGCGAGCGAACGGTCCATGCGTCGATGGCGTCCAGCTTGCCATGTATGGAGGCGATAGCATGTCCGTCGTTACGTTCGTTGGCGTCGTTAAGCTGTGCCTCCAGCTGCCGGTATTCACGGTCGCCGTCAATGACATACTCAATCGCTGGCTGAGGCAACGCAGGTGTTTCCTGATTCACCCACGCTAATTGCCAGGTTCCGGGCAGGGTAAAACTCCCGGCATCGGCGCTGATTTCATTTTTTAGCAATGCCAGCAGGGTAGATTTACCGCAGCCGTTTTTACCCACCAGGCCGACTTTCTGGCCTGGATTAATGGTAGTCGAGGCATTGTCCAGTAGGACGCGCACGCCGCGACGAATTTGTAACGAGGAGAAAACAATCATAAGGCGCCGTATGTTCAGACTATGTTAATTTATCATTATGATAATGTAATATTCGGGCGTACCGCCGCGCTGGAGCGCAATGGTAGCTCAAAACAACAACGATACACAAAATCATTCAGGCCGCCTTTGGTGAGGGACAAGAATATCTCTCATTAATCCCCAGCGGCGGACATAGAGTACGTTCCTGAGTTGAACAAACGCTGTCAACGTAGAAGCGGCCTGAAGAATGGCATGTATCGACCCAAAACAACCGGGAGGGGGATTGATGTCTCAGCCAGCGAAAGTCTTGCTGTTGTATGCCCATCCGGAATCTCAGGACTCGGTTGCTAACCGGGTACTGCTTAAACCGGCCATACAGCACAATAACGTAACCGTGCACGATCTTTATGCGCGTTATCCTGATTTTTTTATCGACACGCCCTATGAACAAGCCCTGTTACGTGAGCACGACGTCATTGTTTTTCAGCATCCCCTTTACACCTATAGCTGTCCGGCTTTACTGAAAGAATGGCTTGATCGCGTTTTGAGTCGGGGGTTCGCCAGCGGACCAGGGGGAAACCAACTGGTGGGAAAGTACTGGCGTAGCGTGATTACGACCGGCGAGCCGGAAAGCGCTTACCGGTATGACGCGCTAAACCGCTATCCAATGAGCGATGTACTCCGCCCCTTTGAACTGACCGCGGCCATGTGCCGGATGCACTGGATGCCGCCCATTATTGTGTACTGGGCGCGCCGCCAGTCGCCGCAGACGCTGGCCAGTCATGCGAAAGCCTATGGCGAGTGGCTGGCGAATCCTGTGAGCGCGGGAGGCTATTGATGGAAGGTGCTGATTTATTGACCGCGGGAGTGTTGTTCCTCTTCGCGGCGGTGGCGGCGGTGCCGTTAGCCGCCAGGCTGGGCATCGGCGCGGTGCTAGGGTATTTGCTGGCGGGAATCGCCATCGGTCCGTGGGGGCTGGGATTTATCAGCGATGTTGACGAGATCCTGCACTTTTCCGAACTGGGCGTCGTGTTTCTGATGTTTATCATTGGTCTCGAACTCAATCCGTCCCGGCTTTGGCAACTGCGGCGCTCTATCTTCGGCGTCGGCGCTGCTCAGGTGCTGTTAAGCGCGGCGGTGCTGGCGGGATTATTGATGCTTGCTGATTTCTTATGGCAGGCGGCGGTCGTCGGCGGGATTGGCCTGGCGATGTCTTCGACGGCGATGGCGCTACAACTGATGCGCGAGAAAGGCATGAATCGTAGCGAGTCCGGGCAGTTAGGGTTTTCCGTCTTACTGTTTCAGGATTTAGCGGTGATCCCCGCGCTGGCGTTGGTGCCTTTATTGGCGGGATCGGCCGACGAGCATTTCGACTGGTTTAAAGTGGCAATGAAGGTACTGGCTTTCGCGGTAATGCTGATTGGCGGTCGTTACCTGCTGCGCCCGGTATTTCGTTTTATTGCTGCGTCTGGCGTGCGGGAGGTCTTCACTGCCGCGACGCTGTTGCTGGTGTTGAGCGCCGCCTTATTTATGGATGCGCTGGGACTGTCGATGGCCCTGGGAACCTTCATTGCCGGCGTTTTACTGGCAGAGAGCGAATACCGGCATGAGCTGGAAAATGCTATCGATCCCTTTAAAGGTTTACTGCTTGGGCTGTTCTTTATCTCCGTCGGTATGTCGCTAAATCTCGGCGTACTTTATACCCATTTACTGTGGGTGGCGGCGAGCGTTGTTATTCTGGTCGTCATAAAAATGCTGACGCTGTATCTGCTGGCGCGGGTATATGGAATAAGAAGTTCTGAACGGATGCAGTTTGCCAGCGTGCTGAGTCAGGGGGGCGAGTTCGCTTTTGTGCTCTTTTCTACCGCCTCTTCTCAGCGCCTGTTTCAGGGCGATCAGATGGCGTTATTATTGGTGACTGTCACATTATCAATGATGACCACGCCGCTACTGATGAAAGGGATTGATAAGTGGTTATCGCGCCGCCTTAATGGCCCGGAAGAGAATGATGAAAAGCCGTGGGTTGAGGATGATAAGCCCCAGGTGATTGTCGTCGGCTTTGGCCGTTTTGGTCAGGTGATCGCTCGCTTATTGATGGCGAATAAGATGCGTATCACCGTGCTGGAACGCGATATCGGCGCCGTTAATCTGATGCGCAAATATGGTTATAAAGTGTATTACGGCGACGCTACACAAGTCGAGCTGCTGCGTTCTGCGGGCGCGGAAGCGGCGGAGTCGATAGTCATCACGTGTAATGAACCGGAAGACACGATGAAGCTGGTGGCGCTGTGTCAGCAGCATTTTCCTCATCTGCATATTCTTGCGCGAGCGCGTGGACGTGTGGAGGCCCATGAGTTATTACAGGCTGGCGTCACGCAGTTTTCCCGTGAAACGTTTTCCAGCGCGCTGGAACTGGGACGTAAAACTCTGGTGTCGTTAGGTATGCATCCGCATCAGGCACAACGCGCGCAGTTGCATTTTCGCCGGCTGGATATGCGAATGTTGCGGGAGCTGATCCCGGAGCATAGCGACATGGTACAGATTTCGCGCGCCAGAGAGGCCCGACGCGAGCTGGAGGAGATTTTTCAGCGCGAAATGCAACAGGAACGGCGCCAGTTGGATGGCTGGGATGAATTTGAGTAGGGGTAAAACAATGGCAATCCGTAAACGTTTTATTGCAGGCGCGAAATGTCCGGCCTGTCAGGCGCAGGACACAATGGCGATGTGGCGTGAAAATAATGTCGATATTGTTGAATGCGTTAAGTGCGGGCATCAAATGCGGGAAGCGGATAAAGACGTTCGCGAGCATGTTCGCAAAGAAGAGCAAGTGATCGGGATTTTTCATCCGGACTAGCGATATGCCGCAGGTTTTTTTAAGCTAAGGGGTACACGGCTGCAGAATTCCGCTACAATCTGCGCCACTATTCTTCCCATGCTCAGGAGATATCATGAAAGTAGCAAAAGACCTGGTGGTCAGCCTGGCCTATCAGGTACGTACAGAAGACGGTGTGTTGGTTGATGAGTCTCCGGTGAGTGCGCCGCTGGATTACCTGCACGGTCACGGCTCCCTGATCTCTGGTCTGGAAACCGCGCTGGAAGGCCATGAAGTTGGCGACAAATTTGATGTCGCTGTTGGCGCGAACGACGCTTACGGCCAGTATGACGAAAATCTGGTGCAGCGTGTGCCTAAAGACGTCTTTATGGGCGTTGATGAACTGCAGGTAGGGATGCGTTTCCTGGCGGAAACCGACCAGGGCCCGGTACCGGTAGAGATTACCGAAGTGGAAGACGATCACGTTGTGGTTGATGGTAACCACATGCTGGCGGGCCAGAATCTGAAATTTAACGTAGAAGTTGTTGCGATTCGTGAAGCGACTGAAGAAGAACTGGCTCACGGTCATGTTCATGGCGCGCACGATCACCACCACGATCACGGTGAAGACGGCTGCTGTGGCGGTCATGGTCATGACCATGGTCACGAGCACGGCGGCGAAGGCTGCTGCGGCGGTGGTGGTAAAGGCGGCTGCGGCTGCCATTAATCCCCGTCGTCTTTCAAGCTACCGCGGTGTTGGCTACGCTTTCAAACCCCGGTCACATAGTTATCTATGCTCCCGGGGAATTTTCAAGCTTGCCGCCTTGCTGTGACTCGAAATCCTTAGGGTATTATCATTGGTTCGATAAATCATCGGGCACAAAAAAAGCGGGTTAACCCCGCTTTTTTTTCGTCTCAATAATGCGGCGGCGGCGTTTCTTCTGCCTGAGAGGCGATATTTGACGGCTGACTGGCTTTTAACTTTTCCGTGAGCAAACGCAGATGATCGCGCAGCTTCGCCATCTCCATTTCATGTGCGGTTACCGTCAGGTTTAGTTCTTCTATGGTAATCTCCTGGAACGCCAGACGGCTTTCCAGTTCAGCCAGACGAGCTTCCATCGTGATATCCTGCATGATGTACCTCTTTATGTTGTCTCCGTCGGCGGATTCTACTTAACTTTACCGGCTTTCACAGCAACCATTACGCGCGCTACGAAACTAATTTAAACAAAAAGAGTCTGAAAAGAAGTGATAATAGGGCGTGTTCGTATGTTGATTTGTTCTGCAACGATTTATAGTACGCTTCTTACGTAAGTTAACATGGGGCGAGATGCCCCGGCCCTGGAGATATGGATGAAATCACTGTTTAAAGCCACGCTGCTGGCAACTACGATGGCCGTTGCTATGCACGCACCGATCACTTTTGCTGCTGATGCGGCGAAACCGGCAGCTACCGCTGATAGCAAAGCAGCATTTAAAAACGACGATCAAAAAGCGGCTTATGCGCTGGGCGCCTCGCTGGGTCGTTACATGGAAAATTCGCTTAAAGAGCAGGAAAAGTTAGGCATCAAACTGGATAAAGATCAGTTGATTGCCGGCGTTCAGGATGCCTTTGCCGATAAGAGCAAACTGTCCGATCAGGAAATTGAGCAAACGCTGCAGACGTTTGAAGCACGCGTGAAGAGCGCTGCTCAGGCGAAGATGGAAAAAGACGCTGCCGATAACGAAGCAAAAGGTAAAACGTTCCGCGACGCTTTTGCTAAAGAGAAAGGCGTGAAAACCTCCTCTACCGGTCTGCTTTACAAAGTAGAGAAAGAAGGCACAGGCGAGGCGCCGAAAGATAGCGATACCGTTGTGGTGAACTACAAAGGTACGCTGATCGACGGTAAAGAGTTTGATAACTCTTACACGCGCGGCGAACCGCTCTCCTTCCGTCTGGACGGCGTTATCCCTGGCTGGACTGAAGGCCTGAAAAATATTAAGAAAGGCGGCAAGATCAAGCTGGTTATCCCACCGGCGCTGGCCTACGGTAAAACGGGCGTTCCGGGTATCCCGGCGAACTCCACCCTGGTATTCGACGTAGAGCTGCTGGATATCAAACCAGCGCCGAAAGCGGATGCTAAACCTGCCGATGCGGCTGACGCTAAAGCCGCAGATGCTGCTAAAAAATAAAAACTGAGAGCCGCCGCTTGTAATAGCGGCGGTTTTTTTTATTCAGGCCGGATATATTACTCACCATAATTTGATTTGCGGATAACGGCGCTTGCGCTGGTCGTTAAGGGCGAGACCGTAGGCTGAATGACCGCCAACGCACACGTAGTCTGAAATAGACGAGCAAATTAGTACTGGAAAGATGAACCCTCACTGTATTAATTTAATCATCCGCGTAAATAATGAGCCTGCCCTGAAAACATAACGACAGGCTCCTGAAAAGGAGTGTTTTTTTTCATGTCCAGGTCGCTTTTAACCAACGAAACCAGTGAACTTGATTTGCTGGATCAGCGTCCCTTCGAGCAAACCGACTTCGATATTCTGAAATCCTACGAAGCGGTAGTGGACGGGTTAGCGATGCTTATAGGTTCCCATTGTGAAATCGTATTGCACTCTTTGCAGGATCTAAAATGTTCAGCCATTCGTATTGCCAATGGCGAACATACGGGCCGTAAAATTGGCTCGCCGATTACCGACCTGGCGTTGCGTATGTTGCACGACATGACAGGGGCGGACAGTAGCGTGTCGAAATGCTATTTTACGCGCGCGAAAAGCGGTGTCTTGATGAAGTCGTTGACGATTGCCATTCGCAACCGCGAGCAGCGCGTCATTGGTCTACTGTGCATCAACATGAATCTTGATGTGCCATTTTCACAGATTATGAATACCTTTATTCCGCCGGAAACGCCGGAAGTCGGCTCAGCGGTTAATTTTGCCTCCTCAGTCGAAGATTTAGTCACCCAGACGCTGGAGTTCACGATCGAAGAAGTGAATGCCGATCGTAATGTCTCTAACAATGCGAAAAATCGTCAGATCGTCCTTAACTTGTACGAAAAAGGCATTTTCGATATTAAAGACGCCATTAACCAGGTAGCCGATCGTCTGAATATCTCAAAACACACGGTTTACCTCTATATTCGCCAGTTCAAAAGCGGCGACTTTCAGGGGCAGGATAAATAATGCGTTATGCCATTATGGTCACCGGGGCGGCATATGGCACCCAGCAGGCCAGCAGCGCATTGCAGTTCGCCCACGCGCTGCTCAATGAGGGGCATGAGTTAGCCAGCGTCTTTTTCTATCGGGAAGGTGTCTATAACGCCAATCTCCTGACCTCGCCGGCGAGCGATGAATATGATCTGGTACGCGCCTGGCAGAAATTGAATACGCAGCATGGCGTAGCGCTGAACATCTGTGTCGCGGCGGCGCTTCGTCGCGGTATTATTGATGAAACTGAAGCCGGCAGACTGGGGTTGCCGTCCGCCAATCTTCAGCCGGGCTTTACGCTAAGCGGACTGGGCGCGCTGGCGGAGGCATCTCTCACCTGCGATCGGGTGGTGCAGTTTTAATGAAACGTATTGCATTTGTCTTTTCCACCGCGCCGCACGGTAGCGCCTCAGGTCGTGAAGGGCTGGATGCGCTGCTGGCGACGTCAGCGCTAACGGAAGCGCTGGGCGTCTTTTTTATCAGCGACGGCGTCTTTCAGTTATTACCAGGACAAAAACCAGACGCTGTGCTGGCGCGTGACTATATTGCTACTTTCAAGCTCTTTGATTTGTACGATATTGATCAATGCTGGATCTGCGCGGCATCGCTGCGCGAGCGTGGTCTGGAGAACGTTAATTTTGTGGTAGACGCCACGCCGCTGGAACCCGTGGCGTTACGCCGCGAGCTTGGCAACTATGATGTCATCCTGAGATTCTGAGGCGTTTATGCTGCATACCTTACCTCATTGCGCTTCGAGCGTTGATTTTCCCGCTTTGCTGCGCCTGCTAAAAGAGGGCGATGCGCTTTTGTTGCTCCAGGATGGCGTTACCGTCGCGATTGAAGGTAACCGCTTCCTTGAAAGTCTGCGCGATGCCCCCATAACGGTCTATGCCTTGAAAGAAGACATTGACGCCCGCGGCCTGGGTGGTCAAATTTCAGACAGTGTCGTCAGGGTTGACTATACTGAGTTTGTCAGACTCACGGTTAAGTATGCCAACCAGATGGCCTGGTGATGGCGGGATCGTTGTATATTTCTTGACACCTTTTCGACACCGCCCTAAAATTCGGCGTCCTCATATTGTGTGAGGGCGTTTTATTACGTGTTTACGAAGCAAAAGCTAAAACCAGGAGCTATTTAATGGCAACAGTTAACCAGCTGGTACGCAAACCACGTGCTCGCAAAGTTGCGAAAAGCAACGTGCCTGCGCTGGAAGCATGCCCGCAAAAACGTGGCGTATGTACTCGTGTATATACTACCACTCCTAAAAAACCGAACTCCGCACTGCGTAAAGTTTGCCGTGTTCGTCTGACTAACGGTTTTGAAGTGACTTCCTACATCGGTGGTGAAGGTCACAACCTGCAGGAGCACTCCGTGATCCTGATCCGTGGCGGTCGTGTTAAAGACCTCCCGGGTGTTCGTTACCACACCGTTCGTGGCGCGCTTGACTGCTCCGGCGTTAAAGACCGTAAGCAAGCTCGTTCTAAGTACGGCGTGAAGCGTCCTAAGGCTTAATGGTTCTCCGTTAAGTAAGGCCAAACGTTTTAAATTAATGTCAAACTAAACTCGTAGAGTTTTGGACAATCCTGAATTAACAACGGAGTATTTCCATGCCACGTCGTCGCGTCATTGGTCAGCGTAAAATTCTGCCGGATCCGAAGTTCGGATCAGAACTGCTGGCTAAATTTGTCAATATCCTGATGGTAGATGGTAAAAAATCTACTGCAGAATCAATCGTATACAGCGCGCTGGAGACCCTGGCTCAGCGTTCTGGTAAATCTGAACTGGAAGCTTTCGAAGTCGCTCTCGAAAACGTTCGCCCGACTGTAGAAGTTAAATCCCGCCGTGTAGGTGGTTCTACTTATCAGGTACCAGTTGAAGTCCGTCCGGTCCGTCGTAATGCTCTGGCAATGCGTTGGATCGTAGAAGCTGCTCGTAAACGCGGTGATAAATCCATGGCTCTGCGCCTGGCGAACGAACTTTCTGACGCTGCAGACAACAAAGGTACTGCAGTTAAGAAACGTGAAGACGTTCACCGTATGGCAGAAGCCAACAAGGCGTTCGCACACTACCGTTGGTAATCCCTTCGGAGTCATAGTCACCAGGCGGGCGCTTCAGGTAAGTCGCCCGTTTTGGATAACTTAACTGAACGCCTAAAGATATCAACGAGGAATCAAATGGCTCGTACAACACCCATCGCACGCTACCGTAATATCGGTATCAGTGCGCACATCGACGCCGGTAAAACCACTACTACCGAACGTATTCTGTTCTACACCGGTGTAAACCACAAAATCGGTGAAGTTCATGACGGCGCAGCTACCATGGACTGGATGGAGCAGGAGCAGGAGCGTGGTATTACTATCACCTCCGCAGCGACTACTGCATTCTGGTCTGGTATGGCTAAGCAGTATGAACCGCATCGCATCAACATCATCGACACCCCGGGGCACGTTGACTTCACTATCGAAGTAGAACGTTCCATGCGTGTTCTCGATGGTGCGGTAATGGTTTACTGCGCAGTTGGTGGTGTTCAGCCGCAGTCTGAAACCGTATGGCGTCAGGCAAACAAATACAAAGTTCCGCGCATTGCGTTCGTTAACAAAATGGACCGCATGGGCGCGAACTTCCTGAAAGTTGTTGGTCAGATCAAAACCCGTCTGGGCGCGAACCCGGTTCCGCTGCAGCTGGCAATTGGTGCTGAAGAAGGTTTCACCGGCGTTGTTGACCTGGTGAAAATGAAAGCCATCAACTGGAACGATGCCGACCAGGGCGTTACCTTCGAATACGAAGATATCCCGGCTGACATGCAGGACCTGGCTAACGAATGGCACCAGAACCTGATCGAGTCCGCCGCAGAAGCTTCTGAAGAGCTGATGGAAAAATACCTAGGTGGTGAAGAACTGACTGAAGAAGAGATCAAACAAGCTCTGCGTCAGCGCGTTCTGAACAACGAAATCATCCTGGTAACCTGTGGTTCTGCATTCAAGAACAAAGGTGTTCAGGCGATGCTGGATGCGGTAATTGATTACCTGCCATCCCCGGTAGACGTACCTGCGATCAACGGCATTCTGGACGACGGTAAAGATACTCCGGCTGAGCGTCACGCAAGCGACGACGAGCCGTTCTCTGCGCTGGCGTTCAAAATCGCTACCGACCCGTTTGTGGGTAACCTGACCTTCTTCCGTGTGTACTCCGGTGTGGTTAACTCTGGTGATACCGTACTGAACTCCGTGAAAACCGCACGTGAGCGTTTCGGTCGTATCGTTCAGATGCACGCCAACAAACGTGAAGAGATCAAAGAAGTTCGCGCGGGCGACATCGCGGCTGCTATCGGCCTGAAAGACGTGACTACCGGTGACACCCTGTGTGATCCGGAAAACCCGATCATTCTGGAACGTATGGAATTCCCTGAGCCGGTAATCTCCATCGCGGTAGAACCGAAAACCAAAGCTGACCAGGAAAAAATGGGTCTGGCTCTGGGCCGTCTGGCGAAAGAAGACCCGTCATTCCGCGTATGGACTGATGAAGAATCTAACCAGACCATCATCGCTGGTATGGGTGAACTTCACCTGGATATCATCGTTGACCGTATGAAGCGTGAATTCAACGTTGAAGCTAACGTGGGTAAACCTCAGGTTGCTTACCGCGAAGCGATTCGCGCGAAAGTTACCGACATCGAAGGTAAACACGCGAAACAGTCTGGTGGTCGCGGTCAGTATGGTCATGTTGTTATCGACATGTACCCGCTGGAGCCGGGCTCTAACCCGAAAGGTTACGAGTTCATCAACGACATCAAAGGTGGTGTAATTCCTGGCGAATACATCCCGGCCGTTGATAAAGGCATCCAGGAGCAGCTGAAATCTGGCCCGCTGGCGGGTTATCCGGTAGTTGATCTCGGTGTGCGTCTGCACTTCGGTTCTTACCATGACGTTGACTCCTCTGAGCTGGCGTTTAAACTGGCTGCGTCTATCGCCTTTAAAGAAGGCTTTAAGAAAGCAAAACCAGTTCTGCTTGAGCCGATCATGAAGGTTGAAGTAGAAACACCTGAAGAGAATACCGGTGACGTTATCGGCGACCTTAGCCGCCGTCGTGGTATGCTCAAAGGTCAGGAATCTGAAGTTACAGGCGTTAAGATCCACGCTGAAGTACCGCTGTCTGAAATGTTCGGATATGCAACTCAGCTGCGTTCTCTGACCAAAGGTCGCGCATCGTACACTATGGAATTCCTGAAGTATGATGATGCGCCGAACAACGTTGCTCAGGCCGTAATCGAAGCCCGTGGTAAATAAGCCGCAGGGTTAAAAACCAAAATCCCGTGCTCTCTCCTGAAGGGGAGAGCGCTATAGTAAGGAATATAGCCGTGTCTAAAGAAAAATTTGAACGTACAAAACCGCACGTTAACGTCGGCACCATCGGCCACGTTGACCACGGTAAAACTACCCTGACCGCTGCAATCACCACCGTACTGGCTAAAACCTACGGCGGTGCTGCTCGTGCATTCGACCAGATCGATAACGCGCCGGAAGAAAAAGCGCGTGGTATCACCATCAACACTTCTCACGTTGAATACGATACCCCGACCCGCCACTACGCACACGTAGACTGCCCGGGGCACGCCGACTATGTTAAAAACATGATCACCGGTGCTGCTCAGATGGACGGCGCGATCCTGGTTGTTGCTGCGACTGACGGCCCGATGCCGCAGACCCGTGAGCACATCCTGCTGGGTCGTCAGGTAGGCGTTCCGTACATCATCGTGTTCCTGAACAAATGCGACATGGTTGATGACGAAGAGCTGCTGGAACTGGTTGAGATGGAAGTTCGCGAACTGCTGTCTCAGTACGACTTCCCGGGCGACGACACTCCGATCGTTCGTGGTTCTGCTCTGAAAGCGCTGGAAGGCGACGCAGAGTGGGAAGCGAAAATCATCGAACTGGCTGG